>NC_014297.1:1404559-2809118 GCF_000196895.1 Halalkalicoccus jeotgali B3
CAGGCCTCGACGGCCTCCGGGGCGTGGGCGTCCTGTAGGTTCGCCTCGTTCCAGACGTCCTCCTCGATGTCGCCGAGCACGCCCTCGTACTGCTGGAGGTTCGCACCGGGCCAGCCGGCGAAGGAACTCGGCGGGTCGTTGCTCTGGAGTCGGTTCGCGACCGTCTGGTCGAGGCTCTGGTTACCCCCGCCGCCGATCGGGTTCTCGTCGAGTTCGATATCGGAGTGTTCCTCCTCGAAGGCCCCGAAGAGGGCCTCGGCCGCCTCCGCGCCGTCCCCGCCGGTCCAGCCGTGGAGGATCTCGAGCGTGTTACCGTCACCGCCCGACCCCCCCTCGCCGCCGCTCAGACAGCCCGAGAGACCCATGAGGCCCGCGGCACCGGCCGCGGCGCTCCCCGTCAAATACGTCCGCCGTGAAATCGTCCTCGATCGTTCATTATTCATGGTTAGTACTGTAGTACATCCATACAGGTGGAGGCAAACCACTTAATCGTTTCGAGAATTTTTCATTACCGAATAACAAGGTAAATCTATAGATATAAAATCGTCTCCATCATTCGATTTCTCACAAACACGTCAGTTCTCATATAGTCTGTTTCGTTCCTCAGTGGGTGTTCCGGGCTCGTTCACACATCGGGTCGGGTCTCCGTCTGCCGGCAGGTCGTCGACCGTGAGTCACCGGCCGGTTCCAGTAGGTTTTACCCCCCGGCCCGCGAGGGCCCGGGTATGAGCGAGGACGTGCGGATCGAAGAGGACAGTCTCGGCGAGATGGAAGTCCCTACCGAGGCCTACTGGGGCGCACAGACCCAGCGCGCAGTGGAGAACTTCCCCGTCTCGGGGATCACCTTCCCCCGGCGGTTCATCCGCGCGCTCGGGATCGTCAAGAAGGCGGCCGCCCAAGCCAATCGCGACCTCGATCTCGTCGAGGACGAAACCGCCGACGCGATCGTTGAGGCCGCAGACGAGGTCATCGCCGGCGAGCACGACGAGGAGTTCCCCGTCGACGTCTTCCAGACGGGCTCGGGGACGTCCTCGAACATGAACGCGAACGAGGTGATCGCGAACCGCGCGACGGAGATCCGAGGCGGCGAGATCGGTTCGCGGGCCATTCACCCGAACGACCACGTCAACTACGGCCAGTCGAGCAACGACGTGATCCCCACGGCGATGCACGTCTCGGCGCTCGAAGCCCTCGAAAAGGACGTTCTGCCCGCCCTCGAATCCCTGGAGGGGGAACTCGAAGCCAAAGAAAAGGAGTTCGCCGACATCGTCAAGACCGGGCGAACCCACCTCCAGGACGCCACGCCGGTGACGCTGGGTCAGGAGTTCGGCGGCTACCGCACGCAGATCGAGAAGGGCCGCGCCCGCGTGAAGGCGGTGCGTGCGCACCTCTCGGAACTCGCACTCGGCGGGACCGCCGTCGGCACGGGACTGAACACCGATGAGAAGTTCCCCGAGAAGGCCGCCGAGTACATCAGCGAAGAGACGGGGGTCGAGTTCGTCGAGGCCGACAACCACTTCGAGGCCCAGGCCGCCCACGACGCGATGGTCGAGGCCCACGGCGCGCTGCGCGTGGTTGCCGGCTCGATGAACAAGATCGCAAACGACCTCCGGCTGCTCGCGTCGGGGCCGCGAAACGGTCTGGGCGAGCTCGAACAGCCCGAGAACCAGCCCGGCTCCTCGATCATGCCCGGCAAGATCAACCCCGTCGTCGCTGAATCGGTCAATCAGGCCCACAAGCAGGTCGTCGGCAACGACGCGGCCGTCTCCGCCGGCGGAGCGCGGGGCGAACTCGACCTGAACCTCTACAAACCCGTTCTCGCGCACAACTTCCTCGAATCGGCCGGGATCATCGCGAACGCCGCAGAACAGTTCGGCGAGCGCTTCGTCGCGAAACTCGAAGCCAACGCCGAGCACTGTGAGGACCAGGTCGAACAGTCGATGGCGCTTGCGACCGCGCTCAACCCCCACATCGGCTACGACAAGGCCTCCGACGCTGCCAAGACGGCGCTGAAAGAAGGCAAGACGGTCAGAGAAGTCGTCCTCGAGAAGGGCTATCTCGACGAGGACGAGGTCGATGACGTACTCGACCCCGAGCTGATGACCCACCGCGGAATCCTCGGCCAGGAGTAACGTTCGAGCGGCCGTATCGTGTTCCCGAGTCACACGTCTCAACGACCCGACTGAAACCAGTACAGCTATGTCTGACGTGTGAGTAGCATCTGATATGTACACGTGTCGGAACTGCAAGCGGACCTTCCGGACCGAACTCGCGCTGTCGCTGCACCGCGATGCGTGCGCGGAAGGTCAGCTGTTCTGTCGGGTCTGCGGGGACCGGTTCGCCGAGCGCCGAGCCACCCGCGACGGCTGGCACTACACCTGCCCGAACGAGGAGTGCGACGGCGAGGGCCTGACCGAGGACCTCCTGCGGGTCGACGACGTCCGGATCGCGACCCGGACGCGATAGGTTGTCGGGATCCGTGGGCCGTTACTGGAACCGGGCCTCCTCCGAGAGGACGATCCCGCGGGCGATGGCATACACCAGCGCGTTGCCCACGCCCGTCACCATGAGCAAGATCGCGAGCCACCGCAGGACGGTCGTGAGAAACGTGCTTCCGAGGGCGAGCGCGGGTAGCGTCACGATCAACGCGACGACCCACCAACATAGCAACACCGCCCCGATAACGAACCCGTCGGCCAGAACGTCGTCGAACGAGAGGGTCGAGTCCATACCTGTTCGTACAATGACGGGATACTAAACCGCTCCGCCCAACCCCTCGAAACGCGAGTCGTTGCCTCTATACTACCGGGTCGCTTCTGGTCGGTATGCAACGACGCAGTTTTCTCGCGCTGAGTGCCGCGAGCGTCCCGCTGATCACCGGCTGTACCGATGTCGGAAGCATCACCGAGGAGGAGCCCAACGGGGACGCCGAAAACCACAGTCACGACGGGGACGGAAATCACAGTCACGACGAGGGCGAAGAGGGACACAGCCACGACGAGGACGAAGCGAATCATACTCACGACGGAAACCACAGCCACGACGGTGAGGAGAGCGAGGATACGCACTGAGCGCCTTCGTCGTCGAGGCGGAGACTGAACGGTTTTTTACCCCTCGGATTCCCACGTCGCCACAATGACCGACAGCGACACCTACGACTACGAGGAGTTGGGACTCGTCGCCGGCCTCGAGATTCACCAGCAACTCGACACGGCGAGCAAGCTCTTCTGTGCGTGCCCGACCGAGCGGCGCGAGCCTGCCGAATCGACGCGGACGTTCACGCGCTTTCTACACCCGACCAAGAGCGAGCTCGGCGAGATCGACGAGGCCGCTCTGGAGGAAAGCCGGGTCGATCGGGAGTTCGAGTATCTGGCCTACGATACGACCTGTTTGGTCGAGGCCGACGACGAGCCACCCCACCGAATGGACGGGGAGGCTCTCGGGGTCGCCCTCGAAATCGCCCAGTTGCTCGACATGGATCCCGTCGATCAGGCCCACGTGATGCGCAAAATCGTCGTCGACGGCTCGAACACCTCGGGCTTTCAGCGCTCGTCGCTGATCGCCACCGACGGTGAGATCGAGACGAGCGAGGGACCGGTCGGGATCGAGGACCTCCTCTTGGAGGAGGAAAGCGCCCAGCGAATCGAGGAAACGGAGTCGGGGGTGCGCTGGAGTCTTGACAGGTTGGGGATCCCGCTCGTGGAGATCGGTACCAGCCCCGACATCTCCTCGCCCGAGCAGGCCCTAGAGGCCGCCGAGCGCATCGGGATGTTGCTTCGCTCGACCGGGACGGTCAAACGTGGACTGGGGACGATCCGACAGGACGTCAACGTCTCGATCGCGGAGGGCGCCCGCGTCGAGATGAAGGGCGTCCAGAGTCTGGAGGACATCGCTGACCTCGTACGCGGCGAGGTGGGGCGACAGGTCGCGCTCTTGGAGATCGCAGACGAACTCGCAGAGCGGGGGGCGAGCGTCGGCGATCCCGTCGACGTCAGCGACGTCTTCGCCGGGACCGACAGCGGGGTCATCGGCGGTGCCCTCTCCGGGGATGGTTCGGTGATGGCCGTCCCGCTGTACGGTTTCGACGGGTTGGTCGGTCGAGAGATCCAGCCCGACCGCCGGCTGGGAACCGAACTGTCGGATCACGCGAAGCGCCACGGCGCGGGCGGGATCTTCCACACCGACGAACTGCCGGCCTACGGCGTTACCGAGGGGGAAGTCGCGACGCTGCGCGAGGCGGTCGACGTGGACGAAACCGACGCGGTCGCCATCGTCGCCGACGATACCCCCACTGCCGAACGTGCGATCGAGGCGGTGGCGGCCCGCGCCGAGACCGCTCTCTCGGGGGTGCCCGAGGAGACCCGCGGTGCGAACGCCGAGGGCACCTCGCGCTATCTCCGTCCGCTGCCGGGTGCCGCACGGATGTATCCCGAGACGGACGTGCCGCCCGTCGAACCCGATCCGAGCGAGGTCGAGACGCCGGAACTCCTGACCGAAACGGTCGAACGCTACCAGCGAGAGCACGGACTGGACGCCGGACTGGCCGAACAGGTCGCCTACGGCCGGCGCATGCCGTTGTTCGAGCGCGCCGTGAGCAAGGGCGTCGATCCCACCCTCGCGGCCGGGACGCTCGAATCCACCCTGACCGAACTGCGCCGCGACGACGTGCCTGTCGAGAACCTGAGCGAGGACCAACTCGTCGGGACGCTCGCGCTCGCGCGCGACGGCGACCTCCCGAAGGGAAGCGTCGGCGATCTCCTGGGCGCCCTCGCCGAGTCCCCCGACCTCACGCCCGAGGAGGCCCTCGAACGCGAGGACCTCGGCGGGGCCTCCGACGACGAAGTACGGGAGGCGGTCCGCGCGGTCGTCGAGCGAAACGCAGAGCAGGTCGAAGCGGAGGGAATGGGTGCCTTCTCGGGGCTGATGGGCGAGGCGATGGGCGCTTTGGGAGGAAAAGCCGACGGCGAGGCCGTCAGCGCCGCCCTGCGCGAGGAGATCCAGCAGCGGACCTGAGCCCTCTTCGGCGACCGAATCGGAACGGTGTCGGTTCGCGCTGTAACGCGTCGTCGAACGCGTCTCGTGAGTGCGAAGGTCGGCCGATTTTGGCAGTATTGACTGTCAGGTAGCTCTTGGGAACGTTCCAGTACCCGCTCTACGGAGCAGTTCGTTCCTCAAGTGCGAGTTTCAGACCGAATCCGATCAGAACACTCCCACTTGCCGTACGAAGTAGTGTTTGGACGAGATCGCGTTCGGAGATCACGTGCCGTGCCCGCGCTGAGAAGACTGCAAGCACTGCTTGATAGACGAACCCAAGACTGGCAAAGAGTACGCCGAACGTGAATATCTGGAGGGTAACGCTACTTCCCGGTTGAACAAATTGTGGAAGGAAAGCGAGGAAGAATACAGCTACTTTGGGGTTTAAGACGTTGATGAGGAGCGCGCTCTGAAACGACTCCGTCGGCGTATAGCTGGTACTCTCTGGTGATATTTCGAACTCATCCGGCTTTCTGAACGTCTGAATGCCGAGATAGACGAGATACGCCGCACCGACGAATTTGACGACGGTAAACGCCACCGCCGACGTTTGCAGAACAGCCGAGAGCCCCAATACAGCTCCTGTCGTGTGAACGATACTTCCGGCTGATGAGCCCAGTGCGGCCATCACACCAGCAGATCGACCATCACTAACACTTCGAGTTAACGTGTAGATACTGTCCGGACCTGGTGAGACGATTACGGCGATTGCAAGTGGAATGAACGCGAGGAGGACACCAGCGTCTAACATACACCGCTACCACTACCGAGTCGTATAAATCTACGTATCTAGAGGGACTCTCCTCGACAAGGCAATCACTTCTGCCTTGTAAGGCTGGTTAGCTACTCACTCTGTCTGTATCACTTCAGACGTCCTTTATCGTTTGACGAGTGTGTACGATCCGTTGTTCAATAACTCTGAAAACATCCGCTATCGCTCCCGCGTCGCGCGCTCTACCGCCCGCAGAACACCGTGTAAGGTCGTGATCTCCCGGTCGGTGGGATGGGACCGTCCGACTAACCGCCGGACCAGCCGCATCGTCTTCGGACGCTTCCTGTCGGGATACCCCACCGCTTGTAGCGTCTCGTCGAATCGGTCGTAGAAGCGCTCGATCTCGGGTTCGGCGGCGCGTTCGTGTTCTACATCGGGCAGTTGTGACTCGTTCATTGCGAGGTCCCGGAGTTCGTAGAGCGCCACCGTCGCGGCCTGTCCGAGGTTCAATACCGGGTAGTCGGCGCTCGCGGGGATCGCACAGATCTGGTCCAACCGTGCTAGCTCCTCGTTCATCAGGCCGACGCGCTCGCGACCGAAGACGAGCGCCACGTCGGTTTCGACGCTCGCGAGGTCCGCGGCGAGGTCGGTGGGCGTCCGGAAGGGAAATCGAACGTGTTTGCGGGCGTCCTCGTTGGTCGTCGCAGTGAACCCCACGGTGTGAAAGCCCTCGATGACTTCGTCGAAGGTCACCACCTCGGCGTCCGGCAGTACGTCCTCGCGGGCCTGCCCGGCGAAGCCGTAGGCCTCCCCATCACGGTCGAGTTCGGGCGGGTCGACGAGCTTCAGGTCGCTGAAGCCGAAGTTCTTCATCGCGCGGGCGATGGTGCCGACGTTGCCGGGCGTTTCGGCGTCGACGATGACGACCGAAATCACGAGGAGGGGTACTCCTGACCCAGGTCGACGTCCCGGAGATCGATGCGCTTGCCGTCCTCGGGCTGTTCGATCGCCAGTTCATCGGGATCGACCTCGCTGGGATCGGGGACGTCCGCAGGGTCGGTATCGACGTGCTCGATCCCCTCGTATTTGCCCGGCGCGCGCCCGCCGTCGGCGAACCACTCGTGGAAGGCGTCCTTCAGTTCCTCTTCGCCCATGTACTCCCGTCCTCCGTCGTCGCGAAACCAGTAGAGGAAGTCGGGTTCGTGTTCGTCACAGAGTAGCACTTCCGAGCGGGGTTCGCCGTAGACCGCCTCCGCGACGTTGCACTCGGCGATGTCCTCGTCGCCGTGGAGCAGCCAGCAGGCCTGACACGGCGCGGTGACCAGCAGTTCGAGACGTTCGAGGCGCAGGCGCGTCTCCTCTGGGATCTCGCCCAACTCCTTGAACTCACCGTCGTCGTCGAACACTTCCCCTTCCTCGAACCGCCACCCGCGAAGCCCGATGCTCACCTTGCCCATAGTCGTCTTACCCGCGCACTCGGTAAAAGTCGCGTGGATCGCCCCGCACGCGGGCGAACCGGGTCGCCTATTTCCCCGTCGACCCAACCCCCGGGTATGCAGACCGTCGAGGCCGCCGGATTGGGGATCGGCGACGACCACCCGCCGCGGATCATGGGCGTTCTCAACGTCAGCGAGGAATCGCCGTACGATCCGAGCGTCTTCGCCGACCCCGGCGAGGCGGCCGCGTACGTCGAGCGCGAACTGATCGAGGAGGGCGCCGACATCGTCGACGTCGGCCTTGAATCCGCGAACAAACGCCTCGACGTACTCTCCCCCGAGGCGGAACTCGACCGCCTCGATACCGCCGTCGAGACCCTCGAATCCGTCTCGAGCGAGGCGGTCTTCTCGATCGAAACGCGCTACTCGGAGGTCGCAGATGCGGCGCTCTCGCGGGGGTTCGACATGGTCAACGACGTCTGTGGGTTCGCCGACCCCGCGATGCCCGAAACCTGTAGAGCGCACGACGCCGCCGTCGTCAAGATGGCCTCGCCGCCGGACCTCGAACGCCCTGGTGCGGTCGAGTCCGTCGACGGGATCTACGAGGCCCTCTCGATGAACGGCTTTACCGAGAAGACGATCCTCGATCCCGCCTTCGGGGGCTGGAGCCCGGAGAAGTCCCTCGCGGACGACCGCGAGACCCTCTCCAGATTACGGGAGTTTCGCGCCTACGGTCGGCCCCTGCTGGTGTCGATCAACCGCAAGAACTTCCTGCGCGATATCGCCGGTCGCAGTACCGAAAAGGCGCTTCCGGTTTCGCTGGCGGCGACCGCGATGGCGGTCGAGCGGGGGGCACACGTCCTCAGAACGCACGACGTGGCCGAGACGCGCGACGCCGCGTTGATCGGCCGGGAGTTCTCCCGCGAGCGCGTTCGCGAACCCACGGTCGAGGAACTCGACGTGACCAGCCACCGCGAGGCCGCCCGCCACCTCGAACGCGTCGACGGGGACGCCGAACTGGCCGACGCGGGCGTCACCCGCTGGTTTCGCCTCTCGGATCTCGGGGACGCCGCCCAAGCGCTCGCCCTCGCGGTCGCCGACACGGAGGGGGTCTCCCTCGCCGGCACCGATCCGACACTCCTCTTTGGCACCCGGGACGGGTTCGCCTCGCTGAATCGAGCGGTACCGGCCGAAACGGGCCCTCTCCCGGAATTACTCTCGAAGATCCTAGATGATTTCAGCTAAGAGAAAGCTTATACCGGAGGCGATAAAACGAACGGATGGAAGCCGGATAGGCCCCCGGGTAGGGGTACTCGGGCCGATCCGGCTCACGGAACCGATTATATCGACGCAAACTCGACAGCGACTGGCATGAACTTCGAGACGTGGGAGCCGATTTACGAGTCGATCATCACGGACTTCGGGTTCGATCGCCGGGAGGACGAACGCGCCCGCGACGCCCTCGCCCGACTCGTAGAACCGTTCGACGAGCGCCGTCTCGCGGCCCTCGGGGATGCGACCGTCGCGGTGGCGGGGGCGGGTCCCTCGCTTCCCGACGATCTCGATCGCGTCGCGGGGGCCGACTATGTGATCGCGGCCTCGACGGCCGCCGACACCCTGCTCGCGGCGGGGCTCGACCCCGATCTGATGGTTACGGACGTCGATAAGAACCCCGAGACGGCCCGCCGGTTGACTCGACTGGGGACGCCGGTGGCCGTTCACGCCCACGGGGACAACCTCGGGCTGGTCGAGCGATGGGTGCCCCGGTTGGGAGCCGAGAGCGTCCTCCCGACGACCCAGGCCGCCCCGCGCGGTCCCGTTCGGAACTTCGGCGGGTTCACCGACGGCGATCGGGGGGCCTTCCTTGCGGATCACTTCGGCGCCTCCGAACTCCTGTTTCCGGGGTGGGATTTCGAGGACCCCTCGGTCGGGGCGACGAAAGCCCGTAAGCTCCGGTGGGCCGAACGCCTGCTCTACTGGCTCGAAACCCGACGTGGGGAGCGGTTCGGCGTCCTCGACGGGCGGCGCGACGGGATCGAGCCGGTGGTGTAGTCCTAGGGAACGAGCACGACCTTGCCGCTGCTCTGGCGGTTCTCGATGTACGCGTGGGCGTCGGCCGCCTCCTCCAGAGCGAACGTCTCGCCGACGACGACCGATAGCTCGCCCGACGCGAAGCCCTCGGTCAGGTCCTCGACGGCCGAGAACACCCGTTCGGGCGCCTGTTGGCTCGCTTTCCCGAGATGGTAGCCGATCACCGAGTTGTTCCCGAAGAAGAGCCGGGGCGTCTCCACCCGACCGGGTTCGCCGCTCGCCACGCCGTACGTGACGATCCGGCCGAAGGGCGCGAGCGACTCGACGCTCCGCTCGAAGCTCCGGCCGCCGACCCCGTCGAGGACGAGGTCCAGTCCCTCCGCCGTGATCTCCCTTACCGCCGCCGGGAGGTCGGCCTCGGTGTAGTTGATCGGGTGCTCACAGCTCAGATCGCTCGCCAGATCGAGTTTCTCCTGTGTGCTCGCGGTGCCGAAGACCTCCGCGCCCGCCCGCGAGGCGAGTTGGACGGCGGCGGTTCCGACCCCGCCGGCAGCGGCGTGGATCAACACCCGCTCGCCCTCCTTCAGGCCGCCCCACTCGAACAGGCAGTTGTGGGCGGTGAGATACTGGACGGGAAAGCCGGCGGCCTCCTCGAAGTCCATTCCCTCGGGGATAGGAAACAGCGCCTCGACGTCGGCGACGGCGTACTCCGCGTAGCCGCCCCGCCCGATCAGCCCGACCACGCGATCGCCCTCCGAGAGGTCGGTTCCCCCGGCGTCGCTGACGATGCCAGCGACCTCCATGCCTGGCGTGAACGGGGGCTGGGGACCGCCGGGGTACTCCCCGCGTCGCTGCATGACGTCCGCGAAGTTGATCCCGGCCGCACGCACTTCGAGTTCGACCTCCCCCTCGCCGGGGTCGGGCCGGTCGATCTCGCTCGTTTCGAGCGCGTCGCTGTCGCCGAACTCCGAGACGGTGATCGCATTCACGTCACCCGGTTGGGTCGCTAGGGCCATAAAACGGGGCCAGAGCTATGCGCCGCGGCGTCGTGTCCTCGCCATGGCAGATCACCGCCTCGGGTTTCGATCCTTCGACGAGGAGACCGATTCCCTATCGCTCGAGGTCATGGGGGAGCTTCCCGACTGGCTCTCGGGGACGCTCTATCGGAACGGACCCGGCCGCTTCGAGGTCGGGGATCGGACGCTGACCCACTGGTTCGACGGGTTCGCGCTGCTGCGGCGCTTTGCGTTCCGCGATGGGGGGGTCGAGTACTCGAGTCGGTTCCTCGACAGCGACGCCTACCGGGCAACACAGGACGGCGAGCTTCGCTACGGGGAGTTCGGCACGGTCCCTTCGCGGTCGCTGTTTGATCGGTTCCGAACCCTCTTTGGCGGCGCCCAGACCGACAACGCCTCGATCACGGTCCGCCACCGCGCGGGCGAACACCGTGCGGTGACCGAGACGGCCCGCGAGGTCGCCTTCGATCCCGCGGACCTCTCGACACTCGGTCACCGGACAGGAGCGGTCGGGGCGACCGGCACTATCGCCCACGACCACTACGACGGCGTTCAGGAGGAGTGGGTCGGCCTCGGGACGCGCCTCGGTCGCAGATCGGGCTACGTCCTCTATCGCGACCCCGACGACGGCGCCGTCGAGGAGATCGTCCGCATCGAGCGCGCCGAACCCGCCTACGTCCACAGCTTCGCGCTGACGGATCACTACGCCGTCCTCACCGAACACCCGCTCAGGACCGCCCCGCGGCGCCTGCTCGCGGACCGACCCTACGCCGAGAGCTTCCGGTGGTATCCCGGGCGCGAGACCCGGTTTCTCGTCGTCGACCGTCGCGACGGCGAAGTGGTCGCCGAACCCGGCGTTTCGCCGTTTTTCACCTTCCACCACGTCGACGCCTTCGAGCGGGGCGAGGAGCTCTTCGTGGATCTGATCGCCTACGAGGACCACTCGATCGTCCCCGCGCTCTCGCTCTCGAACCTCCGGTCGCGGGAACCCGACGTCCCGGCCGGCGAACTCAGGCGGTATCGGATCGACCTCGAAACCGGGCGTGCGGAGGGACGGCCCATCGTCGAGGGCGGGATCGAGTTCCCCACGATCCACTACGCCGAGGCGAACCTCCACCCCTACCGCTTTTGCTACGGCGTCGGATCGGAGACGGCGTTCAACGACCGCCTCCGGAAGGTCGACGTCGAACACGGAACCGACCGGGTCTGGGAATCGGAGGGGATCCACCCGGGCGAAGCGCTGTTCGTCCCCCGACCCGACGGGGAGCGCGAGGACGACGGCGTCCTGCTCTCGGTCGCGCTCGACGTCGCGGAGGAGCGTTCCTGTGTGCTCGTCCTCGATGCGACCGAGTTCGAGGAACTCGCCCGCGCGTACCTCCCCCACGTGCTCCCGTTCGACTTCCACGGCACCTTCGACGCGGACGGCGAGGAGCCGGTTCCGTCGATGAGTTAGGGCGCGAGCGTGTCGATCGTCGCTTCGATCTCGTCCTCACTCGCCCCGCGGGGAAAGCTCACTGCGACGGCGTCGAGCCCCTCGACGGCCTCGAAGCGCTCGATCGTCTCGCGGGCCTCCTCGGGCGTGCCCGCTGCACAGAGGTCGTCGAGCAACTCGTCGGGGATCGCCGCCAACGCCGCCTCGCGATCGCCGCTGCCCCACGCCGAGGCGACGGCGTTCGCTTCCTCCTCGTAGCCCTGGCGGGCCAGCGACTCGCGGTAGTAGGTGCCCATCCCGCCGACGTAGAAGGCGGTGTGCTGGCGAGCGAGTTCGCGAGCGCGCTCGCGGTCCGCTAGGGCACAGCAGGTCAGCGAGAGGGTCGTCCGTAGCTCGGCAGGATCTCGATCCCCTAGTTCCGCACCCCGTTCGAGGTCGGCGAGCCGGTCCCGGATGCCGTCGGGCGTGAAGACGACGGCGTGCCACCCGTCCCCGAACCGACCGGCGAGTTCGACCGACTTCGGGCCGAGCCCGGCGACGTCGATTCCGGGCGCGGTTTCGGGGGGGTCGCTCCGGAGTCGGAACCCCGAGAGTCCGAATATCTCGCCGTCGTACTCGACGCGCTCGCCGGAGAGTACTCGCCGGACGATCTCGACGGTCTCGCGGGTCCGCTTGAGTGGCCGCTCGAAGGACTCGCCGTGCCAGCCTTCGATCACGGCGGGGCCGCTCGGGCCGATCCCGAGGCGGAATCGCCCCTCGCTCACCTCTTGGAGGGTCGCGGCAGTCTGACCGATCAGCGCCGGCGAGCGCGAGTAAACGGGAAGGATACTCGCACCCAACCCGACCGAGTCGGTGCGCTCGGCGATGACCGCGAGCACGGTCGCGGCGTCCCGGCCCCACGTCTCGGGAAGCCAGACCCGGTCGTAGCCCGTTCGCTCGGCCCGCCGCGCGTCGGCGACCAGCGAGTCGACCCCCGATTGGGCGGCCACGGGCAGGTGGACGTCCCGGGCCGTCATTCGAAACTCACCGAGAGTTGTGCGTGCATACTCCCGGGAGGAGGGCGGCTCACTAAAAGAGCGGGGTCATTCGATCGAGACGAGGTCCTCGACGTCGGGGATCTCGGCGCTCGTCGTCGAGAGCTGTTCCATACGTTGCAGGTGTTTTTCGGCGGCATAGGCGGTCAGTTCCTCCTCGCCGAGTCCGGCGCCGTTCTCGCTTGCGGCCGCGGTCGCGGCGACCTCCTGGGTGAGGGGCAACAGTCCGTTGACGGTCCCGTGGATCACGTCGATCGAAACCCCCTGCCGTTCGACGAGTTCCTTGAGTTTGGCCATGCCGAAGCCGACGTGTCTGCCCTCGTCGCCGCGGATCTCGGTGAACCCGTCGACCAGCCCCGGCAACAGCGGGAGCTCGGGAATCTCGCCGCTGTAACTGGTCTGGACGGCATAGTAGCCCGTCTGGGCTATGACCCCTTCGATGGTCAGGTGGTAGTGACAGAGCGCCCGGGCGCGGTTTTCGGGCGTGTCCTCTTTGAGGACCCGATCCATCGCGCGCTCGTTTCGCTCGAACAGGTCGTGATAGGCCTCGAAGAACCACCGGTCATCGAGCGGCGAGGTCCGTTCGAGTCCGCGGTCCTCCTCGGCGGGATGGATCACCGCCCGCCAGTATCGATCGAAGAAATCAGCGTGTTTTGCCTCCTCGTAGAGCTGGGTCGTGACGAACATCTGGTCCTCGATCCCCTCCAGAACCACCGCCAGTGGCGCGAGGTCCTCCGTGACCGCGGCCTCGCCCGCCCCGAACAGCGCGAGCGTCCGCCGGAGGTCCGTAAACGTCGCTCCGTCGAGCTGAGAGAGCCGCTCGCGATCCACACTCAGATCGATCTCGGCGGGATCCCAGTGGCGCTCGACGGCGTTGCGATAGTATCGATACGTCCGTCGGCCCCGGTTCAGAGCAGTGTCTCCTCCCGCGGTTCGATTCATATACCCACCTAGTTCATTTTGAATAAAAGGGTATTGCATGCGGAGTTGACTTTTTACCGTTGGATACCCATCGTCCGGCATGTCCGTTCGGCTGTACCAACTCGACGGCTGTCCGTACTGTGAGAAGGTCGCTGATCGTCTCGACGAACTGGGCGTCGAGTACGAGAGCGAGTGGGTGGAGGCGCTTCACTCGAGGCGAAACGAGGTCAAACGGGTCTCCGGTCAGCGCGGCGTTCCGGTGCTGGTCGACGAGGAGTACGGGATCACGATGCCCGAGTCCGAGCGGATCCTCGAGTTCGTCGATCGAACCTACGCGTGAGACGACCACGACCGCTCACAGCGGGCTCGGGGCAACCGTCGTGCCGGGGGTCGGAGTGGCCTTCTGGAGGGCTGTTTCGGCGATGTTCACGCCGTAATCGCCGATCCGCGACAGCGAGTCGACGATCAGCCCCAGCTGTTGAGCGTCGGCGGGGTCGACGGTTCTAAGCCGTTCGTCGATCGTCCGCGTCCGCTCGTCCAGTTCCGTCGCCCGCGCGAGCGTCGTCGTCGCGAGTTCGGTCGCTCGCTCGTGGTCCTCGACGAGAAACGCGTCCATCGCGTCCTCGACGATGGCCCGCGACTCGCTCTCAAGGCCCGAGAGTGGCTCGCGGACGTTTTCGGGGAGGGACTCGATGTCGTCGCCGTGGCGTGCGATCTTGACGGCGTGATCGGCGATGCGTTCGATCTGTCTGGCACAGGTCCGGTAGTCGAAACAGGTCTCCCGACCGAGGTTGATCGCGGCAGCAGAGCGCGGATCGCGCAACACGGATCGGAACAGCCGCGAGGTCACGTACCAGAGCCTATCGACGTCGTCGTCCCGGTCGGCGATCCCGGGCGCGTAGTCGGGGCCGTCCTCGAACAACCCGTCGACAGCGTCCTCGAGCATCGACAGCGAGAGCAGGCGCATCTGCATCACGGTGTCATGAAGCGACAGCTCCGAAGAATCGAGCAAGTCCTGCAGGACGATCCGGTCGGTCGTTTCGGTGCTGACCTCGAATCCGACGAGCGAAGTCGCGGTTCGTCGAACCGCACGGCGTTGCTCGCCCGAGATCTGCTCGGCTTTCACGTCCACCTCATCGAAACCGTTGATGTACAGGGTGACGATGCGACTCTCGAGTTCCTGGGGCGCCATCCCCTCGATCGAGAGCGTGACACCCGTCGTACTCGCCCCGTCGACGGGTGTCGCGACCAGCGTCTCGCCCTCGGGGTAGAAGGTCAGTTCGCTTCCCGCTTCGATCCCCGTCTCCGTCGCCCACTCCTTCGGCAGGGAGACGGTGAAGGTCGACCCGCCCGTGATCTGAACCTTGCGAACCTCCATACCCCTTCGTTCGACCGTCAGTACATAAGCTCTTCCATAAATATATAGTATTCGTGGATGGTGGACGATTCAAGCGGTTTTCCCCAACCGACTACACGATCGATGGGCTCTATCGAAGTCCCCCACTACGACTGATCTCCCGAGCCACCCGAAATAACCCGATAGAGGTCCTTTAGATACCACATAATATCCGAGGCACGAACGGTCCCTTTCGAGCGTCCCGAACGAATACTAATCTGTATAGAGATATAGATATACGGACTACTATATATCTCTATTAGAAGGGTACTTCATGCCGGTCGTACTGTGTTCGATCGACGACCGGCCTCCCGTATCGGGGATCCCACGGGTACTACGGAGGCGGGTGTGGCCTCGACGTTTCGGACCCGCGATCCCCCGTTCGGTCGGTTACAGTTCGACGGCGGGGGCGTTCGATTCCCTGTCGGAAGTTCGTCGGAGGCGCCGTCGGTCGAGATGGAGCCGATCGAGTCCGTAACCATGTCATCACAGAAATCACCCCGGCAGTCGAAGCCCGAGATCCGGACCGAGATCGAAATCGATCGAGACGACCGCTCGATTCGATCCGTCGACACCGTTCTCGAATCGAGGGACCTAGCGGTGTACTACGGCGAGGAGCAGGCGCTTCAGCCCACGAGGATGGGAATCCCGGAACACCAGGTCACGGCGATCATCGGACCCTCCGGCTGTGGGAAGTCCACCTTCCTGCGCTCGATCAACCGCATGAACGACCTCATCGACGTCGCCCGGGTCGAGGGCGAGCTCCTCTTTCGGGGCAAGAACGTCTACGACCAAGACGTCGATTCCGTCGCCCTGCGCCGCCGCATCGGCATGGTCTTCCAGAAACCGAACCCGTTCCCGAAATCCATTCGGGACAACGTCGCCTACGGGCTGAAAGTCCAGGGCGAAGAGGTCACCGACGAGAAGATCGAGCGCGCGCTCAAACACGCGGCCCTCTGGGAGGAAGTCAAAGACAAACTCGACTCCTCAGGGCTGGATCTCTCCGGGGGGCAGCAACAACGATTGTGTATCGCCCGGGCGATCGCGCCCGACCCGGAGGTGATCCTGATGGACGAGCCCGCGAGCGCGCTCGATCCCGTCGCCACCTCGAAGATCGAGGACCTGATCGAGGACCTCGCCCGCGATTATACGGTCGTGATCGTCACCCACAACATGCAGCAAGCCGCCCGCATCAGCGACAAAACCGCCGTGTTCCTCACCGGCGGGGAACTCGTCGAGTTCGGCGACACCAACAAGGTCTTCGAAAATCCGGAAAATCAGCAGGTCGAGGACTACATCACCGGTAAGTTCGGATAGATGGCCCGAAACGAGTATCAGAGTCGTCTCGATGACCTCCGCAAGGAGGTCCTTCACATGAGCGAGGTCGTCCGCGAGCGCCTCGGGATCGCATTACAGGCGCTTTCGGAGCGAAACGACGAACTAGGACGTGAAGTACTCGAACGCGACGCCGAGGTCAACGAGATGTACCTCGAACTCGAACGCGAGTGCACCGACCTGATCGCGCTCCAACAGCCCGTCGCGGGCGACCTGCGCTTTATCGCAGCCTCCTTTAAGATCATCACCGATTTGGAGCGGGTCGCGGATCTCGCGACCAACCTCGGAGCCTACGCGGGACGGGCCGAACGGGAGATCCTGCCCGACGTCGACGTCGCGTACATCGGCGAACGCGTCGACGAGGCGGTCGGTGAGGCGATGGCTGCGTACGCCGAGGAGGACGCCGACGCCTGCTATCTGATCGCCGAGCACGACGACGAGATCGACGATCTCTGTGAACGTGCGAGCGAACTCGTCATCCGGGACCTGATCGACGGGGATCGCGAGGACGCCGACGCCGAAGGGGTCTTCTCGGAGGTCTCGCGGCTCCTATTGACAGTTCGGGACCTCGAACGCGTCGGCGACCATGCGGTCAACATCGCCGCACGCACCCTGTACATGGTCGAGAACGACGACGAACTCATCTACTGAGACGCGGACGGCGGGTCGAGGAACGACAAGCTATAACCCGGTCAGTCCCGACGGCTTTACTCGATGACCTCCCTTCTCGTCACGGGCGCGAGCGGGCTTCTCGGGCGGTGTCTCCTCGACGCCGAGTGGAGTGGCGGCCGCGTCGTCGGGACCTACTACACGACCCCGATCGAGTCGGGCCACGAGACGGTTCACCTCGACGTTCGGGACGGCGAGGCTGTTGCCCGCCTCGTCGAACGTGTCGATCCCGACGTCGTGATCCACAGTGCCGCCGCCACGAGCGTCGAGGCCTGCGAGGACGATCCCAAGCTAGCTCACGGGACCAACGCGCGCGGGACGAAACACGTCGTTGACGCCGCGACGGCGGTCGGTGCGCGGGTGATCTACCCCTCGACGGCGTACGTCTTCGGCGACGGTGGGCCCGTCCACGCCGAGGACGACGAGCCGGCCCCGATGAACCGCTACGGCCGCTCGAAACTCGACGGCGAGCGGTACGTGCAGGCCGCATCCCCGGAAAACACGATCGTGCGCTTCTGTGTCGTCGTGAACCTCGGGCCGGCCGATAGCCCGGATTTCGGAAGCTGGGTCCGGGGGCGGCTCGAATCCGGCGAGCGGGTTCGGTTGATCGACGATCAGGAGATCACGCCGACGGTGCTCTCGGACGCGATCGACGCGCTGGGATATCTCGTCGAACACGAGACGGCGGGGGTCTTTCACGTCGCCTCCCCCGACCGGCTGACGCGCTACGAACTGGGTGTCGAGATCGCACGTAGACACGGTCTCGACCCGGATTTACTCGAGGCGATCCCGATAGCAGAGATGGACTGGCAGGCGCCGCGGCCGGATCACCTCTGTTTAGGTGCCGAAAAGCTAAGTCAGTACGGCTACCAAACGACAAGAATACGGACAGAGTGACTATGAAAGGGGCTTTGATAACTGGGGTCACGGGACAGGACGGATCGTATCTCGCCGAGATGCTACTCGAGAAGGGCTACGACGTCCACGGGATCGTACGATGGAACACCACTGCCGGGTCCTGGGGTGCTCACACGGAACGCCGGGTCGAGGAGATCGAAAAACGGGCCGAACGCACCGGACAGCACCTCGAGTTTCACTACGGTGATCTCACCGACGGCAGCAGCATTCGACGGGTGATCCGCGAGGTCGAACCCGACGAGATCTACAACCTCGGCGCACAGAGCCACGTCGCCGTCTCCTACGATCAACCCGACTATACCGCCGAAGTGAACGCCCTCGGGACGCTTCGCGTGCTCGAAGCGATCCGCGAGACCGGCGTTGACGCACGATTCTATCAGGCCTCGACGAGCGAACTGTTCGGCAACGCGACCGAAACGCCACAGGACGAGTCCACCCGGTTCGATCCCGAGAGTCCCTACGCCTCGGCGAAACTCTACGCCCACCACATCACGAAGAACTACCGGGACGCCTACGACATCTTCGCCTGTAACGGCATCCTCTTCAACCACGAGTCGCCCCGCCGCGTCAAGGCCGCCGTAACCCGCAAGATCTCCCGAACGGTCGCACGCATGGACGCCGGTATGGAAGACCGCCTGTATCTCGGGAATCTGGACGCGAAACGCGACTGGGGGTACGCCCCCGAGTACGTCGAGGCGATGTGGGAGATCCTGAACAACGACACGCCCGAGGACCTCGTGATCGCGACCGGCGAGACACATACCGTACGGGAGTTCGCGACCATCGCCTTCGAGACGCTCGGCTACGAGATCGAATGGCAGGGCGAGGGCGTCGAGGAGCGCGGGATCGACGCCGACAGCGGGGAGACGCTCGTCGAGGTCACCGAGGAGTTCTTCCGGCCGACGGACGTCCACCTGCTGAAGGGCGACGCATCGCGGGCCAAACAGGAGATCGGCTGGGAGCCACGTACCACCTTCGAGGGACTCGTCGAAATCATGGTCGAAGCCGACAGAGAGGCCCTCGAACCCGATCGCTCCGAGCCGACGGTTCTCGAACGGTAGGGTTGACGGTTCGCCGGTCCCACGTCTGGACATGGACCTCTGTTGGCACCGCCGCGACCTCCGGGTGACGGACAACCGGATGCTCGCGGGCCGCAACGCCCTCCCGGTCTTCGTCCTCGACGAGGCCGTACTGGAACACGCCGCACCCCCGCGAGTCGCGTTCATGCTCGACGCGCTCGAATCGCTCCGCGAGGCCTATCGCGAGAGGGGTGGGAACCTGCTGATCGAACGGGGCGATCCATCGGCGGTCGTCCCTACCCTCGCCGCCGAGTTCGGCGTCGATACAGTGGTCTGGAACCACGACTACTCGGGGCTCGCCCGCGAGCGCGACGAAGCGGTCCGCGCGGCCCTGGACGAACGAGGGATCAATCACGAGCAGTACCACGACGCCGTCATTCACGAACCCGGTTCGATCACCACCACCGACGGCGACCCTTACTCGGTGTTTACGTACTTCGGAAAGAAGTGGTTGGATCGCGACAAACCCGATCCCGTTTCGGCACCCGAGTCGGTCTCCGACCCCGACGATCCCGGTGGGATCCCCGCACTCTCGGATCTCGGGTTCGAAGCGCCCGAGGGTTCGGTCCCGGATGCGGGACCGGACGCGGCCGAAAACAGACTTGAGACGTTCTGCGACGGACCGATCCGTCGGTACGAGGAGGACAGGGACTACCCGTCCAGAGGGGGTACCTCGCGGCTCTCGGTCGATCTGAAGTTCGGAACGGTCGGAATTCGCCGGGTCTACGCGGCGACCGAGAACGCGAAGGCCGAGGCCGGAAGTAAGGAAGAACGCGGCTCCGTCGAGGAGTTCCAATCGCAACTCGCGTGGCGGGAGTTCTACACGCAGGTGCTTTATTATCATCCTAACGTCGTCACGAAGAACTACAAAACCTACGACGGGGAGATAGAGTGGCGAACGGACGAGGAGGGATTCGACGCCTGGACGGAGGGAAAGACGGGCTATCCGATCGTCGACGCCGGAATGCGCCAACTCCGCGAGGAGTCGTGGATGCACAACCGCGTTCGGATGCTCGTCGCCGCCTTCCTGACCAAGGACTTGCTCGTCGACTGGCGGGAAGGCTACGACTGGTTCAGGAAACACCTCGTGGATCACGACACCGGAAACGACACCGGCGGCTGGCAATGGGCCGCCTCGACGGGCACCGACGCCCAGCCCTACTTCCGGATCTTCAACCCGATGACACAGGGCGAGCGCTACGATCCCGACGCTGAGTACATCCGCGAGTACGTCCCCGAACTCCGTGAGGTCGACCCGAAGACGATCCACGCGTGGCACGATCTCGACGACGAGGCCCGTCCTGACGTCGGATATCCCGCACCGATCGTCGACCACGCGATCCGCCGGGAGGTAGCTATCGAGACGTTCGAACGTGCCCGCGGCGAGGAGTGACGTGATCCGGCGAGTCGCTCCCGCGATCGGTATATTTTGCACGACTTGTCACTAGATCTATCTAATCGGTCCCGTAACCGTATCATTGCAAATGGTACGACTCTCGATCGCAAACGGGGACGAACTGCGAGCCCTCCGGCGGTGGCTCGATCACCTCCGTGGAACGCGTCCCGTAGCGGCGGCCGAACGAACGTACGCACTCTGTGTCCAGTGCTCGTTGCTGTTGGCGGTGATCGGAGCGAGCAAAGTGGCGGTCGTCTCGCTTCTCCTCTCGATCCCGATCAACGCCGCCGCGGGGGTGGCGTTTCTGGTGACGCTCGCCGTCTACAACCACAACAAACTGACCGACCTCGAGGAGGACGCGGTCAACGATCCCGAGGGGGCCGCCCTCCGTGGCTCTCGGAAACGACTCTTCGCGGCCCTCTCGGTCGGATCATACGTACTGGCGCTGTGTCTATCGGCCCTCGGTGGCCCGGTGGCGTTCTCGCTGACGCTGTTTCCGGGCGTGCTGGGCGTACTCTACAGTAGTCGCTGGCTGCCGGGTCCGGGGCCCGACCGACTCAAGGACGTGTTGCTCGTCGGGACGGGCGCGGTCGCATTCGCGTGGGCCGTGCCCCTCGCGCTTCTGCCCCTCGCGTTCGCCGGCGACGCCGTCGGCCTCGGTGCGCTCGTCGTTCTCGCCTTCTTCTTCGTTCGGACGGTACTGGCCGTCGAACTATTCAACGTCCGCGATGTCGAGGGCGATCGGTGCCGGGGCATCGCGACGCTTCCGGTGGTCCTCGGCGTCGATCCGACGCGGGTCGTCCTCGTCGCGCTCAACGCCTGCTCTCTGGCGTTGCTCGTTGCCGCGGTGTTCCTCGGTGCGCTCGCGCCGGTCGCACTCGCGGCCGCCCCCGCGGTCGGGTTCTCCCTGGTACTGGTCGGGTGGCTGGACGCGGATCGGTCCGCCGATCGGCTCTGTCTGGCGAGTTACCTCGAAGCGCCCCTCATGGCCGCCTGTCTCGTCCTCGCGAGTGGCTCCGTGCCCCCGGTCGCGTAGTTTTGGCGGTCCATATACAAGTATAGATATATCGTGTATCCGTCACGAACGACACGCCCGCTCGGAACGATGATCCGATGATTACACTATCGCCGACGGTCGCGCTGATCGTGGGTTCGGTGCTCGCCGCCGGAAGCGTCGGGGTTCTGGCGTGGCGCCAGCGCCCCGAACCCGGTTCGTTCAGCCTCGCTGTTCTCATGGCTGCGGCCGCGTGGTGGTCCGCGACTCAGTTGGGCACCCTCCTCGCAGGGACGCTCCCCGGCGCGCTGTTCTGGGCACGCCTCCAGTGGCTCGCGAGCGTGACGCTTCCGGTCGTGTGGTTGGTCTTCGCACTCGAGTACACCGGCTACGACAGGTACGTCAGGCGATCGGTCGTCGCGGGACTGGCGATCCCCTCGGTGCTTACGCTGGCGCTCCTCGCGACCAACGGCACACACGGGCTGATACGCGAGAGCGTGACCCTCGCCGACCACCACGGCTACCTCGTCCTCCAGTCGACGTGGGGGCCGTGGTTCTACCTCATCGTCGGCTACGCGTACGTCCTCGTGACGGTCGGGTCGCTCCTGTTCGTCCAGCTCGCGATCGGGGCGTCGCTTTTGTATCGAACGCAGGCGATCGCGCTACTCGTCGGGGCCGCGAGCCCGTGGTTGGCGCATCTCGTCTATCTCAGCGGGTTCGTGCCCTGGGCCGGTCTCGACCTGATGGGGGCGACGTTCAGCGTCTCGGGGGCCACACTACTGTTCGCGCTCGCTCGCGGGAGGCTCCTCGATGCCAATCCGGCCGCGAGCCGTCTGGCGAGCGATTTCGTCATCCGGGGGATCGACGACGGGGTGCTCATCACCGACTCCAGTGGCCGCGTGGTCGATCTCAATCCCGCAGTGAGGTCGATCCTCGGGGTGAGTCCGGCCGACGCCGTCGGTCGGCCGGCAGTCGCCGTCGTCCCAGGATGGGACGGCTCGTCTGCGGAGCCGGACTCGGAGGTGACGACCAGGGTCGGAGATGGCGCTCGGTATTTCGACGTCCGCGTCTCGGTCCTCACCGACTATCACGACCGTCCGGTGGGCCGAGCGATCGTCCTGCGGGACGTCACCGAGCGGCGGCGGCGCCGCCAGCGACTCACGGTGCTTCAGCGGATCCTCCGTCACAACCTGCGAAACGAGATGACGGTCATCCACGGACACGCACAGTGTCTCGAGGACGAAGGAAACGACGCCGCGGGCGCGATCGAGGAGAGCGCGAATCGCGTTCTCGATCTGAGCCAGAAGGCCAGCCAGATCGAGCGCCTCGTCGCAAAGAGCGAAACCGACGCGACGACCCGTCTGGACATCGTGATCGAAAACGCGGTCCGATCGCTTCGATCCGAACATCCCGGAACGACGTTCCTCGTCGGCGAGCTCCCGTCGGTGACTGTGTGCGTCTCGATCGAGACGGCCGTCTACAACCTCCTCGAGAACGCAGCCGAACACAACACGGGCGACGACCCCACGGTCACCGTCGAAGCGAGCGTCAGCGACAGGGAGGTCCGAATCACGGTCGCCGACGACGGGCCCGGGATCCCCCCGATGGAACGGCAGGTCCTTCAGGTCGACGGCGAGACCCCGCTGCACCACGGGAGCGGGATCGGGCTCTGGTTGGTCCACTGGACCGTCGAACTGCTCGGGGGAACGGTGACGTTCGGGGAGAACGACCCCATCGGAAGTGTCGTCAACGTTCGCGTTCCGGTGGCTGGCTCGCCCGGCGGCCACGAGCGGGGCGCGTGATCGGGAATGGTATACGATAACGTGGGGCTTCTAAAGCTTTAACAGCGCGGCCGGAGATGGTAGAACTGGAGGAGATTACCATGCCAGAGAAATCAAACGCCGAACTGCCGCCGCTTCCGTACGACTACGACGCGCTCGAACCGTCGATCTCCGAGCAGGTCGTCACGTGGCACCACGACACGCACCACCAGGGATACGTAAACGGCCTCAACAGCGCCGAGGAGACGCTCGCGGAGAACCGCGAGTCCGGTGATTACTCCTCGACGGGCGGCGCGCTCGGCAACGTCACCCACAACGGCTCGGGCCACTATCTCCACACGCTGTTCTGGGAGAACATGAGCCCCGAGGGCGGCGACGAGCCGTCGGGCGACCTCAGAGAGCGCATCGAGGAGGACTTCGGCTCCTACGAGGGCTGGAAGGGCGAGTTCGAGGCTGCCGCAAAGGCCGCCGGTGGCTGGGCGCTGTTGGTCTACGACCCGGTTGCCAAGCAGCTTCGCAACCTCGCAGTCGATAAGCACGACCAGGGTGCCCTCTGGGGGGCCCACCCCGTGCTGGCGCTCGACGTCTGGGAACACTCGTACTACTACGACTACGGCCCGGACCGCGGCGACTTCATCGACGCCTTCTTCGACGTCGTCAACTGGGACGAGGCCGAAGACCAGTACCAGAAGTCCGTCGACCACTTCGAGTAACTCCCTAGACTTCCCGTTTTTTGCGCCGCCGCACCGTGAGCTTTAGTGGCGTCTCCGTCGAACCCCATCCCATGCCCAAACCCAAAGGGGAGTTCGACGAACTCTACCCGTGTGACTTCTACACCCCGGCGGAGCTGTTCGAACCCGACGAGATGTACACCGTCTACGAGATCGGGCGTCTCCTCCAAGGGCTCGATCCCGAGGCTGAACTCGAACCCGATACCGAGGCCGTGCTGCTGGACTGGGCGATCCCGTGGGTGGTGAAAAACGGCGAGGACTTGGTGGTCGGCGATCCCGTCTCCGAGGACCAGCCGGGCTACTACGGGCTGAAACGCGAGGAGGACCGAGAGGACTAGCCCGCCCCGTTCGCGTCCGTCGTGATCTCGATTCGCAACCCGCCGGCCTCGCCGCAGGCCAGCGAGAGGCCCCAGCCGTGGCCTTCGGCGATATTTTGTATGATCACCAGCCCGAATCCTGTCCCCTCATCGGTGCTGTAGCCCGGTTCCAGGGCCGCCTCGCGTTCGGATTCGGGGATGCCGGGACCGTCGTCCACGATCGCGAACCCGTCGGGAGTGGCTTCGACGGTGACGGTCACGGCCGCCGAGTCGTGTGCCCCGCTGTCGCCGGAATCCGCAGGGTTCTGGCCACGCGTCGGGCCGTGTTCGACACTGTTTCGGAACGCGTTCTCGAACAGTTGGGTCAGTCGGTTTCTGTCGGCATGGACCGTCCGATCCTCCCCGATGACGAGGGTCGCCCCCTCGGTTTCGACGTTCGCCCAGGCCTCCTCGGCGACGGTTCCTAGGATCACCGGCCGCGTCTCGCCGACGGCCCTGCCCTCGCGTGCGAGCACGAGCAGCCCCTCGATGATCTCGCGGATCCGGCGGTGGCTCCGGTTCACCTGCTCGAGGTGGTCGAGATCACCGGTCTCCGTCGCCAGCGAGAGCGCGCCTTCGGCGACGTTCAGCGGGTTTCGCAGGTCGTGCGAGACGACGCCGACGAACTCCTCAAGGCGGGCGTTTTTCGCCTCGAGTTCGCTCTCGTGGGTGGCCCGATCCAACGCGACGGTGGCGGTCGCCGCGAGCAGTTTCGCGAAGTAGACCTCCGCGTCGTCGAAGGCATCCAGGCTGTCGGCGGCGATGATGAGCACGCCGTGACTCCCGAGCGGGAAGATCATCTCGCTGCGGAGATGCGTCTCGGGGTTGTGCGCGCCCGCCTCCTCGTGGACACCCTCGAAGATTCCGTCCTCGCCCGACTCGAAGACCTCCCACGCGAGACACTCGCCGCGTACGAGGGCCGGTACCGTCCCGAGGGAGTCCTCGACGGTGTCGGTGTAAGCGACCGGTTCGAGGTGCTTGCCGGCCGCATCGACGAAGTGGATGCCGGTGTGGGTGAGCCCGAGGACGCGATCCGCGGCCGCCACGGTGACGTCCGCGACGTCCGAGCGTCCCTCGGCGACCATCAACTCTCGCGTCGTCTCGAGCAGGCGTTCGAGCGTCCAGACCGTTCGTCGGTACTCGGTGACGTCGCGCCCGATCCCACAGACGACCGTCCGGCGGTCGGCGTCGAGGCGCGAATTGGTGAACTCGTAGGGAGTCGACCGACCGTCAGGTCGGGGGAGTTCGGCTTCGGTCGTGACCGGTAGGTCGTCCGGATCGCAGTCGGCGATGAGCGCGGCGATCCGGTCTGTGTCCTCCCCGGAGACGAGATCGACCGGGTGCATCGACGCGAGCTCCGCGTCGTCGAGGCCCGTCACCTCGGCGAGACGGTCGTTCCAGTGGATGAAACCCTCCTCGTCGAACGCGTAGATCACGTCGGTCACAGTGTCGATCACCGTGCTCGCGAGATCGTCCCGCGTCGTCGCGGCGCCGCGCTCGGCGGCGGTTCCGATTTGGGCGATCAGAGTCTCGGGACGACGTACGACCTCCTTGGGAATGACCCGCACACCGGCCGCCCGGGCGGTCCGTGCGTCCGCCTCGTCGTCGGTCAGGACGATCGTCGGCGGCCACCCCGCAGCGTGCTCGGCCGGGAGCGAGCCGAGACAGAGCACACAGTCGATCCCCGAGATAGCGCCGACCTCCTCCGGCGGGACGGAGCGCAGTCGCACCCGCTCGTCGAGGTCGCGCCCGATGGCCGCCCATTCCTCGGACGCCCCGACACAGGCGACCCGCACGGGTGGATCCATTACCGTGGTTACCATTCTGAGATAACATATCATTTTCGATACGATCTTCCCGAACCGGATCGGTGAGTGTTTCCCGGTCGGTTGCGAGCCACCGAGTATGGACGTTAGGCTGCTCGAAGCCACCGACGACCCCGAGCGGGTCGTCTGTCTGGGGGCGCGAAACGATTACATGAGCGACTTCGTCGGCGATCAGTCCTTCGAGGAAGTCATGGAAAGCGTCGACGGCGGGAGTCTCGAGGAGAAGAAACGGACCCTGATCGGGCACCTGCTCTCACACGGTCACTTCGGCCCGTTCGAACATCCACAGATCACCATCGCCGTCGAGGGGATCAGTCGCTCCTGTATGGCCCAACTCACCCGCCATCGCCACGTCTCGTTCGACGTTCAGTCGATGCGCTACGTCGCCTTCGACGAGGTCGACCCCGCGGAGGTTCGGAACGGCGAGATGGTCGTCGTCCCGCCCTCCGCGAGCGATCCGAACTGGGTCGGGCGTAATCAGAAGAGCGGCGCGGTCGACGAGGAGACGGTAAAAGAACGCGAGCGGGTGTTCACTGAGTCGGTCTCTCGGTCGGTCGAGGACTATCAGGAGCTGCTCGACCTGGGGATGGCCCCCGAGGACGCCCGGTTCGTCCTCCCGATCGGTACCGAGGTCAACCTCGTGATGTCGATGAACGCCCGAATGCTGATGCACGTCGCCGACATGCGCGCCGCGGCCGACAGCCAGTGGGAAATCAGGGAACTCACCGAGAGCGTACTCGATATCGCCGCCGAGTGGTGTCCGCTCACCTTCGAGTACTACGACGAGCACATGAAGGGCCGGAAGAACCGCCTCGCGCCATGACCGGCGAGGCCCGCGACGCGGCGGGCGAGGGCCCGCTTTCCGGACTGACGGTGCTCGATTGCTCGCAGGTGCTCGTGGGCCCGTTCTGTACGATGCAACTCGGGGACCTCGGTGCGGAAGTGATCAAGATCGAGCGCCCCGGCGTGGGCGATCAGACCCGCGGGTGGCATCCCCCGCGCTTCGGCGAGGATGGCCCGAGCGCCTACTTCGCGAGCGTCAATCGGAACAAACGGTCGGTGACACTGGATCTGGGGAGCGACGAGGGCCAGGAGGTCCTCCGGACGCTCGCTGCCGACGTGGACGTCCTCGTCGAGAACTTCCGGGTCGGCACGATGGAGAAGTGGGGGCTGGACTACGAGGCGCTCTCGGCGGTGAACCCCGAGTTGCTCTACTGCTCGCTGTCGGGCTACGGCGAGTGGGGCCCCTACAGCGACAAACCGGCCTACGACCTGATGATCCAGGCCGAGGGCGGGATGATGAGCATCACCGGCGAGGACGGGGGCGATCCGGTTCGCGTGGGCGTCGCCGTCGCCGACATCGGCGCGGGGATGTACGCGACCCAATCGATCCTCGCGGCGCTTCTGGGGCGTGAACTGCGCGACGTGGGCGGTCAGAAGATCGACGTGAGCTTGCTCGACGCCCAGGCGGCGTGGATGTCCTACATGGCAACGAACTACTTCGCGAGCGGCGAGGTCCCCGGAAAGATGGGCAGCGCCCATCCCACCATCGTTCCCTATCAGGCGTTCGAGACCCTCGACGGCCACGTCGTGGTCGCGGCGGCCTCCGAGAAACTCTGGCGGGCGTTCTGTCTGGCGATCGACCGCGAGGAGCTCACCGAGGACGACCGCTTCGCCAAAAACGCCGATCGGGTCGAGAACCGCGAGACGCTGGTCCCGATCCTCGCCGACGAGATCGAGGGCTACGCCACCGACGAGGCCCTCTCCCGGTTGGCCGACCACGACGTGCCCGCGCGGGCGGTCAACGACATGGCCGACGTCTTCAGTCACCCACAGATCGAAGCCCGTGGGATGGCCCGCGAGGTCGAGGGCCCTTCGGGGTCCGTCGAGATGCCCGGTAGCCCGATGTTCCTTTCGGAAACGCCGACGGCGATCCGACGCCATCCGCCCGAACTCGGCGAACACACGGAGGGGGTCCTCCGGGAGAGCGGCTACACCGACGGGGAGATCGATCAGTTTCGCTCCGAGGGCGTGATCTGATCGCCCGCAGCGTCCGGGATCGCCCGCCGGTAGTTCGATTAATACGGATTTAGTCTATCATAATACAATATCTGAAACAATAAGATTGTAGTAAATATCGTAGAACAGTACTGTAGAGTCGGTTGTCGTATCACGGTAGGGACTGGTTGGATTCGAACCTATCCACCGGTTTCACGACAGATAATCGCGGTTTTCGTCGTCTACTTTCTCAATTCTAGTTACCATTTTTTATAAAATTCAGTTACTATACTGAAAATTTAGTTCGGTGGATTTATTCTTCAGTACCTGACGGGGATGGGATATGCGACGGAGCACCGACAGAGATCTCGCGGGTGTCGATCGACGAACGCTGTTGCGGACCGTAGGGGGTGCGGCGCTCTCGACCGGGTTGCTCGGAACGGCGGCGGCCGACGACGGGGAGTACGGAACCGTCGTCGACATCGCCGAGGCCGGGGCCGACCCCACTGGGGCCGAACCGATCGACGACGTCTTCGAGGAACACGCCGACGACGATACCTTGCTTCGGTTCCCCGAGGGGCGCTACCGGGCGAACGACCTCAGCCTCTATGCGCTTTCGAACTTCGCCATGGTCGGTGAGGGCGACGTCACCCTCGTTCCGGGCGAGGAGTACGACGAGGCCCTCTGGCTCGGCGGGGCCGAGACCCGCGACCTCCGCATTGAGAACTTCACCATCGACGCGACCCGCGAGGGTGTCGCCCCCGAGGTCGTCGTCAGCGCCTACGACGGGCTCGTCGTTCGCGATCTCCGAAAGGAGGGCTTTCACGACGGCGATACGTCCATGGGCTTTCGTACCCTCGAGGAGGACGGCCACAGCCTGATCGAGAACCTGCGGGCGACCGATGGCGGTTCGGGGACGGGCGTCTACGTCAACACGACCGGTTCGATCGCGTTTCGGAACTGCGAGGTCGCGGGCTTCGCTGACAACGGGCTGTACGCCTCTCACTCCTCGGGACCGGTCACCGTCGAGGGCGGCCGGTACGCCAACAGCAACGTCACGCAGATCCGTCTGGGAAGCGCCGGCAGTTCCGTCGAGGACTGCGAGGTCGTCGTCGACGAACAGCCCGACGGGTTCGGCAACATGCGCGGGATCCGGATCGCGGACGGTCCCGGCCCGGTAACGATCGAAGACTGCGAGATCAGTGTCGAGGACAGTCAGGGAACGGGCGCCGTCGTCGGTGCGTACTCCGGTGGCTCCTTCGAACTGCGCGATACCCGGATCCACGTCGGCGAGGGATACACTACCCGGCGTTCGGGCGGGTCACGCACGAGCTACGCGGTCTACGTCGACGACGCCACGGCAGTCGACCCTGGCACACGAACGATCGAGAACGTCTCGGTCACCGGAAGCGGGACGTATCGGGGCGCGATGCGCTTCTCGCGGGATCACAACACGGTCGAGAACGTCTGTATCGACCAGTCGGGGCGGCGCCGGAACGGGATCGTCTTCGAGGACTCGGCGGACAACGAGGTCTCGAACGCCACGATCGACGTGACCGGCGAGGCGGTCGTCCTGAACGGCGGCTCCGCGGCCGATCGAAGCGAAATCGCTACCTCCGGGGGCTGTCCGGTCCCCGATATCGGTGCCGACAGCTCAGACTGAACTGTCGTGGGGGTTCAAAAGCCGCTGAACTTGTTGCGCCGGTAGAGATCGAGTTCGCTCACCGTCGAGTTCTGCTGGCCGGCGGCGAAGACGACCGCGTCGGCGACCTCCTCGGGTTCTGTGACCTCGCCCTCCTGGAAGCGCTCGGCAAAGGACTCGCCCGAGGCGCTCCCGAACTCCGTCCGTACTTCCGAGGGATTGATCACGGTGACGGCGACGCCCTCCTCGCCGACGCTGGCCTGGACGCTGCTTGCAAAGCCGCGGGTCCACCACTTGGTCGCCGCGTAGACGGGGTTCGAGGGGCGGGGGAAGTGTCCGGCGAAGCTCCCGATAAAGATCAGATTGCCCTGGGACTCCTTCAGGTGGGGCAGGGCCGCCCGCGTCGTGAAGAACATCCCGTCGACGTTGGTGTCCTGCATGAGCCGATAGTCCTCCGTCGAGAGCGACTCGACGTCACCCCCGCGGCCCAGTCCCGCGTTGTTCAGGAGGATATCGAGCCCACCAAAGCGCTCGACCGTTCCTTCGACCATCGACTCGACGCTCTCCTCGTCGCGGACGTCAGCCGATATCGTGAGCGTCTCGACGTCGTGTTCGGACTCGACCGCGTCCGCGATCTCGTCGAGGCGGTCTTCGCGGCGCGCGGCGAGCGCGAGGTCGACCCCTTCGCCGGCGAGCGCGTGCGCCGAAGCGGTTCCGATACCCGAACTCGCGCCGGTGATCAGTACGGTTCGTCCGTCGAGCGAGAGCGTCTCCATACGTCCCGATATCTCCGGCCCCTGTTGACTGTTCGGTTGTGATCCGTGACGGTCATAAGATTTTTTATATTCGAGAAATAATATGATCGAGAATGTACTGGGTGAGCAGTCCGTTCGGGGGACTCTCGTCGGTCGTCGGGCTCCAGACGCCGCCGACCGGCACCGCGGCGCTCCTCGTCGGTCTCTGTGTCGTTCTGGCGGCAAGCGGTGCGATCGCGTGGCGACGGCGGGCCTCGACACGGACGCCGGAGCCCGAACCCGAGACGACGACGGCGATCGAGGACGACCCCGGTCCGACCGACGAACCGGCGGCTCTGACCGACGAGGAGCGAATCCACCGGTTGCTCGAATCGAACCAGGGCCGGATGCGCCAGCGACGCATCGTCGAGGAGACGGACTGGTCGAAATCGAAGGTGAGTACGCTCCTTTCGAGCATGGAGTCGGAAGGGACGATCACCAAACTCCGGATCGGGCGCGAGAACCTCATTAGCCACCCCGGGTTCGAACCCGACGCGACCCGCTCCCCGCTCGAATCGAAGACGTGAGCACACGATAGCGCCCGCCACACCTGCGATAAAACGCAACTGTTAAACGACTCTCTCGGTTAGCGAAGAGTGCAGAGGCGACACGGGCTCCGTTGGTGTAGTCCGGCCAATCATCTTGCCCTCTCACGGCAAGGACCAGGGTTCGAATCCCTGACGGAGCACTTCCTTTTCTCATACGATCCTGCCGTCTGCAATAGCTATTTACGAGCGTTGCTCCCAGTATGCCACGATATGACGGACAAGACAGTCGGTTTCGTCGGACTAGGAATCATGGGTCTGCCGATGGCAAAGAACCTCCTCGACGCGGGCTATCAGGTCGTCGGTTACAACCGCTCCGAGGCCCCGGTCGAGGAACTCGTTGAGGACGGCGGCGAGGACGGTGGATCGCCCGCGGGCGTCGCCGAACGGAGCGACGTCGTCCTCCTGTGTCTCCCCGATTCGCCGGACGTCGAGAACGTCGTCCTCGGCGAGAGCGAGGAAGCCGAGCCCGTGATCGACGGGTTGAGCAAGGGGATGACCCTGGTGGATCATTCGACCATCTCGCCGACGGTCACCGAGGGGATCGCGGAGCGACTCGAGGAGGCGGGCGTCGCCATGCTCGACGCGCCGATCTCGGGCGGCGAGGAGGGGGCCATCGAGGGGACGCTCTCGATCATGGTCGGCGGGCGCGAGGCGGTGCTCGACGAACAGATGGACGTCCTCGAGGTGCTCGGCGGGACGGTCACCCACTGCGGGCCGAGCGGCGCCGGCCAGACGACCAAAGCGTGCAACCAGATCGTCGTCGCCGCCCAGATGGTCGGCGTGAGCGAGGCGCTGGTGTTCGCCCAGCAGGCGGGCGCGGACGTCGAGGCAGTGGTCGAGGCGATCAGCGGCGGCGCGGCGGGCTGTTGGACGCTCGATAACCGTGCGCCGGCCATGGCCGACGGCGATTTCGACCCCGGGTTCTTCGCCGAGTACCAGTACAAGGACCTGCGGATCGCGACCGACGCCGGCGAGGCCTTCGGCGCGCCGATGCCCCAGACCGCGCTCGCTCACGAACTCTACAAGACGATGGTACAAAACGGGATGGGGCGGGACGACAACTCCGGGGTGATGCAGGTCATCCGGATGATGGCCGGCGATCGGGAGGACTGAACCGGTCGGATCCGGTCCGTGGCTCAGCCGCCCCCGTCGGACGCGTTCGGTTCGTCACCGAAGACCGGCTCGGACGGCTCGCCGCTCGCGGTCAGGGCGTTTTCGGTATCGTCGGTGCTCCCGTTTCCGGCGTCGTCGGCGCTCTGGCTGGGATCGACCGGCTCCGAAAAGGTCGGAAATCCGTGGAGCACGCCGCCGATGCCGATGATCACCGTCGCGATGACCAGCATCATGGCCGCGAACGTCGCGAACGTCCGGGCATCGGGCGGGTCCGGTTTCCCCTCGCTGCGCGGTTTGGGTGGACCCCGGAGGCGTGTCGACATCGCTCACGTCTTATGAGCGTCGGTACTTGTACGTGACGAACGGCCCTACCGGCGGGCCGGCGCACCGTTGATGATTGCGGTCATATCGGTGCAGGCCGGACAGCCGTAGACTTCGCCGTCGTTTCCGGCGAACACCCGCTGGAACCGTCCAGTCACGTGTTCCCCGCATGTGGCACAGGTTGGCATGTGCATCCCCACGTCCACCTACTACCGACCCCGTTATCAATTTGTCCTGTCTATCAGGTATCAGTAACGGGCGGCTCTGCCGCTACCCGTCGCCTTTTGCGAGTTCCGGCCGAAAGGCGGGCGTCGATGAACGACGACACTCCGTCGCTGCTCGGCCGGCTCCTGTTCGGCGGGAGCCTCGCCGCGCTAGCCTACGGCAACTTCCAAGAACTCGAAGCGATGATCGGCTACGCCGACTCGAAGGACGTCCCAGAGGCCGACCGTCTGGTGCCTTTCGCCAGCGGGATGCTCGCCTTCGGCAGCCTCGCGGTGATCCTCTGGCGGGTCCCGCGACTCGCCGCCGGCGCGATCGCCGGCTTCCTCGTCGGAGTCACGCCGCTGATGCACGACTTCTGGAACGCGGAAGGACAGGAGCGCGATACCGAACAGACGAACTTCCTACAGAACGTCGCGCTGCTCGGTGCGGCGCTCGTCTTCCTCGGGCGAGCCGACGACGACTGAATCGGCTACTCGATCCGAACCGACGTTCCTTCTTCCGCGGAGCGATAGACCGCGTCGATGACTCGCTGGACGGTCAGCGCCTGCTCGACCGTGTTCAGTTCGGGCGCCTCGCCGCGGGCGACGCTCTCGGCGAACAATTTGTCGCTTGCGGCCCACCCCGTCTCGGGTAGACTGCCCTCCAGTTCCGAGCGCACGAAGTGATCCGTCCCCTGATGGCCGGTTTCGAACAGTTCCAGTTCGTCCTCGCCGAGGCTGAGCCGGGCACCCGCCTCGGTGCCGCGCACGGTGAACTCGTTGGTCGGCTCCTGTGAGGCCGCCCACGAGACCTCGAGCGAGACGGTCTGGCCGGTCTCACACCGGATCAACGCCGTAACGGAGTCTTCGACGTCGAACTCGCCCTCGCCGGTTCCCCAGTCCTCGGGGTCGGCGTAGTCTTCTCGCCCGGCGACGTTCGACCGGCTGATCCCCATGACCTCCTCGACGGCCGGGAAATCCAGCAGATAGAGCGCGAAGTCGATGGCGTGAACCCCGATGTCGACCAACGCGCCCCCACCAGCAAGCTCCTTCGAGGTGAACCACGTTCCCAGTCCAGGCACGCCACGCCAGCGGACGTAGTTACCCCGCACGTGGGTCAACTCACCGAACTTCCCCTCCTGGTCGTAGCCCTTGAGCATCTCGGCGGCCGCTGACAGACGGTTGTGGAAGTTCACCGCGCAGAACCCCTCTGAATCGCGGGCGGTCGCGGCGATTCGTTCGGCGCTCTCTAAGGTGTGGGCCAGGGGCTTCTCACAGAGCACGTCGACGCCGCGTTCGAGCGCGGCGACGACCGCCGGCTCGTGGAACTTGTTGGGCACCGAGACCGCGACCGCATCGAGGTCCTCGGCGTCGTACATCTCGTCGTAGTCCTCGTAGGTCGACGCCCCGAACCGGGAGCCGAAGGTCTCCCTGGCGTCGGCGTCGAGGTCGACGCCGGCGACGACGTCGTGGCCGAACTCCGCCGTGTTCTCGGCGTGGACCGTCCCCATGAACCCGAGGCCGACGACCCCGAGGCGAATCGATTGTTCCGTCATGTCTCGACTCACTCGAGTACGGGTGAATATTCTGTCGGTTGTGAACCACCCGGCCGCGAACCGAAACGGCCCTGTCGGTCCCGCACGAGCGACGAGTGTGAGCGAGCCAACCGTCATCACCGTCTACACCCGCGAGAACTGCCACCTCTGCTCGGAGGCGATTCGGACGATCGAGGACGTGGCGAGCGGGGTCGACCGGTCGGTCGAGATCGAGTCCATCGACGTCGACGAGGCGGGCCTCGCCGAGGAGTACGGCGAGCGCGTTCCGTACGTGCTCGTCGACGACAGGCCGGCGTTCAAGTATCGCGTCGATCCCGACGAGCTCCGCGCCGAGCTACTCCCATAGCCCGTAGAGGTCGTCGCGAACCGGCTCGGTGATCCGCTCGCCGTCGAGCGCGAGGGCGGGCTCGCCTTCCGTAACTCTACCGACGGCCGCAGCCTCGATCCCTGCCGCCGCGAGCGCGTCGAGCGCTTCCGTGACTCGCTCTTCGGGTATCGTCGCGAGCAGCGCCCCCGAGCCGAATATCTTCAGCGGGTCGACGCCCATCGCCCCACAGAGTTTCTCGGTACTGTCACGAACCGGCACCCGGTCGCGCTCGATCTCGACGCAGGCGTCCGAAGCGACCGCGAGTTCGAGCGCGCCGTCGATCAGTCCGCCCTCGGTCGGGTCGTGCATCGCGGTCGCGTCCTCGCGCAGCAGTCGGGCCTCGGGGAGGACGCTCAACTCGGCAAAGAGCGCCTCGCCGCGGTCGAGAAGGGGTTCGGGGAGGTCGAGTTCGTCCCGGAAGTCCGTCGCCAGAATGGCCGTCCCCTCGATGCCCGCGCCCTTTGTGAGGAGCACGCTGTCGCCCGGTTTCGCGCCACCGGTCGGCACGTACTCGTCGGCGAGGCCCAGACAGGTAAGGGTAAGAAGCGGCCGGTCGCGTTCGGGGGCGTACTCCGTGTGACCGCCGACGATCGCCACGCCAGCCCCCCGGGCGGCCGTATCGAGCTGCTCTATGACGGGATCGAGCAGCGACTCGTCGGGCAGGAAGACCGCGGCGGTCAGCCAGCGCGGTTCCCCGCCCGAGGCGGCGACGTCGTTGCAGGCGACGTGGACGCCGATCTCGCCGATGCGTTCTGCGGCTAGCGAGACGGGATCGGTGTTGACCACGAGCAACTGTTCGCCGATCCGGATCGCAGCGGTGTCCTCGCCGTAGGCCGGGCCGACCAGCACGTTGTCGTCGGGCGCGCCGGTCTGCGAGAAGACGCCTTCGAGGCGGTCGGGGTCGACTTTCCCGATCATACCTCGGACGGAGCCACCCGAGAACCGTATACTGTCGGGTATCGACCCGCCGGACCGCGCCCCCGACCGAGGATCGCGCCTGGCGGGCGCTCGGATCGGGTGTGATTCAACCGCCAGTTTCGTTGAATGAAACACGAATGTCTGACGGATAGCTGACTGAGTTTCAAGAGGGTGCCACAAGAGGGTAGGGGTATGGACTCGCTTGCAGACCATACCTCCCGTCGAACCACCGGACGGCACGGGCCCGATCCGGAATCCGGCGGGGCAACTGCCGCGATCAACAGGGTCCTCTTGTTGGCCGGGGCGTTACTGTTCATCAATGGCATCAGCGTGACACTCATTGCTGCACTCATCCCGGTCGCCATCAGTAGCGCCATCGTCATCACGTTCGTCACCGCCCTCACCGTTGCGAGTGCCCTCTGGTATCTCGTGCGGCGCAACCCCGCGAGGACGCGGGCGGCCATCGAGGCCACCCGCCCGCTGATCGAGAGCCTGACCGAGCGCGACCGCGCTCGCCGACAGGGCGGCCTGTAGCGTCGAAACCGTTCCATTTTATTGGTGACCTCACGGATCGAGTAGCGATGGCTTCCCGACCGGCCACCCTCGCGCTCGTCGCGACCGGCGGTTTCCTCGGCGCGATGGCCCGATACGGTGTGGCGCTACTCGGGCCGGGGCTGGCGGGGACGTTCCTCGCCAACGTCACCGGCTGTCTCGCCCTCGGGTACGTCTTTTACACCGCGGCCGCCACCGAGCGGATCTCACCGGAGACGCGACTGTTCGTCGCGACCGGGTTTCTCTCCTCGTACACCACCTACAGCACGTTCGCCCTTCAGACGACCGAGGCCTCGCCCGCGTGGGGGGTTCTCAACGTGCTCGGGAACTACGCCTGTGGCTTTGTCGCCGTCGTCCTCGGCCGGCGACTCGCCCTGGGTGAGTGGCGATGATCGACGCGCTGCTGGTCGGTATGGGTGGGGCGACCGGGGCGGTGTTACGATACCTCGTCGGACTCGTCGTCGGTCCTCGCAGCGAGTTCCCCCTCGAAACGCTCACTGTCAACGTCTTAGGGAGCTTCGCCCTCGGCTGGGTGACGTTCGCCGGGGTCGGTGAGAGGCCCGCCCTACTCGTCGGCGTGGGTGCTTGCGGGGCGTTCACAACCTTCTCGTCGTTCTCGGTTGATACGGTCCGACTCGTGGAGGACGAACGGGAGGCTCTGGCCGGGGTGTACGCGCTCTCGAACCTGCTCCTCTCCGTGGGTGCGGTTCTCGTTGGCGCGCTCGTCGCAACAGTATAGGTTTTACATAGTCGCTACCCTCAGAGGAGGTATGGCAACCGAGGAGATCCCCGCAAAGTTGACCGCACTCGCCGAGAAGATGGCGACGGAGTACCGAGAGTCGGAGTACGATATCGCGGTAGCGCTCGCGAACGCCGGAGAACCCCTCTCGACGGCGGAACTGGCCGAGGAGACGGGCTACACCGAACGAACGGTCAAAAAGCGCGTCGGCACCCTTGAGGAAGCGCTGGACGGCGAACCGCTGCTCCGGCGGGACGAGGAGGACCGACCGGTGTTAGCCGCACCGCTCGCGACGGCGGTCCGCGAACAGGCGGGCGAATAACCCGCGGCGTCGTCGCTGTATCGTAGCTTGTTCCAAAACGGTGTACGCGACCGCCGACCGGCTTCCGGTCGGCGCGGTGATCCGGGGTGGGGGGGAAAGCGGATCACCCGCGTACAGATGATGGCGTCGAATCGCCATCGAGAGTGCGATGGGGAGGGGGGGGGTGGCCTCTGACAGGCACAACGGCCGTCTCCTTGACGGCGATTTTTTCGAGGAGGTCTACGAATAAATACTTTGTGTATTATGTAAATCATAGTGGATAATATAGGTGTCTAGTTGACACCAACTGTTGCAGGACGGATCGCGAGGGACCCGGTCAGCGGTCGATTCCGAGCCCGAGAGCCATGAAGAGGCCACCAAACAGGAGCATCGTCACCGACCCGATCCCGAGCCCTGTGAGAAATCGCGCCTCCATTGTGGGTGCGCTCAGGCCGCGCGCGAGAAACGACCACCCCAGCGCGAGCCCGACGACCGCGAATATACTACCGACGACGACCGCGAGCGCTCGCGCGAAGGGACCGGACGGCCCGGCGGGGAGTGTCGTTTCGGGGGCTGACCGCCCGCCGGACTCGCGTCGCCCGCGGGCGGGTGCCGGATCGAGCGTCCACATCGCGACGAGGCCCGCGAGCAGCGCGAGCAGCGACACGGGCGGCGATACCGAGACGAGCACGAACTGACCGAGCGCGCCGAGGACGAACGCGAGCCCTGCGATTCGCCGATCCAGTCGTTCCGCGAGCGAAACCAACTGGAGAAGCGGGATGGCGTGCAACTCGTCGCTCGCCGGGCGCTGATCCGAGTTCCGGACCACCAGCCACAGGGCGAGCCCCGGGCCAGCCAGCAGCGCGACGCCGAGGAGCGCCGAGACGGGCGAAAGCGCCTCCATCGCGAACAGGACGAACCCCACGAGGAGCACCGTCACGAACCCGCCGACGGCGCCGAGCGCAACGTACAGCGTCGCCTGCCGGGAACGCGCGTCGAACCGGTCACCCATACCTCAGCATCCGATCACTGCTGAATAGTCCTGTCGGGCGACGGTTTTTGGTCCGTCCCGACGACCATCGGGTATGAGGCGTCCCTCGCCCGACCGACCCGCCCGAGGTGGCGAGCAGTGATCGGAACCCCCCTCCGTCGTGGTCGGTGGGCCAACCACCCCTACGTCGCCGTCGGCGACGGCCCGCGAACCCTGCTCGTGATTCCGGGCCTCAACGACCCACTCTGTCGGGTCACCGACCGGTGGTGGTTCAGCCTGTTGGTCGCGACCTACTGCGAGCGCTATACGGGTCGGCACACGGTGGCGATGGTGAGCCGTCCCGCCGGCCTCCCCGACAACGCCTCGACGCGCGATCTGGCGGCGGGGTATTCGAACGTCCTCGAGGAGGTCGGCCCCGCGGACGTGCTGGGCCTGTCGATGGGCGGGTTTCTCGTCGAGCACCTCGCGGCCGACTGCCCCGACCTCCTCGAGCACGCGATCCTCGGGTTGGCCGCGGCCCGACTGAGCGAACACGGACGCACGGTCGTCGAGCGCTGGCACGCACATGCCGACCGCGGGGAGTTCCGGCCGATCTACGAGGAGGCCGCGGGCGCGGTCGCGGTCGGCCTCCGGGGGCCGGTCGTCCGGGGGGCGGCCCGCCTCTACGGCCGTCTCGGCTCGCCCCCGCCCGTCGACCGCCGGGATTTCCTCGTCTCGGCCGACGCCTGTCTCGCCCACGACGCGACCGACCGTCTCGTCGATATCGAGGTCCCGACGCTCGTGATCGGCGGGACCGAGGACCCCTTCTTCACCAGGGAGCACTACCGCGAAACCGTCCGGAGGATTCCCGGGGCCGCGTTCGTCGAGATCGAGGAGGCCGGCCACGAGGCGGTCCTCGACCGTCGAGGCGAGTTCGACGGCGGGATCCGCGAGTTCCTCTACGAGTGAAACTCGGGGTCGCGATCCGCGAGGAACGCATCGACGCCCTCGCCGTGTTCTTGCGTGCCGTAGGCCTGTGACTGGACGACGTTCTCGTAGTCGAGCGCCTCCTCGAACCCGCGTCCGAGGTTCGCGTGGATCGTCCGCTTGGCGAGCCCGATGGTTCTCGTCGGGCGCTCCCGGAGGGTGTCGAGCAGGTCGTCGATCCGGTCGTCCAGTTGGTCCTCCCCGACGACCCCGTTGACTAGGCCGAGGTCGGCCGCCTCCCCGGCATCGAAAAACCGGCCCGTAAAGGCCAGGTCCTTCGCCGCTCGCAGGCCGACGAGCCGGGGCAACAGAAAGGTCCCGCCGGTGTCGGGGATCAGCCCCACGCGGACGAACGCGGCGCTGAAGCGAGCCGACTCGACGGCGTAGGCGAAGTCGGTGAGCGCGACGATGGCCATACCGGCTCCGACGGCGTCGCCGTTGACCTGAGCGACGATCGGCACCCGACAGGAGAGTGCCTCCTCAGCCAGCCGACCGAACGTCTCGTCGATGCGCTCGTAGGCCTCCTCGGGAGTTTCCTCGCGGGTGGCCATCGATTCGACGTCGCCGCCGGCGCTGAACGCCCGGCCCGCGCCCGTGAGTACGATCGCGTCGAACTCGGTGGGGTCGGCGCCGGACAGGACGTCGGCGAGTTCGGCCGCGGCGTCGGTTGTAAAGGCGTTCAGGGCGTCGGGGCGGTCGAAGGTGATCCGTTGAATCCCCGCGTCGTCAGTGACCTGCATGTCCGAGCGGATTCGGCCCACCGAGGTAAGTCCTCGCCTCAGACCGAAAGCGGGTCGGCGCTCTCGCGGACGAGTTCCCGCGCGGTCGGCGAGAGGGTGTAGATCCCGTCCGAGCGTCGCTCGACACAGGAACACTCGCGAAGCTCCATCAGCAGGGTCCAGACGTGCTGGAACGGCGCCGACACCGCCCGACCGACCTCCGTGGCCGTCGCCCCATCGCGCTCGGCCAGCGCCTCGATGACGGCCCACGTCTGGGCCTCGCTACAGAGCGACCGGCGGCTCGCGGCCTCGATCTCGGCGGCGATCCCCGCGGCCTCGGTATCGTCGTCCGCGTCCTCGACGCTACCCGACGACTGCCCTGGTTCCGCCTCGGGGCTCGGATCGGCCAGCCGCCCGTGTAGCTCCTCGATCTCGGCCTCCAGCGCGGTGTTCTCCGAGCGCAGTCGCTCGAGTTCCTCGTCCATTGTGGCCTCGGAGAGGGTCGCCTGTGCCGGCGGCATCGACCCGGAGCCCGACAGCGCGTCCGCCATCCGACTGGCCGCCTCGCTCACGTCGCGGGCGGACTCCAGTTCGCGTTCGAGCTGGTCGATCCGCCGGTCCCGTTGGGCGAGCTCGCGCTCCAGTTCGGCGACGCGCTCTTGCTCGCGCTGTTGGTCCGCGGTGATCGACGCGAGGTCCCCAACCAACCCGTCGCTGACCGACTTGAGTTCGGGTCGTTCGAAATCGTCGAGGCCGGGGGTCGCCCCCGCGTCGAACGTGCGTTTCCGTTTGAACCGCACCCGCCGGACGTCCCCGTCGGTCCAGTCGGTCTGGAGGAAGGCCTCGCCGGCGTCGAGTTCCGCGACGCGCTCGCCGTACTCGCCGCCGACGATCCGACCCACCACTTTTGTGTCGTTGTCCCACGTCAAACGGTGCCAGACCAGCCAGTTCGCCTGCGTGATGAAGTCCTTTTTCACGTCGGCGGGGCGCTGGCTGATCCCGACGATGCCCAGGCCGTGTTTGCGCCCGCGCTTGCCGATCTTGATGAGCATTCGGCCCGTCTCGTCCATGCCGCCCCCTTCGGGGATGTACTCGTGGACCTCCTCGACGACCAGCAGGAAGGGTTTCTTGAGCTTTTTCTCCTTGGCGAAGAGGTGGCGGGCGGTTTCGCGCAGCAGGTCGTTCGCAGCCGCCTCATCGAGATAGCCCGAGACGTCGAGGATGGTGGGGACGTTCTGCTCCAAGGCGAGTTCGGCGACTTTTTCGGCGTGTTCGGGGCCGACCTGGATGTCACACTCCTCGTCGGCGCCGGCGTGCAGCAGTTCGTACTCCTCTTTGAGTCCGTAGTACTCCCCGTCAGTATCGACGATGAGGACGGGATAGCCCGCTTCGAGCAGCTCCTCGACGACGACGCTCGCGGTGTTCGACTTCCCGCTCCCGCTCTTGCCGGTGATAAATCCCCGGCCCGTCAGGAGCTGGACGACCGGCATCTCGACGCGCTCGCCGTCGCCCTCGGTCCCGACCCGCACCTGTTCGTCGCTCATGGGTCGCCTCGCGCGGTCATTGTCGGAACGTATCGGCTATATTACTTAAACCCATCCGCTCGTCGGGGGGCGATGAGGGGGCGTGCCATCCGAGCCCGAGCCCACGGGACGGCCTGCTCTCCCGAACGCGAGTCAGACGACCTACGCGTCGCGGCCAGGAATGGTCACTGTGAGGTCTTCCATGGCGGGCGGTCACACCGCCGGACGGGAAGTCGGAGGGGTTTACCCGATCGGCCGAGTAGCGGCCCCATGAGCGAGGGATGGTTCGCCGATATCGACCCTGACGACCCCGAGGGAGCCGTCCGCGCCATCCGCGATGGGAGCGCCGACGCTCCCGACGAGTGGCCGACGATTGCCGTCGAGAGCGGGTTTGCAACCGACACGGAGGAGTACTACGAGCGCCTTCGGGAGGTGACGATCGACGCCGCCAGCGAAGCGGTCCGCGAGCGCGAACGGGCCGACGACGCTCAGCTCGTTCACGCCGTGCGGGCGATGGACGACGCCGACCGGATCGCAAACGAGCTGGCTGAGCGGGTCGCCGAGTGGGGCGGGAGCCTCTTTTCGGAGTCGGGATCGGGCGTCGAGTACGCCCGCCGGCTGGCCGACCGCGAGCCCCGTGGACCGGCCGAGGAGCGCGCGATCGCCCTCGCCGTCCGGACGGTGGAGGTGGCCGACGAGGCCGAGGCGCTGCGGGTGTTCATCGAGCGAGCCACGCCGACGGCCGCGCCGAACCTCGCGGCCCTCGCCGGCCCCGTACTGGCGGCCCGACTGATCGCGCTGGCGGGCGGACTCGGCGAACTCGCCAAAAAGCCAAGCGGCACGCTGCAGGTGCTCGGCGCCGAGGACGCGCTGTTCGCCCATCTCCGGGGTCATGCCCCCTCGCCGAAACACGGGGTCATCTACACCCACGAGTACGTCCGGGGCACTCGCCACGCGGATCGGGGCTCTGCGGCCCGGGCGCTTGCGGGCAAACTCACCATCGCCGCGCGGGTCGACCACTACGCCGGGGATCGTCGGCCCGAACTCGAGGAGGAACTCGACGAGCGCATCGCGACCATCCAGGCACGGGGGGAATCATGAACCTCACCGAGGGCGTCGAGGAGCGGGAGTTCGACGGCCGGCAACGCCTCGCGACCTGTGGCGAGGCGGTCTACGGCGAGCCGGTCGAGGACGGGTGGCGGGCATGGGATCCCCATCGCTCGAAGGTGGGTGCAATGATCGAGAAAGGCATGGACCTCGGGCTTCCCGACGAGCCTACGGTGCTCTATCTCGGGGCGGCGAGTGGCACGACCGTGAGCCACGTCGCGGACTTTTCGGGTCCCACCTACGCCGTCGAGTTCGCACCCCGCCCCGTTCGGGACCTCGTGGGAGTCGCCGAGGATCGAAGGAACCTCTTTCCCCTGCTGAAGGACGCTCGAAAGCCAGAAACCTACGCCCACGTCGTCGAGCGCGACGTCGACGCCGTGATTCAGGACGTGGCGACCCGCGGACAGGCCGACGTGGCGCTCGGGAATCGGGAGTTCCTCGCGGACGATGGGCGACTCCTCGCGGCGGTCAAGGCCCGAAGCGAGGACGTGACCCGCGATCCCGGCGACGTGTTCTCGGACGTTCTGGATCGGCTCTCCGAGGGCTACGAGGTCCTCGAAACCGAGCGTCTCGAACCGTATCACGAGGATCACCTCGCCGTGGTCGCCCGGCCGCGGATATAACAGGGGGTATTTATTCGCGGGGGCCGAACCCGGTTCCGATGGAGACGGGTTCGGCCGAGAACTTCGAGCGGATGGGCACCCTCGGGATCGAAGAGGAGTTTTTCGTCGTCGACGAATCGGGTCGGCCCGTCTCGGGGACCGACGAACTGGTCTACGCGAACGACCCTCCCGGAGTTCTCGCCGACCGTCTGGATCACGAGCTGTTCAAGTGCGTGATCGAGACCCAGACGCCGATCATCGGATCGCTCCCCGAAGCCGGCGACGCGCTCCGGGAGGTCCGGGACACGCTCGTTTCGTATGCCGCAGCACACGGCTACCGGATCGCCGCCGCGGGCCTTCACCCTGCCGCGAAGTGGCGCGAACTCGACCACGCCGAGAAACCCCGCTATCGCTCCCAGCTCGACCGGATCCAGTACCCTCAGCACCGAAACACCACCGCGGGTCTGCACGTCCACGTCGGGGTCGACGACGCCGACAAGGCGGTCTGGGTCGCAAACGAGATCCGCTGGTTCCTCCCGATCATGCTCGCACTCTCGGCCAATTCGCCCTACTGGAACGGGTTCGACACCGGCCTGGCCTCGGCGCGGGCGAAGGTCTTCGAAGGGCTACCCAACACCGGGATGCCCACGTCGTTCGAGAGCTTCGAGGAGTTCGCCACGTTCGAGCGCCTGCTGGTCGAGCGGGGCTCGATCAACGATCGCGGGGAGCTGTGGTACGACGTGCGGCCCCACTCGGAACACGGCACCGTCGAGGTACGGACCCCCGACGGACAGGCCGACCCCGAGTACGTGCTGGCGTTCGTCGAGTACGTCCACGCGCTGGTGACCGATCTGGCCGAACGCTACGAGGACCGCGCGGACCCGTGGGCCGCGTATCGGTCGAGCGGACACGGTCCGCGGGACGGCGAGGCCGGCTACGATCACCGCCGGGAACTCCTCGATGAGAACAAGTGGCGTGCGATGCGCTACGGCCACGCGGCCTCGTTTATCGACCGGGACCACTCGGGTGTCATCTCGCTCTCGGAGGTCGTCGACCGGGAGTGTGATCGGCTCGACGTTTCGGGGATCGGTCGGCTCTACGACGCCGAGAGCGGTGCGAGCCGCCAGCGACGGATCCGCCGCGAATCGGGCCCCGAAGCGCTCTACGAGTCGCTCGTCCTGTAGACAAGACTTTTTACCGGGGCTGGCTTTCGTCCTTCCAGAGAGGACATGTCCGAAAACGACCCAGACGACGGCGAGGAGATCCCGGTGACGATCGACACGGAGGAGGGAACGGACGCCCGCACGCGAATCGGGGAGGGCGCCGACCGCGCGGTCGAGGAGTTCGATAAGGGGATCGTCGACCTGCTGGCGTGGGTGCTCGACACCGAAACGCGCGCGCGGATCTACGTCTACCTCCGGCAGTACCCCGGCTCGACCAGCGAGGAGATTGCCGGGGGGACGGGTCTGTATCCGAGCACCGTCCGCGAGGCGCTTGCGGAACTCAACGAGGAGGGCAACGTCTCCCGCGAAAAGCGAGAGAGCGAGGGCGCGGGCAACAACCCCTACGAGTACACCGCGATCGCGCCAAGCGAACTCGTCGGCGGGATCGTTCATCAGGTTCAGGACGAACTCAACACCGTCTTCAACCTCGACCAGTACCTCACGGAGGATGGAAGCGAGGCGAGTCGGCCGATCACCATCACCGTCGACGACACCGACGATGAGGGTGAGGACGACGGCGACGACGCGGAGGAAGTCGAGAAGTAGCCCTTCCGAAGCCACTAAGCCACCGGCTCACATCGCCCCGGTATGCAGGTTGCGCTGGGCGGGACGTTCGACCCCGTACACGACGGTCATCGCGCGCTATTCGAGCGCGCGTTCGAACTCGGTGACGTCACCGTCGGCCTGACGAGTGACAAACTCGCACCGGAGACCCGCCGAGAGGACCGCTACGTCCGGCCGTTCGAGGAGCGAAGGGCCGATCTCGAAACCGAACTCGCGGCGCTCGCCGAGGACCGTGGCCGCGAGTACGAGGTCCTGGAACTCGAAGAGCCGACGGGTATCGCCACCCGGCCCCGCTTCGACGCGCTGATCGTCTCTCCCGAGACCGAGGCCGGCGGCGAGCGCATCAACGACCTCCGGCGCGAGCGGGGCCACGACTCCCTCGAACTCGTCGTCGTCGATCACCTCCGCGCCGAGGACGGCGACATCATCTCGAGTACGCGCATCGTCGACGGCGAGATCGACGAACACGGCCGGCTAACGCCCGACCGCGACGGGCGCGGTCGCGAACGCTGAGCCGATCGAAAACACTCCGCCTACGCGGTGACGCCCAGCCGTTCGAGGTCCTCGCTCGAATACTCGCCTCGCAGTTCCTCGATGGAGTGTTCTTCGCGCACCTCGGTGCGCTCTCGCTCGCTCATCCCCTCGACGGAGCCAAAGCAGTGACACATGCTACCTCGTTTGGCACACTCGGACAAAACTCTACCGGCAGTCCCGGTCGGCGTCACCACGTCGGGGGTTCCAGTCCTGCCGTTTCGAGCAGCGGTTTCCAGCGCTTTTGGACGGTCAGTCGGGTCACGCCGACCGCCTCGGCGACCGCTCCCTGCGAGCGTCTGTCGCCCGCGATCAACCCGCCGGCATAGAGGCTCGCGGCGATGGCAGCGGGTTTCGAGCGTTCGGCGTCGGGGGCCGTCGAGAGAAAGAGGTCCTCCGCGGTCGAGCGCGCGTCGCTCCCCATATCGAGGTCGTCGGCCGCCCGTCCGAGAGCGGCAAGCCAGCGTTCGTTCCGTACCCTGTCGCTCGCGCGATACACACCTCCGATTGGGCGCCATCGGAGTTAAACTCCCGGACCGACGGACCGACAGCGACGGGTTTTTACTGTGTTCTCGGGAAGTGCGTTGTGCGCGCGGGTTGCCGAGCCAGGCCAAAGGCGCAGCGCTTAGGACGCTGTCCCGTAGGGGTCCGCCGGTTCGAATCCGGTCCCGCGCATGAAAAACGAGCGGCGTCGGTCGCCGTCAGTTCGACGACTTCGACCCGCCCAACGCCTTCTTGACGAACCGGTAGCCCCACAGGGCGAGGACGACCGAGACGAGCGCGCCGGGGATCCCGTATTTCTTGTAGCCGAACGTCGCCGCCTTCTTGATAATCGCGAGTAGGGCAACCATCGTATCGGACGGTTTCGCGGAGACGCACAAAAGCGTTCGGCAGGAACGCGTCAGCCACCCGTCGGACGGCCCGAGACCGTCCACAACGCTTTTTCGCGCGCGCTGAGTGTCTTTGAACAATGGACACAGTCTCCGAGCTCCTCTCCGACATCGTCGAGAACGCGGACGCGGTCGCGCTCTTCTCGCCCACGGGATCCTTATACGAGCGGTTCGTCGAGGCGGACCTCGACGTCGACGTGATCGTCGTCGGAACCGAGAACGCCGTCGGCGCCGACGCGTTCGTCGATATCCCGCTCGACTTTACGGACATCGACGACCTCGTTGAGTTCGGGGTCGGCGCGGCCGTCGGGGACGGCTATATCGAAGAAGGTGACGTCGTCGTCTGTGCGATGGGCGTCTTCGGCGAGGAGATCGATACCGTCTCGCGGGTGCGCGCCGAGGAGTCGGTCCACTCTGATCTCTACGACCTGTTCGTCAACTCGCGGGCCGAACCCACCGTCATCCGGAGCGTGCTGGAGGTCGCGATCGATCTGGGCAAGAAGGGCCAGAAGGGCAAACCCGTCGGCGCGCTCTTCGTCGTGGGGGACGCGGGCAACGTGATGAACAAGTCCCGGCCCCTCTCGTACAACCCCTTCGAGAAGTCCCACGTCCACGTCGGCGACCCCATCGTCAACGTCATGCTCAAGGAGTTCTCCCGGCTCGACGGCGCCTTCGTCATCAGCGACTCGGGCAAGATCGTCTCGGCCTACCGGTATCTCGAACCCGACGCGAAGGGCATCGACATCCCGAAGGGGCTGGGCGCTAGGCACATGGCCGGCGGCGCGATCACCCGGGACACGAACGCTACCTCGATCGTGCTCTCGGAATCCGACGGCCTGGTACGGGCGTTCAAGGGCGGAAAACTCGTCCTCGAGATCGATCCGGAGGAGTATTGATGCAAGTATCGCTCCTGCGCGAACCGCTGGTGCTCGCACTCGTCGTGTTCGTCGCGGTCGTCGTGCTCGGATACGTCCTTGGCCAGCTACTGAAACAGGTGCTGACCGCCATCGGCGTCGGCGACGCCGTCGAGGGGACGGCCTTCGAACGCACCGCCCAGGGGCTCGGGAGTTCGACCGTCTCGGTCGTCTCGCGTCTGAGTTCGTGGTTCGTCTACGGCGTCGGGTTGGTGCTCGCGCTCTACGTCGCGGGCATCCTCGACGTGAGTCTCTTCTTCGCCGAGCTCACGTGGTTGCTCCCCCGGGCGTTCATCGCGCTGTTCGTGGTCATCGTCGGGATCATCGCCGGCGACAAGGTCGAGGTCCTGATCAACGAGCGCCTGCGAAGCGTCAAGTTCCCCGAGGTCGGCCTCGTCGGGACCGTCGCGAAGTACAGCGTCATCTACGTCGCGGTCCTCATCGCGTGTGGCCAACTGGGGGTCGCCACCACTGCCCTGTTGATTCTGCTCACGGTGTACGTCTTCGGGCTGGTCTTTCTCGTCGGGATCGCGGGCCGGGACCTGCTGGCCTCGGGCGCGGCGGGACTGTACCTCTTCTTGAACCAGCCCTACGGGATCGGCGATCGGGTACGGATCGGCGAGCGGGAGGGTGTCATCCAGGAGGTCGAACTGTTCATCACCCGCATCGAGGACGACGGCACCGAGTACATCGTTCCCAACAGAACGGTCTTCGAGGAGGGTGCGAGCAAACGCCGGTAGCGGGACGGGGCCATTACTCGCTCGGCTCCCGAACCTCGGCGGGAACGCCGACGGCGGTCGCACCCGGGGGCACGTCCTCGACGACCAGCGAGTTCGCCGCGACGCTCGCGCTCGCACCGATCTCCACGCCCGGCAGCACGACCGCGCCCGCGCCGATCATGGCGCGCTCGCCGACCCGGACGGGGCCGGTGCGATACTCCTCCTGGAGGAACTCGTGACAGAGCAGGGTGGCGTCGTAGCCGATGATCGCGCCGTCCTCGACGGTCACGAGATCGGGCCAGAAGACGTCGGGGGTCGATTCGAGCCCCCACGAGACACCCGCGCCGACGGTGACGCCGATCCGTCTGAGCAGCCAGTTTTTCACCCGGAGGCTCGGCGAATGCCGGGCGAGGACGATCGCGAGGTAGTTGATGACGATCCGGAGGGGGTGGCGGGCGTCGGGCCAGTGCCACAGCGAGTTCGCACGACCCGGTGTCGGGTGGCGGGTCACGCGGTCGTGGCGGGGCGTAGTCTCGTCGCTCACGGCCCCCCGTACGCCCGAGCGCCCCTTGAACTAGCGTGATCGCTCGGAGTCGATCCCGTCTCGGCCGTGGGGGACGTCCCAGTCACTTCTCCCGTGCCGTTCGGCGCGGAAGGTCCTCGATCGCCGGCCCGTCGAGCACCCGTCCCTCGGGGGTAAAGCGCGAGCCGTGACACGGACAGTCCCAACTGGCCTCGCCGTCGTTCCAGCGAAGCACACACTTCATGTGCGGGCAGACCGCCGAGACGGCGTGCAGGTCGCCCGATTCGGATCGCGAGACGCCGACCGGCCCGTCGTCGGTCTTTATCACGGTCCCCTCGCCCGCGCGCAGCGTCGCCTCCTCGCCGGCCAAAAGCGAGCGTGCCCAGTCGGCGGTGAAGTTCGCGCCGACCGCGGCGTTGTGGGTCAGAAACGACGCCGCCGACTTCTCGGTGATCCGCGCGGGCGAGAACACGTCCTGCTGGGGATGCTCGCCCTCGTCGATCAGTCCCGCGATGATCCGGCCGGCCGCGACGCCGCCGGTCATCCCCCAGCCACCGAAGCCGGTCGCGACGTAGGCGTTCTCGCCCACTGGTCCGAGCCGACCGATGTAGGGCACCCCGTCGAACGGTTTGTAGTCCTGGGTCGACCAACGATAGGCGATTTCCCGAACGTCGAAGTGCTCGCGGGCGAACTCCGCGAGGCGTTCGTAGCGCTCTTTCGTCGACCCTCCCCGTCCCGTCTCGTGGTTCTCGCCGCCCACGAGGACGAGCGGTTCGCCGTCCAACCGGTGAACGCGGATCGAGCGGTAGGGATCGCCCGCCTTGTAGTACATCCCCTTTGGGGGGTCACCCGCGACCCGCACCCCGATGACGTGCGAGCGTTTCGTCTCCATTCGCGCGAAGTAACCGCCGCGGTCGAACACGGGAAAGTGCGTCGCACAGACGACGGCGTCGGCGGCGACGACCCCGCTTTGGGTCGTGACCTCGCAGGGCTCACCGACCTCGAGGTCGGTCGCCCGCGTTTCCTCGAAGACGGTGCCGCCCGCCGCCTCGACGCCTTCAGCCAGCCCGAGGACGTACTTCCGGGGGTGGAACTGCCCCTGCTCGGAAAACCGGACCGCGCCAGCAGTGTCGTAGGGGAGATCGAGCTCGTTAGGTTCGACGAACTCGGCGGGCAGTCCCAACCCGCCTGCCGCCCGTGCCTCCTCGCGGACCTGCTCGCGTCCCGCCGAGTCCTCGGCGTAGAGGTAAGCGTCCCGTCGCTCGAACTCGGCGTCGAATTCCTCGCTTCGCTCGGCGACCTCCGCGAGGGCGGCCTCGTTGGCCTCGGCGTACTGGCGGGCCCGTTCCTCGCCGACGGTTTCGAGCAGGTGGTCGTACTTCAGGCCGTGCTGGGAGGTGACCTTCGCGGTGGTGTGGCCCGTCACCGCCGCGCCGACCCGGTCGCGCTCGATCACCGCGACGTCCGTTCCGCTTTCGGCGAGGTGGACGGCAGTCGAGAGTCCCGCAATACCCCCTCCGATCACCACCACATCGACCGTCCGGTCGCCCGAAAGCGCCGAGAATCGCGGGCCGTCGGTCGTCGCGAGCCACGGCGATTCGTCGCGGGTTCGTCCGTGATCGTCCATGCGACGTGTCACCACGGGGAGGTCCCTCGTCGTTGTCCCTGCGTACGCCGGGCTACTCGCCGCGCAGTTCGGCCGCGTGGTCGATGCGAGATTGCACTAGCTCCTCGGTGCCGATGTCGTGGCGGATCCGAACGCCCTCGTCAGCGTTCGAGAGGGCGCGCTCGGCGATCCCCTCGGCCTCGGAGATGGTTTCTGCGATCCCCACGACCGCGAACGCCCGCGAGGTGGTGGTGTAGACCCCGTCGTCCCTGCTGTCCACGCTGGCGTAAAACAGCCGGGCGTCGCCGTTCGTTTCCACCGTGGCGCTCGCTGCCTGTGCCACGGTCTCCTCGTCGACCTCGATCGGGGTACCTCCCTGCGGGTCGTCGGGGTAGCCCTCGGGGACGGCGTACTTACAGACCGTCGCGCGCGGGGCGAACGAGAGTTGGGGCAGGTCCTCGCCCTCGCGGGCGGCGACCAGTACGTCGAGGAAATCCGTGTTCATCACGGGCAGGGTATTCATCGCCTCGGGATCGCCAAAGCGGGCGTTGTACTCGATGACCTTCACCCCGTCGGCGGTCAGCATGAACTGCCCGTAGAGCACCCCCGTATAATCGCCGAGCGCCGCGACCGTCTCGTCGAGGATCCCGACGGCGTCTCGGTACTCGTCTTCGGTCAGGAACGGGAGTTCGAGGCCCGCGTCGCTGTAGGACCCCATCCCGCCGGTGTTTGGCCCCTCGTCGCCCTCGTAGGCGCGCTTGTGATCCTGGACCGCCGGGGTCACTCTGAGAGAACCGTTCGCGACGAGTCCTTGAACGGTGAACTCCTCGCCGACGAAGCGTTCCTCTAAGACGACTCGGTCGTAGGTCTCCTCGCGGAGGTACGCCTTCGCGCCCTCCTTGTCGACCTGATCGCCGATGACCTTCACGCCCTTCCCTCCGGTGAGGCCGGCGGGTTTCACCGCGAGGTCGGCTTCGGAGGAATCGATGTACGCACAGGCGTCCTCCGTACTCTCGAAGGTCTCGAACTCGGGACAACCCGGAATGTCGTGTTCGCGCATGAACCGGCGCTGGTAGGCCTTGTCCGTCTCGATTTTGGCCCCCTCGGCGCTCGGGCCGAACGGGAAGACCCCCGCGTCCGAGAGCGCGTCGGCCACGCCCGCCTGCAGGGGTGCCTCGGGGCCGATCACGGCGAGGGTCGCACCGACCTCCTCGGCGTAGGTCGTCACGGCACTCGTGTTCGTCGTATCGAACGTCTCGAATCCCGCTGCGATCCGGTCGATTCCCGGGTTGCGGTTGCCGGCACAGGCATAGAGTTCACAGTCGCTGCCCTCGAGCGCCCGCGCGATGGCGTGTTCGCGCCCACCCCCGCCGACCAGCAACACCGTCTCTGACATGGCTGAGTGAGGCGCGGGCCACGGGGTAAAGGTTGCCCTTCCGCGGAGCCCGCCGGTCGCAGGGCCAGGCGGCGTCGGTAGTATTACTACTCCCGAATCGAGTGGCCCAATCGAGCATGGAGGACGTAACGATCACGGACGTCGAGACGTACATCGTCGCGAACCCCTGGAAACCGTGGGTGTTCGTCGAACTCGAAACCGACGCGGGCGTCACCGGCCTCGCCGAGGCCACCACCCACGACAAGCCCCGTACCGTCGCCGCCGCCATCGAGGAGATGTCGAACTTCTTCGTCGGCAAAGACCCCTTCGACACCGAGGCGATCTGGCTGGAGATGTACCGCGACGAGTGGTTCTCGAAGAACGTCATCAACACCACCGTCTGTTCGGCCGTCGACATGGCCTGCTGGGACATCAAAGGCAAGTTGCTGGAGACGCCGGTCTACGACCTGCTTGGCGGGCAGGTCCACGGCGACGAGCTCCGTGCGTACGCCAACGGCTGGTACACCGACACGCAGGGCGAGCCCGACGGGTTCGCCGAGGCCGCAGAGCGCGTCGTCGCCGATGGGTATGACGCGATGAAGTTCGATCCCTTCGGAACGGCGTGGCAGCACATGTCGAAAAAGGACGTCAATCACTCCGTCGACATCGTTCGGGCAGTCAGGGAAGCCGTCGGCCCGGACATCGACCTCCTGATCGAGTGTCACGGGCGCTTTTCGGCCGCTCAAGCGATCGACATTGCGCGCAAGCTCGACGAGTTCGATCCCACCTGGTACGAAGAGCCCTGTCCGCCGGACTCGATCAACAGCCTCGCCGAGGTGGCCGACAAATCCCCGATTCCGGTCGCGACCGGCGAACGCCACATGACCAAACACGACTTCTTCGAACTCGTCACCCGCACGGACGTCGACGTCTTCCAGCCCGACCTGATGAACACCGGTGGTATTACCGAGGGCAAGAAGATCGCGGGCCTCGCGGAGGCCGACCACGTCAGCGTCGCCCCGCACAACCCACAGGGCCCGGTCGCGGGCGCGATCTACTCGCATTTCTGTACTGCGACGCCGAACTTCCTGATCCAGGAGATGTTCCAGACCTACGACGTCGAGTGGGTCGACGACCTCCTGACCGAGCCCCTCGAAGTCGAGGACGGCTACGTGCAGGTACCGGAGGGTCCCGGCTTCGGCATCGACCTCGACCACGAGGTCGTCGAGGAACACGCCTACACTGAGGCAGGCGTCCACACGATCAACCTCTTCGAGAAGGACTGGGAGAAGCGCGAAGTCGACATGCGATAACGCAGCGATCGCTCCGTTGACTTCCTGTTTTTCAGATACTAGCCCGAATCGACCGGTCGATAGCGAGGTTACGGTGGGCGTGGGTCGCTTGAAACCCGTTCGTGGGTGCAGAAGACGGCCCTCAGTGGGATTCCTACCGGCCCCCAACAATGAGATCGGGTGCGAAGACGACGATTGCCAGCATGGACAACAACACGAGAACCGCTATGACACGCAGTAGACCGGCCGCTCGCCATCGGCCCGCCAGAAGGGACTCGGCAATACCCGACAGAACGGTCCCAACGACCATGAACAACAACCAACTGGCCGATGAGAACCCACCGGCCGCCCCGTTATAGACGTAGAGGATCGAAAAGAAGAGCGCGCTCGTGAACATCACTGCTGCATGGCGGCGGCCCGATGGCTCACTCACTATCGCTTCGCGGACTGTGGAGGACATTGAACGAATACTCCTTTCAGAGAACAAGTAGATTATGGCTATCAGATCTTTTCTACTCTGTTGGGCACCCCAGCCGCTACAAAAGAATCAGGAACTAGAGTCAAAGAAGCGAGTATTCGCACTGACCCCTGTTTTAGAAAGAATAGTCAATAAATTTATATTATCATTACAATCGCTTAGGCGCGGTTCGTTCACTTCGTACGAATTCTCGACTATTTTCTCAGAGGAGTGTCGGACAATCGGGATCACAACCGAGCCGAAGAATCGTAAAGCCGCTTATAGGCGAATTTCGACCTACTTAGGCAAGCGGCAGCACCGTCGAGATGACCAGCGTCGCCAGCAGACCGACGACCCCGATCAGGATCGTCGCCACCGTCCACGTTTTAAGGGTTTCCGCCTGCGTGAGCCCCCCGATCTCCTTGACGATCCAGAAGCCCGAATCGTTGTACCACGAGCAGAAGGTAGCGCCCGCGCCGATCACCATGACGAGATAGGCCGTGTTGACCGTCAGTTGGCCGGTAAAGGGTGCGACGATGCCGGCCGTAGTGACGATCGCGACCGTCGCCGACCCCTGGACGAGGCGCACGCCGGCGGCGATCACCCACGCGGTCACGAGCAGCCCGAACCCGATGTTCTCTAGCCCGCTCGCGATGTACTCGCCCGCGCCCGCCGCAGCCAGCATCGCCCCGAATGCACCACCGGCGGCGGTGATCGCGGCGATGTTTCCACCGCTTTTGAGCGCCTCCGTGAGTTCGTCAGAGAAGGTCTCCTCGGTGAGGTCGCTCATCCGGTAGAACGTAAACGCCGCCGCCAGCGCGGCGATCGTCAGCGAGAAGTTCGGATCGCCGAAAAAGCCCGTGATACTTGCGGCCCCGCTCTCCTCACCGAGGTACGTCTCGACGCCCGTATTCGCGGCCACGAGCAGGACCGCGAGCAGGATCGGAAGCAGCGACTCGAACAGCCCCGGAAGGGCGCTGGTCGGCCTGCTGACCTTCTCTTCGAGTTCCTCGACGTCGGTCCCCATCGCATCGCGCAGCGGGATGTCGAGCCGGCGATTGATGAAGTGCCCGTAGCCGAGCCCGGCGACGAGCGCGGTCGGGAGCCCGACCAGAATCCCGACGAGGATCGTCGTCCCGAGGTTGGCACCGACCTCGGCGGCCGCCAGCAGCGGGCCGGGCGTCGGCGGAACGAACCCGTGGGTGGTCGCACCGGCCACGCCCATGGCGACGATAAACAGCGTGTAGTCCCCGCCCGTCCGGGAACGGGCAGCCCGCGCCAGCGGCGCGAGCAGGTAAAAGACGTTGTCGAAAAACACCGGGATCGCGATCACGAAACTGCTCCCGAACAGCGAGATTTCGGATCGGCCCTCCCCGAACAATGAATTGAACCCGCGGACGATGCGATCAGCGGCCCCGCTTTCGATCATCGACTTGCCGATGACCGCCGCCATCAGGATCGGGATCCCGATCCCGGCCATGTTGTTCCCGAACGCTGTGGCGAACTCGGCGGGCACCTCGCCGAAGACGATCTGTGGTGTGACGATTCCGACGACCAGCCCCGAGACGACCAGCGCGATAAACGGGGGCAAGTCGAAGACGATCAACATGATGATGATCGCTACGATTCCTGCCAGGAGCGAAACGAGGGGCCCCTGCCCACCTAACTGCAGTACGGTAGCGTCGAACATTCCGTTTGCCATCACGGATAAGGGGTATTTAATAATTATCAATATCCAGCTGGCCGATGTATCGGCCGCCGTCAGTAGGTTTATAGTCAAACTCCCCGTTCGCTATCACATGACGGACGTAGCGATCGTCGGCGGCGGTCCGGCCGGACTGAGCGCGGCCCTGTTCACCGCGAAAAACGGGCTCGATACCGTCGTCTTCGACACTGACGGGACGTGGATGCACAAGGCCCACCTGTTCAACTACCTCGGGATCGGCTCGGTCGACGGCAGCGCGTTCATGGCGACCGCCCGCCAGCAGGTCGACGATTTCGGGGTCGACCGCAAGCAAGGCGAGGAAGTCACAGGCGTCGAGGCCGCCGACGGCGGGTTCTCGATCACGACCGACGACGGGGAGTACGAGGCCGAGTACGTGATCCTCGCGACCGGCGCGAACCGCGACCTCGCCGAGGACCTCGACTGTGAGTTCACCGACGAGGGCGTCGTCGACGTGGACGTCTCGATGGAAACGAGCGTCGAGGACGCCTACGCGACGGGCGCGATGGGGCGGACGGAGGAGTGGCAGGCGGTCATCTCGGCGGGCGATGGCGCGGCCGCCGCACTCGACATCCTCTCCAAGGAGAAGGGCGAACACTACCACGACTTCGACGTCCCCGCCGACGCCGAGGAGACCTTCGGCGCGATGGTCGACGCGAGCGAGTAATCAGACCCCCGGGATTCCGACCGCCGAGGCCGAAACCAGCCCCCCGATCGCGAGCGCGTAGAGCACGGCCCCGGCGACGAGCCACGCGACGACCCCGATCAGAGCCGCCGTGCCCCACCCGCCCGAGTGTCTGAGGTTGATGACGCCGACCCACGCCAGAAGCGCCAACAGCGCGCCCACCAGCGGGAGCCATCCGAGAAAGAAACTCACGAGACCCCACGCGAGCGCGCCGGCCAGCGCGGTCAACGTCGCTCCCCCGAAGCCGATCGCCTCGTTCGTCGCGAGACTGACCCCGACGTAGATCCCTAGACTCCCGACCAGCAAACTGATCAGGAACACGATCACGGTATCGAGTACCATACCCGTACTCCGATCGGCTCGTTGATAAGAACGCTGCCTGCTGTCTCCGACCGCTTAGGTGTCGATGGGTTCGTAAGCCGTCTCGCAGGGCGGGCCGTCGGCGAACCGGTACTCGGTAGTGCCGTCCGCGTTCACGCGGATCAGCGACGAGGAGCGCGTGCCGTACTCGTCGGCGTGAACACAGAAGGTGTACTCGTGGTCTTGCAGCACAGCAACCGCCCGCTCGTGCCACTCGCGGGGGCGCTCGCCGGGGTCGGGCCGGAGCACCTCGCGTGCCCGCCGGGCGCTTTCTGCCTGTCGTTCCGCGAACTCGGCCCGTTCAGCGGGGATTTCGAAGTCGCCGTCGGCGCCGACGTTGACGACGACGTGAACGCCGGGATCGAAGTTCCTGACGCGAAGCCCGCCGTTCCACTCCAGCAAGATCGCGGCGTTCGCGTCGATCAGCGCGAGGTTGAACCCGTCGTACTCGAACTCTCTCACTGAATGCTCGACGAACCGGGCGGCGTCCTCCGCCGATTCTCGTTCGAGCGCCTCGCCGACCAGCAGGCCACGGGAGCGCTCGGCGGCCAGTTCGGTATCCAGCCACCGGTTCGTAACGACGGCGGCCACCCCGTGTTCGTTGGAGCCGATCCACGTCCCGCCGGCCTCCTCGTCCCACGGGGCGACGATTCGTGGGGTTTCGCTGTACAGACCCGGTGGGTGGGAGGGCCGGCCGAGCGCTTCGTCCCTGTTCGCCGCGATCAGTACGGGGGCGTCCTCGAAGACCTGCCACGCGAAGATGAGCGTACACACGCGTTAGGCCACCTCGAACCCGCGCTCGCGCAGCAGGTCGGGAACGCGTTTCGCGTGCTCGCCCTGTAGTTCGATCCGGTCGTCCTCGACGGTTCCCCCGACGGCGAGCGCGCGCTTGAGCTGGGAGGCGAGTTCCGTCAGATCGACCGCTTTCGGATCCAATCCCTCGACGAGCGTCATCGGCTTGCCGTAGCGCCGGGACTCGACACGGACCGTCGCGCGCTGATCGGCCCGCGCCAGATCGTCGTCGATCCCCAGTTCGTCCGGGAGCCCCGAGACCGAGCCCAGTCCGTCGTCGTTGTCGTCGGCCATAGCTCCGATAGGGACTCGGGAGGCATAGCCCTGTGGCCACGTTTACCCGTCGTGACCTCCTACGCCGAGCCATGAACACAGACCGGAACCGGCTCGACGAGGAGGCGAGCCCGTATCTCCGACAGCACGCCGACAACCCGGTGAACTGGCAGCCCTGGGACGACGCGGCCCTCGCGGAGGCCGAGGAGCGCGACGTGCCGATCTTCCTCTCGGTGGGGTACTCGGCGTGTCACTGGTGTCACGTCATGGAAGAGGAGAGCTTCGAGGACGAAGACATAGCGAAGCAGCTCAACGAGAACTTCGTCCCGATCAAAGTCGATCGGGAAGAACGGCCGGATCTCGACAGCATCTACCAGACGATCTGCCAGCTGGTCACCCGCAGGGGAGGGTGGCCTCTCTCCGTATGGCTCACCCCCGACGGCCGGCCCTTCTACGTCGGGACGTACTTCCCACGGGAATCGCGCCGTGGGACGCCGGGCTTTGGCGACCTCCTCGGAAACCTCGCCGAGAGCTGGGAGGGGGACCGCGAGGAAATCGAGAACCGCGCCGATCAATGGACCCGGGCGATCACGGACCAACTGGAGGAGGTTCCTGAGGCGGGCGAGCGCCCCGAAGGGGTCCTGATCGAGGCCGCGGACGCCGCCCTCCGGGGTGCGGATCGCGAACACGGTGGGTTCGGCCAAAACGGCCCGAAGTTCCCCCAGACCGCCCGATTGGAAGTACTCCTCCGAGCGTACGACCGCACGGGGCGCGGGCCGTACGACGAGGTCGTTCGCGAGACACTCGACGCGATGGGTAGTAGAGGAATGTACGACCAGCTCGGCGGCGGCTTTCACCGGTATGCGACCGACCGCGAGTGGGTCGTCCCGCACTTCGAGAAGATGCTCTACGACAACGCCGAGCTTCCCCGGAGCTACCTCGCGGGCTACCGGGTCACCGGCCAGGAGCGGTACGCACGGATCGTCCGCGAGACGCTCGCGTTCGTCGAGCGCGAACTCGGGCATCCTGACGGCGGGTTTTACAGCACGCTCGACGCCCAGAGCGAGGACCCCGAAACGGGCGAGCGCGAGGAGGGTGCGTTCTACGTCTGGACGCCCGCGGCGGTCGAGGAAGTCCTCGACGAGGAGCGCGCGGCGCTGTTCTGCGAGCGGTACGGCGTCGACAAGCGGGGGAACTTCGAGGGGAAAACGGTGCTGACGCTCGCCCGGAGCGTGGGGTCGCTGGCCGAGGAGTACGGGCTCGATGAGGACGAGGTCGAAGACCGGCTGGTCGAGGCCGAGCGGAGGCTGTTCGAGGCCCGCGAGGAACGCCCGCGACCGCGCCGCGACGAGAAGGTGCTCGCGGGCTGGAACGGCCTGATGATCTCGTCGTTCGCGGAGGCCGGGCTAACACTGGACGGCTCATACGCGAAGCGAGCCGCCGAGGCGCTCGAATTCGTTCGCGAACAGCTCTGGGACACGGAGGGAAAGCGGCTCTCGCGGCGTTTCAAGGACCGAGAGGTGAAGATCGACGGCTATCTCGAGGACTACGCATTCCTCGCACGCGGCGCGTTCGATACGTACCAGGCCACCGGCGACGTCGAACACCTGAAGTTCGCCCTCGATCTGGCGCGGGCGATCGAGCGGGAGTTCTGGGACGAGGAGCGCGAAACGCTGTACTTCACGCCCGAGGCGGGCGAGGAGCTCGTCGCCCGGCCCCAGGAGTTGAACGACCAGTCGACGCCGTCGAGTCTGGGCGTCGCCTGTGACGTGTTGCTGTCGCTGTCGCAGTTCGCCGACGCCGATTTCGAGGGGATCGTCGAGCGGGTGCTCGCCAGACACGGCGACCGGATCCGAGGGAACCCGCTCGAACACGCGACGCTCGCGCTGGTCGCCGACCGCTTCGAGAACGGCTCGCTCGAGGTGACGGTCGCCGCTGATGTGCTTCCGACGGAGTGGCGCGAACGGCTGGGCGAAGCGTACCTCCCGGGGCGGGTCCTCGCGCGACGGCCGCCGACCGAGGAGGGCTTGGAAGGGTGGCTCGACGAACTCGGGCTGGAAGAAGCGCCACCGATCTGGGCGGATCGCGAGGCCCGCGAGGGCGAGGCGACCGCCTACGTCTGTCGCTCGTTTACCTGCTCGCCGCCGGTCACGGATATCGAGGAGGCCCTGGAGTGGGCCGACGAGCTCGATCCGGCGACCCCAACAGCGGAGTCGAGTTAGGCCGAGGCTTCGAGCTCGCGGAGCTGTTCTGCGAGATACGAGATGGCGGGGATCGGCTCGCTCTCGACGAACCGGGCGACCTCCTCGCCCTCGCGCTCGACGATCACCGTCGGGATGAGTTCGATCCCGTACGCTTCGACCAGTTCGCCCTCCTTCGAGCCGTCGTCGAGCTTCTCGACGGGGTACTCGTGGATCTGCTCGTCGGGAATACCGGCGGCATCGATGGCGGCACCCAGATCGGGCAGGACGGCCCGGCAGTCGCCACACCAGTCCCCGCCCCAGACGCGGACGGTGAGATCGTCGGCGTGTCGTTCGAAGGGGGCGAGTTCGCGTTCGTGCGCATTGGGATCCCACGCGGGGTTCGGGCGCATCGTTTCGAGGCTCATGGCCGGGCGTTCGGGGTCGAGTATCTTAACGGGTGGGTTCAGTCGTCGGGGACGAGCGCCGTCAACACGATCCCCGCCGCCGAGAGGACCGCGAGCCCGAGAAAGGCGCCGTCGAAGTAGTTCAGATCCGCGACCGCACCGACGACGAGCGGCCCCGTCGCCCCGAGTGCGATGTGACCGGTCCTGAGCAGGCCGAGCCCGCTGCCTTTCATGTCCTCTGGCAGCGCGTTGACGAGGAACGTCTGGGTCAGCGGCGTTACTCCCAAGAGAGCGCTCGCAACGACCGTGACGACGACGAGGCCTACAAAGCCCTCGACGAAGGGGAGGGTGCCGAGTGCGAGCGTCGTGATGGCGATGACGACGTACAGCGTCGGGCGGGTGCCGAAACGGTCGCCGCTCGCGCCTGCAATTGGCTGGACCGCGACGCCGCTCGCGAAAAACAGGCCGAACAGCCCGGCGGCGAGGCCCGGCGAGAGGCCCTTCATCTCGACGAGGTACGTGGGATAAAAGCCCGTAAAACCCTGATAGACGAAAAAGAGGAAGACGTGGACGCCGGTGACGATCAGGATCGAGCGTTCCGCGATCCCGCTTGCGACGTACTTCAACGTCCCGACCGAGAGGCTATCGACCGCGCTGCCCTCCGAGAGTTTCCCCGGAACGACCCGATAGAGGACGATCGCCATCAGGAAAAAGAGCGGCACTGTCACGCCGAAGCCGAGTCGCCACGAGGCGACCGCGGCGAGCACGCCGGCGACGACGGGTAGGATGGCGTTGCCCGCCTCCCCGACCGCGAGCGTCAGGCCGATGGCGGTGCCGTCGCGCTCGTCGTAGATCGTAGAGAGGATCGTAAAGCGGGCGGGGCCAAACAGCGCCGTCGAGAAGCCAAAGAGCGCGGTCGCGAGAAAGAGGACGAGGGCCGTGTTCGCGACCGCGACGACCGCGATGGTCGTCCCCGAGACGAGGGTGCTGACCACCAGCGCGTTGCCCTCACCGAGGCGATCCCCGATGATCCCGCCGGGGAACTGTCCGAGCGCGTAGGCGACCCACAGGACGGTGATCAGCAGGCCCGCGGTGGTCAGCCCGAGCGAGAAGGCCTCCCGTATATACGGGAGGAGCGCGGGAAAGACGAGGCGGACGCCGAGCGAGAGGAACCAGCCGCCGGCGACGCCGAGCAGGATCCATCCCCGGCCGTCGCTCCAGAGATCACGCACAAGGGTTCGGAGGGCTGGGGTGCCGACTGACTGCACGGTCAGTCTCACGCCAAGCGGTAGCATTCGCCTGTCGATCCCGGCAGGATCGTCGGGGTTCGTTCCGCCGTCCATCAGGGGTTTATACCTGTGTTCCCTACTCGTCGGGTATGCACGGGAGCATTCTGGACGCGATCGGGACGCCGCTGGTCCAGGTCGACTCCCCGGAGGGCGCCACCGTGGCGGCGAAACTGGAGTCGTTCAATCCGGGGGGGTCGGCGAAGGACCGACCCGCGATCGCGATGATCGAGGCCGCCGAACGCGAGGGGGTCCTCGAACCCGGCGACTCGATCGTCGAGCCCACGAGCGGGAACACGGGGATCGGTATCGCGGTCGCCTCCGCCGCGAAGGGCTACGACCTGACGATCGTCCTGCCCGATACGATGTCCGAGGAGCGCCGGCGTCTCCTTCGGGCCTACGGCGCCGACATCGAACTCGTTCCCGGCGAGATGACCGACGCCCGGGAGCGCGCCGACGAGATCGTCGAAGAGACCGGCGCCGTCCAGTTGGGCCAGTTCGTGAACCCCGCGAACGCCGAGGCCCACTACCGGACGACCGCCCCCGAGATCATCGAGGCCGTCGGGGATCGAGAGGTCGACGCGCTGGTCGCGGGCGTCGGTACTGGTGGCACTATCACTGGCACGGGCCGGCGGCTCAAAGAGGCGTACCCCGAGATGGAGGTGATCGCGGTCGAACCCGTCGAGAACGCGGTACTCTCGACGGGTGAACCCGGCAAGGACGAGTTCCAGGGGATGGGACCGGGGTTCGTCAGTGAACTGCTCGACGTCGAGTTGCTCGACTCGATCGAGACGGTCGCGCTCGCGGACGCCGAACGCGAGTGTCGCCGTCTGGCCCGTCGGGAGGGGATCCTCGTCGGCCAGTCCAGCGGCGCGGCTTCCATCGCCGCGCGCCGAGTGGCCGAGCGTCTCGCGCGGCCCGACCTGAACTGCCCCGAGGTGCCCGACGTCACCGCCTTTAGCGACGGCGGGGCCGAGGCCGGCTACGACGACTGCCCGCTCGTGGTGACGATCTTCCCCGACAGCGGCGAGCGCTACCTCTCTACTGGGCTGTTCGACTAGGCGCCGAACTCCTCGGCGGCGACCCGCACGACGACTGTCCCCTCGACGTCGCGCAGGTCGTATTCGGGAACCGACCCGTCCCGTCTGGTGACGTACATTGGCTCGACCAGTTGGCCCTCCGAAACGCCGTAGATCGCGAGCGACTCGTCCGTCTCCGCTGCGCGGATCTCGTTGTCGCGAACCCGCTCGGCGAGCGTCCGCGAGAGCCACTCTTCGGTGCTGATCGAGGGGTCCTTGACGAACGCCGCCTCGGCGAACCGGACCAGATACCAGTTCAGATCGTTCAGCAGCGAGACCGCCCCACCGAGACTGACCGTCTCGACGGTGATGGAGTTCGCCCACGGCTCCGAGAGGTCGTAGGTCGCGAGTGCCCCGCGAGCGGTTTCGCGGCTCAGCAGCTCGAAGCGCAGATCCACGTCCTCCTTCCCGACGATACAGACGGTCGTCACGGCCGGAGAATGTCGGGTCCGCGAAAAAGCGGTTTTGGTTGTCGCCTCACTAGAGGCCGACCCGATCGATCCCCGCGAACGACTCCTCGACGAGCGCGTCGAGGTCGGGTTCGGCGGCCTCGACGGCCTCCAACGAGGCGTTCGTCTCGGGATACTCGGGCGCGATCCGGTTACAGCCCGCCTCGACGGTCGAGTCCTCGTAGGTCCCGATCTCCCGGGCGCGCGCGATGATCTCCTGTTTGTCCCGGGTCAGCAGCGGGCGGTGGACCGGTAGTTCCGCGACCGCGTCGGTCACCGCGAGGTTCGCGCTCGTCTGGCTGGATTTCTGGCCGATCGCCTCGCCGGTGACGATCCCGACCGCGCCCGTCTCACGGGCGAGTCGTTCCCCCACCCGAAGCATGAACCGGCGCAGCGAGAGCATCCGGGTCGGGCCGATCCCCTCGACGAACCGGGCGGCCGCCGCGCCCGCGGGCGCGATCCGCAGGTCGCGCGTGTGGTTGGGTGCGTAGCCGGCGAGGGTGCGGGCGGACTCGACGGCGCGGGCGACGTGATCCACGCCGCCGTAGGCCTCGAAGTCGAAGTACAGCGGGATCACGGGCGCGCCGCGTTTCATGAGTTCCCACGCCGCGACCGGCGAGTCGATCCCGCCCGAGAGCAGCGCCACCAGCGGACGCTGGCTCCCCAACGGAAGGCCGCCGGGCCCTGTGCGCTTCTCGACGAAGACGAACGCTTCATCGGAGCGACACTCGACGTAGAACGTCCGCGAGGGGTCGTCGAGGTCCACCGCGGGGTCGGAAAGGGCGTCCCAGATGGCCTGCCCGCCCTCGCGCTCGATGTCCTCGCTCGTAAACGGGTGGGCCTCGCGCTCGCCGGCACGGCGGGCCGAGACGGCGAAGGGCCCCTCGACCCCGAGCGCACCGGCGGTCTCCGACAGCGCTCTACAGATGGCGGCCATCGTCGGTTCGACCGAGACCGCCGGACTCGCGGAGACGATCCCGAACGTATCGCAGGCGACGGCCGCCGCGGCGTCGACCTCGGCGGTCCGGATCCGCGGTCGGGACCACCGCCAGTCGATCTCGCTCGGAACGGCCCGCGAATCGAGCATCGCCCGCAGGTTCGTCTCCAGGGAGTCCTCCATATCCCGCTGGACCTTCGTGCTCTTGACGCCGATGTCGCCGTAGCGCACGAGGACGGTGTCGGCTCCGGGCGGGATCATAATCGGGCTATACCGTGGGGGAATAAACGAGCTTCATCTAGAACGTCGAGAGCTCGCCGTCGATCGTGCGGCGGGTGATCTCGGCGACGTCCGCGAGTTCGCGGTCGACGATCTCGATCACGTCGGCCTCGATATCGCTCAGTTCGACCCCTGCCTCGGCGACGACGTGGGCGTCGGCGACGTGCGGTTCGTCGATCGGCCGGCCGATCTGGGACAGGAGGCGGACCCGGAGGTCGCGAATCCCATCCACTTCCTCGACGACCGCGTGGGCGATCTCCGTCGAGAGTAGGTTGTAGATCTTCCCGATGTGGTTGACCGGGTTCTTCCCGCTGGTTGCTTCCATCGACATCGAGCGGTTCGGCGTGATCAGGCCGTTCGCGCGGTTCCCCCGACCCACGGACCCGTCGTCGCCCTGCTCGGCGCTCGTCCCTGTCGTCGTGAGGTAGATCGAACCCTGCTCGTAGTCGTCGGCGGTGTTGACGTGGACTGAAACGTCCCTGTCGGTGTATTCGCCGGCCAGCTCCGCGACGTGTTTCCTGACGCCGACGACGGCCTCGTCGTACTCGTCGAGGTCGGCGACGTACTCGTCGATCATCGCGGCGGCGACGGTGATGTCGATGTGCTCGCCCTCACGCTTGCCCATGATCTTCACGTCGGGGCCGACCTCGGGGTTCGCGTCGCTGTACTCGCCGTTGAGGCTGTATTCGGCCTCCAGAACGATGCGCTCGGTCTCGGTCAGGGGGGCGTGGCCCACTCCGAAGGAGGTGTCGTTAGCCATCGGGACGGTCGCGCCCTCCTCGCCGAACACTTCTTGGAGGTCGCCACTCCCCTCGCCGAGTTTCACGTCGACGATCACGTCGGTGCCGAACTCCAGTTCGGGGAGGTGCTCGTCGAGGTACTCGCGGGCGGCCTCCAGTGCGATCTTGCCCGTCGGGATCCGCGTCCCCTCGTACTCTTTCGTGGCGCGGCCGACGATCAGTAGGTAAATCGGGTCGATCATCTCGCCGCCGCCGAACGCGGGGGCGGCGTTGCCCGCGACCAACTGGGTCTCGTCGGTGTTGTAGTGTAGCACCTTGCCGACCCGATCGAGGTAGGCCTGCGAGAGCGCACGCGAGACGCTTTCGGCGACGCCGTCGCAGATCGAGTCGGGGTGGCCGATCCCCTTTCGCTCGACGATCTCGACTTCCTGGTCCTCGACGGCCCGGCGGTCGATCGGCTCGACTCGGATGTTCCGCTCGGTCATTGACGAGCCTACACGTCCGGGTATGCTATACCTTGCGATAACTACTCGGCTCGGAAATATGCTTACTGCGCATCATCGAGCAGCAGCTCGAGATACGAGGTCTGAATCTCCGCCGCGGGATCGAGTCCGAGCGACTCGACCGTCCGGGCGACGCCATCGCGTGCGCTGTCGATCTCGGCCTCGGGGACCTCGGTTTCGACCTCGACGAACTCGCCCAGGCCGGCGATCGAATCGAGCGTGACGACGTACTCCCCGAGCGAGAAGTGCTCGCGGTCCTTCTCGACGGTCTCGACGGGGACGAACCCCAACGAATCGAGGATCGATCCCACGATTTCGCCGTCCTCGACACCCGTCTCGTGTTCCTCACGTGTCTTCGAGTTCTCGCCGACCAACGGCCCCTTGTACGTGAGCACCGCTCGTTCGGTATCCTTCCGTGTCTCGCGGCGGATACGAAGCGCTTCGTCGGTTTCGGCGAAACTCCGCGTCGGCGCGTCGTAGTACGTGTCCCGCTGTGTGACCGCATCGCGGGCGGTCGCACCCCGATCGTTCAAGGCGGCCCGCACCCGTTCGTGATCGGCCCGGACCTTCATCTCGACTTCGTACACGCCCCCTCCAACGACCGGGGGCTCGAAAAACGCCCCGCTCCCGATCGGCTCGTCTCGGCCGACTCCATCCGGTCGTCCACTACCCGTGGCGGTCGCATTCCCGGTTAGCATCCCGCTAGAACCGTTCGATGGCCCGGCATCGGTCGGGTTCGCGCTGGATGGGAAACCGGCCTGAGAACTGGATCGTTATCGGTTCCCTAGAACTGATTTTATCATAGATAAGTAAGTATCATCGAATCTACTATTCAGGCGATGCGCGACATAAACCGTCGACGTATGATTCAGCTGTCCGGTGGCATAGCCCTCGCGAGCATGGCCGGCTGTCTCGGGAGCGACGACGATCCGAAAGACACCGACGACCCGAAGGACGACTCCGGTAAGAACGACGACTCCTCCGGGAATAACGGGAAGAAAGACGACAAACCGAAAAGCGGGGACGACGCGCCGAAAGTCGACGTCGAGACCTCTGATGGAAAGACGATCACCGTCGAGGCCAAGGACAAACCGACCATCGTGATGTTCGCCGACGTCGAAAGCGAGGAGTGTAAGTCCTACTCCGAGACGCTGGCCGACCTCCACGAGAAGTACGGCGACCGTGCGTACCTGCTCACGGTCAACACCAACATGGACGTCTCGAAGACGGAGCTGAAGGAGTTCCACGAGCAGTACGGGGGCGACTGGGACCACGCGATGGGTCGCCCCGAAGTCCTCGAGAAGTACGGTATCGAGGCTACGGTGACGGTCTGTGTCATCGACGAGAACGGAAAGATCGCCTTCCGCACCGACGGCGAGGTCGACCACGAGACGGTCGAGAAGGCCCTCGACGCGTACGCTGCCGGCGATCTCGACGAGGAGGACATCGAGAAAGCCCTCGACGCCTACAGGAAGGGAGATGTCGACGAGAAAGACATCGAAGAGGCGATCGAGGCCTACGCCGACGATTGAAGCCCCGCTGATCGCCCGTGTCCGCGACGGACACGAAACGTTGTTCTTAAGGCACGAACGCCTGTCGTCTGTGGTATGAGTGATGAAGAAGAGCCAGACGTAGCCGACGAATCCGAGACCGACGCTGACGCCGACGTGGAGGCCGAGTCGGAAACCGACGAGGAACAGGTCGAGGGGCTCTCCGACGGCGACTTCGTTCGCCTCGCCTACACGGCACGCACCGTCGAGGGCGACCAGCTCGTCGACACCACGGATCGGGAGCTCGCCGAGGAGGAGGGCGTCGACGTCGAGGAACGAAACATCGAACCGCGCGTGATCACGCTCGGCGCGGGCCACCTCTTCGAGACGGTTGAGGCCGACATCGAGGGCAAGGAGGCCGGCGACTCGGGAACCGTCGTCGTTCCCGCCGAAGAAGCGTTCGGCGAGTACGACGAGGGTGAGGTCCGCACCATCAGCGCCGAGAAGCTCCCCGAAGACGACCGCTACCCCGGCGCTCACGTGGACATCGACAACCAGCACGGCCACGTCGAGACCGTCATCGGCGGCCGAGCGCGTGTCGACTTCAACCACCCGCTCGCTGGCGAGGACGTCGAGTACGAGTACGAGATCGTCGAGGAGGTCGAGGACCGCGTCGACCGCGCGAAGGGGATGCTCTCGATGTTCGTCGACGCCGACCTCGAGATGTGGATCGAGACCGACGAGGTCGAAGAGGAGACCGTCGTCGAACCCGACGAGGACGCGGACGAGGACGCAGAGCCCGAGACGGAGGTCGAGACCGTCGAGAAGGAGACGCTGTACATCGAGGCGACCCCACAGCTGACGATGAACCAGCAGTGGATGTTCCAGAAACAGCAGATCGCCCAGGACCTGATGGATCGACTGGAGCTCGATCGGGTCATCATCCAGGAGACCATCGAGGGCGGCGGCATGATGGGTGGTCTCGGCGGTATGATGGGCGGCATGGGCGGCGGTGGCGGCGACATCGAAGAGGCACTCGAGGACGCCGACGTCGACGCCGACGAGATCGTCGAGGAACTCGAAGGCGACATCGACATCGACGCCGAAGAGTAACGCTTCCGACCGGCTATGCGATATCGCGGCTCGTATCGACGCGGACACGATCACCGAGTTCGAGCTTGATCGTCTCGGAGAGCGCCCGACCGCCGCGGAACTTCGGTACCGCGAGCCTGTTTTCGATCGACTCGCCGGCCACCCGCGTCTCCAGCGAGAAGACCACGTCGGCCATGTACTCCGTGCGGTCGCGACCCGACGGCGTCGAACACCCCGAGAGACAGTGGAGTACGGCGACGCTTCCGGTGTTTACCATCGCGGTCTGGAGCGCGTTCATGAAGCGACGGTACCGGGCGGGCTCGCACCGTTCGAGCGGGTCGACCGGATCGACGATCAGCGTTGACTTCCGCGGGAGCGTCTCGACGAGCCGGCCCGCCCCATCTAGGGGTGCCTCGCCCGTCACCTGTTCGATGTCGGGTGTGCCGGCGGGGGCGTCGGTTCGCTCGAACGCGTCCCGGACCGCCTCTGCGGATCGCTCGGTCGTCAGGTACAGCGTCTCCCGAGGCACAGTGAGTTCGTACAACAGGAGTTCGGACTGGCTCGCGGGTGCAGCGACGAGGGCGACGATGCTGCCCGCGGGGATCCCGCCGCTCAGCGTCCGGTCGAGCACGTCGATCCCCGTCGGTAGCCGTTCGTTCACCGCACTACTTATATGTAGTCCAACAGAAATAAACGTTCGCCCTAGAACTCGCCGGCGAGGAGTTCCTCGGCCGAGAGGGTATAACCTAACTTAACCATGGCGGCGGTTCAGCCGCCGCGCAAGAAATCCCACACCGATACTGGCACCGACCGCGGGATTGAAGGCCCCCTGTCTCCCCTGTCAGCCTGATGCGGCACGATCACGTGCTGACCGCAAAACAGTTCTCGCGGGCGGACATCGAGACGATACTCGACCGCGCGGGCGACTTCGACGGCCCGACGGGCGATACGCGTCATACCGACTCGTTACTCGGGTTGCTGTTTTTCGAACCCAGCACGCGCACCAAGATGAGCTTCGAGACGGCGATCAAACGCCTCGGCGGGGACACCATCGACATGGGATCGGTCGATAGCTCCTCCGTGACCAAAGGCGAGAGCCTCGCCGACACGGTCCGGGTGATCGAGGGGTATGCCGACGCGATCGTGTTGCGCCACCCCAAACAGGGCGCAGCGAAGATGGCGAGCGAGTTCGTCGACGTTCCCGTGGTCAACGCGGGCGACGGCGCGGGCCACCACCCGACCCAGACGCTGTTGGATCTCTACACCATCCGCGAGAACGCCGGGTTGGACGATCTCACGATCGGGATCATGGGCGACCTGAAGTACGGTCGGACGGTCCACTCGCTGGCCCAGGCGCTGACGAACTTCGAGACGACCCAGCACTTCGTCAGCCCCGAGAGTCTGGCGTTGCCACCGGAGGTGCGCTACGACCTCGACGAGGCCGGTGCGGCGGTCGCCGAACACACCGAACTGGAGGGCGTTCTCCCGGACCTCGACGTGCTGTATGTCACCCGCATCCAACGGGAGCGGTTCCCCGACGAAAACGAGTACCGCGCGGTGGCAAGCGAGTACGGGATCGACCTTCGGACCCTCGAGGACGCAACGGACGACCTCTCGATCATGCACCCGCTCCCGCGGGTCGACGAGATCGACCCCGCGATCGACGAGACGCCCCACGCGACGTACTTCGAACAGGCGCACAACGGCGTCCCCGTGCGGATGGCGCTGCTCGATTCACTGCTATGACTGACGACCACCAACTCCGCGTCGGCAAGATCCGAAACGGAACCGTCATCGACCACGTCACCGGCGGCCAAGCGCTGACCGTGCTAGCGATCCTCGATATCGACGGCTCGGGCGGCGAGGAGATCTCCGTCGGGATGAACGTCCCCTCCGACCGGATCGGACGCAAGGACATCCTCAAGATCGAGGGCCGCGAGCTAAGTCAAGAGGAAGTCGATGTCCTCTCGCTTGTCGCGCCCGACGCGACGATCAACATCGTCCGTGAGTACGACGTAGCGGAGAAACACCGCGTCGAACGCCCCGAGGAGGTCGTCGGCGTGCTCTCGTGTCCGAACGCCAACTGCATCACGACCGAGCGCGAGCCCGTCGAATCGCGGTTTGCGGTCCTCGCCGACGGCGTGCGGTGTGCCTACTGTGGGACGCTGATCCGCGAGGCGTTCGCCGACCGCATCGAGGTCGAATAGCCGACCGAACCACGGTCCCGGCGAGGGCGCTGTCCGGTTCGATCGTCGTCAACGAACGATCGTCACCGGAACCGGCGAGCGCCGCGCGACCGCCTCGGCGACGCTGCCGAGCAGGACCCGCGTCGCGCCCGTCCGGCCGTGACTGCCGATGACGACCGCGTCGAACCCTCCTTTGCCAGCGAAATCGACGATCTCACGGGCGGGGTTCCCGGTCGTGATCCGAGTGTCGATCCCCGAATCGATCCGGCCTCGGGCCTCCTCGAACAGTTCCTCGGCGTGGTCGCGGGCCTGCTCGTAGCCGGGCATGACCTCCGGATCGTCGGCGAACGCCGCCCAGTAGCCCTCGACGGGGATGACGTGTATCGCCGTGATCTCGGCGTCGGGAAACGTGACGTCGGCGTACTTGATCGCCGCGCGTGACTGATCGGAGTCGTCGATCGGAACGAGGATGTTCATGGTGATCTCCCGGTGAACGTTCGCCGGAGAGCGATATAGCCGGTTCGCGTATTCTCGATCGCTGGGAACGACCCGTTGGTACCCGAGACCCGGGGACCGCCGCCGGCGGCGGACGGTGCTGGCGCGGTCGGTCGGAGGCCGGTTCGATCAGGGAGTACTGGGGGCGGTCCTACTCGATCAGCGGCAGGACGATCGCGAAGACGAGCGGCGAACAGAGCGCGAGGCCGATCCCGGAAAACTCCATGACGGTAAACAGCGTCACCTCCCACGCGGGGAGCGCGCCCAGCAACGCCGGACCGACGGCGTGACCGAGGATCCCGACGAGGAACACCGCCACGCCGAGGGCGAACCCGCCGCGGGCGTACTGGGAGTACGACAGTCGTTGGTGCTGTCCCATGGTTTTGAACACGAACAGCGCCGATCAAAACGTTGTCGGCCGACGTAGCAACGCACTTACGCGCCGCGGCGATAGGACCACCATGTTCGGGGTCGTCACGCGCAACCGGGAGGAGTGTACCTGGCCCGAGTTCGATCTCGCCTTCTACGAGTCGAAGGACGTCAGCGGACGCTCGACGGAGCCGGTCCCCGAGGCCGTCACCATGATTTCCTGTTTCGGCGACAACGCCGCCGCCGAGAGCTCTCCGGAACTCGTCCCGCGGAACCGGGAGGGCGAACTCGCGACCCGCGAACGGCCCTACTTCGACTGGGCGTACATCTGCCCGACCCACGAGGGCTACCGGGAGGGACTCCTCGAAATGGTGGGCGAAGCCACAGACGTCACCGAGAACGTCCGCCTCGACGACGTGGGCTTTCCCCGTCGGGAGTACTGTTTCTGCGAGCGCTGTACCCGACTGTTCGAGGAAAGCGAGTTCGAGGACCGCCTCGCGTGGCGCGCGTCGGTCATCACCGAGTTCGTCGCCGACGCCGCAGAGCGGATCCCCGGGAAGACCTACCTGACGCTGTATCCCGACCCGTATCCGGGCCACCTCTACGAGCGCGCCGGACTCGACATTGAGGCGATCGAACCCCACGTCGACGAGTTCGTGATCCCGCTGTACGACATGGCCTACACCACCACCTACTGGCTCGAAACCATCGCAAGCGGTTTCGAGAGCCTGCTCGATACCCCCTTTAGCGTCGAACTGTACGCGGTCGACGTCGAGATCGATAACCTGATCCACGCCGCGGAAGTCGCAGACGCCTACGGCGAGGACGTCTTCTTCGGCTACGACGCCGCAAACGCCCAGGCCGCACTGCGGCGGATGCGTGCGGATACCCGCGAGGGCAAGAGTTACGGACCGGACTCGACGTAGCTCACGGTTCGAGTTCGCGCTCTCGCCACGCCAGCAAGTCCTCGCGATCGCGGGTGTCCTCCGGGAGATCACCGAACCACCGCGCCGCGGAGATCTCGTCGTCGGGGTCGGCGATGTGTGTCTCGGTCGTGAGCGCACGGGCGGCAAAGACCGGGATCACGCCCCACGTCTCGTACTCCCCGGAGGTGATCCGAACCCGGGTGAGAACACCAAGCCCCTCGTAGTCGGCGTCGACGCCGGCTTCCTCTGCGAGCTCTCGGACCGCGGCGCGCTCGAAGTCCTCCTCGGGGGCAACCTCGCCGCCCGGCAACACCCACAGATCGACGCCCTCGTGGCGGACGAGCAGGAGCTGGCCGGAGGGTCGGTAGACGATGGTGTGGGCCCCGTAGGGCGCGCCCGTCCGCTCGACGCGCTCGGTCAGGGTGCGAAAGCGTCCCCGAGAAACCCGCCGGTGGCGCTCGCGTTCGAGGACCGCGTCGTGGCGCTCTCGCAGGCGATGGTACGCCTGTTCGGCCCGCTGGCTCGCCTCGTTCGCGCGAAACCACAGACTGTCGATCGTCGTCACCGGCCACCCCCCGGAAGCGATAGGAACGCGGCGATGTACATACCGGGCCAACGGTACGGATCGGGAATAACGCTTCGGCGGGATGAATCACGCTACTTTTATCGAACCGGGGGCTATCCGTGGGTATGAGCTTCGACGAGGACGACCGCGTCGTGCTGTCGGACGACCACAGCGAGTTCGACGGCCAGGAGGGACGGATCACGCAGGTGATGGACACGATGTTCGGCGACGCCACCTACACCGTGAGCTTCGAGGACGGCCAGGAGACCGGCATCCCCGAATCCGACCTCTCGGCGGCCGACGACACCGAGACAGAGGAGTAACGCCCGATGGCCGCCGTCCCGCTTCACTACGTCGACCTCCGAACCTTCTGTTATGCAACCGAGGACGAAAAGCGGGTCGAGGAGGCCCTGCGGACCTACTTGCCCGAGGGCTTCGAAATAGAACGTGCCGAGACCGAGGGCTATCACGGCGACCGCATCCTCGTCCTCTCGGCGCGCGTCGAGAACGCCGACGGCATCCGCCACGTCCTCGAGCAGTTGCGCGGGTCGGCGGACTTAGAACAGGTGCGTGGACAACTCGACGACCGGGTGACCGAGAACTGCGAGCTGTTCCTCTATCTCGACAAGCAGGCCGCCTTCGGCGGCGAGGCCCGACTCGGCGAGGGGATCACCCTGCGCGCGAAGGTCGAGGCCTACCCAGCGAAAAAGGACACGGCGATCGAGAACGTCCGCGAGGTCCTGTAGACCTCGGCTGGTTGCCGCCGACGGAACGTATTTGTTCCCATGTCGTGAGGGGCCGTGTATGTCAGAGGCAGACACGACCGAGCGCGGGCTGACGAAGGCCCTCTCCCAACGGGATCTACTCGTGCTCGCGTTCGGCGCGATGATCGGCTGGGGATGGATCGTCCTCTCGGGCCAGTGGATCGACGAGGGTGGACCGATCGGCGCGATCTCTGCGTTCGTTATCGGGGGAACGTTAGTGATTTTCGTCGCCGTGATCTACGGCGAGCTCGCCTCGGCGATGCCCTTCGTCGGCGGGGAACACGTCTACAGCCACCGGGCGCTGGGGGCGCTCGGCTCCTTCGTCTGTACCTGGGCGATCGCCTTCGGCTACGTCAGCGTCGCCGCCTTCGAGGCCGTCGCCCTGCCATCGGCGCTCGCGTTCGTGATCCCGGGGTTCAACGCGATCGAACTCTGGTCGATCGCCGGCGATCCCGTCTACGGGACGTGGGTGCTCGTCGGTGCGGGCGGCGCGGCCGTCATGACCGGCGTCAACTACGTCGGGATCCGCCCGGCCGCCCAGTTCCAGGCGATCGTCACGCTCGTCATCGCGCTCGCGGGTGTGGTGCTCGTGATCGGCGCGATCACCGGCGGCCAACCCTCTCCCGACCCGCCCGTGATCGGTGGAGCGGCGGGGATCTTCGGGGTCGTGCTCGCGACGCCCTTCATGTTCGTCGGCTTCGACGTGATCCCTCAAGCCGCCGAAGAGGCTGACGTTCCCACCCGGTCGCTTGGGACGATCATCGTCGCGGCGGTGCTGATGGCGACCCTCTTTTATATCGCCGTTCTCTGGGGCTCCAGTCGGGCCCTGCCGGGCGCGCAGCTCGTCGAGAGCCCGCTGCCGGCCGCGGCGGCCATGGAGACGCTGTACGACAGCGTGACCGTCGGTCAGCTGATGGCGCTTGCGGGGATCGCCGGCATCCTCACGAGCTGGAACGCCTTCGTCATCGGCGGGAGCCGCGCGATCTTCGCGATGGCCGAGTCGGGAATGTTGCCCGCCTTCCTCGCGAAGACACACCCCGAGTACAACACGCCCCACAACGCCATCGTTCTGATCGGCGTGTCGTCGGTACTCGCCCCGCTGTTCGGCGAGGGAATGCTCGGGTGGATCGTCAACGCCGGCGGGCTCGGGATCGTCCTCGCGTGGCTGTTCGTCTGCGTCTCGTTTCTCGTCCTCCGGCGCCGGGAACCCGGGATGGAACGGCCCTTCAAAGTTCCCGCCGGCTACGCGATGGGCGGGGTTGCGCTGGTGCTGTCGGCGTTTTTCGTCGTCCTCTACCTTCCCGGCGGCCCCTCGGCGCTGGTCTGGCCCTACGAATGGCTGATGGTCCTTCTGTGGGCGCTTTTGGGTGTCGGGCTGTTCGCGCTCTCGCCGCGCGGGCGCGCATTCGTCGGTTAATCCGCCTCGATCCAGTAATCGCCGTCGTCGTCGCGCCTCGCGCGCAGCCCCGTCTCGATCCACCCCTCGAATCGCTCCTCGAGGGTCCCCTCGGCGACGACGGGGCCGCGCGCCTCCAGTCGATCCTCGGAGAGTCGGACCTCGCAGTCGAGGACCGGCCTGCCGACGCTGTCGCCCTTCTCGAGGGCGTCCTCGCGCTCGGGCAAAAACGTGAGCAGGTGGGGCGCGGCGGCCGTTCCGAACAACCGACCGACGGGGTGGTCCGCGAGCAGGTAGGCGTCGTGACACTCGGCGGGCAACGGGGCACTCGAGTAGAAGGCCTCGACGCTCGCGAAGTTCGCGGTTTCGAACCCGTCGGCGTCGGTCAGCCGATCGAACTCCAGCGGCGTGGCGTAGACGTGGGTCGCGTCGTGGCGCTCGATGAGTTCGAGGGCGGGATCCGGGCGAAACGCCCGGTGGAGGAGGACGGTGCCGCCGACGTACAGCGCCGGGAGGACTCCGACCAGCAGTCCGTCGGCGCGGAAAAAGGAGGTGAGGTTCGCCACCCACGGGCGGCCGAACCCCCACGTCGTGATCCCGGCGATGCAGTTTCGCTCGACGCTTTCAGTCGAGTACGCGTGGACGGTCGAATCGGCCTCGTCGGGCGACTGAAACAGCAACCACGGCTCGGGCGGCGAGTCGGCGCGCTCGTAGTCGGCTCCCTCGCCCTGTGAGAGTTCGGCGAAACTCGTCGTCGAGGGGACCTTTCGCAGTCGGTCGGATTCGGCCTCTTCGTGGAGGACCGTCTCGGGATCGACTCGATCCACGAGGTCCGAGATGGCGGATTTCGATCGGTACGGCGAGACGAACGCCAGCGCGCACCCCACCCGTCGGACGGCGAAGGCGATCGCGAGGACCTCGATCCGGTTGCGCGAGAGCAACGCGACCCGGTCGCCGGGACCGACGCCCAGCCCCGCGAGTTTGCCGGCTAGTTGGTCCGCGAGCGCGTCGAGGTCGGCGTAGCTGTAGCGTCGGTTCTCGTTGGTATCGATCACGGCGGTCCGGTCGCCCCAGAGGGTCGCCCGCCGGGAGAGCGAGACGGTCATTCGACCGGGACCTCGACGAGCGTCATCTCCTCGGAGGGGACCACTTCCTCGAGGACGCCCTCGAGGCCGTCCCACGTCTCGGGGCGATACCCCTCGATCCCGAAGCTCTCGGCGAAGGTCACGAAGTCCGGGTTCGAGAGTTCGGTGCCGAACTGCTCGCCGGTGTGATCGCGCTGTTTCTCGCTGATCAACCCGTAGTCGTTGTCGTTAAAGAGGAGGATCGTGTACCCGAGCCCGAGCCGTTTCGCCGTCTCGATCTCGGCACCGTTCATCAGGAAGCCGCCGTCACCGGTCGCGGCGACGACGTTCGACCCGCAGGCGAGATCCGCCGCGAGTCCCCCGGGGACGGAGATGCCCATGCTCGCGAGCCCGTTCGAGATGATGCAGGTGTTCGGCTCGTAGGTCGGAAACGACTGGGCGATCGTCATCTTGTGGCTGCCCACGTCCGAGAGCAGGACGTCCTCGTCGGCCATCACCGCCCGCAGGATCGGCAGGGTACGGCGCACGCTGAAGGGCTCGTCGGGGTCGGGTCGGCGGGTAACGTCCTCCAGAATTCGGTCGTGAACGTCGGTACACCACGCCGTTCCCGAGCCCGGATCCGTCGCCTCCGTGAGCGCCCGCAGGCTCGCGGGGATGTCCGCGACGATCTCGATTTCGGGGTTGTAGTGACGGTACACCTCTGCGGGCTCGTGATCTACATGGATCACGGTCGTTTCGCGGTCGGGGTTCCAGCCCGCCGGGTCGTGCTCGGCGATGTCGTAGCCGACCGCGAGCACGCAGTCGGCGTCCTCGATGGCCGCCGCGGCCTCGCCGTCGGGGCCCGAATCCAGTGTCAACAGTGAGTGAGGTTGGCGATCCGAGATCGCGCCCTTGCCCATGTAGGTCGCGACGACGGGCAGGTCCGCCCGCTCGACGAGGTCGCGAAGCCGGTTTGCACTCTCGGAATCGCGCTCGGCCCCGCGCGCCCGCGTCCGGACCGCGCCGTTTCCGGCCAACACGATCGGGCGCTCGGCCCGTTCGAGGAGGTTGCCTGCCCGCTCGATCGAGCCGGGATCGGGGTCGGGCCGACGCACCCGCTCGCGGGTGGGCAGGGGCGTGTCGGTCGTCTCCTCGCCTGCGACGTCCTCGGGGAACTCCAGGTGAGTCGCACCGGGTTTCTCGTGTTCGGCGAGTTTGAACGCCTTTCGGACCGACTCGGCGACGATCTCGGGTTCGCCGATCTGGGTGTTCCACTTGACGACCGGTTCGAACGTATCGACGATGTCCAGGGCCTGATGGCTCTCCTTGTGGAGCCGTTCGCGTCCGCCCTGCCCGGTGATCGCCACGAGCGGGGACTTATCGAGGTGGGCGTCGGCGACCCCAGTCAGCAGGTTCGTCGCACCCGGTCCCAGGGTACTGAGACAGACGCCGGCCTCGCCGGTCAGTCGGCCGTGGACGTCCGCCATGAACGACGCGCCCTGCTCGTGGCGCGTCGGGACGAACCGGATCCCGGAATCCCGGATCGAAAAGAGCAGGTCCTCGAGTTCCTCGCCCGGCACGCCGAAGACGTACTCGACACCCTCGTCCTCGAGACACTCGACGAGCACGTCGGAGGTCTTGACCATGACGGGGAGTGGGAGAGCCAGCGCCATTACTGCACCGCCGTCGCCGCGGGGGCGTCGAGACGGTCCCGGCGGGAGTCGGCGAACTCGCTCGACTGCAGGCGGCGGACTGGGCCCCCAGTAAGGTCCCCGAGACGGGCGCGTAGTTAGAAGTGTCCGGGGACCGAACGCCCGGCCATGTACGACAGCGTCCTGATCCCGACCGACGGCAGCGAGATGGTCGACACCACCCTCGAACACGGCCTGCGGATCGCGCGCGATCACGACGCGACGGTCCACGCGCTGTACGTCGTCGACTCCCGTGTGGCTCGCGCCGCCGAGGACGCCCGCGAGGACGTCGAGGCCTCGCTACACGCGGAGGGCGAGAAGGCGACCGAACACGTCCGCGCGCGCGCCGAGGACGCCGGAGTTGAAACGGTCTGTGAGATCCGGACCGGCACCCCACAAAAGGAGATCGTCGAGTACACCGAGGAGGCGGGGATCGACTTGATCGCGATCGGTACCCACGGCAAAAGCCCCCGCGAGAAGCTGCTGTCGATGGGTAGCGTCACCGAGCGGGTCGTCGACAGCGCGCCCGTCCCGGTGTTGGTCGTGCGCGACTAGCCGTAGCCCCGTTCGAGAACGATCTCGGTCTCGACGTCAGATCCGTCGACCGTCACCGGCTCCTCGACGTTGGTGTACTCCTGGCTCTCGACGACGATCACGTACTCGCCGTTGCTGAGTTCAAAGGAGACAATTCCGTCGGGACCGGGTACCTTCGCGTCGGCCTGCGGGACGAGCTGGGCCGTCTGGATCGAGACCGAGGCTTCGGGGGCCGGCTCGCCGCCGTCCTCGACGAGCGCGACCGTCAGCGTGTAGGTCGCCGACTCGCCGCCGTCCTCCAGCGGTGCCTGATTCGAGTTCGACCCCGAACAGCCCGCGGCCGCCGTCGCCAGCCCGAGCGCTCCGACACGAAGCAACCGCCGCCTGCCGAGACCGCGCCCGTCAGCCATTGGGGCCTGTTGCGTGCCCGCCCTCTTTACTCCGTCGCGACGTCGTCGGCGCCGCCGGGCGACTGGACCCAGACTGTCTTCTCGTTGACGAACTCGTGGATTCCCTTCTGGGCGAGTTCCCGGCCGTACCCGGAGTTCTTCACCCCGCCGAAGGGGATTCTGGGGTCCGATTTGACGAGTTCGTTGACGAACACACAGCCCGCCTCGATCCGGCGCGCGAGGCGATCGCCCCGCTCTAAGTCATCGGTCCAGATCGATGCCCCGAGCCCGAAGTCGGTGTCGTTTGCCAGTTCGATTGCCTCCTCCTCGCTCTCGACGCGGAAGACGGCGGCCGCGGGGCCGAAGACCTCCTCGGTGGCCGCAGCGGCGTCCTGGGGCACCTCGGTCAGCACCGTCGGCGGGTAGAAGTTGCCCTCCTCGTCGGGCCGTTCACCGCCCGTGCGCAGGGTCGCGCCCGCCTCGACGCTGCGTTCGACCTGGTCGTGGACGTCCTCGACGAGGTCCTCGCGGGCCTGCGGGCCGACGTCGGTACCCTCATCCATCGGGTCACCCATCGAGAGCGACTCCATCTCCTCGGTAAAGCGCTCGACGAACTCCTCGTAGACCGCCTCGTGGACGATAAAGCGCTTGGCGGCGATACAGGACTGGCCCGAGTTGATGGTGCGGGCTTGTGCGCCCGTCTCGGCTGCGGCCTCGATGTCGGCGTCGTCGAGCACGACGAACGGGTCGCTCCCGCCGAGTTCCAGAACGGTCTTTTTGATCTCGCTGCCCGCGGTTTCCGCGACCGCCCGACCGGCCCCCTCGCTTCCCGTCAGCGTCACCGCCGCCAGTCGGTCGTCGCGGATCACGTCCTCGATGGCGTCCGAACCGACGAGCAGGCTACTGAAGACGTCCTCGGGGTAGCCCGCCTCCTCGAAGACCTCCTCGATGGCCTTCGCACAACCCGGGACGTTCGAGGCGTGTTTCAGCAGGCCGACGTTGCCCGCGGTGAGGTGCGGGGCGGCGAAACGAAACACCTGCCAGAACGGGAAGTTCCAGGGCATCACCGCGAGCACGGGACCGAGCGGTTCGTACGAGACGAGCGAGCGCGAGTCGGGTTCGCTACCCAGCACCTCGTCTGCGAGGAACTCGTCGGCGCGCTCGGCATAGAAATCACAGACCCACGCGCACTTCTCGACCTCGGCGCGCGCCCCGGTGATGGGTTTGCCCATCTCCTCGGTCATCAACTGGGCGTACTCCTCCTCGTTCTCCCGGAGCACGTCCGCGGCGTTGGAGAGCAACACCTGTCGCTCTGAGATAGGTCGCTCGCGCCACTCATCGAAGGCCTCCGTGGCGTTGTCGAGTGCGCGGTCGACGTCGGCCTCGGTGTGGTCGTCGTACGTTTCGAGGGTCTCGCCGGTCGCTGGGTTGACGCTTTCCATGGTGGTCCTCCGGTCTACCGCGAGACCAGATGTCCCGGGCTACGACCGACACGCCCATAGGGGTTGGCCCTGCGCCATGCACACCGCCCGCGCCGGACGGGATCAGCGGCGTCGATAGCGCCCCAGAACCCGCCCGCAGTCCGGACAGTGAACGACCAACAGCGGGCCGTTCTCGTGGCGCGTCAGCTCCTCGGCGGCGAACTCGCCCCCACAGCGTCCGCAGGTCGGCATGGGAAGAAGTGGTCGCCCAAGAGCATGGCTGTGGCGACGGATCGGGTGTTGACCGCCGGTGGGAGGCTCCGCCCCGACCGACGGCCTCGAACGCGCTACTCGATGTCGATCGACTTGCCGCCGGTCTCGGGCTCGCGTTTGGGGAGCGTGATCGTCAGCACGCCGTTCTTGTAGGTCGCGGAGACACCCTCCTCCTCGACGGGTTCGGGGAGCTGAAGCGTCCGCCGGAGCGACTCGCTGTGGCGCTCGCTTCGCAGGTAGGTCTCCTCTTCCTCCTCGGTGTGTTCCTCGCGTTCGGCCTCGATGGTGAGTCGGCGCCCGGTGACGCGGACGTCGATCTCCTCCTTCGAGAAGCCCGGAGCGTCGGCGGTGACGACGAACTCCGCGTCCCGGTCAGCCAGGTCGACGCTCATGCGGTTGGCCCCGCCCATACCGAAGACGTCCTGGTCGAATCCGGGCTGGTTTTCGAACTGGCGACTGAAACGCTCGAAGAACTCTTCGAGGTCATCGAAGGGATTTCTACGTCGGGACATACGGGTGGGGGTACGCCATCAAGGATGTTAACCCTAACCCGAACCGCCACGGGTATGGCGACCCTCCTTGAAGGAGGGGTATGTACGAGGCGGTCTACGCCACCCCCGAGGGCCGTTCGACGGTCGCGCGGTTCGCGCACACCGCGAGCGAGTACGGCTTCTCGGGTCTCGTCGTGCGCAGCGGCGCGGCCTGCGGGGCGGACGATGCCGAGGCGATCGCCGAGAGTACCGGGATCGACGTCGTTCACGGCACCGAGATCCGCGCCGAGGGCCCGCAGAAAGCGAGCGGCTATCTGGGCGACCGCCGCGAGGAGTACACCGTCCTCGCGCTCCGAGGCGGGACGAACGAACTCAATCGCTTTGCGGTCGAACAGGAACGCCTCGACGTCCTCACGAAGCCGATGGCTGGCGAGGGCGACTTCAACCACGTGCTCGCGAAGGCCGCCGCGCGAAACGGGGTTCGCGTCGAGTTCGACCTCTCGACGGTCCTCCGGCTGGAGGGCGGCCCGCGGGTGCAGGCGCTCTCGGACATGCGCAAACTCCGCGAGCTCGTCGGCCAGTACGACGCCCCCTACGTCGTGAGCGGGGCTCCCGAAAGCCACCTCCAGCTGCGCGGGCCCCGCGAACTGGTCGCGGTCGGCGAGCGGGTCGGCTTCTCCGCCGAGGAAATCGAACACGGGCTCCGCGAGTGGGGTCGGCTCACCGACCGGAACCGGGAGGTCGTCTCCGAGTCGTTCATAGAGCCGGGCGTGCGTAGGGGTCGGTATGAAGAAAACGGTTGAGGAACACGCCGCCCGCTTCGACGACCACGCCGCGGAGTACGACGAGAGCCAGAACAGCGAGGAGTACAAGGCCTGTGCGAGCCTCGTGATCGAGCACGCCGATCCCGGCCCCGAGGAGACGGTCCTCGATCTCGGCTGCGGGACCGGCGCGATCGCGCTGGCGCTCGCGCCCGATGCCGGACGCGTGGTGGGCCGGGACATCAGCGAGGGGATGATGGAGCGCGCGCGGGAGAAAGCAGCCGAACGAGGGCTGAACAACGTCGAGTTCGGCGAGGGTCGTTTTCGCGCGCCCAACTACGACGGTCCCGTCGATATCGTGACCTCGAACTTCGCGATGCACCACCTCGCGAACGAGGAAAAACGCGAAGCGATCTCGGTGATCGCCGATCTCGGCCCGCGGAAGATCGTACTCGGTGACGTGATGTTCTTCGGGCAGCCCGATCCGGAAGAACCGTTTTACAGCCCCGAGGTCGACGATCCCGCAACCGTCGGCACCCTCGTCGAGGCCTTTACCGGGGCGGGCTTTGCGATTACACACGCCCAACGGGTTCACGACCAGGTCGGCGTCCTCGTCGCCGAACGCCTCGACGGGCGCTGATCGCGCCCCGTCAGATCGGGTCGTCGGGTGGTGGGTCCGGGCCATCCGAGTCGCCTCGGCGGCGTACTGCTCGCGTAACTCTGCCCCGACCGACCCCGGGGTTCTCGGGGTCGAGAACGACAGGTTCAAACGAGAGGAAGCGCCAGCACTTCGGACGTGGCGTCCCACGCGTGGGGCGGCGCTGCTCGCCGAATCGAGCGGGAACCGATCGATCGGTACGATTCCGTTCACTCATGACATCCACTGGGAGCGAGAGACGCGTCTACGACGTCGAACAGGGCCACAAACACGACGCGGAGGGCGGACGGTGAGCCTCTGGACCGTCTTCGGACTGGAGGACACCGACCGGGCGACCAAGGGCTTTTTCTTCGGGACGATCACCGCGCTCGCGGCGCTCGTCCTCGTGGGTCTTCTGTACCCTACCACGCTCGAGAGCGCGCTCAACGGCGCGTTCGACTGGGTGTTGTATCGCTTTGGCTGGTGGTTCATGGCGCTGGGCGTCGCGCTGGTGGTCTTTACCTTCTTCATGGCCTTCTCCAGATACGGCCGGATCCGGATCGGCGGCGAGGACGCCGAGCCCGAGTTCGGGGTGTTCTCGTGGATCGCGATGGTGTTTACCGTCGGGTTCGGGAGTTCGATCGTCGTCTGGGGGGTCGGCGAGCCCATCTCGATCGTCACCCAGCCGCCACCGTCCTCGCCGGTTCCGGGGGCGTCGATCGAGTCGCTCGCGCTCGCGTTCATGTTCCTTCACGAGTCGTTCCCGGGGATGGCGATGTGGTATCTCCCCTTTGCGCTCGGCTTCGGGCTGATGGCCTACACCAGCGGGAGCGGCGACTACCGCATCAGTTCGATGATGGCAGTGGTTCTGGATCGGGAACGCTACGGCTGGCTGTTCTGGCTCGTCGATCTGGCCGCGCTGATCGCCATCGTCGGTGGGCTCGCCACCACGCTCGGGTTTACCGCCCAGCAGCTCGCGACGATCCTGAGCGACGTCTTCGGTGCGGAGACGAACCTCATCACCTACGGACTGTTCGCGCTTATCGGGCTCGTCTTCCTCGCGGACGTCTGGCTCGGGCTCCACGCGGGGATCCGCAACGCCGCACGCATTACGTTCGTGCTCATGTTGCTCACCTCCGGCGTGTTGCTCGTCGTCGGCCCAACCCTCTTCATCCTCAACGTCACGCTGGACGCGACGGGGATCTGGCTCAACAACCTCCCGCGGCTCGCACTGTACACCGCCCCGACCGAGGGCGCACAGTGGCCCCAGAGCTGGACGAGCTTCTGGTGGGCCTGGTGGGCCGCCTGGGGCCTCTTTGTGGGGAGCTTCGTCGCGCGCGTCTCGAAGGGGCGAACGATCCGCGAGACGTTCGTCGCGCTGGTCGCCGCACCGACGCTACTCACCTGGCTCCAGCACGGCATCATCGGCGGGTGGGTGCTCGCGCCGGGCTACGTCGGTCCGGTTGGCGAGGCGTTCACCGAGGGAGACATCCCCGCGGCGGTCGCGACCGCGATCACCCTGACGCCCTTTAGCACGGTCCTCGGCGTCCTGCTCGTGCTCATCATGGCGGGCTACGTGCTCACCACCCTCGATTCCGCCGTGTACATGCTGAGTGCGATCACGCTGGGCGAGGAAGACCCCAACGCCAGAAACCGGGCGTGGTGGGGGGCGTTGCTCACCGTGCTCGGGATCATGACGCTCAACCTGCCCGCGTTCAGCGCGATGGAGGCGTTCTCTCCGGTGATGGCGCTGCCCTTTACGCTGTTTTTCGTCGTGTTGATGTACACGAGCTACGTCGCCGCCCGCCGGCACTACCGCGAGGAGTACAAGGAACCGGGCGAACGGCCGTACTTCGCGATCTCGCGGGCGGGCGAGGGATCCGAGGACGACAGGACCTGACGGGGTCGGATCCGAGCGGCTTTGACGGCAGGCACCCTAGCATCGGGCGGATGGAGACGCTGTACGACGTTCTCGGGGTCGATCCGAACGCCGATGCGGCGGCGATCCGTGCCGCGTACCGCGAGGGGGCGAAACGCCACCACCCCGACGCTGCCGACGGCGACGCGGCGACGTTCCGTCGGCTCACGACCGCGCGCGACGTGTTGCTCGACGAACGCCGTCGGGAGCGCTACGATTCACTCGGCCACCGCCGGTACGCCCGGCACCATCTGGGCGAGGAGCGGCCGGCCGGGGAGTCGACGCGCGGACGGCGTCAACACGCCGAGTTCGACCGGTCGAGCCGTCAGACGAGTCGCCCACGCCGGGGTCGCCCCGCCCGGCCCGATCGCCGCGAGGGCGCTCGTCGAGGGGGGACGACCGACGGCCGCGTCGCGGTCTCGACGTACTGGCCGGTGATGAGACGTGCGGGTCTCGTCCTCGGAGCGCTCCTCGTGGTGGCGTTCGTCCTCGCGGCACTGTCGCTTTAATACTCCGCCGCGAGCCGGTCGAGCGCCTCGTGGCGTTCGGTGGTGTGGGGTGCGGTCAGCGGCGAGACGCTGACCTTCCCCTCCATGACCGCGCGCCGGTCGGTGCCCTCCGGGTCGTCGATCGTCCCCTCGCTCATGGCCTCCCAAGAGAGGTCGTGCAGCGTGATCGAGTCCCCGTCCTGTGTGGCGCCCATCTCGTAGACTGTCGAGGGGCGGGTGATCGCCATCGGTGCGGGGTCGTCCGCGGGAAGCGGCACGTTGACGTTGAGGTACTCGGCGTGCTCGAAGACCCCTCTCGTGGGTGCGCGCTCGACGAGGTACCGGGCGGCGCGACCGGCCTCGGCGTACTCCTCGACCGCGGGCGTCCGGGGCCACTCGTCCTGTGGGACGTGCAACGAGACGGCGATCGCGGGGATCCCACAGAAGGCCGCCTCGACGGCGGCGCTCACGGTACCGGACCGCCCCAGCACGTAGGCCCCGAGGTTCGCGCCGGTGTTACAGCCCGAGACCACGAGGTCGGTCGAGGGGCCAAGCGCCTCGAGGCCCGCGACCACGCAGTCGGCGGGCGTGCCCGCGATGGCAAAGCCCAGTTCGTGCTCCTCGATGCCGACTTCGCTCGACATCGACCGGCCGACGGCGCTCTGATCGCTGGCGGGGGCAACGGCAGTGACGTTGGCTACCGCCGAGAGCGCATCGTAGAGCGCACGGAAACCGGGGCTGTCGATCCCGTCGTCGTTGGTCAGTAGAACCTCGAGATCCGTCTCCATACGGTCGAGTCGGGACCGGGCGACAAAAACGCGATTATCCGACCCGGTCGACGATACACTCCTCGTCGATCACGAGGTTGTACGCGCCCTCGTCGTCGTTCCACAGCACCAGCGCGGATTCGAAGACGAGTACGTCGCCGTAGTCGGCCTCGGAAAGCGCGCGGTTCAGCCCTGTTTCCCGTGTGAGTACGGCGTAGTGACTCTCCGATTGGCTCCCGTCGCCCAGCAAGAACAGGGGCCTGGACTCCGAGAGCGAGCGACTGAGTTTGACCGCGATGCAGTCGATCCGGTCGGTGACGTGGGCCTCGCTGTCGGCGAAGGGGGCAAAGCGCTCGGGATTGGCGGTGGCGTCGATCCGCCGACGGCCGTCCCGTCGGAGGATCGAGTAGGCGTACTGGACGTCCCGATTGAGGAACTCGCCGGTGGCGGCGTCGCGCTCGCCGCGCTCGCGGTCGGCGCGTTTGCCCTCGTCGAGGCGGCGCTGGAGTCCCGGGAGGTCCAGATCGGGCTTGCGCTCGAACGACCAGCAGTGGTCGGTCGGCTCGCGGTCGGGCCACAGCCGCAGGGTCGGCGCGAAGACGGTGTACTCGCTTCCCGCGACGACCTCGTGTTCGACCGCCCGCAGGCCGGTCGCGGTGTTCTTATCGGCCGGCGAGAGCGCGAGGGCCGCTCCACCGGAAACGAGGTGTGTGAGGTACTTCCGCAGGACCGCCGCGGGTTCGGAGAGTTCGCTCAGCACGTTCGCGAACAGGAGCAGGTCGTACCCGGCGCGGGACCCGTCCGATTCGCGCTGGCCGTCCGTGTCCAGGGCGAAGACGCCGTCGGGCTCGAAGGCCTCGGCGCTGCGCCGGTGGATCGTCGGGTGGAAGTTTCGGGGTGTCTCCGCGAGCACCCCCTCCAGGACGTCGGCGGCCGCGCTGGGTTCGATCGCGTGATACTCCACGAGCGCGTCCGTGGCGTACTCCGCGAGTGCCAGCGCCGGTCCACCGACGCCCGCACCCACGTCGAGTACGCGCAGCCTCGCGGGAAGCAGGCCGCGCGAACCCAGTTCGTCGAGGACGTACCCGGTCGCCGCGTAGTAATCCGGCAGGTGGTAGATCGCGTATCCCAGCGCCGCCTCCTCGTCGTACTCGACGGGGTGTTGGCGGTAGTAGCGCTCCTTGAGTCGGCGGATCGCCTCCCTGAGAGCGGCCCCGCTCTCGCCGTCGGGCCAGTCGGGGCCGAAGCGCTCGATCAGGAGGTCCTCGAGGCGGGCGAGATACCGATCGGGAAGCGCGTACACTCCCTCGGAGGCGGGCGAGAGCGGCCCCTCGCTCGCGGGGACGAAAGTCCCGTCCTCGCGTTCGGTCAGGCCGAGCGAGAGCGCTTCCTCACGCAGCGTCCGCCGAACGACCGCGGGATGGGCGCCGCCCTCGACGTACTCGCAGACCTCCTCGGGATCGATGGGCCGGACGTTCCGGAGGTACTTCGCGGCGTCGAGGACTGCCCGCCGGTTCATTCGCCCGCCTCGCGGTACAGCGATTCGAACTCCGTCCGGTCGGCTTCCGCGACGTCGATCGCGGCCTCCGCGACGTCGGCCGACCCGGGGAAGGCCGACTGGATGTCGGCGTACACCCGCGGATTGCCGCCGGTGACGGTGCGGACGAGCCCGTCGAGTTCGCGCGAGACGGGCGTCTCGAAGCCCTCGGGGACGGCGTCCGCGGCGAGCGCGTACGCCAGTACCGCCGTGTGGGCCTTCGTCTGGACGGTCTCCATCGCCCGGTCGTGCTCCTCGGGCGTGGTCGCGACGAGGGCGTTGCCGGCCTCCCGAAGACGCTCTTCGATCCACTCGGCGACCGGTCCCCCACCGGCGACGACCGGGACGTTACCGGGGGCGTTCTCGGGGGCAAAGAGCGGATGCAGGCTGACGTGTTCGCGCTCGGGAGCGACTGCCTCCATCGCCTCGATCGGCGCGCCCATGACGCCGCTGACGTCCGCGAGCGCCCGGTCCGCGAGCGGAGCGTACAGTTCGATCACACGCTCGACGGCCGGGATCGGCACGGCCAGACAGACGATATCGAAGCGCTCTGCGGTCTCCTCGGGGATCGCCCGGCCGCCGACCGCGTCCGCGGCCTCCCGGGCAGCCTCGGCCTCGCGGTCGACGAACGCGACCCGTCCCTCCTCGCCGACGACCTCGCCGAACCACCGACCCATCGCCCCCGCGCCGACGATCAGTACGTCCATCGCCCCCACGTTGCGCGCCGGTCGAAAAAGGCGTTGGCATCCGCGCCGCTCGTAACCACACCCGAACGTGCAAAAAACGGCGGATGCTACGCCGTCGGGGGCGTCGCCTCGCGGGTCCCCACGTAGCCACAGTCGGGACATGTCTCGTAACCCTGGACGTTCGCCAACCGCACCCCACACTCTGGGCAGTGCATCGCACTCGCTATGGGATTCGACGGAGCATAAATATGGGTACGACGATCGACGAATACCCTCGTGTGCCGCGTCTCAGAGCACGAGTTCCTCGGGGTAGTCGGTGAGGTTTTCGCACCCGTCTTCTGTGACGGCCACGAGGTCCTCGATGCGAACGCCGCCGACCTCGGGGTCGTAGAGGCCCGGTTCGACGGTGATGACGTGGCCGGGCTTCAGTTCCGCGCCGCCGGGGGCCAATCGGGGGAGTTCGTGGACGTCGAGGCCGATCCCGTGGCCCGTCGAGTGGATGAAGCCCGTCTCGGTCGCGGGGTTCTCTCGAAGGGTCGGCAGGCCAGCGTCCTCGTAGACGTCACAGACGGCGTCGTGGACCTCCTCGCCCGTGACACCGGGTTCGACCGCGGCGAGGGCCGCTTCCTTGGCTTCGGCCGTGAGGTCGTACCACTCGCGGGCGCGCGCCGAGGGCTCGCCCACCGAGAAGGTCCGGGTCATATCGGCGTGGTAGTTCGTGGCCTTGTTCTTGGGGAAGACGTCGATCACGATCGTTTCGTTCGAGCGGAGCGGCCCGCTGCCGCCGTCGTGGGGGTCGGCGGCGTCGATCCCACAGGCGACGATCGTCTCGTCGAGGGCGTGGTCCCGTTCGAGGAGCGCGATCTCGATCTCCCGACGGACGCGCTCGCTGGTCAGTTCCCGACCGTCGTGAATCAGGAGTCCGTCCTCGACGCTCGCCTCCCGCAGGAGCGTCTCGGCGCGCTCCATCGCCCGCTCGTTGGCGCGCTGGGCGTCCCTGATGGACTCGATCTCCGCGTCGGTCTTCGTCGCGCGGATCCCGGTGAGCACGCCGTCGGTTTCGGCCTCAACGCCGATATCGCGCTCGCGCAACCCGTCGGCACTCGCGAGTGGGAAGCGCGCGGGAACCGAAAGGGAGGAGACGCCGTGGTCGACGAGGAAGTCCGCGAGCATTCGGTCCCGTTCCTCGGGCGAGCCGTACTGGTAGTCGTAGTCCGCATACCGGGAGACCGAGTCGGCGCGACTCTCCTTTTTCGCGCGGCCGTATTCGAGCCCGGAGACCAGCAGGTGGGTCTCACCAGTGAAAAGGGTGAAAAACGGGTCGTGGGCGTCGAACCCCGAGAGGTAGCGCTGGTCCGAATCCGAGGAATCGGCGTCGATCAGGTAGCCGTCGTCGCCGGCGTCCGCGAGAAACGAGTCGAGGGCCGAGAGGTCCGGGTCCATGTCCCGTATCGGGGACGAACCGTCAAAACGGTACGGATGACCGTCCATCGAGGGGCCGGGATTCAGACCGGCATGCATTGGCGTGGCCAACGTTTACCCGTCCGAAAGGGTCAGTGTCTATCGAATCCGACATGTCACACTTGCGTATCGAAGGGACCGGCGATTCGACTCACTCGATCGAACAACCGATAGTTTCGTGGTAGAAACCCGAACCGAAGACGGGACGGGACGGGGAGAACGGCGCGATACGACCAGCGGCTTCTTCCAGCGCTACGGGCTGGCGTTCGTGATGGTCGCGAGCGTCGTCGGGGCCGGCTCGATCTTCGTCGCCAGCTCGGCGGGGATTCAGTACGGCTACACCCTCATCTGGGCGTTCGTCGGCGTGGCGCTGATCGGGGTCATGGCTCAGGACATGAGCGCCCGACTCGAGATCTTCGGCGAGCCGCTGGGAGCGTTCATGCGCCGGAAGTTCGGCGAGCGTCTCGCCGTGGCGATCGGGTTCGTCCTCTCGATCGGGGCGTTCCTGTGGGTGATCGAACTGACGGCCGCGACCGCCAAGGGGATCGCCGTCCTCACTGGCGGCGCGATCGGGTGGATGCCACTCGCGATCGCCGTCACGGTCCTCTCGATCCTCACGGGCGTGTTGAACTACGATGGGCTCGAACGGGTCATGACGGCCATGCTGTTCGTGCTGTTCGGCGCGTACCTCGTCGTGACCGGCGCGAGCGCGCCCTCGCCCGTCGGTATCGCCTCGGGGCTGGTGCCCGCCTTCCCGGGTCCCGGCGCGCTCGGTCTCACGGCGTCGATCCTCGGCTCGACGGCGATCTGGTCGAACTTCTTCCTCGAGTCGAACCTCGTCGAGGAGAAAGACTGGACGGGCGCGGAGGACGTCCCCGCGATGCGCCGGGACCTGCTTTTGGGCTACGGCATCGCGGCGATACTGATCGTGCTGGTGTTGATCGTCTGTGCGGCGGTGTTGCGCCCCGCCGGCTACGACCAGTTGGGGAGCTTCATCACGCCGGGCCTCGCGCTCGCCGAGACCATCGGCCAGTGGGCGATGGTGCTGTTTCTGGTCGGCGCGGCCGCCGCCGCGTTCAACAGCATCATGCCGGTGGTGTGGTCGGTCGTCTACCTCTTCGAGAACGCCCGCGGGAAGGACGTCGACAGCGCCGACCGCTCGTTCAAACTGCTGTATACGGTCGGCGCCGCCTTCGGCGTTCTCGGGCCGGTGATTAGCCTGACGACCGGGATGAGCGTCGTCGACATGATCGTCCTGTTCCCGGCCTACAGCGGGATCGTCTCGCTTCCGGTAACCGCCGTACTGCTGTTCTGGGCGATCAACAGCGAGGCGGTCATGGGCGAACACACCAACGGAACCGTCTCGAACGCCGTCAACGCCGTGCTCGTCGTGCTCGCGTTCGTCCTGGCGGCGCTGTCGGCTCCGGACCTGCTCAGTTCGCTCGGCGTGCTTCCGTGAGGGCCAACGCCTGCGATCTTCACGCGCCGATGTCGGCCCGCGAGAACCGGAACCGGGCGAGCGCCACCAGCGCGACGACCGCGACCAGCAACGCGGCGGCCCCGACGAGGTCGTAACTCCCCTCGACGAGGATCGCAGTCGGGTCGTAGTAGTGCGTGGGGCTGGCGTAGCCGAGCCACTCGAAGCCGTCCGTACTCGCCGAGACCGACTCGACGAGAAAGAGCACGAACACGAGCGCGATGGCGATCCGTTTCGCGACGTCGGCGCGCGAGACCAGCACGGAGAGTACCAGCCCGATCGCCCCGCAGGCGAGCAGATAGGGGATCGACAGGAGGTGGACCATCGCGAGGTCGACGAGGTCGATCGACTGGCCGATCGCGAGCACGCCGACGTAGACGGCGACGGCGACGACGGCGTTGAGCGCGAGGACGGGTACTGCAAGCGAGAGGAACTTCTCGACGAGGACGCGCGACCGGGAAACCGGCAGCGAGAGGGTGAGGTCCATCCGGTCGCGCTCGACGTCGCTCGCGATCAGCCCGGCGGCGCTGTACGCGAAGTACAGCCCGAGTAAGAGCAGCCAGATGAACTGGTAGATCTCGACGGCGAGAAACCCCTCGACCGTGCTGAGGGTGGCGATCCCGAACGCCTCCTGAACGGCGGGCGGGTACGCCGCGAGCATGGCGTCGATGTCGACGTCGGCCGAGTCTAGTGACGGGAAGAAGGCGACGAACACCAGCGCGAGGACGGCAATTCCGACGGCGAGCGCGGTAGTCCCGCGCAGTCGCTTTTTCACCTCGTAGCGGGCGATCTCAAGCATCGAGCGCCTCCGCGTGCGGTGTCGAGGAGTCACGCTCCGGGACGGTGTCCTCGCCGTAGTAGTGCATGAACACGTCCTCCAACGGCGGTTCCTTGATCTCGACGTCGAGGACGTCGTAGTTCGCGAGGTGGTTCAGGAGGGCGTTGTACTCGCCGACGTAGGTGAACGTCACGGTGCTGTCGCTCATCCGTCTGTCGAGCATTCCGTCGGTGAGAAACGCCTCGTCGGGGTCGTCCGCGAGCCGAACGCGGACGCGTTTGCCGCCGCGGTCCAAGAGCGTCTCGACGTCCTCAAGCGCAACGAGTCGCCCCTCCCGAAGGATCGCGATCCGATCGCAGATCCGCCGGACGTCGCTCAGGACGTGCGAGGAGAAGAACACTGTCGTCCCGCGCTCGCGCTCGGTTTCGAGGAAGGCGTGAAACGCCTCCTGTTTCAGTGGGTCGAGGCCCGAGGTCGGCTCGTCCATGATCACGAGATCCGGGTCGTGCATGAACGCTTGGACGATGCCGAGCATCTGTTCGTTGCCCGTCGAATACTCGCGAATCTCGCGCTCTACGGGCGGCGTAAACAACTCCAAGAGCTCCTCGCGACGCTCGCCGCCTTTGATCGCGGCGTGGTGGTCGAGCACCTGCTCGCCGGTCATCCCCTCGTCGAACCCCAGGTCGGCGGGGAGATAGCCGATCCGGCGTTTGGCCTCGATCAGCGCCGCCTCATCACGGATGTCCGCCCCGAGGACCTGCGCGGTGCCCTCCGTGGGCGAGAGCAGTCCCAACAACGTTCGGATGGTCGTCGTTTTGCCCGCCCCGTTGGGGCCCAGAAACCCGAAGACCTCGCCTTCCTCGACCGAAAAGGAGAGCGAATCGATAGCGACGACCCCGCCGTCGCCGTATCGTTTCGTGAGATCGGTCACTTCGATGGGTGCCATACCCCAAGCTACGCTTTGTGACTGCATATCTATTCTGGTCACGAAGTCATGACCGATGAACGAGATAGTTATTCAGTCACAGACCGAAGGGGACGTATGCGAGGGTTCGACGACGAGGAACGCGAGCGCATCGAAGAGGAGCTGGTCGAGACGGGGCGCGAACGCCTCGTTCGCTACGGGCCCGCAAAGACGAACGTCGTCGACATCACGGAGCCCGTCGGCATCGCGAAGAGCACCTTCTACCGGTTTTTCGACACCAAGGCCGAGCTCTACGTCGAGATCTACCGCCGGGAGGTAGCGGAGTTCGCCGAGGGAACACGGGCCGAAATCGACGAGGCCGACTCGTCACGCGAGGGGCTCGAAGCGCTCTTTCGCTCCTACGCAGGGTGGCTAGAGGACAACCCGTTCGTCCAGCGGATGGTCGTCCAGAGCGATTACCGGTCGTTCTATCAGGACGTGCCGGACGAGACGATGGAGGCCATCCAGCGGGAGGGGTTGGCCGAGTTCGAGGCGGTCTTCGAGCCGCTCCGCGAGCGCGAGGGGGGACTGCGTGAGGACGTCGAGACCATAGAGCTGTTGGGGCTGCTCTCGCTGATCGGTCTCCTCGTGATCCATCGCGAGGAGTACGATAACTACAACGCCTCGTACTACGAGCGGGTGCGGGACTTGCTGATCGAGACGCTTGCGCGCGGGCTCGTCGGTTAAGGGTTCGCCGCTCCCAGCACCTTGACCTCGATCTCGTGGGCCCCCTCGTCGGTGTCGATTTCGAGGCGCTCGACGAACGCGTTCGTCGCGCCCTCGCGCCACGTCCGGACCCGCTGGACGTGGCGGTCGTGGTGCAGCTCCGTCGAGTAGCTCAGTTCTGGGTCAGCGCGGATCTCGGCTTCGGTGTCGGCCGGTTCGGGATACGCGGGCAGGCGCTCGGGATCGAAGAGATCGCCCGGGGCGACGTGGATCGCCCCCGAGTCGTCGGGGTCCCCAAGGTGGAGGCGAGCACGCATCCGCCCGGCGAACGGCGGCGTGATCCGTAACACGGGGTCGGCGGAACTTCGCTCGCTCGCCTCGTAGGCCGAGACGGCGTCCTCGGCGGTGACGGCGATCGAGCGAATCCGTCGGGGATCCGCGGACATGGTGTGGGATATGCGTCCAGCGCCTTGGCGTTGTCGCCACCGATAGCGTGATAGTACGAGAGGCTCACGCTCGCGCATGGACGTCACCATTACCCGCGCTTCGCTCCGCGGGACCGCGCAGGCCCCACCCTCGAAGAGCTACACGCACAGAGCCATCCTCGCGGCGGGCTACGCCTCGGGTGCGACGGTGTACGACCCGCTCGACAGCGCCGACCCCCACGCGACCGCCCGCGCCATCGAGGCCTTCGGCGGCGACGTGAGCGCTGTCGACGGTGGCTTCGCGGTCGAGGGCTTTGCAGGAGTCCCCGACGTGCCCGCAAACGTCATCGACTGTGGGAACAGCGGCACGACGATGCGACTCGTCACGGGAACCGCGGCCCTCGCGGACGGGATCACCGTCCTCACCGGCGACGACTCGCTTCGCTCGCGCCCGCAGGGCCCCCTTCTCGACGCCATCGAGGGGTTGGGAGGGCGGGCCGAGAGCACCCGCGGCAACGGGCAAGCCCCCTTGGTAATCGAAGGGCCAGTCTCGGGAGGACGCGTCTCGATCCCCGGCGACGTTTCGTCCCAATACATCACCGCCCTGTTGATGGCCGGTGCGGTCACCGAAGAGGGGATCGAGATCGACCTCGAAACCGAACTGAAATCCGCGCCATACGTCGACATCACGCTCGAAGTCCTCTCGGCGTTCGGTGTCGAGGCCGAACCCGTGGGGGCCGACGGCGGCGAGGTTCGCTCGGCCGGCGCATCGGGCTTCCGGGTCCCAGGCGGACAGACCTACGAGCCCGAGGGCGGCGAGTACCACGTTCCCGGCGACTTCTCCTCGATCTCCTATCTGCTGGCGGCGGGCGTGCTTGCCGCCGACGAGGGCCTGACGGTCCGCGGTGCCCAGCCGAGCGCGCAGGGCGACACGGCGATCGTCGGGATCGCAGAGCGCATGGGCGGGGACGTACAGTGGGACCGCGAGGCGGGCGAGATCGAGGTCTCGAAATCCGAGCTCTCGGGGATCACCGTCGACGTTGGGGACACGCCCGACCTCCTGCCGACGATCGCGACACTGGGAGCAGTGGCCGACGGCGAGACACGGATCACGAACTGCGAACACGTCCGGTATAAGGAGACCGACCGGGTGAGCGCGATGGCGACCGAATTGGGGAAGCTGGGTGCGAGCGTTACCGAGTACGAGGACGAGCTCGTGGTGCACGGCGAGGACTCGGAGCTCTCGGGCGCGATCGTCGATGGCTACGACGACCACCGGATCGTCATGGCGCTCTCGCTCGCGGGACTGGTTGCGGAGGGGGAAACGGTGGTTCGGGGAGCCGAACACGTCGACGTCTCGTTTCCCGACTTCTTCGACGTGCTTTATGACCTCGGAGCCACCATCCAGCGACAATGAACGGCAACACCTTCGGCAGGCTGTTCCAGGTGACGACCTTTGGCGAGAGCCACGGCGAGGCGATGGGCTGTACGGTGTCGGGCTGTCCCGCGGGCCTCGAACTCACGGAAAAGGACATCCAGGGCGATCTGGATCGGCGAAAGCCCGGCCAGTCGATGATCACCACCAGCCGGGGCGAACCCGACGCCGTCTCGATCAAATCCGGTACCCAGGACGGCTATACGACGGGGACGCCCATCGGGATGGTCATCCAGAACAAGGACGCCCGCTCGGGCAAGTACGAACCCTTCATCACCGCGCCGCGGCCCAGTCACGGCGACTTCACCTACTCGGCGAAGTTCGGCACGCGCAACTGGGGTGGCGGTGGGCGCTCCTCCGCGCGCGAGACGGTCAACTGGGTCGCCGCGGGCGCGATCGCGAAGAAAATCCTCTCGGCCCAGGGCGTCGAGATCAAAGCCCACGTCAACCGGATCGGGGACGTCGAGGCCGAGGGCGTGAGCTTCGAGGAGATGGTCGAGCACAGCGAGGAGAACGCCGTCCGGTGTGGCGATCCCGCGGTCGCCGCGGAGATGCAGGCGCTGATCGAGGAGTTCCAGGAGGCGGGCGACTCCATCGGCGGCTCGATCGAGTTCGAGATCCGGGGCGCGCCCCGCGGACTCGGCGCACCACGATTCGACTCGCTTCCCGCACGACTCGGCCAAGCGATGATGAGCGTCCCCGCGACGACCGCCTTCGAGTTCGGTCTCGGGCGGGAGGCAAGCGAGTACTCGGGCTCGGAGCGAAACGAGGACTGGCAGTTCGACGAGGAAGGCGACCCGGTCCCCGTCGGCAACGATCACGGCGGCATCCAGGGCGGGATCAGTACTGGAGAACCGATCACCGGCGAGGTGACGCTTCACGCGCCGACCTCGATCCCAAAGGAACAGACCACCGTCGACTGGGAGACGGGCGAGGAAAAGCAGGCACAGGTCATCGGCCGGCACGACCCCGTTCTGCCGCCCCGCGGCGTCCCCGTCGTCGAGGCGATGTGCGCGCTCACGGTCGTCGACTTCATGCTCCTTGGGGGAAGAATCAACCCCGACCGGATGGACGGCCGGCCCGGCGAGTACGACACCGACTACCACCCGAGCGGACCGGACGAGCAGTAGCGAGAGCGATAGTCGATGGCAAGGCCGGTAGGACACCCCGGTGGACTCCGCCAGAATGACAGGTCACCAATAGCTTATGCCGACTCCCGTGGTAGATAGTACCATGGACGACTCGACATCGGGGATGGACGAAGCAACGAACGGGGAGGAGTTCGAGGCCGTACTCGGCGAGGAGTCGAACGGAATCGAGGAGTTCGATTCGCTGTTCGGCATCGTCGCCGACGGTGTCGTCGGCGCGGCTGGTGGGCTGGTCGGGACGGCAGCGATGACGGTGGTGTTGCTCATCGCCGAATCGGTCGGGGCGTTCTCGCGCGAGTCGTTCGCCCAGTTGGCGCAGTTCGGGATCGAGAGCGTGTTGACGCCGGTCGCGCTTGGCTATCTCGTCTTCCTGTTGGGAGGGATGGTTCCGTGGCCCTTGCTGTTCGCCTCGCTGAAGGAGTACTTACCCGGCGGACGCGATCCCGTGAAGGGCGTCGTCTTCGGGACGATCCTCTGGACGGGGTTCGCGCCGGCCTTTTACGCCGGCTACACCGGGTCCGCACTCGTCCTGTACGCCGCCGCGACGCTTCTGGCCCACTGGGTCTACGGCTTCGCGCTCGGGTCGGTCTTCGAGTACCTCTCGACACGGCCCGACTCGCTCGTCTGATCGGGCCGGATCGTGCAAGCGATGCATAAATGCCCTTACCGGCCGGAGGGGCGATAGAGAGATGTCGCTCACCGAACTCATCTCGGGGGTCGAGAGCCACGAGCGGACCCTGACCGTCTACAACGCCGCCGACGCCGTCGAGGACCTCCGGGATCGCTTTGCCGATCGAAACCTCGTCGTCGAAGCCGTCGAGACCGAAACAGGGCCCGAGCGATTTCTCGTACTCAGCCACGACGGGGAGTTCCTCACGGCTGTCGGGGTCGACGAGTTGCTTTCCGATCCCGAACCGACGAGCGCGGGCTTCGGGGGCGATCCCTACCAGCCGATCCTCGATCACATCGACGAGACGCTGTTTACCTCCTACGACCGGGGCGAGATGCTCGCGGCCTCCCGCGAGATCGAGGATCGTGCGTGGCGGGTCGGGGCGGGCGAACTCCACGCGGGCTTCCAGCGTATCTCGACGCTCGAATCACAACTGGACACCTACAGCGCGCTCGGCTCCCTGGAGGCGCTTTCGGTCCATACGTATGCGAGTGCCGACACCGAAGTGCCCGCCCAGACGGACTTTCTCATCCACGCGGATGACGCCGAGGAGATCACCGCCTCGTGGTTCGTCGCGTTCGACGGGGCCGGTCTCGATCACGCCAAGTGCGCGTTGCTCGCGGAGGAGCGCTCGCCCGGCGAGTTCTACGGCTTCTGGAGCTACGACCCCGACACGGTCGAGTACGTCATCGAGCACCTCCGGTCGACCTACGTCCACGCCGACGACGGGGTCTCCGAGCGCCGACAGTAACCCCCGAAAAACCGACGGACGAGGCGCCTATCCCTCATTATCGTTCCTTGCTAATTGATGGCAAAGGCTTTACTTAGCCCCCGGCGAACTACTTCTCAATGGCCCACGCGGGCCGGGATTTCACATATGGCAGACAACGAACTCATCTGGCGAATCGCGGGGGGTTCCGGCGACGGGATCGACTCGACGAGCCAGAACTTCGCAAAAGCCTTGATGCGATCGGGGCTCAACGTATTCACGCACCGACACTACCCCTCACGGATCCGTGGCGGCCACACGTACGTCGAGATCCGAGCGAGCGACGAGGTCGTCGACTCGCGCGGGGACGGCTATAACTTCCTGCTCGCGCTGGGGGACTCCTTCGCTCGCAATCCGAAGGAGGACGCCTACTACGGCAACGAGGAGGTCAAGCCGCTCTCGGAGAACCTGGACGACCTCCGCGAGGGTGGGATCATCATCTACGATTCGGGCCTGCTCGACGCGAGCGAGATCCCCGACTTCGAAGAACGCGCAGAGGAGAACAACTGGCACGTCTTCGACCTCGACCTTCGGAGTATGGCCCGCGAACACGGCCGCGAGGTCATGCGAAACACCGCCGGCGTCGGTGTGACCGCGGCGCTGCTCGAGATGGATCTCGACGAGATCGAGAACCTGATGGAGAACGCGATGCCCGAGAAGATCCTCGAACCCAACCTCACGATCCTGCATGAGGCCTACGACATGATGGTCGAGGACTACGAGTTCGAGCACGACCTTCGCATCCCGACGGGCGAACACGACGAGGAACAGGTGCTCATCTCCGGGAGCAACGGCGTCGCCTACGGCGCGCTCGACGAGGGCTGTCGGTTCATCGCGGGCTACCCGATGACCCCGTGGACCGACGTGTTCACGATCATGTCCCAGCACCTCCCGAAGTTCGGGGGGATCTCCGAACAGGTCGAAGACGAGATCGCCGCCGCGGCGCTCGCACTCGGTGCGTCCCACGCGGGTGTCAAGGCCATGTCCGGCTCTTCCGGTGGTGGCTTCGCCCTGATGAGCGAGCCGCTGGGCCTCGCGGAGATGAGCGAGACGCCGATCGTGCTGGTCGAGGCGATGCGTGCAGGCCCATCGACGGGGCTGCCGACCAAGCCCGAACAGGGCGACTTAGAGCACATCCTCTATTCGAGCCAGGGTGACTCCTGTCGGGTCGTCTTCGCGCCCGGCACGCCACAGGAGGCCTACGAGCAGACTCGAAAGGCCTTCGAGATGGCGTACAACTACCAGATCCCCGCGATCGTCGTCATCGACCAGAAGCTCTCGGGCGAGAACCAGAACGTTCCCGCGAGCGCGTTCGACCGCGATCCGAACCCCTCGCTTGGACCGACGCTTACCGAGGAGCAACTCGAAGACGCCCCCCACGACCCGACGGGCAAGTTCCAGCGCTTCAGCCACGACGACCCCAACGACGACGGCGTGCGACCGCGCTCGCTGCCCGGCCAGAAGGGCGGGCGCTTCCTCGTGACCGGTAACGAGCACAACGAGTCGGGCCACATCGAGGAGGACCCCGACAACCGCATCACCCAGATGGACCTGCGGATGAAGAAGCTCGAATCCATCCGGGAGGACCTCGACAGCGACCCCGAGACGTCGAGCCAGACGTACTTCGGCCCCGACGAGGCCGACTACGGCATCGTCACCTGGGGATCGAGCCAGGGCGCAGTCCGCGAGGCCGTCGAGCGCCTCAACGACCAGGGCCACTCGGTCAAAGCGATCGGCGTCAGCGACCTGATGCCCTTTGCCGAAACGGAGGTCACGGAGTTCCTCGAAAGCGTCGACGAGGCGCTGGTCGTTGAGATGAACGCCACCGCCCAGTTCCGCGGGCTCACACAACGCGAACTCGGCCAGTTCGGCGAGAAACTGACGAGCCTGCTGAAGTACGACGGCAACCCGTTCGAACCCGCGGAGGTCGTCGAAGGATTCGAGATCCAGATCGCCGGCAACGAGGAGGCACCGACCGCGAACACCAGACTCGAACCTGCGGTAAGCGACTAAGACAATGAGTGCATTCAACGCAATCGGAGAGGAACGAGAGATCGACCGCGAGGAGTTCACACCGGGAATCGAGCCCCAGCCGACGTGGTGTCCGGGCTGTGGTGACTTCGGCGTGCTCAAAGCACTGAAACAGGCCCTGCCGGAAGTCGGACGTACCCCCGAGGAGACGCTTCTGTGTACGGGTATCGGCTGTTCGGGCAAGCTCAACAGCTACCTCGACTCGTATGGTTTCCACACCATCCACGGGCGTTCGCTGCCTGTCGCGCGAGCCGCGAAGCTCGCGAACCCCGGCCTCGAAGTGATCGCCGCCGGCGGCGACGGTGACGGCTACGGTATCGGCGGGAACCACTTCATGCACACCGCCCGGGAGAACCACGATATGACGTATATCGTGTTCAACAACGAGATCTTCGGCCTGACGAAGGGCCAGACCTCGCCGACGAGCCCGAAGGGCCACAAATCGAAGACCCAGCCCTCCGGCTCGGCGAAGGACCCCATCCGACCCCTCTCGCTGTCGCTGACCTCCGGTGCGAGCTACATCGCCCGGACCGCCGCAGTGAACCCGAACCAGGCAAAGGAGATCCTGAAGGAGGCCATGGAGCACGACGGCTTCGCGCACGTCGACTTCCTGACCCAGTGTCCCACCTGGAACAAGGACGCAAAGCAGTACGTGCCCTACATCGACGTCCAGGAGAGCGAGGACTACGACTTCGACATCAACGACCGTGGGGAGGCCCAAGACATGATGTACGAGGCCGAGAACGTCCTCAAAGACGGCACCGTCCTGACGGGCCGGTTCTACGTCGACGACGAACGCCCCTCCTACCAGGAGGAAAAGCAGTCGCTCGGCGAGATGCCCGAAGAGCCGCTTGCCGAACGGTACTTCGACGACGACTACGAGTGGGAGCGCAGCTACGACCTGCTCGACCGACACAAGTAAGCGCTCTCGGGTCGCGCTGACGGCATGCGGTGGTCAGACAAAGCGCTTTCCGATTCGCAAGGTATTTTTTCTCCGACGCAAAAGAAGAGGTGTGGCGACTAACTCGACATCGGACCGGATCCTCGCCGTCCTCGAGGAGGACGCGCAAGCGTCGTACGCGGAGATCGCACGCCGTGCGGGGGTCTCGAAGCCAACGGTACGCAAGTATATCGACCAGTTAGAGGGCGACGGCGTAATCGTCGGGTACTCGGCCGATGTCGATCCGAAGAAACTCTCCGGGCGCTCGATCGCGTTAGTGGGGATCGATGTCGAGAGCGAGCGCTACGTCGAGGCGACGCGCGCGCTCGGCGGAATCGACGATATCGAGGCGCTGTACTCCTCTTCGGGCGATCACATGCTGATGGCGGAGGTCCGTGCGACCGACGGCAACGAGGTCGGCGAGATCATCAGCGAGAAGATCCTCTCGGTCGAGGGTGTGACCGCCGCCCATCCCTCTTTCCTGCAGGAGCGACTCAAGTAGTTCGAATAGTTTTACGCGAGCGGTTCGTACGGCGAGTATGGCGACCTACGAGCGCGAGACGTACGTCGACGCGCCGCTCGAAGACGTCTGGGAGTTTCACTCGCGAATTGCAGGTCTTGAAGCTCTTACACCCCGCTGGATGGGGCTGTCGATCCGGGCCGTCAGGGGACCGAACGGCGAGCCCGATCCCGCGGTCCTCGAAGCGGGGGCTGAGATCGATATGACGCTCGGACCGCTCGGCCTCCCCGGCGACTCGTGGACATCGGTGATCACCGAGCGAACCAGCAGCGACGAGCGGGGACTGTTCAAAGACGAGATGCACGGTGGTCCCTTCGCCCGCTGGGTGCACGTCCACCAGTTCTCCCGCGAGGGCGAGGGGACGAAGATCCGGGATACGGTCCACTACGAACTACCCGATCCCGTTCGAGCCACTTCCCCGCTCGCGGTCGTTGGCTTCGAACCGATGTTCCGGTATCGCCACCGGAAGACCAAGGAGCTCTTGGAGGGTTAGCGCAGTTCGACGACGAGGATCTCTTCAGGGACGTCTCCGGTTCTGACGTAGCGTTTCGGGTCGCGTTCGAGGGCGAAGACGGCCAGCCGGATCACGAGTCGTCCCGTGGGAAGCGACGCGCGAAGTATCGGTCCGGTGCCGGTGATCGTTACGTACGGCGGGGCGGCCACAGGCGGCGCGGAAAGCGACTGACCGAGCGTGTCGACGGCGCTCGCGAGCACGGCGGGGTAGGTTTCGAGAACACCCGCATGATCGAGGGCCGCCCGTAGGGGCATCGCGACCGCCTCGCGGTCCGTCGCCGGCTCGGTACCCGAACTGGCGACGGCCTCGGCACAGTCGATCGTCGCTTCGAGCGCCTCTGAGTGGACCGCGAGGAGGCGCGCGCGGACGCGGGCGGGGTCGTTCACGCTCGGGGATCGTCCGGCCGTGGCCTAATGGTGCCGGTTCCACAATCAGTAAACGCCGGCCGGCCGAGCCTCTCGTGTGGCTCGGGTCCCGCCGCCGGTCGCGCTCGCCGTCTCGATCCTCGCGCTGAGCACGAGCGCGATCCTCGTGCGCTGGAGCGAAGCGCCGAGCGTCGTCGTCGCCTTCTACCGCGTGCTGTTTACCCTGCTGTTGCTCGCACCAGTCGCCCTGGTGCGCCATCGCGCCGATTTCCGGGCGCTCTCGGTTCGGGACGCGGGAGTCGCGGCCGTCACGGGCGTGGCGCTCGCGATCCACTTCGCCGCGTGGTTCGAGAGTCTGAACTGGACGAGCGTCGCCGCTTCCGTCACGCTGGTCCAGACCCAACCCGTCTTCGTCGCGATCGGGGCGTACCTGCTGCTCGACGAGCGAGTTACCGTCCGCACGGTCGGGGGAATCACCCTCGCGCTGGCGGGCGCGGCGGTGATGTCGGTGAGCGACCTGCTTTCTGGGACGACGCTTGCAGGCACCGCTCCCTACGGAAACGCCCTCGCGCTGCTCGGGGGTCTGATGGCCGCCTGTTACGTGCTCGCCGGCCGGTCGCTGCGCCAGCGGATCGCCCTGCTTCCCTACGTCAGCGTCGTCTACGGGAGCTGTGCGCTCGTCTTGCTCGTACTCGTGTTCGCGGGCGGCACCCCTCTCACAGGGTATCCGGCCCGCGAGTGGCTGTTGTTCGTCGCGATGGCGGTCGGGCCGGGCGTGTTCGGCCACACGGTGATCAACTGGGCGCTCGCCCACGTCGAATCGAGCGTGGTGAGCGTCTCACTGCTGGGCGAACCCGTCGGGGCGACGCTGCTCGCGTTTCTCCTGCTCGCAGAGATCCCCGGGCCGACAACGGTCCTCGGAGGGCTCGTCGTGCTGACCGGAATCGGGCTGACCGCACGCACCCGATGACCCTAAAACGCCATCCACTCGCTGGCGTTCGGGTCGAGCCCCGCGACTCGTGCCTCCCGCCGGCCGTCGGTCTCGCGGGTCTCAATGCGGGCGTCGAACGGATCGAGAACCGTATTCGTCGCTTGCTCGTCGTGCATCGTCGGGTCGAACGTCGCGAAACACGACCACCCCGAACTGCGGACCTGCCCGGTGAAAACCTGTAGAAACCGGTAGACAGAGCGGAGATCCGCGTAGACCAACAGCGGCGAGATCGAGTGTAGCCCCACCCGTCCCGTAGTCCCGGAACGGCGATCGAGGAGGTCGGTAAAGGCGGTACCGACCCGCGTCAGGTTCCCCGGATCCGACACGTAGCGAACGTCCTCGGAGTCGGGGGTCTCGACCCCACGGGAACGGCTCGCACAGTCGACGACCGAGAGCGTTCCGGACCCGGCCCACTCCCGGTAGTCATCCCTGACGGTCGACTCGTCCGTGTCGGTCGTCACGACGATCGCGTCGGTCGCCGAGAGCAACCCGACGAGCAGGTCGTATTTCCCGGTCATCGGAGGCCCCGAGAGCAAGAACGCGGAACCGGCAGGAGCCGACTCGACGAGATCCCCCAGCCGCGCTGGAACGCACATACTTGATTGTGTCGACTACGTGTATATATCTTGTATCTGTATGAGAGTAATAGAAGGTAGTAGTAAATACGATTTGTAGAAAAGCTCAACGAATACGATTAAAGTACTGAAGCAATATGTGACTGTATGGTCGAACTCACCGCGACGGGAATCGAGGGACTCGATTCAATTCTCAACGGCGGGCTAGTGAGCCAGTCGACGGTGCTCGTCAGCGGCAACCCGGGGACCGGGAAGACGATTCTTGGGATCCAGTACCTCTATTACGGCGTCCGGGAGTTCGACGAACCGGGGATCTACCTCACGCTGGAGGAAGACGAAGCCGACATCAGGGCCGCGGCCGAGTCGATCGGGTTCGATGACTGGGGGGGATCTCGTCGAGTCAGGCGACATCACCGTCTTCGATAAGGAGCAACTGCTTCGCGATCAGGAGTTCACCGCGACACTCGACGAGTTGCTCGCGGCGATCGAACGGACGCAGTGTGATCGGCTGGTGGTCGACTCGCTGACCATGCTGTCGCTGTTTTTCGAGACCGAACGCGAAAAGCGGACCTACCTGCTGAAGTTCTCGGACATCCTCAAGAAGAACGGTCTGACGACACTGTTCGTCGCCGAACAGGGGAGCCGGTTCCCGGATCAGGAGGTCGGTCTCGAACACTTCCTCACCGACGGCAACATCTCCCTGATTCAGACGCCGACCGACTCGGGTGTCAATCGCTATGTCTGGGTCGCGAAGATGCGAAAACGCCCGATCCGCACCGACATCTTCCCGATCGACATCGGCGAGGGAGGGATCACCGTTCACGATCGGGCAGCCGGGTTCTCGCTGATGGGCGAGGAGGACCCGTTCTAAAACGTATCAAATCAGAGTAACTTTTATGTCGTGTAGTTGTGTAGATATATCAACGTGTATCTCGATCACGAGCGTCGAAACCGGGACCGGAACCAGCGCGACGAGCGGCCGATAGTACGGGCGAGGCTGTGGATATGACTCGGATCCACATCGTGACGGCAGACCCGGGGCTTGCGGCCCGGTGTGGCGCCGCGCTGGCCGGATTCGAGTGGCGCCACGCGGCGGAGTGGCCACGAGCGACGGATATCGGGCCGACCGACGTGATCCTGTTCGATCCCGACGGTCTCGGTCGACCGGCCCACGCGGTCGACTCTCGCCGGACGATCGCGATCGGGGACCGCCTCGAACCCACCGTCCGCGGGGTCGAGCGTACCGTCGCGAGCAGTCGGTTCGAGGCAGCGATCGACGCTCGGTTCGACGCGTTGACGACGGGATCGGACGACCCGCCAACGATCGAGGTACCCGAGGCGCTCGACGCGAGCGCCTTCGGAGAACTGTACGGAGCGATCGGCTCAGACCGCGACGGACTGCGGTGAGATCCAGATCACGAACCCGTCCTCGCGTTTGACGATCCCTTCGATGGCGTCGTCCTCGAGGGGCGAATCGTCGACCGTTCCCGGATCGACGGTGACGACCTGATCGACCTCGTCGACGACCCACCCGATCGCCCCCTGCGTGTCGGTGGCGGCGGGGTCGAAGACGATGATCCGTTTTTCTGCACCCGTCGAGTCGGCGTCGAAGACGATCTTCGGGTCGATGATCGAGGTCGTCCGTCCCCGCAAGTCCATCACGCCTCTGACGTGACTCGGAGCGTTCGGGATCCGGGTCAGTTTGTCGGTGTCGACGATCTCGGCGACGTAGCCGATGTCGACGCAGTACGTTTCCGGCCCGAGATCGAACTCGAGGACCTGCGTTCCCTCCCCGTCGGCGTCGCTCATCGCTCCTCCGCGGTGTCGAGACTCGATATCGCGGCCGATACCTCCCGGATTTTCGCGGTCTGCTGTTCGTTGGCCGCCGCGACGTCCTCGATCTCCGTCGAGATCACGTCCGCGCTGTCGGCGACCTGATCCACCATGCTCGCGACCTCCTCGGTGCTTGCGGCCTGCTCGTCGGTCGCGTCGGCGACCTCCTCGATCCCGCTCGAGGTCTCCTCGACGGCGGTGACGATCCCCTCTAGATTGCCCATCGCGCCCTCGACCTGCTCGATCCCGGCGCCGATCCGGGTCTCGGTCTCGTCGATGCTCTCGATGGTGCTCTCGGTGCTCGTCTGGATCCGGTCGACCTGCGATTCGATGCTGGTCGCGTGCTCCTGAGACTGCTCGGCGAGCGATTTGACCTCGTTTGCGACGACTGCGAAGCCGTCGCCGGCCTCGCCCGCGCGTGCGGCCTCGATCGAGGCGTTGAGCGCGAGCAGGTTCGTCTGATCCGCGATATCGTTGATCACGCCGACCACCGAGTCGATCTCGGCGACGCTCGACTGGAGCTGTTCGATGTCCTCCGAAACCGCCTGCGTCGAAGCCTCGATCTCCTCCATCATCTCGATGGCCTCGTCGGCTGTTCGGGACCCGTCGACCGCGAGATCCTGGGCCTGCGAACTGCGCTCTCTGACCTGCTCGGCCGAGGAGGCGATCTCCTCGACGGTCGCGCTCAGGTTCGAGACCTCGCTTGCGGCCGTGCGTGCGCCGCTCGACTGTTCGCGGGCGGCGTCGCTGATCTCCTGGGAGCTTTCTGCGACCTCCGAGGAGGCCTCCGAGAGCTCCGCGATCGAGTCGGTGATCCCCGCGACCGCCTCCTCGTGGGCGAACTCCTCGTCGTCGATCCGCTCGCCCGCGTCCGTCCGATCCGCCGTCTCTGAGGACATGCTCCCACATTCGTATCAGAAAAGATATATCTTCCCCGCAGAATATCGGTTCCGATACGCTCCCGGTTATCAAACCTGAGGACCGCCCGCGAAGATTTATGGTATTGAAATTATATATTGAGGCCAAGAACTACATGAGTACACAACCAGCGGACCGGGTCGCGACGCGGGCGGTGGTGGTCGACGACTCGTCGTTCATGCGGACGGTGATCGGCGACGCCCTCCGGGAGGGCGGCATCGACGTCGTCGCGGAGGCCGAGGACGGAGAGCGCTCGATCGAGGTCGTCCTCGAACACCGGCCCGACATCGTGACGATGGACATCGAGATGCCCGGGATCGGCGGCGTAGAGGCCGTCGGACGGATCATGGAGCGGGCCCCGACGCCGATCCTCGTGTTGAGCGCGCACGCGGGCGAGCGGGCCGAGGTGACTTTCGAGGCCATCGAGCGCGGGGCGGTCGATTTCTTCACCAAGCCCGGCGGCGAGGTCACGACGGGGATGCCCGCCGTCGAAACCCAGCTTCTCCGGGCAGTTCGTTCGGTCGCTGGCGCGGATCTCACGGCACGCGCCGGCCAAGCACGGACGAAGACGTCCTCGACGGGTCGATACCTGCCCGATCCGACGATCGTGATCGGTGCCTCGACCGGCGGGCCGGGCGTCGTCGAGCGGGTCCTCTCGGAACTGCCGATCGAGGCCGACGCGCGTGTGCTCGTCGTCCAGCATATGCCCGACGCCTTTACCGCGGGGACCAGCGCGTCGGCGACCGTCCGCGCGGACGGTTCGTCGAAGAGGATCGCCAGATAGCCACTCGGTTGTCCCCGGTATTCGAGGACAACGCCGACGTAGTCAGTCTCGCCGACGTGGGCCGGTACCTGCTCGATCGTGACGAACCGACACTGGCTGATCTCGACGTCGGTCTCGATGCCGGTCATCGACGTGATGTACTGGGCCGCCTGCGAGGCGCCCTCGCGGGTCATGTCGTTGAACGCCGCGAACTTCTCCAGCGGGACCGCCCCGTCGTCGCTCCGGCGGTCGAGGACGGCGGCGAGGGGCTCCCACTCGGGGAGCATGTAGATCTCGAACTCGGCGCCGGTCTCGACGCTCTCGAGCCGGCTCTCGAAGACGAACTCGGCGTCGACCGGGATCGCCAGCGAACCGTCGAGGGGTGTCGGCGGTCGCGTGTCGATCGCGGTCCCGAGCGAATCGGCCCAGCCGTCGATCGCCCCGCTGAGCATGATCGAGCCGAACTCCTCGATCCCGCTGTCGATCACCGCGGCGTCCTCCTCGGGGAGACACTCCGCGAGGAGCGCTCGGACGCGCGTCCGATCGAACACGAGCGTCGTCCGGCCCGAAAGCGCACCCTCGAAGCCGAGTTCGACGCCCGCCATCTCCCGGGAGAAGCGCTCGCAAGCGCTCTGGCGGGAAATGAGCGTGACGCTGGTCGATTCGACGCGCGTCTCGACGCCCGTCAGTTCCCGGAACGCGTCGGCGGCGTGTCGTGCGCCGTCGGCGGCGATAGCCCGAACGAAATCGAGCGAGTCGGTGTCAACGCGCATCTATGCGGGCACGACGTCGTCAATGGCCTGGAGGACGCTCGGTTTCTGGAACGGTTTGGTGATGTAGCCGCTCGCGCCGGCTTTGACCGCCATCTTCATCTTCTCCTCCTGGCCCACGCTCGTACACATGATCACCCGAGCGTCGGCATCCCCGGCGGTGATCGCCGTCGTCGCCTCGATCCCATCGCGGATCGGCATGACGATGTCCATCATCACCAGATCGGGATCGTGTTCCTCGTACAGTTCGACGGCCTCGACGCCGTTTTCGGCTTCACCGACGATCTCGTAGTCCTCGGCGAGGATCTCTCGCAGGAGGCTGCGCATGAACTCCGAGTCGTCGACGATCAGGACGCGTGTCGACATGATATATATCCTATTCTACACGATAACGTATAAATCATCCTAGCAAAATATCAGCGCTGAGTTTCGAGGGCAGCAAGCAGGTCCGCGATCGAGTCCGTGGGCGTGAGGTCGTGGCGATCGAGGGCTGTTTCGACGGTCGGGCGCGGCCCGATTGCGAGGTCCGACTCCGCGACGAGGATCCCGAGGACGCGTTCGGGATCGAGCTCGTCGTCGACCTCCCGGGCGTACCACCGCAGAAGATCCGAGAACGTCGCGACCACGTCATCCGATCCTGTCCGGTGATTCGACGTCTCACCATCGAAGCGCCCCTCGATGACGACCTCATACCGAGCGCCCGAATCGAAACGGTGGGAGTCGTCGGACGTCTCGGCCCCGCTCGGCTCGGGTACGGTTCGGTCGGTCGAAACGACGTACCGACCGTCGTCGATCTCGGCGACGTACTCGCTGTCGGCGAGATCGAGATCCGACGGCGAGAGGACGCCGTCGTCCGAACTGTTCTGTCGCTCGTCCGTCATGCGCGACTAGATGTCAACATATGGTAAATAGCTGCCGGTCAGAACCGGAAGTCGAACGTCGCCCGACTGCCGTTGACGATGACCGTCGCGCGGTGATCGCCGGCATCGAGGCCGCCCTCGACGGGGACCGTCACCGTCGCGACCGCCCCCGGCGACCATCGACTCTCCCCGGAGACGACCGTGACGGTCGGTCCCGACCGGTACTGGCCGTCGATCAGTGTGTCGAGGGACGACCCGTTCGCCTCGATGGGCGTCCGGCCGGTGTTTTTCACCAGCAGGGAGACCGTTTCCGCTTGCTCGTCGTAGACCGCGTCGCTCGACGGGTCGCTGATGATCGCGACGTCGGTGTCGATCTGCCGGGTGATGTCCTCGCTCTGGCGATCGACGGAGCTACTGACCTGCTCGACACCCGTCACCAGCGTGCCGGCGACGCTGGCCGCGACCAGCAGGCTCGCGATGAAGATGATCAGGTGCGAGATCGAGACCGAACCCATCTACGCTCCCCCCGAGTCGTCGACGGTCGCCGTCGCGGCGACGCCGCCTTCGGTGACCACCTTCACGCTGGTCGCGTTCGATTCGAGTTCGTATGCGAGCGTCTCTCCGGGCACCCACAGGTTCGTCTCGGCGGTGACGTTGCCGCTCGCGTCGATCACCGCGGGATCCGTGGTCACGTACTCGCCGTCGACGAGCAGGTCCGTGCGATCGATCGAGAGCGCGGTCGAACCGGTGTTCGTGACCGAAACCGAGAGGGCCGTCCCGTTCCGGGTCGCGTCACCGATCTCGATGGCCGTATTCTGTCGATCGAGGAGGCGATCAGCGTGCTCGTCCTGTGCGGTCGTCACCCGGTCGAAGCTGTCGGTCGCGACCGTGAAGATCACACTGAACGCTATCAGACAGCCGATGAGGATGACCACCGTGGATCCGCTGACGCTGAAGCCCATTTTGTATCGTGTTCCGTGTACTGAAAGCCGACACCGCATCGCAACGCCGACCGGTCGATAGGTTGGTTAGTGAGCGATACTCGATTACAGCGCGACGACACTCCCGGCACTCGCGAGCGAGTCGGGGACCTGGACGGTCACGGTCCGCTGTGCGCCCGAAGCCGTCGTGAGCGTCAGTTCGGCCTCGTCGCCGGCTCCGAGTGCAGCGATGTTGAACCCGCTACCACCCAACGCAGTGTGGTTGAGCGTGATCCGGTAGCGGTCGCCGTTGTCGGTCATGACGTTGTCGCCGCCGCTCTCGGAGGAGATGGCGCTGACCGTGTAGCCGGTATTACCATCCGGTCCGGCGGGGTCGCTAGTCTCGGTATTATCCGACCCGAGAGTGATCGTCTGGGATGCATCGTCACTCACAGTAAGGGTCTCGCTACCGGTAGCAGAGCCATCCGTAGCTTCGATATCATACGTACCCGCGGGGAGTTCGATGGTAGCCGTCCCGGAGTCGTCCGCCGTCACCGACGTCCCAATTGGAGCAACGGAGACGTCTGCGTTTGCACCTGTACCGGTTCCATCTTCAACGTCTACCGTCACCGTGTACGTCTCGGCGGCACCGATGTTCTCAGCACCGCTGGGACCGAGATACTGGATGTCCATCTCGGAGAGATCGATATCGCCCGCGCCGGGCGCTCGCTGGAGGGTCAGCGAAGTCTTCTCAACCCCACTTCCGTCGTCAGCGACCGAGCCAACTTCGGTGAGCACTCGCACGTTGTCCGAAACCTGCTGGGTGCTTTCGATACCCGTGTCTTCTGCTTGCGTCTGGAGGAAGCCGGCGGTATTGATCAGCACGCCCGCTGCGATCGCTGCAACGAGGACCATCGCGATGAACACGATGAGGGTGCCGATACCGACCTGACCCCTGTCTTCTGTCTGTGTTTCGAACATTGTTTCTGTTGGCTCCGCCACTTGGACGAACCCTATAACATATTGATTTGTTTATGTTTATAAGTATAACCTTCCCAATATCAGACGTGATTGACAGGTCACAGGACTCCGCTTCGGGAGAAGGAAATCCGGGCGTTCGAGAAACCCGACGGGTCCGGGAGCGAACCCGGGATCGGCGTCCCCGCGGGAAGTCTCCGCGACCTGCCAGCGTTTCGGAACGTGTCGGTCGATATCACGGTAGTCGCCATCTTTATTATTATCGTAAATATCATACTATTCAGAAAATGTATTCTGTAGACGTCCTCCTCGCACTCGGCAACGAGTACAACGCCGAGATCCTCGGGGCGACCGACGAACCCCGCTCTGCCCAAGCGCTCAGCGACGAGCTCGATATCCCGATCGCGACCTGCTATCGGCGCCTCGAACAGCTAGGAGGCCGACCTCCTCGAACATCACGGGCGCGTCCTCTCGGAGGACCGTCGCCGGGTCAGCGTCTACCGGCGCACCGTCGACCGCGTCGTCGTGGAGTTCGAAACGGAGGGGTACGACGTGTCCGTCGAGGACCGGGCGAACGTGACGAACAAGCTGGATGAGGTCTGGCGGTCGGTTTCGAGTTCCTGAACCCGTCGATCAGGAGCTCCGGTCCATCGCCTCCTCGACTGCACCGAACACCTCGCTTCCCTCAACGACCGTTCCCCGCCCGATCACCGCCTCGTAGAGCGCCCGTGCGTCCGCCCCGGCGTAGTTTCGTTCCTCGAACGGCCGATCCTCGACGACGACCAGCGCGTCGCTTGCGAGTGCGCATTCGAGGTTCGCGAGGTTCCCCGATCCCACCTCGATATCCCCGAGGACGGTCACGTCGGCCCGGGCGATCCGCTCGGAAACCCGCGTTCGCGTCTCGGCGTCGATGGGTGCGAACGGTTCGACGATGACGGTATCGAGACCGAGCAATCGTGCGGTTTCGAGGTCCGAATCGCCCGTCCCGAGCGCGCCGACCGACACCTCGTAGCCCGCCGCCGAGAGCACGTAGAGCAGTCGCGAGACGGTCCCGCCCCCGCCGATCACGTGGACTCGGCCCTCACGGTCGCCGGTCCGTTCGGGGAGCGCGGTGACGTAGACCGCTCCCGTAACGGGGTGGCGGCTCACGACCGCACGGGCGTCGAACGCCCGCGTGAGGTTTGACTCGGTGAGCACGTCCTCGGGCGACCCGCTGTCGACGATGGCTCCCTTTGAGAGCAACAACAACTCATCGCAGTAGTGCGCGGCGAGGTTCAGGTCGTGGATCGCCGCGATCACGGTCTTGCCGTCGTCGGCCAGATCGCGGACGAGTTCGAGGGTGCGGATCTGGTGATTGATGTCGAGGCTCGCAGTCGGTTCGTCGAGCAGCAGTATCGGCGTCTCCTGTGCGAGCGCGCGTGCGAGGACCACTCGCTGGCGCTCGCCGCCGCTGACCGCGCCGATCGATCGCTCCGCGAACGCCTCGGTTTCGGTCCGCGAAAGCGCGCGCTCGACCGTCTCCTCGCCCGCCGGATCCGCGCTCGACCGAAAGCGCGAGCGGTAGGGGGTTCGTCCCATCGCCACCACCTCACGGACGTCGAAATCGAAGGAGAGGCTCGTGTCCTGGGGCACGGTCGCGACCCGGCGACTGGCCGCCCGCGAGGGGAGGTCGTGGACGTCCTCGTCCCCGAGCAAGACGGTCCCCGCGTCGGGTTTCAACACGGCCCCGATCGCGCGCAACAGGGTGGACTTGCCCGCGCCGTTCGGGCCGACGAGGCCGACGAACCGCCCCTCGCCGATAGAGGTACTGACCGAATCGAGGACCGCCATCCCGCCGAGTCGGACGTCCAGATCGCGGACGTCGATCACAGCGCGTGCACCTCCCGAGTACGAAGCAGATAGAGGAAGAAGGGCGCACCCAGCGCGGCGGTGACGATCCCGACGGGCACCTCGGCGGGGCCGGCCCGTGCCACGGTGTCGGTTGCGACGAGGAAGACGCTGCCCGCGAGCGCGCTCGTCGGGAGCAGGATCCGGTGGTCGGGCCCGACCAGCAGGCGCATCACGTGGGGGACGATCAGCCCCACGAAGCCGATCACCCCCGAGACGGCGACCCCTGCAGCGGTGATGACGCTCGCCGCGGCGAGCAGTAGTCGCTTGGTCCGCTCGACCTCGATCCCGAGGCTCTGGGCGTCCTCCTCGCCCAGAAGCAGGACGTTGAGATCGCCCGCGTACACTACGAGCAGGACGAACAGCGGGATCACGACCGGCAACGAGAGGCGCACGTCGGTCCACGTGCTCGCGTGCAGGTGGCCCATCAGCCAGTAGACGACCTGTTCGAGGCTCTCGCCGGCGCTCAACTGGAGATACGAGATCATCGCGCCCAGAAACGTCTGGATGGCGACGCCCGCAAGCAGCAGGGTCGCAACCGGCGTACGCCCGCCCTCGCTGGCGATCAAGTAGACCGCGAAAGCGGTGAGGATCGCACAGAGAAACGCCATCGGGCGCAACCCAAGCGGGAGCGGGAGGACGATAGAAGCGACCGCACCGAGCGCAGCGCCCGAGGAGACGCCGACGATCGAGGGATCGGCCATCGGATTGCGAAAGAACCCCTGCATCACCGTCCCCGCGGCCGCAAGCGCGAAGCCGACCGTCGCCGCGAGCACCACCCTCGGAAGCCGGATCCGCATGACGATCGTCTCGTGGGTTGCGGGCACCGCAAAGTCGAAGACCGACGCCCATTCGAGTCGGGGGAGCGGAATCGAGAGCGGGCCGACCCCGGTCGCACCCGCCGGTTCGATCCCGACCGGGAGCGCCACCGCGTTGAGAAGCACCTCGGCCACGACGAGCGGAGCCACCCGGACCGGTCCGAACGCCGCGCTGAACAACACGACACAGACCAGCAGACAGGAAAGACCCGCCGACCACGCCCCCATCGCGGTACGTCGCGTCACGATAGTAAATGAATTTGCTTTAGGTAAATACTTATTGAACAAGTCCGCACTCGGTCGCATGCGTACACTGCTTACCGTCCTCGCGGCGCTGTTGGTGTTGACGTCGACGTTCGGAGCGGGAGCCGTCGGCGGGCACGCGGGCGTCGCGGCCGCACAGCCCGCGTGTGAGTTCCCCGTCGACGTCACCGATGCGACGGGCGAGGAGATCACCCTCGAAGAAGAGCCAGAGCGGATCGTCGCCATGCAGCCGAGCGACGCCCAGACGCTCTGGGAGATCGGCGCCCGCGAGAAGGTCGTCGGGATGCCCGTTAGCCAGTACACCGAGTACTTGGAGGGCTACGACGAACCGACCGACATCACCGCCGACGACGGTGTGACCGTCAACACCGAGGAGGTGATCGAACTCGACCCCGATCTCGCACTCGCCTCGGCGGTCGCCGACGAGGAGCAAGTCGAGCAGCTCCGTGATGCGGGCATCACCGTCTATCAGGTGCAGGATGCGACCTCGGTCGATGACGTGCGCGGGAACGTCGAGACGTACGGTCAGCTCACCGGCGAGTGTGCGGGTGCGGCCGAGACGATCGACTGGATGGACGAGGAACTCGGTGCGATCGAAAACGCTGTCGAGGGCGAGGACCGGCCCACAGTGTTGTTCGCGATGGGTGACGGCTACACCGCCGGTCAGGGCACGTTCATCGAGGACGTCATCGAGACTGCGGGCGGGGAGAACCTCGCCAGCGCGGCGGGGATCGAGTTCTACGGGCAGATCAGCGAGGAGGTCGTGGTCAGCGAGGACCCCGACTGGATCGTCTACCCCGACACCTTCGAGGAGCCACCCGTGAGCGAGCAGGTCATAGAGAGCACGACCGCCGGCCAGGAGGACCAAATCGTCCAGGTCGATTCCGACCGAATGAACCAGCCCGGACCGCAGGTCGTCCTCGCGGTCCAGACCCTTGCCGAGACCTTCCACCCCGACGTCTACGCCGCCCAGGGCGACGCGAGCGGCCAAGAAGACGGGGACGGCGGAGCGAGCGCGGACGGCGAGGACCAGCCCGGCTTCGGCATCGTCGCCGCCGTCGCCGCGCTCGTCGCCGCGGGCTTCCTGTTCGTCCGGCGGCGATAGGTCGCAAGGCGTTTTACCGCCCGGGGAGCGAGAGGTGGTATGGTCGAGAACGTGATCTGGCCCGCCTACCTCGACGCGGAGGTTTCGCGCTCCGCGGGGCGGCGTGTCCCGCTGGACCTCGCGGTCCCGGAGCCGACGGTCGACGAGATCGCCGCCGCCGCCCAGCAAGTGGGCTACGACGCCGTCATCGAGCGCGAGCGGACCTATCCTCGCGAGTACGAGCCCCGAGGGCGTGTGCTGGTCAAGGACGCCGACGACGCCTCGAAGAACGACCTCGTGCAGGCGATCGCCGCCTACGTGACGGCCCTGCGGGAATGAGCCGATGAAACGCGTCGGCGAGGTCGTCCGCACCGCACAGGGGCTCGCGATCGCCCGCTGTCCCGAGGGAACCACGCCGGAGATCGGCACCGTCGTGATCGACGAGGACCTCACGGAGGTCGGCCGGGTCGTCGACGTCTTCGGGCCCGTTTCCCGGCCGTACGTCGCGGTCACGCCCGAGGATCGGACGGGTCTCCCGGCCCTGCTCGGGGGGAAGCTCTACGCGCGCTAAATTGCACGCGGAGGCGAACGAAACCCCCAAGGTCCGCCGGGGATAGCCCGAGACATGGAGCAGCGTCGTCTGCTGGTCGCGGTCGCCGGAACGGTCGGGCTCTTTCTCGCGATCCAACTGGGTGCTCTCGCGCTCGTCGAGCCGTTCCAGTCGGCGGGCCTGCAGGCCGTCGAGGACCCCGAGGACCCGACCAACTCGTTCCTGTACATCGGTGCGATCCTCGTGGCCACGGGGCTGATGCTCGCGGCGTTCAAACTGGATCTCCATTGGCTCATCAGGGGGCTGGTCGTCCTCGCGAGCGTCCTGCTGTCGTGGTACGTCCTCTCGGTCGTCGTCCCGCCGGCGGTGACGGTCGACGGGCTCAACGTCCCCGCCGCGATCGGCGCGATCGCCATCGGCGCGGGACTTGTCGTTTATCCCGAGTGGTACGTCATCGACGCCGCGGGCGTGGTGATGGGCGCGGGCGCGGCGGGGCTGTTCGGGATTACCTTCGGGATCGGGCCCGCGCTCGTCCTCCTGACGGTGCTTGCGGTCTACGACGCCGTCAGCGTCTACGGCACCGAGCATATGCTCTCGCTGGCGGACGGCGTCATGGAGATCAAGGTGCCCGTGTTGTTGATCGTCCCCGTCTCGCCCGGATATTCCTTTCTCGACGACGGTAGCGACGACCGCGATGGGGACAACGAGCGCGACGACGAACCGGACGAAAACGGGGGTCGGGATGCCTTCTTCATCGGACTCGGCGACGCGGTGATCCCGACGATCCTGATCGCCAGCGCCGCGTTCTTCGTCGCGACGCCCTCGCTCGGCGTTCCGGGGCTCGCGTTGACCGTCCCCGCCCTCGGCGGGATGGTCGGGACGCTCGCCGGCCTGCTCGTATTGTTGTGGTTGGTCCTGCAGGGACGTGCCCACGCCGGCCTTCCCTTACTCAACGGCGGGGCCGTCGCGGGCTATCTGGCGGGCGCGCTCGCAAGCGGGCTGACGCTCGCACAGGCGCTGGGGCTGTGAGTGGCTACGTGCTGAACCGGCCTGCAGCGACGATCGCGCCGGCGCCGACCAGCGCGAGCACGCCCGCGGCGACGAACGCCGGCGAGTAGGTCCCGATGGCGTCGTGACCAGCGCCGGCGAGATACGGCGAGACGAGCCCCGAGAGGCCGAGCGAGACCGACACCAGCCCGAAAACGGCGTTGATGTTCTCCCGGCCGAACAGGTCGGCGGTCAGCGGCGCGAGCAGCGCGCCGTTGCCGCCGTAGGCCAGCCCGTAGACGCCCGCGAAAGCGAACAGCGCCGCCGCGGTATCGAGCGCGGGAAGTGCGATCGCCGCGCCCCCCATCACCGCCGAACAGGCGGCAAACGTCGATACGCGGCCGATCCGGTCCGCGGCGTGGCCGATCGCGACCCGCCCGACGACGCTCGCCCCGCCGATCAGCGCCACGGCACTGGCACCGACGGTCCGCGAGAGGCCCAGATCCACGGCGTGGACGACGAGATGCGAGAGGACTACGTACAGGGTCGTGTAGATCAGTAGCCACCCGACGAACTGCGCCAGAAAGGCGGGCGAGCCGGCGATAGCGCGCACGGCCGCGAGCTGATCACGAAGTGGCGGTCGCTCGCTGGCGCGAACCCCACGGTCGAACTCGCGGGCGGGGACCTGCGCGGGGGCCGGTTCGTCGCGGACGGCGACGATGGCGACCGCAAGCAGCGCCACCGCCCCGGCGGCGAGTATCGACAGTGCCGACCGCCAGCCCACTCGGACGATGAGCGCGTCGGCGGCGGGCGCGACGACGACCATCCCCATCCCGAGACCGGCCGAAGCGAGTCCGCCAGCCAGTCCCTGTCGTCGGTCGAACCACCGGGGAACGGTCGCATACGAGACGACGAAGAGGACGCTCATCCCGAGTCCGGTGACGATCCCGTAGGTGAACACGAGAACCAAAAGCGACTGGGCCCGGCTGGTGGCGAGCAGTCCGAAAACGAGGACGACGGCTCCGGCCGCGAGCATCCGGCGGGTCCCGTAGCGGTCGACGAGCACGCCGATTCCGACCGCACCGAGATAGAGCATCAGCGACTGGACGCCGAAGGCGACCGAGGTCACGCCCCGCGAGCGGCCGAATTCCGCGAGGATCGGCTCGAAGAACACGCCGAAGGAATAGGAGAGCCCGAAGACGACGAACGAACCCAGAAAGCAAGCGGCCACGACGACCCAGCCGTAGTAGACCCGTCCCGCCAGTGACATGGGCCAACGACGGGTCCGAGCCGGGTTAAACCGTCGCGTTGAAGCAAACCGCCCCCGGTCGGCTCGGACCGCTATCGGCCCGCCATCGCCTCGCTGGCGGGGGCGAATTCGATCCCGGTGCCCCGGCCCGCCTCGCGGGCGCGCTCGTAGAGCATGTGGGCGGCGGCGACCGTCTCGATGCCGGTTCCGCCGCTGTCGAAGACGGTGATCTCCTCGTCGTCCGTGCGCCCCTCGACTGCCCCGACGAGCACGTCCCCGAGTTCGCCGTGGAGGTGATCCGAACCGACCGCTCCGGCCTCGGTCGCCGCGATGAGCGACCCGGCGTCGCGGTCGGCCCGGGCCCGCAGGTCGAGGACGTACGTCGCGCGCGAGACCGTAGCGGCGTCGAGTTCGTGTTTCTCCGGATCGTACCGGCCCATCGCGGTGACGTGGGTACCCGGCTCTAGGAGCTCGCCGTCGAAGACCGGTTCGTCGGCGTTCGTCGCCGTGACCACGACGTCGGCGCCTTCGAGGGCGGTGGCGCTCGAATCGACCGCGCGAACGTCGGCCTCCAGCTCCGCGTCGAAGTCGGTGGCGAACCCCTCGCGGTTCTCGCGGGTCGGCGAGTAGACCCGGACGGAATCGAACTCGCGGACGGTCGCCGCCGCACGGAGCTGGCCGCGGGCCTGCGCCCCGCTGCCGATCAGCCCCAGCGTCGAGGCGTCCTCGCGGGCGAGCGCGTCGATGCCGACCGCGCCCGCAGCGCCGGTCTTAAAGGGGTTGAGGGACGCGCCGTCGAGCACCGCCAGCGGTTCGCCCGACTCGGCGTCGAACACCGGCGTGACAAACCACGCGTCACGTTCGCCAAAGCCCGCCCCGTAGGTGTATCCGCCCATCGCGCCCGTCTCGGGGAGGATCGCCATGTAACCCGTCAGCATCCCCGGCGGACGCTCGTTGAGGAGCTTCTCGCGCGGTTCGGCGGGCGCGCCCGCGCCGCGCTGGCGATAGCCCTCGCGGACCGCATCGACGTAGTCCTCGGCGTCGGCCAGATCGATCAGTTCGTCGCTCGAGAGAAACAGCGCCTCGGTCATACGCCGGCGTTCGAGCGCCAGCGAGAAAACGGTTCGTGGTCTATTCCGACGGCTGCTGGGACGGGGTCGGCGACGCGGTGCTCGCCGAATTCGGGACCGGGGTCGGCTGGGACGGGTCATTGACGAACAGCGCGTGACCGATCAGGCCGATCGCAACGGAAGCCGCCGCCGGCACCGCAATCGGCAGGGGCAGACCCACACCCACTAGCGTGCCACCGATCCCCAACAGCGCGATCGGAATGAGAACGAGTATCAAATCGTAATAGTTAGTCATGATGTGTTTCAACCTATGAACCATACCCCTATAACTGTTTTGTCTATCAGTTGTATTCTCTTCCGATATAGTCTCGATGGAGTTGCAGTACCTAATTTGATACCCACTCATAAGTTACTCATGTATAAGGGCGCCAAAGGCGCTCGATCGCTCGAATCGGTCCGTCTCGAGAGGGGCTAAAAATCGGGTCAGATGGGCGGATCGGTCGGCTCGTGAAAGGTGATAGGACGGTCAGGATCGCAGGCGGGCGAGCGCGACGACGAGTACTCGCCACGGGAGCAACGTCGCGAGGCCGGTGGCGACGGTAACGAGGACGAAGGCCGGCGGTGCCCCGCCGACGAGCCACGGGGTCGCGCGCAGTCCAACCCCGATCAGCGCGGCGACGATCCACGCGAGGCCCACCGAGAGGAGCGTCTCGACGAGTGAGCTACGCACGCGGGCGGTGTAGACGCCGAGCATCGGGGCGGCGAGGAGCCACCCGAGCAGGAAGGGAGCGACGGTCTCGACCGTGTAGAAGGGGTCGGCGAGCGGGTCGGTACCGTGAGTGATCAGTCCGTACGAGAGCTGTGCGGCGACGATAGCCAGATCGACGACGAGGACGAGAACCGTCGTCGCCGACCGGTCGAACCGTGCGAGGTCGGCCATGGCGGGCGTTCTCCCGGCAGGGCCATGTGTCCCCCGGTTCCCACATCGCTCAACACGCCCGGGGGCCAACGGGCCGTATGGACCTCGAACTGGTCGGCTGGCCCCCCGACGGGCCGAAACTCGACCTTGACTACCGTTCCTTTAGCTATGCCGGGAAGTTCGTCATGACGAACACGGGAAAGGCGCTCGTCCGCGAGGACGGCTCCGTCCGCGCCGCGGCCGCGTTCAACGAGGACCGGACCGAGCCCGGGACGCTCTGGATCCGGTATATCACCACCCACGTCGACTACCGGGGCGACGGTTTCGGGCCCCGACTGCTCGAGTTCGTTCGGGACCGAGCGCGCGAGCGGGACTACGACACCGTGCGGATCGCGGTCAACAACCCCTTCGCCTACGAGGCGTGCTACCGGGCGGGGTTCGGCTACACCGGTCGGGAGACCGGCATCGCGGAGCTCGTTCTGGAGACGCCCGCGGATCGCTCCCGCGAACGCTATCAGGAGGGATTGGACGCCTTCCGGGCCCGGGATCTCGAAGAGCCCGAACGGGCGTTTCTCGAGCGGAAACACGGTGTCGACCCGCCCGCCGGGTCGGACGGGCGAGGCGAATAGAAACCGCCAAACGCCTGTCGGAGTTCGAGGAGGTATGGAAACGACACGCCACTTCGTCGCGACCGTCTACGTCGTCTACGGCGGCGCGACCCTGCTGCACGAACACCGGACGCTTGGGCTGTGGCTCCCGCCGGGCGGGCACCTCGACCGGGACGAACTGCCCCACGAGGCGGCCCTGCGCGAGGTGCGCGAGGAGACGGGCCTCGACGTAGAGCTTCTGACCGAACACGACGGCGTCCGTTCCCCGACCGTCGAGTCGCTGCCCGAACCCGCCCACCTGCTGCTCGAGGACATCGACACCTACGACGGGGCGGTCGGCCACCAGCACATCGATTTCGTCTACTACGGCCGGGCGGACTCGCGCACGCTCGATCCCGGCGACGGCGAGCAGTCCGCAGACGCGTGGGAGTGGGTCACGAGCGAAGAACTGGACGAGGAGCGCTTCGACGCCGACGTGACCCGGCTGGGCCGGGAGGCGATCGGCTCAGTCGAGTAGCGACTCGACGTACTTCGTGACGTGGTCGTCCATTCGGCGTTTGAACCCCGCCTGCCGGGCGAGGCGATCGAGTTCGCGCGCGATCAGGCTGCCGTACTGCATCGCCTTCTTCTCCCGGTTTGCCACCTCGCGGGGGACGAACTCGCGGGCCGCCTCCCGGAAGACGCGTTTTCGCTCCTCGTCGGTCGCGAGCATCGGGCCGTCGAGACGCAAAGCCGCCCGCACCACCCGGTCGTCGAGCAGGGGTGCGACCGGTTCGGCGCCGGCGGCACGGATCGCGAGAACGTCACGTTCCAGTTGGTCTGGGAGCGAGGCGATCACCTCGCGGGTCGCGCCGCGCACGGAGTCGGATTCGACTCGGTGGTCGGTCCGGACGACCTTCTCGTAGCCGCCGAACAGCTCGTCGGCGCCTTGGCCGATCGCGAGGCGGTCGAAGCCGTCCGCGACGGCTCGCTCGGCGACGAGAAACAGCGACAGCGCGATCCCCACGTCCATCGCGTTGGTCCGGTCCGTCGCGCGAGCCACGCGGGGGACCGCCCGCTCGATGTCGGCGTGGGTACACTCGACGACCCGGAGATCCCGCCCCATCGCGCTCGCGCCCTCGCGGGCCGCGGCGATGTCGTGGCTCCCCTCGAAGCCGACGACGTACAGGGGTGCTTCGAGGCGACTCGCGACGACCGCCGAGTCGACGCCGCCCGAGAAGGCGACCGCGAGTCCGTCCGAATCGAGCGCGAGGCTCGCCCCGATCGCACCTTCGGTCGCTGCGACCGCCTCGCGCTCCCCGGCGAACGGGGACGGGGCGGGAAGCGTCCAGACGCGCTCGTCGTCGACGTGACCCGCCGGGAACGGGACCGGATCCGCGAGGGCGGTCGGTGAGAATCCCCACCCCTCACCCGTGCGCTCGACGAACAGCGGAACGCGCCCGAGAACGTCCCGGACGAGCCTGCCGTCGGGGAGGTCGCCGGCGAACCCTCGCGTCCCGGGGAACGGATCGCGGTCCTCGAGTGCGCGTTCGACGAGCGCGGAATCGCTCCCGTGGATCATCCGAAAAAGGAGGAGGCCCGGCGTTTCACCCGCCGTTTCGCCCCGCCGCCGGCCTGGCGAAAGCTGATCCGCCACGGGGTGCGCTTGCCCTCGACTGCCGTCTGTCCCTCGCGGATCCCGTCGAGGATCGCCTCGACGTTTCGCTCGCCGCCGGTTTCGACCCGGGTGATCGCCTGCCCGACCATCTCGTTGATGTGAGCGTCGCTGCCGGCGGTCATTGCCAGTCCCCGTGACCGGGCGAACCGTTCTGCCTTCCGGTTCGCCCTGCCGGTCAGCAGCCGCGAGTTGTAGACCTCGATGGCGTCGGCCCTCGCCAACTCCTCGCGGGAGACGTTCGCGCCGACGCCGTGTCGGGAGGACTGGAAGGGGTGGGGAACGACGGCGATCCCGCCGGCCCCGCGGATCCGTTCGATGGTCTCCCCGTAGGGAAGACCCGCCTCTACGGGTACGTCGACCCCGATTCCGAGGACGTGGCCGGCCGAACTCGTGACCTCGATGCCGGGGATCCCGACCAGCCCGTACTCGGGGGCGAGTCGGGCGGCCTCGCGGCTCGCCTCGAAGGCGTCGTGATCGGTGATCGCGATGGCGTCGAGGCCGACGGCACTGGCCTGTTCGAGGAGGAAGTCCACGGGATCCCGGCCGTCGTGCGAGAGCGCGGAGTGTGCGTGGAGTTCGACCGAGAGCACACCCCCCGTTCGGCCGGTGCGTTCAAAAGACGATCGGTCGCCGAGCCCGTCCCAAAGCGAGACTAGCGGGGTTCGTACTCGTCGGGCGTGTAGGTCTTCAGTTCGAGGGCGTGGATGTCGGTGGTCATGTGATCGCCAAGCGCGTCGTAGACCAGTTGGTGCTGGGCGACCAGCGACTTGCCCTCGAAGGCCGGCGAGACGACGACCGCCGCCAGATGGTCCTCGTCGTGAGTCCCCCGTGGATGGGTGACCGTCGCCTCACAGTCCTCGATTCCCGCCTCGATCAGCGCTTCGACGTCCTCGGCGTCCATGGTCGGACTGTGCGCCCGAGGCCCAAAACGGTTTCAGATCTCAGGTCCACTGATCCAGCCCGGTCTGGGTGACCGATTCCTCGATGCGCTCGAATCCCCTCGATACCTCATCGGCGGGGATCTCCCAGTCGGCGACGTACTCGCGGGCACCCGCGACGTCCGGCGAGAGGGCGGTGTCGAACCCGTAGTCGTCGGTCACGTCCGGCTGTAAGAACAGCTCGCGGACCGCCTCCATCTCCCCGACCACGGCGTCTCGGGCGTCGAGGACGCCCGCCAGGTCGCCGTGTTCGTGGATCGCCTTCACCGCCGTCTTGGGCCCCATCCCGTGGACGCCCTCGTTGAAGTCGGTCCCACAGAGGATCCCCACGTCGACCAGCTGCTCGTGGGTCAACTCGTGGGCCGCGAGGGTCGCCGCCAGATCCATGCACTCGGGGTCACCCTTGCTCGTGAGTTGCCGTAGCGTCAGGGGCGCCCCGAAGAGCAAGGCGTCGTAGTCCTCGGTGCCGGCGTAGTCGACGTCGGCCGATTTCGCCATGTGGGCGGCTTGGGCCTCGCCCTCGGTGGGGGCCTCGACGATGGGGACGTCGAGCAGTTCGAGCAGCTCGCGGGTGGTCCGTTGGATCGTGTCGGTCAGGCGCTGGGTGCGCGCCTCGAGCCGGGCGGCCTCGACACGATCGCCCCGCTCGCGGGCGTTTCGGGCCTCCGCCGCGGCGCGTTCCTTGGCGGCGCGCCGGTCGTCGATCTCGCCGTCTTTGAGGTCGGTGACGACGCCGTCGAAGACGAACACGGGGACGAGGTCGTTCTCGAAGAACTTCGGTAGCCCCTGAACGATCCCCACGAGGTTGGCGACTTCGGTCCCCTCGGCGGTGGTGTAGACGTCGTCTGCGGTCCACTTGACGGTCGTCGTGAGATACCGATAGAGCCAGTTGTGCGCGTCGACCGCGACGACCGCCCCCGACAGGTCCTCAAACGGGACCGTCTCGATCGCCGCGAGGTCCCGAAGCGCTGCGTTTCCCATTGTAGGGGGTACGAACGGGGACGGTTTCAAGCTACGGATGGGTTGTCTGTAGCGAAACGACAACACTTAATCGCGCGATCCCGTCGAACCGGTATATGCTCGGATGGGGAAGGTTGTGGCCGGGTCGCCGGGGGGCGACCGCGATCGGATTCGTACTGCTCGTCGTCCTTGCAAGCGGCGTCGTCGCCGGGGTGCAGGGCCAGCCCAACGTGAGCGTCTTCGCACCCGAGAACACGGTCTCGCCGGGCGAGACGACGCAGATCGACCTCCAGTTGATGAACAACGGGACCATCGAGGAGGGCAGCGAGGGCATCGAGGTCATCACCCAGCAGGGTGATCGCCAGCGCGTCCAGACCGCGCGCAACGTGACCGTCGAGGCCGAGGCCGACGGCCCGCCCTTCGAGGTCGAGACCGCGACGGTCCCCGTCGGAAGCCTCCCGGAGGGGACGAGCCAACCGATCCCGATCACCGTCTCGGTCAACGAGGACGCGCCGGCGAGCACCTACCAGCTGACGGTCACCGTCGAGTACGTCTATACGAGTCAGGTCGAGAACGGCGAGGAGACGGTCGTCTCCGAGACGATCACCGAGGAGGTGCCGATCGTGATCGAGGAGAGCGCTCGCTTCGACGTCGAGAGCGTCGAGAGCGACCTCGAGGTCGGCAGCGACGGCGAGGTGACGGGTACGGTCGAGAACGTCGGCAGCGGGGACGCCGAGGACGCCGTCCTCCGGCTGACGAACGAGTCGGGTACCCTCGGCTTTGCCGAACGGGAGTACGCGCTTGGCGACGTCGAGGCCGGCGAGAGCGCCGAGTTTACCTTCGACGCCGACGTGAGCGCCGAGGCGAGCGCGGGCGACCGGCAACTGGACTTCGTCGTCGCCTACCAAGACGAGCGGGGCAACGACCGCGAGGCGACGACGAGCACACAAGTGGGCGTCGACCCCGAAAGCGAGAAGTTCAGCGTCGAACCGCTCAACGCGAGCGTCGAGAGCGGGGCGAGCGACACGGTCGAACTCGAAGTCACAAACGAGGGCGAGGAGGACGTGAGCAACCTCAACGCACAGCTCTTCGCCGACAGCCCGCTCTCGGTCGGGAGCGATCAGGCCTACGCCGCCGAACTCCCCGCCGGCGAGTCGGTGGTCCTCTCCTTCGACGTGAGCGCCGAGAGCGACACCGCGGGGACCTACCCGGTCGATATCGACTTCAGCTACGACGACGGCGAGGGCGACACCCAGCTCTCCGAGCAGTACCAGGTCCCCGTCGATGTGACCGAACCGGCCGACGACGGCTTCGGCGGCTGGACGCTCGGCGCGGCCGGCCTCGCGCTGGCGATCGTCGGGCTGGCGGTCGGAATCCGCCGGTTCGCGTAGATGTCGCGCCACGAGCGCGCCGTCGAGCGACTCGGCGGGCTGATCACCGAGCGGCCGGGGACCATCGTCCTCGCTTTCCTCGCGGTCACGCTCCTGTTTGCGGGCGGGCTCGGGGGGACCGGCACCGAGGCGGGGACCGGCCAGTTCACCGAGGACGTCCCCGCACAGCAGGCTTTGGAGGACGTCCAGGACCGCTTTGGCCCGCGCGGCGAATCCGCCGACACCGCCTCGACACAGCTCATCCAACGGGGCGAGAACGTCCTGACCCGCGAGGGACTCCTGCGGATGCTCGCGCTCCAGGAGTCGGTCCTCGACCGCGAGGAGTTGCGCGCGACCGAGGCTACCAGCGCCGCGACGACGGTCGCGCGGACGATCGACCCCGAGGCGGAGACGCTCGCCCAACAGCGTGCGACCCTCCGAGAGGCCAGCGACCGCGAGGTCCGCGAGGCGGTGCGGGAAAACGCCGATAGCCCGGCGTTCACGGGCCAGCTGAGCGAGGACTTCAACGCCGAATCGGCGACCGCCTCGGCGACGATCGGGACCGTCACCCACGAGCTTCCCGGCGGCGTCTCGGGGACGACCGGCAACGACGCGAACAGCCCGATGACGCCGATCCAGCAGGAGATCGAGACGATGGCCGAGCGAAGCGACGGCCAGTTCCAAGTGTTCGGCAGCGGCATCGTCTCCGGGGAGTTCCAGACGATCATCGAGGACTCGCTGCTGATCGTCGTGCCCGCGGCCGTCGTGTTGCTGCTGTTCTTCCTGATCGTCGCCTACCGCGACCCGATCGACCTGGCGGTGGGGCTGCTCGCGCTCTCGATGACGGTCGTCTGGACGTTCGGGTTCATGGGGCTCGCCGGGATCCCCTTCTCACAGATGCTGATCTCGGTGCCGGTGTTGTTGCTCGCGGTCGGGATCGACTTCGGGATCCACATCATCAACCGCTATCGCGAGGAACGCTCCGCGGCGGCCTCCGTCGGGGCGGCCATGGAGCGGACCACCGACCAGTTGCTCGTGGCGTTCGTGCTCGTGATCGGTACCACGGTGGTGGGGTTCGGCGCGAACTACACGAGCTCGCTCCAGCCGATCCGCGATTTCGGGCTGGTATCGGCGCTGGGGATCGCCTTTACCTTCCTCATCTTCGGGATCTTCATGCCCGCGCTGAAGGTGCTCACCGACCGCTGGCGCGAGGACAGCCCGATCCCCGAGTTCAGCTCCGAGCCGCTGGGCGAGGAGGATTCGGCGCTCGGGCGCGTACTGCCGGTCGGGGTCGCCATCGCCCGACGGGCCCCGATCGCGTTCTTGCTCGTGACGCTCGTTGCCGCCGGCGCGATGGGGGCCTACGGGAGCGAGGTCGACACCTCCTTCAGCGACGAGGACTTCCTCCCGCCCGAGGAGCAACCGGGCTACATCGAGTACCTCCCCGCCGAACTCCAGCCCGCCGAACCGCAGGTCACGGGGACGATGAACTACCTCGAGGAGACGTTCCCGCAGGGCCAGGAGGGGACGGTGATCGTCTCCATCGACGGGCAACTCCGGGAGGACTACGCGCTCGAATCGATCCATCGGGCCGGCGAGGACCCCCCCGAGACGGTGATCCGCGATGGTCGATATGCAGACTCGCAGAGCATCATCACCGTCATCGAGCAGTACGCCGCCCAGAACCCGGAGTTCGCCGCATTGGTCGAGCGAAACGACCGCAACGGCAACGGCGTACCCGACCAGAACCTCGAGACCATCTACGACGAACTGTACGCCTCGCCCTACGAGGACCAAGCCCGCCAGTACATCACCGAGGACTACCGCGCGGCCCAGGTCCAGTACGCCGTCGAGGGCGACGCCGCACAGGAAGCGGTCGGCGAGGACGCCCGCGAACTCGCGGATCGTCACCGGCTGGACGCGACCGCGACCGGCGAGACGCTCGTCTTCGAGGCGGTCTCGGACGTGATCTTCGATTCGGCCGTCCGCAGCCTCGCTCTCGCGCTCGTGGCGACGGGGCTGTTCCTGATCGCGGGCTACTGGGTCGTCGCCCGCCGGCCGTCGCTCGGCGTCGTCAACCTGTTTCCCATCGCCGTCTCGATCGCCGCGCTGGCGGGGACGATGCGCTATGCGGGGATCCCCTTCAACGCGCTGACTGCGACGATCCTCTCGGTGTCGATCGGGCTCGGCGTCGACTACACCGTCCACGTCGTCCACCGGTTCGTCGACGAACTCGACGACGGCGTCGATACCCTCACGGCGCTCGATCGCACCGTCCGGGGAACCGGCGGCGCGCTCACGGGCAGCATGCTCACGACGGTCACGGGAATGGGCGTACTCGTGCTCGCGATCACGCCGATCCTCGGGCAGTTCGGACTGTTGCTCTCGATCTCGATCCTGTATGCCTATCTGGCGTCGATCATCGTGTTGCCCTCGGCGCTGGTGGTCTGGGCGCGCGTCGCCTGATCCGAAACCCTTACTCCCCGTCCGGGGGTGCTTCCGGTATGAGCGATCAGTCCGTCGACGGCGAGGAGGTTCGCCACGTCGCCGCCCTCGCGCGGGTCGACCTCGACGAGGCGGAGGTCGAGGCCTTCGCCGAGCAGTTCGGCGAGATCCTCGACGCCTTCGAGACACTGGACGAGGTACCCGAGGTCGAGCGTGAGGACGACCTCGAGAACGTGATGCGCGAAGACGAGGTGCGCGAAAGCCTCGACCGGGAGGAGGCACTGCGCAACGCCCCCGAAAGCGAGGACGGCTACTTCAAGGGGCCGAGCGTCTCATGAGCGGGATCTTCATCACCGAAGAGCACATCGAGGGCGACTCCGAGGGACCCCTTTCGGGCGCTACCGTCGCCGTCAAGGACAACATCAGCACCGAGGGCGTGCGCACGACCTGTGGGTCGGCGATGCTCACGGAGTACGTCCCACCATACGACGCGACGGTAATCGAGCGCCTGAAGGCGGCGGGCGCGGAGATCGTCGGCAAGGCGAACATGGACGAGTTCGGGATGGGGAGTACGACCGAGACCTCGGCGTTCGGTCCCGCGCCCAATCCCGCCGCCGAGGGGCGAGTTCCGGGCGGTTCGTCGGGCGGGTCGGCGGCGGCGGTCGCCGCCGGCGAGGCCGACGTCGCGCTGGGGACCGACACGGGCGGGTCGGTCAGGAACCCGGCGGCGTTCTGTGGGGTCGTCGGGATCAAGCCCACTTACGGGCTGGTCTCGCGATACGGGCTGATCGCCTACGCCAACTCGCTCGAACAGATCGGGCCGCTCGCGCCTACCGTCGAGGACGCCGCCCGCCTGCTCGACGTCATTTCGGGCCCGGACGAGCGGGATGCGACGACGCGAGCGGAGGGGAAAAACAGTGACTACGCGAGTAGCGCCGACGGCGACGTCGAGGGGCTCTCGATCGGGGTTCCGACGGAACTCGTCGAAGGGGCCGACGAGGGCGTCAGGGAGACCTTCTGGGACGCGATCGCGACCCTCGAATCCCGGGGTGCGAGCTACCACGAGGTGAGCCTGCCCTCGATCGAGCACGCCGTCGCGGCCTACTACGTGATCGCGATGTCCGAGGCCTCCTCGAACCTCGCGCGCTTCGACGGGGTGCGCTACGGCCCCGCGACCGACCGCGAGGGCGACTGGAACGAGGTCTTTTCGGCCGTGCGCGAGCGGGGCTTCGGCGAGGAGGTCAAACGCCGGATCCTGCTGGGGACCTACGCCCTCTCGGCGGGCTATCACGAGAAATACTACAAGAAGGCCCAGGACGCCCGCGCGTGGGTGAAACAGGACTTCGACGACGCGCTCGCGGAGGCGGACGTGCTCGCGAGCCCGACGATGCCGGTTCCCCCCTTCGAGGCCGGCGAGAGCCTGGAGGACCCCCTCCAGATGTACCTCTCGGATGCGAACACCGTCCCGGTGAACCTCGCGAACCTGCCGGCGATCTCGGTGCCCGCCGGCGAGACCGACGGTCTGCCGGTGGGGCTGCAGCTGATCGGGCCCGAATTCGGCGAGCGACGGATCATCCGGGCGGCGAGCGCGCTCGAATAGTCAGTCCTTCGGGGAGACCTTCCCCGCGAAGGTCTGGAACTCGATGATCTCGTCGGGAATGTAGAACGTGTCGGTCGCAAACTCGTAGACGTTTTCGGGCGTTTCGGCGTGCCAGATGATATAACCGAACTCTCCCTCGGTCAGCTGTTCGTCCATCGTGATCGTCGCCTCGGGGTCGGCGAACTCCGCGAACAGGTCCTCAAACAGCCCTTCGATCTCCTCGCGGCCGCGAAACGTCCCCATGTTGGTGACGACGACCGACCCGTCGGTGTAGTCCTCCATGACTCCCGTGAGGTCCTGTTCGGCGAACGTCTCTAAGTGGTGGTCGAGAACGGATTCAGTCGTGTTCATGATGTATCTCACGTCCCGTCGGCTATGCGACAGGGACGGACGGAGTTCGACACGACAAATGATAAAGGTTCGTCAGCGCTCGTAGGCGAGGTTCATGATCCACTGCGAGAAGGCGTCGCTATTGGCGTCGATTTCCTCCTCGCCGATAAAGGGCGAGAGCATGTCCCCGGCCATCAGCAACGAGAAGTCCAGATCACGCGCCGCCGGCGTGAGCAGGTAGGTGTTGTGACCGTTGTAGACGGTGTCGTGGCGCTCGATCAGCTCGGCTTGGGCGAGCTTGTCGACGATGCGGCTACCCTTGCGCGAGGAGACGTCCAGTTCCTTCCAGAAGTCGCTCTGGTGGATCCCCCCGCTCTGGCGGACGAGTTCGAGGCCGGCACGTTCGTCCTCCGACAGCTCGGCTTCGAGTTCGGCGGCGCTCATACCCGTACAACGCCGCCCGACGCCTTTAACGTTGACCGTCCGCGACCGGGAGGATTCATGGAGTAGTCCTCCGTAGGCCCCGTCATGACTCCTGAGGAGCTTCGCGCCGAGACGCCCGGCTTCGAGAACTGCACCTACCTCAACACGGGCGCAAGCGGCCCCAGCCCCCGCCGAGTCGTCGAGGCCGCGACCGGCTTTCTCGAACGCCATGAGTACGAAACGCCCGCCGGTGAGGGGATGTACGTCGCCGCCGACGCGGTCTACGAGGAGGCCCGCGAGGCGGTGGCAGGTCTGTTGAACACCGACGAGCGACGGGTCGCGCTGACCCAGAGCACGACCGACGGGATCAACCGGATCGCGAGCGCGATGGATTTCGAGCCCGGCGACGTCGTGGTTCGGACTGACCTCGAACACTCCGCCGGAATCCTGCCGTGGCAGCGACTCGCGGACGTTCACGACCTCGAAATCCGGATCCTCGAAACCCGCGAGGGACGGATCGATCCCGAAGAGTACGCCGAGGCGGTCGCGGACGCCCGGTTGGCCTGTTTCAGCGCGCTCACGTGGACGCACGGGACGCGACTACCAGTCCGAAAGCTGGTCGAGATCGCCCACGACGCCGGCGCGCGCACCCTGGTCGATGCCGTCCAGATGCCCGGACAGACGGGACTGGACGTCGAGGCGTGGGGCGCGGACGCGGTCGCCGCGGCGGGGCATAAGTGGCTGCTCGGGACGTGGGGTGCGGGGTTTCTCGCCGTCTCGCCCGACTTCCTCGCGGAGCTCGAACCCCGATCGGTGGGCTATCGCAGCGTGGCCGAACCGGACGCCGAGGCCTACGCCTTCCACGAGGGGGCCCGTCGTCTCGAGATCGGCACGACGAACCCCGCGCCCTACGCCGCGCTCACCGAGGCCATCGAAACGATGGATCGTGTGGGGTACGGCCGGATCGAATCCCGGATCGCCGGGCTGACCGACCGGCTCAAGGACGGGCTGGACGAAGAGCGCCTGTACAGTCCCCGGGAGTACGAGAGCGGGCTGGTCACGTTCGCCGACGAGGACCCCGAGGCCACGGTCGAGCGGCTGGGCGAGGCGGGGATCCGGGTCCGGACGCTCCCGGGCCCGGAGGCGATCCGCGCGTCGGTCCACGCGATAAACACCGAGGCCGACGTCGACGCGCTACTCGAGGCGCTCTGAGCGCTCGGCGAGGCGGTCGCGGACGGTCTCGCGGTCGACCGTCCCCGAGACGGTCCGGGGCAGCGAGTCGGCAAACGCGATCGTCTTCGGGCGCTTGTAATCCGCGAGTCTGCCCTCACAGAACGCCCGGAGCGCCGCCTCGCTCGCCTCGCCGACCACTAGCGCACAGACGCGTTCGCCCCACTCGGGGTCGGGCAGGCCAACGACCGCACACGCCTCGACATCGGGATGCTCGCGCAGGATACGGGCGACGTCTGCGGGATGGACGTTCTCGCCGCCGGTGATGATCGCGTCGTCGACCCGGCCGAGCACCCGGATCGAACCGTCGGGCTCGACGACCCCGAGGTCGCCGGTCCGAAAGCCGTAGGGGCCAAAGACCCGGTCGGTCGTTTCCGGGTCGCCGTAGTAGCCCGTCGTGACCGTCGGTCCCGAGACGACGAGTTCGCCGGGTTCGCCGGGCGCGAGGGGCTCCTCCCCGTCGAGTGCCCGAACGCGGGTGAACGCGAGCGGTCGGCCGGCCCGGTCGGGGTTCGCGTACGCCTCGGCGGGCCGGGCGGTCGCGACCTGCGAGGCCGTCTCGGTCATGCCGTAGGTGGGGTGGATCGGGACTCCCCGCTCCTCACAGCGCGCGATCAGTTCCGGCGGGGTCGGCGCACCGCCCGTGAGGGCGAACCGGAGCGACTCGGGGAACTCACCTGCGTCGAGCAGGCGGTCGAGCATCGTCGGAACCACGGAGACGCCCGTGACTTCGTGGTCGTGGAGGTGCGAGAGCGCCCGCCCGGCGTCGAACCTGTCCGGGAGGACGACGCAGGTGCCGTAGAGCGCCGAGCGGACGATCGGCGCGAGCCCGCCCATGTGATACCCCGCCAGCGGGTCGTACCAGCGGTCCTCTGGCAGGACCCCCAGCCGGAACGCGGAGGCGACGGCGCTCGAAACGAGGTTCCGGCCGGTGAGGACGACCGCCTTTGGCTGACCCGTGGTCCCCGAGGTAAAGAGCATGACGCGGGGGGCGTCGGGCGGCGGGTCCTCGGCGACGAATTCGGCGGGCTCCGTGGCGCTCGCCTGGAGCGATTCGACTGGGACCTCGGCGATCGACCGGGCCCGTTCTGCGTGTGGTCGACCGGCCAGAAGCGCCACGAGGTCGACGCACGCGAGTCGCTCGCGTAGCTCTCGCTCGGCGAGGTGCGTATCGAGCGGGACGAGGACCGCACCGATCCGCCACGTTGCGTGGACCACCCGGGCAAAGTCGGGGCCGGTGTCCGCGAGCACACCGAGTTGATCGCCCGGGCGAACCCCGAGCGCCCACAACCGACCGGCGGTTCGTTCTACCGCCCGGTCCAGTTCGGCGTAGGTCCACCGCTCGTCGGCCCCGGCGTCGAGAAGCGCTGTCGAGTCAGGACCCGAGTGTCGCTGGGAGGCGACCGGATCACGCATCTGCCCCACCCCCAGTCCACGGGCCGTCGGTCCCCAGTCCCGGACCCCGCGGGACCGCGACCGTCCCCGCGCGAACGGGCGCAGGGTCGGGCGCGAGATCAGCCGCCAGCAGGTCCGCGGTCGCGAGCCCGCAGGCGCGCTCGATCCCGAGCGCCGCGGCGGCATGGATCGCGCCGGTCCGGGCGATCACGGCGTCGATGGTCGTCGTGACCACGACCCCAACACCCTCGGCGCGGAGTCGGGAGCCTACCTCGACGACCCGATCGACCCCGCCAAGCGCCATCGGCTTCAGGACGAAGACGTCCGCGACGTCCGCGACCCCCTCGATCTCGTCGGGCGTGTGCCCGGCCAGCGACTCGTCGAGCGCGAGCGGTATCCGACGGGGGAGTTCGCGGTGGCCCGCGATGTCGTCGGCCGAAAGCGGCTGTTCGACGAGAGCGATGTCGAACTCGGCGAGCCCGTCCAGTGCGTGCTCGGCCTCCTCGCGACTCCAGCCGCCGTTGGCATCGACCCGTATCGCGGGCCCCGGCCCGACCGCCTCGCGGACCGCGCGGATCCGCTTGAGATCCGACTCGACCGACCGCGCGCCGACTTTGCACTTGACCGTTCGGAACCCGCTCTCGACGGCCTCACGGGCGGCCGCGGCGCTCCCTTCGGGCGAGCCGTCGCCGACCGTCGCGTTGACCGCCACCGTCCCGGTCAGGTCCTCGTCCCCGCCGAGGTGTCGAGAGAGGGGGACCGCACGCTCGCGGGCCGCCCCATCGGCGAGCGCGAGCGAGACCGCGTGGCGTGCGGCCGGACGATCGTCGAGGGTCGCAAGCGCGGCGTCGGGGTCCTCGATCCCCGAGAGGGCCTCCCGACACTCTTCGACGGACTCGGTCCAGCCGGGAAGCGGCGTCGCCTCGCCAACGCCGCCGCCGATCCGGACCGCGAACCCCCTGCGCTCGCGGATATCGCCGCCGGCGGTCGAGAGCGGCGTTTTCAGGGGCAGGGAGAACTCCTCACAGTTCATCCGATCACCAGCCCGACGGCGAACAGCGCGGCAAAGGCCGCGAGTAGCTTGCCGGTGCGTTCGAGCGCCGGATTGAGCGCCTCACCGGAGGTCTCCGAGAGCAGCGTCCGGAGGACTGAGGCGGCATACGGGACGGTAAGATACGGCAGGAGGACCGGGAGGCCAAAACCCGTCGCGAGGAACCACAGCGGGGTGAGATACGCCAGCGCGAACAGCGCGGCGTACTCGAAGCGACTGAAGCGATACCCCAGCAACACCGCCAGCGTCCGCTTGCCGGTCTCACGATCGGTCTCGCGGTCCCGGACGTTGTTGACCACGAGGACCGCCGTCGCGAGCGCGGCGACCGGCAGGCTGGCGACGACCGCCTCGGTGCTGACCGTGCCGGGAGGGACCCACAGCGGGAACGGGTCGGCGAGCAGTGCTGCGGCCTGTACGTAGTAGGTTCCGGTGACGGCGACCAGCCCGAAGAAGACGAACACGAAGAGGTCGCCGAGGCCACGATAGCCGTAGGGGTATGGGCCACCGGTGTAGGCGATTCCCGAGGCGATGCTCGCGAGACCGATGACGAGGATCGGAACGCCGCCGACGGAGACGAGGTAGGTCCCCACGAGGACGGCGAGCGCGAAGGTAAGAGCCATCGCGCGCTTGACCTCCTCGGGTTCGATCAGCCCCGACTGGGTCACCCGAGTAAAGCCCTCCCGCTCGTCGGTGTCGGCACCCTTGATGGCGTCGTAGTAGTCGTTCGCGAAGTTCGTCCCGACTTGGATCAGCGTCGCGCCCACGAACGCCGCCAGCGCCGGCAGCGGGGCGAAGACGCCCGCATCGAGCGCGAGTCCGACCCCGACGAGGATCGGCGCCGCGGCCACCGGAAGCGTCTGGGGGCGGGCGGCCATCAGCCACGCTTTCCGCCGGGAGACGTCGACCGTACTCATTCGGTCCCCCTTACCGGCGGCGGCGCATAGCGCCTGTGGTTCGGCCCGGTGTCGGGAAAAATATTTGATATGAGAGAACAAGTACCACATATGAGATACACGCTCTCGGAGGCGCGCTCGTCGCCGGTGGCGTTGGCCGTGTTTCTGTTGGGTCTTGCAGTGTTCGTGTTCGCACTCGCGTTCGCGGACGGCTCGTGGGGCGCGCCGGTGGGCTCCCCCGAGTGGCTCCTCGGGGCGGGGTTCGCGGCGCTGGCCGTGATCCTGGGCGTTCGGTCGTGGTTAGGTGGCGGGTAGCTTCCGGGTGGGTCTCAGACCTCGGTTCGTGACTCCTTTCGGCTGGTCAGTCGCTCGGGGACGAGCCGGAAGTACTCGAACGACACCGTTCGTGGCGGCTCACCGAAGACGTCGACGATCGGGATGTGGACCCGTTCGAGCCCCTGTAGGGTCTCGGTGGCGATCGGTTCGGCCGTCGTCTTCTCAAGGCGACCGACCGCGATGACGCTCTCCCAAGCGTCGTCTTCGTGCCCGTAGGTCACGAACGTGACCGTCCGGCCCGCCACGTCGCCTTTCTCCCGGTCCGAGCCCACCGCGAGACGGAAGTAGAAGGTGGTCTCGGTCGCGTCGTAGCCGTAGGAAACCGGGATCGCGTGTGGCGGGTCGTCGGCCGGCGTCGGAACGGATATGACGCCGGTCCCGCCGGTTCCGAGGAAGGCGTCGCGCTCGTCGTCATCCATCTCGACGGGAGTCCGCTCGTCCATGCCGGCATTAGGGCCGGCGGGAACAAAAGCGTGGTCGGCAGTCCCATACCGTGATACTGTGTAGTAACTCCTCGCGCTCGCCGACGACGGGTCTCAGTAGTGCCAGGGGTACTCCGAGAAGTCGGGGTCACGTTTCTCCATGAAAGCGTCCCGACCCTCGCGGGCCTCGTCGGTCATGTAGCCCAGTCGGGTGGCCTCGCCGGCGAAGACTTGCTGGCCGACCATCCCGTCGTCGACCGCGTTGAACCCGAACTTCAACATTCGGATCGCGGTGGGGCTCTTCGAGGTGATCGCCTCGGCCCACTCTAGGGCGACGTCCTCTAAGTTCTCGTGAGCGACCACCTCGTTTGCCATGCCCATCTCCACTGCCTCCTCGGCGGAGTAGGTCTTTCCGAGGAAGAAGACCTCCCTGGCTTTCTTCTGGCCGATCTGGCGTGCGAGGTACGCGGAACCGAACCCGGCGTCGAAACTCGCCACGTCGGGGTCGGTCTGGAGGAACTTCGCGTGTTCTTCCGAAGCGAGGGTCAGATCACAGATCACGTGCAGCGAGTGACCCCCGCCGACCGCCCACCCGGGCACCACGGCGATCACGGGTTTGGGCATAAAGCGGATGAGTCGCTGGACCTCGAGGATGTGGAGTCGTCCGGCTTTCGCCTCCCGAACCGTCTCGCTGTCGTCCTCGCCGGCCTCGTCCTCGCCGCGGTACTCGTAGCCCGATCCCCCGCGCACGGACTGATCGCCCCCCGAGCAGAAGGCCCAGCCGCCGTCGATCGCGGAGGGGCCGTTGCCGGTCAATAGGACACAGCCCACGTCGGTCTGTTTTCGCGCGTGGTCCAGCGCGCGATAGAGTTCATCGACCGTGCCGGGCCGGAAGGCGTTTCGCACCGCCGGTCGGTCGAAGGCGATCCGCACCGCGCCCGTTTCGGGCGCGCGGTGGTACGTAATGTCGTCGAAGTCGTTGTCGACGGGCTCCCAGCGGTCGGGATCGAAGAGTTCCGAAACCATGCTCGCCGGTACGCAACCGGCCGACAAAAGCGCCCGTTATCCGAGGCGCTCGCCGACCCGCTCGTGGATCGCCTCGCGCCGTCGATGGCTCGCTTCCCCGTCGGTGCGTACCTCGATGACCTGCGTCCCGGAACTCGAAAGCGAGGCATCGTACGCGGCCTCAAAGCCCGAAAGCGAGTCCGTGCGGACGAACTCGAACCCGTACAACTCGCCCGTCGGCGCGAAGTCGAGGCCGTGGGGGGTCTCGAACTGGTCGGTGAAGGGCGGGTCGAAGGCCTCGATGGGGAGCATATGGAAGATGCCCCCGCCGTCGTTGTTGATGAGGACGATCGTGGCGTCGACCCCGCATCTGGAGAGCGCGAGCAGGCCGTTCGTGTCGTGGTAGTACGCCAGGTCACCCGTGACGAGCACGAGCGGGTCGTCGGTGGCGCTTCCGGCGCCCAGGGCGCTGGAGGTGATCCCGTCGATCCCGCTGGCACCGCGATTCCCGAGGACGGTTAGCTCGGCGTCTCGTGGTCGAGCGAAGCGGTCTGTGTCCCGGATCGGCATCGAGTTCGAGACGAAGACGGTCGCGGGGTCGGGCGCACCCGAGAAAACGCGTTCGAGGACCGCCCCCTCGAACAACTCGCCGGTTTCCTCGGCGATCGCCTTCCAGTATCGTGTTTCCGCCTCCGCGAAGCGTTCTCGCCACGTTCCGGGTTCGGGGGAGTCGAGATCAGCGGCGAGCGCGGAGGCGAGATCAGTCCCGTCGGCGACGACCAGATCCGTGGCCGTGAACGTCGCCTCGCGCCACTCGCCGGCGGGGTCGACGACGATTTGGCGGGCCTCTCCGTCCCGGAGGTAGTTCCTGAGCGTCTTCGAGGTGGGCGAGGCACCGAAGCGAACGACGAGATCCGGATCGGGCCACTCGACGCTCGCGAGCCACGAGTCGTAGCCGCCGATCACGGTCGCCCCGTCGGTCCCCGCAGTGCCAAAGCGCGCCCCCGAGAGCGGGTCGGCGAGGAGCGGAAACCCGGCCGCACGGGCGAGCCTACGGATCGCCCCGCCGTCGAGGGAATCGGAGGGCCCGGCGACGATCAGCCCGCGGTCCGCACCGTCGATCGCCTCGACCAACGTCCGGCGATCGCGGGGAGCGATCGCCGGACGACCCGGCGTGACCGAGACGAACGGCCCCTCGCGACCCTCGACCGCGGTGGGGCGGCGCCTTGGGAAGTCGGCGGGAACGTCGTCGGTTTCGGTCGGTTCGAGCGGTTTGGCAAACGGGGCGTTGATGTGGACCGGTCCCGCTGGCGTGCCAGTACTCTCGGCGAGGGCTCGACAGACAGTCGTCCGAAGCGAGCGGAGCCGGCGCCCCTCGGGTGCGGGTTCGGGCAGTTCGCGGTAGCTCCGAACGGCCTCGCCGTAGAGTTTCGTCTGGTCGATGGTCTGGTTCGCGCCCGAGTCGCGTAACTCGGCGGGACGATCCGCGGTCAACAGGAGCATCGGCACCCGCGACTGGGACGCCTCGATCACCGCGGGATGGAAGTTCGCGGCGGCGGTCCCGGAGGTACAGACCAGCGGCGTCGGCTCGCCGGTGCGTTTTGCCCGTCCGAGCGCGTAGAAGGCCGCCGAGCGCTCGTCGAGATGCGAGTGGACGGTGATCGAGTCGTGGGTCGAAAACGCCACCGTCAGCGGCGTCGATCGGCTGCCCGGCGCGAGACAGACGTCCTCGATACCCGAGGCGACGAGTTCGTCGACGACCGTCCGCCCCCAGAGGGTCGCACGATTCGGCGCGCTCATTCGCCCAGCGCGTCGAGGATCGGCCGGTATTTCAGCTGGACCTCGGCCCACTCCTCGTCGGGGTCGCTGTCGGCGACGATCCCGTTGCCCGCAAACAGCGTGAGGCGGGCGTCGCTGGCGACGCCCGACCGGATCGCCACGGCGAACTCGCCGTCGCCGTCGGCGTCGAACCAGCCCACGGGCGAGGCGTACCAGCCCCGATCGAAGGTCTCGGTCCCGCGGATCGTCTCCCACGCCCTCTCGGGGGGCAGACCGCCGACCGCGGGCGTGGGGTGGAGCGCCTCGACGATCGAGAGGACGTGTTCCTCGTCCGCGAGGTCGGCCCTGATGGGCGTCCGGAGGTGCTGGATCGTCGCGAGCTTCCTTACGGTGCGCTCGTCGACGCGAATCTCGCCGAGCGGTTCGAGTTGCTCGCGGATGGTGTCGACGACCACGCCCTGTTCGTGTCGGATCTTCTCGCTCTCGAAGAGCGAGCTCATCAGTTCGTGGTCCTCCTCGGGCGTCTCACCGCGCGCGACCGACCCCGCAAGCGCCTCCGTCTCGACGCGCCGTCCCGAAAGCGAGACCAGCCGTTCGGGCGGTGCGCCGAAGAAACTCGCCGCGTCGGTGGGTTCGATCAGGAAGCGGTAACACTCGGGGTAGGTCCGTCTGAGCCGTTCGAGCACGTCGGGAATCTCGATCCCGGAGGCGAGGTCGACTTCGAGCGACTGGGCGAGGACGACCTTTCGGAGCTCGCCCGCGGCGATGCGGTCGGTTGCGCGTTGGACCTGCCGGGTCCACTCCTCGCGGGAGGTCCGCAATCGGGTCCCGGCGATGCCCGGCGAGCCGCCGCTTGGCTGCATCGCGGGGTGGGCGGCGAGCGCCGCGCGGACGTCTTCGAGTTCCCGCTTGACGTCCCCGACCGCGACGTCGGTCCCGGAGGCCGAAACCGTGAGCCACGTCGTCTCGTCGGTCCGGGTGAGCTGGATCCGGGGAACGACGAACTCGGCGGCCGGAAACCCCTCCCAGGGGGTGACGGGGTCGTGGCCGGCGTGAAAGGCTACGCCCCCGAAGGCCCGCGGGCGGGCGGGCGCGGGCAGGTCGTCGCCGCCGGCCAGCGCCGCGTTGGGCGAGGAAAACAGGCGCTCGGCGTCCGCACGGAGGGTCTCGAAGCGTTCGTCCCCCGTCGCGCGGAGCCGAGCGGCCGCGCCGCCGCCGGCGATCTCGAGACCGTGGGGGGCGGTCCAGTACACCCGCGGGGGCGCGCGATCGGCGAGAAACGAGCGATAGGAGAGGTCCACGACCTCGCAGGCCCGACTCACGACCGGCCCGCTCTCGTCCCCGGCGGACGCGATCGTCGGACCATCCCGGTCTGAGACGGTCATTACCCGTTCTCGGGGTCCCGTCCCCTTCAGCGTACCTATCCGACAGTTGGACACCGTGTTTCCGGTGAAATACACCGGGTTTCCGGTGAATTCGGACCGAGAGTCAGCCCTGATCGACGAGGACGTCCCGAACGACCGTCGGGTCCTCGAGCAGCCGGTGTTTGGTGTAGCTCCCTTCGGCGCTGCCGCCGCTGTGGCGGGACTGTTCGATGATGTCGAGAAACGCGTGTTCCTTCAGGAGGTCACGAACCCGACGCAGCGAGAGCGTATCGGTGCCCTCCTGCCTGCAGATCTCCTCGTAGACGTCGTATATCGCGGTCGTTCGGAACCCGTCGGTACCGGCATCGTTCAGCGAGAGGATCGTCAGCGCGTTGAGGACGTACCGCGAGTGGGGCGTCGACCCACGGATGAGTTCGCGAAACCGGTCGGTTTCGGCGCGCTTTCTGGCGTCGGTGACGAACCCCTCCTGCACCCGCTCGGCGCCCGTCGACTGGGCGATCTCGCCGGCATAGCGGAGGATGTCGATCGCCTTGCGGGCGTCGCCGTGTTCGCGGGCGGCCAGCGCCGCCGCCCGCGGGATCACGCCGCCGTCGAGGACACCCTCCCGGAAGGCGTCGCGTCGGGCCTCCATGATCTCGCCCAGCTGGGAGGCGTCGTAGGGTGGGAAGACGAACTCGCGTTCACAGAGGCTCGATTTCACCCGTTCGTCCATCCTGTCCTTGTACCGGATTTTGTTACTGATCCCGACGACGCCGATCTTACAGTCGGTGAGCTTGCCCGCTTCGCCCGCCCGCGAGAGCTGCATGAGGATCGCGTCATCAGCGAGTTTATCGATCTCGTCGAGGAGGATCAACACGACGTCGTAGCTCTCGTCGAGGATGCGCCAGAGGCGCTTGTAGTAGGTAGCGGTGCTGATCCCCTTGTCGGGGATGTTGATGCCGGTCGCCTGGGGGCGGTTGAGGCTGCTGGCGATCGTCTGGACGGCCTGGGTCTCGGTGGTGTCTTGGGCACAATCGACGTAGGCGAAGGCGGCGGTCACGCCCTCGCTCTCGGCTGCGTCGACCAGCCGCCCGGAGACGTGTTTCGCACACAGCGATTTGCCGGTCCCGGTCTTCCCGTAGATGAGGATGTTGCTCGGACTCTGCCCGAAGATCGCGGGGTTGACGGCGTTTGCGAGCAGCTTGATCTCCTCGTCGCGTCCGACGATCCGGCCCTCGTCGGGGAGGTGGTTGATCTCCAAGAGCTCCTTGTTGACGAAGATGGGGTCATCGCGAATGAACAACTCGTCCGTCTCGACCATACCCCACACCACGTTTCCGGTGAAATAGCGCTTGTGTTTCGCCTCGGCGGACGGCCAAGCGACGCGAGCGCACACACACCGGGTTTCCGGTGAAACGGGAATTGAGGGCGAGTTACCCTCCAATCGAAGCCGGGGTGTGGGACGAACGTCGAACGGGGAACGGGGAACGGGGAACGGGGAACGGGGAACGATCCGGGCGCAGGTTCGGTCGGTAGTAGGCGAACGTTGAAGACGGCTCGAAGCGGCCCTGAGTGGCCATTCAGATGGAGAGTCGAGCCACGACGCGATCGAAGATCGCCTCCTTTCCTATTTTTGCGATCTACTTAATGAACTATACACTGGCTATAATACATATACTATTCGATACCGTCGAGCGTATCGCTCGGAAAGGCCGAATTCCGATGGGGTCCCTAACTGCCCTCGTTTCACCGGAAACCCGGTGTGTGTGTCGAGCCAGCAACCGATCGGACGGTGTCGGGACGCCGTTCTCTCGGGCGGGTTCGTAGTCCGGCGGATCGTTTCGCCCGACTCAGCCGTACCGTTCCTCGTTCCACGGGTCGGCGGTGTTCGAGTAGCCGCGGTTCTCCCAGAACCCGCGTTCGGGCTCGGTGAGGAACTCGATACCGTCGACCCATTTCGCGCCCTTGTAGGCGTACTTGTGAGGTGTCACCACGCGAAGCGGTCCACCGTGTTCCGGCGGCAAGGGCTCGCCGTCGAACTCCCACGTCAACAGGACCTCCTCGCGCAGACAGTCGTCGAGCGGGAGGTTCGTTGTGTACCCGTCGAGCGCGGAGAACATGACGTGAACCGCATCGTCATGGATTCCAGCGCGGTCGGCGAGTTCGGGGAACGGGATACCGGTGAACTCGCAGTCGAACTTGCTCCAACCGGTGACACAGTGAAAGTCCTGGCGCTGGGTCGTCGTGGGGAGGTCAGTAAACTCCTCCCACGAGAACGAACGGTCCTCCGCTACGGCACCCGTGACGGTAAATTCCCACGATGTGGGATCGAACTCCGGAACGGGCCCCTTCGAGAGGACTGGAAACGCCGAGGTCTCGCGTTGACCCGGCGGTAGCCGGTCCTCCCCGAACTCCCGATAGAGCTCCGTGACATCGGTCGCGTTCATGGGTACTACGAGTCGACCGACGACCGTATGCTTACCGAACCGGCCGGGGCGCGAAGCGGTGTTTATCGATTCGTTGATTTCCTTTCGTATTTCGAGATGATTTCTCCCGTCAGAGTTAAATACGCCTCTATCGAAGCCCCGGTTGTTCCGATGCCGAAAGTAGAAATCACCGTCCCGGAGCACCTCGAGATGCAGATCGCACAGATGGTCGATCAGGGCGAGTTCGCGACCCGCGAGGAAGCGATCGAGGACCTGCTCTCTGCCGGATTGAAAGCGTATAAGACGAGCGGTCCACAGATGGACGAAGAGCCCACGCTCGAGGATGACGGAATGATGGGCCACGACGACGAGTACGTCTTCTGAATCGGCCGAGGCCGGTGACGGAGGGACGGGCCAGGCGGGAAATTCTTAACACGCCGTCCGTCATAGCGGTAGATACGATGCACAAGGACGAACTTCTGGAGCTTCACGATCAGATGGTCTCCATCATGGAGTACTTCAAACGACAGGAGGATGTCGACGAGGAACTCTTCGCCCCCTACGAACAGCTCGACGTCGACCCCTCGCACGTTCACAAGTCCAAAAGCGAGCACAAACACGCCGTGTTCGTCCTGGGCAACGCGCTCGCGAACGCCATGAGCAACGACGAGTTCTCCAGTGCCGGCCGGATCGGCAAGCGCATGGCCGAACTCGCCGACGACGCCGAGCGAAAGATTTAATCTAAATTCTTGTATGTAGGAAGAATAATGTATTAGTGACGTCTCTCGACCGGCATGCAACCGCGTACGGAGACCTGCGTCGCGGGCTGGGAGCCCCGGTCGGCGGCGACCGGCTACGCCGGCCTTGGGGCGCTCGCCGAGTCGGAGTTCTCGGGTGCGATCGCTGCGTCGGGAGCCACCCTGTTCATGCTCAACGGCCGCGCGATCGGGCTCTTCGGGGGATCCATCGAGGAGTTCCGGGCGGCCCCGCTGACCGCCCACAGCGCGCCGCACCCGGCTCTGCCGTTGCTCCTTTCGATGCGAGAGCGTGGCGGCGAGACGCGTGCGACCTACTACACCGACGAGACGCCGATCGAATCGACACAAGAGACCCTCGAATCGAGCGGGTTCACCGGCTACGTCGAACTCTCCGAGAACGTCCTCAGCGGCGATTACTTCGTCGTCTACCACCGAGGTCGATCGATGAGCGTCGGCTTCGTCGGATCGACCGACCGACTGCTCACCGACGAGGACGCCGCTTCGCGCCTCGCCGACGAGGTGGGGATCTACACGGTCGAGGCGGTCGACGTCGACGAGATCCCGATCCCCGATGCGACGGCCGACACGGGGACGGCGACGGATCTGGATGAATCGAGCGGGACGGACGCGACCGACGGCGACCCTGCGCCCGACGAACCCAACGACGCCCGCACCGAGGCGCGGGCGGTCGAGGAGGAGACCGATTCGGAGCGCGACCCCCCGGAGGCTAACCGTACCGACTCCGCCGAACCCACTGCCCCTACCGAGTCCGAACTGAACGCCGATAGCGACCACCCGGTAGCCGACGTCGGAGCACCCTCCGAACCGACCGACGCGAGCGAGCGCTGGGGGTCGGTGATCGAGGAGCCCGTCGAGGATCGGATCGCCGCCGAACGCCAGTGGCGCGAGACCACCCGGATCCCGTCTCTCGACCCCGCCCGGAGTGCGCTCGCGACAACGGAGGCCGAGGCCACACCGCCGGCCGAAACCGCGCCCGAACCTGGCGAGGAGCTCCTCTCACAGGCGCTCGACGCACTCGAATCGGAGCGCAAGGCCCGCGAGGACGCCGAACGGACGATCACGCGACTCCGTGAGGAAGTCGAGGACCTCGAACGACGACTGGCCGCCCAGGAGAACGCCCCGTCGACCGACTCGGGGTCGGAATCGGAGACACCGTCGGGCCGGGAACTGGATCCGAGGACGGCCCTCTCGGGGACGAACCTCTTCGTTCGCTACGCCTCGAAGGGGGCCGCGACCCTCGAGGACGCCCATGCGGGCGAGATCGACCGAGAGACGCTCGCGGAGAATCTCCGGCTCGAACGGCGCACCGAGTTCGAGGCGGCCGATGTGACGGTCGATGGCGACCCTTTCGAGGGGTTTCTTACCAACCGCCTCGAACACCGGTTCGCCGAGTGGCTCGTCGGCGAGTTGCCGTTCGAACTCGCGGCAACGGGCCACGCGAACTCGCTCGGCGCGCTCTACGATGCGCTGCCCGCGATCGACCGGATCGAGTTCGACGGGGTGATCGAAACCGAAGCGGGATCGTGGCGCTTCGACGTGATCTGCCGGGATCGGATGGGCGAGGCGCTGGTCGTTCTGGATTGTGACGCGACGCGCGCGGCGACGACCGCAGACCGGGTCGCGGCGCTCGTCGAGGAGGCGACCGACGCGAAAACGGCGGCGACCGACCTCGCGGGCGCGATGGTACTAACGACGAGCTACTTCGATCCCGAGGCGCTCTCGACGGCCGAGGAGGCGACGCGCTCGGGCCTGCTCGGCGGTGACTCTCGGGAGAGTTACGTGACGATCTCGCGGCGCACGGGCTATCACCTCTGTCTGATCGAGACACACGACGGGACGTTTCACCTCACCGTTCCAGAACTCTAGCTTTCGACTTCGGCGACGCCCTCGATTTTCATCCCTTCGAGGGTGCCGATCGTCTCCGCGAGTTTGTCGTCGAGATCGGCGACGAACTCCTCGGTGCGCTCGGTAGTGATCGCTCCCTGACTGGAGGGTTCGATGAGGTTCTCCTCCTCGAGGACGCGAAGCGAGTAGCGGACTTTGTGGTGGGGGTAGCCGGTTTCGTTCGACATCTTCACGATCCCGATGGGTTCGTTCTCGATGACCATCTTCAGGACCTGGAGGTGCCGTTCCAGCATATCGACTTCTTTCTCAAGCCGGTCTATCATGGCATTTGTTAACTTGTCGTTGCACCTTTTAAACGTTGCCCTCGGGCGGCGCCATCCGCGATTCCAACTCGGGTCTACGTCGTGGCAGTAGGTAACGTTTCCGGTCCACTCGGAACTCCCGCCGAGCGGGGCCGGTTCGATCGAAGGCGGCGAGAGTCGGTTCCGGGCGGCCACCCATACCGTAATCGGTTTAGCGGCCGGGGAAGAACCGGCGGCTGTTATGACCGTCACCATCGTCGGGTCTCAACTCGGCGACGAAGGCAAGGGCGGGGTCGTCGATCTCTACGGCGAGTCCGTCGACGTCGTCGCCCGCTATCAGGGCGGCGACAACGCCGGCCACACCGTCGTTCACGGCGACGAGGAGTACAAACTCTCGCTCGTCCCCAGCGGCGCGGTTCGCGGGAAGGTCGGCGTGCTCGGCAACGGCTGTGTCGTCAACCCCGAGACGCTGTTCTCGGAACTCGACGCCCTGCGAGAGCGCGGGCTCGACCCCGACGTGCGGGTCGCAGAGCGCGCCCACGTCATCATGCCCTATCACACCGTCCTGGACGGGATCGAGGAGCGCGCCAAATCGGACTCGGACCTCGATGCGGGCACCACCGGCAAAGGGATCGGTCCGACCTACGAGGACAAGGTCGGCCGCCGGGGGATCCGGATCGGCGACCTGCTCGATCCCGACTCGCTCAGAACTAAACTCGAGTACGCCGTCCCCCAGAAGCGCGCGCTCGCCGAGGACGTCTTCGGCGCGACGACCGACGAGGCCTTCGACATCGGGAGCCTCTACGAACAGTACCGCCGGTACGGCGAGCGCCTCGCCGAGGAGGGGATGACCGTCAACGCCGGCGACTATCTCACCGAGCACATCGAGGCCGGCGAGAACGTCATGTTCGAGGGCGCACAGGGCACCTCCATCGACATCGACCACGGCGACTACCCGTTCGTGACGTCCTCGAACCCCACGGCGGGCTACGCCGCGACCGGCACCGGCGTCGGCCCGACGGTCGTCGGGCGCGGCGAGGTCATCGGCGTCGTCAAGGCGTACCTCACGCGCGTCGGCACGGGCGAGCTTCCGACGGAACTCGGTTCGGTCGAGGGTCAGACCCCCGAGGACGGTGGCCGTCCCGGGATGGCCGACCTCGCCACCGAAATCCGCGACGAGGGCGGCGAGTACGGCACGGTCACCGGTCGCCCGCGCCGGGTCGGCTGGCTCGACGTGCCGATGTTGCGCCACGCCGCGCGCGTCAGCGGTTTCACCGGGCTCGCGATCAACCACATCGACGTGCTCGCCGGCCTCGACGAGGTCGAGGTCGGCCACTCCTACACGCTCGACGGCGAGGAAATCACGACGCTACCCTCGACGAGCGAGCGGTGGGCCCGCTGTGATGTCAATTATCGGTCGTTCGATGGCTGGCCGGCGGTCGACTGGGAGACGGTCGCCAGCGAGGGCTACGACGCCATTCCCGAGAACGCCCGTACCTATCTCGAATACATCAGCACGGAACTCGATACCCCGATCTACGCCGTCGGCGTCGGTCCCGGTCGCGAGCAGACGGTCGTTCTCGAAACGCCGTTCTGAGCCGTTTCCGTTCAGTTCTCGCGTCCAAGCCGCCAGAGCGCGCGATAGAGTGTCCAACAGTCGATACTGGCGTCCTCGGCGACCGCCCGACACGTATCGAGAAACCTGCGGTACTCCTCAATAGAGAGCGACTCGGGATACGGGTCGTCGAGTTCGCCGGCTTCCGAGAGCGCGCCCCATGTCCGCCCGTCGACGGCTACGTAGCGTTCGGGGTCGATGAACTGGAGGAAAGCGCTCGCGACGGCGACATCGACACCCTCTAGCCCCGACAGGTGGCCGATCGCGTCCTCGATCCCGGCGGCGTTCGCCGCGGCGATGACCGCCTCGCGGACCGCACCGCGCCCGTTCTCGCCGAAGTGCGCCTCGCCCGCTCGGGCCTCCCCGGTTGCCGGCGCCCAGATAGCGCCGGTAGTACCACTGGACGACCCATTCGGCGTCCCGGAAGCCGAATTCGCCGGCGGCGAACGCCGCCGGATACGTCTCGATTCCCTCCTGTTCGACGGGATAGAACGGCTCTTCGCGCTCGTACTCCGCCACCTTCTCCTCGATCGTCGAGCGAGTGAGTGTCATACTCACTATTCGACAGGGAGTGTCCTCAACGTTCGCCCCGTAATCGCGTCCCGTTACGTATCACCTAGTGGGACACACGCAGGCGTTAAGTGAGTGGTACACCTTTACATGATCGATGATCAAACACCGAGGGAGGAAGAACAATGGCATCTGAAGAACAGGAGCCGGTCAAGACGATCTGTCCGTACTGTGGCGTTGGGTGTGGCATCCAGGTGAAACCGGGCGAGGAGCCCGGCGACATGCGTTTCATGCCGTGGGGCGAGGCGCCGGTCAACGAGGGAAAAATCTGCATCAAAGGCGGTGCGGCCACGCAGGTCATCGACCACGAGGATCGACTGACAGACCCGCTGATCAAGGAGGACGGCGAGTTCCGCGAGGCGACGTGGGAGGAGGCCTACGGCCGTATCGTCGAGGAACTCGAACGGATCCGTGAGGAGTACGGCCCCGACGCGATGGGGTTCTACGGCTCCTCGAAGACGATGAACGAGGAGAACTACCTCCTCCAGAAGCTCGCGCGCCGGTACGGGACGAACAACGTCGACAACTGCACGCGGATGTGCCACGCCTCGACGGTGTGGGCCCTTCGAACGAGCCTCGGCGCGGGCGCGATGACCAATAGCATGAAAGACCTCCGCGAGGAGGCCGACGTCTTCTGGATCCAGGGCGCGAACCCCGGCGAACAACACCCGATCGCCAACAGCGTCTACTTCCGCCAGGCGGTCTTGGAGGGCGCGACGGTCATCCAGGTCGACCCCCACGCGAACAAGACGACCCGCTCGTTCAAGATCGACGACACCGACCGGCACATGCACCTCCAGCTCGAACCGGGCACTGACATCCCGCTTTTGAACGTCGTCATCAAGACGATCCTCGAAAAGCACGAGGAGAACCCCGCCGAGGGCTGGATCGACGAGGCGTTCATCGAGGAGCGCACCGAGGGCTTCGAGCACCTCAAAGAGACCCTCGAGGACTTCGATAAGGAGGCCGCCGCCGAGGAGTGTGGTGTTCCACTCGAAGACCTCGAACTCGCCGCCGAGAAGTACGCCAGCGCCGACAACGCCGCCATCTTCACCGGAATGGGGATGAGCCAGCACGCCTGTGGCGTCGACAACGTCCAAAACGAGATCAACCTCGCGCTGATCACGGGCAACCTCGGGCGACCGGGGACAGGAGTGAACCCGCTGCGGGGCCAGAACAACGTCCAGGGGACCTGTGACGTCGGCGCGATGCCGAACGTCCTCCCCGGCTACCAGCTGGTCGACGACGACGAAGCCAGAAAGAGCGTCGAGGAGGTCTGGGGCTTCGACGTACCCCCGGAACCGGGGCTGACGAACGTCGAGATCTCCCACGAGTTCGGCGAGTCGGTCAACGGGCTGTACGTCATGGGCGAGAACCCCGTGATGAGCGAGCCCGACGCGAACGACGTCGCGGAACGCATCCAGGAGCTGGAGTTCATCGTCGCCCAGGACATCTTCATGACCGAGACGGCGAAGTACGCCGACGTGGTGCTGCCGGCGACGACCTGGGCCGAGCGCGGCGGCACCGTCACGAACACCGACAGGAGGGTCCAGCGGATGCGCCCGGTTCAGAAGGTCCACGAGAACACCAAACACGACCTCGAGATCGTCTCGGAGATCGGCACCCGACTGTTCGGCGAGGGGTTCGACTTCGAGGACCCCGAGGAAGTGTTCGAGGAACTTCGACAGGTCTGTCCGAGCTACCACGGGATGACCTACGACGCGCTCGGCGAGGAGGGGATCCAGTGGCCCTGCTACGAGGAGGGCGACGCGGGCGACCAGTACCTCTACGAGGAGGATTTCGACACCGAGAGCGGACTGGGCCACATCGAGGGCGTCAATCACACCCCGCCGGCCGAAACCCCCGACGACGAGTACCCGCTGATCCTCACCACCGCGCGCCTTGAGGAACACTACAACACGGGGACTATGAGCCGACGGTCGCCGACGCTGAACCGCCAGCACCCCGAGAACTTCGTCGACATCCACCCGAACGACGCCGAGCGCTACGGGATCGAGGACGGTCAAGAGGTGACGATCCGCTCGCGGCGCGGCGAGATCACCGTCGAGGCGCAGATCACCGAGGACATCAAGGAGGGGGCGATCTGGACGACGCCGCACTTCGCCGCGGCCTCCGCGAACCGGCTCACGAACGACGTGCTCGACGAACGCGCGAAGATCCCCGAATACAAGGCGGCAGCAGCCGAGATCGAGGTCGGCATCGAACCCACCGACGAGGCACCGGCCGACGACTGATCGCGACCCGAACTTCGATCGCCAACACGCCCTCGGGACGGAACCACGGTGGCTATGTCCCCCGCGGTTCCGTTGGCCTAGGACGACCATGGAGACGAACGTCTATCGCACACGCGAGGGACTCCGCCACGCCTTCCGTGACGTCTTGAACTTCTACTACCCAGACTGTCTCGACACGCGAGTCGGTGGCTACGTCGCCCAGCTCGACGAACGGGCGGGATACGTCTATGACTCGCGCAGCAAGCACCTCGTCGCAACCGCCCGCGCGATCAACAACTTCTCCTTGGGAACCCTCGCCGACGGCCCCGAGTGGTGCCGCCATGCCGCCGAACACGGGCTCCGCTTCCTCTCAACCGCTCACTGGGACCCCGAGCACGAGGGGTACGACTGGCTGCTCGACGAGCGTGCGCCCGTCGATCGGACGCGCTTTTGTTACGGCCACGCGTTCGCGCTACTTGCGGGTGCGCGGGTACATCAGGCCGGTATTCCGGGTGGACGAGCGGAGCTCGACCGGGCGTTCTCGGTCCTTGAGAAGCGCTTCTTCGAGCCCGAACGGGGACTCTACGCCGACCGAGCCTCGCCCGATTGGGCGGAGCTCTCGCCGTATCGGGGTGCGAACGCGAACATGCACACCCTTGAAGCGCTGCTCGCTGCGGGCGAGGCCACGGGAGAGGAACGGTTTTTCGAGCGAGCCATCGAAGTCGCCGAGCGCTTCACCCGCGAGCTCGCCACGGAGACCGACGGCCTGCTCTGGGAGCACTACACGGAGTCTTGGAAGCACGACCTCTCGTACAACGAAGACGAGCCCGACCACCAGTTCCGCCCGCCGGGCTACCAGCCGGGCCATCACGCCGAGTGGGCGAAGCTTCTGATCCTCCTTGCCGAACACCGCGAGGAGGACTGGCTCACCGAGCGTGCGATGGAACTGTTCGACAGCGCGATGGAGCTGGGCTGGGACGGAAATCATGGGGGGCTCTACTACACGGTCGAAGCCTCCGGAGAACCGATCGTCGACGAGAAGTACGGCTGGGCCCACACCGAGGCGATCGGCGCGAGCGCGCTGTTGGCCCGGTACGACTCCTCGTATCTCGAGTGGTACGACCGCCTCTGGGAGTATTCCGCCGAGCACCTGATCAACCCCCGATACGGCAACTGGTACGAACGACTCACCCGCGAGGGCGAACTTCCCGAGCCCGATCACGGACCCGCAGTCGAACCGGGGTATCACCCGATCACGAACTGCTGGCTCGCGATGGGGGTCCTCGAGGACGATCCGACGGCACTGGACGCCGACGGGTAGGCCGGCCGCGACACGCTTTTGCCCGGGCCGACAGTTGTTCACATATGACGGAGCCGATACCGGTGACGGTCGTTAGCGGTTCGCTCGGAGCGGGCAAGACCACGCTGGTCAACCACGTCCTCACGAATCGCGAGGGCTACGAGGTCGCGGTGATCGTCAACGACATGGGCGAGGTCAACGTCGACGCGAACCTGATCGCCCGGGAGGGGGATAACGAAGGGATCGTCGACCTCTCGAACGGCTGTATCTGCTGTGAACTGCGCGAGGACCTGCTGACCGAGGCACGGCGCCTCGCCGAGAGTCGCGAGTTCGACTATCTCCTCGTCGAATCCTCGGGCATCAGCGAGCCGATCCCCGTCGCCCGGACCTTCACCCAGGGCGAGGGGAGCGATGCGAACGACGAGGGCGCTCCCGAGAACTTCCGCCTCGACACCACGGTATCGGTGATCGACGCCGCGGCGTTCGAGCGGGCGTTCGACGCGGGCGAAATCCCCGAGGCGGGGAACGGAGGGGCCGACCGCCCGCTGACCGAGCTCCTGATCGACCAGATTGAGTTCTGCGATCTCCTGCTTCTCAACAAGACGGACCTGGTCGAGGAGACGAAACTCGACGAGATCGAGGCGATCGTAGAGCGCCTGCAGCCACGCGCGGAGATCGTTCGTACGACCTACTCGGAGATCGACCCGGGACGGGTGCTCGGAACCGGCCGGTTCGACCTGCAGGAGGCCCAGCGCCACGTCGGCTGGAAGCGCGAGCTCGCCGGCGGGCACGGCCACACGCATCCCGAAGAAGCGCTCGGCGTCGAGTCGTTCGTCTACCGCGAGAACCGCTCCTTCCATCCCGAGCGCCTCGACGAGGCCTTCGAGTCGCTCTCGGGGATCGTCCGGGCGAAGGGGATCTTCCGGCTCGCCGGGCGCGACGACGTGATGGGCTTCAACCTCGCCGGCGGGTCGATCAAGGCCGGGCCGATCGGGCAGTGGCATCCCGAGGACGACCGGCGAACCGAGCTCGTCTTCATCGGGACGGAGCTCGATGAACCGGGGATCAGGGCGACGCTCGACGAGGCGTTGGTGACCGACGCGGAGCGTGACTCGGGACTCTCGGGCGTTGCCGATCCGTTTCCGCCCTAGTCGTCAGCGCTGAACTGCTCGCGGAGGTCGTCCCAGGACTCGTGAAAGCCGTAGTTTTCCGCCTTCTTTCGGCTGTCCTGATAGGTAGCGTCGTACTGGAGGAGCTGATCCCAGCCCTCGTGGGTGTTGTAGCCACAGTACTTGCACATGAACTCCTGTTGAGTGCCCGGGAGCATAACGGTTGTCGCGCGACCGGGGCCCGGGGAGCGACAGGGGGAGTACTGTGGGGCGCTATCGAGTAGCATGGACGAACCGAACCCCTTGGACGGTGTCGGCGAAAGGCCCCTGCTCGGTCGGTGCGATCGGTGTTCGTGGTCAGTCACTGCCGGCTCACACTCGGCGGTCGTCAAGGCCTACCAGAACCACCTGCGAGAGCGCCATCCCGAGGCGTGGCTGCGCGGGTAGCGTCAAAAAACGGGAATCGCTGCGCTAACCGGCAGTTTCAGGGTTCAAGCAGGACCTTCGTAACGCCCTCCTCGCGGTTGTCGAAGGCCTCGTACATCTCGGGGGCCTCGTCGAGACCCACACGATGGGAGACGATCCAGCTCGGGTCCGCCCGTCCCTCGATGATCAGGTCACGGAGGGCGCGGTTGTACTGCTTGACGTTACACTGGCCGGTGCCACACTTCAGGCCCTTCTCGAAGAACTTCCCGAAGTCGATTCCCAACCGCCCCTGTGCGGCCATCTCGTCGGGCGCGCCGGGATCCGAGGGGACGTAGAGTCCGGGGATCCCGAGCTCGCCGGTCGGGCGAACGACTTGGATCAGCTGGTTGAGGACCACGGCGGGGTTCTCCCTCGCCGGGTTGTAGGCGTCGTCCGAGGGGTCGGTTTCGGGGTCGATCGCCTGATAGCCCACGGCGTCGACGCCCTTGTCGACCATGCCGCCGTGTTCGTTCTTGATCTGCTCGACCGGATCCGAGTCCTCGAAGTTGATCGGGATCGCCCCGCAGTTCTCCTCGACCGCGTCGAGTCGGCTCGGCACCCGGTCGACAGTGTAGATCTCGGCGGCACCCTTGATGTGGGCGCTGTAGGCGGCCATCGCGCCGACGGGGCCGGCCCCGAAGATCGCGACCGATTCCCCTGGTTGGAGGTTCGCGAGTTCGGTCCCGTGCCAGCCTGTCGGGAAGATATCGGCCAGAAGCGAAAACGAGTCCTCGTGCTCGTCGCCCTCGGGGAGCTTCAGCGCGTTGAAGTCCGCGTACGGAACCCGCAGCCGTTCGGCCTGTCCGCCCTTATAGGGCCCCATCGCGACGTAACCGTAGGCCCCGCCCGCGAAACCGGGGTTGACGTTCGTACAGAAGCCCGTGTAGCCCGCCTCGCAGTTCTGACAGAATCCACAGGCGACGTTGAACGGGAGGACGATCCGGTCGCCCTCTTCGAGGGTGCTTACGCCCTCCCCCACTTCGTCGACGATCCCCATGTTCTCGTGGCCGAAGACGATCCCCGGCTCGGCGTCGGTGCGCCCCTCGTACATGTGGAGGTCGGAGCCACAGATACAGGTCGTCGTGATGTCGATCACCACGTCATTGGGGTGCTCGATCTCCGGTTCGTCCACTTCCTCCACCGCCACGTCGTGCGGTCCCTGATAGACCACGGCATTCATTGACATCGTTTGATCCCGACTAGCGGATGGGCCGCGAGGGGTATAATCATGATTGTTAATTAACTAGTAGGAGATAACAACCTCCACGGACGACCACAACCTGTTTGCTCGACAGGGAAGTAGAGCGGGCATGAAGCTCACGGAGGCACTCCCGACCGAGGGGCTGACCTGCGTCGTCGGGGCCGGCGGGAAGAAGACGACGCTGTACGCGCTGGCCAACGCGCTCGAGCGGGCGGTCGTCACCGCCACGGTCCGGATCCCGATCTTCGATCCCCACGTCGCGCGGGTCGTCGTCACCGACGATCCGGTGAGTGCAATCGAGGAAAACGACGAGTGGCCCCTCGGTGTCGTCCCCGAGCGAGAGTTCGAGGACCGCTATCGGGGCTACGATCGGACGGTCGTCGAGGAACTCGCCCGCGAGACCGACACACCCGTCCTCGTCAAGGCCGACGGCGCGCGGATGCGCGAATTCAAGGCCCCCAACGGGGACGAACCGCAGCTCCCGGCAAACGCCGACGCCGTGCTCCCGGTCGCGAGCGTCCACGCGGTCGGTGAACCCCTCTCGGACGCCGTCGTCCACCGGCCCGAACGTGTCGGCGCCATCGCCGGTATCGAGGCCGGCGAGGAGATCACGCCCGCGGCGGTCGCTCGCGTGCTCGCGAGCCCCGAGGGCGGGCTGAAGGGCGTCACCGAGGGAGCCGCGGCGATCCCGATTCTCAACAAGGTCGACGATAGCGAGGACGAGACGGTCGCCCGCGAGATCGCCCACGAGATTCACGAACGCGCGGCGGTCGAGCGCGTGGTGCTCGCGCGGATGGCAGAGCCCGAGATCGTGGACGTCATTCGAGGCGCTTGAGCGCCTCCTCGAACTCCTCGCGGGTGTTGAGGTTCTCGAAGGTCTTCAATAGGGCGTACTCGAGGACCTCGGACTCGCCGATCACGACGTACTCCAGATACTCGAGGGGTGCGATCACCTTCCGCTCGCCCGCCGCGAGCGCGCGTTCGCAGGCCTCGACCATCGATTCGGTCCGGTAGACGGCGTGGGTGGGTTGAAACCAGCCGTCGCCCACCCGAGGGACGGCGGCGTCGTACCCGTGGGCGCGCTCGAAGAGGTGTGCGACGAGCGCGGGCTCGACGAAGGGCATATCGCAAGCCGCGACGAAGGCGTACTCGCTTTCGGTATCTCGAAGTCCCGTCCGGATCCCCGCCATCGGCCCTTCGTCAGGATCGGGATCCTCTGCGACGACGAGCGGGTTCGAGTAGCCCTCGAAGGCCGCCTTGATGGCCGCCGTCTGGTCGGCCCGGCAGTTCACGACCAACCGGTCGGTCGCGCCTTCGAGGCGGTCGCCGACCCGACGGATCATCGGCGTGCCTCCGAGGTCGGCAGTGGCCTTGTCCGTCTCGCCGAAGCGGGTCGAGCGACCGCCGGCGAGGACGACGCCGTCTGGCATACGCGAGGGTTCTCGTGCAGGAACATAGTTCGCTCGGCGCGAACCCGTCATACTTTTCCCACCCGCAACCCTCGGTCGAGCCATGTATGCCGCAGGTGAGGGACGATGAAGGAGTCGCTGATGGAGATCGTCTGCTGTCCGATCGACAAGGCGGACCTCGAACTCGACGTCGAGGAGCGCGAGGGCGAGGAGATCCTCGAGGGAAGTCTGACCTGCACCGAGTGTGGCGAGGTCTACCCGATCGAGGACGGAATCCCGAACCTCCTGCCCCCGGATATGCGCGAGGACGCAGCCGCGTAGAGGACCGTGGCACGGACGCTGCCAGTCGAGATCAACCGCCGGTCGGTCCACTCCATCGAGCCGGGGGTCCGCCAGTTCGAAACCAGCGAGAGCTTCGTCATCGAACTCACGAACCGCGGCTCTGCGACCCACGTCCACATCAACGTCGACGACGGCCTCGCGGAGGCGATATCGCTCGACGGCGGCAACCACTTCGTCGAGGCCGGACGCACCTACCGGATCGAGGCCAACGTCGACCAGCGAAGCCGCCCCGTCAGCGGGCACCTGAAGGTCGTCACCGGCTACGGGGCCCAGACGGCCGTGATCGACGTCTCGCTGATCCCCCCCGAAGAGCCCCAAGAACGGACCCCCATCGAGGTCGACGAGCGCCTCGCGAAACCACAGCCCCGATCGCGCGAGCAACCCGCTCGGACGACCGAGAGTGCGGTTCCCGGACGGACGCTCGCCGCGGGCGCGCTCGTCGTCCTCGCCTTGCTGTTCGTCGTCGTCGGCTCGCTGGTCGCGGGCAACCCGGCGGTGATTCTGGGCGTCGGAATCGTCCTCGCCGCGATCGGCGGCGCGGCCGTGTTACTCTATAGCACCTAATCCTCGGGGTAGGTGGACGTCCCCGAGAGCTCCCCGTCGGGCATTCGACGCGCGCGCAGGTATCGCGCCCGATAGCGGTTTGCCCCTTCGTTGAGATCGGCCTCGCGGATCTCGTCGGTTCGTCCCTCCGCGACCGCGTCGATGATCTCCTCGATCTGCTCCTTTTCGGTGGGTGTGAGCTCGAACTCGTAGCTCCGCATCTCTTCCCGGCCGAGCGTGACGAACTTCCGGGCGGCGGTAACGAAGAGCGAGCACGGCTCCCGGCAGGGGAACTCCCCGTCGCCGCGGGGGACGTCGAGGTCCGTTTCCTCGTCTTCGTCCCATTGCCGGCGCTTGAGACACTGTGAGTCGACACAGCAGGTCTCGGCGGCGGCTTCGAGTTCCTCGACCGAGAGCTGCGAGACGATCTCGTAGATGCCCGACTGGCGTTCTGCGGCCTCCCGGAAGTGTGTCACGTCGAGTTCGCCCTCGCGCTCGCGATGCCAGTTCTCGACCGTCGCCGGATAGATGAAATCGACCGTACGAACGAGGTCCTCCCCGTCGAGGTTGGGATACTCCCAGCCGGTCGGCAGGGTCGGTGCGGTCGAAAGCGGCCGGTACCGTCCTCGGTCGTCGAGTTTGACGAGTTCGCGGGCGGCGAGCGGGTCGCTGTAGGTGTCGAGACTCGCGCTCTCGGCGTCATCGACGTGGCCGAGCGCATACCGGCGCTTTCCGTCCTCCCCGATCGTGGCACTGACCCGTAGCTGTCCCCAGGTCCGCGAGACGCCCGTCGAGAGGGCCTCGTAGCGCTCGCCGACCGGCCGACCGGCGTCCTCGATCCATCGCAAGAACGCATAGCGCGCGCCCTCGCTCCCGACGGTCCGGGTCCAGTAGTACCAGTTCGAGACGTACCAGGGGTTCTCCTCGGCGAACGCCCTGAGGCCCGCCTCGTCGGTTTCGAGGCGCTCGCCGGGGATCTCGACACGATATTCCTCGCTGTCGGCGGCGACCGAGAGGCCATCGAACTCTACTCCCTGTGATGCGCTCGCGACGAGCGCGTCGAGCTGTGGTGCGTTCATCAGTCGTCCGCAACCCCCCGACTCGCGTCGCCGTCGGACAGACCGCGTACGTCCGCGCCGGCTTCGGCGGCCCGTTCCAACAGCACGTCGGCCATCAGCGACTCGGTGCCGACCGCGCCCGAGTACCAGATCCGGTGGCCGTCGACCTCCGCGGGGACGTCATAGCCCCTCCGGTAGTCCTCGGTCAGGCCCATGTCCTCGGGGATGTCCTCCTGGGTGTGAAAGCCGTCGGCGATAAACAGGGGGACGACGACGATGTCCGTCGTGGAGAAGAAGTCGGTGACGTCGTCGACTTCGGGCTCCTCGTCCATGAACAGCGCCCGCACCTCGTCGAACCGGCCCGACTCGCGGATCCGGTCGGTGTGGTACTCGATGGCTTTCGCGCTGTTCTCGTTTCGCTCGGTGCCGTGGCCGACGATCGCGAGGCCGAACCCGTCGCCGACCTCGGAGTCGCCGGTGACCGACTCCGCGCGCCGCACGATCACGTCGCTCATCGAGTCGTGGGTGCCCGCCGGCCCGCAGTAGTGGATCGTCTTCTCGACGTCGCTGGCTTTCAGCGTGGCGTGATCCGCACTGACGCCGTCGCCCGACTCCCACGCCGAGACGTCCCAGCCTTCGAGGCGGAGCTCGCGGGGGATCACCTGCTCGGTGAAGTAGCCCTCGCTGATAAAGAGCGGGACGACGTAGACCTCGTCGCTTTCGAGGGTGCGAAGCACCTCCCGAAAGGAGGGCTCTTCCTTCCAGAACGCCTCGCGAACCTCGTCGAAGACCCCCGTTTCGCGGATCGTATCCGCATGTGAGAAGGTCGGTCTCGATGAACCGGGATTGAGGTGTGACCCGTGGCCGACGATGACGAGCGCCTGCATACCCGACCTAGCGACGGCGCGGCCATAGGAGTTACTGTCGCGCTCCGATCGCCCGCTATCGCTCGCGCAGGTCCCGGAAGATCGCCTGGACGAGTCGCTGGTCGTTGAGGTCGAAGGGGGCGGCGCTGATCTCGACGGGAATCTCGTTGCCGTCGGCATCAACGACCACGATCTTTCGCTTCTCGTGGATGATGTCTCTGGAATCGGCGTGTTCTGCAAAGATCCGTTCGTAGTACTCGCGCTCGTCGGCCGGATGGAGCTTCGTCTGGTGGAGCCCCTGGAGCTCCTCGCGCGGGCGACCGAACAGCTCCTCTGCGGCGGTGTTGACCTCCAGAAGCACTCCGGTTTCGGCGTCGACGACGAGGATGGCGTCGGGCGCGGTCTCGAGCAGCTTCTCGTAGCCTTTCCGGGTGGCCGCAAGCGCCTCCTCGACCCGGCGCTGTTCGACGGCTCCTCGGACCCGATTTGCAAGCAGTTCGAACCCTTCGAGACCGCCCCCCTTCGAGACGTAGTCGGTCACACCCGCCGTGATGGCCTCGCTCGCGACTGTCTCGCTGCCCTGACCGGTAAAGAGGACGAAGGGAAGGTCGGGGTACTCCGTCCGGATCCGTCTAAGCAAGTCGACGCCGGTGAGCGCGGGCATCTGGTGGTCGCTGACGACACAATCGACGGTTCCCTCGTCGACTCGGTCGAGTACCGCCGTCGGATCCGTCGTCTGCTCTATCCGAAGGTCGGGATCGATCTCCGCGAGCGACGTTCTCGTCAGTCGCAAGAATGCCTCGTCGTCGTCGACGTGTAGTACGCTGATCGGCCCCTCCTCCGGGCGTACCGACTTCATCTCCATACGCTGTGCGCTTCTACGGAATAGATGTTTATATACTCCGGGTAGCGCTGAAACGAGAGCCCGACCGACGGGTTGAAAGGCGCGCCCGGCGACCTACAGGACGATGCTGTCCGTGACGAACACGCTCTCGGACGAGCGCGAGGAGTTCCGACCGACCGGCGACGAAGTGCTCGTATACGTCTGTGGGCTGACCGTCTCGGACGACGCCCACCTCGGCCACGCCCGCGTGTGGGTCCACGCCGACGTGATGTGTCGCTGGCTTTCCCACGAGGGGCACGCGGTTCGCCACGTCGAGAACTTCACGGACGTCAACGAGAAGATCGCCGCCCGGATCGACGAGGGCGATCTGGGCGGCTCCGAACTCGGGGTGGCGCGTCGCTTCATCGAGGGCACCCTCGAGGACATGCGCGGGCTGAACCTGCAGCGCGCGACGGTCTACCCACGAGTCTCCGAGCACGTCCCCGAGATACTCGCGCTGATCGAGCGCCTGCTCGAGTCGGGTCACGCCTACGAGTCCGACGGGTCGGTCTACTTCGACGTCACCACCTTCGAGGAGTACGGCAAACTCTCGAACCAGCGCGTCACGGACCTCGAAGCGCAGGGCGATCCTACGGAACGGTCCGAAAAGCGCAACCCCGCGGACTTCGCGCTCTGGAAGGCCGGTGGCGTCTCCGAAAGCGCGATCCGCGACCACGAGAAGGTCGACCACGCTCATCCCCCGGACGGCGAGACGTGGGACTCGCCGTGGGGCGAAGGGCGGCCCGGCTGGCATATCGAGTGCTCGGCGATGGCGATGACTCACCTCGACGAGACCATCGACATCCACGTCGGCGGGCACGATCTGGTCTTTCCCCACCACGAAAACGAGATCGCCCAGAGCGAAGCCGCGACCGGAAAACCCTTCGCGAACTACTGGCTGCACACGGGCCTGCTCGAGACCGACGGCGAGAAGATGAGTTCGAGCCTGGGCAACTTCTTTACCGTTTCCGCTGCGCTCGATGAGTTCGGCCCCGACGTGTTGCGCTCGTTTTACCTCGCGACGGAGTACGGCTCGAACCAGACGTTCTCCGAGGACGCGATGGCCGAAGCCAAAGAGCGCTACGAGCGCCTCGAACGCGCCTACGAGCGCGCGATAGAGGCCGCGGACGGCCCCGATGCGCGGACCAAAATCGAGGACCACGAGCTCCGGGCGGCGATCGAGGAGGCCCGCGGGGAGTTCGTGCGGGCGATGAACGACGACTTCGGGGTCCGGGAGGCGATGAGCGCGCTGCTCGAACTCGCCGGCGCACTCAACCGGCACCTCGACGCCCGCGAGGAGTACGACTACCGGGCGCTTCGCCGGGCCATCGAGACGATCGAGGGGTTCGGCGGCGAGATCTTCGGCTTCTCGTTCGGTTCGGGGGCCGGCGACGGGGTCGACCTCGCCGGCGACCTCGTCGAACTCGTCCTCGAGGTGCGCGAGGCCGAACGCGAGGCGGGCAACTACGAGCGCGCCGACGCCCTCCGAGAGGACCTCGAAGCGCTCGGGGTCACGGTCGAGGACGAGGCCGAGGGCGAGGGGACCACCTACCGCCTGTCGGATCGATCCTAGAAACTTATTTTATCTGAGATGTTGTAGAGAATGTATGGATCTCAAGCGACGAACGTTCACAGTGGGGTTGCTCGCGGCGCTGGGTGCGACGAGCGGCTGTCTCGGGTTCGTTCGCGGCGAGGACGCCCTGGCGTTCGAAGCCGTCGGCGCGCGCCCGAGTGAGGGGGCGCTCGCGGAGACGGATTATCGACACGCCCACACCGGGGTCGAACCGCTCTCGGAGACGATCGAGATCGGCGAGCGAACCCGCGAGGTCGAACTGACCAACGTCGTCGCCGAGTACGGTCGGGACGTCGATCTGGGCGCGCTCGGGACGCTCCCGGCGGCGACGTTTGCCGTCCTCGCGACGCCGCAGTTCGAGGTGCTCGGTCGGACGTTTCACCCTGGAGAGCGCGTCGACCCGCGCCGCCTCGTGAGCGAACTCGACTCGACCTACGACGCGGTCTCGGTCGGCGAGGAACTCGAGGAGTGGTCGCTCACCGTCTTCGACGAGCGCGTGGACGTCTCGACGTTCGAGGGGCGGATCACGATCGAACGAACCGAGATCGACGCCCGCGTCCACGTCGGCACCGCGAGCAACGACGACGACCTGGTGATCTTCGCCGGGGCGCATCCGACCGCCATTGGGGACGAACGCACGGCGATCGCCCGTCTGGCCGGATCGCTCGTCCCGATGGCGTGAGTACGCCGCGGTGTTTATGGCGCGCGACCGATAACCCGACACAGCGATGGCCACCACACGCCGCGGGCTCTGTTCGCTCGCTACGCTCGCCCTGACCAGCAGCGCCGGCTGCCTGGACACGCTGGCCGGCGGCCCCGCTCGATTCGTCGCCCCGCTGGCTCCGGTGGCCGACCGTGCCCTCGATACGACGGGCTACGAACTCGAGGACACGGCCAGACGCGAGGAACGCCGGACCTTCGAGGTGACCAGACTGAGCCGCGAGGTCGAGGTCGTCAGTCGGGTCGCGCAGTACCACCGTCGGATCGACGCGGGCCCGCTCGGCGAGATCCGGGGGGCGGTCTTTGTGACCCTCTGTACCCCCGCCGTCTCGGTGCTCGGTCGGACTTTCAACCCCGTCGAGGGGATGGACAACCGCGAGCTCGCGACCGAAGTCCAGTCCCAGTACGAGGAACTCTCGGTCGGTCCGGAGGTCGACCGTCGGACCGTCCGACTGCTCGACGAACGGGTCGCCCTCTCGAAGTTCGAGGGCGAGGCGACGTTCGGGGGCGTCGGGATCGACGTGTTCGTCCACACCGCGCTCGCGGAGGGCGACGACGAGTTCGTCGTCGTTTCCGGGATCTATCCCCGCCTCCTCCCGGACGAGGAAGGAGCGGTCACCTCGCTCGCCGAGGGCGTTCGGATCGAAGACTCGGCGTGAGTCGAAAACGAGAGCGTTACGTATCGGACGATGCGCGCGACGGAAACCCCGCCGATAGGCGGGGGGCATCGAGTATCACTATCCGTCCGTTGCTGGCGCGTGCCAGCACTCGTTGGTACACTCACGAGCGATATACCTATGTGGGTGCTAAGCGGTCACGCTCGAAAACGGGCCGACCGGAGTCGAACCCGCGTAGAGAGAATCGCAATGCCAGAGTGCCCCTGAACGTCGACCGTCAATCGATGTGTGTGACCTCTGGCGTACCAATGCGGAACGCCCATCCCCATAGTAGTTTCCCTGTTATCGGGACGGAATCAACCCGTCCCGAGCCCGGTTCCGGCGACTCGCACGGGCGATCGAGAGACCCCGACGGCGAATCGACCGCAGGCAAACCTGGTGCTCGGGAGGACAGGGGACGAAACATGAACGGACGACCGTACCCGGTCGCCCGGAACCGACGGGCCGGACACTACCCCGGCCCACGCGATTGTCGATACGGCTCGTCGGCACATAGCTACGGAGGTCCTAAACCGGGGGAGAGATCGGACGACGCACTCCCTCGACCAATAGACGTTTTCCTCCACCGGTCGAACTCCCTCTCGTGTCGACTACCACCACACTCAGAATCGACGGCGAGGACGGATCGAGCGACGAGATAGCGGTTCCGGCGTCGCTGCTCGATCTGCTCGCGGACGGCGAGGAGACGCCCGCCGAGACGATCGGTGATCTCGCGGTGCTGTCGTGTGCACAGCAGATCCACGCGATCAGCCACCACTCACAAGGCGAGCCCGACGAGGAGATCCAGACGATCGAAGAAGAGACCATGGTGGCCTTCGAGGAACGGTTCGGCGCCACCTTCGCGGAGATGACCGGCCACGACCACTAGTCGGTACTTCGCTCTAGTCGCTTATTGTCGCGGGTCGGGTAGACACCGGTCAGCGTGCACGTACTCGTGATCACGGACTTGGAGGGACCGGCCGGGGTCGATTCCTTCCGACAGACGCGGACGGGACGGATCGAGCGAAAACGGAGCGCGATGGACCGCCTCGCCAGCGAGGTCAACGCGTGCATCGAGGGCGTCCGGTCGGTCGCACCCGACGCGGCGATCGACGTCTGGGACGGCCACGGCAGCGGCGGACTGCGGGAAGGTGACCTCGTCGGCGGGCGCTACCTCGCGAGCGGCCGCCCGTACTTCCACCTCGAGGATCACGACGCGGTACTGTTCGTCGGTCAGCACGCGATGGCCGGCACGCCCAACGCGCCGCTGTGTCACACCTATTCGTCGCTCTCGGTCGACTACTACAAGCTCAACGGGGTGTTCGTCGGCGAGTTCGCCTGCCGGGCGCTGATCGCCGGACGACAGGGCGTTCCCACGGTGTTCGTCGCCGGTGACGACAAGGCGATCCTTGAAGCCAGACAGTTCGTCCCGGAGATCGAGACGGCGATCACGAAGTACGGAGCGGGTCGCGAGTCCGCCCGCCACCGCGACCCCGACGAGGTCGATGCGGCAATCCGCGACGGCGCCGCCGCCGCCGTGAGACGGCTCGGGGAGATTCCGCCGTATACGGACCTGAAACCACCCTATTCGCTGAAAATCCGGTATTTCGAGCCCGAAAACGCCTCGAAGATCGACCGGGCCGCCGGATGGGTGCGACAGTACGTCCCGCCCCTCCGGGGACTCCTCCCCGTCGCAACGGGCGTGAGGCGGATCGACTCGCGAACGATCCGTGTCGAAGCCGAGCGACTGACCGACCCCGAGTCGGGGCTCTATCACCGACTCTGAATGCGAGTTCGCGGTCGTTGCTCAGTCGCCGCTCGTCCGGAGGCGAGCGGAACCGGCGGCATAGGACTCGAAGGGGACGTCGTTTCGGCGGCGCTTTCGAGCCCACCACCGACGTGCGTCCGCGGCGAACAGGTCGATCCGATCGCCACAGCTCCCGATGGCGTTCGAACGGTTGTACGGCGATGCGGGCGCGCGGAAGACGCTGATGAGCGTCCACATCAGACACGTCGTGAGCGCTCCCACGGCCGAGAACGTCATTCCGAGGGTCCCGAACGTGAACGCGTAGACGCCGCCGATAGCCATCGACGGGAAACTCGTTGCGAGGGGGACCCGCGCGGTGGTATCGCGCAACGTCGGTGCGAGAAACACGATCGAGAGGCTGCTGCCCAGCATGAAGACCGCGTCCTGCCAGATCACGGTTGGACCTCCGTCTGGGAGGGGTTTGATTCAGGGATCATCAGGCCTTACTCGGATCGTAGTAAATATATATCTTTCGTCATCAGATGATACGAATCCGCCGATAGATCGTGAGAGTCGAGGAGCGGTCCGAATGCTCCTGTGGACTTCGAGGGGCGCGTCGGTCGGCGCGTTCGACTCAGTCGCGCTCGTAGATCACCGTAAACAGGTTCCGCTGGGCGGCCCTGAGGTGCTGTGCGAACGTCGGTGGCGCGACCTCGAGCATCGCGGCGACCTCCTCGCCCGTGGCCGTTCGGGGCCACTCGAAGTAGCCGCTTGCGTACGCGGTCCCGAGTGCGACGCGTTGCTTCTCGGTGAGGCGTTCGCCCAGGACGTCGACCAACTCCCGTCGGGTCAGCTCCTCGCGGGACCGGGTGCGCTGGGCGAGGAGTTCGGTCCCGGGATAGAGTTCCGCGAGCGCCTCCGTTATTCGTCGGGTGTCGGTTCTGGGGGGCACCTCCGCGATGAGCCTGACGTCCTCGGATGTAATGATGAGGTCCCGTATGCGGCCCCCGTAGGCCGCCAGCGTGGTGCTGAGCGAGGGCTCCGATACCCTGAGTCCGAGCAACGCGCCCTCGCCGTCGGACCCAAGTTCGGACTCGCTGAGGACGGTCACCTCCTCGACCGACGGAAACTGTGAGAACGCCTCTACAAAGCGGGCTGCGGGCCCACCGGTCGCAGTGATGATCTGGAGGAGAGATCCGTCTTCGACGGGGGTCGTTCGCTCGACCGAGAGGGCTAGATCGTCGCTGCCGTTGGATACGTCCCCGTTCGGGACGAACAGATCGACGAGTTCGGTGTTGCGGAATTCGAGTTCGACCACCGAATCCGTGGTGAGCACCACCCGTTGTTCGAGCGCGTGGATCGCGTGGCCGACGACGCCGCTCAGATGATCCAGCGCCTTGTAGGTCGGGTCGTCGAAGGCCTCGGTCGTGGTCGCGTAGACGTTCAAAACGCCGTACAGGACGTCGTCGTACAGCAAGGGAAAGGCCGCCGACGCGGTGAAGTCGTGTTCGGTTGCGGCGTCGCGCCACGGGTCGTACTCAGTCGCCGTCCGGATGTCGTGGACCACCTGCGGTTCCCGGGTCCGGATCGCCGTTCCGGTCGGACCGTGTGCGGACGGGTCGGCGTCCTCGACGGAGATCCTGACCCCGTCGAGGTACTGTCGGTGGTCCCCGCTGCAGGCGACCGTGGTCGGCGTGACTTCCCCCTCGCCGCGGTTCACGGTACCGATCCAGACGAGCGGATAGGATTCTTCCTCGACGAGCCGATCGCAGACTCGCCGTTCGACCCGGTCTCTCGACGACGCGTTGAGTACCGCATGCGAGAGGTCCCGGACGAGCGAGTTCAACTGGACGAGCGTCGTGAGGCGCTCGTAGTTGCGTGCGAGGGTCCGTTCGTATCGCTTCTCGGCGGTGTTGTCCTGGAGATGGAGGGTCGCTCCCTCCGGCGACGGGTGGACCCGAGCCGTCAACCACCGCTCCGGGTCGGACCGGCGCGCCTCGAAGGTGACCGATTCTCGTGTCCCCACCGCCCGTTCGCATCGCTTTTGGAAAGTGGTCCCGATCTCGTCCGGGACGACCCGCCAGAGCACCCGCCCGAGCAACTCCTCGCGTGAGGCGTCGAAGACGGTCGCGGCCTGCTCGTTACAGTAGGTCACCCGGGTGTCCGAATCGAGCGTCAGGACGGCCTCCGTCGTGTGATCCAAGACGGTTTTGAGGTCCGCTGGATTGTTGTCGGTGGTCGGGGTGTCCATCTCACTCGCGTTCCGAGGTGGCCGTAGCAGGGGCTCGAATCGACGTTTTCGGGTGCACTGATCCGTTTCTCGTCGGGTTCGACGCATCCCGTTTTCCATGCGGGAGATCCCATCGGTGGATCATTACGTACAGAGAGCGACCCAACGACTATCTACCTATCCATGTAGGGATGAGACTCATTAGGATACCACCCGTTTCCGAACCCGTACGCTACTCACTGCGACGGCGTCGGATGAGCTCCCTGCGCTTTGGTCACATGACCGTCGCACCGATGGCGTGCATGGGGTGCCTCTGACACCCTTTCGTTCTCGCATCCGTATCTCGGTTCGATTAGTGCCCGTCGCGTTCGCACTCACTTACGTTCCGCGCGTGTCTCCTCGGGCGAGCGGTGCGACCGGCGCTCGTGGGCCTTCCGGTCGACGGCGAACTTCCCCACCTCGTAGCCGAGCGCGAGCGCCCCCGCGAGCGCGATCGCGACCGCACCCAAATCGAGGAGCGTCCCGAACCCGGCGAGGGTCACGCCGCCGACCACGACCTCGGTCGAAGCCTGCACCGCCGGTTCGAGCAGTTCGTACGACGGCGTCATAGCCGTCGTGAGCACGACCGACAGCCCCATCGCCGCAAACAGGATCAGCAGTTCGACCCGGACCGACCGCGCGACTGCCGGGGCGGCGTCGTGCGGGTCGACCTGCGGTCTGATGCCCGTCAACATCCCTGGCAGGGCCGCGACCTCCGTCGAGCCGTCGATCGAGTGGGCGATCCCCTCGTGGAGCACGACCCGATTGAACCCGCCGATGGCGGCCGCGACGACCACCAGCACCACCTTCGCCGAGAGGACGAGCCCGTAGGGGGTCGTCGCGAGCGCGGTCAGCGTCGGGACGTGCCACGCCGCGATGACGACGCCGGTCGCGAACGCGACCGTGACGCCGGCGACGGCGAGCATCGAGAACCGCCGAACCGTCGCGAGGACGAGTTCGGCCCGCTCGATGCCGTCGTCGCCGCGGGGCACCAGCGCCGGGAACACGGCGAGTACGGCCAGCCCGCCGACCCACAGCGCGCCGCCGGTCATGTGCCCGACCTTCACCAGGATCGCCAGCGCCGGCCGTTCGACGGCGACCGAGTAGCGCGTCCAGCAGAACGCGATCAGCATCACGAACGCCCCGAGACACACCCCCGTAAGCCAGGAGCGCCGCGAGATCCGATCGGAATCGATGTACCGTCCGGCGGTCAGTCCCCCCGCGGCGACCGCAGCGAGGGTCAACGCCACCCACGCCTGGCCCGCGACGGTCGAACTCGCCCACGCGAGTACCGACCCCGCCTCCGAGGCCCGTGCGTTTCCGACCGCCAGCCCGGCGGCGGCCAGCCCTGCCCCGATGAGTGTCGCGAAAATGGTGGGGAGGGCGACGCGATGTGCCGGCGCTGTATCGAAACCGCGACGTTCCAGTTCGGGGAACACGACGAACGAGAGGGTAGGCGGGACGCCGACGAGCAACACCAGCGCCGTCACCAGAACGCCCCGGAACAGCGGGGTCCACGGCTCCATCGTCACTCACCTCTCGGGCAGATCCGCTCGTTACAGTCCACCCACAGCTCCCCGTCCCACGTTGCCGTCCGCACGCGGGTCGAGGCCTCCCGCCGTGGGGCCGATAGCGTTTCCCCTCGGAAATCGGACATTCCGTCCGCACCCCGTGACGAGTCGTCGATACCCGGTACTGATCCCCGTCGGGGTCGATCGGCCGGGTCCGTTCGTACTGCGCTCATGGTCAGGTTAATACCACCTATCGCCCGCATTAACGGTTGTGATGGCTTTTTTCGGCCAATAACCCGACCCAATTCGGACCTGTCCGAAGGCCCGCTGAAATATATGTTCGGTTCGATACTACCCGAACAGTGTTATGATTATAAAACAACTAGTAAGAATACCTGTATATTAGTATTGACGTAACAGAAAAACTACCACTTCCCCGATCCGTCGTGAGTTCTCGACGCTCGATCGCGGGACGAAACGTCCGGGAGAGACCGTAAACGACCGTTTCGGTGGTGTCCGTAACGATAGGGTCCATCGACGCACCACCCGTGTGATCATCGAGGATCCCGATCGGCGATCGTTCTTCTGGGGATATCTATCGTTCTCTAGACTATCGTTCGTTGGTGTCGGATATCGTATGCGTCGTTCGAGAACACAGTTAGCGGTCGGCGGGCTGGAAATACGGAGGTCGAGTAACGACTTCTCGTACCCGATAAATCGATTCGAAAACGGTGAAAGCCGGTGGAGGGATTTGAACCCTCGGCCTATTCCTTACGAAGGAATCGCTCTGCCAGCTGAGCTACACCGGCGGACTTGCGCGCAAGTCCGCCGAGGATCGCAGTTCCGTTCGGAACTGCTCACCACCGGCGCGCTACGCGTCGTATCCATACGTAGACGCCAACACCGGTTTAAGCGTTGTGAATCATGCCGCCCGCGAGAGGCGAACGTCGAGACAGACGTTCAGTTCGTGGGGAGCGTACGAGCGAACGACGTGACGCGTCAGTACCTCGACGTCGTACCCCTGGGCCGAGGCGGCGGCGCGGATCGCCCGCTCGCCCGGTCCGAACGGGTCCTCGTCGTGCTGGATGTCGTAGTAATGAAGTACGCACTCGTCGCCGGCGAGCGAGACTGCCGTTTCGAGGAACCCCTCGGCGCTGTGTGGCAGGTTCATCAGGATCCGGTCGGCCCAGCCCTCGTATTCGGGGGCTACCTCGCGCACGTCCCCGTGAAACGCCGTCACCCGATCCCCGACGCCGTTTCGCTCGGCGTTCTCCCGGAGATACTCGATCGCGCGCCCGTTGACGTCAGCACCGACCGCCTGAGCGCCGCGAGCCGCTGCGGGGATCGCAAACGGGCCGACCCCGGCGAACATATCGAAGACGTGTTCGTTCTCCGCTACCTGCTCGGTCACGCGATGGCGTTCGGTGGCGAGTCGGGGTGAGAAGTACACGGCCGCGAGGTCCAGCGCGTACTCGAAGCCGTACTCCCGATGGACCGTTTCGGTCCCCTCGCCCGCCAGCAGCTCCCAGTCGCGGATGCGCGTCTCCCCTTTGACCTTCGATGCCTTGTTCAGCACCGTCCCGACCGGGAGGTCCGACGCGACGATCGCGCGGGCGATCCGGTCGGCGCGCTCGGGGTCGTCCTCGTCGAGCAGGACGATATCGCCGAGGCGTTCGTAGGACGGATCGACCCCGAGCAGGTCGGCTGGTGTGGTCTGTGTCTCGCGTTCCGGGGCGTCGCGGACGACGAGGTCGAACCCGTCGGGTACCGCATCGGGATCGACGACGGGAATGTAGAGCCAGTCCTCTTCGACGGTGATCTCTCGGTCGTCGGCGATCAGGTCGGCCTCGGCCAGCTCGCGGCGCGTCGCCTCACCCTCCGCCCGCGGTACGCTGACGCACGGAACCTCCATACCGGAGCCTGTCGGCCGGCCGCTTTACCGTTGGCGCTTCGCTCGAACGCGCCGTTTAACCTGCCGGCCCACCGATCCCGGATATGCTCACGTTTATCGGTCTCGGCCTCTACGACGAGCGTTCGATCACCGTCGAGGGCCGCGAGGTCCTCCGTAGCGCGGATCGAGTCTTCATGGAGCAGTACACGAGCCGGCTGATCGGCACCGACATCGAAACCCTCGAAACGGAACACGGGATCGAGATCGAGTTGCGGGACCGGGCGGGCGTCGAGCAGGACCCCAAGGAGATGCTCGCGGCCGCCGAGCGCGAGGACGTCGCCTTCCTGGTTGTCGGCGACCCAATGGTCTCGACGACCCACGTCGACCTGCGGCTCCGGGCCGCGGATCGGGGGATCGAGACGCGGATCGTCCACGGCACGACCGCCGAGGCTGCCGCGAGTTCGCTGACCGGCCTCCAGAACTACCGCTTTGGACCCGCGACGACGCTGCCGTTTCCCTACGCCCACGGCGCCGAGGGTCTGCCATCGAGCGTCACGAACACCATCGACGACAACCGCGAGCGGGGGCTGCACACCCTCGTCTACCTCGATATAAAACACGAACGCGAGGAGTATATGACCGCGGACGTCGCCGCCGCGTTGCTCGCCGCGGAGTACCCCGACACGCTCGCGGTCGCGGTCTGTCGCGCCGGGAGCCCAGAGCCCGTCGTCGCGGCCGATTCGCTCTCGGAGCTCGCGGACCGGGAGTTCGGCGGGCCGCTGCACCTGCTCGTGATCCCCGGAGACCTGCATCACATCGAGGCGGAAGCGCTGCGGGCGTTCGCGGGTGCGCCCGCCGATCTCGCGCCACTGGAATGATCGCCTCGGTCCACAAGCGGTGGCTGACCGTCGCGATCCTCGCCGGGACGATCCTCGTCGTCTCGCTGATCCCGATCCCGGGTGCGGTCCCCGAGGACGGCGGGATCCCACCGAGCGTCCTGTTTCACTTCATCGGGTACGCCGCCCTCGCGGGGGCGGTCGGGATCGCGCTGCTCGTTTCGAGTCGGACGCGGGCGGTGGCCGGCGCGTCGGTCGGTGCGAGCGCGTACGGCGTGCTGATGGAGTGTCTCCAGTACCCGCTTTCGTATCGTTCGTTCAGCTATGTCGACATGGCGATCAACACGACCGGCGCGACTCTCGGCGCGCTACTGGTCGTGTGCGTGCTCTCGCGCTCAGATGACCATCGTTAGCCCGCCGCCCAGCACCGCCAGCCCGCCGAGGGCGACACAGACGATCCAGAAATCCACCTTGTGGACGACTCGCATGATCGCGTCGATCATCGCGTAGCCGACGATCGCGCTGATGACCAGCGCAATGACCGCCTCCAGGCCGGTCGTCGGTAGTCCCTCGTCGACGAGGATCAGTACGCCCGCGCCGATCCCGGCGGGGATCGAGAGGAGGAAGGAGAGTCGGAAGGCGGCGGGGCCCTCGTAGCCCCGAAACAGCAGGACACTCGCGGTGGTACCCGATCGGGAGACGCCGGGCAGGATCGTCATCCCCTGGAACGCGCCGACGATGATCGCGTCTACGAGCGACGGGGTACCGCGCTCGCCGAGCGAGACGTCCTCCGAGGCGCGTTCGACCAGCCCGGTCACGACGAGCAGCCCGCCGATCAGCGCGACGAACGCGCCACCGGTGAGCTCGCTGGCCAGATCGATGAGCGCGACGTAGATCGGGATGCCGACGAGCCCGGTCATCGCGGTCGCCACGAGGACGAACGAGGGCTCGGCGTTCGAGCCGGCAAAGGCGCTTCGGGGGCGCCAGCCGGGGGCGCTCGCAATCGCATCGAGGATCGTCTCGCGATAGTAAAGCGCCGCCGAGAGGGTCGTCCCCATCTGGAGGAATAGTGCAAGTCGAACCGCGATGTCGGGCGAGGTCCCGAGTGCGGTGAGAAACAGCGAGAGGTTGCCCGAACTCGAGATCGGCAGCCACTCGACGAACCCCTGGACGATGCCGGCTGCAACGGCGACGAGGATCTCGCGAAGCGTCACTACTTTCGGACGCTCACGACGCGATAATAGGGGTGGCGGTTCGGCGCGGACCGTTTTACGGCTCGGGTGTGCTTCGCACACCACTCGCCGCAAAAACCTCCTCCGAAAATGGTCCGAAACGCGCTTTATTCGGGGAAGAGAGCGTCGCTGCTCGGATCGCGCTCGATGATCTCGATCTCGTGGTCGTCCATGTCCTTCGTGAAGGCGTACTCGTCGTCACAGGACTCCGGGTCGCGGTAGTCGGGGGCGTCCCGCGTCATGAGGTCGTCCCAGAACTCGTTCAGGTCGTCGGCCCGGACACAGAGGTGACCCCACGCGTCACCGAGGTCGTAGGTGTTGTCCCCGTAGTTGTAGGTGAGTTCGAGCGCCATCGCTTCCTCACTAGCTCCCTCGGGTTTCATGAAGTAGTTCGCGAAGGAATCGGCCTCCCAACGGCCCGTGTGTTCGTACTCGAACTTCCGGGTGTACCAGCCGAGGGCCTCGTCTGCGTCCTCGACGCGGATCATGGTGTGGTCGATCGACCAGAGCGGCCCCTGCTCGGGGTCGCGCTTGACGATCTCGATCTCGTGGCCGTCGGGGTCCTTGACGAAGGCGTACCGGCCGCCACACGAGTCGGGGTCCCGGTAGTCCTCGACGCCCTCGTCCATGAGCTGCTCGTAGTAGTCCTCGAGTTCGCCGTCGGGGACGCGAACCGCGATGTGGCCCCAGGCGTCGCCAATCTCCTCGGGCCCGCCGTCGTGGTTGTGGGTGAGTTCGAGCATCGCGCCCTCCTCGCCCAGTTCCTCGGGGCCCAGATAGACGTTTGTGAAGGTGTCGGCCTCCCAGCGGTCCTTCTCCTCGTAGCCCAGATGCTCGCCGTACCACTCGAGCGATTCCTCTAGGTCCGAGACGCGCATCATGACGTGGTCGAGTGTCGCTCCCATACCCGGGCCAACGCCGCCGGGGGCCAAAACAGTACCGAGAGCCGACTGATTTGCCGCCTATCGGGTTGCTACGCGGCGACTCGCTGCGGGTCGGCCCGCCATGAGAGGCCGAACAACGCGAGCGCGACCGCCAACAGCGCCAGCGCCTCGATGTGGATACCCGTGACGACGACGGCGGCGAGCGCGAGTACGCTTCCGATTCCCAGCGCGACGGTTCGACGTGTCTCCGACGAGCGATAGCGAGCCAACAGGCGGAACGCGAGAAAGAGGAAAACGGCACTCAGGGCGATCCCCGCGAGCACGTCGACGAGGTAATGAAGGCCGAGGGCGACCCGACAGAAGCCCACGATGGCGAGGATCCCCGTCGCGGCGGCGTACCGGCGTCGTCGCGTACTCACCGGCAGTACCGTCGCGAGCGAGAGGTACGTCGCCGTCGAGACGACGGCGTGGCCGCTGGGAAAGCCGTAGCCGCTGGCGTAGCCGGTCAGCGAGTAGATGAACTGAAACGGCACCCAGAGCGCTTCGATCGCGACGAGCGGCTGGTCGGGACGGGGCAGCGCGAAGAGCTCCTTGGTGAACAACACCAGCGCGATCGCACCGATCACCAGTCCGCCGGCGGCGACGATCCGGTCTCGGTCGGTCCCGTCGTAGCGGACGGCAAGGACCACGAACAGCAGCGTCACGAACCAGATATCGCCCAGTTGGGTGAGCAACGCGACGACGATCGCGAGCGAGTCGGGGATCGCCCCCTGAACGAGGTCGAACTCGCCGACGCCACGGGACATACACGAGGGTTCGTCCCGAGCCGTATAGGCACCTCGGTCGTCGGCGAGGCGGCGTCTCGCGGCCTAAGGACTCGCCGGGTCCGTCCCGCGGACCCGAATCGGTCCTCGTCCAACCGGTGGATCGCGCGGCGGTTCGCGATGGCCAGCACGATCGCCGGAAGGCGACAGAATCGGGAAGGATCCGAGGCCGTCAACCACGTCACGACCGTTCGAGAACCCCTCACAACAGCTCGCTCGTGCTCGACGGTCTATCGTCGGAGGATGAACTTCACGACGTCCTCGTCGGCGAGTTCGTGGTCGGTGCCGACCTGCTGTTCGTCGTGTTTTGCGCTCGGGCCCGAGACGCGTGCAAAGCGGAAGCGCTCCTTGAACTCTCCGCCGAGTTTCTCCATCGCGTCCTCGATGTCGCTGCCTTCTTTGAGGATCAACGGCTCCTCGTAGTCGACCCCGCGGCCGGGCTTGTCCATGTAGATCCGGATCAGTCCGAGCGTCTCCCAGATCCGCTCTTTGAGCCCCTCCAACCCCTTTTCTTCCTCGGCGGAGATGAACGTCACCTCCTCGGGGTCCAGATCGTGGGCCCGAAGGTCCTCGTTGACCGTCTCCAGATAGTCGCGGTCGATCAGGTCGGCCTTGTTGACGGTGACGATCGAGGGGAGATACACCCGGTTTTCCATGATCGAGTCGATCAGCCGGTCGACATCGAGTTCCTCGCGAACCGTGACGTTCGCGTTGACATAGCCGTTCTCGCGCAACACCTCCTTGATTACGTCCTTCGGGAGGCCCGGATCGCCGCTGGCTGTCACGCGGATCCCCCCGCGGCCCTTCTTTACGATCGAGAGGCTCGGCGGCTCGGTGTCAAGGCGGACCTTGTTCGCGTAGAGCTCCTCGCTCAGGCGCTCGTACTGGTCGATCTCGAACACCGAGAGGACGTAGACGACGAGGTCTGCGGCCCGGACCACTGAGAGGACTTCCCGGCCGCCACCCCGCCCGCTCGCGGCACCTTCGATCAATCCCGGGACGTCCATGATCTGGATGTTCGCACCCCGATACTGGAGCATTCCGGGGTTCACGTTGAGAGTCGTGAACTCGTACGAGCCGACCTCGCTTTCGGCGTTGGTCAGCGCGTTCAGCAGGGTGGACTTGCCGACGCTGGGAAAGCCCACGAGCGCGACGGTGGCGTCGCCGGTCTTCTCGACGGCGTAGCCGCTGCCGCCGCCCGCGGAGGACTGGTTTTCGAGTTTCTCCTTCTTGTCGGCGAGTTTCGCCTTCAGTCGGCCGATATGAGCCTCGGTCGACTTGTTGTACGGCGTCGAGGCGATCTCCTCCTCGATCGCCTCGATCTCTGCTTCCAGTCCCATCGATCCATACTCGCCGCTTCGAGCGAAAAACCCTTTCCGTTCGGTGCAGCGTATCGGCGTCGTATTCCGGGCGAATACCCCGACGGGCGTCGGACGACGGCGTACGCGGCGCCGACTTCGATACCTTCATACCACTTGCCTGTCTCGTTAAAAATGTACGATGCCAGACCCGTCACGGCTGCGAGATAGCACCCAGATCGTGGTTCCGCCGACAGCCCTCGCCGGGATCAGGAGCGATCTCGAGGCGCAGTTCGCCGTGACGGTCTTCGAGGAATGTGAGGCGGTTCGGATCATCGGCAGTCCCGTGGAGATCAAGGGCGTGAACACGTACCTCGCCCGCCACGGGGTATCGGTTCCCTGACCCAATCGACCAGCTCGGGGGTGGAACTCACACTCACGCCCGCCGATCGGAAGGCAAGTCTTAAACCCGATGCAGCGGTTCTACCGGGTATGGCTGGAACGATCGAAGCGCTCGTTCCGGGCGGCGAGGCCACCCCCGGCCCGCCACTCGGTCCCGAGCTCGGACCTACCCCCGTAGACGTACAGGCCGTCGTCCAGGAGATCAACGACCAGACCGAGGCTTTCGACGGCACCGAAGTCCCCGTGACGATCACCTACGAGGACGACGGCTCCTTCGAGATCGACGTCGGCGTCCCGCCGACGGCGGCGCTGGTCAAGGACGAGGCCGGCTTCGATACCGGCAGCGGCGAGCCCCAGAAGGACTTCGTCGCGGACCTCTCGATCGACCAGGTCAAACAGATCGCCGAACAGAAACTGCCCGACCTGCTCGCCTACGACCTGAAGGGCGCCGCAAAGGAGGTCGTCGGCACCTGTACCTCACTGGGCGTCACCATCGAGGGCGAGAACCCCCGCGAGTTCAAAGAACGCCTCGACTCGGGCGAGTACGACGACGAGTTCGCCGAAGAAGTCGCGGCCTGAGGGCGATAGTTTTACCCGCCATCCGCGTGAGGTAGCAGTCGCTATGGCCGGAGAAATCGAACACGAAGCCGAGTTGACCCGCGAGGAAGCCGCGACCTACTTCGAGGAGGTCGCAGCGGGACTGCGCTCCGAGGAATCTTTTACCGTGGTTCTGGGCGACATCGAGGTCGATGTCGACCCCGCCGAGACCGTCGAGTTCGAAGTCGAACTCGAGGACAGCGAGGACGAGCGCGAGTTCGAGATCGAACTGGAGTGGGAACGCGGCGACGAGGAACTCGAGATCGACGCCGAGGAGTAATCAGACGGCGAGCAGCAACACGGCGTAGCCGAACGCTCCGAGGGCGAAGGCCCAAAAACGGCTCTCGCGTTCGGCGGGTAGTTCTTCTTTGATCGTGTTGAGCACGATCGCCCCGCCGAGAAATGCGACCGGAACCGCGAGCGCGACCTCCCCGAGTGCGACCGTCGTTCCGAGCAGCCAGCCGATCAGTACGCCTCCCGCGAGCATCCACCGGCCGATCCGGTGGTAGCTCCCTTCGTGGTGATGACGGAGCCCGTAGTCGTTGACGAGGAAGTGAAGCGCCATCGCGACGGTAAACAGCGCGAGCGATTCGGTAGCAGGACCGGTGCGATGGACGAGCAGGTAGCCAACCAGACAGTTGTACAGTCCGAACGAACCGATGTGGATCCAGAAGACGGGCTCGTCGACCGCCCGTTGGCCACGGCGCGAGCGTTGGGCGAGGCGTTCGAGCCCGTAGAACGTGGCGAAGCCGGCGAGGGCAAGCAGATAGACGTGGTGATCGAGAAAGCCGACGAGAATGCCGGCGTCCTCGAAGGCGTGCTGGCGCTCCCCGAGTTCGGGCAGCATGTGGACGAACACGTACGCGACCGAGACGCCACCCCCGGCCGAAAGCCAGCGACTCCGGGGAGTTCGATCGAGCGCGCGGAGCCGCCCGGCAAGCAGGTGGACGGCCGCGAGACAGCACGCGGCGATGAACGAGAGGATGGACATGGGATCAGTAGGGCAGTCGAACGCATTCGCTTTGTGTCGGCCGACAGTACCGGTTCGACGGGTTTAAGTCGCCCATTGCACTTTTCCCAACCGAGACAGGTGCAGCCTGTTTCACACCGTAGCAGACACGCAGTCGTACTACGGAGGTGAACGATGGCAGATCAGGACATAGAACAAGCAGTCGCTCGCGCACTCGAGGACGCACCGCAACGGAATTTCCGTGAGACGGTCGACCTCGCGATCAACCTGCGCGATCTCGATCTCAACGATCCGTCGAACCGTGTCGACGAGAGCGTCGTCCTTCCCTCGGGAACGGGACAGGACACGCGTATCGTCGTCTTTGCCGAGGGCGAAACCGCCGTCCGGGCCGAAGAAGTCGCCGACGAGGTCTTCTCTAGCGATGACCTCGCCGATCTCGGCGACGACCAGGACGCCGCGAAAGACCTCGCCGAAGAAACAGACTTCTTCATCGCCGAAGCCTCGATGATGCCCACTATCGGTGCATCGCTCGGGCAGGTGCTCGGCCCCCGCGGGAAGATGCCGACGCCGCTTCAGCCCGACGAGGACGTCGTCGAGACCGTCAACCGGATGAAGAACACGGTGCAGGTCCGCAGCCGCGACCGGCGAACGTTCCACGCGCTCGTCGGCAGCGAGGAGATGTCCGCCGAGGAGATCGGCGACAACATCGACACGATCCTGCGCCGACTGTACGGCGATCTGGAGAAGGGCCCGCTGAACATCGATTCGGTCTACGTCAAGACCACGATGGGACCGGCAGTGGAGGTGGCCTAAATGAGCACCACACAAGCCGAGGGCGAACGCAAGACCGAGAACCTCCCCGAGTGGAAGCGCGAGGAGGTCGACGAACTCGTCGAGATGCTCGATTCGTACGAGAGCGTCGGCGTCGTCAACATCGCCGGCATTCCGAGCCGCCAGCTCCAGAACATGCGCCGTGACCTCCACGGCAGCGCGGAGCTGCGGGTCAGCCGCAACACGCTGCTCACTCGCGCGCTCGAGGCCGTCGACGACGGCCTCGAACAGCTCACCGGACACGTCGCGGGGCAGGTCGGCGTCATCGGGACGAACGACAACCCCTTCGGGCTGTACAAACAGCTCGAAGAGTCGAAATCGCCCGCGCCCATCGGTGCCGGCGAGGTCGCCCCGAACGACATCGTCATCCCCGAAGGGGATACGGGAGTCGACCCGGGCCCGTTCGTCGGCGAGCTCCAGCAGGTCGGTGCCGCCGCGCGGATTCAGGACGGCTCGATCCACGTCACGGAGGACTCACAGGTCCTCTCGGAGGGCGAGGAGGTCTCACAGGACCTCTCGAACGTCCTCTCGGAGCTCGGCATCGAGCCAAAGGAGGTCGGACTCGACCTTCGATCCGTCTACAGCGAGGGCATCCTCTTCGACCCCGAGGACCTCGCGATCGACGTCGACGAGTACCGTGCGGACATCGAGGCCGCCGCCGCCGGCGCACGGAACCTCTCGATCAACGCCGTCTACCCGACGGCCCAGACCGCACCCGCACTGCTCTCGAAGGCCACGGGCGAAGCCAAAAGCCTCGGCCTGTTCGCCGCCATCGAGAGCCCCGACCTCGCGGGCGATCTCGTGAGCAAGGCCGACGCGCAGGTGCGCGCACTTGCGGCACAGATCGACGACGAGGAGGCCCTTCCCGAGGAGCTGCGTGGCGTCGAAGCGCCCGCAGCGCCCGCCGAGGAGGAGGCCGACGCGGATGCGGACGAGGAAGAACAGGCTGACGAAGACGAGGCCGACGCCGAACCCGAGGACGACGACGACGACTCGGGCGGCGAAGGGCTCGGAGCGATGTTCGGATAACGAGGAGATACTTACAATGGAATACGTTTACGCAGCACTCATCCTGAACGAGACCGGCGAAGAGATCAACGAAGACAACCTGACCAGCGTCCTCGAGGCCGCTGGTGCCGACGTCGAGGAATCCCGAGTCAAGGCGCTCGTCGCCGCACTCGAGGACGTCGACGTCGAGGAGGCCGTCGAGCAGGCCGCCGCCGTCCCCGCCGCAGGCGGGGCCTCGGGCGGTGCCGCCGCGGGCGGCGAGGCCGACGAGGCCGACGAGGGCGATGCGGACGAGGCCGAGGAAGCCGAAGCCGAAGAGGAGGACGACGACGAGGACGAGGGCGACGGCGGCGAGGGCCTCGGCCAGCTGTTCGGTTAGACGCCTCGATTACAGCTTTCTCTCGTTTATTGACGAAGCGAACAGCGGTAGCTCCAGCGCCCGCCGGCCCGGAGGTTCATATACGACCACGAATCCAAGAGTCCCGTGGACCCCGGTGTCTCCCTCTCGCTCGACCCCGCCTTCGCCCTGCAAGCGTTGGCGTTCGTGCTGGGCGGCGCGCTGTTAGGCACGCTGAGTGGACTCACACCGGGGCTGCACGCGAACAACTTCGCGCTGATCCTGGCCGGGATGGCTCCCCTCATACCGGGCCCACCGCTCTTGGTCGGCGCGGCGATGCTGTCGGCGGGTGTCGTCCACACCTTTCTGGACGTCGTGCCGGCGTTAGCGCTGGGCGTTCCCGACGCCGAAATGGCGGTGGTGGCGCTGCCGGGCCACCGTCTCGTGCTCGAAGGACGGGGTTACGAAGCCCTGCGGCTCTCAGCGATGGGCAGTGCGCTGGCCGTCGTGTTCGCCGTCCCGCTCGCGGTCCCGGTGACGCTGGTAATGGTCGAAGCGTGGCCGACACTCGTCGAGCACATGCCGCTCGTTTTGGGGACCGTCGTCGCGATCATGCTGCTGACCGAAAACACCCTCTCGGGGCTCGTCGGCGGGCTGGTTGCGTTCGGAACCAGCGCCCTTCTGGGAATAACGGCGCTCGATCTCGATCCCGCAGCGCCGCTGTACGGTGACATCCTCGCGCCGCTGTTCGCGGGGCTGTTCGGCGCGCCTGTCTTGGTCGATGCGATGGGTGGCTCTGGCATCCCCGAGCAGACCGACGACACCATCACGATCCCGCGGCGGGCGGTGTTGCTGCCGGCGGCGGCCGGGGCGCTCGCGGGGTCGGTCGTCGGCTATCTGCCCGGTGTCTCCAGCGCGATCGCGGCCGTCCTCGCGCTGCTCGCCCTCCCGGGATCGAGTGGGGACCGCGGGTTCGTGATCGCGACTAGTGGTGTGAACACCGCGAACACGATCTTCGCCTTTGGTGAGTAATACTAAGTAATACAAAACCAAAGGTAGATCAGGAGAGATCACAAAATGACTGAATGGGAACATGTTACATTACGAATAGCACCAGAGACAAAGAAAGAGTGGGAGTCTCATATAGAGACAAATCCTAATGCAGAGAATCTCAGTCATCTTGTACGATTATCAGTTCATCGAGAGATTCATAGAGATAATGAAAAAGACGCTCAGACTCCGAGAGAGCTACAGCAAATCGGTGAAGTAATTGAAGGCATCAACACTCTTGAAGACTCTTTGAATGGTATTGAGAGCCGTTTGAAGGCGATTGAAGAGGAAAGACAGATAACAAAAGGAATGAGACTACAGAAACAGGTTCTCGCCGTTCTTCCTACACCACCTCATACTGATGAACCAGTACAACCGAATAGTTGGGGACAAACAGCAGAGAGATTATCTGCTCGTCTTGGTATAGATGATACTGAAACTGTACAACAAGTACTTGATCAATTATCTTCAGTAACAAAACAGGTAAAAAGTGCTACTGGTGGAAAACCTCCTAAAACCTATTGGTGGAAGACAGAATGAGTAGCTCGGATCCCTCTGCTGTTGTTCTTTCTCGACTCAAAAGGCGAAAAAGTGAGTCAACTTATCGAGAGTATAAAAGGCATATTAATCAGTTTCAAGAATGGATCGAAACAGAACATGATATCTCGATTTTTGAGATAGATATGTTATCTATAGAGGACATGATCGATACCATGATTGATGAAAAGTATTCAGCATCCTCAATTCGGGTTCGATTATCTGCTCTCTCTGAATTTTACAAAGAAGTAAATAAAATAAATAATGACCTCATTGAAGTACCAACTACAAAGAATCCGGTAGAAAATATAACTCTTTCCGAATGGAACGATGTATATAAAGAAGAAAAGAAAAAGGAGCCAACTACGAAGGAAGATGTTTCATACCTTCCTCCTACTGGAATAGAAGAATTAGCAAATAATGTACCGAAACCCCGGATGAGAAATGAATTACTAATAAGATTATGCTATCAAACAGGCTTACGGAGAAAAGAGCTTGTTAAATTAAAATTATCTGATGGTACTTGGCATAGTTATGGAAGGCCACGGAAAATTACTATAAGATCAGAAAACGCCAAGAACGGGAAAAGGAGAGTCGTCGGATATCAACCTTCCTTGGATCTCCTCCTTGACCAATGGGTATCAACTATACGTCCAAGTCTTGCCATGGCTACTCAAAGCGAGTATCTCTTCCCGAGTAATCGGAGCAAGCACCTATCTGGTCAACAGTTCAACAGTATAGTAAAAAAGTCAGCGAAGAATGCAGGTATTCAATCGGTAAAAGCTGTAAACAAATCCGGAGAAGCAAGATCGTCCATTACAGCCCATACTCTTCGTCATTCATTTGCAATGGCAGCTGTCGAAAAAGGGTGGAATCTATATGTGTTAAAAAATGCTCTTGGCCATTCTTCAGTAGAAATTACTGAAATGTACCTTCATGAAGATGAAAAAGAAGTACTGACAAACTATCGTCGGAGAGGGCCAAAATCGGAATAATTAAACATACTTCAATATTGTTAGACATATTCAGAGATGTATTCTATGAGAAAATAACGGTCTTCGTTGAGAGGGACAAAACATTATTTCCTATCGTTAATACATTCAAATCTATGATACATAAAGTACTGCATGGGCTATAATTGTATATACAACAATGACATACATTATATGATTTATTAAGAAGTATAGTGGTAGAGAGATGCGAATAATTCTGAGAACAATGACTCCTCCCTTTCGACACAATCAATTCTAAGGACGAGAAAAGCGATCTGAGAAGGATAACGTGCCGAAATGTAACTAATTACGATCTCAAGATCATCACTCTTAAAACGCCGTCTACTTCTTCTAAAAAGAAGGAAGGAAATCTTGAAGAATTAAATATTGAAAATCATATCCTATGTGGAAATTCTCACTGATATGAATATAGTAGCATTCGTTTACTTTGGTTATTGATATATGATCAAGGAGGGATCTGACTCCTGCTGTCAGGAAATGTATGATACTTTTGGGAGAACACCTTCAAGGATCTACGGAAGACTGAAATGATCGTATATAGATCAGGGGATCAGTAGAAGGCTTCATCTCTCGACTCCCGTTATTACTGGACGAACGGCCTTTGGAAAGCGTAGTCACTTGGAAACTGCTTCTGATCCTTACGAAGACAATCGATCGCTCGGTTATCTCCCCCACACCCATGCCTTTCTCTTCGTAGAGACGGTGTTCACTCACACCATTGGGGTTCCGTGAGGGCCACGATACCATCGAGGCTCCGTTTACCGCTCGGATGCCTTCCCCTTACGAGGACCTTATCGGTTTTCAGGATCAAATTTCATCTTCATAGGATTTGGGTATTATACCAATCCTCCAATGCTTTTATTTAAAGAGATCTGACATCAGTGTGTCGTCTCCCTCCTTACATTGGGCGTACACCACTACCCCCAATGATCTATATGTTGATATGTGATGGAGATATATAAAGCTTTCCATTGAAGATGATGTATATAATATGAGAATGATGAATGAATATATGCACAATAGTGTGTAGATAGAACGATCTAAGAACATATCTAAATAAATTTGCCAGCGAATAATTTGGATATTCATTATTCTGAACACATATTTAGAATATTTCGGAAATAGGTTAGGAGAAGGTGATGTATAGTTGAAAAATACATTCATATAAAAATAACCAGAAGTCTAAATATCATGAATATGAAAAAACTCTACGCTTTCAATATTTCGAACTTTAGCATACGTTTTATTCACACTTCCTCTATATCAAAAATAACAAATGGAGTATTGATCAACGAGATATAATGTCACCTATCCCTTTATTATTGATCGTATTCATGTATATACTGTGGTAGAAACAAAGTTGCGGTTCGGGAGCTTTACGTCTACAAGTGGATCACGGGGGTTAGATTCCTTGGCTGAGAGGGCACGCGAGGAAGGGGTTACACGCTATAACCAGCTTCGGAGAGGAATATCATCTTCGAGTGATCTGGTTCGGGAAGAGGATTATTTATATCTGAGATTCGGAAAAGAAATAACAGAGGCTCGACCTGAATATGACGATGATGACGTTATTGTACTGGATGAAGATCGAGTAGCTCGTACGATGCTCTTTTGTGTGACAGAGGATCGGCGATTTGCCTACCAATCACGGCAAGGGGTTACTGCAGAGGATGCAGTCAGATATCTTCTTGAGGATGACGTTGATGACGTTGATCAGAACATATCCTATGACATCGTAGGAGAGTTCCAGAAGGAGGTGACTAAGAATATCTATACAAATGCAGACTTTGTAAGATCGTTGAAATTAAAGAACATAGGTCTCAGATCGGATTCATCTGTCAATAATGGTATTGTGGATTCCCTCGATAACGCGAGCGGAAATACTGATACGATCGAAATAAGTACCGGTAATGGAGAGAATGATGACGACCTATCTTTAGTAGAAGCAATTGATGGTCTTGCACGTCTTTCCGATATAGACCGTATCCGTACCCGTACTGAAGATGGGAAAATAGAGGAAGTAGGTCTAAATGGACGTTACACTTACACCCATTCAAAAGATGTGACTGATGAAAATCAGGCACAGAATCTCAGAGATGCGATTGATTACGTCTATTCAGACTTGCTTTGAGGAAAAACCAAATAATTGCTCTTACTTTGTTTTTCGAATAATCATGTTATGCTTCCTGATTTCTATGCTGCGCTATTTCTGATTCACTCATCTCGTATCCCTTAACGTATTGTTCTCGAATTGACCCCAGCTTGCGTGAAATTTCTTCATTCGATTCCTGAATATTATCAGCCATATCTCGTAACTGCTCAAAATCCTCTTGGAATCGTTCCTTAGCTCTGATTCCGGGTATCAGGCAGTAAATAACATCTATATTACTATCCATCCCGCCTCGTCGTATTTTCGGCAAACCCACGTCAAGAATAGTGGTTGAATAGTATCTTGCAGTCTCTTCATTCCTGATAACGTTAATGTTCCGGAAGAGATGTTCTGAGTTTTCAAGTAGATATGTCTTAAGAGAATTTTTGAGGCCATTCCGGAGATCCGAATAACGTCTTATCAACTGATTGTAGGAATCTATATCTTCCCTGAAATCAGAATAATCCGTCGTCAAATCATTCTGGATATGTTCTTCTGGCTCAAGCTGCTGTATCGGACGATAGGGTTGAATATCTATCAACGGAGATTCAGAGGAAAACTCGTTTTTTGAATTATTTAAATATTTATTGTGATTGTCCAACTTATCTCGGAGATCATCCATATAGGATACCAAATATACACTTGATGATCGGCTTTCTGAGGGGAAATTTGATTTTTTGTCAGTAATTCTATTCCAAGAACGGCTGAAGAAAGGATCAACGAGCCAGTTATAGATTATAGCACCAAGAATGGAAACACCGAGGGTCACCCCAATAGTCATAAAGCTAAATCCCGTTTCAATACCCATCTCTAATCAATCATATACCACATCACAACAATCTTTCGTCTTTTATGAATCTCCTGTTCACTAATTGCGTTTTTATAGATGAATTGTACTCTCGGCGATAGTCTCTCCAGTAATAGATGTATTGTAACACGAAGTAATATTGAGTATATTCAAATACGATCTTAGCATTATCTAATCTATTTTACGCGCGCCTTCTACTGACGATTTATATATCGAGAGGACATTTGATGACCTTCTATAAAATCATGTACATAAGGTACAAGCATCGAGAATCTCACAATGATATATGGAAAATAAGAACGAAGAAATCAAATCCTCCATTGAGAGAGCAGTCAGAAAATTCATGGTTATGGCTGGTCGAAAAATGGATGCTTTCTTAATCGGTATTCCAGAGCGCCGTGTATTCCTACCTGTAGATGATGGTATAGAAGAATGCAACGTTACTGATTATAGAAAATTAGTACATAATGCAATACCATATGATAATGAAATTTTGATAGATACTGCTGAATTGATCCAATACCACGATTTATATGATACTGATAACGTTCCGATAGAGTGGCGGTCCAGAATTATAGACTTTGAAGCAAAAGAATATCAGATTGACGAGGATATAGACATATATAAACATGATTTGATACAACTAACCGGTCTGGTCGCAGAAGCGCAAGGGGATCTTAATTTCGACCAAGAAGTGTTCAATAATGTGTGCGACAATGTTTTTAAAAATATCACCAATAGTATCCGGACGTTTTCCGTCTATTGTCCTATCATGAACTCGCAAGGAGATTTTGAGTCGATTACATTACCGTTAGATTTCAACTTTAAGAATGTTCCAGAAAGGTATAGTATAAACAAATCAGAAATCATACCTATTAATGATAGACATATAGCGGGTTACTATACAGCTGCGGGTCGAAGAAGTATCCCCAGAGTAGATCCCAATTTTGAACATCTAATAAGTCATTTATTAAAAATAGATATTTTAGGAAAACCCGGATACAATGCTTACCGGCAGTATGTCAAAGCTCTTGGAAGATGCCTTCGACTCAGAAGACCCGAATTTGGAGTGGTATATATGGGACCAGCATTCATCCAAGATCATAATATTCTTCCACATCGGTTTAACATTCCCCAATTCAGTTCGATAAGTCCTTCTGAATTATCGGTAGAACATACGTATACTACGGAAACCTATGGTCTATCAGCGTGGGATAGATATACAATTAATGAAGAGGAAGTCGAAGAACTTGAGAGATTTATAAACCGATATCTAAAGCATCTTAATGCAGAATATGATACAGAACTTTCAGGAACGATTCGAAGATATGATAAAATGTTTTCGAATTTATACATAGAAGATAAATTGGTGGATTGTGCAATAGGGTTGGAAGGGAGTCTCTTACGAGATATAGGAAACACCTCTTCGTTCACATTTCGGTTGAAGCTACGAGGAAACGCCCTTTTGCAATCTTTGGATGTTAATAGATCCGACATACAAGATTTCTTTAAATCCTTATACTATGTACGAGGAGAGATCGTCCATAATGACCGGAATATCGATAATCTTATTGGAAATATAGATTATCAACCACCTACCGTTTCAGAAAATTCTTTGGCTATTGACTATTCTACATTCGCCAAAAGAGTATTAGCAGATACGATTATCTCTTATATTGATATAGACATTGATCTTGGAATGGGTGTTACTGAGACAAATAAGATGATTGATGACGAATTATTGAATACTCGCATAGAGTTTGATAGCGTCGAATAAATCAGACATGATCATATTGTAGTCGTATACGAATCTGGTAATACGACGTAATACTGTATATAACCAAACACGATCTTCGCGCTGTTCGCACTCGTGGCTCTGGGCGCACCCCGAACGGGCGTGCTCGTCGCCGTCGAACGCGCCGACGTCCCGTTGAACCTGCCGGTGCTCCTTTCTGCCGTCGCTATCGCCGCTGCGATCGGGTTCGTCCTCGTCCTCGTCGTCGGCGACTGGTATCTGCGGGCTATCGGCCGGGTCGATCATACCAAACTCTGTGTCGGTATCCTCGCCCTGCTCGTGGTTCTCTCCTACGTCTTTGCGGGCACGATCGGGATCGTCGTGTTCTTCGTCAGTGCGATCGTCGGGTTCATTCCCGTTCGCTTCGGCGCGAACCGCGTTCATCTGATGGGCGTGCTGATCGCCCCGATCGCGCTGTTTTACTACGGGCTCTGATCCCGGCGTGAGTCGGTTAGCTCCGTGCCTGCCGGAACGAGTGATACGGATCGGCCGAGAACGACAACGGTTAAAAGCGACGCGACGAAAGGGGGATTCATGAGTCAATCCCAGCAGAAACAGGCACGAAAGTGCGTCTCGTGCGGGATCAACATCTCGGGCACGAACGCCGCCCGGTTCGACTGCCCCGAGTGCGACACCCAGATCTACCGCTGTGCGAAATGCCGAAAGCAGAGCAACCTCTATGAGTGTCCTGACTGCGGTTTCATGGGCCCATAACGATGGGGAAGGTCGCCGCGAAGCTCAAGGTCATGCCCCAGAATCCCGAAATCGACCTCGATGAGCTTCAGGACCGACTCGAAGGCTCGCTTCCCGAGGGCGCGAAGATCAACGGCTTCGAGCGCGACGACGTCGCGTTCGGGCTCGTTGCGCTGCTCCCGACCGTGATCGTCCCCGACGATGCGGGCGGGACGGAGGCCGTCGAGGAGCGCTTCTCGGATGTCGACGGCGTCGAGAGCGTCGAAGTCGAGAACGTCGGCCGCATCTAACGAAAGGCCTCGCGACAGACTGGCGTCTGCCACTCGCTCTTTTCATTTCCGCCAGGAACACAGCACAGTTGTCCGGCCGGACGACTGCTTCGAGTACCAGCCTTTCCCCGTTCGCTCGGAGGCCGACAAGTTGTCGGCCCCCGAGCGAGGCCATCGCCCACCGTGGGAACCTCTTCAATTCACGGCGGTGTCGATCGCCTGCTCCAGATCCGCGATCTGATCCTCGACGTTCTCAAGGCCGACACTTACTCGAATGAGGCTGTCGGTAAGGCCGGCCGCAATGCGCTCTTCTTTGGGGATCGCCGCGTGGGTCATCGGCGCGGGCTGTTCGATCAGGCTCTCGACGCCGCCGAGGCTCTCGGCGAGCGTGAAGACCTCCGTCTCGGTGACGAGCATGCTCGCCTGTTCGAGCGAGCCATCGAGTTCGAAACTGAGCATTCCGCCGAAATCGTCCATCTGCGTGGCCGCGATCTCGTGACCGGGATGGGATTCGAGGCCGGGATAGTAGACCCGCTCGACGGCGTCGTGCTCGTCGAGCCAGCTCGCTATTTTCCGGGCGTTCTCACAGTGGCGGTCCATCCTCACGGGAAGGGTCTTGGTCCCTCGAAGGACGAGAAAACAGTCGAAGGGACCGGGCGTCGCTCCGACCGAATTCTGGTAGAAGCCCAGTCGATCGTCGAGCTCCTCGTCGTCGGTCACGAGCGCGCCGGCGACTACGTCCGAATGACCACCGAGATACTTCGTCAAGGAGTGACAGACGACGTCCGCACCGAGTTCGAGCGGGCGCTGGAGATAGGGCGTCGCGAAGGTGTTGTCGATGGCACAGAGCGCATCGTGTGCGTGGGCGATCTCGCTGGCTCCCGCGATGTCGACGACACTCATCAGGGGGTTGGTCGGGGTTTCGAGCCAGAGCAGTTCTGTGTCCTCTTCGAAGGCGTCCTCGATCTCCGAGAGGTCGGTCATGTCCACGAACGAAAAGTCGATGTCGTACTCCTCGTAGACCTGCGTGAAGATGCGGTGAGTGCCGCCGTAGACGTCCTCACCGGTGACGACGTGATCGCCCGATTCGAGCAAGTTGAGAACCGTGTTGATCGCGCCCATCCCCGAGGAGAAGGCCCGACCATACGCCCCACCTTCGAGTGAGGCGAGGTTCGCCTCAAGATCCGTACGGGTGGGATTCCCGGTGCGTGAGTACTCGTAGCCCCGGTGCTCGCCGGGAGCGTCCTGAACGTACGTGGAGTTCGCGTGGATCGGCGTCATCAGCGCGCCGGTCTCGTCATCAGGGGTCTGGCCGGCGTGGACCGCGCGGGTCTCGATTCGTTTCTCGGTTGGGCCCTCGGAATCGTCCATACCCCCTCTCGTGTGGCGGGGCCGATTACTCTTGTCGTCGGCGTTCGCTGGTCGGTACTCTATTAACACCTCATACACAACCCGGCACATGCGAACGGAAGCGAAGATCCTCGTATTCGATATCGGCGTCTCGCTGCTCGGCATACTCAGTATCGCCTTCAGTTGGTGGATTCAACGCCAACACGACGGGGCTTCCGAGTGGGGACCGTTTTCGTTTCGAGAGGCGATACTGGGTGCAACCTCGTCGATAGCGGTTTCATATGTGTCCGATCACGACTGGTGGGGGGTCCGTCGGAGTCGCAAACGAAGGACGCTGCTCTCGCTCGGCTGGAACGTCTTGTTCCAAAAGCACACCTCGGAGTCCGACTGGTCGTTCGGTCTCGGTAGCGTGCTCGGATCGCTCAGCTATCGGATCTGGTTTGGCATCGTCCGTCCGATCCCCGAACCTCGGCTGACGTATCGCGGGTTTCTGCGCCGACGGAGCTGACACGCTCGCTCCGGCCGTCGACACCCGCGGATCATACGATTTATAACCGTCACGGGGTAACTCGTCGGTACGACTATGCCGAGTTCAAACGGACCCCTCAACGGCACACGTAAGAAGCTCTCGAACCACCCGCGCGAGCGCGGTACCTCCCCGCCACAGCGCGCGGTCACTCGCTTCGAGGAGGGCCAGCGCGTCCACCTCAAGATCGACCCGAGCGTCCCCGACGGGCGCTTCCATCCCCGATTCAACGGCCACACCGGCGTCGTCGCCGGCGAGCAGGGCACGGCCTACAAGGTCGAGATCACCGACGGCGGCAAGCGAAAGACCCTGATCGCAAAGCCCGCCCACCTGCGCGCTCAGGAATGACGATCTTCAAGGAGGTACTCGGCGAGGAGTATCTCACCGTCTCGGAGACCAAGGCGTTGCTCTCGGAGGTCGAAGCCGAGCGTGCTGCCGATCCCGATCGGGAGATGCGCTATGAACTCGCGCGTGCGATCGAGCACGTCAACCGCTTTACCGTCCTCTCGCCGGAGGACGCCCAGGCGCTTGTCTCGGACCTTGAGGCCCTCGAGAAGGTCAACGAGTCGACGGCCTACAAGATCGCCGACCTCCTGCCGCGGGACCGGGACGAACTGCGATCCGTCTACGCCCAAGAGCGCTATTCGCTCTCGGGTGAGGAACTCGACGAGGTCCTAAACGTCGTCTCGCAGTACGCGTAAGTCGGCCGACCGTTTAAGTGGCCGCTTCGCGTACAACCGCCATGAGCGAGAGCGACGTTACCCCCTCGGAGGACGCGATCGTCCTCGATTATCTCCCCCATGGCCGCGCCGACGACGACCGGCCCGGCTATCAGAAACCGCCGATCGCGTTCGCCCTCGATGGGGATGAGTTCTCCCTCCACGAGTTGACGCTCACCGACGACGCCGACCTCAAGATCGGGGACCGGTTCGATGTCTCGACCCCGCCCGAGGGCGTCGATAGCGTTCGCCCAATCGAGTACGGCGACCTCTCGGGGGGCGCCCGATCGGAACTGGAGTACGTCATCGAAGACCTCATCGACGAGGAGGAAGACCGGTTCGTCGCCATCTACAACGAGGCCCAGCCGATCACCCTCCGACTCCATCAGCTCAATCTGCTGCCGGGGATCGGCAAGAAACTCAGAAACACGATCCTCGACGAGCGAAAGCGAAAGCCCTTCGAGAGCTTCGAGGAGATCGACGAGCGAGTCACCGGTCTGCACGACCCGAAAAGCGTGCTCGTCGACCGGATCCTCGAGGAACTGCGCGAGGACGAACTCAAATACCGGCTGTTCGCCCGCGGGGAATAACGAGAGGTTTACACCGAACGGCCGTCTACGCCCGAAAAATGAGAGACCCGGACGGACTGCTCGCGCGTGCGGGCGTTCGCGGCGATCCGAACGCCGACCAGCACTTCCTCATCGACGACCGGGTGCTCGACCGGCTCCCGACGTATGCCACGGCGATCGACGCTGACCTCTCGCACGTACTGGAGATCGGCGCCGGTCCCGGCGCGCTGACCGACCGGCTCTGTCGCGTCGCGGACCGCGTCACCGCCGTCGAGCGCGATCCCGACCTCGTCTCGTTTCTCCGCCGCGAGTTCGCCGACGAGATCGCCGACGGGACGCTTTCGGTGGTCGAGGGCGACGCTCTCGACGTATCGCTTCCGGAGTTCACGGCCTGTCTCTCGAACCTGCCCTACGGCGTCTCGAGTCAGATCGCCTTTCGACTGTTTCCCAGAAAGCGCCCGCTCGTGTTGATGTTCCAGCGGGAGTTCGCAGAGCGGATGGTGGCCGAACCGAACACGCCCGAGTACGGCCGCCTCTCGGTGTCAGCACAGCACTACGCCGATCCCGAGATCGTCGAGACCGTCCCGAAGGAGGCCTTTTCGCCCCCGCCGGCGGTCGAGAGCGCACTCGTCCGGGCGCGCCCGAGAGATCCCGAGTACACCGTCTCGGACGAGGCCTTCTTCCTCCGATTCGTCAAGGCGCTGTTCACCCAGCGACGAAAGACCCTTCGGAACGCGATCCGCAACACGGGCCACATCTCCGGACTCGAGGATCCCGATGCGGTCGTCGAGGCGGCCGACGAGGACCTCATGGGGAGGCGGGCGGGGACCCTGGCCCCGACGGAGTTCGCCGCGCTCTGTGAACTGGCGCTCGAGCGGGGTGAGCCGGGGTGAACGAGTTGCTCGCGGGGTTGGACGTACTGGCCGAGCGCTACCCGGCGGTGCCGACGCGGATCGCGATCACGCTTCTGGCTATCGGGGTCGTCTCGCTGGTGAGTTGGAGCGTCGCCCGTCTGCGTCGGTTCCCCGAGGACGAGGTGCACTCGACGGTCGTTGATCTGGCGGGCTCGATCGTCATCGCCGGCTCGCTCGTGGGCGCGACCGCCGTCGTGATCGGGGTCTGGGGGCAGGCGAGCACAGTCGCGTTCGCGCTCGCCCGGGCGAACGTCGACACCGCGACGTTCGGGCGCCTGTTGCTGACCGTCGGCCTGTTCGCCGGAACGCTCGTCTTCGTGCGATTCCTTCGGGGACTGATCTCGGAGTTGCTGAGCGGTCACGAGACGGTCAGCGAACACCAACTCGAGGTGACCTACCGGCTCACGCAGATCGGAAGCTACATCCTCGCCGTCCTCGTCGCCCTCGGCCTCTGGAACGTCGACCTGAGCGGGCTGTTGATCGGGGCGGGCGTGCTGGGGGCGATCCTCGGGCTCGCGGCCCAGCAGACGCTCGCGTCGATCTTCGCGGGGTTCGTCCTCATGTTCTCGCGGCCCTTCGAGATCGGCGACTGGATCGAGATCAGCGATCAGGAGGGAATCGTCAGCGACATCACCATCGTCAGCACCCGGATCCAGACGTTCGACGGCGAATACGTGATCGTCCCCAACGACGAGGTGAGCGCCCAGACGATCAACAACCGCTCGAAAAAGGGCCGCCTTCGCCTTCGGGTCCCGGTCGGGGTCGATTACGATACCGATCTGGACCGGGCCGAGTCGGTCATCCGAGAGGCGATCGACGACCTCGAATTGCTCATGCGGGTCCCCACCCCCCAGATCGTCGTCACGGAGTTCGGCGACTCCTCGATCGACTTCGAGGTCCGCTTCTGGATCGACAAGCCGAGCGCCCGGCGACGCTGGCGGGCCAAACAGGCCGTGATCAAGGCGATCAACGCCGCCTTCGACCGCGAGGACGTCTCGATCCCGTTCCCACAGCGCGAACTGTCGGGTCGCCACGGGACCTTCGGGAACGACGAATCCGCCCCGTCGCGGGCGGCCGAGGGCGACCCGTGACCCGCGATCTGGCCGACCGGCGCGGGGTCGAAACCGAGGTCTACGGGGCCGCCGAGGACTCCGAACTGCTCGCCGGGGCCGCGGCCGACCTCGTCGGATCCGGGTGGACGGTGCTGGACTGTGGCACCGGTTCGGGACACGTCGGCGTGCGAATGAGGAAAGCAGGCGCTCGGGTGATCGCCTCGGACCTCAACCCTCACGCCTGCGAGCGGGCCCGCGAGGCGGGACTCGAAGCCGTCCGAGGGGATCTGCTCGATCCCTTCCGGTCTGGCGTCTTCGACGCCGTGGCGTTCAATCCACCCTACCTGCCGACCGAACCGGAAACCGAGTGGGACGACTGGATGGAGGTCGCACTCTCCGGGGGTCAGTCGGGTCGGGCGGTAATCGAGCCGTTTCTGGACGGGGTGGGACGGGTCCTCGCGCCCGACGGGATCGCCCTGTTGCTCGTCAGCAGCTTAACGGGCTACGAGTCGGTCCTCGGATACGCCGGGGACCGGGGCTTCGAGACGAGCGTCGTCGCCGAGGAGTCGTTCCCGTTCGAGACGCTCTCGGTGGTGGCGCTGACGCGGTGATATCCCATATTACTCATATGCATCACACAGAATAAGAAATATTAAACACTCGCATCACGTAGCGCCGAGGAGATGACCGTAGTCACGACGACACCGGGATTGTATCCGCTCCCGGACTGGGCGAAGGACTCGCTGTCGAGTCTGAAGGGCCACCAGAAAGGCGACCTGATCGGGGACGACGAGGACGAGGAGATCACCGCGGTCTACGACGAGGTCCGCGAGGAGTTCCTCGCCGATCAGCGCGAGGCCGGCCTCGACCTCGTCACCGAGGGCCAGGCGCGCTGGGACGACATGCTCGCCCACCCGCTTGCGGTCCACGAAAACGTCGAAACCCGCGGGATCGTCCGGTACTACGACAACAACAACTTCTATCGCGATCCGGTCGTGACCGGCGAGCTGACCGAAAGTGGCGACGTCGCACGCGAGCTCGAAACGGCGAGCGAGTACACCGACTCGCTGCAGGCCGTGCTTCCGGGTCCGTACTCGCTCGCGGATCTCGCGAGCAACGAACACTACCGCGAGAACGAGTTCCTCGACGTCATCGCCGAGTTCCTCGCCGGCGAGATCGGGGCGTTTCCGGACCACGAGACGCTGTTTTTGCTCGAACCCTCGCTGGTCGAGAACTCGCCCGAGGACGGGGAAGACGAGCGCGCAAGCGAGGCGATCGACCGCGTGGCCGCGGCGACCGACGCCGACGTGATCGTTCACACCTACTGGGGGGCGCTCGAAGAGAAGGTCCACGCCCACCTGCTCGACGCCGACATCGACGCCGTCGGCTACGACTTCGTCAGCGACGTCGAGGACAACCTCTACAACATTCAGGAGTACGGCACCAAGGACTCGATCGTGCTCGGCCTGCTCGACGGGCAGAACACACTGGTAGAAAGCCCCGAGACGATCGCCGAACGGATCGACTGGATCGGCGAGCGCCTGCCCGCCGAGGAGTTCGACACCACCTACGTGAGTACCAACACCGAGCTGTTCTACCTGCCCGAGAACAAATACAAAGAAAAGCTCGCGGCGCTTGGTGAGGTCGCTGCCCGAGAGGAGGTGACGGCATGAACAATCGAGAACAGTTTCGTCGACCGGATCACGACAACGAGACGTTCATCCTCACCACCGTCGTCGGCAGCTACCCCAAGCCGAAATGGCTCCACCGGGTTCGTGACCTCTGGGAGGACGAGGAAGCGAACTTCGACGACGAGAACTGGGCGGAGGCCACCGACGACGCCGCCCGTGTCATCACCGACGAACACGAGCGCGCCGGGCTCGACGTGCTGGTCGACGGCGAAGTTCGACGCAACGAGATGGTCGAGTTCTTCGCCCACCGGATCGAGGGCTACGAGTTTAACGGCCCCGTCAAGGTCTGGGGACACAACTACTTCGATAAGCCCTCGGTCACCCGCGAGGTCGCCTACGACGAGAGCTGGCTGGTAGAGGAGTACGAATTCGCCGCCGACCTCACCGACAGGCCAGTGAAGGTCCCGATCACGGGGCCGTACACGCTGGCGAACTGGTCGTTCAACGAGGCCTACGAGACCGAGGAGGAACTGGTCTACGATCTGGCCGACCTCGTCAACGAGGAGATCGAAAAGCTCGTCGAGGCCGGCGCACGCTACATCCAGATCGACGAGCCCGCACTGGCGACGACGCCCGACGACCACGCGATCGTCGGCAAGGCTTTAGAGCGTATCGCCGAGGACATCCACGAGGACGTCTATCTGGGGCTGCACGTCTGTTACGGCGACTATTCGAGAATTTACCCCGAGATCCTCGACTATCCGGTCGACGAGTACGACCTCGAACTCGCCAACGGCGACTACGAGCAACTCGACGTCTTCACCGACCACGAGTTCACCGGCAACCTCGCGCTGGGCGTCACCGACGTCCACGTCGCCGAGGTCGAGTCGGTCGCGGAGATCAAGGAGAACATTTTGAAGGGTCTCGAAGTGGTCCCGGCGGATCGACTGACGATCTCGCCCGACTGTGGGCTGAAGCTACTGCCGCGTGACATCGCGTACGGGAAGATGGCGAACATGGTACAGGCCGCCCGCGAGGTCGAAGCCGAGATCGACAACGGCGAGATCGAGGTCGCGCGCACGCCTGCGAGCGCGGACTGAAGCCGGACCGGCCGACCACGACCTGCGTCCCTTTTCATTCGCGCGCCCGTTTCGAAGCGCATGAGTTACGACGAACTGTCCGAGGTGCTCGCGTCCGAGAACGGGACCCGGACGATCACTGCCTTCCCGGACGGCAGCGTCGATGTCTACTACAGTGCCTACGACGTCCACGGCGACCCCATCGAGGACAGAGCGGGGTTCGCAGAACGCCTCCTAGAGGACCCGCCGGCGTTTCCCGTCACGCGCGAGTCGACCGAGCCCGGCGGGCAGGCGGTCAACACGGCGATCCAGGCCGACGCGCTCGGCGATTCCGTGACTCTGTTCGGCCACCTCGACCATCCCGCCTTCGAGGGGCTCGGCTTCGAGACGCGATCGATGGGTGAGCCCTCGCGCGTCGCGGTCTATCCCTTCGACGAGGACGTGCTCTTCGCCGAGCGATCCCCCGAACTCGCGGCGTGGACGCTCGGCGATCTCCGTACCGCAGCGGCCGATTTCGAGGGCGCGCTCGAAGCCGACGTCGTCTCCTGTGGCAACTGGGTATCGGTCACCGGGATGACGGAGGTGCTTCGAGGGCTGGCCGTGGAGTCGATCGACGGCAACGCGTTCCTGTTCGATCCGGGAGCGATCTCGATCCGTTCTGAGGGGGCGATCCACGAGCTGTTCTCGGCGCTCGCCGGCCTTGAATCGACTTACGACGTCGTGTTGAGCGTCAACGGTACGGAGCTTGCGGCCGGGGCGGCGGCACTCGGTTTCTCCGGCGGTCGACGCGAACGACTTTCGGCGCTCAGATCCGAGACGGGGATCTCCGCGGCGGTACTCCACGCTGGCTCGGCGGCAGTCGCGGCCACCCCCGAGGGCGTCGTTTCCGTCCCTACTCGACCCGTCGAAGAACCGGTCCGGGAAACGGGGGCCGGCGACCGGTTCGATGCCGGCCTCGCCTACGCGCTCGCGCGCGACTGGGACTGGGATCTCGCGCTCGCGCTGGGCAACGCGTGTGCGGCCCACTACGTCGCGACGGCCCGGACGGCCGATCGAGAGACGCTGCGGGCGCGACTCCGATCATGACCGACACGATAGGAGGTGAATGGAGCTCCCCGACCCCATTTGCGCGCGGATCGATCCGTGGCTGCATGAACCATTAAGTGAGTCTGTGTGCCCTTTCTAGGCGATTCGATGACTGTACCATCTTCAACGCTGCCGAGCGGCGATTCGATCCCGACCGTTGGCCTCGGGACGTGGGACATCGCGGGCGAAACCGTCGAGGAGTCCGTGCGCGCGGCGCTCGACGCCGGCTACAGCCACATCGACACCGCCGAGGGCTACATGAACGAGACCGAGATCGGCGGCGTCCTAGCCGACTACGACCGCGAGGACGTCTTTCTCACCTCCAAAGTGCTCCCGTCGAACCTCGCGTACGAGTCCGTCATCGAGGCCTGCGAGGCCTCGCTCAATCGGCTGGGGACCGACTACCTCGACCTATACCTGATCCACTGGCCCAACCCCGCGATCTCGCTTCGCGAGACCCTGAACGGGATGGCACGGCTTCACGAGCGCGGGCTGGTCCGGAACGTCGGCGTCTCCAATTTCAGTGCCTACCAGCTCAGCGCCGCCCAGCACGTCTCGGAGGTCCCCATCGCCGTCAACCAGATCGAGTTCCATCCCTGGTTCCAGCGCCCCGACCTCGTCGAGTACTGCCGGGAGACCGACACGGTCATCGAGGCGGCGGCGCCGCTGGCCCGGACGGGGGTTTTCGAGGACGATACGATCGGGGAACTCGCACAGAAATACGACACCTCGCCCGCTCAGGTCGCTCTTCGTTGGGCGATCGAGAAGGATGTCGTCGTCCTCCCTAAGTCCTCCTCGGCCGAACACGTCCGTGAGAACCTCACGGTCCTCGACTGGGAACTCGACGAAGAAGACCACCGACGGCTCGACGGGATCGACCGCGACCAGCCCTGTTACGACACCGGGGCGAGAGACTGGTCAGACGACGTCTACGGGATCTCGCAGTAAACCACTGAAACGGGCTGTCGGCGGGGCGAGCGAACCGGTCTACTCGTAGAGCCAGTTCTCGTCGATGCGCTCGTAGTCGAGCAGCTCCTCCTCATCGAAGAAGAGGTCGATCTCGCGCTCGTTTGCGCCCTCGTCCTCGTGGTCCGACCCGTGGACGACGTTGCGACCCAGATCCAGTCCGAAATCGCCGCGGATGGTACCGGGCGCGGAGTCGGCCGGATCGGTCTCGCCCATCATGTCCCGGACCTGTCGGGTTGCGTCCTGGCCCTCCCAGACCATCGCGAAGACCGGCCCGGAGGTGATGAAGTCGACCAGCCCCTCGAAGAAGGGCTTGCCCTCGTGCTCGCCGTAGTGTTCGTGGGCGAGCTCCTCGTCGATCCGCATGAACTTCCCGCCGGCGAGCTTGAGGCCGCGGTCCTCGAATCGGGTGACGATCTCGCCGATCAACCCCCGTTGAACGCCGTCGGGCTTGATCATCACGAAGGTGCGCTCGTTCTCACTCATTCTTCGGTGGCCTCGTCGTCCTCCTCGTCGACGGTCTCTGCCTGTTCGGCGCCGTCGTCGCTCTCGACGTCGCTGTCCTCAGCGGTGACCGCCTCCGCGGTCTCCTCGTCGGTATCGACCGTGGCTTCCTCCTCGGTGGCGGCGACTTCGGTACCGTCCTCGCCGGCGTCCGCCGCCGTCGATTCGGTCCCCGCGTCGGCCTTCTCGGCGGCGCGCGCACGGCCTTCCTTCTCGGCACGGCCCGCGGCGGTCCACTCTAGGTCGCGCGCTTCCCGTCCGAGGAAGTAGTTCTTCTCCGCCTTCGAGTCGACGAAGTTGAGCACGGTACCGTCGGTTCGGACGAACATGACGCCCGTGCCGGGTTCGATCTCCTCGCCGGTGTAATCGCAGGTACGTGTCTCGACCATCATTGACCCCCGATGGAGTCGGCCTCCCGGGCGGTCTCGCGAAGCTGCAGGACGTCGCCTTCGCGGACCGGGCCCAAGACGTTTCGCGTGATGATGCGTCCTTGGTTCTCGCCTTCACGGATGCGACATTTGACCTGCATGGCCTCGCCGTGCATCCCCGTCTTGCCGACGACCTCGATGACCTCTGCGGACGTCGAGTCGTCAGTGGTCTCCTCTGCGCTCATCCTCTCTCACCTCAGCGAAGGTCCTCGACCTTCTTCCCGATGTCCTCGACCTCGCTTTCGGCCTCGCCGGCGTCCGTGATCGCGGCGGCCGCCGAGCCGACTTCGAGGCCCGCGGCGTGGCCGACGTCGTCCTGAGTCTCGACGAAAACGAAGGGGATACCCTTCTCGTCGGCGAGCTCGGGGAGGTGCAGCACGATCTCCTCGGGCTGGACGTCCTCGGCGATGACGACGAGAGATGCGTTGCCACGCTCGATCGCTTTGGTCGTTTCGTTGGTACCTTTCTTTACCGAACCTGTGTCTCGGGCGACCTCGAGGGCCTCGAGGGCGTCCTCTTGAAGGTCGGCCGGGACGTCGAAGTTGACGTATACTGGCATTGTGATCTCCTCCTGCACGCGGGCTCTCGCTCCCCTGCCTGATAGATCCTAGACGGCTAGGAGCCTCATGACCCCGCGCAGGCTGTAGACTTCAGTAGCGCACCACCCCATAAAAGCGTGTTCAAACGGTAGAGGCCGTGTGAGCCGGACACACGAAAATAGTCATAACGTGTTTGTATGTGGAATAAAGGACGACGGTCACGAACGGTCGAAAACCGGATCGGAGCGATAGCCACCGCTTCCGGCGTCCCCATCGTAGCTGTCTACAGCCCCTTCATCGGAAACGTCCTTTTAGCGGTCTTCGCAGTCGAGCGCTACGTGGACCGTCGGTAGCGCGACCGGAGGGGAAACGGCCATACGGCGGCGTTTCCAAACCGGGATATGGACCCCGTCGCGGTCGCCACCGCCCTCCTCGCGGAGGCACGTGAGACGAACGAGCGCCGACTGCTCGTGCTCGCTGGCGACCGCGAACGCGGGTTCGACGCTCTCCAGGAGATTCTCGATGCGCTCCCGGTCGGCGTCTCGGATACCGTCCTCGTAAGCGACCGGGAGGGTGTCCCCTGCGAGCGGATCGACCCGAAACGAACGACGGCGTTGCTCGGGACCACCCGCGAGATCGTCGGTTACGACGCCCACGACCGATTCGAACCGAACGCGCTCGGACGGCTCACGGGCGTCGTCAACGGCGGCGGCTTGCTGATCCTGCTCGCCCCGGCTCTAGAGACCTGGTCCGACCGGCGCGATGGGTTCGACGCGACGCTTGCGGTCCCGCCGTTCGAGAGGGCTGACGTAACCGGGCGGTTTCGCGACCGGTTGGTCTCGCTTCTCCGTACCCACCCCGGAATCGCCATCGCGAACGTCGATACCGATGACACGGAGTGCGACGGGCTGACCCATCCGTCAACGCGGCTCGCCGAAACGTCGATAGCACTCCCCGACGACCACGTGTTCCCCGAAGCGGCCTACGAGGCCTGCCTGACGGGCGATCAGGTCGAGGCGCTGTCGGCGCTCGAAGCCCTTCGCGAGGGGCGCCGGGCGGTCGTGATCGAGGCCGACCGCGGCCGGGGGAAATCGAGCGCAGCGGGACTGGCTGCGGGTGCGCTGGCGGCCGCGGGCGAGGACGTACTCGTGACCGCCTCGGACGCCCGAAACGCAGCCGAGGTGTTCGCACGTGCACGGGAACTGCTCGATGGGGCGCTGACTCGCGACGACGAGCGCCGCCTCGAAACCGCAGCCGGGGGGCGGGTGCGGTTCGCTAGTCCCCTGGACGCAGCCGATGCCGATCCGGACGTACTGATCGTCGACGAGGCGGCTGCGCTCCCGGTACGGGTCCTCGAACGCTGTCTCGAGAACGAGCGGGTCGCGTTCGTCACCACGGTCCACGGCTACGAGGGTGCGGGCCGGGGCTTTTCGGTGCGATTTCGTGATCGGCTGGCCGAAAGCGACCACGAACTCCACTCGGTGACGATGATCGACCCCATCCGGTACGCCGCGGGCGATCCCATCGAGGTCTGGGCCTTTCGAGCGCTGTTGCTCGACGCGCGTCCGGCCGTCGATCAGCTGGTCGAGGACGCGACGCCCGAAACCGCCGCGTACCGTCACCTCTCGCGGACCGACCTCGCCGCCGACGAGATACTCCTCCGGGAAACGTTCGGCCTGCTCGTCGCAGCCCACTACCGGACCGAGCCCAACGACCTCGCCCGGCTGCTCGACGCGCCGAACCTCACGGTTCGCGCGCTGACGCATGACGGCCATGTCGCAAGCGTCGCGCTGCTGGCTCGCGAGGGGGCTCTCGCGTCCGATACCCGCCGGGAGCTCTATGACGGTGGCCGAGTTCGAGGAAACATGATTCCCGACCTGCTGACGAGCCAGCTTCGCGACGAGGGGGCCGGAAAGCCGGTGGGCTGGCGGGTGCTCCGGATCGCGACCCACGACGCCGTCCGTTCCCAGGGACTCGGCTCTCGGTTGCTCTCGGCGATCCGTGATGAGTTCGCCTCGCGGGCGGACTGGCTCGGTGTCGGCTACGGCGCGACGCCCGAACTCCTCTCCTTTTGGGCCGACAACGGCTTTTCGACCGTCCACCTCTCGACGACCAGAAACGACGCCAGCGGCGAATACTCAGCGATCATGCTCTCGCCGACGAGCGCTCGGGGACAGCGCCTCCACGACCGCCACGCCACGTGGTTCGCCGGGCGGATCGCGGGCGTACTTTCGGACCCCCTCGATGACGCCGACCCGGACGTGATCCGAGCGGCGCTCGCGTCCATCGCGACGGTCGTCGAGCCCGGCCTCACGGAGCGCGACTGGGTGCACGTCGCAAGCGCAGCCTACGGCCCCGGGACCTTCGACGCGTCGCCGGGGAGCTTTCGTCCCCTCGCTATTTCCCATCTGATCGACGGCGAGGCCACACTGACCGACCGACAGGAACGCCTGCTCGTCCGAAAGGTCCTGCAGGGCCACCCGTGGAACGCGGTCGCCGACGAATTGGGGTTCGTCTCGACGCGGATGTGTATGCGCGAACTCGGCGCGTCGTTCGAACCGCTGGTCGACGAGTACGGCAGCGAGGGAGCGCTCGAAGAGAAGCGCCGCTACACCGATGACTGACACCCAAACCTGCGCTGAGGACGGCTGTGAACGGGTCGGTGCCGTCAGACTCCACATCCCGTGGGCCGATGAGCGCGTGGTCTGTACGGCCCACGCTCGCGCGCTCGTCCAACAGGAGGGCGTCGTCGCAGAACCGCTCGACGGGGCCGACTGGGAGTAGTTATGGGTGTGCGAAGTACGCTACCGATTCGTCCTCGGCGTGTTCGTCCCGTGGTGTATCACCGCTCGACCTGTCCTTAGAACGTTGGGCCACGCTGTCCACTCGTGCGAAGCCGATCCGCTCGAACTGCACCATCTCGTCCACGTCCGTTTCGCCGAACTCGGGTTCAACCCGCCCTTCGACATCCCCATCCATCGTCCGCAGCCTGACGGGGGCGCTCTCCTCGACGGGCACCCAGTGGATCACGTCGACGCCCTCCTCGCGCACGGCGTCGATGTCGTCACCCGTAAACACGAACCCTCCGTCCGAGTAGCGCACACAACCGAGGCCTTTGAGCCAGACGCGCTCGCCCTCGCTCGGGACGTCTTCGGGTTCGACGAAGACGGCGTCCCCGACGGGGATCTCGCGGGTGCCCCGTTCCTCGTGATCGGGGTGGCGCGGCGGTTCGGCCACCGCGGGTCCCTCGCCCGAGAGGCCGACCCGCTCGCCCCCGCGTACGAGGAAGTATCTGTCGGCGCCGTCGTCGATCTTCTCCCTGTTTTTCGCGTAGACCGTGCTCATCGCGAGGTCGACGTCGCTGGTCGAGGTACCGAGCTCGATCATCGCCGCCGTCAATGCGTCCCCGCGAATGCCACGCCGGCGCACGCTCGCGATGGTCGGCGCGCGCGGGTCGTCCCAGCCGTCCAACTCGCCGTCCTCGATCAGCTTCTTGATCCGCGAGGTGCTCATTTTCACGTCGTAGGCGTCGATCTGGACGTGCCCCCAGTGGATCACCTCGGGGTACTCCCAGCCGAAGTACTCGTAGAGGAAGCGCTGGCGCTTCGCCGAGTCCTGCAGATCGATCCCGCGGATGATATGCGTAACGCCCGTCAGATGATCGTCGACGCCGGATTGGAAGTCGAGCATCGGCCAGCAACGGTACTCTGCGGCCTCCTCGCGCGGGTGGGGGCGATCGACCATGCGGAAGGCGACCCAATCGCGTAGCGCCGGGTTCTTGTGGGTGATATCGGTGCGCACCCGCAGGACGATCTCGCCAGCGTTGTACTCGCCGGCGACCATTTCCTCGAATTCATCCATACTTTCCTCGACGCTTTTCTCGCGGTGCGGGCAGGCCTCGCCCGAGTTCTTCAGCTCCGAGAACGTCTCGCCGGGGCACGTACAGGTGTAGGCCCCGCCGCGGTCGATCAGCTCCCTCGCATGATCGTAGTAGGTCTCGACGCGGTCCGAGGCACGGACCACCTCGTCGGCCTCGAATCCGAGGTACTCGATGGCCTCGAGGATGGCGTCGTAGGCGTCGAGGTCGGGCCGCTTGGTCTCGGGATCGGTGTCGTCGAACCGACAGAGCATCGACCCGTCGTACCTGTCCTTGTAGGTACCGATCACGGCGGGCATCCGGGCGTGGCCGAGATGCCACGGCCCGTTGGGGTTCGGCGCACAGCGCATCCGGATCTCGTCGTACTCGGCGGCGTTCGGCAGGTCGGGGAGCACGTGCTCGTCGGCTTCGTCCTCGGCTTCGAGTTCCTCGAGGAACTCGGGTGCGAGATCGGCAAGGCGGTCGCGGCGGTCCTCGGGTGCGAGATCGTTGACCCGTGCGGCGACGGGGGCGGCGATTTCGGGAATGTCGCCGCCATGGGGTCGAAAGTCGGGGTTCTCGCCCATCAGCGGCCCCATGATCGCGCCGACGTCGGCGTCGCTCTCGTGCTTGACGGCGTTCATCAGTGCGTGTCGCTCGGCCTCCCGCTCGATCCGCTCTCGAAGCTCCTGGTCCATTACCGAATGGTTCGCACGACCGGGTGAAAAGGAAAGTGATCGGACGCGATAGATCACAGCGGGCGGTACAGGGCTCGGTCAGGTACGCTGTCGATGACGCCTTCAGCACGACGGTGGACCGATTGCGCTCCGCGCGCTCGATTTCTTCGTGAGTGAAACGAACGACGGTTCCGCACGGCTTTCCGTGACGGTGTTTTTGGAGGAGGGTTGTGCTCCGAGCGGGTCGCTACGCGACCTCGGTGAGGAAAACGGTCCGTATTAACAGGGCCGCTAGTAGCCCCGTTCGATCAGGTAGTCGGCGATCGCTTCGAGTTGGCTTCTGGCTTCGTTCTCGGGTAACACGGCGAGTTCGTCCTTGCCCTCGCGGACGAGCGACTGGGCGCGTTCGCGGGCGTACTCGATGCTGCCGACCGCTTCGAGTCGCGAGACGGCGTCGTCGATCTCCCGTTCCGTGACCGCTTCGGGGTCGTCGGTTCCGATCAGCGAGTCGACATCCACACCCTGTTCGCGCGCGTGAAGCGTGATTAGGGTCCGTTTTCCCTCCACGAGGTCGCTGCCCCGCTGTTTGCCCAGTACGTCGCTCGGGACGGTGAGGTCGAGCACGTCGTCCTGGATCTGGAAGGCTTTGCCGATGTCGATCCCGTAGCGATAGAGCGCTTCGACCGTGCGATCGTCCGCACCCAGCAGATCCGCGGGGACGCTCGTGGCCGAGCCGTACAGGACCGCCGTCTTGAGTTCGATCATCTCGAGGTACTCCGATTCGCTGACGTCCTCGCGGCGTTCGAACTCGACGTCGAGCGACTGGCCCTCACAGATCCGCGTACAAGTGCTCGCGAGTGTGCGAAGCGCCTTGAGACTCCGTCCGGGATGTGCCCCGCTTTCGAGCATGATCTCGAACGCCTTCGAGTAGAGCGTATCGCCCGCGAGGATCGCGGTTTCGAGGTCGTATTCGCGGTGGACCGATGGCACCCCCCGTCGGAGGTCGTCGTCGTCCATGATGTCGTCGTGGATCAGGGTAAACGACTGGATGGTCTCGATCGACACCGCCGCGCGCAACACGTCGACTGTGTCCCCGTCGAGCGTCGGGAACTCGCGATAGTCCGTCGAGAGGGGTGCGACGTCACAGAGTGCCTCGGCGGTCAACAGCAACACGGCCGGACGAAGCCGCTTTCCCCCCGCGTCCAGCAGGTAGCGCGAGGCCTCGTAGAGGCGCTCGGGCCGGGCGATCGGCAGTTCCTCCTCGATCGCTCGGTTGACCCGCTCGCGGCGCTCGGCCACCGCCTCGGTCACCGACCGGACCTCTGAGTGCGTCATACTTACTCGACCAGCGAGATGACGTTCCCGTTGTGCGTGACGTGGATGTCACGGCCCAGTTCGTAGCCCTGGTTCTGACAGAGGTCGACATAGCCCGAGTAGCCCTTCATGTTCTGGTGGGCCGGGATGACGTGTTTGGGCTGGAGTGCGTCGAGCATCGTGTAGTGGCCCTCTTGACAGAGGTGGCCCGAGACGTGGATCTCGTCGTAGATGCGCGCACCCTGCATCCGCAGCAGGTTCTCGGACTGGTAGCGCTGGCCCTCGTTGGTCGGCTCCGGAATGACCCGTGCCGAGAAGATGACCTTATCACCGTCGTCGAGCTGGTAGGGCGTCTCGCCGCGGCCCATTCGAGTGAGCATCGCACGGGGCTCGCCTTGGTGGCCCGTCACGATCGGCAGGAAGTTCTCCTTGCCCTCGTTCATGATGCGCTTGAAGGTCCGGTCGACTGACTTCCGGTGGCCGAACATCCCCACTTCGTCGGGGAAGTCGACGAACCCGAGCCGTTCTGCGGTGCCCGAGTACTTCTCCATCGAGCGGCCCAAGAGCAGGGGCGTACGACCGATGTCTTGGGCGAACTCGACGAGCGAGGAGACACGGGAGATATGACTGGAGAACGTCGTGGCGACGATCCCGCCGTCGTAGTCCTCGATACTCGTCATGACGTCCTGGAGGTGGCGCCGTGCGACCGACTCGCTCGGGGTCCGGCCCTTCTTGTTCGCGTTGGTGCAGTCCTCGATGTATGCGAGCACACCCTCTCCCTCGCGACCGATCTCGCGGAAACGCTTCATGTCGATGGGGTCCTCGATAACGGGCGTGTGGTCCATGCGCTTGTCCAGCCCGTAGACGATCGCGCCCTCCGGCGTGTGGAGCACGGGGTTGATCGCGTCGATAATCGAGTGGGTGACGTGGACGAACTCGAGTTCGAGCCCGTTGCCGATCTCCATCGTCTCGCCGCCTTCCATCTTCTGGAGGTCGTTCTCGACGACGAACTTGTTCTCGTCGTTGATCTCCTGTTTGACGAGCTCGATGGTAAAGGGCGTCGCGACGATGGGCGCGTCGTAGCGGTGGGCGAGCTTGCTGAGCGCCCCGATGTGGTCGAGGTGACCGTGGGTCGGGACGATCGCCTGGACGTCGCCCTCGATGTCGGACATGACGCGGTCGTCGGGAATCGCGCCCATGTCGATCAGGTCGAGGCTGTGCATCTTTTCGGTCTGTACGTTGTCGTGAATGAGGACCTTCGACAGGTTGAGCCCCATGTCGAAGATGACGACGTCGTCGCCTGCGCGGACGGCGGTCATCTGCCGTCCGACTTCCTCGTAGCCGCCGATTGTTGCGATTTCGATTTCCATAGTTGGATGTATAGCCGCTCGCCTGATGGCGAACGCGCTCATTGAAAACCGCGGACGCTCCCGGCACCGCACCGCCGTGAGTCGACAGGTCCCGAACGCTTTCGAGTTCCCGCATGCGGCAACGGCCGCATTACCCGCGGGTTTCGTTACGCGGCGCTACGCGACCCGTCCGTATAAACTACGTGGGTTCGGTTCACCGCGTGGCTCACGCCGGCCGTCCGACCGACAGCGCCCCGGCGGTCCCCTCGAACCAGCGGGTCGCCGTCCCCCGGTCGCCGCCGACGTCCTCGACGGTGAACTCCGTCCCCGGCCACCACGGCCCGCGGCGTTCGAGGCGCAACCGCTCGCCCTCGCGCTCGGCGAGCGCGATCCGCGAGCGGGGGACGAACGTGCTGACGCGCGCGCCACCGTCCTGGCGGATCAGCCCGCCGTCGACCAGCCGATAGGTCCGGGGGCGTCTCGCACCAAGTACCCCCGAAAACAGCGCCGAGAAGCCAAGTCCCATCACGAGCGACCGGAACACCGACGGAAGGCTGACCAGCCACACGCCGACGATCACCACCACGCCGCCGACCCCGAACAGCACGGCCCGCCGTCGACGCGTCCGGGCGGTCGGGCGCACCCGCAGGTGGACGACCCGCTCCGAGTGCTCCTCGTAGTGGCGCGCCTGGGCGTTCGCGACGCTCGCGTACAGTGCAATACCAGTCATCGACCAGCACAGGAGTATCCATGTCAATGGGTCGAGCGGCGAAACGAACGCCACGCCGGGAACGTAAACGCTCACGATCAGGGGGACGAACGGAACCGCCGCGAGACCGACATGGAAACGACGGTCCGCGAGCGCGACCGCCGGACGCGGGTGAAGGCGACCTAAGACCACCACCAGTCCGACGCTGCCGGCGACGGCGACGAGCACGAGCGGGCCGCTCAACGGCACGCCGTCGAACGTCAGGACGAACAGCGACAGCGTGAACAGATACGCGCTCGCCGAGACGGCGCCCCATCCCGGTGTCCGTACCATGAGCAATACATCTCCGATAATCGATAAAAACGTTCCGGCAGGCTCAGTCGATCCGGGTCCCGGCGCCCTCGCCCGCGAGAAATCGACCGATTGCGTCCGGCCCAAAGACCGACGCCGGGGCTTCCAGTTCGAGCAGCGCCCGCACCTTCGCGGCCATCCCGCCGGTGACGTCCGTCGAGTCGCTCTCTCCGAGGTACTCCGCCACCTCGTCGTAGCTCCCGATCCGGGGGATAACCGCGCCCGCGTCGTCGAGGACGCCCGGAACGGTCGAACACAGCCCTACCCCGTCGGCGTCCAGTCCCTCGGCGAGTGCCACGACGAGTTCGTCGCCGCTGACGATCGTCGCGCCCTTCTCCTGTTGGGTGATCACGTCGCCGTACGTCACCGGCACGAACCCCTCGGCGAGCATCGTCTCGATTCCGTCGAGCGGTAGCGATAGTTCCCCCTCTCGCGTCCGGTAGGCGAGCGAGAGCGGATCGACGGGCACGGCCGACACGCCCTCGGCCCCGAGCGCCGACAGCACGCGCTCGTTCAGTCGCTCCATCGATCCGTGGATCTCCCGGACCGCCGCCCCGTCGTGGGTTCCCTCAGTAATCGAGACGCCGTGTTTCGCCGCGTAGCGGTGCCCGAAACTCCCCGCACCGTGGACGAGCGCCACGTCCTCTTGGCCCGCGAGCGCACCCGCGAGGGCCGCGAGTCGGTCCTCGTCGATCGTTTCCTCGCGGTCCTTCTCGGTGATCACCGACCCGCCGAGTTTCAGGACGATCACTCGACACGCACCCCCTCGGCGTCGAGTTCGGCCCGAAAGCCCTCCTCACAGCCCGGCGTGAACCGTAGGGCGGTCTCGGTCTCCTCAGTTTCGTCGAGCGCGACGATACAGCCCCCACCGCCCGCACCCGTCAGCTTCGCGCCGTGGGCACCCGCGTCGCGGGCGGCCCAGACCATCCGGTCAAGCGAGCGCGAGGAGACCCCCAGCGCCGACAGCAAGCCGTGATTGAAGTCCATCAACGTGCCGAGTTCCGCGAGGTCGCCTGCCGCGAGCGCGCGCTCGCCCTGTCTGACGATGTCGCCGACCGTTTCGACGGTATTCGCCGCAAACGAGTAGTGCTCGCGTAGCTCCCGTACCCCCGCGACGAGCTCACCGGTGTTGCCCGCCCCGCCGTCAAAGCCGATGACGAAGGGCAGATCGGGCGCGTCGATCGCCCGACAGTCCTCGCCCTCGACCCGGACCGCACCGCCAGTGGCCGAACAGAAGGTATCGGCCCGCGAGGCCTGTCCCTCCTGGACGTCGTATTCCGCACGATACGCCCGGTCTGCGATCTCGGTCGTGCTCAGTTCGACGCCCAGCTCGCGGGTCGCGGCGTCGATCCCGGCCACGACGACGGCTGCCGAGGAGCCCAAGCCCGCACCCAGCGGGATCGCGCTCTCGACGGTGACGTCGAAGCCCGCCTCGGGCACACCGGCGGCCTCGCGGGCCTGGGAAACGGCGGCGTCGACGTAGCCCATCGCCGCCTCGACCAGATCGGTCGAGACGTCGACGTCCGGCGTCGCGTCGGCCTCGCCGCTGTACTCGACAGTGAAGCCGTCGAGCGAGAGGTCCTCCGCGTGAACGTGCAGTCGGCTGTCCCCGCGGCGCTCGACAGTGACCCGCGCCCGGCGCGAGATCGCACACGGAACCGCGGGCTCGCCGTAGACGACGGCGTGCTCGCCGAAGAGGTACACCTTCCCCGGCGCGCTTGCGGTAGTCATACAGTAAGGGTGGTCAACGACGCGGTTTATACGTACAGGTTCGTCGCGGCGGGCGCTGATCGGCTGTGACGCCGCCGAAAAGGGTGAGCGTCGTCAGATCCCGCTCTCGAAGTCCTCGAGGGCGTAGACCGTATCGGCACCGCGGCGATCCAGCGTCTCGTTCGCGAGCAGCCAGTAGACGACCGACAGGGCCTTGCGACCCTTGTTGTTCGTCGGAATCACCAGATCGACGTTGCTCGTCGAGTTGTTCGAGTCACACATCGCGATCACGGGGATTCCCACGGTAATCGCCTCGGTGACGGCCTGTGCGTCCCCGATGGGGTCGGTGACGACCACGACGTCGGGTTCGATGTAGCCGTCGTACTTGGGGTTGGTCAGCGTCCCGGGGATGAACCGGCCCGTCCGGGCGCGCGCGCCGATCGTCTCGGCGAACTTCTCGGCCGGGAACCGGCCGTACTGGCGCGAGGAGGTCACGAGGACCTGCTCGGGGTCGTAGTTCGAGAGGAAGTCCGCGGCGGTGCGGATGCGCTCGTCGGTCTTGGAGATGTCCAGCACGTACAGTCCATCCGTGCGCACGCGGTGGATGAACCGCTCCATGTCCTGGGTCTTCTGCTGGGTCCCGATGTGGGCCCCCGCGCCGAGGTACTCCTCGACGGGAATGAGGAGGTCTGCCTCCTCGTCGGGCATGACGTCCTCGTCGAGCGACGGCCCGGCTGGATCCTCGTCCACGTCTGTGTCTGCTTCGGCCTCGGCCTCCTCGGTGTCGGCGTCGGCGGTCGGTTCCTCGGTCTCGGCTCTGACGTCCTCGTTGGGATCGACGTCGGGGTCCCCGCCCGCTTCGGGTTCGGGTTCCTCGTCGATCTCCTCCTCGGCGGCGTCGAGCCCGTCTTGGTCTGGTTCGTTGCTCATAGTGCGTCCTCCGCGATGCGGATGAGTTCGTTGAGTTTGGCGGTTCGCTCGCTGCCGGCCGCGCCCGTTTTGATGAAGGGGGCGTCGGTCGCCACGGCGAGGTGTGCGATGGTCGTGTCCTCGGTCTCGCCCGAACGATGCGAGACGACCGGCTCGATGCCGTTTCGCGTCGCGAGTTCGATCGCGTCGAAGGCGTCCGTCAGCGTCCCGATCTGGTTGGGCTTGATCAGGATCGAGTTGGCCGATCCCTCCCCGATGCCCTGCTGCAGGCGCTCGGTGTTGGTGACGAAGAGATCGTCCCCACAGATCAGCGTCTGCTCGCCGACCTTCTCGGTCAGCTCGGCGAAGGCCTCGAAGTCGTTCTCGTCGAGGGGATCCTCGACGTAGACGAGATCGTACTCGTCGACGAGGTCAGCGACGTACTCGATCTGCTCTGCGGTCGAGCGCGTGCGGTCGGAGTACTGGTACTCGCCCTCCTCGTACATCTCGGCGGCCGCGACGTCGAGCCCGAAGCCGATCTCGAATCCGACCTCGTCGGAGACGGTGTCGGTCGCCTCGGCGACGATCTCGAATGCCTCCTCGTCGCTGATCGAGGGCGCCCACGCGCCCTCGTCGCCCTTTCCTGCCGGAATGTCGCGCTCGGCGAGGATGTCGTGGACTTCGCCGTGGACCGCGGCGTTGGCAAAGACCGCGTCGGTGACGCTCGGTGCGCCGACCGGCGCTGAGAGGAACTCCTGGATGTCCGTCGCGTCGGCGGCGTGTTCGCCCCCGCCGACGACGTTTCCGAGCGGTATGGGAAAGTTCTCGCCGCGGAATGCTCCTCCTAAATGCTGGTACAGCGGCGCACCGAGCATGTCCGCGCCGGCTTTCGCGGCGGCCATGCTGATGGCGACGGCGCTGTTCGCGCCGATCTCGGAGAAGTCGTCCGTGCCGTCCGCCGCGTGCAGCGCCGCGTCGACGCTTCGCTGATCGCCGGCGTACACCTCGCCGACTAATCGGGGAACGGCTCGTTCGCGCGCGGCGGCGATCGCCTCCTCGGGGGCGAGTTCGATCGCTTCGTGCTCGCCCGTGCTCGCGCCGCTGGGTGCAGCCGCACGACCGAACCCGCCGCTCTCGGTCAGCACGTCGGCCTCGACGGTGCCGTTGCCCCGCGAGTCGAGGATCCGGCGGAGCCGGACCTCGGCGATCAGCGTCATCGTCTCCCCCGCTTGACGGTGAACGGGAGCGCCCCCGCGTCGTACTCCTCGGCGGCGATAAGGATCGGTTCTGACTGGTCGGTCTCGATCAATACCGGCGCGCCGTAGGACACCTGCAGCGCTCTCGCGCCGAGGATGCGGGCCTTCTCGTACCGGCTGAACTGTTGGCTCGTCATTGGTAGGGTGCCACTACGTCCACGAGGTCGGTGTGGCTGACGAGCATCCGGCGACAGCAGTGTCGGGTCACGCCCAGATCGTCGAGCACCTCGGCGGGATCCTCGCCCTCCTCGACACGGCTGGTAAAGGCCTCCCAGTGCTCGCCGACGACGCTACCACACGTGAAACACCGGACTGGTACCATCATGGGTGAATCACCTAGCGGTAGGACTTCTGGTAGCGCGCCCGCGCACCGGGCCCGCCCCACTTTTTCGGCTCGGACTGGCGCACGTCGTTGACCAGCAGCGAGCGGTCGAACTCCATGTAGGCGTCGCGCAACTCGGCGTCGTTGTTGAACTCGACCAGCCCGCGGGCGATCGCGGTCCGGACGGCGTCGGCCTGCCCGTTGTAGCCGCCACCCTGAACGTTCACGTCGATGTCAACGCCCTCGCGAACGTCCTCGACGATGCGAAACGGTTCGAGCATCTTCAGGCGGGAGATCTCCGGTTCGACCAGCTCGACTGGCTGGGAGTTGATGCGAACGCGCCCCTCGCCGTCGCTGACCGTGGCGCGGGCGATGGCCGTCTTCTTCTTGCCGCTCGTGTTCGTTACCATGTGACGTTTGCCCCCAGGTTCTCGCTTACCTCGCCCAGCTGGACGAACTTGATGTTCGAGAGTCGATCCAGCGACGTTCCGTCGAGGACTTCCGCGTCCCGGTCGTGGGGGTTGCCGACGTAGACGCGGACGCTCTCGAAGGCCTCCCGACCGCGCGTCGTTTTGTAGGGTATCATCCCGCGGATGGCACGCTTCATGAGGCCATCCGGTCGTTTCGGGTAGTACGGGCCGCGATCGCTCCCGATCTCGGCTCGCTTCTCGTAGACGCTCATGATGTCGTCGTCGCTGCCGGTGATCACGGCCGATTCGGCGTTGATCACGGCCACGCGCTGGCCGTCGAGTGCGGCCTCTGCGACCTGACTGGCGACCCGGCCGAGGATGCAATCGCGGGCGTCGACGACGAGGTCTGCTTCGAACTCGGCGACGCTCATGCGATGACCCTCACGTTGCTACCCTCGGGGTTCTGTTCGATGGCCTCCTCTAGTTGCACGACTTGGCCGTCGGCCTGTTCGATCTTCGTCTCGGCGGTCCCCGAAAAGGAGACGGCCGCGACGGTGACGTTCTTTTGCAACACACCGCTTCCGAGAACCTTCCCGGGCACGACGACGGTCTCGTCTTCGGTCGCGTACCGTTCGATGCGACCGAGGTTGACCTCGGCGTGGGTCCGGCGTGGTTTCTCGAGGCGGTCTGCGATGTCGCTCCACACGTCGGCACCCGACTCGCGGGAGACCGACTTGCATTCGGCGATGAGACTGGTGAGCCTCGGATTGGTCTTACTCATAGTTCCTCCTGAGTGTAAGTGGACTGCGGAAAAGCGGAGTGCAGGGAGCAGGATTTGAACCTGCGGACTCCTACGAGACAGCGCCCTGAACGCTGCGCCGTTGGCCAGACTTGGCTATCCCTGCTCGCAACTCCTCGTACTTTCTGCCCCGTAAAACCCCTTTCGGTTACCCACTGCTGGCCAGAGCGTGCGCTCTCCGCGGGAGCGAACGCCGTGAGGTGGGTGACGGGACACATGACGATACTATCCTATAGCGCGACCGCGTCCTCGAGTTCCCGGGCACGGTCCCCGAGCGAGGCGGCGGCCCGATCGACCAGCTCGGAGGCCGTCATCGAGCCGTCCGTCTCGACGTGGAAGACGAACGCGTCCGGAACGTCCTCGAGGCGCAGCTCCTTGCCGGGATATCGGTTCGTGAGGTCGTGATCGAACTCATCCGTGAGGACGAGTTCGCCCTCGTCGGTTTCGACGACCCCGCGGACGATGTTCGCTTCCTCGTCGGCGAACTCCTCGCGGTCACCTTCGATGTTCACCCGAACGAGGTGTCGATAGCCGACCGCGACCCCGCCCTGGTGTTTGGCGTGTTCGCGTCCCACGTCGAGGACGGCGTCGGCCTCCAGTTCGAGGCGTTGGCCCTCCTTGAGTTCGATGATGGGGACGTTCCGATCGGCCGGTTCGACCTGCTCGTCCGAACTGACCAGGTCGCCCGAGTAGGCGGTCGCGGGGCCCTCGACGTCGAGCGCGAGGGTCACGTCCTCGCCCAGCTCGTAGTCCTCGGGGGTCGAAAGCGGGACGAGCCCGAGTCGAAGCGCGAGCTGCTCGTTGAACATCACCGAGGAGTTCTCGATGAACCGGACCGAATCGATCGATAGCGTGGGTACGTCCGCGAGCATCGCGCGGCGAATGCCGTTTGCGAACGCCGGCGTCGCACCACGAACGAGAAACCGCGCGCTGCGGTCGTCGCGTTCGATGATCTCGACGTCGAAGTTCCCCTCCATGCTAGAACCCGCTGTTTTTGGGCGCGCGACAGCCGTCGTGCGGGATCGGCGTGACGTCCTCGATGCGGCCGATCTCCAGTCCGGCACGTGCGAGCGCACGGATCGTCGCCTGTGCGCCTGGACCGGGGTTCTGCTGGCGGTTGCCGCCCGGACCGCGTACGCGGACGTGAACGCCCTCGATACCGGCATCGAGGACTTCCTGGGCGACGGTTTCGGCCATCTGCATCGCCGCATAGGGCGAGGCCTCGTCGCGGTTCTGTTTCACGACCGTCCCGCCCGAGGATTTGGCGATCGTCTCGGCGCCGGTCTGGTCGGTGATCGTGATGACCGTGTTGTTAAACGAGGCGTGAACATGTGCGACGCCCCACTTGCTGTCTCCTGATTCGCTCATCTATTGTTCCTCCGCGCGTTCGGGGTGCAGTTCGTCCGCGAGCGGGCTGTTCTCGTCGAAGCTCACCGAGTCCTCCTGGCTGACTTCCACCATGTACGACGGCACCGTCACCCGCTGGCCGTCGACCGTGACGTGGCCGTGGGCGATGAACTGGCGGGCCTGTTTTGGCGTGTTCCCCACGCCCTTCCGGTAGGCGACCGTCTGCAGGCGGCGTTCGAGCAGGTCGGTGACCTCAAGCGACAGCACGTCGTCGAGGCCCTCCTCGTTGCCGAGGATGCCGATTCGCTGGAGCCGCGAGAGGAACTCCTCGCCCTCGCGGGCGGCCTCCTCCGCGTCGCCCTGGGCCTGCCCGAGCAGTTCGCGGGCCTCCCGGCGGAACGAGCGCAGCTTCGACTGCGCGCGCCAGAGCTCTTCTTTGTTCTTCAGGCCGTAGCGCCCGACCAGCGAGTGCTCGCTGGCGATGCGCTCGCCCTGGAACGGGTGGTTGGGCGTCTCGTAGAACTTGGTGTTGGATCCGAGCGCCATTATTCGTCACCCTCCTCGGCCTCTTCCTTGATGGCCTCGACGTTCACGCCGATGGTCCCCTCCGAGCGCCCGGTCGAACGGGTGCGCTGGCCGCGGACCTTCTGGCCGCGCTGGTGGCGCACGCCACGGTAGGCGCTGATCATCTGCAGGCGGTTGATGTCCTGCCGGCGGGTGAGTTCGAGGTCGTTGCCCGTCTCGTGGGTAATCTCGCCGTCGTAGTACCCCTGGTGGTTCGCGAGCCATTCGGGGTTGTTCTCGGCGAATCCCTCGACTTCCTCGACGATGGCGTCGATCTCGTCGTCCTCGAGGCGCCCGAACGTCGCGGTACGCGAAATACCGGCGTTCTGGGCGATGATTCTGGCCGCTCGGCGGCCGATACCGTTCATCTCGCTCAGTGATCGTTCGACGGTCTTCGTCCCATCGAGGTCGGTCTGCCCGATGCGAACGAAGTATCGGAGGTCGTCGTCCTCCTGTCCGTCCTGTTGTTCTGGGTCTTCTGCACTCATGTGTCTCTGTGCGGGCTGTCTTGCGCCACAGCGGTTGCGGTGGTGGTGTGCTACCGGGTCGTCCCGATAGTGTAAGCGTCGTGGCGGGGATTCGAACCCCGGAGGCTGAACGCCACAGAGTTAGCAACCCTGCGCCTTAGGCCGCTTGGCTACCACGACACGCGATCTGTACTGTCGCCCTGACGGACTCGGGACGCCTCGTCCCTGCAGTGTAGGCACCACAACCTATCCATGTCGGGTATTTAAGCCCACCGGATCAGTTCACCGGGAGCGACCCCAGCACTGCGTCGGCGGCCGCGAGATACGTCTCCAGTTCGGCCTCGCCGTGGGCCCACGAGAGGTGCTGGCGCTTGTAGGGATTCGGCGTGAAAAAGTGCCCGCGCTCGCGCATCCCGCGTGCGAACGCGACGAACCGCTCCTCGTCGAGCCCGAGGACGTCCTCGTAGCGCTGTGGCTCGCCCGTCACGCCGAACTGTGGCGAAAAGACGCTGCCGTAGCCCACGACCCGCCCCTCGATCCCGTGTTCGGAAAACAGCCCGTCGAGTCCCTCACGATAGCGCTCACCGAGCGCCGTTATCTCCTCGATGACGGGCTCCGCAGAGAGCACCCGCAGCGTCTCGCTGGCGGCCGCCAGCCCGACGGGGTGGCCCGAGTACGTGCCGCTGATGACCACGCCGCTTGTGTTGTCGCCGCCAGCCTGGGCCATGAGGTCCTCGCGGCCACAGACCGCTGCGACGGGGTACCCGTTGCCCATCGCCTTCGCCAGCGCGGTCAGATCGGGCGTCACGCCGAGTTCGTGTTGCATTCCGCGCGCCGAGTGGCGAAAGCCCGTGATCACCTCGTCGAAGATCAGCGGCACGTCGTTTTCGGCCGTCGTTTCCCGAAGTGTTTCGAGGAACCCCTCGTCGGGCACTAGACAGTCCACCGAGTGGGGGATCGGCTCACAGATCACCGCCCCGATGTCGTCGAATTCCGCGAAGGCTTCGACGACCGCCTCGGCGTCGTTAAAGGGGAGGACCTCGGTGTGGTCGACTGCCTCGGGGAGCATCCCGTCCGATTCGGGGTGGGTCTCGCCGACGCGCTCCCGCGGCGGGTACACGCTGATGTCGACGTAATCGTGCCAGCCGTGATAACACCCCTCGAACTTGAGTACACGGTCGTTGCCCGTGTAGGCGCGTGCGAGTCTGATCGCGTGGTAGGTTGCCTCGGTGCCGCTGTTACAGAAGTTGACCATCTCCGCACTCGGAAGCAGGTCGACGACCCGTTCTGCGACCTCCACTTCTAGGGCCGTGGTCGCCGCCCCGTAGAGTACCCCGTCGTCGATCGTTGCTTTCGCTGCGTCGTCGACTGCGGGATGGCCGTGGCCCAACACGATCGGGCCGAAGGCGAGGTGGTAGTCAGTGAATTCCTCGCCGTCGACAGTTTCGAGGGTCGGACCACTCGACTCCGAAAACGCGACCTCGCCGAGATCGTACGCCTGTGCCCGCAGTCCCGTCTGTGCACCACCCGGGATCACCGCCCGCGCGCGTTCGACGACCGAGCGGCTCGTCGTGTCGTCCATATCGGGGTCACTATGCAGGCCGCCCTAACGGTATCGACTCGGAGGGAACTATGTCGGCGGCGACCCGACGGAGGGTATGGAGATCGGGATCGTTGGCGCGGGCGTCGCCGGTATCGGGGTCGCATACGAACTTCGGGAGTCGAGCGCGGCGGTGACCGTCCTCGAGAAGGGCCAGGTCGTGGGCGGGCGGGCCGCGACCCGGCGGAAGAACGGCTGTATCTACGATTACGGTGCAAACTACATCACGCCCGACGAGGACCTCGAACGTCTCGTTCGCGAGCGGGCGAGCGCACGACCGATCGGGATCGAGGCCCCGGTCTGGACGTTCGACGCCGACGGCGTGGTCACCCCGGGCGAGGACCGCGACCGACCCGCGCTGACTTACGCCGACGGGATCGCCCGCAAGGGTGAGCGCTGGCGGGTCGAAAGCGAGGACTTGGTGGAGACCTTCGATGCGCTCGTCTTGACGCCGCCGGCCCCGCAGACGGCCGCACTCCTGACGGACACAGACTGGGACGATCCCCTGCGGGACAGGCTCGTCGGCGGGATCGAAACGGTGTCCTATCGGACGATCCTCTCGATCGTGCTTCACTACCCGTTCGAGATCGACCGGCCCTACTACGCGCTCGTCAACACCGACAAGGATCACGAGATCGGCTGGTGCTCCCGAGAGGAGTGCAAACCCGGCCACGTCCCCGACGGCCAGGCGCTGCTCGTCGTGCAGATGGCGCCCGAATGGTCGCTCGAACGCTACGGCGAGCCCGACGAGCGGATCGCCGATGCGGCCGCGCGACTGGCCGCCGACCTGCTCGACGAACCCCGGATCGCAACGCCCGACTGGTGCGACCTCGGGCGCTTTCGACACGCACTGCCCGACGGCGCACCCGAAGCGGACGTCCTCTCGACGGCGGCGGATCGCTCGCTTCACTTCGCGGGCGACTGGGTCACCGGGGAAGGACGAGTTGGAGCCGCCTTCGAGAGCGGGCGCGACCTCGGCCGGCGACTATCCCAGTCGGTCGACGAGCCCCGATAGATGGTCGATCCCGACCACGGCGACGACCGGGCCGGGTAGCTCGCCGAGCGCCTCGGCCATGCAGTCCTCGCGGATGGCGTCCCGGTGGCCGACGTACGGCGGCGAGAACGCGCTCGCGGCCCGCGCCATCGAGACGTGTGAGCGCTCGTCGGCGGCCAACTCCTCGATCCCGCCGGCCGGATCGCACTCGTAGGTGAACGATCGGTCGCCCTCGATCCCCCGGCGGCGACCGGGTTCGGTGGCGGCGAGTTGGCAGCGAAACGCACGCGCGCTCGCGGTCCGGACGCTCTCATAGAGCCGTTCGAGCGTCTCCGAATCGGGTTCCTCGCGCTCGACGTATCGGCGAAACGCGCGTGCGAACCCGGCTCCGGGCCCGTCGATCCCGACGACCGGCGCGTCGCTCGCGCGGATGGCGGCACTCATTTCGCCGCCCGAACCGCGATCCTCGCTGGCGTACGAGCGATACAACGCGAGCGCGAGCGGCGGGAGTTCGAGCGCGAGCGTCTCGTGGGCCCATTGGCCCAGCACCGTCTCGACGCGCGCGACGCTCGCGGGGTGGTCGTGGACGACGCCGACGAGGACCAGATCCGGCAGCCGTCGGACGTACTCGGGGTTCGGAACGGGGGTGAGGGTGTTCGACACGGGCTCTCGAGTCGAACCATCCGCGTCTCGAAGGTATAGTTCAGCGAACCGACGGGTAACCTGGACGGGTACGTACCGGTAGACGGTGAATTGCGGGTACTCGCCCGCGATGGTGACGGGGACCGACGGGACCGCAACGCGCCCGTTCAGGCGTTGACGTACTCGTCGTTGATCTCCCAGCCGCCGTTCCCGTCCCGAACCATGTACTCGCCGTAGAACGGCACGCGGTTCGCGACCGTCTCGCGATAGGTCTCGCGGATCTCCGCCCTGCTCATCTCACCCATCGGTCGGAGGTCGTCGTTGCGGTTCAGACACCCCTTCAGGTAGCCCTCGTGGGTGACCCGCACCCGGTGGCAGTTCGCACAGAACTCGGGGTTCTCGACGGGGTCGACGATCTCGACCATCCCCTCGCCGTCGCCGTCGTCGCTCTCGACCCAGTAGCGCGCGCGGTGGTGCATCTCGCGGCGTTCGACTCGCGTCGCCTGCTCTTCGAGCCAGCCGTGGACCCGCTCGATGTCGATGTTCCACTCGGGCTTGCCGGTGAGTTCGGGCATGTACTGGATCAACTGGAGTTGGAGACCGTCGTTCTCGGCGACGTGCTCGACCATCTCGGGGACGTAGCCCGCGGTGTGCTCGAAGACGACCATGTTGAGTTTTACCGGATCGAGCCCGGCGTCGAGCGCCGCGTGAACCCCCTCGATCACCCGGTCGTACGCGCCGCTTTTCGTGATCTCGGCGAACTCCTTCGGGTCGAGTGCGTCCTGTGAGACGTTCACCCGCGAGAGCCCGGCCTCGACGAGCCCCTCGGCGCGACCGGGCAGGAAGGTGCCGTTGGTCGTCATCGAGACCTCCATCTCGTCGGGCGTCCGGCGGATGATCTCCTCCAAGTCGTCCCGGAGCATCGGCTCGCCGCCCGTGAACTTCACCTTCTCGACGCCGAATTCCCGGACGACCTCGAGAAAGCGGACCACGTCGTCGGCGCTCATCTCGTCGTCCTGTGGGTCCATCGGGCCGCGCGTATCGCCAAGCCCCTCGTTGTGACAGTACACACAGTCGAAGTTACACCGGTCGGTCAGCGAGATGCGAACCCCCGTCACCTCCCGCCCGAAGTCGTCGGCGAGGACACTCATGGAACTCACTATCAAGCCGAGGAACTTAAACTGGTGGCCACGTTTGCGAATGGAGTAACCGATAGTGGTTACCAGAGGTACGCGACCAACAGCGTGAGAAAACAGAGCATGAACGCCGCCGCGAGTGCACCAACGACGTTCATCGCGCCCGCGGTGGCGACGAACAACAAGAGGAGATAGAGGACGGTGATCCCGAAGCCGAGGCCGGCGATCGGACCGGTATCGCCGGTCACGCCCGGAAACGACTCCTCGAAGCGGCGTTCGGGGTCCTCGGCACGCCACTCGCCGTCGACCCGTTCGAGGACGATCTCCTCTCCCTCGATCCCCTCGAGGTTGCTCGGACTGTAGCCCAGATCCTCGATCACGCGCGCGAACTTGAAGCGATCGCTCCACGGGATCGGTTTCTCGAACGCCTCGCTCACGTGAACGTCGTGGGGAAGGCGATACCAGAGTTCGAGTGTCTCGGCGTCGCGATCGACGACGGTCTCGATCCGGGCGCGCAGTCGGCGGTCGTCGACCGATCGGAGCTGGATCCGTCCCAGTTCGTCCGCAAGGGCGGCGGCGTCGGACTCCACCGGGGCGGGTGTCGGTCGTACTGTCGTCGTTCTGCCGCTGGTGTCGTGTTCGTGCGGGTCCATTGTCTCCCCCTCCCACCGTGGGATGTCTACACACTACTTGGCCGACCGACATACGTATTGTGTCCGGGATGCGACCGATCGATCCTCGGGCAGACCGGCGACGTTCCTTCGACAGTAAGCGTTATCCGCCCGAGAACGCCTACCTCGGGCATGGACGACAACGACGTCCTCGATCGTCTACGGAGCGTCGAGGACCCGGATCTCGGCGACGACATCGTCTCGCTCGGGCTCGTCAACGAGGTCTCGGTCGACCCTGACCGGATCTCGATCTCGCTCGCGCTCGGGGCGCCGTACTCGCCGACCGAGACGCAGATTGCGGCCGACGTCCGGGAGACGCTCTCGGATCTCGACCGGGAGATCGACCTCTCGGCACGCGTCGAGTCGGGACTCTCGGCCGACGAGCAGGTGCTGCCGAACGTCGAGAACGTCATCGCCGTCTCCTCGGGGAAAGGCGGCGTCGGGAAGTCGACCGTGGCGGTGAACCTCGCGGCCGGCCTCTCGCAGATGGGCGCGCGCGTCGGGCTGTTCGACGCCGACATCTACGGGCCGAACGTCCCGCGGATGGTTGACGCCGACCAGCGTCCCCAGGCCACCGAGGAGGAGGTCATCATCCCGCCGGAGAAGTTCGGGATGAAGCTCATGAGCATGGATTTCCTGGTGGGAAAGGACGACCCCGTGATCTGGCGGGGCCCGATGGTGCATAAGGTGCTCACCCAGCTCTGGGAGGACGTCGAGTGGGGCCACCTCGATTACATGATCGTCGACCTCCCCCCGGGTACGGGCGACGCCCAGCTCACCCTGCTCCAGAGCGTGCCCGTCACGGGTGCGGTGATCGTCACCACACCACAGGACGTCGCGATCGACGACGCCAACAAGGGCCTGCGGATGTTCGGGCGTCACGACACGGTCGTACTGGGGATCGCCGAGAACATGAGCGGCTTTATCTGTCCCGACTGTGGCAGCGAACACGAGATCTTCGGGAAAGGAGGTGGCAAAGCCTTCGCCCAGGAGAACGAACTCCCCTACCTCGGGGGGATTCCGCTCGATCCGTCCGTGCGAACCGGTGGCGACGAGGGCAAACCGATCGTGCTCGATTCCGACAGCGAGACGGGCAACGCCTTTCGCGTCCTCACCGAGAACGTCGCGAACAACATCGGCGTGACCAAACGCCAACAACAGAGCCAGCGATGAGCGAGTGGGGGGATCCGGATCCCGAGCGGGTCCGCCTGCTCCGGAAAACCGCCGACGACCTCCGGGGCGAATGTTCGGAAAGCGAGCAACTGGCGGCGATCCTGTATCGGGTGAGCGACCTCTACGACGAGGACGAGGAGACGGATCCAGAGGAGATCTACATCGCGGTTCGGAACATCCTGAACGTCAAAGAGAACGGCGGGCTCGGCCGATAGACGACGACAAGAGGTTTCCGCGCGGGCCGACTGGTGTGGCCATGGACGCCAATCAGCTCTCTTCGAGCAACCCCTTCGGGATGGACGAGGACTGTACGAACTGTCCCGATCTCTGCGAGGCGCGAACGGAGATCGCCCACGGCTACGGCGACGTGGGTGCGGAGTTCCTCTTCGTGGGCGAGCGACCCTCGCCGGGTGCGGACGAGACGGGCATCCCGTTTTTCGGCGACGAGCGCGGCGAGGCGTTTCAGGAGATCCTTCACGCGCTCGGTTTCGCGGGTCAAGATCCGGGCGAAAAACCCGAACTCGACAACGTCTATCTCACTCTACTCACGCGCTGTCGACACCCCGAGCGCCCACCGACAGAGGCGGAAATCGGGAACTGCGAGCCGTACCTCAACGCCGAGATCCGAATGATCAACCCCGAGATCATCGTCCCGGTCGGCCAACGGGCACTCGAAGAGATCGCGACCGAGTACACCACGACCCCCGCCGAGGAGTTCGACATCGAAGCGGATCACGCGACGGAGATCCGCGGGCGCGGGTTCGAACTCGTGCCGATGATCGATCCCGCCGAGGTGACCGACGAGCAGCGCGAGGACTTCCTCCAGGCGTTTTCGGACCTGTTCGGGCGGGACTACCGCCAGACGAAGGGGCGACGGGGCCGATAGGGCCGCTCTCACTCCGACTCGAAGGAGGCGTCGTAGCGGGCGTACCAGTGTGCAAAGAGGACGAAGGCGGCCAGCGCGCCGACGAACACGCTCGCGAACCCGGCGACGGGCCCGGCCATCGAGACGAGCGGTCCGCCGACGATGTACATCAACGTGAGGACGGCAAGCCCGAGGAGAAACCGGGTGACGAAATTTCGCTCGACGGGGTTTCGTGCCATATGTTTATTACGAACATCCGACATATAACGGTTCGGACCGCTGGAACGGTGGCCTCGTGACGGGGCTGCGAAGCGAACGCGAGACGGGTATCCTGCTGTCCCGGCGAAACGAAGCGGACCACGAACGGGGACCCGGGCGAGGACGTTCTACCAGTAGGGCGTTCGTGGCCCCTTGTCCGCCCACGTTCCGAGGGCGATCGCGGCGAGAACGGCGAGGGTCATCGCGACGAGCGTGCCGAGCGCTCCCGCATCGCCGAGCGTGGTCGTCGCGAGCGTTCCGAGGGCACCGACTGCGAGAAGCGCCGTCCCCGAAAGCAGGGCGGCGATCGCAAACGAGTCTGCACGCATAGCTCGTGGGTCGTGCTATCGCGCCATAAGCGATCCGTCCGGTAGCTTATGGCCTCCCGGACCGTAGTTACCGCCAATGGTCACCCGTGCGTCAGGATGGGGAGACACGTATCGCCGGTGGTCGCCGTGATCCGGCGATTGATCGGCGCGGTGTTCTCGCTGTTGAGTCTCGTGCTGTTCGTCGGTCTCCTGCTCGGTCTCGTCTGGTCGGCCTCGCTGATGGGGCTGGTCGATACGAGCGGCGTCGACTCGCCCGTCGTCGAGGACGTCGTCGAACCACCGCAGTGGTTCATCGACTCGCCGTTCGTCTGGGAGGTGCCCGCAGAGAGCCAGGGCGGCGAACCACCTGAAGTAGACCCGAACGCTTCGCCGCCCGAGGGTGATCCCGGGACCACCACCGCGGGCGACGTGACCTCCGACGAGGTCGAAGCACAGATCCACACGCAGGTCAACGAGATTCGCGCCGAACACGGTCTCTCGCAACTCGAACACGACGACGAGATCGCCGCGGTCGCCCGCACGCACAGCCAAGACATGAACGAGCGCGATTACTTCAGTCACACCAACCCCGAGGGTGAGTCGCCCGCCGATCGCTTCGGGAGCCTCTACCCGAGCGAGTGTCGCGCTGTCGGTGAGAACCTCGCGTACATCCAGACCGGCATCGGTTCGGGCGGCTCCGCGGAGGAGATCGCAGAACGGATCGTCCAGGGCTGGATGGACTCGGAGGGCCACCGCGAGAACATCCTCCGTGAAGGCTGGGACAGCGAGGGGATCGGCGTCTACATGGCTGACGGCCGGGTCGACGCCACCCAGAACTTCTGTACGACGACCTGAGCCGGTATCCGCGGGTTGAAGGGGCTCGCGGGCCGACTCACCGTTATGACGACCGTCGCCGTCCTCGCGGACCCGCCGCGCCCGGGACTCGTTCTGTCGGAACTGGTCGAGACGAGCCCGCTGTCGACCGAACAGGCCGCGTCGCTCTACGGGGCGATGCTCTCGGATGCGTGTCTCGCGGTCGAGCGAAGCGGCGGCGAGTTACTCGTCAACTACCGACCTGCGGACTCCCTCCCCGAAACCCACGCCGGCGGGGATCCCGAAGCGGAGATCCGCGAACACCTCGATGGCGTGCTCGACGAGCCCCCGCGCACGGAAGTCCAGGTCGGCTCGACCCACGCCGCCCGCGTCGGGAACACGATCACGCATCTCCTCGAAACGGAGGAGGTCACCTCCGCGGCGGCCCTCGCGCCGACCGCGCCGCTTTGCCTTCGGACCCACATCGACAGCGCGGCGATGAAACTCCGGAACAGCCCCGTCGTCCTCGGTCCCGCGACCGACGGCCGGGTCTACTTCGCCGGGTTCGCCGAGCCGATCGACTTCGAGGGGAGCTACGAGCCGCCCGCGATCGAGACGCTGGCGTGGCACGCCGGCGACGCCGGCCTCGATACCGACTTCCTCCCGATGCTCCCGGTCGTCGAGACGGGGACCGACCTCGCGACGCTGGTCTCGGTGATCCGCGCGCGCCACGTCGCGGGACGGATCGTCCCGCCGAACACCGGCGAGTGGGTCGAGGAAATGGGCCTTCGCGTCAAGGGCGACGAACTCGTATCGGACCGATAGGCCTTAGACGCCCGAACCGAAACCAACGCCCGCGGTGGGGTGGCAGAGCGGCCCAATGCGCCTGCCTTGAGAGCAGGTGTCCGAGAGGACTCATGGGTTCAAATCCCATCCCCACCGCTTTTCCGGCAACCACGCGCGCGCTCACGAACCTATTAGTCGATGCCTCGCGCCGATTCCGTATGACGAATTATCCCCGCGATAGCCGGCTCTCCGAACGCGTCACAGTCACCGAGCGCTCCGCGATCCGGACTTCGACACGCCCCAGGATGTAGCCGTAACCACCGGCGGGATCGAAGCGATGGTGCGCGAGGAGACCCCACCTCAGAGCGCGACCAGCCACAGCATCTCCCCGCCGCCGGTCGTGACCGACCAGTAGAGGATCGAAAACTGGATCGCGTTGAACAGCCCGTGGATCACGGCGGGCACGACGAGGTTCTCGCTGAAGTGGTAGCTCCCGCCGAGGATGAGGCTCAACACGACGTAGGTGACGAGCGTCGGGAGTAACCCCTCGCCGGTCAGCGAGCCGACGTGGGCGAACGCGAAGATCACGCTGGCGATGGAGATGCCGACGACGACGCCGAACCGGAGCGTGAGCAGACGCTGGATGACGCCCCGAAAGAGCAACTCTTCGCCGGGGCCCACGAGAAGGATCGAGAGGGGCACCAACACCAGCAGCATCTCGGGGTTCTGCGTGCCGAGTTCCTGCAGGCTGTGTTGTGCGGATTCGATCCCGAAGGTGGTCTGGATGAGGCTCATCCCGATCAGCGCGACGAACAGCGCGATCAGTCCGGCGGCGACCCAGATCGCGTCCCGGAGATCGGGCATCGAGAGCATCAACAGGCCGAGACCTTCATCGCGAGTCGAGAGGTAAAACAGCGCGACCGAGCCGAAGCCGAGGCCCTGCAGCGTGAGGACGCCGACGACGATCTGGAGGACCGGACTCCCGAAGACGTCGATACCGACCGCCCCGAGGAGTCCGGCGACGACGACCGTGAGGATCGTCCCGACCCCAAAGCCCGCAACGCCGATCAGGAGAACAGTAACGAGCGTGGTGGCGTACGCGAGCGGTCCCGCGTCCGTCGTCTGAGTTGCCATCCTGTAGCGGTTCGGACCGACGGACCTTTTTGCTGTCGTTTGCCAGCGACACACAGTAACCTTTTTTCGCCCCTCGCGCCCACCCCGTGTATGGACTGGCCCCACGACCCCGACGGCGAGGAGGGAAGCGAGGGAATGCGCAAGTACGGGATGGCGATCTTCGCCAAGAAGGTCGACGAGGAGGGTGACTTCCCGCTTCGCTTCGAGGACTTCCTCGCCGAGTACGGCGACGACCCGATCCGCATCAACTCCGCGACGGTCGTCCCCGCCCGGGAGATCCTCGAACGCGTCGACACCGACGAGGTCCCCGACATCGTCGAGTTCCACCGCGCCATCGGCCGTGCGATGCGTGAGGGTGGGTTCTGGGACTACCACCCCGTCGGTGCGAACCCCGAACGGAAGTCGGCCTAGTCGTCGTACTCGACCAGCGGTGCCCCGGTGTCCTCTGCCGGCGGCTCTCGTCCCGCCCGACGGTTCCGGATCGTTCCGATGGCGGCTTCGAGGAGGTCGACCGCGACCGCGTTGGCTCCCTCAGGGATGACGAGATCCGCCTCTTTTTTCGTCGGCTCGACGAACTGCTCGTGCATCGGTTTCACGGTCGAGAGATACTGCTCGATCACGCCCTCGAGGCTTCGGCCCCGCTTGAGGACGTCACGGCGGATCCGCCGGAGGATCCGCACGTCGGCGTCGGTCTCGACGTAGATCCGGAGATCGAACAGATCGGTGACGGCCTCGTCGTGCAGCGCGAGGATCCCCTCGACGACGATCACGTCGGCCGGTTCGACGCGCACCCGCTCGTCAGTGCGGGCGTGGACCTCGAAGTCGTACTGTGGCATCTCGACGGCGCGACCCGCACACAGCCGATCGAGGTGGGTTCGGAGCAGCTCCCAATCGAACGCGGAGGGGTGATCGTAGTTGATCGACTCCCGTCGGGCGAACGAGAGGTCCGAGCGATCCGCGTAGTAGTTGTCGAGCGGGACGTGCGTTACCGACTCCGACGCCATGAGGTCGTCCCGGTCGGCCGACGGATTCTCACACTCCTCGTCGTCCGCCCGGAGGGCGGCAGTCACCTCCCGTGTGACGGTGGTCTTGCCCGCTCCGGTTCCACCGGCGATCCCGAGTACGAACGACGGGGTGATCATTACCGACTGTGACGGACCCGAGAGTTTCAACGTCCCGGTTCCGGACGCGCGAGACGACCTTGATACTATCACGCACGGGGGCATAACTCTGCCGGGAACACACTTTAGACCACCTATGCTAAACACCCACATATGGTTGAAGACCTCACCGTCAGAGACGCGATGACCACGGCGTACGTGGGGGTGAGCGAATCGGATACGATCCGGGACGTCATCGACGTGATGATCGATGAGGGTGCCGACGCCGTCGTCGTCCTCCGGGGATCCGAGGCTGTCGGAACCGTCACCGAGCGCGATCTCCTGCGGGCGACGACCGGGACGATCCCCACCGACGCCAGTATCGCCTCGGTCATGTCCGGTCCCGGTCCGAGCGTCGGGGCGGATCTACCGCTTTCGGACGCCGCGAGCGCACTCTCGACGGAGGACAGGCGTCAACTGCTCGTGCGAAACGGCGACGGCGTCGCCGGCGTCCTCACCTCTCAGGACGTCATCACGGCCACCGCGTCGCTCCTCCCGGCCTCGGAGCGGGACGCCGAGACGCTCTCGACATCGACATCGGACCTGCAGACCGGAACGAGAACGGAACCGGAAAACCCCGAGTACTCCTCACAGAGCGTCTGTGAGGCCTGCGGGTCGCTCATGCCCGGTCTGGAGTCCGTCAACGGGCAGGCGATCTGTGCCGACTGCCGCGGGGCCTGATCGACCGGACGGTTCTTTTGACTCGGGCGTCTCCATCGGAGCGATGCGGATCGAACCGCCGGAGTTCGACGAAACCGCCGCGATCGCCGACCTCTGGGTCGCCCTCGCTCGCGGCCAGCGCGCGTTCGGCTCACACCTCGCGAGCGAGACGAACCGCGAGCGTATCGAGGAAGCGATCGGGCGTCACATCGCCGACGGAAACCTCCTCGTCGCCCGGTCGGACGGCGCGGTCGTCGGGTTCGCGATGTTCGCCGTCGAGTATCGCCTCTACGACGTCGATACGGTTCGAGGGATCATCCACAACCTCTTCGTGGTTCCCGATCGGCGTGGCGAGGGCATTGGTTCGAAACTGCTGGAGCGAGCCGAGGAGACCCTTCGGAAGAAGGGCGCGGCGGCGATCGGGCTCGAGGTACTCGCCGCAAACGAGGCTGCACGACGCTTCTATAGCGCGCACGACTACCGACCCCACCGAATCGAACTCGAGAAACGAGTCGAAACCGATAACACTCCGTAGCGACAGCATACGGGACGAGCCAGAGGAGCTTGGGCGGTTCAAGCACCCGACTTGTAATCGGGAGTTCGGGGGTTCAAATCCCTCCTCTGGCTCCTTTCGATTCGTTTCATCGAACCGATGCCGCCTCAGACTGTCCGTATCGCCGATTTAGGACCTCCCAACCGCGAGTTAGTCGCTGTATATCTATGTGTGTCTCGGGCGTAGCAAAGGATGCTGGCAGACAGCCAGCATGGTGTGGGGAGGACGTGGCATGCTGGGTGCCACTCGCCGCCCACCCCCGCTTGGTCCGCTGGACACACGGCACGGTCTCCTGTCCGGGCGAGTGCGACTCGCCCATCCGCTTTCGTAGCCGCGCCGGCCGGCCACCGTTATCGGTCGGCCCGTCTCCCGTCTCCTGTGAGTCGCTGTGGACGCGACGTCAGAACCCATTCGGTCACGAACAGCGCCACCGCGAGCGGGACGACCAGTGTGATGATAAACATCGAGGACATCTGTGTTCAACTCCAACTTTTGATACGAGTTTAGTCTATAAAAATATGTATGTTTAGAAGAATAAATTACAGTACAGTTCTAGAGACGTCGACTCGGACCTCAGTGACGGAGCGGATTCGAGATCGCTCGTAACGATGTGTTCCTCGTTCGTATCCCTCGATTTCGCTTTCGCTGTTCGTCCAATCACTCACAATCGAACACGGAAGGGGCGGGATTCGAACCACGCGAAGCCTGTTGCACGAAACGTGCGTCGGCGCTCTACCACTGAGCCACCCTTCCGACTCGGCAGAGGGCACTCGGAGCCATGAACTTAGCGGTCGGTTCGCATATAAGCCGTGCTTACCGAGACTGTGTCATGCTCCTCACCGGAACAGTCGTCGTCGACTCCTCGACGGTCCTCGAAGACGGTGCGGTCGTCACCGACGGCGGTGAGATCGTCGCCGTCGGTACGGCGGCGGATCTCATCGATCGATATCCCGATCACGAACGTCGGAACTACGACATGCTCGTGCCGGGACTCGTCGGCGCGCACGTCCATTCGGTTCAGAGCTTGGGTCGCGGGATCGCCGACGACACCGCGTTGCTGGAGTGGCTCTATGAGCACGTCCTTCCGATGGAAGCCGCGATGAACGGCGAGGCCATGGAGGTCGCGGCACTCCTGGGATACCTCGAACTGATCGAAAGCGGCGTTACGACCTGTATCGATCACCTCTCGGTGTCGCATGCGGATCGGGCGTTCGAGGCCGCCGGTGAGGTCGGGATCCGAGGGCTGTTCGGAAAGGTCCTGATGGACAAGGACGCTCCGGAGGGGCTTCGCGAGGACACCGACGAGGCGCTCGCCGAAAGCGAGCGTCTCATCGAGCGATACGACGGGCTAAACAATGGGCGGATCCGCTATGCCGTCACGCCCCGGTTTGCCGTCTCCTGTACCGAACCCTGTCTCCGGGGTGCGCGCGACCTCGCCGAGGAGTACGGCGTCCGGATCCACGTCCACGCCAGCGAGAACCGCGAGGAATGTGCGGTGGTCCGCGAGGAGACGGGCATGGACAACATCGAGTGGCTCGACGAGGTCGGACTCACCGGCGAGGACTGCGTGCTCGCCCACTGCGTTCACACGAGCGAGCGCGAACGCGAGATCCTCGCCGAAACCGGAACCCACGTCGTTCACTGTCCCTCCTCGAACATGAAACTCGCAAGCGGGGTCGCGCCGGTCGAGGCGTACGTCGACCGGGGGATCAACGTCGCGCTCGGCAACGACGGCCCGCCCTGTAACAACACCCTCGATCCCTACACCGAGATGCGCCAAGCGAGTCTGCTCGGGAAGGTCGATTCGCTCGACCCGACGACGCTTCCGGCCCGAACCGTCTTCGAGATGGCGACGGTCAACGGGGCGCGTGCGGCCGGGTTCGACCGCGTCGGAACACTCCGAGAGGGATGGCGGGCCGACGTCGTCGGTCTCTCCACGGATTTGACGCGGGCGACGCCGATCCACGATCCCCTCTCGCATCTCGTCTTCGCCGCCCACGGCGACGACGTGCGTTTTACGATGGTCGACGGGGAGGTGCTGTACGACGACGGCGAGATCACGACCGTCGACGCCCGGCGAGTGAGAGCGCGAGCGAACGAACTGGCCGAAATGATCGTCTAAGTCAGTAACTGCGGATCTTCGGCTCGTAGGTTTTGTCCTCACCCTCGAGGATCACGGGCTTGAACCAGAGTTCGGGCGTGCCGTCGTTCCACGACAACAGCGTGTGTTTGAGCCACTTCTCGTCGCGGCGCTCCTGGTACTCCTGGCGCCAGTGGGCACCGCGGAACTCGTCGCGCGCGAGCGCGCCAAGCGTGATGGCCTCGGCGGTGTCGATCAGGTTGCGCATCTCGATGGTCTGCTGGAGGTCGGTGTTGAAGGTGCGCGAGGGGTCGTCCACGTAGACGTCCTGGTACTGTTCTCGCACCTCGCGGATGTCCCGCAGCGCCTGTTTGAGTCCCTCCTCGGTCCGGAAGACGTTGACGTTCCGCGTCATCGTCTTCTGGAGTTTCTCGCGGAGTTCGGCCTGCTGGATGCCCTCGTCTTTCTCCATCAGGTGGTCGATCCGTCGGTTCTCGGCCGTAAGGGCCCGTTCGACGACCTCGTCGGGTTCGGGGACGACGCTCGCGCCGTCCGCACGCGGCTCCCCGCCGTCCGCGACGGCGTCATCGTCGGTGTCGCCCGCGTGAATCGCGCCGGGCGCGACGGGCGTGTCGACCTCGCCGATCTCGGTGTCTTCGGTGCGTCCGGTCCGGATGATCGCCTCGCCGAGATCCGTCCCGGCGGCGTGGCGTCCCGCCCGTGCGCCGAAGACGATGAGTTCGGGCAGCGCGTTGCCGCCCAGTCGGTTCGAGCCGTGCACCGAAACGCAAGCACATTCGCCGACGGCGTACAGCCCCGAGACGAGGGTTTCGCCGTTCTCGTCGGTCTCGATGCCGCCCATCGCGTAGTGCTGGCCTGGCTTGACCGGCATGGGCTCAACCAGCCCGTCGACGCCCTCGAAGTCCCCCGCCAGATGCAGGATGTTCTCCAGGCGGTCGATGATGCGCTCCTCGCCGAGGTGGCGCATGTCGAGGTGGACGTACTCGTCGTCGACGCCGCGACCCTCGTTGACCTCGGTGAGCTCCGCACGCGCGACCACGTCACGCGAGGCGAGTTCGCCGGAATTGGAGGCGTAGCCGTGTTCGAACATGAACCGTTCTCCTTTCTCGTTGTAGAGAATCCCCCCCTCGCCACGGACCCCCTCGGAGATCAACACGCCCGTACTCGGGAGCGTCGTCGGGTGGAACTGGATGAACTCCATGTCCTCCATCGGGACGCCCGCCCGGTAGGCCATCGCGGGACCGTCGCCGGTACAGGAGACGGCGTTAGTGGTGTGATCGAAGACCTGCCCGGGGCCGCCCGTCGCGAGGACGACGCCGTTTCGTGCCCGGAAACCGGCGACTTCGCCGGTCTGCACGTCGAAGGCGACGATCCCGTGGCACTCGCGTTTCTCGGGGTCGGGATCCTCGCTGACGGCCAGTCGGGTGACGTACCACTCGTCGTAGACCGCGATGCCGCGTTTGACGACCTGCTGATAGAGGGTGTGCAGCAGGTGGTGGCCCGTCTCGGCGCCGGCGTAGGTGGTTCGGGGAAACGACAGTCCGCCGAACGGGCGCTGGGAGACTCGGCCGTCGTCCTCCCGGGAGAAGGGCATTCCCCAGTTTTCGAGCTGGATCGTCTCCTCGGGGCTGTCCTTACAGAGGGTCTCGATCGCGGGGGCGTCCCCGAGGTAGTCCGAGCCCTTCATGGTGTCGTAGGCGTGATCCTCCCAGGAGTCGCCCTCCCGGAGTGCGGCGTTGATACCACCCTCGGCCGCGCCGGTGTGGCTGCGCACGGGATGGAGTTTCGTGACGATCGCCACGTCCGCGCCCTCCTCGTGGGCCGCGATCGCGGCCCGGAGGCCGGCACCGCCCGCGCCGACGACGAGTACATCGTGTTCGTGCATGATCTGTGATTTGGAGTGTATGGTATTGAGGCTGTGGTCTGCGTTGCTGTGGTTCTCGGGTTACCAGAACTTGAGGTTCTTCTTGACCGCTTCGCGTTTGAGCTCCTGGATGTGCTCCGTGAGCGGGATGTCCTTCGGACAGACGTTCGTACAGGAGAACTGGGTCTGACACCGCCAGACGCCGTGTTCCTGCTCGATGATTCGGAGACGGTGCTCTTTCATGTCCTCGCCCTCGCGTTCGTCCATCGCAAAGCGGTAGGCCATGCTGATCGGTGCCGGGCCTAGGTACTGGTCGTCGCCGGCCGCGATGTTACACGAAGACATACACGAGGCACACCAGATACAGCGCGTGCCCATCTTGATCTTCTCGCGGTTTTCGCGGGTCTGGCGCTGCTCTGCGAGTTCGTCCTCAGGGAGTTCGTTCGTCTGGAAGTACGGCTCGACGGCCTCCATCTGCTCGTAAAACGAGTCCATGTCCACGACGAGGTCCTTGACGACCTCCTGGTGGGGGAGGGGCTCGATCCGAACCGGGGTATCGAGTTCGGCGATCTGGGTCTGACAGCCCAGTCGCTGGCGGCCGTTGATGAAAAACGCGTCCGACCCACAGATCGCCTGCCGACAGGAGTGACGGAAGGTAAGCGAGGAGTCGTAGTGATCGCGCGCGTACATCACCGCGTCCAGTACCGTCATCCCCTTCTCGAAGGGGACATGAAACGTATCGAAGCGCGGTTCCTGTTTTTCCTCGACCTCCGGATCGTACCGGAAGACCTTGATTTCGACGGTGTTCTCGTGTTCAGCCGCGCGTTCTTCGCTCTCGCGTTGGCTCTGTTCCGCTCGTGTCGCCTTCTCCTGGAGGCGCCGGTCCTGGTGGGGCGAGCGTGGTTTCGCGTCGCCGGCGTCGACCTCTGTACTCTCGCGTTCCCGTGTGGCTGGTGTGCTCATGTTAGAACGTAATCCCTGCGAATGCGTTTGCCGTTCGAATCCCCTGAGCGATCAGCAGTACGCTCGCGACGATCAACACGCCCTTGACGGCGGTCTTCTGGGTGCCGTCGAGCCCCTGATTGACCAGGGCGTTGTAGACGCCGTTGACGCCGTGGAACGTCGCGGTGATCAGAAACGTCACCATCAATGAGTAGTAGCTCAGCGTTCCCATGCGGTACTGGCTGCCCGCGAAGGTGATCTCCGAGGCGTGGTTCACGAAGTGAAGGAGGAAGAAGTGAAACGCCAGTACGAGGACCAGAAACGCCGCCGTCACGCGCTGGAGCAACCAGAGGGTGCCGCCGGGCTTGAACGAAGAGTAGCGCTCTGCCATCTAGAAGACCCCCTCGAGGAACGTCGGAACGCTTGCGATGGCGATCAAGCCCGTCACGATCAACGCCGCGTAGAAGCTCTTGTCCTGTGCTTCGAGGCCCACCCCCAGATCGACCATCAGGAGACGAACCCCGTTGAGGATGTGAAAGACCGCGACCGAGAGCAGTCCGACCTCCAGCACCCGGACGACGAAGAGACTCTCCAGACTCTGGAGCGTCTCGGTGTAGACCCCCGTTCCGACGGTGGCCGTACTCAGGACGGCGATGTGTGTAAACAGGTACCCGACCAGGACCCAGCCGGTGAACTTGTGGAAGATCCACGCCCACATGCCGGCGGTGAACTCGCGCCACCGGCCGAAGTCCTCGATGAAGCCGCGATTGTACGACTGACTCATTCCTGGTTGGGTCTTGGACTCATGGACTAAAGAGGTTACTACCTCACACGATCGACCGACTCGATGGCTGTCGTGACGGTTCTCGTCCGTGAGCTACTCCCCGACGGGATGTTGGGAGGCGACGATGTGTTCGATCGCCTCGTCGAGTTCGACGAGATGACACATCGGGTTGCCCGGATAGACGACGGGGTTCTCAAGGACGCCCACGAGAAGGCCGGTAAACGGTGCCTCGACGACGTCCGTTTCGGTCATGAAGGGGTTGGTGATCGTACAGATCGCCTCGTCCTCGTAGACGAGCGCTCCCCGCCGGTGGTGCATATCGACGATCCCGCCCGAATCGGCCCTGATCCACGTCTTCTCGAGGTCGTCCTGGATGACCGTGCGCCACCCCGGCCAGCGGACCTGTGTCTCCGGCCGGAGGCCGTATTCGGCGAAGACGCTCTCGACGCCGGAGAGGGCCTCGTCGATAAGGTCGCGTTGGAACTGGTGGGCCCCGCCCATCTCGATGGTCACGGCCGGGACCCCGTCGTCGCTTGCCTCCCGGCGAAGCGTTCCCTCGGGGCCCTGTCCGGCGATGATGACGTTCGAGGCGAAGGCGTTCGCGAGGCGCTTGACGGCGGGGTTCTCCATGTTCGCTCGGGCATGGAGCATGTTGTTCCGTCCGCGTGTCGACGTATGGAAGTCCAGTACGAAATCACACGGTCTGATGAAGTTCGTGTAGATCCGATGGGCCATCCGGCGGGCGCTCGTACCCGATTCGTAGCCCGGAAACGACCGGTTCAGATCCCGATCAAGGATTGGGAGGTAGCGCTGCTGGGCGAGGAATCCGGGGACGTTCAACACGGGCATACAGACGATGGTGCCGTGCAGATCGCTGTGGTCCCACTCGTAGGCCACGGCCCTGACGACCTCGATGCCGTTGAGTTCGTCGCCGTGGGTCGCGGCGGTGAGACAGGCGGTCGGGCCGGGATGCTCGCCGTTGACGATCGTCACGGGGATCCGGATGGGATCCCCGAGGTAGGTCTCGCTGACCGTGTATCGAATGTTCGCCGTCTCGCCGGGTGCCACCGTCCCCCCGTTGTACGTAAAGGGGGCGGGCGAATCGGTCATACCCGTTCGTGGGGACCGAGCGTATAATAAGGCACTCAGTTCGCACCGGCAACGTTTTTGCACCCGCCATGAGTTGTCAGCGTATGGAAGACGGGAGCGTTCGAGTTGGGGTACTGAGCCTACACAGCAGCAAGGAGACGAAAGCGATCCTGAACGCCGTCGAGGATCTGGGCCATCGCGGGGAGTGGATCAGACAGGAGAACACCGCGATCGAGATCGATTCCGAGGGGGTTCACCTCGAACCCGACGTCGACGTGATCGCGAACCGCCTCCTGCTCTCGAACACCGGCCACCCGAGCGAGGAACTCGGGCTGGCAACCACCTACGAATCGCTGCGTCCGATGCTCAACGAGCCACAGGCCACGCTCACGGCGCTCCATAAGTTCGCGACCGGCGTGAAACTCGCCAACGCCGGGGTGCCGGTACCCGATGCGCTGCTCGCACTCGACAACCGCCGGCTCAACGAGGGCCGCGGCGAGTTCGGCGAGGAGGTCGTCTACAAGACCGCTATCGGGACCCACGGCGGGGGCACCTGGAAGATCGGCCCCGATGAGACGGTCAACCCCCGGGTCGGCAACCGGCAGGCGTTCCTCCAGAAACTCATCGAGCGCGACGGCGAGCACCACCGCGATCTACGGGTGTACGTCGTCGGCGACCGGATCATCGGCGCGATGAACCGCTACGCCCCCGAGAACGACTGGCGGACGAACGTCGCCCTCGGCGGGGACGTCGAGGACGCGAGCGACCGGCTCCCCGACACCGTCGTCGAGATGGCGACCACGGCGGCCGACGTTGTCGGACTCGACTACGCCGGGGTCGACCTCATCGAGGGTGAAGACGGCTGGTTCGTCCTCGAAGTCAACCCCACGGCGGGCTTTCGGGGGCTCTACAAGGCCTCGAACGTCAGCCCCGCGCCCTACATCGCCCAGCTTGCGATCGAACTCGGGGGCGGCGAGGTCGACCCCGAGCGGGTCGCGGACCTCTCGGCGACGCTCGACGACTCGCGACCGTCCTCGATGCCACGGGAGGCCGAACAGGCTCACGAGGAGGCCGTCAGTATCGGCTACACCGAGGAGGTGCTGGTCAGCGGGACCAGCGGGAGCAAGACCGTGATCGCCAAATCCGACACCGGCGCGGCCAGAACCAGTATCGACACCGGGCTCGCGGCCGAAATCGGTGCCGGCCCGATCAAATCCATCACGCGGGTCCGATCGGGCAGTTCGAAGTCCAGCAGATCACGCCCCGTCGTCGACCTGGTCGTCGGCGTCAGCGGCAACCAGCACACCGTCACCGCGAGCATCGAGGACCGCAGCCACATGGACTACGCGCTGCTTCTGGGCCGAGACATCCTCGAGAACTACCAGGTCGACGTCCGCCGTCGCGCCGAGGCCGAGGACTACGATCCCGACCGGGAAGAGGAAGAAGAAGAGGAGCTCTGAGACGGCTCAGTCGCCCTCGTAGGCCGCCCAGACGTACTTCGTCCCGGTCGACCGGTAGGGCCGCCAGGCCTTCGCGATCTCGGTCATCTCTTCTCGGGTGAGTTCCTCGCCGTCGTTATAGAGGGTCTCGATACCGCGTCTGACCGCGAGATCCCCTAGGGGCAGGACGTCCTCGCGTTCGAGGACGAACAACAGGTACATCCGGGCGGTCCACTCGCCGATTCCCCTAATGCGAGTCAGTTCCTCGATGACCTCCCTGTCGGTGTGGTCCGCGAGCCCCTCGCGGGTGAGGTCCCGTTCGAGGAAGGCCTCGGCGGCGTTGTTCACGTACTCCGTATTCTGTGTACCGAAGCCCGCCGCCGCGAGTTCGTCGTCGTCCGTGGCGAGAACCGCCTCGGGCGTGATCGGGCCGTCGAACAGCTCGTAGACGCGCTCTCTGACCGCGCTCGCGGCGGCCGTCGAGATCGATTGACTGATCACCGAGACGACGAGGCGCTCGAACTCCTCGCCCCACTCGGGTTCGGCGTAGGGGTCGTACTCCTCGATCAACCGCGCCATTACGGGGTCGTCCCGAAGGTGAGTGCGTGGATCGTCGGCCATCACCTGCCCTATGGACGGGACTTACCTGACGATATCGGTTCACGAACCGCCGTCCTCGAAGAAACGGAATAAACGGCTGACGAGTTGTCAACGCCGAAGAGGGAAACGTTGAAACCCGTTCCAACTAGAGTATCGGCCATGGAGATCGACGATATCAACACCATCACGGTTCTCGGTGCCGGAAACATGGGCCACGGGATCGCGGAGGTCGCCGCGCTCGCTGGCTACGATGTGTATATGCGAGACATCAAAGAGGAATTCGTTCAGAACGGCTACGAGGGGATCGAGTGGAGCCTCAACAAGCTCGCGGAGAACGACCGGATCACCCAGGACACCGCCGACGCGGCCCTCGATCGGGTCACCCCCGTCGTCGACATGGAAGAGGCCGTCTCCTCGACCGATTTCCTGATCGAGGCGGTCCCCGAGCAGATGGAGATCAAAAAGGACGTCTACGGCGATGTCGAACAGTACGCTCCCGACGGGGCGATCTTCGCGACCAACACCTCCTCGCTTTCGATCACCGAGCTCTCGGAGGTCACCGAACGGCCCGAGCGCTTCTGTGGGATGCACTTTTTCAACCCGCCGGTCCGCATGGACCTCGTCGAGGTCATCACGGGCGAGCACACCGATGAGGAGACACTCGAACTGACCGAGGCGCTCGCAGCGGACTTCGGGAAGACGCCCGTGCGCGTCCACCGGGACGCCCCGGGATTCATCGTCAACCGCGTGCTCGTCCCGCTGATGAACGAGGCGGCGTGGCTCGTCAGCGAGGAGCAGGCGACGATCACGGAGGTCGACTCAACGACGAAGTTCGATATCGGCCACCCGATGGGCGCGTTCGAACTCGGCGACCAGGTCGGCAACGACGTGAGCTACCACGTCCTCCAGTACATGAACGAGGTGCTGGGTGAGGCCTACGAGCCCGCGCCGTTGCTCGCCGAGAAGGTCGAAAACGAGGAACTCGGGAAGAAGACCGGCAAGGGCTTTTACGACTACGAGGACGGTCCCGGTGCCGAAATCCCGGCCGACGAGGGCTCGGAGTTCGTCGAGGCCCGCCTGCTCGCCTCGATGGCCAACGAGGTCGCAAAACTGATCGGCGGCGACATCGCCCCGCCCGAATCGATCGACGAGGCGGTCACCCTCGGTGGCGGGTGGCCCGAGGGGCCCGTCGCGGTAGTCGACGACTACGGACTCCAGTCGCTGCTCGAAACGCTCGAAGAAGCGTACGAGGAGACGGGCCACGAGCGCTATCGTCCCGACGATTATCTCCGTGAGCGCGCCGAAGAAGGCGGGTTTTACGACGCCGAGGAGGCCGATACGGAAGGGTATACGTACGACACCATCGCGGTCGAGATCAACGAACGGGTCGGTCGCCTCTCGATCGACCGGCCCCACCGGATGAACACCATCACGACCGACATGATCGAGGAAATCGACGACGCGCTCGATCGGCTCGTCGAGGACGACGAGGTTCGCGCGATCCTCCTGACGGGTGCCGGCGACCGGGCGTTTTCGGCTGGGTTCGACGCCTCGACGGCCGCGGCCGGCAGCGGGCTCGAAACCGCCGAACTCTCCCGGCGCGGACAGCACGTATTCGGCCGCCTCGAGGAAGTCCCGAAACCCGTCCTCGCCGCGATCGACGGCTACTGTCTCGGTGGGGGGATGGAGCTTGCGGCCTGTGCCGACATGCGGATCGCAAGCGAACGCTCGCAGTTCGGCCAGCCCGAACACAACCTCGGACTGATGCCCGGCTGGGGCGGCACCCAGCGCCTCCCGCGGATCGTCGGCGAGGGACGTGCAAAGGAGATCATCTTCACCGCCGACAACGACTACGACCCCGAGACGATGTCCGACTACGGCTTCGTCAACGAGGTCGTTTCGACCGAGGGCTTCGAGGACCGGGCGTGGGAACTCGCATGCGACCTCGCCGCGGGCCCGCCGATCGCCCAGAAGCTCACCAAGCGGGCGATGCTCGCCGGGCGCGACGACATCGACGCTGGACTGGAGTACGAGGCCTCCTCCTTTGGCCACCTGTTTACCACCGACGACCTCTGGGAGGGGCTCTCGGCGTTTCAGGGCGACCGGGAGCCCGAGTTCGAGGGAGAGTAGGGACGGAACGGAACGTTTAAACGAATCTGCCGGGAACGGTAGTACGCGTTGGCTCGGTTGGTGTAGTCCGGCCAATCATCTTGGCCTTTCGAGCCGAGGACCAGGGTTCAAATCCCTGACCGAGCACTTCTCGAACGACCCGAACAGTCGACGAGGTGGATCCACACTCACCCGTCGAGGGAGATGACCGCTCTCGTGGCTACTCGTTCATCGTCCGTGATGAAAACGACTATCCGAGAGCGATCCGGTCAGGTTATCGGGATTCGATGATCGACTCTATCGGTTGAGAAGCGACCGCACGGCCGATCCGAGCGACGATCGGTCCTCGGGAATCGCGATCCGCTGGTCGATCGGGACGGCGTCGAACTCCTCGTCGAGATACGGCTCGAAGAGCGCGGTTAGCGCCGTCGGAACGATCAAGCCGCGCGGTTGGTTGTACTCGATGACCCCGTAGTCGTCGAGTTTGGGGAGATGAGATTGATATAGGGCGATGTACACGCGTTGGCGCTGGTCGGAACTCAGCTGTTCGACGGTCGTTTCATTCTCCCAGGCGGCGATCGCCTCCGCGACCGCACGCATGTTGAACTCCTCTTTGCCCGGGTGGGCCGCGAAGTACCGCAACACAGCGCGGCGGCGGGCGTTTTGAAGGAGGTGAAACAGGTCGTCCTTCGAGATGGATGGCTGTTCGGCGACCGTTTCCGTGGGAACGTCTTCGGCGGGCGTCGTCTGGATACTCATGATGCCTACAAACATATAGTTCAGAAGGCATAATATAAAGAGAGTATAGTTCACAGACTTTTTCCCTTCCTAACTGGTTCCAAACCGGCGCTTAAACCGTCTTAGGAGTGTATTAAAATTCTGACACGTACGTTTCGGAGCATGACGAACGGCGAATCGATTGGGCTGCCACTACTCCCGGGAACCGGCGTCGATCACGACGTCGACTGGGACCAAGACTGGTACGCGCCGAGAGCAGTCACGACGCCGAACAGTACTACGAGTACCCCGTTCGGACGCAACCCGGCCACCGAATCGGCGATAACCGAAACGGTCGCGAGAAGCAAACCGAGAGCGCCGACCACGAAGTACGCAAGCGAGAAGCGGGACCGACCGGTCCCCTGCTGGTGTCGATTCATGTAGGCCTCGACGGTGGTCGCCCGATCGTGGAGGCGCACGTCTTTACTGTCGGTATCGTATTTGACGACGCCGAGTCCCTCGAGTTTTGGGAGATGTGTCTGATGAAGCGAGACGTAGACGCTTTGGCGAACGTTTCGCGGCGGCGGATCCTCGCCACTCTCGACGGCGGCGATATGTTCCGAGAGTTCCCGGATCGTCACGTGGTCGTTGCTGGTCGACAGGAATTCGATAACGGCGCGTCGCCGGTCGTTCCTGAGGATGTCGTGGATTTCGCCCTCCTCCAGTTCCACGTCGTCACTCATATCTGTCCTCGTTTTCGTCACTCCACGACCGGTCTTCGTTCATCCCGCATGAGTCCTCATTGAGAGATGATATTATTGTTACGTATTTTTACACTACTATTCCATCAAACATTATCGCTATGGATCGACTCTCTAATCGTATGGTATCCTGCATAATGGCTCTCTAACGACCGACAGGGCACACGAGGCCGCTCACCCGATCGCTACCGACGGACGTTCAGGCGAGCCACTCGGGGGGCTTCGTGTCGTAGTCGATATCGTTAGCCTCGATGGCGACAGTCAGGTCCTCGTCGAGTTCGGTCGTTTCGAACTCCAGTCCGTCATAGCGGATCCGAATGCCCCGTTCGGTGGGCTCGGGTTCGCGATTTCGCCGTCTCGCGACCTCGATGTCCTTCTCGGAGATCTCCTTTCTGATGGTCATGAGGTTCACGGGACGCCCCCAGAGTTCGAAGATGCGAGCGAGCGTCTGTTTGGCCTGTCCGATGTCGAGCGCGACGCCGTTGTACCGGTGGCCAAGCAGTAGCTCGTTTCGGTTCCCGAAGTTCCCGTCGTGGACCTCGATCGTCGGTTTGCCGAAGTTCGTAAACTGCAACAGCAGTTTCTTTTTAACGTCCGTAGCGTCTGTGCTCGTCGCACGGTAATCGCCCGTCGCATGGGCGTACTCGTAGGTGAAGTAGTGATGGCGGTCGACGAACTCCTGTGTGAGGAACTCGTCGATGAACGTCACGTCGTTGTGGCTCGTCCGGACCTCGGCCATGCGCCGCCAGCCTGCGGTTCGATCCACGTCGGCGATCGCCTCCTCGACGCTTCCATAGAGAGAATCGTCGAGGACGTATCGTCCGACCCGCTCGAGGTCCGCCTGCGTGATCCGTCGGAGAACACCCCTGTTCTGGGGTTTCACGAGCGAGTAGTGGCGCTCTGCGAGTCCCTCGTAGGAGAGGACCTTCCACGGATATCGACTGACGTCTATCCCGCCCGCCCTCGCGCGCTCGAGTGCGTCGTGATCGACCGCGTTCCCCAGCGATTCCAGTTCGTCGAGACGATCCCGGCGGATCTCGTCGAGGGGCGCGCGCGGTTCGAGGAGCTCTCGAACTCGCTCTAGATCGACGGTATCGTGGAAGTTTCGCCACGTCACCCCCTCGATTCGGAGGAGTTTGTCGATCACTTCGCGCCTGTTTTCCGTGTTTTCGAGGTACTCCCAGAGTTCTTTGCCGAGTTTGTAGGGGTTGAGCCCGGGAGATCCGAGCACGCGAGCCTGGTGGTCGGCGTAGTCGATGAACTCCTCGCCGTCGGCAAAGCCCTCCTCGCCCATCATCATCGACTCCCAGTAGGCCGCCCAGCCTTCGTTCATCACCTTCGTCATCCGCTGGGGGGCGAAGTAGTACGCCTCCGTCCGGAGCGCGTCGAGCACGTCCCGTTGCCACGGCTCCATCTCACGGGCGCGTTCGGCCTCGGCGTCGTACCGCTTTCCGTGCTCGCGCAGGAACGCGAGCAGGTCCCGATCGGGTGTCTCGGGGAACGATTCCCCGGAGGGCCCCTCGCGTTGACCTTCGAGCCACTCCTCGTCGAAGACCTCCCGGCGGACCGCATCCGAGATGCCGAGCCCTTCGAGGGCCTGCTCGATGTCCTCTCGATCGAGGTCCTCCTCTGCGATGCGCTGGTGGACGAACGCGCTGTGCTGGTCGATGGCGTCCTCGATACACAGTACGTTATCGATCCAGCGTTCGACCTCGCTTCGCTCGACGTCGGTGTCTGCGATCGCGGACTCGATCGTCTTCGCGTGGCGCGCGAGCATTGCCGCAGCCTTCGGACTCGATCCCGGTTCGTCGCCGGTAAAGAGGCCGAACCAGCGGTTGTTCGCGAAGAAGTCGGCGTGGGCCTCGACGTGGGTGATCACGGCCTTCTGATCGGCAAGCGAGTTCGACTCCTGGAGAAAGGCGTTCGAGGGGTCGTCATTGTTGACGAGTTCGAAGGCCTTCCCGCCGACGTACTGGTTGGTCTTCTGCTGGCGATCGAACTTCATCCCCCAACGCCAGTGGGGATAGCGCTCCTGGAAGCCGTCGTAGGCGATCAGCTGGTTCATCTCGTCGTTGTCGACGATCCAGTAGTTCACCGGATACGGATCGAGTCCGAGCTTTCTCGCCAGTTCGTTGGCCTCCCGGACCGGCTCTTCGAGTTCGTCCGCGATGCGCTGGGCCTGATAGTTGGTGGTCATTCCTCGTCCTCCGTGCTAAGTATCTCGTAGATCGCCCCCGTCACGTCGTCGGGCCCCGAAACGTAGGCCACCGCGACGTTCTCCCGGTCACCGAGGCGGCGTTGGACCTCCTCTGCGTGGGTCGCGTTGATCGCACTCCCCGATGGCTGGGTCTCGACGTAGGCGTGGAGGTTCGCCTCGATTCCCTCCATCAGCGGGATCACACGCTCTTCGGTGTCGTTCGAGGAGTTCTCGGAGTCGCCCGCGGCGAACACGTAGCGGTTCCACTCGCGCCACGGGTAGCGCTCCTCTAAGATCTCGGCGGCGAGTTCGTACGCGCTCGATATCTTCGTCCCGCCACCCGAACGGATCCCGAAGAAGTCCTCCCGTTCGACCTCCCACGCGCTCGCGTCGTGGGCGATGTAGACGAACTCGGCGGTGTCGTACTTGCCCGTGAGATACCAATCGAGTGGGGTAAAGGTGCGCTCGACCAGTTCACGCTTGTCCTCGCGCATCGAGCCCGAAACGTCCCGGATGTTGATGACGACGACGTTGTGTTGCGGTCTGGTGACGACCTCGGGGTACCGATAGCGCTCGTCCTCCCGCCGGAAGGGAATGTGGCCGATCCCTTCCCGGCGGATGCGTTGGCTGAGTGGTTCGCATTCGACGTTCGCCTCCATGGTCTCGATACTCCGCCATCGACCGCGTTCGGCGTCGGGAATCGCTCCCATGGCGTCGTCGATCCACGCCTTCGAGACGGGGATGTGGTTCGTCCGCGCGTAGCGAAACGCCTCCTCGGGGGTGATCCCCTCGACACGCAGGAGTTCCCGAACGTACTCCTCGTCGAACTCCATGGCGAGTTTCCGCTTGAGCCCCTGTTTGAACAGGCGCTCGACGTCGAGCGTGCTGTCGGGTCCGGTCCGGGTCCGGTCGGTCAGTTCGCCCTCCTCTTCGGTTTCGACCTGTTTTCCCTTCGGTTCGAGGTCCAGTCCGAGCCGCTCGTCGAGTTCCTGGGCGAACTCCTCGGGATCCATCTCGTAGTACTCGTGGTCGCTTCCCTCCTCGCCGGCCTCCCCCTCTCCGTCGCCGTCGCTGGGCTGGGGTTGGCCCACCGGGTCGCCGGGCTCGGGTGTGCCACCCTGGCCCTGTCCGACGCCGCCCATATCGAGGCGGTCGTAGGCGAACTCCGGCAGCGAGACGATCTTGATCGGGATGTGAATATCGTCGCCCTGCCCGAGATCGCCGTACTGGATGAACTCCGCGAGGTCCTGGCGGCGCTTCTCGCCGACCTCGCGATAGCGCTCGAAGTCCTCTCTCAGTCCCATCGGTAGCTCACCTGTCCCATGACGTGCCGGCTCGTCAGTTCGGCCGACGCCGGCGAGTAGCCGAACTCCGAGATCAGCGTTTCGAGGGTTCGGTCCTTGATCGCCGCCGTCTCGGTGTTCGCCGGCGGGTCGTCCCACTGTTCGGGATCGAGATCCTCGTAGACGCGCGCGACGTCGCTCCAGCCGTGCGTTTCGAGGACGTCCCGGATCACGGGGATGTCGAGTAAGTTCACCTCGTCGATAGCGAAGTCCTCAGTGCGGTGTTGCCAGGCGTGACGATTTAGCGCCGTGATGATCCGATCGTTTCTGAACGTCCTGACCGTGGGCATCGGCGTCGTGCCGTCGTACTCCTGTTCGCTGAATCGTCCGAGGTGCTCGATCTCGAAGACCTTCATCTTCAGGGGGTCCGGTTCGATCTCGCCCTGGTCGGTCGTGACGACGTCGTCGGTCGCCCACGCGTAGACGTGTTCGACGTACTCCTCGACGGTCTCGGGTTCGACGCGCTTTTCGTGCATGATCGCGTCGATCACGTCCGTCTCCTGCTGGTCGAAGACGTGGTTCTTGACGGCGACGAGTCGGTCCTCGAACTCCCGGTGCTCCCCGCGGGAGAACATCGGCGCGTCGTGAAGACGTTCGGCCATCGCGTTGAGCACGTCACGGGGCATGAGGACGTTTTCGACGGCCAGTTCCGGATGGGTCCGGTCGCGCGGCGTGTTGAGCAACTCCGCGATGATGTCCCGGGTGAACGTAACCGGAATGCCGTGGGCGCCGTCGTTCGAGTTCGGATCGAACTCGAAGGCGTCGGCTTCGACCCGCTCGTCGCCCTCCCGGAGGTAGCCTCGGTCGAACAACAGCGCCTTCTCGACCAGCGAGAGCCCCTCCGGGAGGTCGTCCCGGTCGAGCCGCGAGACGACGCTGTAGAGGGCGGCCGATTCGATGGCGTGGGGTGCGAGTTCACGCACGGCCACCCGACCGCCCCGCTCGCCGACCCGAATCGAAAGCGGGGCGCGGATCCGGTCGTGGAGCTCCTCGCCGTCGCTTCCCTCCCAGATCGACGTCTCGCCGGTGAGTTCGCGGTGGATCAGCTCACACTCCAGTCGGAGGTTCGTGAGGTAGCGGAACTCGTGGCGGTCGAGACGGCGTTTGAGCGCCCGCAGCGGGTCCGCGCCGTTTCGGTCCGCATGCTGGTTGAGTTGGGCGTCCAGATCGGGATTCGAGATGATCAGCAACTGGGTGTCGACGTCCATCCCGATCGCCTTATCCAGTTTGACGTGGCGCTCGTCGGGGACGTTCAGCAGCTTCTGGAGCAGGTCGGCGTGCTGGGTCGCGTCCTCAACGATCGTCAGCAGGCCGTTTCCCTGCGAGAGGACGCCGTCGTAGCTAAAGGCCTGGGGGTTCTTCCGGCCGCGCGAGTCGAGTTTCTGGAGCATGCCGGCCATCCAACTGCCGACGAGACGCTCCTTTGGCCGCCCGTCGTCCTCCGAGTGGAGCACGCCGATCCCCTGGCCCACGTCGACGACGTAGTTCGTCACCCGCAGATGCCGGGCGTCCGTCACGGCCGAAAAGAGGTCCGAGACCCCATCGCGACGGTATCGCTTCTCGAGGTAGTCGTAGGCCTCCCGAGAGAAGGGATCGAGGTCGGTCTCCGCGCGAATCGGCGTGTGGTCGCCGTGTTCGGCCGCTAGATCCGCGAGGATCCCGTCCCGGACGGGCTCGGGAAACACGGACAGGGGGTTCGACTGGACGGGACTCACGTACCAGTTGTCCTCATCGATCCGGGAGACGTCACCGTAGGTGAGTCCCGGGTCGTCTTCCGCGCTGGCGATGTTCCACTCGACGGTGTAGCGCCGTCCTTCGGGCGTCTTCGAGTATTCGCGCAGCCCGTTGACCAGACACCGCTTGAGTTCGGATTTCCCGGTGGCGGTGGGTCCGTCGAACCAGATGATCTTCTCCTCTTTCCCGCGGCCCGCGGCGATCGAGCGCAAGTCGTCGACGAAATCGTTGAGTATCCCCGTGTTGCCGAGGATCGCGTGTTCGCCGTCGTTGTGTGTATCGTCGAAAAAGCGGTAGCGCTCCCGTTCCTCGCCCTCCTCGATCACCGTGCGGGTGCCGGCGGCCTCGATCGCATCGAGGAGGTACTTCGAGGCGTGGGCGCCGATCGAGGGGTGGGAAAACAGTCGGTCGACGTACTCGGCGAGGCTCATGGGCTCCTCGTAGGCCGCGTCGAGTTCCCGATCGGCCTCCCTGAGGTACTCCGTCCCGGTCATGTTTCGAGTTCACTCTTTGCGACCTCGGCGCCGGCGAACTCCAGGACCTCCATTGCGCCCTCCTTGGAGTAGCCCTGTTCGATCAGCGCGTCGACCCAGGCGTTTCGCTCGTCGTCGTCGAGTTCGTTCGCACTGACCAGCGCCGAGAAGTTGATGTTGTGTTTCTTGTCCTCCCAGAGCTTGCGCTCGAGGGCCCGACGCAGGCGATCGTTGTCCTCGGGGCTGAACGCCTCGCCCTCGCGTGCTCTCCTAGACACCCAGTTCGAGACCTCCTGTCGGAAGTCGTGTTTTCGGTCCTCGGGGATGTCGAGTTTCTCCTCGACGGCCCTGAGGAAGGTCTCGTCGGGTTCCTGTTCGCGTCCCGTTAGATCGTCGGGTACGGTGTCGTCGTCGATGTAGGCCATCACGTGGTCCATGTACTTCTCGCCCTGCCGGCGGATCTCGTCGATGTCGTAGGCCAGCGCGTGACGCACGTCCTCGATGGCCCGGTCCCTGTACTCCTCGCGGACCAGTTCGAGATACCGGTAGTACCGTTCGAAGTTCTCCTCGGGGATCGACCCGTGGTTCTCTAAGTTCTCCTCGAAGTGGGTGAAGACCGCAAGCGGCGAGAGGTACGACCGACCCCGATGCATCGAGTCCATGATCGCTTCGGCGATCTCGTCGCCGATAAACCGCGGCGAGATCCCGATCATCGCTTCGGCGATCTCCGCGCTTTCCTCGCCTTCCTCGCGGAGCTTCTTTACGTCGACGTCGTCGCCGTCGCTCGACTCGCCGTTGTAGGCTTTCGCCTTCTGGACGATGTCGACCGTCTCCGTATGCGGTTCCTCAATACGGGTCAACACGCCGAACAGTCCGGCCATCTCCAAGGTGTGGGGTTCGACGTGGATATCGGGGACGTCCGCGTTGCTCAGCAATTTGCCGTAGATCTCCGATTCGGCGACATACTCGAGTACGTACGGGAAGTCGATGCGCTTGGTCCGGTCGTTAAACGCCTCCATCGACTCGTCGCCCTTCTTCTCGCGGTATTCGGGCATGTTCGTCCGGCCGACGATCACCTGATCGATGTCGATGCGGGGGTTGTTTTTGGGCTTGATCGTCTGTTCCTGAGTCGCGTGCAGGAAGTCATAGAGGAACTCCCGCTGGAGTTTCAACAGCTCCTCGCCCGAGAAGATCCCCCTGTTTGCGTTACAGAACGCCCCCGAGTAGTCGAACGCCCGTGGATCGCTTTCGCCATAGACCGCGATCTTCGAGTAGTTGACGTCGCCCGTGAGTTCGGTCTCGTCTTGGTTTTTCTTGTCCTTCGGTTCGAAGGTCTCGATCGCCTGGCGCTTGTTCTCGTCGGCGATCAGGCGGACGACCTCGACGTGGTTCTCGAGGACGGTCTGGAGGTCGTCGTCGTAGTACGCGAGCAGGCGATCCATGTAGAAACTGGAGACGGGATCGAGTGACTGCTCGTTGCGGATGGTGTAGGGTGCTTCGAGGCGCTCGTTGATCTCGTCGATGACCTGCTGGCGTTGTTCGAGCGGGAGGAGCACGAGCGGGTCCTGGTTCATCGGCGACTGGACCACGTCGTCGGCGGGGTCTTGATCGGCGATCACGTCACAGAGGTTCGTCCACCGGAACGTGTATATTCGGCCCTCCTCGCGGGCGGTGTAGTCCTCGAAGTACGTGCGAAGCTGGGAGTCGAAGGCGGACTTCCCCGAACCGACGGGCCCCAACAGGAGCTTGATCCGGCGGTCGGGCCCGAGGCCACGCGCACCGCTTTTGACCTTGTTGACGAACTCGTGGATCGCCCGGTGAACCACCTCGCCGTAGAAGGTGTTCTCGCCGTCCCCAAGCGGGTCCTCCGAGGCCAGTAGGTACTCGACGGTTCCCGACTCGGTGTCGTAGTGGGTGCCGTAGTAATCGAACATGTCGGCCACGCGCTGGTGGGCGTTTCTCGTGACCTTCGGGTCGTCGTGGACGACATCTAGGTACCACGCGAACGTCTTTGCGTCGCGCAGGTCGCTCGGAACCGTCTCTCTGTACTGCTGGCTGAGTGCTTCGAGGGTGTTGTCAGCGGTCATGGTTGTTGTGGAGTCGAGAAGAGTGTAAACACACAGACCGACAGATCCACGTCACCGACGAGAGGGTGTCACGGCCGCCGGCCGCCTCCCATCGCTGGCTCGACACGGGTCGGCTGGGGAACCGCGGACGGGTGGTGAGAGCAGTCATGGAACGAAGGTCGCTGCCGGGACCCCGGTCGGGACTATCGAGAGAGGGACGCGGACAGCGCGGGTCGTTCGGCGGGCGGACACCGATACTATTTAATATGGGTGTGCTACGTTAACATAAATCTTTCCCTGGATACGGCCAGTATCGTGTTCTCGCGAACCCGAGTGCACTTATTTGCGGGTGGTGCACTTTCGATATGGAGGACCCACCGGGAGGATGGGAGCAGTGGAGCGACGAACCCGACCGACAGGTGTTCGTTTACCGGCCGGACGTGTTCGATTCGCAGGCGTTTCCGGCGCCCTGTCTGCCGACGTTGTATCTGAGCAACGGCCCACACAGGAATCGCAGACCCGAACAGCGCCACGAACGAGGTGGGTGCTCGTGGCACCTCACCCTCTATCTCGAACCCGACGTCGTCCTCGCCGAGGAGCGCTACGACGAGCGCACGGAGGCAAGCGAGGCCGCGACCGACCTCGCGCGTCGGTTCGCCGATGGCGACCTCGACTACAGGGACGCCTATCAGGTTCCCCGCGAAGCGTATCTGGATCGGCTCGACGAACTGACCGGGCGAGAGGCTTAACCCGCAGGTCGGCCTAGCGACGACAATGAGCACGCTCACCCTGATCGGCACCCGGCTCGCGGAGGCCGGAACCGAGTTCGTCTACCACGGCGAAGCCGACGCCTGTGAGGGCTGTCCGTACCGAAGCCAGTGTCTGAACCTCGTCGAGGGCCGGAAGTACCGCGTCGAGAGCGTCCGGGAAAACGCCCAGACGCTGGAGTGTGGCGTCCACGATACGGGCGTCAACGCAGTGGAGGTCACACCTGCGAGAATGAAAGCGAACGTCCCCTCGAAGGGACTGTACGCGGGGAGCAAGGCCCGTCTCGCCGGCGACTGTCCGTACACCGAGTGCCCGAGTCACGAACTCTGTGTTCCCGATGGCGTCGACATCGACGAGGAGTACAGAATCACTGAGGTCGTCGGTGACCCGCCCCACGAGTACTGTATGCTCGACCGGGAACTCACCACTGTGGAGTTCGCAGCCCCCGAGGAGTGAGCGAGTTCGGGGCTCGATACCCGATCCCCGACTTTTGTGTACAACTCTGTCGCGGTAGGATTAAACGGTCGTCGCCCGAGGTTCTGGTATGTTCTCCTATACGTCTGCGATGGCATCGTCTACGGAACTCCTCTCCCGGGACGAACGAGAGGAACGACTCGAATCGGCCGGCTACAACGTTTTCAACCTCGCCAGCGAGGACGTGTTCGTCGATCTGCTGACCGACAGTGGCACCGGCACGATGAGCGACACCCAGTGGGCCGCGATGATGGAAGCCGACGAGGCGTACGCCGGCAGCGAGAGCTTTCTCGCACTCGAAACGGCGATCGCCGAGGTGATGGGGTTCGATCGAGTGGTGCCGACCCATCAGGGTCGTGGCGCCGAGAACGTTCTCTACGGGTGTTTGATCGAGGTGGGCGACGTCGTCCCGAACAACACCCACTTCGATACCACCCGGGCACACGTCGCCGAAAACGGTGGTGATCCCGTAGACTGTCCCGTCGAAGGTGCGGGGGATCTCGACAGCGAAGATCCGTTCAAGGGTAACCTCGACACGGAGTGCGTGCGCGAACTCGCAGATGACGTCGGCCCCGAGAGCATTCCCGCGGTAATCCTCACGATTACCAACAACTCGGTAGCCGGCCAGCCGGTGAGCATGGCGAACATCGAGGAGACGCGTGATCTCGCGGACGAACTCGACGCAACGTTCGTCATCGACGCCTGCCGGTTCGCCGAGAACGCGCTGTTCATCCGCGAGCGCGAGGACGGCTACGCCGAGCGCTCGAGTGCCGAGATCGCCCGCGAGCAACTCTCCCACGCCGACACGATCGTCATGAGCGGGAAGAAGGACGGACTGGTCAACGTCGGCGGGTTCGTCGGGGTTCGTGATCCCGACCTGTTCGAGCGCGCGAAACAGCGGGCGATCCTCTACGAGGGCTTTTCGACCTACGGCGGGATGGCCGGCCGGGACATGGCGGCGATGGCCGTCGGGCTTCGGGAGGCCGTCTCCGAGGAGTACCTCACGGCTCGGATCGGGCAGGTCCGCGCACTCGGCGAGCGCCTCCGGGAGCGAAACGTCCCGATCTACACCCCTGTCGGAGGCCACGCCGTCTACATCGACGCCGGACGAGCGCTGCCTCACGTTCCCGACGAGGAGTTCCCCGGCCAGGCGCTGGTCTGTGAACTCTATCGCGAGGGCGGCGTTCGCGGTGTCGAACTCGGTGGGTTCGCCTTCCCGAACACGGACCGTCCGAACCTCGTCCGCCTCGCGCTTCCGCGACGGACCTACCACGACGAGCACCTCGATCACGTGGCCGAAACGGCCAGTGCGGTCCTCGAACGGGGCGAGGAGGTCCGAGGATTAGAAGTCGTCTCGGAGCCCGAAAACGAGGCGCTACGGCACTTCAGCGCCCGTCTAAAGCCGGTTTAAGGGCCGTGTTCGAGCGCCTCCGCGTAGGCGTAGTCCGTCCCGTGAGCCGTCGGGTGCTCGCCGTCGAGTCGGATCCGCCACCCGTCTATCTCGGAGGGCTCGTCGAGGGCGCTCGTGAGGGCCGTCCGCACGTCGACGATGTCGACGCCGTAGAAATCATCTGGCACTCCCTGTAGGTACTGCAGTGCCGTCTCGAACAGCGATCGCATCCCCGCATCGTCCTCGAAATCGACGTGTTTGTAGGTCCCTGCGGCGACCTGTACCATCCCGTGGAGGAACTTGCTCTCGGTGTTACCGCTACCGTAGTTGTACCATTCGTCCTCGAAGCAGTCGTGCGATTCGTGATACGCGCCGGAGTTAAAAAGGCGCACGCCGTGAACGGTCGCCCGTCGAAGCGTTCCGTGCTCCCATCCGTTCGAGGGGACCCGGTTCGCGCACCACCCGGTTGGGGTGCCGGAGACCGGCGGCCCGACGGTGTCGTCGCGGGTGTGCTCGTCCATACTCGATCCTCGTGTCGGGGCTGCCTAACGGTTCGGTTCCCGCTCAGTAGACCGCCTCGCGGATCCCCTCTCTGAGGGTATCGAAGCCCGCGAGGTACTCGCGGCGCTCCTCGCGCAGCGCGGCCAGTTTCGACTCGTAGTCGGCGATGTTTTCCTCGGGACGGAACTCGCGGATCTCCATTCCGGGCACTCGTTCGGGGACCTCGAAGCCCAGCCGGTCGTCGTAGGTCCACTCGATTCCGCCGCGTGCGGCGGCAGTGAGGATCGCGATGGTGTCCTCGACGCCGATCCCCTTCGAGCCGACGGAACCGGTGTTGAGGACGAAACACTCCGCGTCCGTTTCGCCCATCAGATCGGCAAATCGGTTGCCCTCCTCGCCCTCCGGGCCGACGATGAAGGGGTTGGTCCCGACGACGCGGATCGACTCGCCCGCGCGTTCGGGATCGCCGGCACTCGTTTCGACCGACTCGCCGAGCATGAACGCTACCGCCGCCTGCTCGGGCGTGAGTCGTGCGGCCGGCGGCATCAGCGGGTTTCGGGTTATGAAAAACACCTGATCGGCGCGCTCGCAGTCGATCTCCGGGGCGGCACTCGGGAGGTCGTCTCGCCGAATTACCGCCCGCCCGTTTGTAGTCAGGGAGCCGTCGTCGAAATCGACGGTCCCGTCCGCATCGACGGAGACGTTCTCGAGGATCGCCTTGGGCTGGGTTACAGCATGGTGCAGCGCCGGCTGTTCCGCTTCGTCGAGTCCGATCGTCTTGATGTAGAGACCGCCGCCCTCGCTGCCGGCGAGCGCGTCGGGAAACAGCGCACAGACGTCGTCCTGGAGCATAACCGCCGACTCGGGCGAATCGAGCCAGCAGCCGTGGCCGGTCAGGGTCGACTTGCCGGTTCCCGAGAGGCCGAGAAAGGCCTGATGGACCTCCGAGAGCTCGCCGTCGTCGGTTTCGAGGGTGAGGCGCTTGCTTCCGGCGTGGAGCCCCAGTCCGCCGCGCTGTTTCGCCCGGTACATGAACAGTCGGAGGAACGATTTCTTCGCCTCGCCGGTGTAGTCGCTTCCCAGTACGACGGTGGCACCCTCTTCGGGCAGAACGCGGATCGCGGTCTCCTCGGCGTCGGGTAACTGGAGGGTGTAGAAGTCCGGCTCGCGACCCTCGGGGGCGGGGTCAAGCAATTTCGCCCACGCCAGTGCGATCCGGCCGTACTCCTTCGGGACGAACAGCCGACAGCAGTAAGCGTGCTCGGAGTGGCGACCGACCATCCGGTCGAGACAGACCAGATCGGTCGTTTCGGCGGTAGTGAGCGCCCGGTCGACGAGGCGCCAGTCGGCCTCGGTGAAGGTGTCGTCGACCGCGTTTTTCGTCCGATCCGAGCTCCGGGATCGGAACTCGCTGACGTAGCTCGCGCTCCCGTATTCGGTGGTCGTCTCGAGGGGCTCGGAGAACGCACGCAGTTCCTCGAAACTCGGCTCGTAGACGACCGATTCCGCGGTCGGATCGGGGAAGTCGAACGGAGGGTCGACCGACCGAGTGCTCTCGGTCAGACCGCTGAGGGTGGCGTCACCGGACATGTGTCTGCTGTAGGATCGCCATGGCCCTTAATTATACTGTGGCTACAAATCACACGACCACTCTTCTATGAAATTAACTCGGATAGTAGTACGAACGTCGGAGCGAGTGGACGAACGGTCGCTCGGCACCGCATACGGGATCCGGAATCTTTTAGCCGGCGGCTAACCGAGGTGGCCGTGCGTGCGAGGGTAGCCAAGCCCGGAAACGGCGGCGGACTCAAGATCCGCTCCTGTAGAGGTCCGTGGGTTCAAATCCCTCCCCTCGCACTCGAAAGAGTGCGGAAGAGGCTCTCGGAGCGCTCTTCCCTCGCAAAGTTCTCACCGACGCCGACCGGACAGCCAAGGCGCCGAGCGAATCGAACGAAAAATCGGAGCCGACGGTATATACCGTTTCAGTTCGCGGACGCGGGCCCCAACCGCTGGCGGTGGTGGCAGTTGAGACACGGCCGGATACGGAGCGGCTTCCCACACGTCTGGCAGTGCCAATCGGGGTATCGTCTGTTCATCGAACCCACGTTGTGATAGAGTAACACGCCATATATATGTCTTTGGGCACCTGTCACACGGATTTCAACCGAACCGAGTGGGCCCTCTCGGTGTGTCGGTCCGGGAGCGGACACCCTCCGGGAAACGTATCGGTACGACTAGACCGGAACCCTAAAATTCCCCGCCCGCACCATCGGAGATATGAACGACCTTTCGGCCCGGATCGATCCCGCTCGGGCGTGGGTCGCCGCGGCACTCGCGGCGCTCGCCGCCCTCGTCGTCGGTTCGGTCGTTTTTCCTCGACGGGTCTACGATGGGTTTTTCTGGCGGTACTTCTGGGGGCCCGTCGTCGCCGACGGAACGGGTTCGACGTGCGCCCGGCGGGTCGGCGGCGAGACGCGACTCCTCGATAGCGCCGTCGAATGCCAGCAGGCGACGGGAATCGTGGCCGAACCCGGCTACACGACGGTCTCGACGCTGAGCTACGCTGTCGTTTTGGTCTTCGCGCTGCTAGGCGTCGTCTTCTTTTTGAAACGACTCGACATCGGGACGCGACCGGGCTTCTTCTTCGCGCTGTTCCCGTTCATGCTCTTTGGCGGCGCGCTCCGAACCGTCGAGGACGCGAGCATCGCCACGCTGCGTGCGACCGGCGAGCCGGCGATCGCGTTTCCCCTCAGCGGGTTGTTCATCAGCCCCTTCATCTACTTCACCGTCTTTTTCGTCACGCTCGGGGCGCTGTTGGTGAGCGTCGCGGCGGAGCGTTCGGGGGCGGTCTCCCGATACGAGTACCCGCTGGCCGCCATCGGCACGCTCGTCCTCGCGGTGACGGTCGGCTATCTGGGCTGGCTTGCCGTTACGACCGACGTCCTCGTCTTCAATCCGGCGGTCGCGATTATCACGTTCGGGGGTGCATCGGTCGTCGCGGCGCTGGCGTGGGTCGGCACCGAGCGCTTCGCCCCCATGGTGAACGCCGCGACCGGCTACATGGGCGTGCTCGTCGTCTGGGGTCACACCGTCGACGGGATCGCGAACGTCCTCAGCCTCGACTGGGCCGAGGAACTCGGCCTCCCGACGTACACGCCCAAACACGTCGTCAACAGCGCGATCGTCGACCTCACGGGGGCGCTCCAACCTCCGTCGGTCTCGGCAGCGATCGGGACCGCGTGGCCCTTCCTCCTCGTGAAGATCGGGGCCGCGCTGTTCGTCGTCTGGGTGTTCAACGACGAAATCTTCGAGGAGAGCCCACAGTATTCGATGCTGCTTCTGGTCGCGATCCTCGCGGTGGGGCTCGGCCCGGGGACCCGCGACACCCTCCGTGCCACCTTCGGCATCTAGGGGTACGGGTGGGGGTCGCGTTCTAGACGTGGCTCGAACCCCATCGACCGGGGAACCGCTTCCGCGCGTTCGCCGAAGACCGGCCCGGCCGTAAAGAGCGGCTGGGCCGCCGGGACGAGCACGCGGGTCGCCTCGAACCCGAGGGTTCGGATGTCACTCGGCGTGACCCACGCCGCATACGGTGCCATTCCGACGTCCTGCACCCGCTCTACTAGCGATCCCAGTTCGTCCTTGGGCCCGAGCGATCGGTCCCCGACGGCGTCGGCCTCGACCCGGCCCGAAACGTCGAGGAACTCCCGTGCCGGATCGGGGAGCGAAGCGTACCGTCCGATCCAGCCCGACTGCTCGCCCGCGGCTTCGGGTCCCATCGACCGGAGCTCCATCCAGTTCTGCAGGGCCTCACAGAGCGCCGACCGGGCGGCCGCGCCGGCATCGAGGTCGGCGTCGGAGCCGAGCGCGAAGCGCGGCCAGTCACCCTCGCGGTGGACGGCCACCGCCACCACGGGGACGTCGACGTCCTGTGTCACGAGCAGCGGCGTCACCGAGAGTCCCTCGCCGGCCGCCCGGCGTTCGAGGGTTCGGAACGTTTCGTCCTCGACGTCGAGTTCGAGCGGTTCGAACGTCGAGTACCACGCAAGCATCGTCGCGTCGCGCTCGATCACTTCGTACAGCCCCGAGAGCAGCGCCTCGGTTCGCGTGTTCCCGAGGCCGAGTCCCGTCGTGATCGCGGGGCCAAAGCGCTTTTCCGGCGGCGGGAAGTGAACGAACTCCGCGGGAAGCGAGGCCGATTCGCCGGTGTCGAGTCGCTCGCCGGCGACCCACGGGATCTCCTCGTCGGTCGCCTCGGCACCGACGAACCGCTGGGGAGCGATCGCGTTGGCCATCCCGTCGGGACGGGCGTACTCGAACCACTCCGTCCGGTAGACGCCCGCGGCGTAGCGTTCGAACGCCTCGCCCAGCGCCTTCATGTAGGCGGCGTCCCAGTCGGCGGCGACGCCGGCGGCCTGATTCGCCGCGCTCGCGTCGCTGAATCCCTCGGTCTCGGCGCTCGTCGCGAGGTAGTACGGGACGGGAAAGGACGCGACCTCGCCGACGGATCGAACGATCCCGACCCGTTCGTCGACCCCCGGTTCGGCGCGAGAGATCGCCTCCGTGACGGAGCGACTCTCGCCCTCTCCCACGGGTGGGGAGGACCGCTCGCCGCAGCGATCGCAGGTCGGAACCTCGAGAAACCGGCGCTCCGTGTAGGGCAGTTCGATCACGTGTCCGAACAATCTCTCGTTCTTTCCACGAAGCGCCTCGACGATCCGATAGCCGGCGATCGCTCCGATCAGGCGCGCGACAACGGGATCGGGATCGAGGTGGTGGTCGGACTCTTCGGGTCGGCTCTCGTTGGCCTCGATTCTGGTCTGTAGACAGCGATAACAGCCCGTTTCGGGGGCGAACCCAGCCACCGACGCCTCGACGCCCTCGATCGAGTACCCGCCGATGCCACCGAGTTCGACGCCGACCCACGGCTTCTCGCGTGAACCGTCGACGGTCGCGAACACGTCGTCACCCGCGGAGCCGACCACCACCCCGAGGTGATGCTCGGAGAGCGTTTCGGGGGGTCCCCGCTGCGTCACTACGTCGGCGTCACTCAGCGCGGCCGCTATCGCGTCGGCGGCGGGCCCCGAGCCGGCGATGCCGATGGATACATCCATACCGTCGGCTCGGGGGACTGGACGAATAAAACCGACCGGTCCGACCGAATCAGTTCAGCAGGTTCTGTGCGACGCTCGCGAGCTGGTCGGTGTTGGCTTCGCGCAGGCGCTCATCGCCGAATTTCAGGCGCAGGCGCGGCCGACCGACGTCGATTGGGACCTTCTCGGTGTCGATCAGGCCCATGTCCTCGAGGCGGGTCTTCGTCCGGGAGAAGGTCGCCTTCGAGGCGATGCCGACGTCCTCGCCCCACTTGCTGATGTCGTAGAGCAGGACCTCGTTTTTCGCCGCGATGAGAAGGCTGATCGTCACTTCGTCGAGGCCGTCGCCGTCGCCACGGGCGGTCTGTAGCGAGTCCAGAACGCCGGTGAAGTCGGCTTCGACCGGTTCGCCGATGTCCTCTGCGAGTGTAGAACGGACCCGCGAGAGCGGAGGCGTACGGAGATTGAACGTCTCGGCTTCCTCCCACGTCGTCGTATACGAGTCGTACGCCAGCGAGACGAACTCCTCGTCGTCGGTCGTCAGCCCGGCGACGGTGTCGCCGACGTTGATCAGGGCGACGACCTCGTTCGGGGAGATCAGAAGCGAGTTCTCGCTGCCGTCTGCGAGCGCGCGGAGTTCGAGTGTCTCCTCGTCGATCAGGTCCGCGGCGTTGCTCGCGAGGATGAAGTCGCTCATCACGCCTTTCAGCGTCGATTCATCGCCCAGAAGGCGGATCCGCGGCGGCTCCGAAATGCCGCCGGCGACGTCGATCAACTCCTCGATCGCGTCCGCGGACGGGTTCACTACGATGAGATCCTCAGAGGCGGTCTGTAAGACCGTTCTGAAGATATCTTCAATGCTATCATCGAGTAAATTTGAGGCCATAGTTGTGGGTGTACAATGTTTTTACAAGTATTTAATTATAACGGCCGAGAGACAGGGATTTCACTGCGAATACAAATTCTATCCGAACGGTCGACTTCATCCCTCTCGTCCCCGATTTCGAGGTATTCGTCCGACCGATCCGCAACGAAGTGTCGTTATCATTCTTGCGAACGGAGCTGGATGAGGAGTTCCTCGGGCCAGAAGAACTGCCCGTCGTAGATGACCGGCGCGTTGATCGACTCAAGAACCGCGAGGAACGCCTCCCGATCGAGCGTCGATTCCGTCGCCGTGCCGTAGAGGTGCGGTCGCTCGTTGTCGATTCCCGCCGGGCGATACCAGCCACCGGCGGTCCAATTGGGGAGGACGTCGTAGGTGATCGAGACACCCTCCTCGACGGGCTCGGCGAGTAAGGTTCCCGGGTGGGGGTCGCGCCGTCCTCCCAGTACGTGGGTACCGTCGCCGACGACGGCGTAGTTCTTACCCATCATGATCTGTCTGCGGGCCAGTTGCATCGCCCGATCGATGCTGAACCCGTAGACGAGCAGGCGAGCAAACGTGGTGCCGACCGCTGCGGCCTGCTCGTTGAGCACCTTCGAGAACGTTACCCCGCCCGCGACGCTCCCGCGCTCGACGAGCGCTTTCCCCTCGTAGAAGGAGCCACAGGCGTTCAGGAAGAACGTCCGGGCGTTACATTCGGGGATCGATTCGGCCGAGAGGTTGCCGTCGGTACAGCGCAGTCCCTCCGTATCGCAGTGGCCGACGTAGTGGACGAACGCGCTCGGGCGCTCGAAGACGGTCGAGAGCTCCTCGCAGGTGAGTTGCCGGTGGACGGTGATATCGATAGGCAGGTCCGCCGCATGGTCCTCGTAGATACGGGCGACCTCGGCGTACTCCTCGCCCATCTCGGGGTCGTTCTGGACGACGACGAAGGGGAGTCGACCGCCGGTGTCGGCCCTCGAGAGACCGTTCTCGAAGGCCTCGGTCCGGGCGTTGAACACGTCGATCGGCGTCGTCTCGTCGAGCCAGGCGTGTGATCTGGCGGGACCGAGGACGGGTCTGACGGCGTCGACGGAGGCCGCAGTCCGATCGCCCCGTCGGTAGAAGTCGGTCAACGATCGGCGCAGGAGTTCCCGACCGTCGAGCGGCCCCGTTTTGGGGGGTTGGATCAGGCTCAAGCGATCGAGCGCGTACGGGAGTGCGCGGGCGGCCTCYGCCTCCGCGGGGACGTACGTCGCGAGGTGCCACTCGGGAAGCGAGCGTGACTCGTCGTCGAGTTCGAGGTAGGCCGCGAACCGACGGACGGGATCCGAGAGCCGGGCGGACGCGATCCCCAGTGTCTCGGGGTCGGGGAGGCCGGCCAGCGTAGGACCGGCCTCCCGACAGCAACAATCGAGATAGAACGTCCGCCGGAGCACCGAGGCGACTGCCTCGGGTAGGTCCCCGTCGAGACGGTGGGTCAGCCCTGGCGCCGTGATCGTCGGGGTGGCCCCCCGCTCGACCGAGACATGCGCCTGGAGGTAGTACGCGAGCGGCGAGACCGTCAGGATCGTTTCGAGGTCGGCGGGCACACACAGTCCGATCCCCGTTTCGGCGGTCGCGTCCGCGACCGCATCGGGGATCTCGACGGCGTCTGCGAACTCGATGCGCGGCGGGTGACCTCGGAGCGCGGGGATCGATTTCGCGGCACGGGTCGTCTCGAAGCCGGCGTGAAGGTGTGAGAGCGCACGCGCGAACCCGGCTGGAGTCGGCGGGATCCGGATCGTCGATTCGGGCCCGCGAAACTGGCTTCTGAATCCGAGCGTGACCGACTGTCGCCCCCCGAAGGAGAGTTCGAGCGACCGATCCGGCGCGTGGATCGTCGCCGGTCCGTCGAATCGGACGGCGGTCTCGATGGGCGTCGGAACGTCCAGAAGGTAGCTATCGGTGGGGAGGTCCGTCGACCCGTCGACGGCGGTGTAGGTATCGCCGCCAGTCAGGCTCGTGACCGTCGCCCGCGGCGTTCCGAACCCGAGTTTCGAAACCTGACCGGAAACTGTCGTATCGACTGGACGTGGCAGCGACCCACCAGCGTAGAACTCCCCCCAGTCGGGGGCCGCTATCTCGACGGCGGCGCGATGGTCCGATACCCTGAGCCCCGCTGTCGTAACCTCCCAGTCGATCATGTTGCGACATGAACCGATATCACCGACAGATAATAGGTCTGTCGGAGCGAGATACTGTTCGGAGAACCGAACACGTACCGAGCGGGTCGAACCACTTCGGAGGGATATGGGGTACACTTTAGCCTCCCGTGGTGAAACCCCATTCCATGGAGTACGATACCGTTCGCGAGGTCGACCCGGAGATCGCAGACGCGCTCGAAGACGAAGTCACCCGTCAACAGGAGGGGCTGCAGATGATCGCGAGCGAGAACCACGTCTCGCCCGCCGTCATGGAGGCCCAGAGCAGCGCCCTGACCAACAAGTACGCCGAGGGTTATCCCGGCAAGCGCTACTACGCCGGCTGTGAGCACGCCGACACGGTCGAGAACCTCGCGATCGAGCGCGCCAAGGAGCTGTGGGGGGCCGAGCACGTCAACGTCCAACCACACAGCGGTTCGCAGGCGAACATGGGCGTCTACCTTGCGGTGCTCGACCCGGGCGATAAGATCCTCTCGCTGGACCTCACTCACGGCGGACACCTTTCGCATGGTCACCCCGCGAACTTCGCGGGCCAACTGTTCGACGTCGAGCAGTACGAGGTCGACGCCGAGGCGGGCTACATCGATTACGAGGGACTCGCAGAGCAGGCAGAAGCGTTCGAGCCGGATATGATCGTCTCCGGGTATTCAGCGTACCCACGGGAGGTCGAGTGGGACCGGATCCAGTCGGTCGCCGACGAGGTCGGCGCCTACCACCTCGCCGACATCGCCCACATCACCGGCCTCGTCGCTGCCGGGGTTCACTCCTCGCCCGTCGGGACCGCCGACTTCGTCACCGGCTCGACGCACAAGACGATCCGGGCGGGACGGGGCGGCATCATCATGTGCACCGAAGAGCACGCGAGCGACGTCGACTCGGCCGTCTTCCCCGGCGCGCAGGGCGGCCCGCTGATGCACAACGTCGCGGGCAAGGCCGTCGGGTTCAAGGAGGCCCTCGAACCCGAATTCGAGGAGTACGCCGAGCAGGTCGTCGAGAACGCACGGACACTCGGCGATACCCTCGCGGAGCACGGCTTTTCGCTGGTCTCGGGGGGGACCGACACCCACCTCGTACTCGTCGATCTCCGCGAGTCCCACCCCGACACCACTGGCGGCGACGCCGAGGATGCCCTCGAGGACGCGGGGATCGTCCTGAACGCCAACACCGTCCCCGGCGAGACCAGAAGCGCGTTCAACCCCAGCGGGATCCGGGCGGGGACGCCCGCACTCACCACCCGTGGGTTCGAAAGCGAGGAGATGCAGGCGGTCGGCGACGCCATCGCCCGGGTCGTCGACGCACCCGGGGACGAGACGGTGCGCAACGAAGTCCGCGAGGACGTCCGCGCGCTCTGTCAGTCGAACCCCCTCTACGAGGAGTAGGCGACCTGCGCGCGCTTATTTCCCTCGGCGACGTATCGAGTGGTATGGTAACAACCAACAGTACTTCGGCGACAGACCGCGGATGGATCGTCGAAACCGTCTCGGAGTGGCCCGGCGTCGAGACGGGACCGCATCGGTTCGGGGCGACCGAGTTCACCATCGACGGTCGCGAGATCGGCCACATTCACGGCGGGCGGACGCTGGACATCAACTTCCCCAAACAGATGAAAGAACGCCTGATAGCGGACGAACGGACGGGCGAGCACCGCTTTGCCGGCGGCGGTTGGACGACCTACCGGATCGAATCGCTTGAGGACGTCGATCACGCTCTTCGACTGTGTCGCCTCTCGTATCTCTACGCCCTCCTGACGAGGCGACGCAGGCCCACCGGGAGCACGATCCTCGCGGAACTCGACCTCGACGCGGAGTTGGACCGACTCGATCTCGATCCCGACCTTCGCGCGATGTTCGAGCGAATGCGACGATAGACACGGTGTAGCGGGTTACCCGGCGTAGGAGCTCTCCCCGACGACCCTGACGAACTCGCCGTAGCCCACCGAGTCGTCGGGACGGAACTCCTTGACGGCGACCCGAACGCGCCTTCCGACGTGGTCGGACTCCGCACCCGAGACGTACAGCCGGGTATCGCCCACGAGCGCGAGGCCGGCCTCCTCGTCGGGATCGTACTCGGCGAGGAAGACGTTGACCTCGGTTCCGGGTGCGAGTGTTGGGTGTGTGGTCCGAAACGACCAGCCCTTGAAATACTTCGAGAGGAAGCTCATACCCGAGCCACCTCCGCCGACTCGCGGTCGATCAGGTACTCCCGTCCGAAGCCGGTGATCGCCGCGAGGACGAACACTGCGACCAGCAACCAGCCGTGGAAGACGAAGGGGACGACCTCGACAGGGTTGACGACGAGCGACTGGTCGAACCACTCGTACTGGGCAGGAAGTTCCTGCATCGCCGTGAACCCGACGAGCACGCCGCCCGACCACGGGAAGATGTAGCCGAGTGCGGCGGTCTGGGCGTCGAGGATGTTCGCGCGGCGATACCCGTTGAGGTTGAACCGCTCGCCGATCTTCGAGATGTAGGGCCCGATTGCGACCTCGGCGGCGGTGTTGATGGTGATGATCGCGTTGATGAGCGCGGCCGAACCGACCATCGTGAGTTCGGCGTTTCTGACATTTGTCGCCACGTTTTCGAGCGACCAGTCCAGAATCGCCTGGAAGGCTCCTCCTCGAATCATGATCTGGGCGGCGGCGATAATGAGCAAGACGAGGATCGAGAGGGCGAAAAAGCCCGATGCACCGTCGATGATGCTGCCGCCGACGCTCACCGCCTCGGGATCGTCGACGATCTGCAGGAACGGCAGAAAAGCGAGCGGTTCCGCGAGCGGCGCGTTCGCGGGCGCGTTGAACGAGACGATGTCGGCCACCGACGTCAGTCCCAACAGGAGGTTCGCCGCGACCGCGACGACGATCCCCCACGAGATCGCCTCGACGATGTGCCGGCCCGAGATCGCGAGCACGAGCAACACGCCCATCGACAGCAGGTGGATCAGCCCGACCGGGTCGCTCTGGGAAACCAGCAACTGCTGGGCGTCGGCGGCGATATCGACCCCCGAGAGCACCCCGCCGACGAGGACGTAGGCGATCGCCGCCGGGATCGCCGCCGCGAGCGCGTACTTGAACCGGGAGGCGACGACGCCGCCGATGTCCGAGTCCTGCGTGACCGCGCTGACGATGGTAGTGTCGGAAACCGGTGCGAGGTTGTCCCCGAAGATCGCCCCCGAGAGGATCGCCCCGAACAGCAACACCGGGTTGGCACCCAGCAGGACGCCGGCCGGGAAAAACAGGGTCACGAACGCGACCGTCGAGCCGTAGCCCGTCCCGATCCCGGTCGTAAACAGCGCCGCCAGCACGAACGTGGCTGCAGGGAACAACACCGCACCGATACCCGCGACGTTCGCGAGCCAGACCAGCCCGTCGACGAACCCGCCGTCCTGGAGCAGTTGGGCGAACATCCCCGCCCAGATCCACGCGACGATGGCCGTCACCGCCACGGGCTGGGTCATGCCCTCGAAGATGGTGTCGGCGTAGGTCTTCCAGTCGCCTTTGACGAAGAACATTCCGACGATCAGCCCGATCAGCATGCCTGCAATCAGTCCCGCGGTGTCGGAGATGCGCCAGAGGGCGGTCTGGGCGATCGCCCAGACGATGAAAAACGCGATCGGGAACGCGCTCATGCCCCGGCCGCCGTAGAACTCGATTCGCGGGCCATCCCCCTCGCCACCGCCGAGCCCGGTCAGTACCTCCGGATCACCTGATTCGCTCATGTCGCACTCATCTCGGTCAGTTCATGGCTCAGAACCGGTCGAGATAAACCTGTCGTCTGCTCGCGTACCGATTGGGGTTTCGAACGGGAAACCGCCTTCCGCCACGACAAGGTACACCCGCGCCGAGGACGATCTCACGGGTATGCAGGCACGAGTCATCGAGGAGTTCGGCGAGCCGGCTGTCTTCGAAACGCGCGAGATCGAGACGCCCGAACCCGGTCCGGGCGAGGTCCGGATCGCGGTCGCGGCCTCAAGCGTCAACCCGGTCGACTACAAGATCCGCCGTGGCGACCTGCCCCCCTTCGCCCCGGAGTTCCCCGCGGTGCTTGGCTGTGACGTCGCCGGCACAGTCGACGCCGTCGGCGACGGGGTCACGGCGTTCGAGCCCGGCGACGAGGTCTACGGTATGCCCGGCGGCGTGACGGGGAGCCCCGGCGCGCTCGCGGAGTACATGGTCGCCGACGCCGAGGCGATCGCGCCCGCCCCCGAGTCGCTCTCCCTGACTGAGGCCGCCGCGCTGCCGGTGGTGGCGCTCACCGCCTGGGAGATGTTGATCGATAGGGCAAGCGTCGACTCGGAGGACGACGTCCTCGTCTACGGCGGCTCGGGCGGCGTCGGCCACGTCGGCGTCCAGATCGTGAGCGCGGCGGGCGCGCGGGTCGTCGCGACGGGCTCGACCGAGGAGAAACGCGAGATCGCCAAAGAGCTAGGCGCGGACGCCACCGTCGACTACACCGAGACATCGGTCGAGGAGTACGTCGAAAGCCACACCGACGGCGCGGGGTTCGACGTCGTCTTCGACCCGATCGGCGACGACCACCTTCAGACGGCCTTCGAGGCGGTCCGTCCCTACGGCCGGGTCGTCACCACCGAATCGAGCTCGACACAGGAGTTGGAAGCGATGCATTTGAATGCCCTCTCGCTGGATGTCGTGCTCGTCATCTTGCCGATCCTTCGGGACGCGTGGCACGCCCGTCTGGGCGAGGAGCTACGCGAGATCGCCGACCTGGTCGACGACGGCGACCTCGCGCCGCTGCTCGACGAGCGGCGCCACGGATTCAGCGAGGTCGAGGAAGCCCACCGCCGGCTCGAGGAGGGCGATGCTCTGGGCAAGATCGTGCTCGAAAACGATCTCTGAGGCGAGGACCCTACCGACCGTGCTCGTACTCCCCGTAAGACGACGTGGAATCGGCCCGAGAGCCGACCCACGTCCCGAGTGCGATGCCGTAGACGGCGTGACTCGCGTGAAAGACCGTCTCGGCGTCCGCGTCGAGGTCGATGTCGAGCAGCCGATTCATCATCACGCGCTCGCCGAAGACCGAGAGCGCGAGGCCGAAGACGGTCCCCCAGACGACGCCCTCGGTCTCGGTGGCCGAACGCGGGAGGCGCAACCGAGGATACAGCAGGCCGAAGAGCGCGCCGAAGGAGATCCCGTAGAGGAAATGGAGGAAGATCCCCATTCCCGTGTACTCTTCGGGGTGGCCGTCACCGACGTACTTCGCCCAGAAGTTCGCAGAGGGCGGCAGCGACCGGAGGATCGGTAGCCGGAAGGCGGTCATCACGACCGTCGCGAACGCCCCGCCCTGAATGGCCCGGAGCAACGACCGCACGACTGACGTCGAGGACGGTCGTTCACTAGTGGCCCGGTCCGAACCGAACGGTGAGTCCCTCATCGTCGTGTAGTCTCTCCGTCCGTCTCCATAAGTCCGGACCCGGCTCCTCGACCGTCCGACGAATGTATCCACGTTACTGCATAGATTTCGGACAATATCACCAGATATACGCACGGATCCGAGCGTTGAAGGCGATGGACGGACCAGTCTCCCCCATGGCGACTATCATCGACGGGAACGCAGTCGCGAGCGCGATTCGGGACGACCTCGGGGCGGCCATCGGGACGCTCGGCGACGAGGGCGTGACGCCCGGACTGGCGACCGTCCTCGTCGGCGACGACCCCGCAAGCGAGACGTATGTAAACATGAAACAGCGCGACTGCGAGGAGGTCGGACTGAACGGGATCCACGTCGACCTCCCGGGCGATGCCTCCCCCGAGGAACTGTACGACGCCATCGAGGACCTCAACGCCGACCCCGCGGTCCACGGCTATCTGGTTCAGGACCCCGTCCCCGAGCAGATCGACTACCGGGAGGTGATCCGCCGGATCGACCCCGCGAAGGACGTCGACGGCTTTCATCCCGAGAACGTAGGCCGGTTGGTCGCCGGTGACGCCCGGTTCAAGCCCTGTACGCCCCATGGGATCCAGAAGCTGCTCGCCGCCTACGACGTCGAGACCGAGGGTGCGGACGTGACGATCGTCGGCCGGTCGGACATCGTCGGCAAGCCGATGGCGAACCTCCTGCTGCAGAAATCCCACGACGGCAACGCCACCGTCACCGTCTGTCACTCCCGAACCGAGGACCTCGCGGCGAAGACCCGGCGTGCCGATATCGTCATCGCGGCCTGTGGCGTGACCGAACTGATCGACGGCTCGATGATCGGGGAGGGCGCGACGGTGATCGACGTCGGGATCAGCCGGGTCGAGGACGACTCCGAGAAGGGCTACGAACTCGTCGGGGACGTCGAGTTCGAGAGCGCGAAGGAAGTCGCGGGCGCGATCACCCCCGTCCCCGGCGGCGTCGGGCCGATGACCCGCGCGATGTTGCTGTACAACACCGTCAGCGCCGCGAGCCTGCAGGAGTCGGTCCCCGTCGACCTACCCTAGGGCGTCGAGGCGCTCCCTGGCGCGCGCGAGTGCGAGTTCGTCGTCGTCCCGGACGGCGCTCCCGAGGTCGCGCGCGGCCTCGACGAGGCGTTCTGGCGTTCGCGTCTCGACGCTTCCGTCGAGGGCCTCGACCCGTCGGACGTGATCGTCGAGCCGGCCCAGCGCACGCCTGACGGTCGGAGACGCCTCCTCCCGGGCGTCGAGAAAAGCGAGGAGGTCCTCTCGGTAGGTCGAGACTGCCTTCGCGTAGGCGAGCGCGCGGGCGGATACGAGCGAGTCGGGTACCTCCGCCGGCGGCGGCCGCTCGCCTCCCAGCAACGCGAGGAGATATAGCTGTTCGGCGTCGTCGGTTTCCGTCTCGAGCGCGCCCGAGGAGAGCGAGCGCTCGTAGCTCCCGATCGCGGTCCCGAGTTCGCTCGCGATCAGGTAGGTGTCGTCCAGATCGCGCAACTCGCCGCCGTCGACGAACCCCCGCTTTCGGCGGTAGCTCCGACAGCGCTCGGCGACCTCGCTTGCGACCTCGCTCAGCGGCCGCTCGTCGATCCCCTCGATGAGCGGGGCCAGATCGAGTTCCGCCGGGCCGTCGGTGTGGAGCTTTCGCTCCTCGTGGCCGACGCTCCGGAGGCTCCCACAGTCGGGACAGGCGACCTCGCCGGTCTCGTAGTACGACCAGCGCGTCCCACACGCCGTACATTCGCGCTCACCTCTGATCTCCATGGCCGGGCGTTGGTACGCCGGGGTAAAAACCGATCCGACGGCCCCGGTGGTTCGACGAAGCGAAACCGGCGTGTAGTTTGATGTGGCGTGCGGTCGCAGATGGACGTATGCGCACAGAAGAAGAAATCCGCGAGCAGTACGAGTTCCTCGCCGAACAGCTCGAAAGCGAGGAGATGCGCCACCAAGGAGTGAGAGAAATGTTTACATACTACAAGCGTGCGTTGGGCTGGGTGCTCGAAGAGGAGTACATATAACAAATCGGACTAGTGTCGGTAGGTTTAATACGCAATGGCGTGATTAGTCGAGTGACGCTTCGCTTTGGAGGGCCGAAGCGTCAGCGGGGACCAATTCAGGGCGGCAAGCAGCCACGCGGGGATTTTTCCTCCCCGCGTGGATTGCTTCCATGAAACCGAATCCGCGAGCGCCGCGGCCGGTCCGACTGCCGACGGTTCTGTCCTATCGTAGTAGATACCATACCTGTTCGACGTGATAGAATCGCCCGACGGAGCCGTTGTCCCCGACATGTTTATGCGTGCCGCCACTGATCTGTCAGTACAGTATAGACATGCACGACCTGACGGGCTTTCAACGGGATCTACTCTACGTCATCGTGGGAGAGGAGGAACCGCACGGGCTGGCGATCAAGGAGGAACTGGAGGGGTACTACGAGAAGGAGATCCATCACGGCCGACTGTATCCGAATCTCGACACGCTCGTGGACAAGGGCCTCGTCGAGAAGGGGCAACGTGACCGACGGACCAACTACTACACGCTGACGCGACGCGGACGCCGCGAGATCGAGGCGCGACGGGAGTGGGAGTCGCGGTACGTCGATCTCTAAGCGGAGGCGTTAACCGGGTGCTCTCGGTAGAGGGGAGTCGTGAACAGCGTCGGCCTTATCGCAATCGAAGGGGACCTCCTCCGGATCGTTCTGGCCGGCGCGCTCGGACTCCTGTTGGGGCTCGAACGCGAGTGGTCACACAAATCCGCCGGGATCCGCACCTTCTCGCTGATCGGCCTGCTCGGGGCCGTCTTCACCGTCCTCGACCGGCCGCTGTTGCTCGCGATCGGGGGACTGTTCGTCGCCGTACAGGGGCTCATCCTTGCGGTGCAGGGACTCCTGCGCGAGGAATCGGGTCTCTCGCTGACGACCAGCGTTTCGATGCTCGTCGCCTACGGCGTCGGCGTCCTCGTGGGTACGGGCCTGCTGCTCGAAGGCGTCACCGTCGCGGTGCTGTCCTCGCTGTTGCTCGTGTTGAAGCGCGAGCTCCACAGTTTCGCGTGGGGGCTCACCCGCGAGGAACTCCGATCGACGACCGAGTTCGCCGTGCTGGCGTTCGTCATCTATCCGCTCCTCCCAACGGGGGACGTCCCAATCGCCGCGGCGGGCTTCGAGGTCGCCGTCGAGCCCCGCGTCGTCTGGCTGATGGTCGTCACGGTCGCGGGGATCGGCATCGTGAACTACGCCATCGTCAGTTCGTACGGGGGCCGGGGGATCGCCGTTACGGGGTTTTTCGGTGGGCTCGCCTCCTCGACGGCAGTCGTCGGGACGATGCTCGATCACGTCCGTCAGCACCCGGCGGCCGCCTCGTATGCGGTGGCGGCGATCCTGCTCGCGGACGCCGCGATGGCCCTGCGCAACCTCGGTATCGCGCTCGCGTTTACCATCGACGCGCCGCTGGTCGGGGCGCTGGTTCCGCTGGGGACGGTGGTCGTCGGATCGTTCCTCATCGCCGCGGTCACCGCCGACTGGAACGAGGCCGTCGAGATGGAGTTGGAGAGCCCCTTCTCGCTTCGCAACGCGCTCGGTTTCGGCGCGATCTTCCTGTTGATCGTCGTCTCGGGCGGGTTCGCGGAGGCGTATCTGGGGACCGCCGGTTTCTACGCGACGGCGGTCCTCTCGGGGCTGGTCTCCAGTGCCGGGACGACGACCTCGGCGGTCGTCCTCTATCGCACGGGCTCGCTGGAGCACGACGTGGCCGTGATCGCCATCCTGCTTGCGACCGCCTCTAGCCTCGTCGTCAAGGCGCTGCTGGTCGCGACGAGCTCCGACCGGGCCTTTGCACGCCGGGTCGGCCTCTGGACCGCCGTCCTGCTCGCTATGGCCGGGATCGCGACGGCAGCCGTGCTGTTTTGACGTCACGCAAATACTGTTGGGATCACAACGAACATTTTACACCCCCGTCCCGTCAGTCCCTCGCATGGACCGAGAGACGGCCGAACCACGCGTCGAGACGATGCCCGGCGAACGCGCCCGCGAGTGGGCCGCCCACCACCGCCGGACGGCCGCCAGAAGCACCTACGTCTACGATTTCGTCTGGGACATCACCGCCGAGGCCGTGGGCCCGTTCTGTACCGACGTCGACGGCAACGTCCTGCTCGATTTCACCAGTCACGTCGCCGCCGCGCCGCTCGGCTACAACAACCCGCTGATCACCGAGCGCTTCGACGAGTTCGACCTCCCCGACCCGACGAAGATCGCCGGTCAGGACTTCTACGTCGGATCGCCAGGAACGCCCGAGGATCCCGACCTCCCGGGGCCGACACAGCTCCTGGATCGGCTGATCGAGATCACGAGCGAGTACGGAATGGACCGGGCCTTCCTCTCGAACTCGGGGGCCGAGGCCGTCGAGAACGCGATCAAGAGCTGTTATGATGCCACCGACGGGACCCGCGGGATCACCTTCGAAGGGGGTTTTCACGGCCGGACGCTGGGGGCGCTCAGCCTCAACCGATCGAAGTCCGTCCAACGGGCGGGCTACCCGGAACTGGCGGGGATCACGGACGTGCCCTACTGTACGGAGCGGAGCTGTACGCCCGAGAGCTGTGGCTGTGGCTTCTTCCGTGAGGACGGCTCGGCCCTCGCCACGAAACTCGACCGCGAGACGGGCCACCTCCCGCCCGAGGACCTCGCATACCTCGTGCTCGAACCTGTTCAGGGGGAGGGGGGCTACCGGATCCCCAGCGAGGCGTTCATGCGCGAGGTCGCCGACGTGTGTACCGACCACGACGTCCTGTTGATCGCCGACGAGATCCAGACCGGACTCGGGCGCACCGGCGAGATGTGGGGGTCGGATCACTACCCCATCGAACCGGACGTGATCACGTGTGCGAAGGGCTTGCGGGTGGGTGCGACGATCTCGCGTTCGGACGTCTTCCCCGAGGAGGGTGCGCGGATCTCCTCGACGTGGGGGGCCGGGGACCTCCTCGCCTCGATGCAGGGGGCTCTGACCGTCGATGCGATCCGCGAGGAGGGCCTGCTCGAAAACGCCCGACTACGTGGCGAGCAGGCGAAGGAGCTGCTCCGGGACGCTGCCCCCGAGGGCGTCGTGGACGTACGCGGGCTGGGCCTGTTGCTCGCCGTCGAGTTCGACTCCAAAGAGCGACGAGAGGCCGTCATAGAGGCAGCGCTGAAGCGCGGGCTGCTCACGCTGGGGTGTGGTCACAGGACGCTCAGACTGCTGCCGCCGCTCGACGTCACCGAACGCGAGATCGGGATCGGGATCGACCTGCTGTGTGAGGCGATCGCGGCCGTCGACGGATAGCTAATCGAAGCGGATGCGCTGGCCGGCGCGAGCGCGGGCGGCACTTTCGCCGCCCGCGTGAGCGGGACGGGGAAGGGCTGGCGTCCCCGGAAGCAGCGCGTCATCTTCTCGCGGCCAAAGGCCGCTCGAATGGTCCGCGGAGCCGAAGTCGCCGCTCAGCCCGAAAAGACCGCGAAGGGGTCTTTTCTTGGGAGATGAAAAGGGCGGGGCGGGTCTACCAAGGGCCGCCGAGGGCTTTCGCTAGAACTGGTACCGGCGCTCCTTCCCGTCGGACTGTTCGGCCGGGACCGTCCCGCCGCTCATCTCCTCGTAGGTCATTCCTGATAAGTATTCGTCGTAGGTTACGCCGTAGCCCTGTCGGAGGTGCATGTCGAGTTGGCCGGTATCGGTCGTCGACTGGAAGAGCAGGTGGACCGCCCGGCGGACGAGGTCGTCGGTGCTCTCGGGGCCCAGCGCCGCCGTCAGCACGGCGAGTTCGTTTTTCGTCTGCGTATCGAGCGCGATCGACAGCTCGTCGTCGAGACCGGCGTATGCCGATTCGACGTCACCGGTCAGTTCGTCGAGGCTCATACCGGCGGGAAGCCGCCCCTGTCGAATACGGGTTTCGACTTTTCGCGTCCTACAGCTCCTGGCGTGTCGGGCGGATCAACAGCTCGTTGATGTCGACGTGGCTGGGCTGGGTCACCGCAAAGCGGATCGAGCGGGCGATGTCCTCCGGTCGCAGCGGCTCCATCTCGTCCATCATCCCCTCGATCTGCTCCTTTTGGTCTTCATCGGGGATGTGCTCGGCGAGCTCGGTGTCGACCGCGCCGGGTTCGATGGTCGTGACCCGGATGTCCGAATCGACGACCTCCTGACGCAGCGCCTCGGAAAAGGCCGTGACGCCGAACTTCGAGGCGTTGTAGCCGCCCGATCCCGCATACGCCTTCCGGCCGGCGACCGACGAGAGGTTGACGATGTCACCCGCGCCCTTCTCCTGCATATGTCCGAGGGCGGCCTGCGAGGCGACCATCAGTCCCTGGACGTTGAGATCGAGCATCTGCTGCCAATTGTCAGGATCGGCGTCCGCGATCGGTTCGAGCAGCATGACGCCCGCGTTGTTGACCAGTACATCGAGTCCGCCCAGTTGCTCGACGGTCTCCTCGACCATCCCCCGGACTTGCGATTCGTCGGTGGCGTCGGTCGGGACGACGAGGGCCTCGCCGCCCGCCGATTCGATCTCCTCGGCGAGTTCCTCGAGGCGCTCCTCGCGGCGCGCGGCGAGCGCGACGGCCGCGCCCTCGTCGGCCAGCGAGCGTGCGGTCGCCGCGCCGATGCCCGAGGACGCTCCCGTGACGAGTGCGACGTCGCCGTCGAGTGTATCGGATGTCATCGCTCGACTGGAGGGTCGTCACACGGAAAGGCTACCGGGAGACGACAACTCGCGCCGGATTCGACAGGGCGATCAGAGGCGGTGGTAGTCGTTTTTGAACGTCGAGAGGGTCGCGCCCAGAACCCCAAGCGCGATCGGGCCGACGAACCCGAGCGAGTAGATCCCGCCGAAGACGCCCACGAGGATCACGCCGGGGTTGAGCCGCGCCCGCGCGTCGATGATGATCGGCCGGACGTAGTTGTCGATCATGCTCACCACCACGATCCCGTAGACGAGCAAGAACAGGCCGGCGTAGGGGTGGCCGATCAGAAGCAGGTAGACCCCGGCGGGCGCCCAGACGAGGAACGCCCCGATCAACGGGAGGAGCGCGAGTAGGATCATCACGGCCGTCCAGAAGACCGGATCGGGGACCCCCGCGAGGAGCAGCCCGATCCCGCCGGCCATCCCTTGGACGAACGCGACGAAGACGTGGCCGACGATCACCGCCCAGGTGGTCGCGTCGATGCGACAGTAGAGGCGGTCGGTGACGTCCGGGGGAAGCGGCGTCGTCTCCTTCAGCCACGCGACGAAACACGCCCCGTCTTTCAGTAGGTAATAAAGCAAAAAGAGCACGAGTGCGAGTCCGAACGACGCCTTGAGCGCGGCCCCGAACAGCTCCGCGAGGCCGCTGAACGAGACCTCGAAGATCGTCTCGGCTCCGACCCGGATCCAGCGTTCGAGGTCGACCGACCGACCGGTGTAGGTCGCGATCGTTCCCTCGACCTCGGCGACCCGAAGCCCGCTTTCACCCGCCGCGATCGCCCGGAGGTCCCGGACCAGCGCGGCGAACACGTACGCGAACGGTGCCACGACGGCGACCAGCGAGAAGCCGATCAGCACGACCGGGGAGAGGCGCGGGCCGATTCGCGGGGCGAGTCGAACGTGCAACGGGTGAAGGACGTACGCCAGCAGGATCGCCGCCAGCACGTACTCGAGAAACGGGAGCAGAACGTACAAACCCAGCAGGAACGACAGACAGACGGCCAGAAGAAGGAACCCCCGTTGTTTGTTCATGATAACTAGTATATTTCAATAAGCATAAATTTTGTTATACTAATGGATTGGGAGCGGGATCGCGGGGCCTAAACCGCCGCCCGACGTACCGGAGGTGAATGAGCGGGTCGGAGTCGTTGCCGGGGGAGATAGACCGAGTTCGTGCGTCGCTGATCGAGTGGTACGAGCGGGACCATCGCGACTTCCCGTGGCGACGGACCGAGGATCCCTACGCCATCCTCGTCAGCGAAGTGATGAGCCAGCAGACCCAACTGGAACGCGTCGAGGAAGCGTGGGCGACGTTCCTCGAACGCTGGCCCGACCCCGAGACGTTGGCGGCCGCGGACCGCTCGGCGGTCGTGGGTTTCTGGACCGACCACCGGTTGGGCTACAACAACCGCGCGAAGTACCTCCACGAGGCCGCCGGCCAGGTGATCAAGGAGTTCGACGGGGAGTTCCCCGAGGAGCCGGAAGGACTCCAAGAACTGCAGGGCGTGGGTCCGTATACCGCCAACGCGGTGGCGAGTTTCGCCTTCGACAACGGCGATGCGGTAGTCGATACGAACGTCAAGCGCGTGCTGTATCGGGCCTTCGACGTGCCCGACGACGATTCCGCCTTCGAGGACGTAGCGCGGGCGCTCATGCCCGCCGGGGAGTCGCGCGTTTGGAACAACGCCATCATGGAACTGGGCGGGGTGGCCTGTCAGAAAACGCCCCGTTGTGAGGAGGCGGGCTGTCCGTTCCGCGAGTGGTGTTCGGCGTACGCGACCGGCGACTTCACCGCGCCGGATGTCCCCACGCAACCGACGTTCGAGGGGTCACGCCGGCAGAAACGCGGGCGGGCGATTCGGATACTAAAGGAGTACGACGAACTCCCGCTCGACGAACTGGGGCCCCGCGTGCGGGTCGACTACGGCGGGGAGCATGGAAAAGAATGGCTCCGAGGGCTCGTCTCGGATCTCGCCGACGACGGACTGGTCGAGGTCGAAGGCGACCGGGTACGGCTCAGACGGTAGTTTTTCCCCGCACTCGCCCCTCGTTTGGGTATGGCCACGCCACCGCACGTCGCGGCGATCACCGGCAGCCTGCGCGAGGGCAGTCACACAAGAAGAGCGCTCCGCGGGGCCCTCACGGGCGTCGAGGACGCCGGAGCCACCGGCGAGTTGCTCGATATCGTCGAGTACGACCTGCCCGTATTGAATACCGACGACGACTCTACCGAGGGCGTCGAGGCGTTCACCGCGGCCGTCCGGGAGGCCGACGCCGTGATCCTCGGGACGCCGATGTACCACGGCTCGTACTCGGGCGCCCTGAAGAACGCGCTTGATCACTGCGGGTTCGACGAGTTCGAGAACAAGACTGTCGGATTGCTCGCCGTCTCGGGCGGGAGTTTCCCGATCACCGCACTCGACCATCTACGATCCGTCTGCCGGGCGCTGAACGCGTGGGTGTTGCCCTATCAGGCGGCCGTGCCCCGGTCACACAGCGCCTTCGAGGGCGGGGAGTTCGTCGAGGAGGACACCGCAGAACGGGTCCGGACGCTCGGGCGGCGAACCGTCCAGTACGCCGACATCGAACCCGACCCGGCGTGTTTCGAGAGCGAGCAGAACGTCGGCGCGACAGGCGACGACTGACCCGGTCGTGAACCGAGCACACGCCTCGGCGGGATGAGTAACGGTTTTACTCGCCGGCCGAGCCCCTAGCGGCGTGCACGCGATAACCCGTAGTGGCTGGGTCGAGGTGATCGCCGGCTGCATGTTCGCCGGTAAGACCGAGGAGCTGTTGCGGCGGCTGCGTCGCGCGGAGATCGCCGGCCAGGAGGTCGCCGTCTTCAAACCCGCCACCGATGACCGCTACGGGAAGGCCACGGTCGGGACGCACAACGGCCGCCAGTGGGACGCCGACGTGATCGGGACCGACGCCGAGGCGGTTCGCGCGATCCCCGACCGGCTGAACGGCGAGCAGGTCGTCGCGATCGACGAGGCGAACTTCTTCTCGCCCGCGCTCGTGGACGTCTGTGAGGAGCTGGCGAACGACGGCCGCCGGGTGATCGTCTCGGGCACCGACCAGACGTTCCGCGGCGAGCCCTTCGAACCGCTGCCCCAGCTGCTGGCGATCGCCGAGTACGTCGAGAAGTTCCAGGCGATCTGTTCGGTCTGTGGCGAGCCCGCGAGCCGGAACCAGCGGCTGGTCGACGGCGAGCCCGCCCGCCGCGAGGATCCGACCGTCATGGTCGGCGCCGAGGAGTCCTACGAGGCGCGATGTCGCAACTGTCATGTCCTGCGTGGCGAATAGTCGGGACGTGACACAGTGGGTTGCGGATCCGAGGGGCGGGCGCGGTCGCGGCCCGCGGGCGATCGCCCGCGCGTGGGTCGAGGTACTGGTCCGCCCCCGTCGGTTCTTCCGGGTCGGCGTCGCCCCCGCCGACCAGGCGCCCGGACTCCTCTTCGCCGTGGGCGTGGTCTCGCTGGCCTCCCTGCTCCGGCTGGCGCTCGCCGGCGAGACGGTCGTCGGCGCCCCGTACCCGACGTTCGGCGGCCAGCGAGTCCTCTCGGTCGTCCTCGTCTTCTCGGTGATCGTCGCGCTGGTCGCCCCGCTCGTCCTCCACCTCACCGCGGCGCTCCAGACCCTCCTGCTCCTCCCCTTTGCCCCCGACCGCGCGGGGGTCAGCGAGACCGTTCAGGTGATCGCCTACGCCACCGCGCCCTGCGTGTTCGTCGGAGTTCCGCTTGCCCCCCTTCAGGCGCTCGCGGCGGGCTACGGGGCGGCGCTGTTCGTACTCGGGATCAGCGAAGTCCACGCCGTCTCGCTCCCGCGAGCGGCGGCGCTGTGTGCGCTGCCGGCGGCGGCCGTCTTCGGGATCGGGTTCGGCGGGTTCGACGCGACCGAAACCGCGTTTTTGATCCCGCTGTTCGGGCGGTGAGGCCGTCCGCCGGAGCGACGTTTCGACAACCGTTTTAGTGCGGGACCTCTCTTGGCTGCTAAATGGATCACTGTATCATCTGCGGCACCTCGGTCGATGGGGTCGTCTGCCGTTCACACCAGGAGGACGTCGCCTTCCGATTCACCGGTACCCGCCCGGACCAACTCACCCCCGGTCGGTTCTACCAAGGAACCGTCGACGGCTTTGCCGACTTCGGCGTTTTCGTCGACATCGGCGACTCCGTCACCGGCCTGTTGCACCGAAGCGAACTCGACCGGCGCCTCGAGAGCCTCGACTGGGACGAGGGCGACACCGTCTACGTCCAGGTCACGGGCGTTCAGGACAACGGCAACGTCGATCTCTCGTGGTCGATCCGCCAGTCCACCCGCGAGTTCCGCGGCGAGGTGATCGACAGCCCCGACGGAGATACACTCCCCGAAAACGACGAACCGGTCGCTGACGAGGCCGAGCCCGAACCTGAAATCGAGACCGAGAGCGAGCCCGAACCCGAACCTGAACCCACTGACGAGAGCGCCCCTCACGACGAGGAGCCCGAGGCCTCGACCAACGGCGGGAGCGCGAGCGTCGAGCCCAAAACGACCGCCGAGCCGATCGAATCGGGCCCGCCCGAACGCGTGACCGTCGAGACGCTCACCGAATCCGTCGGCGAACGCATCCGCATCGAAGGACGAGTCGTCGACGTCCGCCAGACCGGCGGGCCAACGATCTTCGAGGTGCGCGACGAGACCGGCATCGCCGAGTGTGCGGCGTTTAAGGAGGCCGGCGTCCGGGCCTACCCCGAGATCGAAGTCGGCGACTTGATCCGTCTCACCGGGGAAGTCGAGCGCCGTCGGGGCGACGTGCAGGTCGAAACCGAATCGCTCAAACCGCTCGCCGAGGCCGACGCCGAGGCGGTCGTCGAGCGGCTCGACGACGCGCTCGAATCGAAGGCCCACCCCGGCGAGGTCGAGCCACTCGTCGAAGACCCGGCCCTCGAAGAGCTCGGCGAGTCCATCGCCGACGCCGCCGGCGCGATCCGGCGGGCGATCATCGAATCCCGGCCCATCGTGCTGCGCCACACCGCGACCGCCGACGGCTACGTCGCCGGGGCGGCCATCGAACGCGCGGTCCTCCCGCTGGTCCGCGAGCAACACGACCGCGAGGACGCCCAGTACCACTACTTCGACCGCCAGCCCCTGGAAGGCGAGGACTACGACATGGCCGGGGCGACGAACGACGTCACCCGGATGCTCGACAACCGCGCGCGCCACGACGAGAAACTGCCGCTGGTGGTACTCGTCGACACCGGCAGCACCGCCGAATCGCGCGACGGCATCGAGCTGCTCGACGTCTACGACGTCGACCGACTCGTGATCGACGCCGATCCCGGCTTCGAGACGAGCGATCTGGTCGAGGGCGTCGTGCCCGACGAGGCGGGACTCACGACGACCGTGCTCGCCGCGACCGTCGCCTGCGGCGTCGGCGAGGTACGAGAGGAGATCGCTCACCTGCCCGCCGTCAGCTACTGGGAGGAGGCCCCCGACCGATACGCCGACCTCGCACGCGACGCGGGCTACGACGCCGATACCGCCCGTGAACTCCGCGAGGCGGTCGCACTGGAGGCGTACTACCAGGCCTACGAGGACAAGCGCGAACTCGTCGCGGACCTGCTCTTTGCCGGCGACGAGGACGTCCGCAGCCTCGCTTCCCACGTCAGCGAACAGTTCCGCGCGAAACTCGACGACGAACTCGAGACGGTCCGCTCGCACGTCGAGACGCGCGAGGACGATGACGTTACGGTCGCGCTCCTCGATACGGACGCCTTCACCCATCGCTTCGACTTCCCACCGACGGCGCTGTTGCTCGACGCGCTGTTTCGCGACCTGCGCGAGGAACACGAGCGACTCGCCGTCGTCGGCCTCGACGAGGCCGACCTCCAGATCCGCACGACCGAATCCCTCGACGTCCGAGAACTCGGCGAGCGGGTCGCCGAACGCGTCCCCGAGGGTGGCGTGTTCACCTCCGGCGTCCGGCGCGGTCGCCTCTCCTATCTGATCGGCGAGCGCGAGGCGGTCCGCGAGGCGGCCATCGAGGAGGTCGCCACGCTCGCCGCGTAGGCCGACATCCTTATTTCCCGGAGCCACAGACCACTCGATACTCGAATGAGCACCGACGTCGAGCCAGCGGAATCCGAGGCCTTCGAGAAGGCCTGCGAGGAACTCGCCGAGCGCGTCCTCGCCGGCGAAATCGAGCGCGAAGACGTCGAATCCGCCAAACTCGAGGTCTGTTCGGAGTTCTCCTCGCCGAAGGTACCGACCAACGGTGACATCCTCGCGAAAGCACCCGACGACCGCCGCGAGCAAGCCGAGGCGGTGCTTCGCAGGAAGCCCGTGCGCACCGCCTCGGGGGTCTCGCCGGTGGCGATCATGACCTCGCCACATATGTGTCCCCACGGGAAGTGTCTCTACTGTCCCGGCGGCCCCGCTTCGGAGTTCGACAGCGCCCAGAGCTACACGGGCCACGAGCCCGCCGCGGCCCGCGGGGTCCAGAACGATTACGACCCCTACGGACAGGTCACGCTCCGGCTCGCCCAACTCAGGGAGATCGGTCACCCCGTCGATAAGGTCGAACTCATCCTGATGGGCGGGACGATGACCGCCCGGAGCCACGACTACCAGGAGCACTTCGTCAAGCGCGCACTGGAGGCGATGAACGACTTCGATCCGGAGAACCCGCCCGAGCCGACCGAAGGCGAGAGTTTCGCCCAGAGTCACGACGAGTACGACTTTTCGTATCTAGAGGACGTGATCGCCGAGAACGAGACGAACGGCGTGCGAAACATCGGCACCACCTTCGAAACCAAGCCCGACTGGTGTGACCCCGAGCAGATCGACCGGATGTTGGATCTCGGGGGGACGAAAGTCGAGGTCGGCGTCCAGACCACCTACGAGCGCATCAACCGGGAGATGCACCGCGGGCACGGGGCACAAGCGAGCATCGACGCCAACCGCCGGCTGCGCGACGCGGCGTTCAAGGTCGGCTTTCACATGATGCCCGGCCAGCCCGGCATGAGCCTCGATATGTGCCGGGAGGACTTCCAGCAGCTGTTCGAGGACGCGAACTGGCGACCCGACTACCTCAAGATCTACCCCAACCTCGTCGTCCGGGGGACCCGGACCTACGATATGTGGCGCCGCGAGGAGTTCGACCCGTTGACCAACGAACAGGCCGCCGAACTGGTCGCGGAGATCAAGGCGATGCTCCCGAAATACGTCCGCCTTCAGCGCGTCCAGCGGGACATCCCCGCGGACTTCATCGACGCAGGCGTCTGGAAGTCGAACCTCCGGCAACTGGCCCGGAAACGGATGGCAGAACATGGCTGGACTTGTGACTGCATCCGGTGTCGGGAGGTCGGGATGAACGACGCCGAACCCCAAAACGTCGAACTCGATATCATGACCTACGAGGCGGTGGGGGGTATCGAGAAGTTCGTCAGTTTCGAGGACCCCGACAACGACCTGCTGGTCGGCTTCTGTCGCCTGCGATTCCCCGGCGAGACGGTGCGTCGGGAGCTCGAAAACGCCGCGTTGATCCGTGAGCTACACGTCTACGGCAACGAACTCGGCGTTGGCACGGCGAGCGACGCCGACTGGCAGCACAAGGGCTACGGCCGCCGACTGATGGCGACAGCCGAAGACCTCGCACGCGAGGCCGGCTTCGGGAAGCTAAGCGTCATCTCGGGAATCGGCGCCCGCGAGTACTACAAGAACAAACTCGGCTACCATCAGGACGGTCCGTACGTCTCGAAGCGCCTCTGAGTGGTCGCCTCGCACGCCGGAGGCGTGTGGTTTCGCTCGATAAACGCCTCAGAGACGCGTCGCGCGATTCGACGGGCCCCTCCTGGCAAATGGCAAAGCCGACCGTAACTCCCGCAGAAAACCGGCCGGACATACGCTATTCGACATAATACTCCAAATATTTATCACAAACTACCAATCTAATTTAATATCTAGTCGGTCCTACTTGACTCACTGAACACTCACGCTGTGGGTACTCAGAGAGGGAAACGATGACCACCACGACGACGGAAACGACGTATCGCGGATCGAACGAAGGTGAGGACCGATGATCGCGGAAGCGATCGGCTACTTACAGGAAGACGACGACGCCGCCACGACGGTGTTGCTGGGCGGGGTACTGACGCTGTTTGGCTTCCTGCTCGTGCCGCTGTTCGCGGTCGCGGGCTACCTCATTCGGGTACTGGACCGCACGGCTCGGGGCGACGACGAGCCGCCGGCCTTCGACGAGTGGGGAGCGCTGATCGTCGACGGTCTGAAGGCGAGCATCATCGCGTTCGTCTACGCGCTGGTCCCGACGGCCGTCCTGCTCGCGTTTCTCGTGAGCGGCGGTCTGCTCGGCGCGAGCGGCAGCGACGTGCTGGGCGCGATCGCCGGCATCGGGGTCCTGCTCGGTCTGCTCGTCTGGTTCGCGTTGACCCTGCTGGTCGCCTACGCGGTTCCCGCCGCGCTGGCGAACTTCGCCGAAACCCGACGCCTCGGCGCCGGCTTCGAATCCGCGACCATGCGGCGGGTGCTCGTCGATAAGACCTACGCGACCGGCTGGCTGAGCGCCTTCGTGATCGTCGTCGCCGGCGGGGTCGTGACGAGTGTCCTGAGTATGGTTCCCGTCCTCGGGTTGGTCGCGGGTGCGTTCGTGGGGTTCTACACCGCCGTGGCGGCCTACTACGTCGTCGGGCACACCTGGGGCGAGATCCGGCATCCCCCCATGCGCCAACGCCCCGAGATCAGCGAGCAAGCCGGGATCTGAGCGCCTTTTTATACGTACCCGTCGTATTTCAGTCATGGGCGAGGAGACTCTCTTCGAATACGAAGCCGATCGGAGCCGGAGCGAAATCGCGGCCTATCTGCGGGCGTTGGCCGCCGAGATCGACGGTGACGGCCCCGTGGTGTTTCGCGACGGCGAGTACGCGGTGGCGGTAGGGCTCCCCGAACGGGCCGAACTGGACGTCGAAGTCGAGCGCGAGTACGAGGACGGGACCGACGAAAGCGAGTTCCAGATCGAACTCGAGATCGAGTTCGAGGAAGGGGATGAAGCGGGTGCCGAACGGATCGACGAGCCGGCCGAACCCGCCGTCGGGGTCCAGTTTTCGCCCGACGACGAGGAGCATCCGGAACCAAGCCAGGGTCGGTTCGAGGTCTACCGGGACCGTGCGGGCGAGTGGCGCTGGCGGCTCGTCCACCGCAACGGCAACATCATCGCCGACGGCGGCGAGGGCTATTCGAGCAAGCGAAACGCGATCAAGGGCCTGCGCAGCGTCCAGCACAACGCTCCCGGCGCGGGGGTCGAGGAGGTCGAGTGACGCCGACGCGTTTTTGTCAGCGTGGTGAGTCACTGAAACCATGAGCAGCGAGACGCCGGGCGATCGCCTACGTGAGAACGCCGTGTCGGTCGCGAGCATGCTGGTCGTCGGTGTTGGGCTCCTCTCGCTCTTTACCGGAATCGGCCCGTTCTGGCTCGTCTTCCTGCTTGGGTTCCTGGTTTTCGTTCCGCTGATCGCGTTGCTGTTCGGCAACGAACAGGAACGTGCGGAGTGGTGGGACGGCATGTGGGGAGATACCGACTGGGAGGACTGGGGCAAGTGGTGGGACGGGTCGACGGAGCGAAAGGACGACGCTCCGGGACCCGCCCGCCCCGAACCGCCTGCGGCCGGGTCGATGTCGAACCGCGACGCCCTCCAGACGCTACGCTATCGGTACGCACAGGGCGACCTCACCGACGAGCAGTTCGAGCGCAAACTCGAACGGCTGCTCGAAACCGACACCATCGAGAACGCCGAGGACAGACGACGAGCGCGCGAGCGCCTCTACGAACGATAGAACGACAACGCCTTTTTTCCGGGGCCTGCGAGTATCGGCATGGATCAGAAACGGGAGCTGACCAGCATCGATCTCGCGGCGCTGGTCGGCGAACTGAACGAGTACGCGGGTGCGAAGGTCGATAAGGCCTACCTCTACGGCGAGGACTTCCTTCGCCTGAAGCTGCGCGATTTCGACCGGGGACGAGTCGAGTTGCTGATCGAGGTCGGCGACGTCAAACGCGCCCACGTCGCCGCGCCCGAGCACGTCCCGGACGCGCCGGGTCGCCCGCCCGATTTCGCGAAGATGCTTCGCAACCGGCTGTCGGGCGCGGACTTCACCGGGGTCTCCCAGTACGAGTTCGACCGCATTCTCAGCTTCGAGTTCGAACGCGAGGACGGGAATACGACGATCATCGCCGAACTGTTCGGCGAGGGCAACGTCGCGGTCTGTGACGAAACGCGCCACGTCATCGATTCGCTCGAGACAGTGCGCCTGAAATCGAGGACCGTCGCGCCCGGCGCACGCTATCAGTTCCCCGACTCGCGGGTCAATCCGCTGGAGGCGACCGAAGAGCAGTTCACGGCGCTCATGCGCGAGTCCGATACCGATCTCGTGCGGACGCTCGCGACCCAGCTCAACCTCGGCGGGCTGTACGCAGAGGAGGTCTGCTCGCGCGCGGGCGTCGAAAAGACCGTCGCGATCGACGAGGCCGACGACGACCAGCTCGAACGCCTGTACGGCGCCCTCTCGCGGCTGGCCGCACAAGTCACCGAGAAGCGCTTCGACCCACGGATCTACCGCGACGACGGCCAGATCGTCGACGTGACTCCCATCGCGCTAGACGAGCACGCCGCCCTCGAGGGCGATTCCTACGACCGGTTCAACGAGGCGCTCGACGACTACTTCTTCGAACTCGACACGAGCGAGGACGAGGAGACCGATACGAGTCCGGAGTTCGACGAGGAGATCGAACGAAAGAAGCGGATCATCGACCAGCAGGAAGGTGCCATCGAGGGGTTCGAACAGGAGGCCACGGAGGAACGCGAGCGCGCCGAACTCGTCTACGCCAACTACGACACCGTCGACGAGGTGCTGACGACGGTTCGCGGTGCCCTCGAGGAGGGACGGGGCTGGGAGGAGATCGAGGCGACCTTCGAGCAGGGTGCCGAGCAGGGGATCGACGCCGCCGAGCGCGTCACGGGGTTCGACCCCGAAAACGGGATGGTGTCGGTCGATCTGGGTGAGGCGACCGTCTCGCTCGAGGTCCGTTCGGGCGTCGAGAAGAACGCGGACCGCATCTACACCGAGGCCAAACGGATCGAGGAGAAGAAGGCGGGCGCCGAGGAGGCCATCGCCGACACCCGCGAGGAACTCGACGCCCTCCGGGAGCGAAAACGCCAGTGGGAAACGCGCGACGAAACACAGGACGACGGGGGCGAACCCGAGGAGATCGACTGGCTTTCGCGGGCATCGATCCCCGTCAGGAAGAGCGAGGAGTGGTACGAGGACTTCCGTTGGTTCCACACCAGCGACGGTTACCTCGTCATCGGCGGGCGGAACGCCGACGAGAACGAGGACCTCGTCAAGAAGTACCTCGACCGGGGCGATCGCTTCTTCCACACGCAGGCCCACGGCGGCCCGGTCACGGTCCTGAAAGCGACCGGTCCGAGCGAGCCCGCAAAGGACGTCGAATTCCCCGAATCGTCGATCCAGGAGGCCGCCCAGTTCGCGGTGTCGTACTCGTCGGTCTGGAAGGAAGGTCGCTTCGCCGACGACGCCTACTCCGTCAGCCCGGATCAGGTCTCGAAGACGCCCGAGAGCGGCGAGTACATCGAGAAAGGCGGGTTCGTGATCCGCGGCGACCGGACCTACCACCGCGACACTGAGGTGGGCGTCGCCGTCGGGATCACCTGCGAGCCGAACACACGGGTGATCGGCGGGCCGCCCGCCGCGATCGTCCCGCGCGCGGAGACGGCCATCGAGGTCGAACCCGGTCGCTACGCCCAGAACGACATGGCGAAGATGCTCTACCGGGAGTTCCGCGATCGATTTACCGACACCGCGTTCGTCCGCAAGGTCGCGAGTCCCGACCTGATCCAGGAGTTCCTGCCCGCGGGCGGCAGCCGGATGCTCGAGGAGTGACCGTGATTTACACCCACCCGGCGAGAACGACGGGACGATGCTAGGCGACGCGATCGAGTATCCCGCCCGCGGCGAGGACGCGCTCACGACGGTGCTGGTCGGCGGGTTGTTGCCGGTGCTTTCGGCGATGGTCGGGTTCGTGGGTCTCGCGCTGTCGGTCGTTCTGATCGGGCTCGCGATACTCCCGTTCGCGGCGCTCCCGCTTCTCGCGCTGTGTGGCTACTACGTCGCCGTCCTCCGGCGGGTCGCCGCGGGCGATCCTGACCCGCCGCAGTTTCGAAACTGGGGGCGGCTGATCGTCGATGGCCTGCGCTTTCTCGCCGTCAGCATCGCCTACGCGATACCCTTCGCGCTCCTGTTGGGGCTCTTTTTCGCCGTGCTGGCCGCGAGCGAGGCCGCAGTGGGCAGTTCGGCGGCCGAGACGGTTGCCGCCATCGGTGCCGTGCTGACGGCGCTGCTCGCGGTCGGCTCGCTGGTGGCGTACGCCTACCTCCAGCCCCTCGCGCTCGCGAACCTCGCGCGCGAGGGACGACTGGGGGCGGCGTTCGACCTCGGGACGATCCGGAAGGCGGGCCTCTCGCGGGCTTACGCCACCGCGTGGGCGCTCGGGGCGCTGGTCTGGGCGGTCGGGGCCGCACTCGAAGGGGCGCTGTGGGTCGTGACGATCGGGCTGTTCGTCGGCTTCTACGCCGACGTGGCCCGGTACTACCTCTACGGACGCGGACTCGGGCGGGCGCTCTCGGGGCCGCCCGCCCGGGAACCACCACGCGCCGAAGACCGCGAATTGCCGCCCCCGGTCGTGCCCGCGAGCGAGCGGGCGGCCTGCCCGGTCGACCCCGAGACGATACCCAGAATCGAGGACCCCGCGACCTTCGAGACTCGGACCGGCGGTCGCGATCGACGGCGGGGCTGGCCCGACTGGGAGTCCGAATCCGACCCCGACGAGCGCCCATGAGCGAGCGGCTCGGCTTTCTCCGGGGACCCAACGCCGAGGAGGCGCTGCTGGTCGGCTGGATCTGCCTGTCGGTCCACGCGCTGTTCGTCCCGGTCGTGGCGCTCGTGCCCGCCGCCGGTTACCTCGTCGTGGTCGCGAGGGCGGTCATCGACGGCGAGTCGGCGCTCCCGCGCGTCGCGTTCGGCCCGCTCGTCGGTGAGGGGCTCGTCGCGGGCGCGATCGCCCTTGCCTACGGGGCCGTCCCGCTCGCGGTCGGGACGGTTACAGTCTCGCTGGCGACCGGTTCGGCCCGCGCGCTCGAGGGCGGGGCGTCGCCGTTTTTCCTCGTCGGGTCGACGCTGACACTGTTTTTCGTCCTCGCGGGGCTGTACGTCGTCCCGATCGCGCTGTGTGGGTACGCCCGCGACGGCCGCGAGGCTGTCACGGCCCCGTCGTTTCGCGTCGCGGGGCGGGCCGCGTACTTCGTCGGCTGGACGAGCGCGCTGGTCGTCCTCACGGCCGGCGCGCTCGCCGGTAGCGTCGCCGGGGCCGTCCCACTCGTCGGGCCGCTGCTCGCGTCGCTTTGCTGGTGGATCACGGCGCTCGCGGCGACCCGGCGGCTCGCGGCCGGCTACCGGGAGGCGTAGCGCACGCTTCGGGAGGACTATGGCCCGCGAGCGCCGACGGCGGGTATGCGAATCACGAGTCAACAGCACGTCGAGGGCGGCAAGGAGCGTCTCACGCTCGTGCCCGAGCACCTCGACGACCTCTGGCATCTCACGTACGTTCTCGAACCTGGCGATCTCGTTTCGGCCGACACCACCCGCCGGATCCAGCGAAACGACGACCAGATGCGCGATACGGGCGGCGAGCGAGAACCCATGCGAGTCACCATCGCCGTCGAGGACGTCGAGTTCCACAAGTTCGCGAACCGCCTACGGGTGGGCGGCGAGATCACGTGGGCCTCCCGCGAGGACCAACTCGGCCACCACCACACCCTCAACGTCGAGGAGCACGACGAGATCGAGGTCGAGAAGGTCCTGAAGGCCGACCAGCGCGAACGCTTGGAGGAGGCAGAGGAGTCGAGCGAGAACCCCGACGTGGCGATCGTCACCGTCGAGGAGGGCGAGGCCCACATTCATACTGTAGCGCAGTACGGCACCGAGGAGCGCGCGACCTTCACCGGCCCGACCGGCAAGGGCGAGTTCGCCCGCGCGCGCTCGGAGCTGTTCTCGCAGATCGCCGACGCCCTCTCGCGGATGGACGCCGACGCGATCATCCTCGCCGGACCGGGCTTTACCAAACAGGACGCCTACGAGTATATCGAGGAGAACACCCAGGACATCGCGGAACTGATCACGGTCGTCGACACCTCGGGGGTCGGGGATCGCGGCGTCCACGAGGTCCTGAAACGGGGCGCGGTCGAGGACGTCCAGGCCGAAACACGCATTGCCCGCGAGGCCGAACTGATCGACGAGTTGACCCGGCGGATGGCCGAGGGCACAAAGGCCGCCTACGGGATCGAGGCCGTCGAGGAGGCTGCGGAGTTCGGCGCGATCGAGACGCTTCTGATCACCGACGAACGCCTGCGCGAGGAGCGGGCCGGGTCGGGCGACTGGGACATGGACGTCAACGACCTGATCACGACCGCGGAGCAGAAGGGCGGGGACGTCGTCGTCTTCTCCAGCGAGTTCGACCCCGCGAGGCAACTGAAGAACCTGGGGGGCGTGGCGGCGCTGTTGCGCTATCGTCTCCAGTGAGTTCGCATCGCTTTTCGCGCTCCGGGACCGACCACGGGTGATGGGAGAGACGACGTACAGCGTCGAGATCGTCGTGCCCGAGGACGCCGACTCCCAACGGGCCGGCGAGACCGTCGAGACACGGGTCGACGAGGACGACTACGTGCTGGCGTCCGCCCGGAGTCAGGACGTGTGGCTGGCCGCCGACTGTCAGCAGGGGTGGTGTACGACGTGTGCGGCCGAACTACTGGAGGGCGAGGTCGACCAGTCGGACGCGAAACGCTACTACGAGAGCGACGAGGCGGCGGGCATGATCCTGCCCTGTACCGCGAAACCCCGCTCTGATCTGACGATCCGGGCCTTCCAGTACGAGGAGATGCTCGAACACCGCGCGGCGAACGACAACCCACCGGGGAACTCGAAGCTCGATTAGCTGATCGTCACACTGAGGCCGTCCTCCGCGAATCGGACGTCACCGTCGTACTGGGCGGCGATGGATTCGAGCATCTCCTCGTGGCGCCCGTCCGTGTGGGGATAGAGGTGTGAGAGGTAAATGCGGCCGATTTCGTGGCCCGAAAGCGCTTCGCCTAACTGTGCCGGCGTCGGGTGGCCCGAGACGTCGGTGTCGTCGGGGAACGAACAGTCGTGGACGAGCACCGCAGAGCCCTCCGCGAAGTTCGCGAGCCCCTCGAAGGCGTCGCTGTCGGCGCTGAACGTGAACACGCCGCGAGACTTCGTCTCGCGAACTTCCGAGTCGGACTCGGAGACGCCGCCGAAGCGGTAGGCCAGACAGTACATCGAGTGGCGCGTCTCGTAGCCCTCGACCGAAAAGTCCGCGATCTCGAAGTCGTAGGGACCGACCTCCCGAACCGTGAGGTCGAGGCGACCCCGCATGTACTCGTGGACGTTGAGGAGGCCGTCGACAAGCGATTTCGTGCCCCGGGGGCCGGCGATCTCGAGGTGGTCTTCGCCCGCGAGCCAGCGGGCTTTCATCAACGGGAGGAGGTCCGCAACGTGGTCGAGGTGGTGGTGGGTCAGAAGCACCGATGAGACGCCCTCGTAGCCGACACTCGTCCGGGCGAGACCGTGAAGTGCGCCGCTGCCACAGTCGACGAGCAGCGTCCGGCCCTCCCGTTCGAGCAACAGTCCGGTCTGGAAGCGTTCGCCGGTCGGCATCGCGCTGCCAGTACCGAGAAACGTGATTCGCATACCGGGAGAGGGTGCGCGAGCGACGAAACGCCTTCGGTCGTGGGGTTCACTTTCGGTGCGGTAGCCCAACGCACTTGGTAGTCCCATCCCAACTGTGGGCGATGGGAACACGCGAGCGCCTCACCGCCCGAAACGTCGACCCGGATCGGGTAGCGGACCTCACAGTCCTCGATTCCCTGTCGCCGGTCGTCCAGGAGTGGTGGATCGAGCGCTTCGGCGAGTACGTTCCCCAGAACGGCGGCGTCTTCACCCCGCCCCAGCGCGAGGCGATCCCGCTGGTGCGCGAGGGGGAAAACGCCTTGATCTGTGCGCCGACGGGCAGCGGCAAGACGCTCGCCTCCTTCAGTGCGGTAATCGACGACCTGATCGAACGGGATCGCGAGGACGACCTGGAGAACTCCGTCTACTGTCTGTACGTTTCTCCCCTGAAATCGCTCGCGAACGACATCCATCGTAATCTCGACGTACCGCTCTCCGAGATCACCGACAGCCTTGCGGAACGTGGCGAGGACTGTGCGGTCCGCCACGCGATCCGCCACGGCGATACGCCCGACGCCGAGCGCCGGAGGATGCTCGAGGAGACGCCACATATCCTCAACACGACCCCCGAAACGCTCGCGATCCTGCTCAACTCCCCGAAGTTCAAGGAGAAGCTCGCCACCGTGGAGTACGTCATCGTCGACGAGATCCACTCGCTTGCGGCGAACAAACGCGGTACGCACCTCTCGGTGAGCCTCGAACGCGTCGAGGAGATCGCCGAGAGTTCGCCGACGCGGATCGGCTGTTCGGCGACCGTCGAGCCGCTGGAGACGATCGCGGAGTTCTTGGTCGGATCTGAGGACGACTCTCCCCGCGAATACAAGATCGTCGACACCCGGTTCGTCCGGGAGTTCGACCTCGAACTCGCCTGTCCGGCCGACGACCTCATCAACACGCCCCCGGAGGTCGTCCAGAACCGGTTTTACGAGCAGCTTCACGACCTGATCGCCGACCACGAGAACACGCTCGTCTTTACGAACACCCGGTCGGGCGCCGAGCGCGTCCTCCAGAACCTCCGCGAGCGCTTTGGTTACGACGAAGCCGACTCGGGCTGCCATCACGGTAGCCTCTCGAAAGAGGTCCGCCAGTCGGTCGAGGAGGGGCTAAAAGCCGGCGAACTGGACGTGGTAACGACCTCTACCAGTCTGGAACTCGGGATCGATATGCCCCACGTCGACCTCGTGGTGCAGGTGGGCTCGCCCAAATCCGTCGCCTCGTTGCTCCAGCGCGTCGGCCGGGCGGGCCACCGGCTGGGCCAGACGGTTACGGGGCGGGTAATCGCGCTGGATCGCGACGAATTGGTCGAGTGTGCGGTGATGCTCGAAAAGGCCGAATCGGGCTTCGTCGACCGGGTGTTCGTCCCGGAGAAGGCGATGGACGTCGCCGCCCAGCACGTCTACGGGATGGCGATCAACGCCATCCGCCCCGAACGCGAGATACGGGCGATTCTCGAACGCGCCTACCCGTATCGGGAGTTCACGGATCGAGAGTGGGAGTCGCTCATGCGCTATCTCACCGCCGACTACGAGGGGATGGAGGAGAAAAACGTCTACGCGAAGGTCTGGCGGGATACGAACGACCCGCCCGACGGCGAGCACCACTACGACGACTACCCCGTCGGGACCCCGCTGATCGGCAAACGCGGTCGGCTCGCCCGCGTCATCTACATGACCAACATCGGGACGATCCCCGATTCGTTTACCTGTAGCGTCTTCACTCGCGGCGACAACCAGCGCGTCGGCGACCTCGACGAGAACTACCTCGACACGCTCGACCCGGGCGACGTGTTCGTCATCGGGGGCCAGCACTTCGAGTTCCGCTATCGACGAGGGTCGAAGGTGTACGTGGATCGAACGAACGCCCGGCCCACTGTGCCGACGTGGTTTTCCGAGCGCCTGCCGCTTTCCTACGACCTCGGACGGGAGATCCTCGCATTCAAACGCGAGCTGCTCGCGCGCTACGAGACGGACGGGCCGGCAGGGGTCAGACGCTGGCTACGGGTGTTCCCGATCGACGAGAACAGCGTACGCGCGCTGGCGCGGATGTTCGACGAGCAGATCCGGTATGCGGGAACCGGAAGCATCAGCACCGATTCCCGGCTGGCTATCGAGGAGGAGCGCGACCGCACCGAGTACAAACGCCGCTACTACGTGCGCTCGAACTACGGTCGGCGGTTCAACGAGGGCTTTTCGCGCCTGCTTGCCTACCGCTGTGCCCAGGAAGCCAACGCCAACGTCACCGTCGCGGTCGCGGACAACGGCTTTACCCTCGCCATGCCGCTCAACCGGAAGGTGGACCTCGCGGGAATGATCGACGGGACCGACCCGGAGGAGGCCCGCGACCTCCTGCGAGCGGCCCTCGACGGGACCGACCTCCTGCAGCGATATTTCAGAATCAACGCCACCAGATCGCTGATGATCCTCAAACGCTACAAGGGCTACGAGAAATCGGCGAGCGAACAACAGGTTTCGAGCGAGATGCTGCTCGGCTTTGCGGGCGACCTCGAGGAGTTCGCAGTGCTCGAGGAGACCTACCGCGAGATCCTCGAGGACACACTCGCGATCGGGGCAGTCGAGGACGTGCTTCGGGGGATCCGTGCAGGCGAGATCTCCCTCGCACTCGACCGGGTCGACTCGCCCTCGCCGCTGTCGTTCGGGCTGGCGACGCTGTCGGCCAGCGACGTGGTGCTCGCAGAAGACGAGAGCGCGGTGCTCAAGGAGTTTCACGAGCGTGTGCTCGAATCTATCGGGGACGGCGACCGGGCTGACGCGCTCCCCGTAGAGGACTAGCGACTCGCCCAGTCGGCCATTCGCCCATACAGCGGGTCAGCCGAAAGCGCCCCGCGCGTGCCGACGAGGCCCAGCGATTTTTTCGCCCGCGTGAGCGCGACGTTCAGCCGGCGGTAGTCATCGAAGATCGGACCCTCCAAATCGGCGGGCGTGCTCGCGACGAACGAGACGAGGATCACCTCCTTGCTCGAACCCTGGAACCGGTCGACGGTGTCGACCGCCACGCCCTCGCGGACCGTTTGGGTGATCGTCGCGACCTGTGCGCGAAACGGCGCGATGACGCCGATCTCCTCGGGTGGAACCCCCGCTTCGACGTAGCGTTCGACTAACTCCGCGATCCGCGTGGCCTCCTCTGTGTCGGTGTGGGCCGCGTCGTCGCCCTTGACGTCGATGAAGGCAACGGGATCGCGAAGCTCCTCGGGGAGGGTGCCGGGAGAAACGCCCTCGAGGTCAGTGAGCCGCTGGGCGGCGACGGCTCCTGTGGCGGGTCTGAGCTTGCCGTCGTAGAACTCCTGAGAGGAGAACGCCTGGATGCGCTGGGCCATCCGGTACTGGCGTTCGAGCATGACGCCCGCGTCGGGATGCTCGCCGATCAGGCGCTCGAACAGCGAGCGCGAGAGGTCCGCGCCCTTCGCGTCGCCCGTGCTCTCGTCGGCTTCGGATTGGACGACCGGCGGGAGCTGGTGGTGGTCGCCCACGAGGACGAACCGTTCCGCTCTGTTTATCGCTGCGAGGGTTGCTGGCTCCGTCAGTTGCGACGCCTCATCCACGAGCGCCACGTCGAAGCTCTGCTCGCGCAGGACCCGTGAGCCACAGCTCGACGTGGTCGCCGCGACCACGGGGGCCTCCCGGAGGGTGCTCGCGAGCGTTCCGGGCTCGCCCCGGCCGTCCAGTCGGTAGGGTTGCATGTCCTCGCGCACGCCGTGTTCGGTGCCGACGCGGACGAAGTTCGTGAATCCCTGATCGGAGAGGGCCTCCAGTGCGTTGTCGACGGCGCGGTTCGTAAACGCCGAGAGGAGAACGCGCTCGCCGCGCTCGACCATCGTGCGGATCGCCCGTGCGATCGTGTAGGTCTTGCCGGTGCCCGGCGGGCCGTGGATCAGCGCGAAGTCCTTGGCCGCGATAGCTCTGGAAACCGCCTCGTTCTGGGCGGCGTTGTTCTCGATGAACGCCCCCTCGACCGTGCCGAACTCGGGGGTGGCGTTGCCAAAGAGCAGCTCCTTGCGCCGATCATCGCCCTTCAGTAAGGCATCGTGCAGCGCGGTGAGCATACCGTCGGCGCTCATATCCGAGGGGTAGACGTCGAGGCGCTTGAGGGCGACCGGCTCGTCGGTGCTCACGACGATCTCCTCGCCGAGTCGCTCGATGCGTGCGAGTTCGGCGTGACCCGAGATGGGATCGCCGTCGCTCGCAAGCGCCACGTCGCCCTCGCGGATCTTCGAAACCGCCCCCGTCGAGCGGGCGCGAAGCGCCCACCGCCCGTCCTCGCGGAGCTCCTCGTCAAGCGGTTCGAGCCCGATCAGCGCCCGGTCGTCCTCGGCGCGTTCCTCCGGGGTCTGTTCCCAGAGCTTCGTGTACTCGCGATGGGACGATCGACGCTCGCGCTCGACCGCCTCGTACATCCGATCGAAGTACTCCCGCTCGCGTTCGGGCAGCGGGCTTGCGATCTTGCCGGCTTTCGACTCCTGGTCGAGTCGGCCCGAAACCACCATACAGGTGTCCCGTTCGAAGCAGTACTCGCATTTGGCGTTGGCCTCGTAGCCCGTCGGCACGCTCGAATCGAACTCCATCGCCGCGATCTCGTTTCTCGTTCGGACGACGTATTCGAGGAGGCCCGAGCCGATCGAGAACTCCTTGGCCGGCGAGAGGTCGCCCGACTCCTCGTTGCGATCGAGCGCGGTGTTTTTCGTATAGAGCAGGGTGCCGGTATCGGGGGCCCCGCCGTCCGCTTCCAGTTCGTCCCCAACGCCGCCCTGTTCGTCCAACAGGAGGGCGTAGCAGGCCGCCTGGATCTTGTCGGGAAAGCGCGGCTCGCGGTTGGTGTTCTTGCCCGTTTTGAGCTCGACGGGCATGCCCCGTCGCAGGGCGTCGGCCCGGCCTTTGATCCCGAAGCGCTCGCTGATCAGAGTGTACTCGCTTCGCCACGAGTCGTCCTCACTTAGGGTGCCCTGTGAGAGCCAGCCGTCGATCGCGCGGGCGTTCTGTCGGACCTCCTCGCGGACCGCCTCCGGATCGCGATCCAGCAGGCCGAGTTCCAGTCCGGCCTCCTCGATGCGGTCCGCGACGGCCGCCTCGAAGTCCGCACCCCGCAGGAGGTCGCCGAAGACCTCGTGGACGATCGTCCCCTTCACCACGGGGTAGTTCAGCGGCACGCCTGAGAGCTTGTTGAGGTAGTACATCCGGGGACACTGCACCCACGAGCGGATGTCCGTGACGTTCACCAGAAAGCCGGGCTCGACGATCACGTACGAGTCCCGCCCGGTCGCATAGCCCGTCTCACCCTGCCACTCGGTCTCCTCTGGGTCGGTGACGACGAGTTCCATACCGGGTTGGAGGTACTCGCCGGTTTCGGCCCACTTGCCCCACAGCGTGACCGAGAACTCGCCGTCGTCGGTCCGGACCAACGCCTCGGCGAGGTCGCGCTCGCCGTGGCGGGTGCTGACGGTTCTCGTCTCGCCCGGATCGAGGACGGTACCGCGGATCTGCACGGTCGAACCACGCCTGCGTGGCGAAAAACGCTGTCGGTTACCTCTCGACCAGCGGGAGGTAGGCGTCCATTCCGGCGGCGAGTCGATCCGGCAGCGGGAGGGGACGCCAAAAGAGGTCGTAGATCTGGCCGTCGTCCTCGCCGCCGCCGGTCACCTCGTGAGCCCACTCGTCGCGGGTTTCGTCGACCGGGAAGTGAAAGAAGTGCCGGGCGACCCGTTTTCCGTCGGCGCGACGATACCGATCCGAAGCGAGGTGATAGACCGGTCGGTCGTGGTCCAGCCCGGCCTCCTCCCTGAGTTCGCGCCTGACCGCGCAGTCGGGGGTCTCGTCGGCCTCGATCCCGCCTTTCGGGACCTGAACCCCGGCATCGGGGTCCGCGCGCTCGCGAAAGACGAGCAGTTGGCGGCCGCTTCCGTTGGCCCTCGTCACGTACGCGTAGGCTTTCTGGCTGTAGCGTGCCCCAGGGCCGTACATATCGCCCACCTATTCGGGGCGGGATATAAATTGTTTCGGCTATGTCACGTCTTCCCATGGGACCGATACGTTCTTTCACCCCGACCGAGGAGATCCGGTATGCGGATCCGCGAGTGGCAGGACATCCTGTACGATGTGATCGAGTCGGGGGCGGACCCGGAGGGGTGGCGGGCAGTCGCCGGCGATCGCTCACAGGGGGTGGGCGAGGACCTCTATCTCGGCCATCCGGGGGCCGGCGTCTATCACCTGAAGACCTACGCGAAAAACCCGTTTTCCGTTCGGGGCGTCGGCACGCGGGTCGCGCGCAACCTCGACGACGAGATCGGGTCGTATCTCCCCGAGGACGACCGGGGCCGATTTGCGCTTCGGTCGGCGCCCGAGAGCGACGAGACCGCGAGACGACAGGCGAAACACCTCGAGGAGACGATCAGGGCCCACGCCGACGCACCGACGACGCCAGACGCCCTGTTCGAGGACGTGATGGACGCCGTCGACAGCCCCGCGTTCGGTCCGATGGAGTACGACTCCTACGGTCGCCCCGAGAACCTCGACCGCCTCGCGGAGGGCTTCGACGAGGCCGAAGCGCTGTTGAACGCCGAACTCGACGAGCTGATCGACGCCGACGACGTCGGTCGGGGCTTCCAGTAGGTTAAGGTCCCGTGGCCCAACGCCCAGACATGAACGCCGAGGACACTGTCGAGGCGTACTACGACGCGCTGCGTTCGGGCGACGCGCTCGTTCCGTTCTTCGCCGAGGGCGAGACCGTCGTAAAAGTCGGGATCTCCGAGCGACTCGTCGGTTCCGAACGGGTAGCAGAAGGCCTACGCGAGCAGACCCGGACCACGAGCGACTGGGTCGTCGAGAGTCGCGACCTCCACGTTGACGGGCGCGAATCGGTCGCGTGGTTCGCTGACACGGTCCGGATGTCGTGGACGACCGACGGGGGTGAGCGCCACGACTTCGAGACGCGCTGGAGCGGCACCCTCGAATACAGAGATGAGGACTGGCGGTTCGTCGGGATGCACGTCAGCGCGCCCCGGGAGTTCTGATGGTCGGGCCGATGACCGACGACGAGCGCCGCGCCGGCTCCCAGCGGCTGTACGCCGGGTTCGTCGTCCTCGTCGGGGCGTCGGCGGGCGTCATGGCGCTGTCGGGCGGGGCGACGCTCGTACAGGCCACACTCGTCGCGGGCGCGGGGGTCCTCCTCGGCGGGGCGTTGTTGTGGTGGCTCTTCCGGATCGTTTAGCCGACCCGCGCGAGCCACTTCTCGGGCGCGTCGAGTTCCTCGCCCGACGGAAGCGTCTCGGGAGAGTCCCAGACGACGCTGGCGCCCTCGATCCCGCGGGCGTCGGCGACGGTCTCGAAGAAGGCCTTCCCGCGTTCGTACTGACGACGTTTGAGCCCGAGCCCGAGCAGCCGACGCATCAACTGGGCGAGCGGACCGCCGCCGCGACGGCGTGCCTCGACTTTCTCGCGCAGGTCCGCGTATTCGTCGTCGAACGCCCGGTCCATGATCAGTTCCGCGTAGCCCTCGACGGCGGTCATCGCCGCGTCGAGCTCTCGGAAGGCCTCACGGTCGAACCGGCCGCTCGCGAGCCCGGCGATCCCGCGTTCCATCTCCCCTTCGAGATGTCCCGAAAGCCACGGTGCAGCCCCGAACTCGGCGGCGTGGGCGACCTCGTGGAAGGCGATCCACCGCCTGAAGCGCTCCTCCTCGACCTCGAGTTCCGTCGCAACCCGCCGGATGTTCGGGTGGACGAAGTACAGCGCGTGCTCGGCGTCGCCTTCGGCCAGCAGGAGGGGGTCGTACTGGCCGAGCACGTTCTTGCCGAGAAACGACAGCATGAGCGTCGTCGATCCGGTGTTCAACACCCGCGAGGCGTCCGGAAAGAAGACGTCGGTGTGGGTTTCGATCGGTGCCATCACCCGGCGGAACGTCTCGACGTTGGCGTCGATCCAGTGATGGCGGTTCTGGATCTCGATGGTATCGGGCAGGTCGAACGAGACCGCCGCGAGCTCGCGGATCGAGCGTCGGGCGGCCGTGACGTCCCCGCGATAGCCGTCGATCTCGTGCTGGGTGAGATCGACCGATCCGGGCGAGGTGACGTCCTTGGCGGCCGCGCCGACCGCGCCCCAGTCGACGGGCCCCTCGCCCGAGGCCTGCGAAATAGTGCGGAGACTACGAAGCGGATTCACACGACCGCGTAGGGGCCGCGCGGACAAAATGCTTCGGGACTAGTTCTCGTACTCCGAGAGCTCGACTTCCTCGTAGGCCTCTCCATCTTCCGGGGCGACGAACTTCTTTGCGACCGCCGCGACGACGAGCAGGAACAACAGCCCGATGAGGAGCCCGAGACCGCCACCGGATTCGTCCTCGACCGCGTCGGGATCTTCGACCTCGACTTCGGTCTCCTCCGTTTCCGGCGCCGGCTCTCCGTCGGCTTCCTCGCTCTCGGTCGACGTCCGCGAGAACAGCCCCGAACTCGTCTCTTGGTCCTCGTCGATTCCCTCGCCGTCCTCGTCGTCCTCCGAGACCCCTTTTGAGCCGAACAGGCCGAGTTTCGAACCCTTGCCGTCGATTCCTTCGACCGCCTTGGCGAGTTCGTCCCCGAAGCGCGGGCTGGGGCTGAACTCGAAGTTCTCGACGTTGATCTCGAACAGCGTCGTCTTCTTCTCTCCCATGGTCCACAGTGCGCCGACGGGACACTTAGCCGTTTTGGACGGTCGCAACGTTGATGCGTGGGCACTCGACACCATCAGGTATGGACGACCGTCAGCGCGAGTTACTCGAAGACCTCCTCGCGACCCCCTCGCCATCCGGGTTCGAAACCGACGGCCAGCGCACCTGGATCGATGCCGTCAGTGAGGTCGCCGACGAGGTACGGACCGACGACTACGGTAACGCCGTCGCGACCATAGAGGGCGGTCCGACCGAGATCGCGGTCGTCGGCCACGCCGACCAGATCGGCTACATCGTCCGCCGGATCGACGACGACGGATTCCTCCACCTCGGGGCGATCGGCGGCGTCGATAAGACCGTCTCGCGGGGTCAGTACGTCACAGTCCACGCCGACTCGGGATCCATCCCGGGCGTGATCGGTCAGACCGCGATCCATCTGCGCGAGGGCGACGAGGAGTACGACGAGATCGCCGACCTGAAGGCCGACATCGGGGCCGAGGACGGCGAGTCTGCCCGCGAACTCGTTTCCGTAGGTGATCCCATCACCGTCGAGAGCCGACAACGGGATCTCCAGGGGAGCCGGCTGGCCGCGACCGGACTGGATAACCGCGTCGGGACGTGGACCGCCGCCGAAACCCTGCGGGCGGCCGCCGAGTCCGGGGTCGGCCCGACCGTCCACGCCGTGAGCACGGTCCAGGAGGAACTCGGGGTCCGGGGTGCGCGCATGGTCGGGTTCGACCTGGCGCCCGACGCCGCCATCGCGGTCGACGTGACCCACGCGAGCGACGGCGCGGACGCGCCCGCGAGCCGAGGGGGCGACCTCGATCTGGGCGCGGGCCCGGTGATCGGACGGGGGAGCGCGAACCACCCGGCGCTGGTCGACGCTCTGAGGGAGGCCGCAAGCGAGGCGGGGATCGGGGTACAGCTAGAGGCTCTCGGGACCGCGACCGGTACCGATGCCGACGCCTTTTACACCGCCCGCGGTGGGATCCCCTCACTCAACCTCGGAATCCCGAACCGGTACATGCACACGCCGGTCGAAGTCGTGGACACCGAGGACCTGCGCGGGTCGGTCGCCCTGCTCGTGGCGTTCCTCGAGAACGCGGCCGGGGACGAGCGCTTCGCCGTTGAACTCTAAATTCCGGTACGCTTAAGTGAGAATCGGGTGCGCGTAGGGGTATGAGTGGACGCCCGCTTGACGTACTCGAGGCCGCGATCGGCGACATCGTCACCGTCCAGCTGAAGGACGGAGAGGAGTTCGTCGGCACCCTGACGGGCTACGATCAGCACATGAACGTCGTCGTCGAGGACGATGACAACACAACGATTATACGCGGCGATAACGTCGTTTCGATAACTCCATGACCGGTGCAGGTACCCCGACGCAGGGTAAGAAGAACATCACCACGCACGTCAAGTGCCGACGCTGTGGTGAGAAGGCGTATCACTCGAAGAAGAAGGTCTGTGCCTCCTGTGGCTTCGGCAAGTCGAAGAAACGCCGCGGCTACGAGTGGCAGGGCAAGACCGGCGACAACTGATCCGCATCTCTCTTTCGACTTTTCACCCCCGTAGCCACGCGTCCCTCCAGCGGTACGGTTCGCGAAACCGTATGTATCCACGAATGTGTATATAAAACTGCAGTCGAGTCGGTACTGATCCAGCTACGTGGGATTTTTACTGCTGGGTGTGTATCCAACGGGTATGGACACGGGGCAGGCGGTCGACGGGCCGACCGAGAAATGCGGCGTCGTCGGCGTCTCCTTCCGGGACCGGGACGCCGCGCGGCCGCTGTATTACTCGCTGTACGCGCTGCAACACCGCGGCCAGGAGTCGGCTGGGATCGTCACCCACGACGGCTTCCAGCAACACAGCCACGTCGGCATGGGGCTCGTGGGCGATGCCTTCTCCGAGACGGACCTCGCCGAGCTCAACGGACAAACCGGGATCGGCCACGTCCGGTATCCCACTGCGGGCAGCGTCGATTCGTCCTGCGCCCAGCCCTTCTCGGTCTCCTTTAAGAGCGGGTCGCTCGGGCTCAGCCACAACGGTAATCTCGTCAACGCCGACGAGATCCGCGAGGAACTGGCCGGGATGGGTCACGCCTTCACGTCCGACGGTGACACCGAGGTGATCGCCCACGATCTGGCGACGAACCTGCTGAACGAGGATCTGGTGCGGGCGGTCAAACACACGATGAACCGGATCCACGGCTCCTATTCGCTCGCGATCTCCCACGACGACACCGTCCTGGGGCTTCGCGACCCCGAAGGTAATCGGCCGCTGTGTATCGGGAAACTCGACGAGGGTTACATGATCGCCTCCGAGTCGGCGGCGATCGATACGCTGGACGGTGAACTCGTCCGTGACGTCCGTCCCGGCGAGCTGGTCGTGCTCTCACCTGGCGGTTTCGACTCCTATCAGTTGGTCGAGCGCGAGCACACCGCCCACTGTTTCTTCGAACACGTCTACTTCGCGCGGCCCGACAGCGTGATCGACGACAACCTCGTCTACGAGGTGCGCCGCGAACTGGGGAGACAGCTCTGGGAGGAGAACGGGATCGACACCGACGTCGTAATGCCGGTGCCCGACTCCGGTCGAGCCTTCGCCTCGGGGTACGCTGAGGCCTCCGAGGGCGTGGAGTTCGCGGAGGGACTGATGAAGAACCGGTATGTCGGACGGACGTTCATCATGCCGACCCAAGACGAACGCGAGCGAGCGGTTCGGCTGAAGCTCAACCCGATCAGGTCGACCGTCGAGGGCAAGTCGGTCACGCTGATCGATGACAGCATCGTCCGGGGGACGACCTCGAACCAGCTGGTCTCCTTGCTCCGGGAGGCAGGGGCAACGGAGGTCCACATGCGGATCGGCGCGCCACCGATCACCGCCCCCTGTTATATGGGGATCAACATGGCGACCCGCGAAGAACTCATCGCTGCCGGCCAGTCGGTCGAGGACGTCCGAGAGGAGATCGGGGCCGACAGCCTCGCCTATCTCTCGATCGACGCGATCGCCGCCGCTCTCGGCGAGAAACACGACGACCTCTGTCTGGGCTGTGTGACGGGAAACTACCCCTACGAGATCGACGGAGAGGACACGGATCGCGAGGTCGAACGTCCACAGATCGACGATCGGGGTCTCCCGGCCGACGACTGATCGGCGTGATCAGTAGACGACGTGCAACAGGGTGTAGACGACGATGCCGAGGCTAAAGGAGACGAGCCACAGCGAGGCGGCGATCCGACCGACGGTCGGGTGGCGCGTGCGCCCGAGTTCGCCCACCGGATACGAAACTGCAAGGAGGAGGGCGTAGTAGACCAGCGGAATACAGACGACCGCCAACAGGATATGTATCCCCAAAAGCGGCAGGTAGACGAACTGATAGACCGTCTCGGGACCGGGAAACGGTTCGGGACCGCCTAAGAGGACCAGTCGGTAGAGGTACAGGGCGAGAAAGCCGGCGAACAGCCCGGTCGAGGCGACCATGGCCAGGCGATGGGTTCGGACCCGCCCGCGACGGATCCAGTACCACCCAAGCGAGATGGTCCCGATCGCGCTCAGGCTGATGAGGGCGTTCGCGTGGGGAATGGCGCGGACGACCCACTCGGGTGCGGCGGGAACGAGCGTCCGCGGGACGTACCCGAGGGCGGCGCTGAAAACGAGCGCGAGCGAGATCGCGGTCAACACGCCCGTCAGTGCGGGGACGTGCTCTCTGACCTGCTGTTGCATACTCCACCAATGGGTCGGCGCCTGTATAGCCGTTATCAACCCGCGTCCAAAACACATAATCAATCCGTTATGAAAAGGTTAATAGGATTTAAGCACCGTATTAGAAAGAGGACGCGGTACGGAGAACACATCGATATGAGAAAATCACTATCCCGACGGACCTTTATCGGCACTGTTGGCGCCTCCTCCATCGCGCTGGCCGGCTGTATGGGTGATGGAAACGACACTAACGGAAACGACAATGACGACAACAATTCCGGGAACGGCTCCAACAACGACTCCGGGACCGGAAACGGAGACGACAACAACAACGATGACGGGCCGAGCGAGGCCGCCCAGGCCGCCCAAACGGAGTACGGCGAGGTCCTCGACGACTTCGAGTCCGTCAACTGGTACGCCCTCCGGGACGAACAGGTCAACCCCGACGGACAGGCCGTCACCGGCAGCCAGTCGATGCTGGTCGAAACCGACAGCAACGTCTCGACTGTTGCGCTGGCCCCGTCCTCGCCGCTGGACCTCACCGATCAGTACCTCTCGGCGGCGGTGAAGGTCACCTCGCCCGTCGGCGGCCGGCTGTCGATGCACGTCCGTGCGCCCAACGGGGACAACTACGTCACCTCCGCGCGCACGCTGCCAAGCGGCGTCGACGAGTGGTTCCGGGTCGACTTCGGCTACACCGTCGGCTACGGCGGGCCCGACTTCTCGGAGGTCCAAGAGATCCGCCTTGAGATGGTCGCCCCCGATGGCGAGTCCATCGAGTACCGGGTCGACGACCTGCGGACGACGCCCGCACAGGACGAGAGCAACGTCATCCTCGCCTTCTACGGCGGGTTGGAGGAGCACTACGAGACGGTCTTCCCGATGCTCGAAGAACGTGGCTGGGTTGGGACGCTCGGCATCTCGCAGGACTACCTCAACACCTCGGGCCGGCTCAATATCGAGCAGCTCCGGGAGATGCGCGACGCGGGCTGGGACGTCTGTTCGTATCCCATGCACGCCGGCGACCTGACCCAGTACGGCGCCGAGGAGCAACGCCGGATCGTCGAGAACAACCGCGACTACCTCGCGAACCGCGGGTTCGAGGACGGCTCTCAGCACTTCTTCACACCGCGCAACCGGATGAACAACGACCTGCTGAACGTGCTGCGTGACACCCACGAGACCGCCTACGTCTTCGGCGGGTGTTCGAGCGGGATCCCGCCGACGGGCCGTCACACCATCTCGGCGATCAGCGGATCGAGCTACCAGAGCACCCGTAAGCCGATCCTGCGTGCCGACATCCACAATCAGGTGGTCGTTCCGTACTTCGAGCACATCGGCGAGGAGGGAATGAGCGTCGAGGAGTTCGAGATGCAACTCGACCGCATCGAGGACAACAGCTACGGCGCCGGTCTCGAGCCCATCACGCCGACCCAACTGCTCGAGAACTACTGATACTACTGACCTAACCGACCTCGCGCGACCGGTTTTCGGCGATCCGTTTCGGCGACAGTACCTGTCCTGAGAAGCGAGGACACAGCGGAACGCCGCCCGTCGAGGACGAGTTGCGCCGCTGATCGGTATCGCGTCGGAAGGATTGTGCGTGGGTGATGTCCGCGAAGGGACCGGTCGTGTGTCGACCGGCCGCCGAGCGGTGCCCGGCGGAATCACCTGCATCTTCGGTGGATGTGCCACCGCACGATGCGTGGGACCGGATTTGAACCGGCGGACCCCTACGGGACAGCGCCCTCAACGCTGCGCCGTTGGCCTGGCTTGGCTACCCACGCTCGTTGTGTCTTTGCACCCGTCTCTATTCCATCTCCCATAAAAGGGCTTTCGCTTCGCCGATCCCGTGGTTGGGCCTGTCACTGCCCGGGAGCGACAGTATATTCAAATGTTCGGGTTGCATAACGGTCTCATGGCAAAATACTCCACCGGCGGCTCCTCCGACGGGGGCGACGGCGGGTCCTGCGAACTCTGTGGGGAGTCGACGGGCTCGCTGAAGACGGCGACCATCGCCGGCGCGACCCTCCAGGTCTGTAGTGCGTGTGCGCCCCACGACGACGCCCCGAAGAAACGCGACGAGCGCTCGAAAGAACGCGACCGCAAACAGCGTGCGGCCCGAAAGATCGCCGAGATACAGGACTCACAGGGCGGCGATTCGAGTCGCTGGGAACGCGAAGGGACGAACTACGCCGACGACCCGCTTCCCTATCTCGTTTCGGGCTACGGCGACCGTCTCAAGGAGGCCAGACAGGACGCCGGACTCCAGGTCCACGAACTCGCCGAATCGCTCGACGTGCCCGAAGAACAGCTCATGGCAGTCGAACAGGGCCGGGCCGCCCGCGCGGGCGTCGGCGGCTCGTTGATCGCGGATCTCGAATCCGAACTCGACATCGAACTGGCCGAGTAGACTTTTAGCGCTCGGCGAACAGCCACCCGTATGAACGCTTCGGCAGCCGCCGAGCCGTACGTGACCGAGTTCGAGGCCCGTATCGACCGCGTCGACGGCCGCGAGGTCGTCCTGGACCGGACCTACTTCTACGCCGAGGGTGGTGGTCAGCCCGCGGACAGGGGCGAAATCGACGGGGTAGCGGTACGAGACGTCCAGACACGGGACGGAACGGTCGTCCACAGCCTCGCCGACGGAAGCGGAGTCGAAACCGGCCGGACCGTCGCCTGTGAGATCGATCCGGCGTTTCGGACCTACTGTATGCGGACTCACACCGCGAGTCACGTCCTCTACGGGGCCGGTCGCAGGCTGCTGGATGACCTGGGCTACGGCGGGTTCGACATCGACGAGCGAAAGGCCCGGATCGACTTCGAGACGAGTACGGATATCGACGACGACGTACTGATCGAACTCGAGGTGCTCGCGAACCGCACGGTCTGGGAAGGACGACCCGTCACTTGGGAGACCGTTCCGGTCGCGGACGCCCGTGCCCGCGAGGCGGTGGCGTTCAACACGCGGACCGAGGAGGGTGTCTTCGAGGAAGACAGGGGGGTCCGGATCGTGTCCATCGGCGCGGATCGAACCCCCACCTCTACCGCCGAATCGTGGGACGACGCCGCCTGCGGGGGCACGCACGTCTCGAACACCCGCGAGATCGGCCCGATAAGCGTGCTCGGCCGCTCAAACCCCGGCGAAGGGCTGACCCGGGTCGAACTGGCGGTCGGTCCCGCCGCCATCGAACATCGCACGGAAACCCGGCGGGCGGCCGAACGCGCCGCTCGCGAACTCGGGGTCGGCGTCCCGGACCTGCCGGCGGAGATCCGGCGCCGACGGGAACGGATCACGGAACTGGAGGACGAACGCGCCGCGTTGCTCGGGCGGATCGCGGACGCCCGGATCGACGCGCTGGGCGAGGACGTCCTCGAACGCGACGGCGAGCGCTGGCTCGTCGGGTCGGTTCCGCACGTCGACAGTGATACCCTTTTGGAGCGAGCGCGCGCCCTCGCCGGCGGGGACTGCGAGGTCGCCGCGCTCGTAAGTGACGAGCGCCCAACGACGGCCGTCGTCGCGAGCGCGAACGGGACGGACGCGGGTGCGGTGATCGACGCCCTGACGAGCGAGTTCGGCGGCGGGGGAGGCGGCGGCGAGGAGTTCGCTCAGGGCGGCGGGATCGCGGCCGAGCCCGCCGAGGTCGTGTCGTTCCTGCGTGACCCATAGAACGATCATCTTTTTTCGACCGCGATACAACGCGAGGCATGGAACTCACCGCGGAACAGCGCGCGATCCGGGACGTTGTCCGGGAAGTCGCCGTTGAGGAACTCCGGCCCCGCGCGGCCGAGGCCGACCGCACTCAGACGTTCCCCGAGGACGCTTGGGACGAGCTGGCGGACCTCGATCTGACGGGTCTCGCCGTCCCCGAGGCCTACGGCGGGTTCGACGCCGACCGGACGACCTACAGTCTCGTCAACGAGGAACTGGCCTACGGCCACCTCTCGGTCGCGACCGCGCTTTCGGTACACTGTCTCGCGACCGCCTGTATCGCCCGGTTCGGGACCGACGGTCTGAAGGAGCGCTGGCTTCCCGAGATGGTTTCGGGCCGGCCCGTCGGGGCGTTTGCCCTCTCGGAACCCGAGGCTGGATCGAATCCCGCGGAGATGTCGACCCGGGCCGAACGCGACGGCGAGGAGTACGTCATCGACGGGAAAAAGCAATGGATCACCAACGGCTCGCGGGCGGGCGTCGTGATCCTCTTTGCGAAGACCGGCGAGAACGAGATCACGCAGTTCCTCGTGCCCGCCGACAGCGACGGACTCGAGGTCGGCAAAAAGGAGGAGAAACTCGGGCTTCGCGCGAGCGACACGACCGCCCTGCTGTTCGACGGCGTGCGCGTTCCCGAGGAGAACCGTCTCACCGAGGAGGGACGCGGGCTGAGCGCCGCCCTCTCGATCCTGACCGGCGGGCGGATCGGGATCGCGAGCCAGTCGGTGGGCCTCGCACAGGCCGCGATGGACGACGCGCTCGCCTACGCCACCGAACGCGAGCAGTTCGGCGGCCCCATCTCGGAGATCCAGACGATCCGGCACAAACTCGCCGACATGGAGACGAAGCTACGAGCCGCCCGGCTGTTGACCCGCGAGGCCGCCCGCAGGGAGGATGCGGGCGAGGACCCCCGTCTGGACGCAAGCATCGCCAAATACTTCGCGAGCGAGGCCGCGATGGAGATCACCAACGAGGCCGTCCAGATCCACGGCGGGGCGGGTTACACGACCGACTTCGACGTTGAGCGTTACTACCGGGACGCGCGGATCACGACCATCTACGAGGGGACGAGCCAGATCCAAAAGAACGTGATCGCCCGCGAACTGCTGGGGTGACTCCCGAACGGTTCAGACGTACGCGCGGACGTCCCGCGTAATCTGATCGACGTCGTACGTGTCCTCGCTCTTCTCGAAGACGATCTCGCCGTCGACCCGGACCTCGAAGATGCCGTGATCGCCCGATACGAGGACGAGTTCGTCGATCTCCTCGCCGAAGTTCGTGAGCAGGGCGTGCTGGACGGCTTCGGCGCGTTCGAGGAAGCCACACGGGACGCAGTACTCGATCTCGACGGTGGTCATGCACGACGATACGGTCGGACTCGGGATAAAAACCCGCCTCGCTCACCGCGAGATCGGGTACTCCTCTCGGATGCCGGTGTCGCGATCGTCGTCGACTCGCTCGCCACGGGGCGTGGCTCACTCGAACTCCGAGAGCGACGCCTGTCCCCGGCGAGCGGCCGAGTCGACGGGGTCCGAGTCGTCCTCACCGGATCCGCCCGCTACACCGTCTCCCCCGACCCAGCCGTCGAGACTCGACTGTGCGGCCGCGCCGAACTCCAGATTCGAGACGCGCACGCCGATCTTTCGGATCCGCTCGCCCTCGAACTCGGAGAGGAGGTCCCGCACGATCCGATCGACCAGATCGGGGTCGTCGACGGGACCGGAAAGCGAGCGCGCCCGCGTGTTCACGTCGAAGGGCGGTGTGACGACCTTGATTCCGACGGTGCGATAGAGCGCGTCCTTCCGGGTGGCACGCTCCGTAACCGCCGCAGCGAGCGCCAGCGCGCGCTCCTCGATGGCCTCGTAGTCGGCCGTCGGTTCGACGAACGCCGATTCACGCGAGAGGCTCTTGGGGCGTCCCTTCGGGGTCACCTCGCGGTCGTCCTCGCCGCGGGCCCGATCGTAGAGGTCCCCGCCGCGCTCGCCGAACGCCGAGAGGAGCGCGTGGCGATCCGCGCCTGCCAGCTCCCCCGCCGTCCCGATCCCGCGCTCGCGGAGGGTCCGTGCGGTGACGGGCCCGACGCCGTGGAGCTCTTCGACCGGAACGGGCGCGAGAAAGTCGCGTACCTCCCCGGGCTGGACGACCACGAGTCCGTCCGGTTTCTCTGCGTCGCTCGCGATCTTTGCGGTGCTCATGTTCGGGGCGATCCCGACGCTTGCGACCACGCCGATCTCCTGTTCGATCCGGTCTTTGATCCGCCGGGCGAACGCCTCCGCGTCGTCCCACGTCGTCCGTTCGGTGACGTCGAGGTACGCCTCATCGATGCTCACCTCGCGGACGACTTCGGCGTTTTCGTGGAGTATCCCCCGGACCTCCTCGCTCACCGACTCGTAGAACGGGATGTCGACGGGGCGGTAGAAGCCCGAGCGTTCGATATCGAGGTGCGCGTCGGTCGCGGCCGCCCGCTTTCGCGGAAGGTGTTCGAGGGCCGCCGAGATCGCCTGTGCGCTCTCGACGCCGAAGGCGCGGGCCTCGTAGCTCGCGGTCGCGACTGCGCCGTTGTCGGTGCCGGGTTCGTATCCCATCCCAACGACGAGGGGCTCGCCCTCGAGAGCGGGTTCGCGAAGGCGCTCACAGGCGGCGTAAAAGCAGTCCATGTCGGCGTGGGCGACGATCCGTGCCTCCGATTCGGTACCCGGCAGCCGCGCTCCCATCGTCGACTATGCGTGGCGGCCGGTGTTAAGCGCCGCGGCTACGGGACCGACACCGACCGTCGAGGTTCGCAACGACACCTGGTATCGATTTGCATAGGCTCACGCCGGCGGACGACGATACCGCCAGCCGCTCGCTGCGACACTGATTATTACCAACGCGAAGAAGGCGACGGCGAGCCACCGTCCCGTTTGCGTCCCGACGAAGTCGGCGAGCGCTCCCAGCAGGTCGAGACCGAACGCCTGCCCGAGCGCAAACAACAACAGGACGGTTCCCAGGACGACCAATCCCGTTCTGACGATCCCACGGGCCAGAAACGCGGTCGTCCGTTCTTTGGTCGGCCTCTCGTGGGCACTCTCCGAACGCGTCTCTCGTTCTGCCATGACCATTCATACCAGCTATCTGATTAATACTATGGGGGCGCTAATCGGGACGGTCGTGGTCAGCGACCAGTTCGAGATGGGGTTCGAGCGCCTCGATCGCAGGGCAACCCGTGACGTGGGTCTCCCCGACCGAGATCAGGCCCGCGTCCTCGAGTTTCGGGAGGTGTGAATGGTGCATCGAGATCTCGATGCGATCCGCGTCAGCGTCGGGTTCGTGATGGGCGATCCGCTTGACGAGCGCCGAGAGGGGTACCGAACCGTCGCGTTCGTATATATATCGTAGCACGTGCTGACGACGGGAATCACGCAGTACGTCGAAGGCCGTTTCGGGGGTGATCGTCGGGGTCGGGTCCTCCGGTTCATGGACGGAATCGAAGAGTGGTTCGAGCGTCCGGACGATCCGGTCGTCGGTGGCCGACGGATCGAGCGAGAACTGCGAGATCGCGTCGATCCCTGCGAGTCGTCGGGTCAGGACGTGCAGGAACCGGAACGCCGCTCGAGACCCGACGCGGTCGATCAGACACTCCAGCGAGTGAAAACAGACGAGCGTCGTCCCCTCGGTCCAGTCGTCGAGAAACAGGCTGATCGTCGTCCCTAGTTCCGCTAGATCCGTCGGGTTCCGGACGGCAGCCGTGATGTCACACCCCGATCGGGAGATGGGCGCGGCGCCGCTCGAACTGTCGCTCCCGGTGCCGACCGAGATCGCCCCGAAGGCGGCGGGTCTCTCCTCGATCCGGTCGTGCCACGTCTTCTTGAGACTCCGGTGATCCCACCCGTAGGCAACGACCAGTACGTTCCACTCCTCCGTGAATTCGCCCTGCACGAGGACTCGCTCGATGTCCTCGACCGGGCTCGTCTTCGGGGCGAGAACCAGGTCGTTTCGGGCTTCGTGCGTAGTCATCTGTGACATGGTAAGTACATCCTAATTACATATCTATTTGACTTGATGTATTATAAACATACTGTGCGACGACGGCCCACGACAGAGCGGTCGCCGCCCGTTCGGAGGCTACGGGTACGATCGCCCGCAGATGACGGGCGAACACTAAAACATATCACCGTCGTGAGTGTAGGTAGCTAAACGAGATGTCGGCTGACACCACCGGAGGTCACCCCCCCGCAGCCCTCCGAACGGAGTGGATCATCGAGTTACAGCAGTCGTACTTCTCGGCGACGGGCGTGCAACTCCTCGCAACGGTGGTGATCGGTGTGCTAGTCATCCTCGCAATGAAGTTCGGCCGTCGCCTGGAAACCCTCGTCGATCACCGCTACGGCCGTAACGTCGGGGAAGCCAGTCGGGTCATCTGGCTGCTGGCGGTCGTCGCCACCGGTGTCTACTCGCTGAGCATCGTCTGGCACGTCACCTACTTCATCGATATCGTCTTCAGAACGCTCGCGATCGATCGTTGGACGGCGGTCCAGCAGTTCATGACGATCGCGATCGTGCTGGTCGCGTACCTGCTGATTCGCTTTGCCAACCGGTCGATCGACCAACTCCAGCGGACCTCGTCGCTGACCAAACACCAGAGTGAAGTCGCCTACCACGTCTCGGACATCGGAATCGCGCTGGGGACGATGACGCTCGTGCTCACGCTGTGGGGGGTCGACCTGACCAACATCTTCATCGGCGCGGGCGCGATCACCGCGATCGTCGGACTGGCCGCACGCGAGACGCTCGCGGCGGTGCTTGCGGGGTTCATCCTGCTGTTTTCCCGCCCCTTCCGTGTCGGCGACTGGATCGAAGTCAAGGACCACTCGGGGATCGTCAAGGACGTGACGATCTTCAACACGAAGATCCAGACCTTCAGCGACGAACACGTGCTGGTGCCAAACGACATCATCACCGAGAGCGACCTCACGAACCTCTCGCGAAACGACCAGCTCCGCGTCGAAGTCGAGGTCGGAATCGACTACGAAACCGACGTTCACTACGCCCGCGAGGTCGTCGTCGAGGCCGTCGAGGATCTGGACTCGATCCGCTCCTCGCCCGACCCACACGTGATCGCGAAGCGCTTTGCCGACTCCTCGATCCTGCTCGAGGTGCGTGTGTGGATCGGCGAGCCCACGATGCGCCGGCGCTGGAACGCGAGGACGGACGCGATCGAGGCGATCAAGGACGCGTTCGACCGCGAGGGGATCACCATCCCGTACCCACAGCGCGTGCAGTCCGCACGTGGTGACGGGTTCGATGTCGGCGTCCCGTCGACGGACGAGACGACCGCCGTCTCGGTCGGGAACGAGTAATACCACGCGGTTATATACTCGCGGGTAAAAGCGGAGACGATGATGGAGACGGGACGAGAGTCCGGGAAACGACTGGGACCGACCTGGCTCGCGGGGGCGATCGCGGCGGGGCCGGCGACGATGGCGAGTTTGTTGAGTGCAGGTGCGGGCTACGGCTATGCGCTTTTGTGGGTCGTGATCCTCTCTGCGCTTTTGGGTGCACTCGGGCAGTATCTGGCCGCCCGCCTCGCGCTCTTTACCGAACGGGGGATCGTCTCGACCGTCGAATCCCACCTCGGGGCGGGGTGGGCGTGGGTGCTCGTGATCGACGTGGTGCTCGCCGCCGGCCTCGCGCAGTTGGTGATCATGAAGACCGTCGCCGACGTGAGCAGCGTTCTCACCGGCGTCGACGCCCGGGTCTGGGGCGTCCTCTGGGCACTCGTCCTCGCGATCGGGCTGGCCGGCGGCGGCTACCGTATCGCCGAGGTCGGCGCGAAACTCCTCGTCTCGCTCGTGGTGGTGCTGTTCGTCGCGACGGCGATCGTCGTCCCGATCGACCCCGGAGCCGCCGCGGGCGGGCTGGTACCGCGGATTCCAGCGGGCCTCTCGGGCGCGCTCGTCGCCGCGGGTGTGCTGGGCGGCGCCGTCCACGTCACCTTACTCGTGATGCAGAGCTACACCATGCGTGCACGTGGTTGGACGCGCGCGGACGGCGCGCTCGCCCGCTTCGACATCGGATCGTCGATGCTGCTCGCCTTCGGCGGGTACAGCCTCGCCATCTTCCTCGTCGCGGCGAGCGTCCTCCATACCCCCGGGATCGACGCCGCCACGATCACCGCGATCGGGGCGGGACAAGCGCTCGAACCCGCCGTGGGCACGGCTGCCACGTGGCTCTTCTTGCTCGGGCTGCTTGGTGCTGCGGTCTCCACGCTCGGGGGCAATACCGTCGTCCCGCCGTACGCGCTCGCCGACAAACTGGGGTGGGGTCAGTCGGTCGCTGACCCGCGATACCGTGCGCTCGTGGTCTGTGTCGCGCTCGCCTCCGCGCTCGGGGCCTTTCTGGAAGGGTCGTTTTTCTCGCTTCTGGTACTCGTCCTCGCGTTCGGGCTGGTCGGTACGCCCTTCGCGATCGTCGTGATCCTCCTGTTGCTCAACGACTCCGGCGTGGTCGAGGAGCCCCTTTCGTTGCCCGCGAACCTCGGCGGGCTCGTGTTGCTCGGTGTGGCGCTCGTCACCGCCGGCACGTTCGTCCGCGAGCAGGCCGCCGCGATCGCCGATCCGCTCTCGGCGTTCGTCGTCGTCTTCGCCGCCGGGATCGGCCTCGCAACCGCACTCTTGCTCGTGCGGTTCGTCCGCACCGCGCAGCGATCCACTGCCGTCGAGGCATGACGCTCCCGACGAGCGGACGGATTCTGCTGACCGGCCCCTCGAACGTCGGCAAGACCCGCCAGACCGCGCGGGCGCTCGCCGCGTGGGTCGAAGAACACGGGGCCGAGGGCGTCGCGATCCTCGAGTTCGCCCCCCAACTCGAACGCGAGGGGGTCCTGCTTGGCGGTCGACTCGACCGTTTCATCCACCTCCCTGAGCGGGCGTGGACCGGAATCCTCGACGCGCGTGCCCCGCGCGCCGAGGGCGATACGGAGGCGAAAGCGCTGGCGCTCGCCCGGGCGAACGCCCGCGAGGGGATACAACTTATCGAATCGATGCCGCCCTCCCGAGCCGTCTTCGTCAACGACGCGACGATCCCCTTCCAGCACGCTGGCGACGTCGAAGCCTTGCTCGTCGCCTGCGAGGGCGCCGAGTTCGTCGTGATGAACGCCTTCGCGGGCGAGGAGCTGGGGACCGACGACTTGATCTCGCGTCGCGAGCGGGAGGCGAGGAGGCGATTGGCCGACTGGGCCGACACGCACGAGGAGCTACGATGACCGTCTCAGGCTGCGATACGAGTGGCGGTGGGTTAGGACTCGCAGACGTGACATGATCCACTCCGTTTCCGACTAGATCCGAAACCCGTCGGAGCGTGTCGATCGCTCGGGCCTCGATATAGCCGCCTGCTATAGCTTCTGGTTTCGAACTCAGTTGAGGTTCCCCGAGTTCGATAGGAGACGTAGTAACTACAGAGGCGGATTCCGGCAAATGACAGGTGTGCAAACGACTATCGTAGTTTGTGCCGTAGGTGATCTAGCGCTCTCTCTGGGAGGGGATGGAAACGACGAGGCATCGAGATGAGCGCGAAAGACGGGGGAGACAATGACAACGACAGTAGACGCTAACGGAATCGAGGATTTCGAAGGGGTGTTACGGGGGGAACTGATCCGACCTGAAGACCCGAACTTCAACGAAGCGCGCGCGATATACAACCGATGATCGACAAGCACCCGGCAGTGATCGCCAAGTGCGTCGATGTGGCGGACGTGATCGCGGCTGTGAATTTCGGCCGCGAATCCGACCTCGAGACCGCCATCCGTAGCGGTGGCCACAATGGACCGGGGCTGGCACTGGTGGACGATGGACTGGTCATCGACCTTTCCGATATGAGGGGGATTCGCGTCGATCCCGACGAGCAGACGGTGCGCGTCGAGGCCGGGTGCACGTGGGGGGACGTCGACCACGCTACCCACGCTTTCGGGCTGGCGACGGTCAGCGGAGTCATCTCCACGACCGGTGTCGGGGGGCTAACCCTCGGCGGCGGTCATGGCTATCTAACCCGCAAGTACGGCCTGACTATCGACAATCTCGTAAGCGCGGATGTCGTGCTGGCCGATGGACGGCTGGTTCACGCGAGTGAGGACGAGCATCCGGACCTGTTCTGGGCGCTGCGCGGCGGTGGCGGCAACTTCGGTGTGGCCACTTCGTTCGAGTTCCAGGCACATCCAGTCGAGACGGTCGTCGCCGGACCGCTGTTCTGGCCGATCGAGGAACTCGAGACCACCATGCGCTGGTACCGTGAGTGGCTGCCCCAAGCGCCCGAGGACGTCTACGCCTTTTATTTGATCGCGGAGGTGCCCGGCGACCCCTTCCCGGAGGAACTCCATGGCGAGAACGTCTGTGGACTGATGTGGTGCTATTTAGGGCCGAATGACCGGATCGATGATGTACTCGAACCAGCCCGCGACATCGCCGAACCGCTGTTCGAGCACATCGAGGAGATGCCCTATTCGACGGTCCAAGGGATGTTCGATCCGTTGTACCCACCTGGAGATCACTGGTACTGGAAAGGTGACTTCGTGCGCGACCTGACCGACGAGGCCATTGCAGAACATCAGCGCTTTAGGGAGGTACCGACGCCACAGTCAACGATGCACCTCTATCCCGTTAACGGGGCCGTCAACCACGTTGACGCGGACGAGACCGCTTGGCGTTATCGCGACGCGAACTGGTCGATGGTCATCGTAGGCGTTGATCCGGATTCGGCCAAGAGTGAAGAGATCACTACATGGGCCCAAGAGTACTGGGAAGCGCTACATCCATATTCGGCCGATGGCTCGTACATCAACTTCATGATGGAAGAGGGCCAGGACCGAATACGCGCGACGTATGGCGATAATTACGAGCGGTTACAGGAGGTCAAGGCCAGGTACGATCCCGACAACTTCTTCGACGTGAACCAGAACATCCAGCCGGCGGACTGAGGCTGGAGCACTCGTTTCAGTCATCGATTGTGCCACGGCCGAGACGGACCTGCCACATTCGCGCCTGATATTCAGCACGAGGTTCGGAACGCCTCGGCCACGGATACGTCCGACAGGCCGGTTTCGATACGGGAGACGCGAGTCGAGGTTCCAGTCAGTCGTCGGACTGGGCCACCGCCGGCTCGGCGGCGGTGCTCGCACCGCGTTCCTCGTTTTCGAGAAATTCGTCGGCGTCGATTGCGGCCTTACAGCCCATCCCGGCCGCGGTGACCGCCTGCTGGTAGTGATAATCCACGACGTCGCCCGCACCGAAAATACCGGGAACGTCCGTTTTCGTCTGGCCGCCACCCTTCTCGCCACGCGTTTGCAGGTAGCCCTCGGCGTCCATCTCTACCCCTGTGCCTTCGAGGTACTCGGTGTTGGGGGTGTGGCCGATGGCGATGAAGAAGGCCCCCACGTCCAGCTCGGAGGACTCCGTCTCGGGGTCGTCGAGTTTCGCCATCGGATGCCCCTCGGGGTGGGTCACGAGCGAGACCTCCTCGACGCCGTCCTCGGGCGTGCCGTGGATCTCGGTGACCTCGGTGTTCCGGAGGATCTCGACGTTCCCCTCCTCGACCTGTTCCTCGATCCGGTCGACCCAGTAGTCCTCGGCGCGGAACTCCTCGCGGCGGTGGATCAGATACACCTTCTCGGCGAACTTCGTGAGGAAGTTCGCCTCCTCCATGGCGGCGTCGCCGCCGCCGACGACGACCATCTCCTCGCCCCGGAAGAACGCGCCGTCACAGGTCGCACACGTTGAGACGCCGTAGCCCATCATCTCGTCCTCGCCGGGGATCCCCAGCGTCCGGGCGCTCGCGCCGCTCGCGGCGATGACGGCGTCGGCGGTGTAGACGTCGCCGTTCTTCATGCGTACCTCGTAGGGCCGTCCCGAGTCGTCGACCGACTCGATGACGCCGTTGATGACGTCGGCGCCGAACTGCGTCGCCTGCTCTTTCATGTTGTTGATCAGCTCCGGGCCGCTGATCCCCTCCGGGAAGCCGGGGTAGTTCGCGACGTCGGTCGTAAGAGTGAGCTGGCCACCCGGCTCGGTCCCCTCGATGACGAGCGGCTCGTTGTTCGAGCGGGCGGCATAAATTGCCGCAGTCAGCCCGGCGATCCCGCTGCCGGCGACGACGAGGCGACGGTGTTCGACTTCCGCCTCGGACTCGATTCCCAACTTCTCGTCGAGCTCGCCAGTCTCGTCGAAGGCGCTGGTTTCGTCCCAGCCGCCGATCAGCTCGTCGTCGATGAAGACTTCGGGGGCGGTCTGGCGACCCTCGGCGCGCTCGACCATCTCCTCGAACAGTTCCTCGTCCTCCGAGACGTTGTACAGTTCGTACTCGACGCCTTTCGCGTCGAAGAGGTCCGTCGCCTTCTCGCAGTACGGACAGGCGTTTTTCGTGTAGATCTCCACTCGTGGCTGGTCGCTCATGTGCCGACGTTATGTGCGCGCGGTATTTACTTTGCGTCCTCGATGCAGTGTCGGCCGCTACATGTGACGGCGGGACGCTCTCCGAAGCCCTTAGGACCGACCTCGGCCGACAACGGGTATATGCCCGCCGATCTAATCGAGAAAACCGACCGATACGAGAGACTGCTTACGGAGGCGCTCGACGCTGCCGAACCCGCCGGCGACGAGGGAAGTCCGCTCGCCGATGCCGCCACCGAGTGTCTCGAAATGGCCCGATCGTATCTCGACGACGGACGGCATTTCCGGGAGAACGACGACCCCGTCAACGCGCTGGCGTCCTTTTCGTACGGCCACGGCTGGCTCGACGCCGGGGCGCGCATCGGCGTGCTGTCGGTCCCTCGGGACGGTCACCTGTTTACCGTTGACTGATCTCGAACTCCGGACGAATTGTGGACTCGGTTCGAAAACCCTCTTTTGACCGTCAGGTGTCGGGATTACTGCGGTCGACTTCGCTCGAACGCACCATCATGACGAGACGTAGTGACGATTCCCACTCCCCGTTGAACACGTCGTCGGGACCGCCGGGGATTCTTGACCACCAAATCCGACGAGGGATCCAAATCGCTCAACGGGGATTTGGATACCGAAGCGGGCGCTCGTACTGTAAACGATCGGGATGAACCGCTATTCTTACATCGGTAACCGGTCATAGTCCCGATAATGGAGGCCGTTCTCTGGTACGTGCTCACCGGAACCCGCGGGGGGCCGAACCGCGTCCGCCTCCTGCAGGCGATCGACGAACGGCCACGCAACGCGAACCAACTCGCCGAGGCTCTCGACCTCGATTACACGACGATCCGCCACCACCTCGACGTGCTGATGGACAACGGGATGGTTCAGAAAAGCGGCGGCGACTACGGTGCAGTGTACCTGACCACCGATCAGGTCGAGCACCACTGGGAAACCGTCGAAACGATCACCGAACGGGTAGAATGAGTATGGACGAATTTGGGAAAGTGTATATCCGAACGCGGCGGAAAGGGGGATCGTAGATGGGTCCCTGGACAGCAGCCATCGCCACGACTATCGGAGCCCCCCCGATCCCGCCCTCCCTCGTAGCGACGGTGTGGGCACCGCTTCAGACCGACCCCGGTATCTGGCCGACGGTTGCCCGAATTTCGGTCAGTGCGAACGTCCTGTTGTTGGCCGTTCTGGGCGCCATTTGGGCGCGCAACTACTGGCAGTTCCGGTCGAAACACACCCTCGGGCTGCTCGTCTTCTCGATTCTCCTGCTCGCGGAGAACGCCCTCGCGCTTTATTACTACATGATCGATCCGATGCTCGCCGGGTGGTTCGCGACCGCCGTCCCCGCCATCGCCTGGCGCGCGATGATGCTGCTTCACGTCCTCGAAACGGTCGCCCTGCTCTTTCTCGCGTGGGTGACGTGGGACTGAACCGACGCCCTCGAACGGCTCGCACCCCCCTCCGGTTTTCGAACCCCAATACCGTTTGAACCCCGATCGACCGGGACGATGGACGAAATTGGGAGAGTCTCCGGATGGAGTACGGACGTGGTTCGGAAAACGCTCTTTTAGCGATCCGTCGTCGTTCCAACCGCGCAAACGCGCACCCAACCATGCGAGAGACCGACCCCACGAACGACGGAACGAACCGAAAGAAGACGAACAGCACATCACGACGACGCTTCATGGCTGCCTCGGCGCTGGTCGGGGCCGGAGCGTTCGGCCTCGGCGGACCGGTCGGAGCGGTCGCGGCCGACGAACACGGCGGCGGGATGGATGACAGTGGGATGAGCGGCGAGTTCGAGGACGACATTGCCATCCTGAACTACGCGCGGACCCTCGAATTCCTCGAGGCCGAGTTCTACCGTCGGGGCCTCGACACCCTCGGTTGTTCGGGTCTGCTGGATGCGTCGCTCCTCGCGGACTTCGGCCAGCCGATTCGTACGCGCGTCTTCGACGACCTCACGGTCATCCGCGACCACGAGTTCGCCCACGCCGAGGTGCTCGGGAAGACCATCGAAGACCTCGGCGGTGACCCGATCGAACAACCGGAGTTCGACTTCGGTACCGCGGTCGAGGACCCCGACGAGTTCCTCGTTACCGCCGCGATCCTCGAGGACACCGGCGTCGGCGCCTACGCCGGTGCGGCTCCGTCGATTCAGAACGCGGAACTCGTTCCCCCGGCCCTGAGCATCCACTCGGTCGAGGCCCGCCACGCATCGTTCCTGCGTGTCCTCGGTGGCGAAGTCGGCTTCCCGGCGGCGTTCGACGAGGCGCTGAGCCGCGAGGAGGTCCTCGAACGCGCCGCCCCCTTCATCGTCGAGTAACCCCGTCTGACGCCTCCTTCCTCCAGTTCTTCACGATCGATCACCAAAGGTATATACGAAACATTTAAGTAGCTTTCGGTGTTACATAGTGTTAGGAAGCAACGAGGCCTCCGGGATTTCTTCAAGGGATACTCCCGCCGGAGCGCACTCTCGCCGTCATACGATCATACCCATGAAAGAACGAACATTCACTAACGAGTCGGTCGCCGAGACCGAACGAGAGGAGACCGAGGAGACGACCGAAAACGAGACCGAACTCACCTGTCCCGAGTGTGGCGGCCGTCTCGAGACGGACACCGAACACGGCGAGACGGTCTGTTCAGCCTGTGGCCTCGTTGTCGAGGAGAACGAGATCGATCGCGGGCCCGAGTGGCGCGCCTTTGACTCCGCCGAGCGCGACCAGAAGTCGCGTGTCGGCGCGCCCACCACGACGATGATGCACGATAAGGGTCTCTCGACCAATATCGGCTGGCAGAACAAGGACGCCTACGGCAACACGCTTTCGAACCGCCAGCGCCAGAAGATGCAACGCCTCCGCACGTGGAACGAGCGCTTTCGCACGCGAAACTCCAAGGAGCGAAACCTCAAGCAGGCACTCGGCGAGATCGACCGGATGGCGAGCGCATTGGGCCTCCCGAAGAACGTCCGGGAGACCGCGAGCGTGATCTACCGACGGGCGCTCGAGGAGGATCTCCTGCCCGGCCGGTCGATCGAGGGCGTCGCCACCGCGAGCCTCTATGCGGCCGCCCGCCAGGCCGGCACGCCGCGAAGCCTCGACGAGATCGTCCAGGTTTCGCGGATCGATCGGATGGAGCTCACCCGCACGTACCGGTACGTAATCCGGGAACTCGATCTGGAGGTCCAGCCCGCAGACCCCGAGAGCTACGTTCCCCGGTTCGCTTCGGACCTCGAACTCTCGGACGAGGCCGAACACCGCGCGCGCGAACTGCTCTCGAACGCGAAGCAGTCGGGCATCCACAGCGGGAAATCGCCCGTGGGACTCGCGGCCGCGGCGGTCTACGCCGCGGCCCTGTTGACAAACGAGAAGGTCACGCAGGCTGAAGTGAGCGAGGTCGCGAACATCTCCGAGGTGACGATCCGAAACCGGTACAAGGAGCTGCTTCAGGCCGATGATACGAGCCCCGCAGCGGGCGCAGCGAGCGCGGAAGTCGCGGACTGAATCGAGCTTGAAGGTGTTAGGCAATGAATAAGTCCGCGTATCCGGCGCTTACCCGCCCTCTGTCACTGATTCTACGTGTGTCAATGGAACTCAGGATACTAATATAACCCTGCAACTGTAACGGTTGAGTGCTCATGAAAAAGCAGGAGCTCATCCACCTTCACGGCCTGCTGGCAGAGGTTTCGAACCACTACGAGCAACACGCTGGCACCCCCGATTTCGAGGAGTACGAGTCGCTGGGCGTACGGCCCACTTCGATTCACAAATCGAAGACTGACCACAAAGCTGCCGTCTTCGCCATCGCGACCGGCATCACGTCCGACATCACCGAAGAGTCACAGGAAGCGGTCGCCGCACAGGCCGACTGAGCCTCAGACGTTCTTCGGACGTCCTATCGTCGACGAGCGCCGCCGCCGGCGTTTGGCGTCGATAACCGAATTAAGACTGTCGTTAATCGGAGAGGTGTCGCCGTTTCACCGCTACTCGAGTAGGTCGTCGAACTCCGGTAACATCTCCTCGCCGCCGTCTCCCCGTTCGTCCCCGTCTCCCTCCTCGTCGGCGTCGGCTTCCTCCTCGTCGTCCGATTCGATGATTTCGACCTCCAGAACGTCGAGCGGGATGTTGCGCAGGCGCTGGCCGATCTCCTTGCGGGCGATCCGCGAGGCGTGTTCCTCGCGCTCGACGTTGAAGACCGTCATCTCGAGTTCGAGGGCAACGAGTGCCTCGTCGGCGACGATGAAGACGGGTTCGAGTTCCTCGCCGCCCGGGGACGTACGCGAGCCCATCGAGATCTCGACGTAGTTCAGGTCGGGATTGAGCATCTCGCCGGTCTTCGAGATGGCGATCCGTACGGCCTCGTCGGCCGTGGAGACGTCGTACACCGGAACGGCCGCCTCAACGACAACTCGACAGTCCATGGTCACTGTGAACATCACGAGCCAGGTGCATGAATGTTGCCTCGAAACCACAACCCACAAGCGTTCACTCTCCCGAGAAAGAGCGATGGAACGTGGGACGATCCCGCTTGAAACGTGTCCCGGCGGCCTCGATCTCCGAGCGACCCTCGAGAGCGGCCAGTCCTATCGCTGGCGACGCGAGGACGGTCTGCTGTACGAGGGCGTTCCGGGTGGGTGGTACCACACGGTCCTCGACGGGAATCTGATCCGGGTCCGCCAGACTGACCGCGCACTCGAGTGGGAGTCGACGACCGATGCGGTTCCGTACTTGCGTCGGCTCCTCAGGCTCGACGACGACCTAGACGCGATCGTCGGGACCGGCCCCGACGACCCGCTATTATGCGAGGCCTACGCCGCCCACAGGGGGCTACGGATCGTCAACGACCCCGTCTTCGCCTGCCTGATCTCGTTCATCTGTTCGGCACAGATGCGCGTCGGGCGAATACACGGAATGCAGACGACGCTTGCCGACCGGTTCGGGGCGAGCCTGGACGTCGATGGACGCACCTACCACGCGTTTCCGACGCCCGACCAGCTGGCGAGCACGAGCGTCGAGGAACTGCGCGACTGTTCGTTGGGGTATCGCGCCCCCTACGTCAAGCGCACGGCGGAGATGGTCGCCGGTGGCGAAGCCCACCCCGCGGAGGCCCGGGGGCTGGATTACGAGACCGCCCGCGAGTTCCTCACGCGCTTTGTCGGCGTCGGAAACAAGGTCGCCGACTGCGTACTGCTGTTCTCGCTGGGCTACCTCGAGGCCGTGCCGCTGGATACGTGGATCCGGTCGGCCATCGAGGAGTACTATCCGGAGTGTGACCGGGACTCATACCGCGAGACCTCGCGGGCGATCCGCGAGCGCCTCGGGGGAGAGTACGCGGGCTACGCCCAGACGTACGTCTTTCATCACCTCCGGACGGCCGGGACGGCCGAAGCCGGAGAATGAAAGGCTATAGGCCCCGACCGTCCTAGCGAGAGGCAATGGACTCGGCGCCGAATCGGTTGAACGCTGCCCGACGGGCGATCAAGCCGCCGATCCACCGGCTGTTCGACTGGGCGTTCGGGGGCTATGCGATGACCGACAACACCGAGGAGGAGTACGTCGGGACCGTCCAGATGTCCCAGCCGGAACTCGAAACGCTGCTCGCGAACGCGGGCTTCCGGCGAAACGTGGTCTCCTCGCTCAAAGTTCGCATCGATGGCAACATCTCCGATGGCTCGTGGGCCTGGCGCGAGTCTCCGCTCGCGGACTGGCAACTGCACGTCATTCTCCACGATGTCGGCGAGAGCGTCGAGGTCTACGCTCACTGGGAGTACTCCTGGATCACCAACCCGATCAAACACTACGCCGCGACCGGCTGTAGCCCCGAGCGGGGCGTCGAGATGACCCGGACGTTCCTCGGGAACTACCACAGCGGGACGTATCCCGACGGGATCCCCTTCGAGATCGAGTCGTTCTACTGGCGAAAGCCGTGGTATCTCACCCGCCTGCACAACGTCAGCGAGCGGGTCAACGGCGGGGCGGAGCGCCTCGAGAAGTGGGCGAGCGGGGTCAAACGCAGCATCAGCGCCCGGCGGTCGTGAGACGGGGAGGAACTTTACCGCTGGGGGATGACGTCGACCCATGTCCCGCACACGCGCACACCTCTTCGCCTCGGGAACCGTACAGGGCGTCTACTACCGCGCAAGTACGCGCGATACCGCCCGCGAACACGGCGTCTCGGGCTGGGTGAGAAACGTCGATGACGGCCGGGTCGAGGCGGTCTTCGAGGGGACGAGGGAGGACGTCGAGGCGATGGTCGGCTGGTGTCACGAGGGGTCGCCGGCCGCACAGGTCGAGGACGTCGAAGTCGAGTACGGCGAGCCCGAGGGGATCGAGGGCTTCGAGATCCGTCGGTAGCTACCGCTCACTCCGACGGCCGTCGGGTGCGTACGCCGCGAGCCACGGCGGTTCGTCGGTGTGGTTCCACTCGGCCCACGCGGCCTTTTCGCCGGCGTAGTACGCCCGGTAGGCCTCGACGGGATCCTCGCGTTTGTACTCCTCGGGCATCGCCTGCGGGCGAGGCGTCGGCTCCGCCGTGGGAAAGGCTATCCCTCCGGAGTCGATCCGCTCGATGACGTCCCAACTGGCGTGGTTCTCCTCCTTGCCGTAGCGCTCTGTGAACTCGGTGTTGAGTGCACGGGCGTGCTCGCGAAGCCGGAGCCAGTTCGCCCGCGACTCGCCAGCCCACTTCGTCACGGGGTGGCCGGTATGGGTCGACTTGTAGAGAAAGTCGGCCTCGTAGCCGTTCTCCCTGGCCGCGGTACAGAGGACCTGTGCCGCCTCCAGCAGCATCTTGTTGACGTGCTGATCGCAGTGATAGCGAGCGGCCAGTCGCGGGTCCTCGTCGAGCCAGAAGACGTTCATACGTAGGGGAGAGATCGGAGCGAAATGAGAGCGTCGTCCGGCCACTGTCCTATTCCGACGTCCGCAATCTTCAACGACCGTCCCCTCGAAGCCCGCGTATGATCACGGCAGCACGGATGGGTGCGGTCGACCGCAACGCCGAAGCGCTCGGCGTCTCACAGAAGCAACTCATGGAGTCGAGCGGCAACGCCGTCGCCCGCGCCGTCCGCGAGGAGGCAAGTGAGGGCGATACCGTTACGGTGGTCGCCGGCCGGGGAAACAACGGCGGGGACGCACTGGTCGCCGCCCGGTTTCTCGACGCCTTCGATCTCTCGGTTCACCTGCTTGGCAAGCCCGAGACGATCACGACCGAGATCGCCCGCGAGAACTGGGCGGCACTCGAGGCGGCGAACTATCCCTGCGAAACCGTCGCCGACTCGGCGGACTTGGAGGTGGGCGATCCCGAGGTGATCGTCGACGCCATGCTCGGGACTGGGATCAGCGGCGATCTGCGAGAGCCCGAGGCGACGGCCGCCCGCGAGATCAACGCATCCGACGCGACCGTGATCTCGGTCGACGTCCCCTCGGGTGTGGACGCCGACTCCGGCGAGGTCCCCGAAAACGCCGTTTCCGCCGACCGCGTGATCACCTTCCACGACGGGAAGCCGGGACTGGCGGATCTCGACTGCGAGGTTCGGGTGGCCGACATCGGCATCCCGGGCGCCGCCGAGCGCTACGTTGGACCGGGCGACCTCGAACTGGGATCGCCGGCACCCGACGCCGAAACCCGGGTGTTCGTCATCGGCGGGGGCCCCTACACGGGCGCGCCGGCCCTCTCGGCGCAGGCGGCGCTTCGATCGGGTGCGGACCTGTCCTTTCTGGCCTGTCCCGAATCCATCGAAGACGTGCTCGCGGGCTACACGGAGGACCTGATCGTTCAGGCCTACGAGAGCGAGCGCCTGAGCACCGAGGAGGTAGACGGCCTGATCGAGACGGCGACGAAACACGACGACGTGGTCGTACTCGGTCCGGGCCTCGGTACCGCAGAGGAGACCCTCGAAGCGGCCCGTACGTTCCTCGAGGAGTTCGAGGGACCGATGGTCGTCGACGCCGACGCGCTCTCGGTCGTCCCCGAGGTCGAGACCGAGGCGACGCTGATCTGCACCCCGAACCGCAAGGAGTTGGCGGGAATGGGCGGGCCCGAACTCGACGATCTAGAGGCGGGAGCCGACGATATCGAACGGTTTGCCGCCGAGTTGGGCCACGTCGTCATGGCGAAAGGCGAGGCCGACGTGGTCTCGGACGGCGAGCGAACCCGGATCTCGACGCGGGGCACCCCCGGGATGACCGTCGGGGGCACCGGCGATACGCTCGCGGGGATCACCGCCGCGTTCATGAAGGACAACGATCCCCTGAACGCCGCCGCCGCGGCCGCCTACGCCAACGGTCGGGCCGCAGAACGCCTCGATAGGGGCGGCGGTCTGCTCGCGTCCGACCTGCTCGACGAGGTGCCCGAGGTCGTCTGGGGGGAGCGATGAGCGACCCCGGTGACGACCACGACCTGACGCACGTCGACGAGTCGGGCGAGGCCCGAATGGTCGACGTCGGGGAGAAGTCCGACACCGCCCGGCGGGCGGTCGCCACCGGGGAGATCCACCTCCGGGAGTCGACGATCCGGGCGATCCGCGAAAACAGCACCAAAAAGGGTGACGTCCTCGCGACGGCTCGGATCGGAGCGATCCAGGCGGTCAAACACACGTGGGAGACGATCCCCATGTGCCACCAGATCCCGATCACGAACGTTGAGGTCGAATTCGAGGTCGACGAGGATCACGTCCGACTCGAGGTCGGCGTCGAAACCACCGGGAAGACCGGTTGCGAGATGGAGGCTCTCGAAGGGGTGACGACGGGGCTGAACGTGGTCTGGGACATGGTCAAGGCCGCCGAGAAGGACAGCGAGGGGCAGTATCCCGGAACCCGGATCGAAGACGTGCGGGTCGTGAGGAAAGAAAAACGGGCGCTCGAATAGCGGACCCGGCGGCGAGGAGTACCCGAAGTGCCTCAGACCGTCGGCGTGACGTTCTGGTTCGCCTGAAACAGGTTCGAGGGGTCGTACCTGTTTTTCACCTCGACCAGCCGGTCGTAGTTCTCGCCGTAGGCCGCCCGCGGGACGTCCTCTCGCTCGTCGAGGAACCCGGGGAAGTTCACGTAGATCGCATCGGAGGAGAACGGCCGCATCTCCACCCAGACCTCGCGAGCCCACGCGACGTTTTCTTCCGCATCGTCGGGATCCTCCCAGTTGGCCTCGATACCGAGCAAGAACGGCTCCGAGCGGTGTGCGAACGCGGTGTGGTCGGGATCAACGCGGGCAATCGCACCCCCGAGTTGCCAGACGTCGACGGTCGAGAGCGCCGAGGGCGCGCGCTCGCCGGCGGCGAGGAGGCGCTCGATGCACTCGTCGCTCAGATCGGTCAGGTAGAGCGACTTCCAGTAGTAGTTCAATCCGTCGGGGTAGTCCTCGTCGAGAAGCGCCTGGAAGTCGGCGTACTCCGTCTCGCCGCTGAAATCGACGATCGGATCGGCGACCTCCCGAAGGGGTCGAAACACGTGTTCGCCGTCGACCCGATCGCCAGCGTAACATCCGAGGAAGACGAGGGCTGCCTCGCCCCACGCCTCCTCGGGGAACTCCGCCGTCTCGGGGACGACGGCGTGAAACGCCAACACGCTTGCCTCATCGGGGGCCGACGCGGCGTACTCGCGAAACAGTCGGAGCGCGTCGCCCACCCGATCCCCGGGGTGCCAGACGAAACACGTCGTCACCGTCGGACCGACCGGGTACAGTCGGTACTCGAAGGCCGTGACGACGCCGAAGTTTCCGCCACCGCCCCGAACCGCCCAGAACAGGTCGGGGTTCGTCTCCTCGTCGGCGGTCAGAACCGTTCCCTCGGCGGTGACGACCTCGACGGAGACGAGCGCATCAGAGCTCAGGCCGTGCTTTCGCCGCAGGTGGCCGAGACCGCCGCCGAGGGTCAGCCCCGCGATCCCCGTCTCCGAGACCACGCCCCCGGGCGTCGCCAGGCCGAACCGCTGGGTCGCCCGGTCGACGTCGGCCCACGTCGCTCCGCCTTCGGCACGAACGACCCGGCGGTCGGGGTCGACGCGGACGGCCGTCATCCCCGAGAGGTCGATCACGATCCCGTCGTCACAGACGGCGGTACCCGAGACGTTGTGCCCGCCGCCACGCACCGCGACCGGCAACTCGCTCTCGCGGGCGAACTCGATAGCCACGAGAACGTCCTCGACGCCCGCACAGCCGGCGATGACGGCCGGGAACCGGTCGATCATCCCGTTCCAGACACTCCGGGCCTCGTCGTATTTCCCGTCCTCGGGGCCAATCAGCGCCCCGTCGAACCGCTCGGCCAACGCCCGCAGGCGCTTTTCGGGTACTCGTTCGCTCCCTTCGCCCGGTGGTGTCGTCGTTCCCATGGTTGAATGACACTACATCTAAGTCGATAAACCTATTCAAGTGTACAGTAATAGTAGCTACCGTTCCTCGGACGTGTCGTTATAGCCGGTGTCGGGCGGATCGCGCGCCCGATACTCGGTCCCGTCCGTCGATCGTCCACGCTCGCTGTCGTCGATGGATCCGAGTGGGGCCGACGGCGGTCTACGAACGGACAGGCCGAACTGATACCGTAACGGCCGGCACTTGGGATCCGATCAGGCCGACTCCGGGATAGTCAACTCGCTCGCTTTCGACCGGGAGCGCTCGATCACCGACGGCCGGGCCGCAAACTCCACGAGCACCTGGTCGGCGTCGTAGGTTACCTCCTCGACGCAGGCGTTATCGTAGAGCCACGAGACGAGGCTCATGGTGTCTTCTGCCATCGGCAAGACGAGTCGCTCCTCGCGCAAGGGGGGTAGGTCCGCGGCGATCCGGTCCGTGAGTGCCTCCACGTTCAGTCCCTCCTTGCCGCTGACGGCGACGGGGTCGGGTGCGAGCGCCGACAGGGCCGCGCGTTTTTCTTCGAGCTCCGCTTCGTCCACGGCGTCGATCTTGTTCAACACGGTGACGATGGGCGCCTCGTTTCGTTCGTAGAGCGTGTCGTGACAGGTTACGACTTTCTCGCGGATCTCCTCGATCGGCTCGCTGACGTCCACGACCAGGAGAACGAGATCGGCTCGGTAGACCTCGTCAAGCGTCGAGCGGAAGGACTCGACGAGCCAGTGGGGCAGGTCGCTGATGAACCCGACCGTGTCGGTCAGGAGGACGTCCCGCTCCATGTCGGCCCGTCGGGTGGTCGTCCCCAGCGTGGTGAATAGCCGGTCTTCCGATTCCGCGGTGGTGTCGAGGTCCGGGTGGAGGTCCTCGTTCTCGTCGACCGCGAGGTCCGCAGCGAGGCGTCGCAGGAGCGTGGATTTCCCGGCGTTGGTGTAGCCCGCCAGCGCCACGAGGTCGAACCCCGACTCGCGGCGCTCTTCTCGCCTGTGTTCTTCGGTTTCGGCGATCGAGGCCAGTTCCTCCTTGATCCGGCTGATCTGGGATTTGATGTCCCGTTCGCGGGACTCGTCGTACTCGCCGAGCCCCATGAACCCGGGGTGTTCCTCGCGTTTTGCGAGGCTGACCTTCGCGTCCACACGGGGCAGTTCGTAGCGCAACTCGGCGAGTTCGACCTGCAGTTGGGCCTTTCGAGTCTGGGCGCGCTGGCCGAAGATATCGAGGATCAGCGTAAAGCGGTCGATCACCTCGACGTCCTCGGGTATCTCCCGACCGATGTTGTAGATCTGGTAGGGGCCGAGCCGGTTGTCGAAGATCACGGTCTCGACACCCGTTCGGGCGACGAGACTCGACAGCTCGGCGACCTTCCCCTCGCCGATGTGGTAGGCGGCGTCCTCGGTGCGCGTCTGTGTCAGTTCATCGAGGACGGTATAGCCCGCGGCGCGAGCCAGGTCCCGGATCTCGTTCGTGTCGGCTGTCCCCTCGTCTACTCGTTTGACGATGACCGTATTCATAGTATGAGCGCTCGTGTGGCGTAGGCGGCGTGGTGGGCGATCTCGATGGTCCGTCGCTCCCCGATCGACTCGACGTACTTGAACTCCGGGGCGAACGACGCCCCGACCGCCCGTTCGGGTTCCTCGTAGAACTCCCCGCGCTCGGCGACGACCGGGCCCTCGGGCAGGTCCGGAAGCGCCCCGATGGCCTCGTCGGCGATCGAGAGGGTGGCCTCGAGTGTGGGCTCAAGCCGGCTGGTCGCGAGCCCGATTCCGGTCACTTCACGGATCCGGTTCGAGCCGACGCTCGCGGCCACGGCGGCACCGACCATCAGGTACTCGCCACGCTCCTCGTGACGGCCGCTGATATCGATGCCGACCACCTCAGCCGCGCCGGGCCTCCACCTCGGCGCCGAGCGGTTGCCACACGACCATAGACGGAAGTACGGCCCCGGTCGACTTGAATCCCGCGCCGTCCTCGCGAGGGTCTTCGAGCGATCGGCGCTACCGGGTGCCGATCTCGTCTTCGTCCTTGATGATGCGCGTTTCGGCGGTGCCGCTGGTGTGTTCGTTCACCAGATCGTAGAAGTCGTTTTGCATCCCCGCGGGGAACTCGAGTACCCCGACCCACGAGCCGTCGTTTTGCCACTCCTCGCGTTTGAGATCGCCGAACTGCCTGACCTGGGCCTGTGCGCTGCCGGCGTGCTCGGCAGGGATCTGGACCGCGACGATCACCTCGTCGAACCGAATGGGAATCACGGGCCTGAGAGCGTCGAGCGCGTCGTCGACCTGCTGTTCGACCGGTTCCATCGCGTCGATCCGAAAGTCCGTCTCCTCGAGGGCGCTTTCGATACGATCCGGCGGATGGGGCGCGTTGTCCATCTGGGGGTTGACCGCGTTTCGCGCGATGCGGTTGATCAACTGGCGGCGCTTCTGTTCTTGCATCTCGCGGCGCTGCTCGGCGGTGATCTGGATCTCCCCGCGCCGGATGACCTCGGGGATGATCTCCAGGGGGTCGGTCGTCTCGAAGACGTCCTCCAGATCCGTTTCGGCGGGGCGATCCCCGCGCGAGGCGTTCTCGAAGACCTCCTCGGCGGCGATCACCTCCTCTAGATCGCCGTCGAACTCCTCGCGTTTGATCGCCAGTGCCGCGTCCGGATCGACGAGCACTTCGAACCGTGCACCGTGGGATTCGAGGCGTGCGGTCACCGCCTCGTCAAGCGATATCATACCCACGCGTTCGGGCCGGCGATAAAAGAGTGTTCGCGCTTTCGCCTATTCGGCCGCGTCGTCGGACTCCTCGTCGTCCTCGGCCGCCAGCAGGTCGAACTCCGCGAGATACGAGTCGATCTCGTCGTCCTCGACCTCGGTGAACGTTTCGGTCTCGGTCGGGATCGTCGCCATGCCGATGCTCTCGGGGCGGAGTTCGCCGTCGTTGACCTCCGCGAGCGCCCGGAGCGCGAGTTCGATCCCGCCCTCTAGGTCGGCCGCTTCCTCGTAGTTGGCCTCGAGGTAGTCCTCGATGTCGCCCCGGTCCGCACCCACGGCGAGGGCCTTCCACTCGTAGGGCGTCCCCGAGGGGTCGGTCTCGTAGAGGCGCGGCTCGCCGTCCTCGATGCCGCCGATGATCAACGCGACGCCGAAGGGGCGCGCACCGCCGACCTGGGTGTACTGCTGGATGTGGTCGGTGACGTCCTTGGTCAGCGTCTCGACGCCGATGGGCTCGCCGTAGCGAAGCCGATTCACTTGCGCGTTCCGCCGGGCGAAGTCGATCAGCTGGCGAGCGTCGGCTACGTGGCCCGCACTGGCAATGCCGATGTGGTCGTCGGCCTTGTGGATCTTCTCGACGCTGGTCCGTTCCATCAGCGGCGAGCGGATGCGCTTATCGACGGCCAAAACGACGCCGCCCTCGGTTCGAATGCCGATGCTTGCGGTGCCGCGCTTTACGGCCTCGCGGGCGTACTCGACTTGATAGAGGCGTCCGTCCGGGGAGAAGATCGTGATCCCGCGGTCGTAGGCCTGCTGTTGGGATTGTCCCTGCATAGTATCACACTGGAGTTACGTCGAAGTCCGTCGCGCCGGTGTACGCATCCCCGACCCGTACGTCGACGAGGCCGTCGCGCGTGACGGCGGCCCGGTCTGCGTTTTCGAACACGACGCGTTTCTCGCCCGAAACTTCCGGTCGGCGTCCTAAATACTTTTCTTCACAGCCTCTTACCGTCCCGCTCACGCCGCGGACGGCGATGCCGACCTCCTGGCCCTCGATCTTGTCGAGACAGGCGAGCGCGGCCCGTGCCTCGCCCACCGTCTCGCGTCGGGTGCGCACGACCGCCTCGCCGACGCCCTCGTCGTGGTGAAACGCGAAGACGCTGAGGTCGGCGTCCGCACAGCCCGGATCCCCGAGCAGGTTCTGACCCGCATACCAGAGACGGCGCTGGAACGCCCGACGCGAGAGGTCGGCCTCGGGCCAGGATTCGATCCCGACCGCGAGGTAGCGCCACTTGGGACGCAGGTGTTTCGGGAGGTGTCTCACGGCTCTACGAACGGTCCCCGCACGGATAGGTCCCCCGCCCCCGGCGAAGGAGGGTGGTTTCGAAACCCGATACGGGTCCGAAATCGAGTCGGTCGCAGTCTCCTCTCGGATACCACCGAGGCGCTACTGCAATCCTGCTCGTCGAATCGTGGTGTGCGCTATCTGTTCTCGCGTTGCTCGACCGTGTTCAGGTAGATACAGTCCGAGCTATAATATAAAGAAATAAAAGTATTTTCTGGGCTGAGAACTCTCGAATACACGCGTTACAGAGCTCTAATCGCGTTCTGGTACAAATACGATCAGATACGGTCCGATAATCGCGCTTCAGAACAGGCCGGTGATGAACCCGACTCCCATGATGATGAGAACGGCGGCGGAGAACGCCGGGAGGTACGGCGTGTACGTCTCGATTCTCTCTTCCGAGTGCTGGTACCCCGCTATCAACGGCATCGTCAGCCCGACGATACCGACGATGACGGTAATGGCGTACGCGCTCATCAGTTCGAGACAGTGGTTCGACCCGGCATAGAGCGCGATGATCTCGAACTCCTCCTCGTGAGCGAAGCCGAGGACAAACGCGAACCACGCGATACCGAGAAGGCCACGTTCGGCGGCCTCGTCGGGGCTTCCATGTGAGTGGGAGCGACGTGACACAGGAACTCCACGCTGTCCAGCACGACTATCGGGACGTCATCCTCAACACGAGTCACACACATCAGGGCGAGTGGTGTCTCGAATCGCTCTTTTGTCGCGGGGCCGCCGAGCGAATACGTGAACTAACGTACCGACTCCGAGACTTCGATGGTGTGCGACGAGTCAAGGTAATGGTGATTCGAGACAGTGTCGAATAAATGAATTAGAAGACAGCCGATCGATAGACCGAGGACAGTTTACCGATAGCCCACAAAATGGACGGTAGATGGATTCGAAGAGATGGCTTCAGCGGCATCAAGTCGTCGTCTATACGGCCTTCGTTTTCCTCGCCGTTAGCATCGGACTCGGTCGCCCGAACTCAGCCACAGTCTTCGAGCGACTCATCGACCCCGTGCTGGCCGTCCTGCTCTACGTTACGTTCCTCGAAATCCCGTTCGTTCGGCTCCGTCGCGCGTTTCGGAACCAGCGATTCATCGCGGCGGCGCTGGGGATGAACTTCCTCGTCGTCCCCGTCGTCGTCTGGGGGCTCACACGGTTTCTCCCCCGACGGCCAGTCATTCTCGTGGGTGCGTTTATGGTTCTTCTGACGCCGTGTATCGACTACGTGATTACCTTCACCGAACTTGTAGAGGGCGACTCCGAGCAAATTACGGCGACGACCCCGGTCCTGATGCTCGTCCAACTGTTGTTGCTCCCGGTGTATCTGTGGCTGTTCATGGGTTGGGAAGTTGCGGAGGTCATCGAGCCGGAGCCGTTCGTCGAGGCGTTCCTGATAATCATCGCGCTGCCCCTGACGCTCGCGTGGCTGACCGAAGTGTGGGCGGAACGGTCGTCGAGAGGTAAAGTATGGGGAGAGACGATGGGGTGGTTGCCGGTTCCGATGATGGGTGCGACGTTGTTCGTCGTCATCGCGTCGCAACTCCCCCGGGTACAGAACTCGATCGGGCAGATCGCGGTCGTCATCCCGGTGTACGTCGCCTTTCTCGCCGTTATGCCAATACTCGGACGACTCGCGGCGGGAGTACTGGAAATGGATGCCGGTGAGAGTCGCGCGCTCGTGTTCACGTCGGTTACCCGTAACTCGTTGGTCGTCTTGCCGCTCGCACTTGCGCTTCCGCCGGACTATCGATTGGCACCAGCCGTCGTTGTGACCCAGACGCTCGTCGAACTTGTCGGAATGGTCACGCTCACCCGCATAGTTCCAGCGTGGCTCGTACCGGAGTCACCAAAGCGAACCGCACTTCCCGAACTCATGAGCCGTGAGTGAGTATTCAGTCCGATTTGAACGCTGGGGACTTGTTCAGGTCTCTGACTGACGTTACAGATTTCGCCCAAGTTGCCGCTTTTCTTCGGAGTCGGCTTCCACAAGAGCGATTCGCACCCAATCGCGCCCGCCGCTGATTATGACCACATCTAATCCATACTTCTCAGCAATTTGACGGACACTATCGGGTGCGTACTCCGGGTCAGTTGGAAGCGTCGTTCCGAACGGAAGCGAGTCAAGAACCTTCCATCGAAACGGGTGATTCTCTCGTTTCAGTCGTCCCTCGCGTTTAATTCTCCCAACGAGCCACGACCCGGACACGCCGGGCACCGCTGTCTCGCCCCTATCGAACTCGAAATCCGAATAGCCCTCCTCCGCCAAATCGAGTTCGACTTGCTTCCACTCGACCATTAATAGTCGATAGAACGCTGTCAGTAATGGTTCCGTATGTCGCGCTATTTGTTACCGATTGTCCCGTTGGTGGACCTTGTTCAGTTCGATCAACAACCGGAAGATCGCCTTCACGAGGTTCGAGTCGACCTCGAACTGCTCGGCGTTCTCACCGGCCCGGTCCATCACGCGCTGTTCTTGGCCCTCGTCGGTGGTGGGGAGGTCACGCTCGGCTTTCACCTCCGCGATGGTATCGGCTACGTACGTGCGTCGCGCGATCAGTTCGACGAGATCGCGGTCGATCTCCTCGATCTCCTCGCGCAGTTCGTCCAGACTCATCCCCTTTGTGCGCCCTCGGTCCGCGTCGTTGTCAGCCATGTGGTTCCATCCCGTGTCTCCCACTCATCCCGGAGGTCCGCTAAAACCTGTCGTTCGCCGACCGCGACGTAGCTCGGACCGGTCCCCGACAGCGAGACGCCCGCGACGTCGGGCAGCGCCTCGAGCATCGGCTCGGTCGGGAAGCCGAGCGCCCCGCAGAACGCAAAGCCGTTGATCGACATGGCTTGCCCGTATCGGCCCTGCAAAGCGAGTTCGCAGACGACGTCGGCGATCGAAGCGACCTTCCGGCAGGCCTCGACGTCCGCATCAGCGCTGAACGCCTGCTCTGGGGGCGTCCAGACCAGCACGTCCCATTCGACGGTCTCGTGAGCGAGCAGTTCGTCGTCGGCGTTGTCCGTCACGGTGACGCCCCCCAACATCGATGCCGAGGCGTCGTCGAACGCGCCCGTCACCGTGACCCCGACCTCGCGGGCCGCCCGCACGCCCAGCCGGCAGGCTTCGAGGGGCTCGACGTCGACCCTGAGCGCCTCGCAGGTCGCCAGTACCGTCGCGTTGGCGGCGGCACTCGAACTCTTCAGCCCCGCCGCGAGGGGTACATCGCTTTCGGTCCGCACCGTCCCGCCCGCTGTCCCCGCCGTCAGGTCGCCGTACTCGGCCACGGCGAGTTCCACGCACCGTTCGATCAGCGCGGTGTCCGCGTCGGGCGCGCCGCCGATCTCGCCACGTACCTCCCGGGAGCCGTCGAGTTCGACGGTCGCGGTGGTTTCGAGGTCGATCGCGAAGGCCGCGCCCCGCTCGTTTGCGAGCGCGTTGAGGATCGTGCCCGCCGCGGGCGCGTGTGCTCGGCCGTCCATACCGGACTCACTCGGAGTCCCCATTTATCGGCTTCGAACGCGGCGCTTTTCCGCCGGGGCACGTAGTGAGAGCAATGAGCCAGCGAAGCAACGTCTCGCCCGCGACGCTTGGGATCGAGTTACAGGAAAGCGGGATCGCAGTCAGATACATCGACGGCCGGGAAGTCTTCTATCACGGCGTGCCCGAGACCGTCTCGGGAACGCTCCGAACCCCGCCGGGAAAGGAGGTCCACGTCCTCGTGACCGATCCGACCGAAACCGAGGGCGTGATGGTGTACGTCAACGACCTGAAAACCCACGACGACGTGCTCGAATCGACCGGCGTGGGGCGGGTACTCGTCGAATCCGGCGAGCGAGAGGAGGTCTTTCCGGGCGTCGAGGTCCGGTCGGAGGGCCACCGGGTGTTCGTCGAGGGCGATCCCGAGATCGCCCGCGGGCGGGTGTTCGTCTTCGCCGAGGACGAGATGAGCGAACACGCCTACGAGATGGTCAACGACGCCGAGGAGTGATCGCGGGGGCCAGGGCTACTGGATGTACGAGGGGTCTTCGGCGTCGCAGTTCGCCTCGTGCTGGCGGGCGTCCTCACGCTCGTCGAACATGAGTCCACAGCCCTCACACTCGTACCACGTCCCGTCCTCGCGCTGGGTCTGTACCACCATAGCACACAGTCTGATGGGACGGACCAAATGCGTTGTGTCGACCCGGACGAGTCCGAACGGTAAAGACACCCCGACCCCCACGAACTGACATGAACGATCCCGAGGTGACCCTGACGGTTCGCGGCGCCGAGAAGCGCGATGCGGGTCGTGGGGTCGCCCGCCTGCCCGAAGCTGCCCGCCAGGCGCTCTCCGTGCTGAGTGGCGACACCGTTCTCATCGAAGGCGAGCGAATCACCGTTGCCAAAGTATGGCCCGCCGGCCCGAGCGCCGAAACAGGAACGATTCAGATCGACGCCGATACGCGCGCGAATGCCGGCGTGAGCATCGGAGATACCGTCTCGGTCCACAAACAGACCGTCGAGGATGCCCGCTCGGTGACGATCACGCCGCCCGTCTCGATCTCCGCGGAGGACGCAGAAAGTGTCGAACGAGCCGTGAAACGCGACCTGCGGGACCGGCCGGTTCGGGCCGGCGAACGCGTCCGGATCGAGCGCCTCGGGGTCGGCCCGTTTTCGATCACCGACACGAACCCGGACGGAACCGTCAGGATCACCGACTCGACGCGGGTGACGGTGCCGGCGGACGTCGAGGCCGCAGAAACCGCCGAGAGCACGGGTGACGGCCGGATCAGCTACGAGGACATCGGCGGGCTCGACGACGAACTCGACCTCGTCCGCGAGATGATCGAACTCCCGCTTTCGGAGCCTGAACTCTTCCGGCAGGTCGGCATCGACGCGCCCAAGGGCGTGTTGCTCTACGGGCCGCCGGGTACGGGGAAAACGCTGATCGCCCGCGCCGTGGCGAACGAGGTCGATGCGAGCTTCCACACCGTCTCGGGCCCGGAAATCATGTCGAAATACAAGGGCGAAAGCGAGGAACAACTCCGGGAGGTCTTCGAGAGGGCCAGGGAGAACTCGCCGTCGATCGTCTTCTTCGACGAGATCGATTCGGTCGCGGGAAAACGCGACGATTCGGGCGACGTCGAGAACCGCGTGGTCGCCCAACTGTTGAGCCTGATGGACGGCCTCGATGCCCGCGGGGACGTCGTCGTCATCGGCGCGACCAACCGCGTGGACTCGCTCGATCCCGCACTGCGCCGGGGCGGGCGCTTCGACCGCGAGATCGAGATCGGCGTCCCCGACGCCGTCGGCCGCCGAGAGATCTTCGAGGTTCACACCCGAGGGATGCCGCTCGCCGAGGAGGTTTCGCTGGACCGGCTCGCCGATCACACCTACGGCTTCGTCGGCGCGGACATCCACGCACTGGCGACCGAGGCGGGGATGAACGCCCTGCGGCGCTTTCGCTCCGATGGGGGGACGCTCGCCGACCTCACCGTCACTCGCGCGGATTTCGACGGGGCGCGCGCCGCGGTCGACCCCTCGGCGATGCGCGAGTTCGTCGCCGAAACCCCTCAAACGAGCTTCGCGGACGTCGGCGGGCTGGATGAAGCGAAACAAACCCTCCAAGAAGCCATCGAGTGGCCGCTTTCCTACACTGAATTATTCGAGAAGACCGCGACCGAACCGCCATCCGGGGTGTTGCTCTATGGGCCGCCCGGCACCGGAAAGACCCTGCTGGCGCGCGCCATCGCCAGCGAGAGCGGCGTCAACTTCATCCACGTCGCCGGCCCCGAACTGCTCGATCGCTACGTCGGGGAAAGCGAGAAAGCCGTCCGCAAGGTGTTCGAGCGCGCGCGCCAGACGGCCCCGTCGATCGTCTTCTTCGACGAGATCGACGCGCTGGCCGCCGAACGCGGCGGAGGACATGAGGTGACCGAGCGCGTCGTCTCGCAACTCCTGACCGAACTCGACGGGCTGGCGGACAATCCCAATCTAGTGGTGCTGGCCGCGACCAACAGGAAAGAAGCGCTCGACCGGGCGCTGATCCGACCCGGTCGTCTGGAAACCCATATCGAGGTACCCGCGCCCGACGAGGCCGGTCGCAGAGCGATTCTGGCGATCCACACCCGCGAGAAGCCGCTGGGCGAGGACGTCGACCTCGACGCGCTGGCCGCAGACCTCGACGACTTCACCGGTGCGGATCTCGCGGCGCTGTGTCGGGCGGCCTCGATGCGCGCGATCCGGGAGGTCGCAAGCGAATACGGTCCCGAGGAAGCCATCGAGCGCGCGGACGAAATCGAGATCAGAAAGGAACACTTCGAGGCCGCACGCGAGGGGATCGAACCCTCGCGCTAATCGGCGGGCTCGGCGTTTTCGGCGCCCTCGTCGTTCGTGTCGCTGTCGGCGGCGGGCCACTCCCACTCGTCGTTCGCGCCCGGTGGACTCGCGATCTTGGTCTCGCCCGCCGTGATTTTCTCGCCGCGTTCGACCCGCAGGTCGGGGTAGTGGATCTCCGGCGGGAGCAGAACATCGACGCGGCTCCCGAAGGCGATGTGGCCGAGTCGCTCGGCGCGTTCGAGTTCCTCGCCCTCCTCGACGTAGGGAGTGATCCGACGGGCGAAGGCGCCCGCGATGAGGGTTACCTCGCTCTCCTCAAAGCCGATCCGGACCTTCTCGTTTCTGTCCGACTCCTTCGAGAACGCCGGGCGATAGCCGCCCGACTCGTGCTCGACATGCTGAACGACGCCGTCGTCGGGCGCGCGCACGACGTGGACGTCGTGGACGTTCATGAAGATGCAGACTCGCAGCTGGTCGCCCTCCGTTCTGATCTCCGAGATCTTGCCGTCGGCGGGCGAGACGATCCCCGTAAAGGGCGGCGTGCGCTCGGGGTCCCGGAAGAAAAACAGCGTCCCGGCGGCACCGATCACGAACAGCCCTCCGAGCATCGGGCTGACGACGAACGCCGGAAAGGCGAGCAACAACAGGGGCACGACGTACCACCACGCTCCCGAGGCGAACTTCATGGCTCGCGATTCAACCCCCTGTCATACGGGTCTTTCGCTTGCGCTAAGTGCTGTCTGAGGCCCTTTTCAGCACAGCATCCGAACCGACCGACGGTCGCCAGCAGATATATGTATGTTGTATGATGATAATACACCGAGTCTCAGATGGATCACGAGCATGATATCGTCGAACGAGCCGTCGAAGACGTCCTCAGGGAGAAGGCGAAAGCGAGCCTCCTCGCCGTTGTTTTCGCGTTTTCGTCCGTCTTCGGACTACTGATCGTCGCGTCCTCGTTCAACAGAGGGGTCCTCCTCATGGCGCTCGGCGTCGTCTTCGGTCTCACCATCGTCGCCTCCAGTCTCCGATATCTCGGGCGGAACGTCTCGGTCCTCGTCGGCTATCGTCCCTGAACGGAGCTACCAGAACGCCTGCGTCCGGGCGTACTCGCGTTCCTTTTCCAAAATGTCCCGATAGAAGTCGTCCTCGCTCTCGCGGTGGTTGTTGATGATGTAGGCGGCGTTGCGAGGACCGACACCGCGTGCGGCGAGTGCGATCACGGCCTGCTTACCGTGGCCCTGGACGAGACTGGCGGCCGTGTAGGCCCGCCGGGTCGCCTTCTCCTCCTCGGTGTCCTTTTCGTTCTTTCGGACGGCCTCGACGACCTCCTCGGCCCACGGGTTGAGCGCGGCGACCATCGTCGACCCGCAGTTGGGACACTCGGGCTGCTCCGCGACGCGCTCGACCTTCTGGGTACGGTCCCATTCCTTGCAGTGCAGACAGGCCAACAGTACCCGGTCCTCCTTGATCCGCTCTCGCACCGTCTCGATCACGCTCGCGTCGGCGTTCTCCGGCGAGAGCAGTTCCGTACTCGACGATCGGCCCCCGATTCCGAGCGGCGTGCGCTCGCCGACCCGGGACAGGGCGAGTTCGCCCGACTGAACCCGTTCGAGCACGCGGGCCGCACTCGGGACGTCAAGGTCCTCGTGAAAGACCTCCCGCACCGCCTCCTCGTACATGGGGGTGTCTTCGAGCGCACCCAACAAGCGGTCCATCGAGATCCGCTCTCTGGATCCCTGCCAGGATTTGAGCGCGCCGAACTTCGCGGCGACCTGCGCGAGGCGGAACTTGAGCGCGTCGGAGTTCTTCAGACTCAACTCGATCAGCGCCTCGACGTGTTCGGGGTCCGTCCCTTCGAGAACCTCGACGACGTCCCGGGCAGCGATCCCCGAGGGAACCGTCAGCTCGATCCGGTAGGGGTCGGTTTCCAACCCGACCGACGAACCGGTTCGCTGGCCCAAAAGGGCAGAGAGCAACCTCCCCAAAGTCTCGTTTACCTTGTGGCCGAAGCAGGCGTTCACCACCACCGTGCCGCCCGAGAATTCGATCAGCAGGCGGTCCTCGTCGGGGATCGGGTGGCCGGTCTCGACGTGGCGTTCGATCGGCGAGAGCGCCTCGCTTGCGGTGTGGCGGTCGGTCGGGTAGCGCGAGACGAACTCACGGGCGACCGACTCGCGTGTCGCGCCGCCCTCGAACTGCGGGGCGGCCACCCGCCGGAGCTCGCCGACGTTCTCGGCAACCGCCTGGGGAACGGGGATCTCCTGGCCGACCCAGGAGGGGATCTCGCCGGTCGGGTTCTCGACGGGGCTCACTCGGACTTTTTCCTCTTCGTCCTCGATCTCGACGATCCGCCACATCTCGCCTCGCTGGATGAACGTCGCACCCGGCTCGGCGAAGGTGGTGACGAAGCGCTCGTCAAGGGTGCCGACCCCGCGGCCGCTCGCGACGTCGCGGACCTCGAAGGTCGCCTCGTCGGGGATCATCGAGAGGTTCGCGTAGACGTACTGCCAGGTGCCGCCCGATTTCTCGAGGCTGTCGCTTTCCTCGTCGAGCCAGATGATCCGGTTGTTCGAGAGCTCCCGGACGACCTCCCGAAACGTCTCCTCTGGCAACTCGGCGAACGGTGAGGCGTGGGTAACGATCTCGTAGGCTTTTCTGGCGCCGATCTCGCCGTGGCCCATTACTAACCCACTGATCTGGTTCGCGAGCGTATCGAGACTGCCGGTGTGGATCGCCGCCCGCTCGACGTCGCCCCGACGAGCGCGGTCGACGATCGCGAGCGCTTCGAGCGCGTCGTCGGGGCTGGTGGCGATCACGGTCCCCTGTGAGACCTGGTCGCTTCGGTGGCCCGCCCGCCCCACGCGCTGGAGCAGCCGCGAGACCTCCCGGGGGCTCGAGTACTGGACGACGTGATCGACCTGCCCCACGTCGATCCCGAGCTCCATCGAGGACGTACACAACAATCCGTCGAGTTCCCCGGCTTTGAACGCGTCCTCGACCTCGATTCGGGCGTCCTTCGCGAGCGAGCCGTGGTGCACCCCGATGTTCGCCTCTAGGACGTTGAACCGCGACCCCAGCGCTTCGGCGGTCTGGCGCGTGTTGACGAAGATCAGTGTGGACTCGTTCTCCTCGACGACTTCTCGAATCGCTCGCACGTGGCTCGCCATCTCGGGTTCGGTGACGAGTTCGCTTGCGAGCCCCTCGTCGCCGGGTTCGATCTCGGGAGTAAGCACGCGCAGATCGAGCCGGCTCCCCGCCTCCACCTCGCAGATCTCGCAGGGCCGGTTCCCCGTCAGGAAGGCGCCCACCGACTCGGGATCCCCGACGGTCGCCGAGAGGCCGATTCGCTGGAAGTCGCCCGCGAGTTTGACCAGCCGTTCGAGGGCGATCGCCATCTGCGCGCCGCGTTTCGAGGCAGCGAGTTCGTGGACCTCGTCGACGACGACGAATTCGATGTCCGAGAGGGCCTCCCGGAGCTTCGAGCCGGTCAGCATCGCCTGCACCGTTTCGGGAGTCGTCACGAGCACGTCCGGCGGGTCGTTGGCCTGTTTCTGGCGCTGATAATCCGAGGTATCGCCGTGGCGCACCGCGATTTCGATTCCCAATCGCTCGCCCCACCAGTCAAGGCGTTCGCGCATGTCGCGGTTCAGCGCCCGCAGCGGCGTGATGTACAGTGCCGAGAGCCCGAAGGGAGTCTCCGAGCGGGTGATCGAATCGAACACCGGCAACATGGCGGTCTCGGTCTTGCCGGTTCCAGTGGGCGCGATCACGAGCGCGTTCTCCCCGGCGGCAAGCGGCGCGATCGCTGCGCGTTGGGGCGCTGTCGGCGTCTGAAACCCTCGCTCGGAGAGCGCTGCCCGGACCTCGCTGCCGAGGTGTGTGAAGGTCGCAGAACCCGACACGGCCCGCTGTTCGCTCATCGGATCTCGTACGTGTCGGAGGAAAGTAAGCGCGTTGCCTGCCCACTCTCAAACCGCCTCGTAAGGTCCTAGCCGCGTTCCGTCGAGCAGGTACGCCTCGCCCCCGTCCAACCCATCAGGCAAAAACGGACAAAGAAAGTCCTGACCGACATTGACCCACGTCCCACCCATCAGTTCGTTGAACGCCGGGAACACGACCAGATCGGTGTCCGTCCACGCACCCACACGATCCGCGAACGGCTCCCGGGAAAGCGCGCCCCGGAGCCACACCCGTTCGGTACGAGTGCCGCCGACCTCGTCGGTCAGCCTGACCTGCGGGTGTTCGTGACCCACACAGACCACCCGGGCACCGAGCACCTCCGGTGCGGGCCAGCTGTGACCGTGGCAAAAGCCCACGTCGCCGAGCCGACAGCCCCCACCCGAGGTAACGGTCACCGCGGGGATCGACCCGGGCGTTCGGGGCGAGCGGGCGTTCTCGACGATTGACTCGATGTCGCCGTCGTGGTTACCCTTGACGATCGTCACGGGAACAGTGAGGGATTCGAGGAAGACCTCGATCTCGCCGCGCTCCGCGCCGCCCGGCCCGCCGATCGAGTGCATGAAGTCACCGAGGATCACGAGCCGGTCGGCGTCCGTCTCGCCCAACAATTGTTGGACACGTTCGCGGCGTTGTTCGGCGCGGCTCGCGACCTCAACGCCGTTCTCGTAGCGAAGCGCCCCCTCGATCCCGGCGTGGAAGTCCGCAAGCACGACCGCGCGTTCCGTACCGAGATCTACGCGTGCGGCGGGTTCGCCCGGAATCGGCTCGACGAGCGCCATCAAATGGGCTTCAACACGTCGTCCTGGGGCTCGTAGCACCGCCCGCTCAACAGCGCGCTGTCGATGGCCTCGTCGACTGTCTCGGGGCCGACGCCGGCCTCGTTCGCGACCCGCTCGATCACTTGCTCGCGGTCCGCGCCGTCGCCGTCGGCGAGCTCTTTCATCACGGCCATGGCCCGGTCTTCGACGTCGACGTCCTCGTCGGGCGATTCGTCCCCGGTGGTTTCGTCCACGCCGGACGTGGGCTCGGTCCCCGAGTCAGCGACGCCCTCGGTGTCCGTTTGCCCGGCCGGTTCCGTGACGTCGGTTGTCTCGTCGCTCGGCCCGTCAGGCTCGGGAACCTCGATATCCGCCTCGCCGGGGTCGTCGACCTCGTTGCCCGAGGAGAAGTCCATGTCGAACTCGGATTCGATCTCGGCGCGCTCCTCGGCGTCGAACTCGTAGAGTTCGTTCTCGTCGGCCGCGGCTTCGGTCGGCTCGTCGTCCGCTTGATCCGTCCCGGACGTCTCCGAGTCCTCGACGTCTAACCGGTCGCTCGGTTCCTCGGTCTCCGAGGGCGACGCCCCGGTCGCGTCGGCCGTCCCGGTCCCGTCGACCCCCGTCTCACTCGTTTCGGACGGCGTTTCAGTCGGCTCTCCCTCGCCACCCTCCGCCGCCTCAACCGCACCGGTGTCCGGTTCGGATTCGCTGTCGAGTTCGGTCTCCGGTTCTTCCTCGGCGTCCGCCGTTGTCGGCTCGGCTACGGGAGAGGGTTCGGACGGTTCGCTCGTCTCGGCCGTCTCCTCGGCTTCGCCGGTGTCGGACCCGGCGACCGTGGCGTCCCACAACTCGCCGAGAATGACGGCTCGACCGTCGTCTTCGCCGGGGGTGATCCCCGGCGGCGTCACCTCTTCGGCCTCGCCGGCGACGAGGCGGGCTGTATCGAGCGCCGTGTCGCGAAGCGCCGACAGATACGCGGGCGTCGTCGCGTACTCCTCGCGCGCCAGCCCGACTCCGCTCGTCGGATCGCTCTCCCCGCCGTCGAGGACGCGGGCGAACTCGCCCACCCGTCCGAGAGTGTGTTCGGCCGCCTGGACGGTCCAGCGATCGCGCGTCTCGGCATCGACCTCCGCGATGCTCTCTGGGCGAACCGAGGTGTAGACCCGATCCGAATCCTCGGGCTGGAAGGTGTTCGCCTTCCCCGTCACCGCGACGAACATGGGCGGGTCGGCCCGTTCGAGAAAGGCCAGCGCGTCGGGCTGGTACTGGCCGGCATACACGACAAAGGCGCCCGTCGGGTCGACCACTCGTGCGCGGACGACCTCCTCGTTGACCCGCTCGACCTCGGTGAGGACGCCGACGACGAACAGCCGGTTGACCCGCGCGCCCGACGGCGTGATTACGTATTTCGGGGCGCGTTCCTCGTCGCTGTCGGCGTATTCGAGGCTTGCAGCATCGAACTCGCAGGCGAACAGTCGGTGGGCGATCTCGCGGGTTCCGGGTCCGGAATCGCCGCTCGAAGCGCCCCCGTTCTGGTTCGAACTCATTCGCTCACCTCCGCGAGCAGCGCCGTAGCACGCTCGGCCGGCGGTTCTGTGACCTCGTGGAATTCGCTCGCGTTGAGGTTCGCGCCGTACTCGTCGATGCTCAGCGAGCCCCGCACTGCGTACTCCCGACCGACGAGCGTCTCGCGGATCGAATCCGCGACGACCTCCTGGTCCATCGCATCGCGGGCCTGCTCGCGCGCGTCGTCGATGTCCCCGCCGTAGATCTCGCGGGTCAGCTCGGTCCCCAGGATCGCGGTCACGGTACCGGTTCCGTCGTCGAGGATCGCCTTCACCCGGAGGTCGTCCTCGCCCTCGACCTGCCCGTGGCTGCGACACTGCCCCTTCTGAACCATTCGACCGCACTCGGGACAGCGCTGGATGAGTCCCGAGCCGTCGCGCACGGCGACGATCGTTCCGACTAACTCGACGTCGAACGCCCCGCCGCTTTCGACCGCCTCGCCGATGGGTTTTCGGGGGGCCGAGTCGCTGACCGCGATCTCCCGGTCGAGCGCCGAGACGGTCGTGAACTCGGAACAGTTGACCGAGGGGGCGCCCCTGAACTCGCGGATGTAGACGTTCTCGAAGCGCAGGTCGGCACCCTCGCGGATCTCCTCGCGTGGTTCCCAGTCGGTAAACGGCAGTCTGGCGCTCTCGTCGCCGAGCACGCCCGAGAGGATCTCGGTCTCGCCGTCCCGTCCGTCGATGGTCCGGGTCTCGACTTCGAGGATACGGGCCTCGACTGTCAGCCCCCGGTCGCCCGGTTCGACGCCTACGAGATCGCGTTCGCCACCGATCTCGTGGGGCACGTCGAGAGTCTCGTCCTCGAAGGCGAGCGACGTCGATTCGCCCAGGTTGAGTTCGGGGTGGCCGTCCCACTCCCGTACCCCGGCGTTACCCGCCGTGACCGTATCGCCGGGCGAGAGGCCGAACTCCTCCCAGGCGGTGTAGTCGATGGAGCCGCTTGAATCCGCGAGCACGCCTTCGGTGATCACCTGCTCGTTACCCTGATAGCGGATCGAGCGTTTCCCGGCCGTCAGCACGCGGGCGGTGACGGTGACGTTGCTGTCTGCGGTCGTGATCTCGCCGATAGCCTTCGATTCGGGTTCGCTCCCCGTCGAGGCGCCGCCGTACTTCCGGCGGAGACTCTGGACGGCCTCGTCCATCGGCACGCTGTAGGAAACGAGGTTTTCGAGATCCTGTTTGACCTCCTCTTTGTCGATACCGAGGTCGGAGGCGAGCGCCTCGGCACGTTCGTCTACGCTCATCACCCCCCATTTGAGCGCGGTCAGGCATAAACGGTCGCCCAGCGGACCGGAACTGGTTTTCGCCGTCCCCGACAGGAGCGGGTATGGACGTCGTCGTCAACGCCGCGACCAGCGCCGACGGGAAGCTCTCGAACCGACGGCGCGAACAGATCGCGATCAGCGGCCCCGACGATTTCGACCGGGTCGACGACCTCCGGGCCGAATCCGACGCCGTCATGGTCGGGGTCGGGACCGTGCTGGCCGACGATCCCCACCTCACGGTCGACGAGTCCACCAGTGCGGTCCGTACCGAACGCGGCGAACCACCCCAGCCCGCCCGAGTCGTCGCGGACTCGCGGGCGCGCACGCCGCCCGATGCGAGGATCCTCGACGGGGTGGCCAGAACTTACCTGCTCGTGAGCGAGGCCGCCCCCACGGAACGGGTCGAACGCCTCGAAGCACAGGATGCGCGGGTCATCACGGTAGGTGATGACCGGGTCGATCTCGAAGACGGGTTCGAAACGCTCGCCACCGAAGGTATCGACCGCCTCCTGGTCGAGGGCGGGGGCGAGCTCATCTTCTCGCTGTTCGAGGCCGATCTGGTCGACGAACTCTCGGTGTTCGTCGGCCCGACGATCATCGGCGGGCGCGAGGCGCCGACGCTGGCAGACGGTGACGGGTTCGTCGAAGGGTTCCCGGAGCTGTCGCTCGAATCGGTCGAGCGGCTCGATCGCGGTGTCGTGCTCCGCTGGCGCGTCTGAACCGGTACAGAAGAAGGGACGAGCGGTCTCGTCCCCATCCACCTTCGTAGTTCGCGCCGGTCGAAACCAGCGCACGCTTCCATCGTAATTATAACATGATAAATAGTTCGATGTTCGTTCGTCGGACGCCGCGTTCGCTCGGTATCACGCAGACTCCCGTCGGTACGGACGGACTCCGGTTCGAGACGTCGACTGACCTGTCCGTATACCGGACCAATTGGCGGCGTTCGAAGGCGGCGGGGAAACGACCGACAGCCTATTCGTCCGGTTGTCCCACATCGAACCATGAGCGACGACGGGCTGATCGAGCGGGCCATCGACGAGGCGCCGATCGGGATTACGATCGCGGACGCCACGCGGGAGGACGACCCGCTGATCTACATCAACGACGCCTTCGAGCGGCTCACGGGCTATCCACCCGAGGAGACCCTCGGCACCAACTGTCGATTCCTGCAGGGAGAGCGGACCGCGGCCGAACCCGTCGCGACAATGCGCGAGGCGATCGAGGCCGAGGAACCGACCTCCGTCGAACTGCGCAACTACCGCAAGGACGGCACCGAGTTCTGGAACAAGGTCGACATCGCCCCCATCCACGAGGACGGCGACGTGACCCACTTCGTCGGCTTTCAGACCGACGTGACGGCGCGAAAGCGCGCCGAGCGCGAGGTCAAACGCCGGGTCCGGGAGGTCGAACGCGAGCGGCGCAAACTCCAGGACGTGCTCGATCGCATCGAGGGCCTGCTGGAAGACATCACCCGAACCCTCGTCGGCGCGACCACCCGGGAGGGGATCGAGCGGGCCGTCTGTGACAGGCTGGTCGCGGAGGGAGTCTACGACGCCGCCTGGATCGGGGAGCGCGACCCGACCACCGAGGAGATCGTCCCCGAGACGTGGGCAGGGGCGCTCGACCCTGCCGCGAGCGCGCTCCCGACCGACCGCCGGGAGGATCCCGCCGCGTGCGCGCTTGTGAGCGGGGACGCTCGGTTCGTCGCCGGCGAGGACGTCCCGGCGTGGCACGAAACCGTCAGAGAGCAGGAGACGCGGGCGATGGCCGCGCTGCCGCTGATTTCGGGCGAGACGGTCTACGGGGTATTGGTCGTCTACGCCGCCCGCCCCGACGCGTTCGACGACCACGAGCGGGTGGTCTTGGAGTCGATCGGACGGGCCATCGCCAACGCCTGTAACACCCTCGAGAGCCGGCGGATCCTGACCGCCGACAGCGCCGCCCAACTGACGTTCGACTTGGGGAGCGAGGACCTGTTTTTCGTCTCGCTGTCGGCCCGGACGGGCTGTCGCTTCGAGTACGAGGGATCGGCCACCGACGGCGACTCGCTGCTGTTTTTCACCGTCGAGGGGCTCGATCCGACCGCGATCCTCGACCTGGCTGCCGACTACGAGTCGGTCACGGAGACGACCGTATTGACCGCAAACGACACCACCGGCCTCGTCGAGTTCCGGCTGTCGGGCATCTCGCTGGTGACGAAACTGGCAAACAGGGGCGTGCGCATCCGGTCGATGCACGCCGACCGGGGGTCGGGCCGTCTCGGACTCGTCGTCCCCGGGGGCGTGAACCCGCGCTCGGTCGTCGAACTGATCACCGAGTCGTGTCCGAACGCGACGCTCGTCGCCTCCCGGGAGTACAACCGCCCGCCCCAGACCGACGACGAGTACCGCCTCTCCGTGGAGGGCGAACTCACCGACAGACAACGCCTCGCGCTCAGGAAGACCTACGTCAGCGGCTACTTCGATCCCGATCGACGGATCTCGGGCCAGGAGATCGCCGCTTCGATGGGCATCAGCCGCTCGACGTTCCATCAACACCTCCGGGCGGCCCACCGGAAGCTGCTGGGGGAGTTCTTCGATCGGGAGTTACCCGACTAGTCGGGTAGATCGTTCATTATCCCTGCGCTCTTACCAGTAATCGGAGTTACATCATGCCACAACGATCGGGTATCTCACGGCGGCGGTTCGTACAGCTCGGGGGCGGCGTCGCGGTCGTCGGCCTCGCCGGAGGATTTGCGAGCGCGGACAACCACAGCGACGATCAGGCGGAGGGCGGCGACTCGATGGACGACGGCGGGGAGACCGCCAACGTCCGGGTGGCCCACCTCTCGCCGGACGCCCCGAACGTCGACGTCTTCGTCGACGACGAGGCGGTACTGGAGGACGTTCCCTTCAAGGCCGTTAGCGACTACCTCGAACTCCCCGCCGGCACCTACAACGTGAAGGTCGCACTCGCCGGCGAGGGCGCCGACGCGGCGGTGCTGGACGAGGATCTGGACGTTCCAGCGGCCGACCTGACGGTCGCGGCTGTCGGCGAGGTCGCAGACGAGAACCAGTCCCTCGAACTCGCGGTACTGGAGGACGACAACAGCGATCCGGGCGAGGACACGGCCCGCGTGCGCGCGGTCCACGCCTCGCCGGACGCCCCCGCGGTCGACGTCGTGGTGGCCGAGACCGGTGACGCCCTCTTCGAGGGCGTCGAGTTCGGCGATGCGGCCTACGCGGAGGTGCCCGCCGGGGAGTACCGCCTGTGTATCTACCCCGCCGGCGAGCGCGAGGAGGCCGTGCTGGGTGCAGACGTCGAGGCGATGGGCGGGACCGTCGCCTCCGCGTTCGCGACGGGCTACGTCATGCCCGAGGAGGCTCCCGCAGACGAGGCGTTCGACATCGTTCTCGCCGTCGATTCCGACGGCGAGAACTGACGGCTCCGTTCGATCCGTTTTTTCGTACCTGCCGAGCCAGCGACGTCCAGTCCCGCTACGTTAACTGTCGGACCCGCCTACGAACCGTATGAAGGAACTCGAGTACGCGATCGAGGCGGCCGACGAGGGGACCTTCGAGAACGTCGCGGCGGCTTTCATCCGCTCGCGGGGCTACCGGACCAAGGAGTTCCGTGCCGACACCGGCGAGTGGAGCGCGCGGATCTGGATGCGTTCGCGCCCCGGCATCGCCTGTGCGAGCGTCGCCGCGGACTGGCGGGAGGCGCTTCGCGCCTCGGCCCGGAAAGTAAAACGCATCGAGCGCGAGCGCGGCGAAGAGTACGGCCTGTTCGTCTTCGTCACCAACCGGGACGTCACCGGCCTCCAGGAGTTCGACATGGAAGACGAGATCTGGAAGGAGTACGGCTGGCGCCTCCGGCTCTATCACCGCCAGGACCTCATCGGCGAACTCTACAACACCGCTCCAGGGCTGGCCAAACACCACCTCGACATCAACCTCGGGTTCGACACCGACCACCTCGCGACCCTCGAGGAACTGCGCGACGAGCGCCTCGACGGAATTCGGGCGCGGGACGGCGCGGCGACCGAACTCGCCCCCGGTCCGGCCGTGGCCCTCCACGTCGTCCCGAACGGGATCTTCTCGTTCGAGCGCCGGTGGGCTTCCTCGGAGATCCCCGACCCGAGCGTCCTCGCGGCGACCGACACGCCGGCCGTCGACGCCCGCGAGACCCTGAAGATCGCCTACGACCGGGACGACGACGAGTACGCGGGGTACGGGCTGATCCGACACGACGGCCTCTACGAGTCGGCGACGACGCGGCTGTTTCGCTTGTCCGGGGACGAACTGCTGGTGCGGACCGCGGGCGAGACGGCCGGACTGGACGCCGCGGTCGTCGCCGCCGTCCGCGAGGCGCTCGCGGCCCTCTCGTCGATGGGATTTTCGGCGACGGCCTCGGTCTGGATCTCGGTGCTCGACGCCGCCGACGCGCGGCTGGATCACGACGACGCCCACGGGCCGACCGGTCCGTTCGGGTTCGACCGCTACTCGACCCGGGTCGCGACGGCGTCGATCGCCGACCGTGAGCACGCCACGGTCGTCCGGGACCTCGAACCCGCCCTCTCGGAACTATGGCGGGCCTTCGGCCATCCCGACGGCACGCCGAACGTCGAGGACGGCGAGTGGCGCGGGAGGACGATCCCCATCGAAGGAGGACGGTCATCTTAACGAAACGATACATGCAGCACACATATTGGTCGATACACTTTTCACATCGTATTGTTTAGTAGATTCAAACGCCGTGTCCATGGGAACTGTTCAAGCAACTGATGGGTCTGACGACGCGCACCTCGCCGCCACCGCGTTGCTCGGCGCGTATTACAGACAGGACGAGCGCGAGAGACACCTCCTGTCGGGGGACGCAAAACGCGCGAGGGAGGCGGGCGCGGCGGCGCTCGACGAAATGGCGAGGACCTACGAGGTGGAGTTCCCGTGGCTCGATCGCTCGCGGGCGCGGGCGGCCGGCGAGGCGTTCATGCACGGGCTGTTCGTTCAGGACGAGATCGAGAACTGGCCCGTACTGCGGGCGGTCGCGGGCGACGACGTCCTCGACACGCTCGTGAGCGACCCGGGCGCGTACGGGCCGGACCTCGAAGACGATGGTCGCTGGAAGTGGGTCGAGGCGTCCCTCCTGCGGGCGTGTCGGGAGGCCGGCATCGACGAGCGATACGCGCGACGCCAGACCCGCTTTTGGCAGTTACACGGCCAGTCGGATCCGGAGTGGGAGCGGGCCGCGCTCGGGGCTCACGAACTCAAGTTGCGGGCGCTGGTCGAGAACCCATCCGAGAGCGCCATCGAGCGACTGGGGCGGCGGTTCGTCGAGGGGGTTCGCATTCACGACGAGTCGAGACTCGACGAGGCGGTCGCGGTCGTCACCGAATACTACGACGAGATCTTCACATTGCGCTCCGGGAGGCGGTGAGTCTGGGCGACCTCGACTTGCGGATGTACGAGGAGGCGTTCCGAAGCATCGACGCTCCGGCGCTGATCACCGACACGAACATGCTCATCAGGGACGTCAACGAGGCGGGGCTCTCGTTTACGGGCTACGAGTACGAGGAGTTCGTCGGACGGTCCGCGACGATCGTCGCGGGCGACGAGGACACCTATGCCGAGATCGTCGAGACCGTCCTCGAGGGCAAGGCCTGGAGCGGGGACTTCGAACTCCGGACGAAGACGGACGAGGGGGTCTTCGGACGCGGGTCGGTCGCGCCGATCGTCCTCGACGGGGAGACCCGCGGGTACCTGGCGATCTTCATCGACACGACCAAACAGCGACGCTACGAGAACACCGCCGAGGTTCTCAACCGCCTCCTGCGACACGACCTGCGAAACGAACTGAACATCGCCTACGGGAACCTCCAGAACGCCCATTCGCGGATCGGCGACGACGAGATCGGTGCCTACCTCGAACGGGTCGACGAGGCGCTGACCCGCCTCATCGCGAAAAGCGAGCGCGCCCACAGCCTCGGCGAACTCCTCGAGGACAGCTACGAGGCCGAGAACCACCTCGTCCGGCTCGACTACGTGCTCCACGAGGCGATGGTCGAGACCATCGACTCCTTCGAGGACGCGCAGTTCCGCTTCGAGGAGTTCCCCCCGATCCGGGTCGTCGCCGATCACCTCCTCACGACCGTCTTTACCGTCGTCCTCGAGAACGCCGTGGTCCACAACGACGCGCCGACTCCGGTGGCCGAAATCGAGATCGAGGACCATGAGGACGACGTAATCGTGCGCATCGTCGACAACGGTCCGGGTATCGCGGAGGGGGAGGTGGACCTGATCTTCGGACGGGAGGAACAGGACCAGCTCCACCACGGCAGCGGGATCAGCCTCTTTTTCGCCGACAACGTGATCAAGAGCTACAACGGCGACATCGGGGTCGACACCGACAGGGAGGAGGGTGCGGCCTTCGAGATCAGGCTGAAGAAGTCGTCCGACGGCTGAGTCGGACTAGACCGACCCGGTCGCAGTCACTCCCAGAACTCCGGGACGGTCGCGTCGATCTGGTAGCCGCCCTCGAGGAAGCTATCGGAGACGAGCGTCCGCCGGTCGCCGTCCATCGACAGCGGGCCCATGACGTTCGAGAGCAGAATGTCGCGGGTCTCGGTCCGGTGGAGTTCGTACCACTCGTCGCCGTCGACGCTCGCGAGTACGACCGAGTCCGCGGCGCTGTCGAGCATCGTCGAGTATCCGAACGGCATGAGACAGAGCTCGCGGCCCGTTTCGAGGTCCTCGCGGATGTGCCAGCGCCGCCGGGCGTACAGTTCCATGACGTCGTCGTCGGGGTCGGTCCGGATCTCGACGTGGGCGCGCTCGAAGGCGTCGGCGCCGCTCGGTTCGTCGTGCGGGCCATCGCGCTCCCAGCGCATGATCCCTTCGGGCACGCCGTCAGTACCCAGGACGACACAGTCTTTGAACGCGGCGACCTGCGTGACCATCGTAATCGCACCCCGGTCGTCGATCTCACTCCAGGACTCGCCGTGATCGTCCGACCAGTACAGTTGGGAGTTACCGTGATCGCCGATCGCGACCCAGATCCGCTCGGCGTACGGGTCGTACTCGACGTCGTGGATGTGGTGGTTCGCCGCGTCAGTGGTGTGGAGTTCGCGTTCGAGGACCTTCTCGAAGGACCGGCCGCCGTCGGTCGAGAGGATCACTTCGTTGGCGTGGCGTCCCGCCCCGAAATCCGACAGGTGGTAGGTCCCGATGACGACGATGTCCCCGTGGACGGCGTGACCGAACTCGCTCGAAACGCGCCCGTAATCGAACTGGTAGAGCAGCTCCGAACCCTTGAGGTCCTCGTCGATGAGGTGGACCTTCCCGCCGGTCTCACCTCGTCCCCCGGTCGCGGCGATGATCCGGCCGCTGTCGGGGACGATGACCATCTGGACGTACTCCTCTTTGGTCCCCTCCTCCTCGAAGGAGTAGAGCGTCTCGGTGGTCTCCCACCAGTCGTCGCTGACCACCACGCGGGGACTGTCGCGCCCGTAGATGCGTCCGTCCCGGTCGATCCAGACGGGGTAGCCCGCCTCCTGCTCGTTGTGGATCTCGAGGTCGTAGTGGTAATAGGGTTCGCCGTCCCCGCCCTCGGGTTCCGGCCCCTCGGCTTCGGGTTCGGTCTCCATTTTCGTCCCTTCCGGGTCAGTGTCGTCGACGGCCGTCCGTGCCTCTTCGGGGTCCTCGTCGGCCGTACAGCCCGCGAGCGCGACGCCGAGTCCCGCCGTCGCGGCCGTCCGCTCGATGAACCGTCTCCTATCCATAACATAGATGATATTTTACAGACACATAAATTTATTGATGTATTCGGACGAACAGGTCGAGCGCCGGCGGTTCAGTCGACGACCGGGACGTCGTCCCGGATCACGTTCCGCCGGCGCTCGCGGAGTTTCGAACCCGTCGCCGCACCGCATCGACGAGTGCCCACGAGGGCAGCCTCGCCGAGGGCGACGGCGGTCGGACGGGGGTCGTCGACCGAGACGAAGGTGTGTTTCGGCCCGACGAATGCCCGTAGGAACGGTCCGACCGCCCCGACGTTCCCTTCCGCGAGGTGATGACCCAACCAGTTGATGTCGCCGTACAACAGTCGTCGCTGTAGTACGTCGGTTCGGTACGTCGGCGGCGGGTCCGGTCGCTCGCCCCGCAGGAGTTGGTAATGATACCACGGGAAGTCGACGCCGCTGTTGATCGCAAGCGGGAGCGAGCCCCAGTAGCGACCGTTCATCTCGATGAGCCGGTACTGGCCCCCGGGCGTGCGCATGAACTCGACCTGTGCCGGCCCGGTCCACTCGAGGGCCTCGATCAACTCACGAGCGTGCTCGAACATCCGCCGGTTTCGAACGCCCGACAGAAGCGTCGAGTTCCCGCCGCTCGGGGGGTCGGTCCGCAGTCGCCGCTCCTGGAAGTGGACCAGAACCTCGCCCCGATCCGCCAGCACGACCGTGGTCTGGGTCTCGCCCGGAACGTACTCCTGAATCAACGGCGGGTGTGCCTCGAAGGCCGCGCTCGACTCGGATATCGTCCGGTAGACGCTGTCGAGTTCGTCGGGCGAGTCGGCGTAATGGGAGTCGTCGACGCGGCTCAGTTCGTGGGTGCCGTCCTCGGTCCAGATGCTCTTGCTGCGGGATTTCACTACGACCGGATACGAGAGATCCCCCCGTATCCGGTCGAGGTCGGCCGGCGACGTCGGTGCGACCGTCGTGGGTGCCGGAACGTCGAGTCCCTCGACGATATCGAACGTCCTCGATTTGTCGTACGCGAGCGAGAAGGTCTCCCAGTCCTCGGTGGCGACTTTCGTCCCGGTCCGTTCGAGGTCGACCTTGTGCCGTGCGAGAAGCGCCGTCGTCTTGTCCGTCGCCGGGACGACGGCGGCGTAGTCCTCGTCGGTCAGATGGTCCGTCAGGTGATCCAGAAAGGCGTAACAATCGACGTCGGGGTCCGGATAGACGTAGCTATCGGCGGCGTATTTCGATTGCGGCCCGAGAGCGAACGTGCTGTCCGCCCCGGCGGTGACGCTGACGTCGTGTCGTCCGAGCGATCGAACGATGCTGAGGGCCGAGTGTCCGTGGCTGTCGAGTACGAGTACCTTGTTCATCGTTAATGTCTCCCTGTAGAAGCGACCGTGATAGCGCTTGACCACTCGATCACGCGTCTGCTGGACGACAAACCTGGTACGACCGTTCGTCCCATTGTAATGGCGGGATTGTTCCCGACCCGGGGGGCCGAACCCGGTAAGGGGACCGTACGACCGGTTTAGGGTGACCGTACGATCGGTAGGGTCGGCCTATCCGTCGTCGTCCCGGGTCGGCCGGCCTACACCGCATCCGCCCGCATCACTCCGTTGTGGCGGTCTCTGCCCCGGTTCGCTTCGCGAGTGGGGGTAACGGGACGTACCCCCGTCGTCGTGACGGAACCGTCCGGGTGATTCGAGTCACTTCGTGGGGCGTGCGACATCACCGATACGCGTCAGCGAGATCGTCCGCGAGGACGACCTCGTGCTCGGCCGCGAGCGCTCGGGTCTCCTCCTCGGAGAGGTGGGACTTAAACCGGCGGACGCGTGCGGGCACACCGGCCGCGATGGCGTGAGGTGGGAGATCGTCAGTAACCACCGCGTTCGCACCGACGACGGTGTTTTGCCCGACCGAGACGCCCTCGGTCAGAAACGCGAACGCTCCGATCCAGCAGTGATCCCCGATCGCGGTATCGCCCTCGCTAACCGCGAGGCCGTCGTTGGTGTTGGGCGCGGTGCTCATGTCCTGATCGGCGATCCGGTTTCGCGTATAACAGAACACGAAGTGACTCACGGCCGTGTTCTCGCCGATCCGGACCGTCCCGCCCTCGGCCTGAAGCCGCGAGTGGCGCCCGATGTAGGAGTTCGCCCCCAGTTCGATTCCGCCGTCGCCGTACAGGAGGATCCCCGGCCCGTTGAACTCGAAGGTCCGGTCGATGTCGTAGTCATTCCTGTAGCGGGCGTACTCCCGTCGATAGCGGGCCGCCTCGAAGAACTGGCCGACGGACCCAGTCAGGTCGTTGAACAACAGCGCGTTCGTCACGGGGTTCTCGACCAACTGCCGTTCGAGTGCGCGGAGCATACCCGACACACGGGCGGCCGTCCGATTGTTACGCCTCGATTTCCGAGCGACGAGGTCCCCCGTACGAAAGTCCGCGGACGTCCCCCTCGCGGGCGAGCCTGCGTCGCTACCGCGGTCGGCGAGTTCGGTCTGCCGACCGCCCCCCACGGAGAGCGATCCTCCAGAGGACGACACAGGCGATGGCGAGGACGGCCAACACGACTGCACCGAGACGTCGAACCGCACGCGGAGGGAGAGCGCCCAACTGATCGGCTACGGATGGCGATTGATAGACGACGATTCCGAGCCAGAGCGCGGCCGCCGCGACGATCGCCACGGTGGCGAGCCACTCGGGGGTAATCCACGTATCGTCCGGTCGCAACCGATCGGAGAAGTGAGCACGTGCGGGAACGACCGACAGCAACACCCCCGTGAAGACGATCGCAACCGCGTAATCGCCGCGTCGAAGCATCGAGAGGGCCGCCCCCGCCGTGAGCAGCACTACCGTCCAGGTGTGTGCCCTCCGAAGTCGAAGCTGCAGCCCGCGAGCGAGAACGAGCAATCCGACACCGAGGAGGATCGAGACGAGATGCGACGCCTCGACGACCGACAGGGGAAGCAGCCGATCCAGCGGCGCGAGTCGCGTCACCCCATCGGGTAACACACCCACGAGAACCAGTATCGCCCCGGCAACGGTCGTCACGCCGGCCAGGAGATCCGGGACCGTTTGCGCCGCCCACGTCCCGAACGCGTTGAGGTCGCCGATCTCGTTCGAACGTCGGTCGATGCCGAGCCGTACGCCGACGATCACGACGGCGACGGCGAGCGGGAGCAGGTAGTAGAACAGGCGGTACACCAACAGCGCCAGCACCGCCGTCGGGAGCGGGATCGAGTCCGGCCGGAGCGCGAGAAACGTCGCCTCTAGCGCGCCCAGACCGCCGGGAACGGGAGCGACCGCGCCGACGAACTGGGCACCGAGGATGGCGGCTAGGACGGTCGTGACCTCGGAGAGTGATGGCGAGAGGAAGACGAGCAGGATGGCGCTCGTAAACAGCCAGTTGCACGCTCCGAGCAGCAACTGTCCGATCGCGAACCGCCGCGACGGGACGACCATTCGAATTCGTCCGCGACCGATCGCGTCCCATCGCCCGCTGATGAACACGTACCCGGCGACCAAGGCGAGCAACGCGACTCCTAGAACGCGACCGTCGCCGACGCCCGCCGGTTCGATCACGGTCGGATCGACGAGTACCAGGGGGCCGAACAGCGCGAAGAACCCCAGCCAGTTCGCGACGAAGGAGAAGGCGACGATCCTCGCGGCGTCGCCCGCGGAGACGCCGAACGTGGCGTAAATCCGGTACCGGATCGATCCGCCGACGACGAACGAGATGCCGACGTTGTTGCTCACCGCCAGACTGACGAACGAGGGAAGCGCGACCCGACGAATCGCGTGGGGCCGCTCGATATACCGAAACCCGAGGACGTCGAACCCGATTAGGGTCGCGTACGTTGCGGCGGTCAATCCGACGGCCCCGACGAGGACGACCGGACTGTAGGCCTCGACGCCGTGAAGGAACCCCTCGGGGGAGACCAACCTGAACTCCCGGTAGAGCGCGACGAGAGCGACCCCGAAGACGACGAGTGCGAACAGCACCTTGAGGACGGTGAGGGCCGAACGGAGTAGCGGGCTGTCTCGCATGGGACTGCAGTGGTATCCGGTGTAAGCATCCATAAATATTGGCCAGTTGAAATTTGTGAGCGGGCCTACCAACCCGTCGACGACAGCATGGTCGCTACCACCATTGAGCCTGATTGACACGCCAGCACGTGGGACACCGGCGTTGGCAGCGACTTTCTAGTCGTTCCGTTTCCAGTAGAGATCAGCCGGTGTAACCTCGCCGATCGGTGTCGACTCGATACTCACGCTGGTCTACCCTCATTACACTGCACTAGTGAGTTGACGTGGGTCAACCACCGGTAGAGATGCGTCGCGAACAGATATTTCTTCTCAGATTTATCTCTAGTGAATAATGGGAAAGAATTAATTTCAGAGTGGGGTCGGAGGGATTTGAACCCCCGATCGACTGATATCTCCGGTCGCGTCTCGGTACTCCAGAGGGTCGTCAACGCGGCGCGATGATCAGTCGGCCGCTCCGTATATCAGTCTGGAGTCTCGTCACCGAACGCGTACGCCGTAGCGTACCACGGCGTATACCTCTGGAGTCAGTCGCCATTCCGGGCTTGGCCACGACCCCGCGCCCCGACGTACGCCCAAATCACCTAAAGGGGTTTCGATTACTCCCGGTCGGTCTCGTGCCACTCGCAGTTCTGGCACTTGTAGCCGGTGACGAACTCGCTGACGCTCGGCATGTAGCCCACCTGCAGGACGTCCCCGCCACAGTCGGGACACGTGCGCTCGGCGTCCTCGATCTCCGTGGCCTCCATCGGTCGCTCGCCCTCGATGAGTTCGGCGAGTCGCACGGCGTTGACCATGCGACCCTCGACGACGCGGTTCTGGCTCATGGGTCCTTTCAGACGGGGCGGCCACAAAAGCACCGCGCTACAGCCAGGGTTCGCGCTCGCGTTCGGGTGCCTGCCCGCGGTCGGACCCGTTTCGCTCCTCGTCGGTTCCGCCGTCCGCGGCGGCGCCGTCGGGTGCTGGTCCGCCGATCCCGTCGGCGGGGTCGAACGCGAGCACGCCGGCGACGATCAACACTGCGAGGGGCGCCTGCTCGAAGACGACCCCCAACAGCGCAAGCGGGAGGACGCCGAGTGCGACCGCGCTCCCGAAGCGAAACGAGTCGATATCGAGGTTCTGGCGCAGCCACGGGCTAGCGAGCGCAACGACGAGCGCGAAGGCGACGCCGACGCCGGCGGCCGCGACCGCCCGGCCGACCAGCGCAGGATCGGGCAAAACGACGACCTCGAAGCCAGAGGGATCGACACTCGCGACGAACCCGAGGCCGACGATCACGGCCGGCGAGGGGAGATACTCGCCGATCCGGGCGCTTGCGGTCTTGGCGGCGATGGCGACGATGACCAGTGCGGCAAAGCGCTCGAAGATCGCGAGATCGATCACGCTCGCGATGGTCGGCGCAAGCGTGGCCTCCAGTGCGGCGAGCGGTATCAGCCCGGCCGCGACGAGGAGGACGACCTTCATCTGTTCTTTCGGGGCGTCGTCCATCTCCGCGAGGATCACCGCAAGCACCGCACTGCCACCGAAGACCAGCAGGCCGACCTGCAGGATCCCCGCGACTGAGTCGATCCCGCCGGCCAGTATCAGCGCCGGGAAGATCCCGTCGATCAGCGGGAGGAACATCACGATCGCAAGCAGCTTCGCGGGGCCCGAAACCGCCTCCCGGAGACCGAGCGCCCGTTCGAGTCTGAGCGCGACGGGGTGTCGGGAGCTACTCATGACGATAGCGTAACGACTCTCGTGGTTCCCGGTCGCTGCCGACCGCTGGCGCGAGAACCCGTTTGAACCCCATCAAAGTCGCGAAGCCGGTGAATGTGGCGCCGAAGTCGGTTCGCTGTCGACTCACATTCCATCCGGTCGCGCTGATAGCGTCCATACATCGTATAACGTTGATGAATATTCATAAGCGTTGTGTGGGTGATGTCGTCATCCAGCAGTACGCACGTCCGATCATCGGCGTACATTCCCGGTCGAACGTCCACAATTCTGTGCCGGTGGAGCGACGGATTCCCCGGATCCGACCGTCATTCGCTTTTCCTGTCTCGCAACCCTTTTGGGCGGGCGTGGCAGACGATTTATATGGCGAGTACCGCTTTCCTCGACAAACTCGACGTACCGGAAGCGCTGACGTTCGACGACGTGTTGCTTCGACCCAAGGAGAGCCGCGTCGAACCCGACGACGCCGACCTTTCTACACGCGTGTCGACGAACGTCTCGCTCAACGTTCCCGTCCTCTCGGCGGCGATGGACACCGTCACCGAGAGCGAACTGGCCACCGAGATGGCCCGCCAGGGCGGGCTGGGCGTGCTCCACCGGAATATGGACGTCCCCGAAATGGTCGACTCGATCGAGCGCGTCAAGCGTGCCGACGAACTGATCATTCGGGACGTCGTGACCGCGAGCCCCGAGCAGACAGTCCGAGACGTCGACGCGATGATGGAACGCGAGGGAGTCAGCGGCGCCCCCGTCATCGACGAGGAGCAGGAAGTCCTCGGCATCATCTCGGGCACCGACATCCGGCCGTATCTGGAGGTCGGCGAGCGCGACGCGGTCCGGGAGGCGATGACCGACGAGGTCATCACCGCCCCCGAGGACGTCTCGGCGCGGGAAGCCCTCGAACTGATGTACGACCACAAGATCGAGCGCGTCCCCATCGTCGACACCGAGAACCGACTCCAGGGACTGGTCACGATGCAGGGGATCCTCCAACGCCGGGAGTACGGAAACGCGATCCACGACGCCGAGGACCGACTGCGAGTCGGGGTCGCCGTGGGCCCGTTCGACGATGAGCGCGCGGTCGCCGCCGACGAGGCCGGCGCGGACGTGCTCTTCATCGACTGTGCGCACGCCCACAACATGAACGTCATCGACAGCGCGCGGGCGATCACCGAGAACGTCGAGGCCGACGTCGTCGTCGGCAACGTCGGGACCCGCGAGGCCGCCGCCGAGATCGTCGAGTTCGCCGACGGCCTCAAGGTCGGGATCGGTCCCGGCTCGATCTGTACCACCCGCGTGGTTTCGGGCTCGGGCATGCCCCAGATCACCGCCGTCGCACAGGTCGCAGACGTCGCGAGCGAGTACGACGTCCCCGTGATCGCCGACGGCGGCATTCGTTACTCGGGCGACGCGATCAAGGCGATCGCCGCCGGCGCCGACGCCGTCATGCTCGGGTCCTATTTCGCGGGCACCGATGAGGCACCCGGGCGCGTCATCACCATGAACGGCAAGCGCTACAAACAGTACAGAGGAATGGGCTCGGTCGGCGCGATGCGCTCGGGCGGGGGCGACCGCTACCTGAAGGACGAACCCGACGAGGAAGACGAGTACGTCCCCGAGGGCGTCGAGGCCGCGACACCATATAAGGGCAGCCTCGAAAGCGAACTCCACCAACTGACGGGCGGGATGAAAAGCGGGATGGGCTACGTCGGCGCGGGGACGATCCCGGGGTTCAAGGAGCGCGCGGAGTTCGTGCGCGTCTCCTCTGCCGGCCAGGCCGAAGGCCACGCTCACGATGTCGTGATCACCGACGAGGCACCCAACTACAGCCCGACACAGGAGTAGGGTCGCCGCTCGTCCGGTTCGTCCCCAACGTTTATTTTTAATTTCGTACGTAATCTATGGATCAGAGCCGTTGGACCCGTTTTCTCGTGACGACCGTCGTGTCGGTCGGCGTCGGGTTCGCGGTCGGGACACTGTTGGTTCCTCCCGACCCGTCGACTTAACTTCCGGTCACTATCGCGGTGGCACTCCTCTCGGTTCCGCTCTCGTACTGGCTCGTCTATAGGGGTGGGATGGCGCGTCTCCGGGGCCGATCCGGGACCTGAATGTTGAGTCCAGCCCGCTGCTATACTATTGACCGCGGACGAGCGAAGCGAGTGAGCGGCTTCCTCGCGGCGACGTCGCGACGGTTTTTGGAGGAGATCTTTCGAGGAGTGGTGCCCACAGCGCGCCACAGGCGCGCGAGGACACCCGACGAAGAAAAAGGTCCATTAGAAGGTGTAGCCGTACTCCTCCTGAAAGACGTAGGCGGCGGTCCCCCAGACGTAGTCCTCGCCGGGCCACCACGTCCGGGCGTTGTTCAGCCCGCAGACGAGCACCTGTTCGGGGTTCGCGGGGTCGGGGGCGAACGAAACCGAGCCGCTGTCGCCGTCGGTGAAATCCGATGCGCTGCCCCACTTCAACTGGCCGCGCTTGCAGGGATCGCCGTAGACGCAGGTGACCCCGTCGATCGCCTGGATCTCGCCGGTGGAGTGGCCGGTCATCGCGCTGATCTTGTGGATCTCGGCGCCGCGGGCCTTGAGGGCCGCGAGTCCCATGCGCGTGAACTGGCCGGCGACCGGACGAGGCTCCTCGCCGTCGAGTGCGTGGGCGGGCGTAAAGTCGCCGGTCGGCTCGACCAGCGCGAGGTCCTCGCGGCGGTAGTGGCGGGTGGCCTCGCCGATCGGGACCCGCCCCTCGTCGGTGACAAGCGTGAGTTCGGGGTCGTCGACGCCGGCGTAGAGGTGGTCCGCCGTCGCGAAGTACCGACTCCCGGTCTCGGGATCGTAGACGGCGGGTGCGAGCGTCGCGAGCCCGCCCGTATCCCCACAGGCGACACCGCCTGGGACCGCAAAGCCCCCGTCGGGGTCGAACCGGCGCGTGGGTTCGAGGTCGTCGCGAGAACCGTCCGCGGTCGGCTCGACCACCGATCCCTCGACCGGCGTCCCTTCGAGCAGGTCGCTAACGGTCGAGACGATCCCTTCGTCCGTGACGTTTACCGACACCCGCGTCCGCTCCTCACCGTCGCCCGGGACGATCGAGGCGTCGATCACGCCCTCGATGGCGGTCGGGTCGAACGTCTCGTAGCTCGACAGTGCCGCCTGCAGGTCGTTGTACCATTCGGCGCCGACGGTCGTGATCTGCGGTGCGATCGAAGCCGGGTCCCCGGGATCGTCGCGCGCATACGCGTAGACGATCGGCACCTCGTCGGTCCCCACCGCCTCGAAGTGGCTCGCCGACAGGCGACTCGCGCTCGCGACGCTGAACCCCGCAGCCACGAGCGTCTTGACGAACCGTCGGCGCCCCATCCTCGAGAGAGGCCGCTCGTGTACCCGCTCTACTTCCGGCCCCCGTTCCTCCATTCCCACCCCCCCATTGACCCGCTCTACGACCTCCTCGTACTTCAGTCAAACTGAATGAGTGACAGTAACACACACGGGAGTACGACCGCGATCCGCCCGCCGACGGTCGAGTTATAGCGGTCGTGTCCCTCGTCGTGAAAACGGGCCGGGCGCGATTCGAACACGCGACCGTCTGGTTAAAAGCCAGACGCTCTGCCGGACTGAGCTACCGGCCCTCGCTCATCAGTTCCGCCGAGTGCATAAAGAGACTTTCCTTTTTCGGGACGTCTGCTCGGGGTTCCAATCGACCAACTTACCGCGTGGGAGTGGAGCGACTCCCGGTGCCCCTGAGCCGGCGGTTCGACCGCAGACGCGGACGTATCGCCCTATCTGAACCGAAAGGCGGGGGATTAAGTACGGTCCGTGGCAAGGAATTGGCGATGAGTACCGGCGTTACGATCTCCTCAATGTCTCGCTATGCGATTCTGGGCTGTGGGAGCGTGGGACACGCGGTCGCCGACGAACTGATCGAACAGGGAAAGGACGTGCTGATCGTCGACCGGGACGACGACCGCGTCGAGACCCTGCGCGACCGGGACATGAACGCCCAACTGGGGGACATCCGCGACGAAGAGGTCGCAGAGAGCGTCGCCGAGCGCGACGTCGTGTTGATCCTCTCCTCGGACATCGGGGCCAACAAGGCCGCCGTCTCGAACGTTCGTGCGTTCGACGACGACCTCTTCGTCATCGCTCGCGCGAGCGACCCCGTCTCGGGCGACGAACTCGCCGATCTCGGGGCCAACAGCGTTATCAACCCCGCTGCGGTGATCGCCGAATCCGCCCTCAGGCTGCTCGAATCGGGCGAGCTCGAACACCGCGCACAGCACCTCTCGGAGATCATCACCACCACCCAGCAGAAACTCGCGATCGTCACCCACGACAACCCCGACCCCGACGCGATCGCGAGCGCTGTCGCGCTCCGGGCGATCGCCCAGTACCTCGACGTCGAGGCCGAGATCTTCTACTTCGGGGACATGGGCCACCAGGAAAACCGGGCGTTCGTCAACCTTCTGGACGTCGAGATGACGCCCGTCTCGCGCGAGGACGACGACGCCTTCGTGGGGTTCGATACGATCGCGCTGGTCGATCACGCGATGTTGACCGACACCAACGAGGAGTTCGATCAGCCCGTCGACATCCTCATCGACCACCACGACATCGATATCGAGCGCGACCTCCCACAGGATCTGCCGTTTATCGACATTCGCCCGCAGATGAACTCCACCTCGACGATCCTCACCAAGTACGTCCAGGAGTTCGATCTGAGTCTCGAGGAGTCGGTCGCGACCGCCCTGCTCTATGGGATCCGCGCCGAGACGCTCGATTTCAAGCGCGACACCACGCCCGCCGACCTCACCGCCGCCGCGTACCTCTACCCGTTTGCGAACCACGACACCTTAGAGCAGGTCGAATCGCCCTCGATGAGCCCCGAAACACTGGACGTGCTCGCAGAGGCCATCACGAACCGCGAGGTTCAGGGCAGTCACCTCGTCTCGAACGCGGGATTCATCCGGGATCGTGAGGCGCTCGAACAGGCCGCCCAGCACCTCCTCAATCTGGAGGGGATCACCACGACCGCCGTCTTCGGCATCGCGAACAACACCATCTACCTCGCGGCTCGCTCGAAGGACATCCGCCTGAACATCGGGCGCGTGCTGCTGGACGCCTTCGAGGAGATCGGCGAGACGATGGGGCACTCGACACAGGCCCGCGTCGAGATTCCACTGGGTATCTTTACCGGCATCGAGACCAGCGAGGACAACCGCGAGACGCTCCTCCATCTCACCGAGGAGGCGGTCCGAAAGAAACTCTTCGCTGCGATGGGCGTCGAGAGCGAGGGCGGAAACGGCGGCTCGTAACGCTACGCGACGACCTCTTCGCCCTCCTCTTCGGGGGTTTCGAGGCGCTCGACGACGTCGTTTACGAGTACCACGTCGCCGACCGCCCGAACCCATCGGTAGGGGATGAGGACGCCACGGGTGCCCCGGACGTCCGCTCCGAACAGCTCTTCGTTGGGGTCGCGCAGCGCGAGACCCGTGACGATCTCGGTCCCGAGATCGAGTTTGATGTCGTCGACTTCGCCGACGAACACGCCGTTGTTCGAGTAGACCTCGCGGCCCACGAGCGACGTGATCTCTTGGGACGTTCGCTCCTGATCCATACACGCACGTCGAACGGCGGGGTATTATACCCTCGGATGTCACCCCTCGACACGCCCGTCCGTTCCCGGCGGCCGACCCGGCTAATATATAAATAACAAAAACTTTTATATACTATCACACACCTTCCGAGGAGATTCCCACCCCGTGATGTAAAGAGGCTTCCCGAATAACCCCCAGTCGCCGGGTGCCTCTGACAGACCGGCAACGCCGACGACCGTCCTTGCCCGGGACTCGGTCGTCGGGGATTTTCGACACCACTGCGTTCACAGACCGGATGGTCGATACCGCTCCCGTCAGTCACGTCTGATCGTCGCCCGAACCCTCGGGATCGGATCGTAGCGTTCCTCCGTATCGCCAAGCACGAACAGTCCGACGTACCGGAGGTAGGTCACGAACGGGACGTGAACCAGCAGGATCAGCAACAGGACCACGAGCAGGTACGGCCCCAACAGGGTGCCGATGATCGCCTGATCGACGACGGAACGCGACAACCCCTGAGCGACGAGCGCGCCGCCGACGGCCGTTCCGAGGGCTCCGAAGGGAACGAGAACGACGAGCGCTACCAGCGCGCCGAGCAGGCCGCCCCCGAGCGCAATCGCCGCCCAGAGGGCCGCCGCGATCAGCAAGTAGAGCGCGTACTCGCGCCATTCGGCACCGAGCGCCGGCGAGAACGCCCGCCACCCCGCCGCCAGCGAACACCCCTCCAGAAGCATGATCGGGACGACGAACGCGCGCGTCAGGTGATCGATGGCGAGACACGCGAGCGCGAGCACGAGCGCGCAGACGGCGAGCGCCGCCGGAGGCTCGAACGAGAGGACCGCGACTGACAGGCCCCCCGCGAGCGCCACGAGGACGACACGCAGCGCGAACACCTGTAGACCGGCCCGAAAGCGCCGGGCGCTGTCCGCAACCAACCGTATCCGTTCGCCGCGAAGCGCGTCGAGAAAGACGAACTCGAAGACCGAGCCGACACAGAGCGCCGCCGCCCCGAGGACCACCGCCGCCGCCAGCAGGCCGGCCGTCGCCGTCTCCGGGAGGGCCGCAAGCACTGACCCGCCGCGGTTGAAGTCGGTGAGAAACGGCGTGATCAGCGTTCCGACAAACGACGCGAGGACCGCAAAGCGGAGCCACGCCGAGAGCGACGCCCCCGCGAGCAGCCGTCGGGCCGCACTCACTGACTCGCCGACCGCCCGGAGTGCGTACCACGCCATACGACCCGTACCCGTGGCGAACACTTATGCGTGCGGATCAGCGCGCGCCCGATCCGGCCCGGTTCGGCGCGGCGATCGAGAGCAGGTAGATCCCGATGGCGACGACGACGATCGTCGCGCCGGGTGCAAGCGAGTAGCGCCACGAGAGCAACAGGCCCGCGACCGCCGCACACTCGCCGACGAGGACCGCCGCGAACAGCGAGTCCCGGAACCCGTTGGTGAGCTGTGCGGCCGCCGCGACGGGCACGACCAGCATCGCCGCCACGAGGATGACTCCGAGGATCTGCATCGAGCCGACGACGACCATCGCCGTCAGGACGATCAGCAGGGTGTTGTACGCCGAGACGTTGAAGCGGGCGACGCGGGCGGCCTCCTCGTCGAACGTGATGTACAAAAGCGGCTTGTAGGTCAGCGCGACGGTTCCGACGACGGCGATGCTTAAAACCGCCATCAACAGGACGCTCCCGCCGCCGACGGTCGCGATCGAACCGAAGAGGATGCTGTTGATGTCGACGGTCGCAAAGCCGCCGCCCAGACTGATGACGAGTGTGCCGAGCGCGAAACTGCCTGTGAGCATGATCGCGATCGGAACGTCGCCGTAGGAGCCGGTGCGGTCGGCCAGAAACTGCACGGCGAGCGCGCCGACGATCCCGGCGACCAGCGCCGAGAGCAAGAGCGGGGTGCCCCACCCCGACCCGGCAAACAGCAAGGTACCGACCGCGACGCCCGCGAAGGCGGCGTGGGCGAGGGTCTCGCCGATCAGCGCCATCTCACGATGGACGAGGTAGGTGCCGATGACGGGGCCGACGATCCCGATAAACACCGCCGTCGTCAGGGCGTTCCAGACGAACCCGTAACAGGCGATCGAGGTCCCGAACGACCGGCCGGCCGAACAGGAGGCCTCGAAGAAGACACGGGGCATGATCCCGAACGCGATCGGGACGAACAGACCGAGGACGGCGACCCCGAAGACGACCAGAAGGATCTGCCGAAGGCGTTTCGAGACCATCAGTGGCCGTGTTCGATCAGTCGACTGTTTGTTCCGTACGCGCGTGCGAGCGCGTCGCTCTCGACGAACCCCGCCGGATCGCCGTGGTGGTACAGTTCGCGGTTGATGCAGGCGATCCGGTCGGCGTGGTCGGTGACGACCCCGATGTCGTGTTCGATCAGGACGACCGTGATCCCCCGATCGGTCAACTCGTCGAGCAGAGTGTAGAAGGCGTCCCGGGAGTCGGCGTCGACCCCGACCGTGGGCTCGTCGAGTGCCAGCAGGTCCGCCTCGCCCGCCAGCGTCCGGGCGATGAAGGCGCGCTGTTTCTGCCCACCGGAGAGCTCGTTGATCCGGCGGTCCGATAGTTCGGCGATCTCCACCCGTTCGAGGGCCTGCTGGACCATCTCGCGGTCGTGACGTCCCAACCGTCCGAAGCGCGTATGCGGGTACCGCCCCATCGTAACGACCTCCCTGACCGTGATCGGCATCGTCCGCTCCGCGCCCGTCGAGTGCTGGGAGACGTAGCCGAGGCGCTCGCCGTCGTCGAACGCGTCTACCGGCTCGCCGAACAGCTCGACCCGCCCGGCGTCGGGGGCGACCAGCCCCAGCATCAGCTTCAACAGGGTGGTCTTGCCCGAGCCGTTGGGCCCGACGAGCCCGAGGAACTCGCCGTCCTCGACGGTTAGCGAGACGTCCTCGACGGCGGGCCGGCCGTCGTAGGCGAAGGTCACGTCCTCGAGACGGACGATCGGCGACTCGCTCACGACCCCGCCCCCAGTGCCGCCCGGAGCGCCGGGAGGTTGATCTCGCCCATCTGGCCGACGTAGTCGAGCCCCTCCGCGTCCCATTCGGTGGTAATGCTCTCGGCGGGCGAGAGCGCCGCCACGTCGCGTACGGTTCCGGCCTCCTCGGCGATGGTTCGAGCGAGGCTGTCACCCTCGAAGTGGTCGTAGAGGACGACCTCGATCCCCTCGCGCTCGATCAGATCGACCGTCTCGGCGATCTGGGACGGGGTGGCCTCGGTCTCGGGGGAGACGCCCTGTGGGGTGTGGATCTCGAATCCGTAGCGCTCTCCGAGATAGCCATACGAATCGTGACCCGCGACGACGACGGTGTCGTGGTCCCGACCCGCGAGCCCCTCCTCGAAGCGTCCGTGAAGCTCCTCGAGGTCCGTGAGGTAGGAGCCGGCGTTCTCCTCGTAGGTCTCGGCGTTCTCGGAGTCGGCCTCCATCAGCCCGTCCCGGATCGTCTCGACGACCTGCCGGGAGCGCACCGGATCGACCCAGACGTGGGGGTCGTAGTCGCCCTCCCCGTGGTCGTGGCCATGCTCGTGATCGCCGTGATCATGGTCGTGATCGCTTTCGTTATCGTGGTCGTCGCTGTGACTGCCTTCCCCGCCGCCGTCGTGGTTATGGTCGTGGCCGCCGTATTCGGAGAGTTCGACGTCCTCGGCGGCGGCGATTGACGCCACGCCCTCGTGGTTACGCTCGATCTCGCCGACGACCTCGTCGGCCCAGCGCTGGAACCCCTCGATCCCGAGGTGGACGAACGCGTCGCGCTCGACGATCTCGACGGTGATGTCGGAGCGAGGCTCCCAGCCGTGTCCGTGCTGGCCCATCGGAACCGCGTTCTCGACGGAAAGCGCCTCGCCAGCGACGTTCCGAGCGAAGTCCGCGAGCGTGAAAAACGAGGCCGTCGCTGCGGCGCTGTCGTCCGATTGGCCCCCCACGCTCGGCGCGCCGCTGCCCAACGAGTCCAAACAGCCGGCAGTTGCGGTGGCGAGTGCGCCGGCTCCCCCCGTCAGGAATCGGCGCCGTGTTCGGTTCATATCGAATCAAGGGCCCGACAGCCCTAAAAGAGTTGTTATTGGTGGTGGAAGATTTAATAACTCGCGGCGCGGGCCTCAGACAGTCACGTCGTGTTCGGTCGCGTCGGCGAGTCGTTTCAGGCGCTCGGGATCGACGGGGAAGACGGCCTGGGGGGTGCCGGCGGCGGCCCAGACGGTTTCGAACCCGCTCAGGGTGGGATCGAACAGTACCGGGAGTTGCGAGTCGTGACAGATCGGCGGGACGCCGCCGATAGACCAGCCGAGCGTCTCCCTGATCCGGTCGGTACCGGCCATTCCGACCGAGTCGGCCCCGAGCGCCCTGGCGAGGGCGTCCTCGTCGACGCGGTTTGCGCCGCTGGTGACGACCACGATGGGGTCGTCGTCGGCCAGAAAGACCAGGCTACTCGCGATCTGCGCGACCTCACAGCCGACGGCCGCGGCGGCGTCGGCAGCCGTCTTCGTGCCCTCGGGGAACTCCTCGACGTCGATCTCGAGTCCGTGCTCCTCGGCCGCCCGTTCGCGGAACTCGGCCGCGCGTGGATGCATGGAGTGGCTGCGTACTGGAGGGAAAAAGAGTTGGCTACTCGCGTTCAGCCCGGAAGCGCTCGACGCGCTCGCGCTCGGGCAACGCCGTCATCGCGCCCTCGGCGGTCGTCGTCGTCGCCGCGACCGCGTTCCCGAACCCGATGGCCTCCCCGAGGTCCCCGCCGCCCGAGAGCGCCGCGATCGCCCCCGCGGTGAAGGCGTCCCCTGCGCCGGTCGTATCGACGGGATCGACCCGATAGCCCGGGTGGGTCGCCTCGCCGCTCCACGGCGCTCGATCGGTCGCGACCGCGAGCGCGCCCTCGCCACCGAGGGTCAACAGCGTCGTGTGCGGGCCCCGGTCGCAGGCCGCACGCGCGAGGTCCGTCCCGTCGCCGTCGATTCCCGCCTCCGCGAGGTCCTCGGGGGTCGCCTTCAACACGTCGACGTGCGGAAGGATCTCCTCGATCAGTCGTTCGAACTCCTCGCGGTCGGGCCAGAGTTCGGGCCGGGCGTTCGGGTCGAAGGAGACGGTACAGCCCGCATCGCTCGCGCGCTCGGCCAGTTCGAGGGTCGCCGTCCGCGAGGGCTCGCTCGCGAGGGTCACACCGCCCAGGTGGACCCACGAGACGCCCTCGACGAGGTCGTCGTCGAGTGATCCGGGCTTCATGCGTGTATCGGCCGTCCCGTCCCGATAGAAGCTGAACTGGCGGTCGGCGGTTTCGTCGTGGGAAACGAACGCCAGTGTGGTCTTCGCGTCGGGGTCGCGCTCGACGAGGTCGTCGGGGAGACCGTACTCGACGAGCGTCCCGACGAGGGCCTCCCCGAACGGGTCGTCCCCGACACGCGTCCAGAACCAGGGAGTTTCGTCGAGAACCGCGAGGCCGACGGCGACGTTCGCGGGTGCGCCGCCGGGCCTACGAGTGAAGGTCTCGACCTCCCGAAGCGATCCGGGGTGTTCGGGGAGGAAGTCGATCAGCGTCTCGCCCGCGACGAGGATGTCCGGGTCCGACATACTTCGTGTCCGACCGAGACGACCAAAGGCGTAGCGAATCGGCTACCGATGTCTCGATACCGGGCGGGGGTGCAAACGGCCTGCACCGACCCGTTCGACCCTCGATGGCCGACCGGTCACACGACCGTCTTTCCGAACGGAGTGTCACTCGATGGCAAACCGAAAACAAAATTTTAGGTGAGACGAAAACGAGTTTTCGGAAACCAATCTTTAAGGGGGAGGGCGTCGTAGACGGAGGTGAGATGAGCACCCAGAAATCCGTCCGTCAGCAGGCCGACGAGGTAGAGGAGAACCCGATCCGGTTGGACACCGAGAAGGCAGAGCAGGTCATCGACGCGCTGAACACCGACCTGTCGAACCTCTACGTCATCTACCACCAGCTCAAGAAACACCACTGGAACGTCGAGGGCGCGGAGTTCCGCGACCTGCACCTGTTCCTCGAAGAAGCCTACGAGCACGCCGAGGAGCACGCCGACGTCATCGCCGAGCGCGCCCAAGCCATCGGCGGCGTCCCGGTTGCCGGCCCCTCGAACCTCGAGGAGCGTGCGACCGTCGAATTCGAGGGCGAGGACGTCTACGACGTGCGTACCTCCCTGTCTAACGATCTGGAGATCTACGCCGAGACGGTCGAGCGCATGCGCGAGCACGTCCAGCTCGCGAGCGATCTGGGCGACTACGGCAGCGAGGAGATCCTCCGCGAGGCGCTCGTGGAGATCGAGGACGACGCCCACCACTTCCACCACTACCTCGAGGACGACAGCCTCGTCGTCGAGGAAGCGGTCCACAAGTAAGACCGGTTCCGAGTTTTTTACGACACGCCGGAAACGCCGGGAGCGACGCGTCTATTGGGTAAGCGAGACGGTATAGTCCGTCGCGATCCATCCCTCCGAGTTCCCGTCCTCGGTGAAGACGATCCGATCCGGAGAGGTTCGGAGAGCGGAGACGAACGCGGCAGGCTCTTCGTGCTCGTCGATTGGTTCGATGTCGTGTCCGTCCGTGACTGCCATGTCTCGACTTAGGTGGGCCTAAACCCATATAGGTTTTGGTCGGCCTAAGCCCGTCCGATCGAACAGCCCGAGATGGGAGTGCACTCGACGCCCCGCTCCTCGAGGGCGTCGATCAAGGCGTTCAGCCCGATCGCGTCCGAGGCGATGTGGCCCGTGACGACGAGGTTCTTCTCCTCGTAGGCCTCGCGCAGTTCGCGGGCGTCGCCCGCGCCGACGTGGATATAGAGTAGCGTATCGACCCCGTTCTCGAAGTACGCGCGCGCGACGTCCGCGCCGCCGTTGGTTCCGGCGGCGTGGTGGACGGCGACCTCGCCCAGTTCGTGTTCCCCGTTTCCAACCCGTATCTCCACGTCGGTTTCGGCCGCGGCGAGTTCGGGGATCTCCTCGAGGGCGGCGACGAACTCCGCCACGGAACTCTCCGAACCTATCCCCTCTGCGACGTCGATAAAACGCCGACGGCCGATCTCGTCGGGGGCCAGATGAATGTTCATATAGGGCTGGTCGAGCAGTTCGGCCACGCTGGGGTCGTGCCGGTAGTTCGCGCTGTGGGCACCGAGTTCGACGCGCTCGCGGAGGTCGGCGACGGCATCTTCTGCCTGCGATTCGGGGACGCCGTGGTCGGTCATGAACTCGATCTGGCGGTTGAGCACGTCGGGAAAGTCGAGACGGGCGCGCTCGCCGGCCGGATGGTGGGCGAGCACGAGATCGTAGCCCTCGCGCTCGGCGAGTTGGACCTCGGGGCTTTCGAGGTCGATTCCCACGAGCGCGCTCTCGATGTTCTCGCCGGGGACGTAGATCGTGCTGTCGGCGGGGACTTCGTCCCACTCGACCAGATCGAGACTGAGCTGCATGATTTCGTCCGTGGTGAGTGCCATGCCCCTCCGTTCTTCCCGCCCCCTTTGGAACCCCTCGATGCCGGCAATCGCCACTACCCCCGGCAACCCCATCCGATGCCGAGCGGCCTTTTCCCGTCCGTCCCCTAGAGAGACCGATGACAGCCGACCTCTTCAGCTCTCTCGCGCTTCGGGAGACCGAACTCCCGAACCGCGTCATGGTCTCGCCGATGTGTCAGTACTCCTGTGAGGACCGCGACGGTCTGGCCACCGAGTGGCACCGCGTCCATCTGGGCTCGCGCGCAGTGGGCGGGGCGGGCGTCGTCATGGCCGAGGCGACCGCCGTCTCGCCCGAGGGACGGATCACGCCCGAGGACCTCGGAATCTGGAGCGACGAGCACAAAGAGCGCCTCGCCCCGATCGCGGAGTTCATCGCCGAGCAGGGCAGCGTTCCGGCGATCCAGCTCGCCCACGCGGGCCGAAAGGCGAGCAAGAGCCGCCCGTGGGAGGGCAGCGAGCCGCTCCAGCCCGACGAGGGCGGCTGGGAGGTGCTCGCCCCGAACGAGGACCCCTGGCCCTACGAGAACGAGTCACCACCGCAGAAGGCGATGACTCAGGCCGACATCGAGGGCGTCGTCGAGGACTACCGCGCGGCCGCAAAACGCGCACTGGAGGCGGGCTTCGAGGTCGCGGAGGTCCACGCCGCTCATGGATACTTACTCCACGAGTTCCTGTCTCCCGTGACCAACGACCGCACCGACGAATATGGGGGAGACTTCGAGAACCGCACCCGACTGGTCCGGCAGGTCACCGAGGCCGTCAGAGACGTGTGGCCCGACGACAACCCCGTCTTCGTGCGGATCTCGGGCACCGACTGGCTGCCCGAGCGCGAGTCGTGGACCATCGAGCAGTCGGTCGACCTCGCGGACGAGCTCTACGAACTGGGCGCGGACCTGATCGACGTCTCCAGTGGTATGCTCCACCCCGACCAGCAACTGCCCCAGGAGGGCTCTGCGAGCCAGCTTCCGCTGGCGGCGCAGGTCCGCGAGGAGCGCGAAACCGACATCGCGGTCGGCGCGGTCGGCGGGATCACCGACGCCGAGCAGGCCGACGAACTGATCCGCGAGGGCGATGCGGATCTGGCGATCGTCGGTCGCGAGCACCTCCGAGACCCCTACTTCGCGCTGCACGCTGCTGCCGAACTCGGCGAGGACGTCGAGCCGCCGGTCCAGTACGATCGCGGGTTCTGAGTCGACCCTTTTTCCGCTCGCCACTCCAAAGGGGTCTATGACAGATGAGGACGACCTGGAGGAGCGCGTCGACGATCTCCAGCGCACCTTGGAGGAACTTCGCCGGGAGATCGAACCGCGACCGCCCCGCGGTCCCGGCGGGCTGCCCCGACCGCCGACGCCCGGCGAGTTGATCCGGTTTGCTGATCAGCAGGCGATTCCCACGGCTATCGCGGTGTTGGAGGCGAACGTCCGCGCACTCGAACTCCTACAGGGGGCGCTTCGGCTTGCGGACACCGGTCGGGCCGCGGGCGAGGAGGTAGAGCGCACCCGACGACGCGCTGCGGACGCCAGCCGCCGGAGCCTCGATCGACTCGACCGGGTCCTCGACGATCTGCAGGAGGCGACGCGGGGCGATACGCTCCCAGAAAACGGCGACGCCCGCGACATCCTGCAGGAAGCCCGCGACCTGCGCGAGGAGATCGCAGATCGCATCGGCGAGGCCGAGCGCGACCGCGAGCGCGCTCGCGATGTCGAGCGTGAGAACGGTACGCAAGTCGATTCGACCGCCGACGGCGGCGTCGAGATCGACGTCGAGGACGAACTCGATTCGATCCGCGCGGAGATGGAGGACGACGAGGACGCTGACGAGAAATCGGACGAGGACGGAGACGAGGAGAACTGATCCGAGCGGCGGTTACTCCATTTATACCTACCCTTCGAAGTCCCGATCGGTGGGGGATTTCGGCGTCGGCCCTGTCACGGGCGATCCCGTAGGGCGAGCCATCGGCGGTCCGCGCGGGAGCTTAGCCCGTGGGTTCGAACCGGTAGCCGTCCCAGTCTTGGCTCTCGGGCTCGCGCATTCCCGCACCCGGCTCGCGCAGCTCCTCGACGTAGGTCGGACGGACTTCGTCGCCGATCTCGATCTCGCCGGTCGTGAGCTGCCCGAGGACGCGCACGGCCTGTCCATCGATATCGAACTCGACGATCGCGAGGTGGTTGGGCTGGCGAACCCCCGGCGGAGTGGCCGTCGAGGTCGTCCACGTCACCACGGTCGCGGTTCGTTCCGTGAGGTCGATCTCCTCGACCGGTTCGCCGCCCTCCAGTCCACGGGGATGGGCGGGGTAGCTGATCGTGCCGTCGTCGTACTTGATCGCGTTCATGCTCATCGTGCTGCCTCCAGGATGGTTGTGATCACGCAGTTACCGAACCCGCCGACGTTGCAGGCGATACCCGTCTCGGCGTCGACCTGGCGCGCGCCGGCTTCGCCACGGACCTGCTGGTAGAGTTCGTAGATCTGTGCCACGCCGCTTGCCCCCAGTGGATGCCCCTTCGATTTCAGCCCGCCGGACGTGTTCACCGGGAGGTCGCCGTCCTTCTCGGTGAGGCCGTCCTCGACGGCCTTCCAGCCCTCACCCTTCTCGAAGAAGCCAAGATCCTCGCTCTGGAGGAATTCGAGGATCGTGAACATGTCGTGAAGCTCGGCCACGTCGATGTCCTCCGGGCCCATATCGGCCATTTCGTAGGCGTCCTTTCCGCTCTCGACGACCCCACCCATCACGGTGGGGTCCTCGCGCTCGTGAACGACGTGGGTGTCGGTCGCCCCACCCACGCCCGCGATCACGGCGTAGTCGTCGGTGTACTCCTCGGCGACGGATTCGGGGCACATGAGCAACGCCCCCGAGCCATCGGTGATCGGACAGAAGTCGTAGAGCCTGAGGGGGTCGGCTACGATCGGCGATTCGAGCACCTCCTCTAGACTCACCTCCTTCTGGAACTGGGCGTGGGGGTTGTCGACGCCGTTCTTGTGGTTCTTCACCGCGACCTTCCCCAAACTCTCGCGGGGCGCGTCGTACTTATCGAGGTAGTGACGCGCGGTCAGCCCCGCAAAGCTCGGGAGGGTGACACCCTGTTTGTACTCGTAGGGATGCGTGATCGAGGCGATCACGTCGGTGGCCTCCGCGGTCGAGCGATGGGTCATCTTCTCGCCGCCGACGAGCATTGTCAGATCGCTCGCGCCGCTGGCGACCGACTGCCAGGCAGCATAGGTGCCCGCCCCGCCCGAGGAACTGGTCTGATCCACCCGCTGGGTGTAGGCGGGCACCGCCCCGATGTCGTGGGCAAGCATGTTCGGTACCCCGGTCTGGCCCTCGAACTCGCCGCTGGCCATGTTCGAGACGTACAGGTGATCGATCTCGCCCGCTTCGATCTCCCCGTCGTCGAGACAGTCGAGTGCGGCTTCCACGAGCAGATCGCGGAGCCAGCCCTCCCGTTTCCCGAACTGGGTCATCGATGCGCCGATGATCGCTACGCGGTCCATATCAACGACTCTCACGGGGGGACTATATCTGCTATGTTATGCCATCGGCCGCACGAGGAGGCCGACCCGATGTCAGCCGACGAGATAGCGCAGCCGGGGGTAGCGCTCGATCGCCGGCTCTCCGTCGACCTCGTGGCGCGCGAGCAGCGCGTCGAGTCCCCAGTATCGACCCGCCGCCAGCACGACCAGCGCGAGAAACACCACCAGATAGACCAGATCGGCGTTGACGAGGCCGTTTGCGACGTCCCAGTTGCCGACGTAGAACGCCCCCATCATGAGCGTGCCGAAGAACGCGGCCAGTCGGACCAGCCCGCCGACGAGCAGGCCCACCCCGATCAGCACCTGTCCCCACGGAACCGCGACGTTGATCAGGTCCATCACGACCGGATTCGCGGCCATCGCGCCGTAGATCCCCGCCGCAGGACTGGCCGGATCGACGTTCGCGAGGTAGCCCGCGGCGTCGAACGGTTCGCCCGTCAGTTTCCCGATCCCGGCGGTCAGGAAGATCCAGCCCATGAGAAGTCGGAGCCCGACGGCGACGCCGGCGACCCTCGATTTCGTGTCTTCGGTCGGTACGTTCTCGATCCGCCGCGTGGTTCGTGTCGTGGTTTCCATCGTGTTCACCTCACGTGTACTCGTCGTGTGGCTCGACGAATAGATCCCGACGACGGTTCCCGACGGCCGAGAACTGGCCCCGCCCTTCTAAGGGGCGAAAAACGGCCGACGCGCGCTATAAGTCCATTCCACCGTTGACGTCGAGTACCTCGCCGGTGATGTACGAGGCGTTCGGGCTGGCGATAAACGACACCGCACAGGCGATCTCCTCGACGGTGGCGAAACGCCCCAGCGGGATCTCTGCCTGGATCCGTTCTCGCACCCGCTCGGGGATCCCCTCGACCATCTCCGTCGCGGTAAAGCCGGGGGCGACGCAGTTGGCCGTCGAACCGCTGTCGGCGAGTTCGAGCGCGAGCGTCCGCGTCAGCCCGAACATCCCGCTTTTCGCGGCCGCGTAGTTGGCCTGTCCGAGGTTGCCCTGCTTGCCGACGATCGAGGAGATGTTGATCAGACGGCCCTCCTCGGCGTTTGCAACGTCGTCGAAGAACTCCTTGGTGCAGACGAACGCGCCCGTCAGGTCGACCTCGATGACGCGGTCCCATTCCGCCCGCGTCATCTCCGAGAAGAGGGTGTCGACGTTGATACCGGCGTTGTTGACGAGGATGTCCACGGACCCAAACCGGTCTTCGATCTCCTCGTGCATCGCCTCGACTTCCGCCTCGTCGGTGACGTCGGCCTGGGTCGCCATCGCGGACCCGCCGGCCGTATTGATACCGTCGACGACCTCCTCTGCCGCACCCGACGACGCCCGGTAGTTGATCGCGACGCTCGCACCCTCGTTCGCGAGTTCTTCAGCGATGCCGCGACCGATACCCCGTGACGAGCCTGTGATCAGGCAAGTGCGATCTTCAAGTTTCATATGTATCCGGAGTCGGGCGCCCCGCTCCGAATGATACATGTTATCGTCCCCTCCTAAGTGTTGTCCCGCTGAAGACCGTACGAAGGGCCTACCGGTCGGCCGCGGCCTCGACCCAGTCGCGCACCCGCTCGGTCGAGAGGTCCGTTCGCTCGGCGAGATCGGCCGGGTCGGCCGCTTCGAGGTCCGCGATGGACTCGATGCCCGCCTCGCGAAGTCGGTCGGCGTACGACGGGCCGATTCCCGAGATCGATTCGAGGGTGTCTTCGTCGTTTTCGTCGTCCTCGTCGTCTCCCTCGGCCCCGTTTTCGCTTTCGGCCGCCGCCGTCTCGACGGTGTGCTCCTCGTCGGTGCCCGTCTCGTCGCCCGCGACGTCCTCCGCGAGTGCGGCGTCGGGCTCTTCGGGTTCGGTGACGGATTCGGCCTCGGTATCGGGCTCGTCGTCCTCGACCGTCGAGCGCTCGGCGTACCACTCACAGACGCTCGGCCAGAGTTCGGCATGGGATTTCGAGGAGACCGAGAGGCCGATGTGGCCCGTCGGGAACTCCATGGTGGTCGTGTCGTCGCTCGCGACCAGGTCGTTGAACGGTTTGCTGGCCTCCGGTGGGATCAGGTGGTCGTACTCGCCCATGATCTGCAGGATCGGCATATCGACCTTCGAGAGATCGATGTGTTTCTCACCGAGATACAGCTCGTTTTCGGCGAGCTTGTTCTCCTGATAGATATCGGTGAGGAACTGCTCGTAGGTCTTGCCCGCGACGTCGATCCCGTCGCCGATCCACCGCTCCATGCGCGCGAAGTTCTCGACGAACTCCTCGTTTTCGATGTTGTCGTAGAGCTGGACGTACTTCGTGAGGAAGTTCTGGACGGGATCCATCACCGCAAAGCCGATGTCGAGGAAATCGGCCGGAACGTTCCCGAAGGCGTCGGTGACGGCCTCGGGCGAGTAGTACTCCTCGTCGCCCCACTGTTCGAGGACACCACCCGTACCCGTGAAACAGAGCCCGGCGGCCATCAGCCCGAGGTTTCTGACTTTCTCCGGGTGGAGCGCGGCGTACATGACGCTCATCGTCCCGCCCATACAGTAGCCGAGGAGGTTGATCGACTCCTGCCCGGAGCGTTCACACACCACGTCGACGCAGTTGTCGATGTAGCGATCGACGTAGTCCTCGAGGGTGAGGCTCGCGTCCATCGTCGAGGGCTCGTTCCAGTCGATCATATACACGTCAAAGCCGTTCTCGAGAAGGGTGCGGATGACGCTGCGATCCGGCTGGAGGTCGAGTATATACGGCTTGTTGATCAGCGCATAGGCGATAAGGATCGGGACGTCGTGTTGTTCGTCGGTCTGGGACTCGTAATGGAGGAGTTCGAGCTTGTTCTCCTCGTAGACGACCTCGCTCGGGGTCCCTCCGACCTCGACTTCGGCCATCCGTTCGAGCTGTTCGGGCGCGTCAGTGTTCTTCTCGATGGTTTCGGTCGCCTGCTCCCAGCTCTGACGGTAGAGATCGAATCCCAGCGTGAACGGGTTCGACGTCATTCCTCGTCCTCGAGGTGCTCGATGACGGTGTCGAGTTTGTTCTCGACGGCGTGCTGGCGGCGTTCGAGTTCGATCAGGCGCTCACCGACCTCCTGGACGTCGCTTTTGGTCGCGAATCCGAGGTTGTGCAGGGTCTCGTCGGCCATCTCGTCGATCTCTTGGCGGTAGTCGAGGGCTTCCTCGACGGTCTGTCCGGTGGCCGCGGCGAAGGCCGTGGTGTCGGTGACGTCCTTGAACGCCTCGTTGGCGGCGTTGAGCCAGATGTCGCGGAACTCCTCGGTGGCGACCTCCTCGCCCGAGACCAGATCCATCGAGCGCTCGTAGGCCCGCTGGGAGGCGTCCATCCACGTCGCGTACGCGTTCGCGTAGCCCTCCGCGCCCTCCTCGAACTGCTCGGGGTCGGTCGTCTCCTCGACGGCCTCGACCCACGATTCGACGAACGAGGCCTGGGCCTCGACGTTCTGTTCGAGCGATCGGGCGAACTGATCGTTCATCGACTGCATAAACTCGTTCCACTGCTCGGCACCGGCCATCGGCGTGTTCATCTCTGTCATGGTGTGTACTGGGGGGTCTGGTATCAAAAAGGTACGTAACTTCCTACTGATCGACGGCGTCCTCGGCGGACTCGACGGCGATCTCGGTCTGCTCTTCGGCCTGCTGGCTGGCCTCGACGGCCATCTCCGTCGAGTCGTCGGCCATCGATTCGAGCTGCGAGACGAACTCGTCGTAGGCCTCGGCGTTCTCCTCGGCGAGCTGCTCGAAGGCGTCCCAGGACTGCTCGTGGAGTTCGAGGAAGACCGAGAACTGCTCGTCGATGGTGTCGTGGACCTCGCGAACGCCCATCGCGTCGCCGCCGGCGTCCTCGATGGCCTCGAAGTAGCTGTCGACGGCGCGCTGGGTCGCCTCGACGTTGCGGCGCTGGGTCGACTTCTGCGTATCGAAGGTGCCTCGGAACGCCTCGAAGGCGTCGTGCTGGAGCTTCAGTCCGCGCTTGAACGTCTCGTTGCTCTGGTTGATCATCGTGCGCTGTGCGTCGAACATCGGGGTCATGAGTGTATCAGTCATTGTCTTCACCTGTGTCGAGGGGGATGACGATCGTCTGGACGATATCGCCCTCGTCGATTCCGAGCGCCTCCCGTTCCGCGTCGGGAATGGAGATCCGACCGCCGCTCTGGACGCGCGTCTTGAACGCCGCAGCACCCATGCTCATCGCCGAGAGCTGCGACAGCCCGCCCATGCTTCGACCGCCGGCCGGGTTCATTCCCGAGACCCACTGAGCGAACAGCTGCTGCTGTCGTTTGGCGGCTTCTTCGCTGGCCTCCTGCATCTGATCCGCGAACATCGCGGGCGGCCACCACGCTCCGTCGGCGTCGTTCGTCATCTACTCGGTGAAACGGGCGCCGATCACATAAGTGTTACCTCTCAAAACCATTCTGTGCCATCGAGTGGTTCGTGACACCAGCCAGTGTATGAAACCGGTTCTTCGCGGGTCACGATCCCATCTCTCCCTCCACGAGTAGGACGACCATCGACAGTCCCGAGACACCCACGAGCAACAGTGCGGGGACGGCGGCGTGCTGGAAGTAGGCGGCCTCCTGTGCGCGCCAGATCTGGGTGACGAGCGTCTCGAAGCCCGTCGGCCGCAGGATGAGCGTCACCGCCAGTTCCTTCATCGTCGTCAAGAACACGAGCGCCATTCCGGCGATCACGCCGGGGCGGATCATCGGCAGCGTCACCCGGCGAAACGTCGCCAGCGGGCGGGTGCCGAGCGTACGCGCGGCCTCGAGCAGCGTCGGATCGACCTGGAGGGTCGTCGTCCGGATCGAGCCGATCGCCTGGGGCATGAAACGCACGACGTAGGCGAACACGAGCAGCGGGATGGTCTGGTAGATCGCGGGGGCGTAGCCGGCCCCGAAGTACACCAGTGCCAGTCCCAGAACGACCCCGGGGACGGCGAAGCCGACGTAGGTCGCCCGCTCGAAGACCACAGAGAGCCGCGAGTCGTGGCGGGCGGCAAAGTACGCGACCGGCAGGGCCGCTAGGGCGGCGACCAACGCGGCTGCGGCCGACACCGAGACGGAATTGACGGCGTAGCTCCACTCGAAGGCCATCGAGGGCCGCGTCGGCGCGTCGGTCCTAACGAGCCACAACAGGAGGATCCCGATCGGGACGAGCAGTCCCATCCCGGCGACCAGCGCGGGCAGGGCCATCGCCGGCCACCGCCACGCGCCAAGCGGGACGACGGCCTCGCCCGAGCGCTTGCTCAGATCGCTGTGGACCGTCTCCCCCGACCGGACCCACCACTCGAGGGCCAGTACGACCACGACCACCGCAAGCAGTTGCAAGGAGAGCAGCGCCGCGTAGTCCTGCCCGAAGGAGTTGTATTCGACGTAGATCTCGCGGGTGAACACCGACAGGCGCATGATCGAGGGCGTGCCGAAATCGGAGACCGCATACAACGCCGCCAGCAACCCGCCCGCAGCGATCGCCGGGCGGATGTGGGGCAGAGTCACTCGACGAAACGCCGCCCACCGGCCGTGGTTCAGGGTCCGGGCGGCGTCGACCAGCGACGTATCGAACGACAGCAGGGCGGCGCGGGTCGTCAGGTAGACGTAGGGGTACGTATAGAGCGTGATCACGAGCGTCGCGCCCGGCAGCCCGTAGATCTCCGGCAGGCGCTCGATCCCCAGCGGCGCGAGTACGGTATGAAACTCCCCCTGCGGGCCGAACGCCGAGACGAACGCGAACGCGCCGATGTAGCTCGGGATCACCAGCGGCAAGGCGACGACGACCGACCAGAAGCGCCGGAACGGCAGGTCCGTCCGGACCGTCAGGTAGGCCAGCGGGACACCCAGAAGCACCGAAAACACGGTTACGAGCCCCATCAACAGCAGGCTGTTGGTCAGGACCTCGACGGTCGTCGGTCGCGTGAGCATCCCCCACGCACGGGCGGGGTCGATGTTCGCCGCCCGGACGAACAGCCACGTCAGGGGAAACACCGTGCCCGCGGCGATCGCCCCGCACAGAAGCGCCAGCCCCACCGGTAGTCGATCGGTTCGCGCACCCGTCGTCGTCGAAAGCGATCTCATGACTCTCGTGGTGGCGGGCGTCGGGCGCTGGTCCGGACGCCCGCCGATCGTCCGCCGGTTGCGTTTCGACGGGTATAAGTTTTAGGTTTGCCTAATCCGCTCTCATGGAGCTGACCAGGCGCGACGCGATCGCCGCGCTCGGGGCGCTCGGTGCCGCCGGAGCGCTGACGGTCGGCACCCGCGAGCGGGGGAACGACGACGAGCGCGTTCGCGAGACGTTCGTCGCCGCCAGCGAGGTGGTCTTCCCCACAGAGGTCGAAGGCATCGAGGGATTCGTCGAGACGTTTCTGGACGGACGTCTCGACCGGCCGGCCCACGCCACCGGTCTGCGCCGGACCGTCGCGGAACTCGACGACCGCGCGGCCGACTGGTACGGCGATCGGTTCGCGGCGCTGGCACCCGACGACCGGGATCGACTGCTGCGGGAAGTCGGCGCGGACACTGCAGAGGAGGACCCCGAGGGGACGACCGCGGAGCGGGTGCGCTACTACGTGGTCAACGAACTGCTGCTCGGGCTCTATAGCTCGCCGACGGGGGGAGAGCTGGTTGGGATCGAGAACCCGCAGGGTCACCCCGGCGGGATCGAGAGCTACCGGCGGGGGCCGGGGGAGTGACCGCGCGGACCCCGATCGGGAACGCGGCGGTCTGTGTGATCGGCGCGGGACCGGCCGGGGCGCTGATCGCGGATCGGCTCGCGGACGCGGGTCGGGAGGTGGTGGTGTTGGAGGCCGGCCCGCGCTTCGACCCGGCCGACCGGCTCGAACGCATGGAACGATCGATCCGGCCCGCACACGGCCCGCCGGACGTCTGGGAGACGGGCGGGAATCGGGACGCCTACTCGGACTCCGGGGAGCGACCCTACCCGCTGAATCACGCCCGCGTGAAGGGCGTCGGCGGTACGACGCTGCACTGGCAGGGGATGGTGATGCGGCTGCACGAGGACGACTTTCGCTCGGAAAGCGCCCGCGGGGTCGGGGTCGACTGGCCGATCTCCTACGAGGAGCTCCGACCCCACTACGCCGGGGCGGAATCGGAACTGGGCGTCGCCGGGGCCGACGACAACCCCTTCGGACCGCCTCGCGAGGAGCCGTTTCCCATGCCGGCGTTTCCCCCGTCCTACAGCGACTCGCTGTTCACGTCGGCCTGCGAGGATCTCGAGATCGCGACTCACTCGGTGCCAAACGCCCGCAACTCCGCGCCCTACGACGGCCGGGGCGCCTGCGCGGGTTACGGGACCTGTCAGCCGGTCTGTCCCTCGCGCGCGAAGTACGACGCTACGGTTCACGTCGAGCGTGCCGAAAAGAAGGGTGCGACGGTGATCGACCGCGCGCCCGTCCGCCGGCTCGAACACGACGCCGACCGGATCACGGCCGCACGCTATACGATCCCCGGGGGCGAGACGCACAGACAGGAGGCAGACGCCTTCGTGGTGGCCTGTGGCGGCGTCGAGACGCCCCGGCTGCTGTTGCTCTCGGCTTCACAACAGTATCCCGACGGCCTCGCAAACACCAGCGGTCTCGTCGGCCGGTATTTCACCGAGCACCTCTTTGCGGGTATGGGCGGTACACTGGACGAGCAGACCCGACAGAACCACGTCGGGTTCCTGACGAGCGAGAGCCACCAGTTCTACGACGAGGCCGACGACGAACTCGCCCCGTTCAAACTCGAATTCCTCAACTACGCCGGCCCATCGCCGGTCGAGGAGGCCCTTGCGGGCGACGACTGGGGCGACCCGCTGCTCGAACGGCTGCGCGGGAGCTACGGCACCCACCTCGGCGTTGGCGCGCTGGTCGAACAGCTCCCCAGCGAGGACAGCTACGTCGGACTCGATCCCGATGTGACCGACGACCGCGGCGACCCGGTCCCCGAGATCCACTGGTCGATCGACGAGCGTGCGCTCCGGACGCTCGAACGGGCCAACGACCTCCAGCGTGCGATCCTCGAGGAACTGGACGCGGAGATCACCTGGCGGGTCGGCCCCGAGAACACCGGACCGGCCTTTCACCACATGGGCACGACACGGATGGGGGCCGATCCCGCCGACAGCGTCGTCGACCCGGACCTGCGGACCCACGACCTCTCGAACTGCTGGATCGTCTCCAGTAGCGTCTTCCCCACCGGCGGCGCGCTCAACCCCACACTCACCATCGCGGCGCTTGCGCTGCGGGCCGCCGATCGGATCGACGTGGCGCTGTGAACCGCACTTTAGGCGAACCTAAAAGAATAAGTCCCCCCGGACGAAAGGGCGCTCAATGAGTCAGGTTTCTCGGGGCGGGAACGTGCCGCTCGACCGACCGGGGGCGGAGGCGGCGTCGGCCGAGGAGGGATACACGTTCGAGGACGTCAGCGTCGTGATGGGCACCTACAACGAGGCCGCGGCGATCGGGTCGGTGCTCGCCGATATCGAGCGGGTCACCGACGGGAACGCCGAGGTCGTCTGTGTCGACGGCTCCTCGGATCGCACCCCCGAGATCGCCCGGGAACACGGCGCGCGGGTGATCGAACAGGAGCCCCAAGGCTACGGCGTCGCGGTCCGGGCGGCGATCCTGGCGCCCGACCGACCCGTGGTGGTGACGACCGACTGTGACGACACTTACCCGATGGAGCGACTGCCCGCGTTCCTCGAATCGATCAACGCGGGCTACGACGTCGTCAGCGGCGACCGACTCTACCACGGGGCCGAGGCGATGCCGACGGTCAATCGGCTGGGCAACGCGACCTTCGCGCTGCTGGCGAGCGCCCTGATGGGCCGGCGTGTCCACGACACTACAACAGGGATGCGCGCGTACCGACGCGAGGTCGTCGAGTCCATCGAGTGGACCGAGAATACCGGTCTCTCAGCGGAGCTATTGATCCGGTCACTGATGCGTGGCTACGCAGTCCGGGAGCTGCCCATCGAATACCGCGAGCGCGCGGGCGAGACGAAACTCGACCCGCTCTCGGGCGGCGCGGCCATCGCGAAATCGATCCTGCGGGTCGGCCTCGGGGAACACCTGCGTTAGGCTGGTTCGATCCGTGTCTCGAAGGCGACGCCCTCGCGGTGGGCGTCGGGGGTGTCGGGGAGGTACGTGCCCTCCGATCCACACCGAGTCACGAGCGGACAGACGGTGCGCTCGGGTGGCGCGATCGCCTCGACGCGCTCGCCGTCTCCCCGGACGGCCGTCTCCTGTCGGTACGTCAGCGTCGAGCCGTCGGGCTGAACCAGCGTGATCGACAGCACTACCTCCTCGGTAGCCCCGAGGCCCACGGGCGAGTCGACTGCCCCCAATCGGGCCGCACCCGGTTCGAGCGTCCAGTCCACGACGACCTGCTCGCCGGGGTCTTCGATGCCGTACTCGGCGACCTCGCCGTCGGCCTCCAGGCGGACCGTCGCGCGGTCGACGTTCGCGGGCACGCCGACCGTCGTCTCGCCGGCGAGCGCCTCACCCGAGCGCACCGAGAGCGCCTCGAGTTTTGGGGTGACGCGGTCGTCGGGGTCGGGCGTCCACTCGCCGCGGTAGGCGTATCGGTAGTTGTCACGGTCGGGGTACGCATCGAGCACGGCGAAGTCCTCGGCGGGCTCGCGATCGAGCGCGTAGACGACCTCGCCGTCGAGGCCGGGATCGTTGCGGAGATACTGGAACGGGTGGTTCTGCCACTCGCCGTAGGGAGTCGGCAGGAAGACCAGCGCCCCGTCGAAATCGGTCGCCTCGATCGGTTCGTAGGCGGTCTCGTACTTCTCGGTGTGGGCGGCGTTTCGCTCGATCGGTTCGGCCACCGGTGGGGCGGCCGCGATTCCGGCGAGCGCGAGACCCACGAGAAGCGCGAGCGCGAGCACCGCGCGGGCCACCGACGGGCCACTGAGAGCCCGGACCCGCGTCGCGAACCGTCGCCAGCCGGTGACGATCGCCAGCGCGGCGAAGATCGACAGTGGGGCCAGCAGGTCGAAGTGATAGAGCGGGCCGAACTCCGCGATCAGGCCGTCGGTTGGGTCTTCGAACGTCGCGAGCACGTTGTAGTTGCCCCAGAAAAGGAGGTTCCCGACCGGGATCGAGACGAACAGCCCAACGAGGAGGAGACCGGGGGTTCGGTCCGTGGACACGGACGCCGAGCCGTACCACCGGCGGATCGAGAGCGCCAGCCCACAGACCGCACACGCGGTTCCGAGCGCACCGGCGGTGAACCACCGAGTCAGAAGGTACCACAGCACGTAGCCGTTGGCCTCGGCGGCGAGTGCGGGCGTGTACTCGACGGCGTGTTCGAGGAGCCGTCGCCGACCGAACCCAGGTCCGTCCATCGGCGCGAACGCCGCGTACGGAAAGACGAGCGCCGATCCCGTGAGAGAGGCGTTGTACGCAAGCGTCAGTCCGACGAAGGCCAGCCCACCGCCGGCGGTGAGCGCGTTTCGCACCAGCGGGTCGGGAACCGGGCCGCCCTTGTGCTTGCGAACCGTCGTCACGACCGACCACAGCGCGTGGGCGATGAAGGGCGCGGCGAACAACACGGCGGTGTAGGGCCGGGCGAAAAAGGCCAGCCCGATCGCCACTCCCGCGAGGGCCGCACTCGTCCGGCTTCCCGTCCGGACGCCGGAGAGATAACAGACGGCAAAGAGCAGGTTTAACAGCGTCGTCGGGGCGTATGGCAGGAACACCGACGTGGTCACGAGCGCCATCGGCGCGGCCGCGAAGATCGCCGCGGCCGCGACGCCGACCGACCGGTCGAACGCCATCGCGCCCAGCGCATAGACGCACAACGCGTTGCCAGCCGCGACGGCCGCGAGCGTCACGCGGGGCTCGCCGAACAGCGCCATCGAGGCGGCGTACATCGCTGCGGGCACCGGCGAGTACTTCGGATACAGGGTCCCGCCGTCCTCGACGAAGAACCACGGCCGGAACGCCCCCGATAGCTCGCCGGGGAACAGCCGCAGTTGCTCCTCCAACAGCATCGCGGCCTGCTGGAGGTAGACGCCCTCGTCGTGGTTGATCGAGTGATAGGGGAAGACTCGGGTCGCGATCGCGAACACCGCGACGCCGGCGACGAGTGCGACCAGAAGGGCCGCGATCCGCCGGCGCTCGGGTGGATCCGTCGGGAGGGATCTCACGGCGGCGGGACGATCAGACGTCGGCTCCGGCCTGGCGCATCAGGTCGATCGTCGGTTCGAGGTTCGACAGCTGTGTCAGGTCCAGTTCCGAGGGCGGGTTGAGTTCGTCGATCGTCGGTAGGTCGCCGATCGGCTGGACCTCTGGGTGCAGCGGGTACTCGAAGGTCGTCCGGGCGAAGTAGTCCTGGGCCTCGGCCGACAGCAGGTGCCGAACGAAGTTCGCCGCCAGATCCGCGTCGGCGGCGGCGTCCAACACGGCTCCGCCCGCGACGTTGAAGATCGCGCCGGCGTCGCCCTCGGTGAAGGCCGTATCGATCGGGGCCCCGGGTGAGCCGTCGAGGACGCGCTGGATGTAGTAGTGGTTGGTGAACCCGGCATCGATCTCGCCGTCGGCGATCGCCTGACAGACCGCGAACTCGTCGGGGTAGCTGGCGATGCCGTTCTCGACGACGCTCTCGACCCACTGGCGGGCCCGTTCCTCGCCCTGTAACAGTCGCATCGCGGTGACGAACGCCTGGCAGGAGCCATACGAGGGCGCCCAGCCCAGGTCCGCGCCGAACTCCTCGTAGGCATAGATGTCACTCGGCATCTCCTCGGCCGACAGTGCCTCCGTGTTGTACGGGACCGTCCGGGCGCGCCCCGAGATTCCGATCCAGTCCTCCGTGGCGAACTCCTCGGGAACGACCCCGACCAGGTCCTCGGGAAGCGACTGGGTGCGTCCCTCGTCAGCCAACACGCCGAGCGAACCGGCGTTGACCGAGTAGAAGACGTCCGCCGGGGTGCCCGACCCCTCGCTGAGGATCTGGTTGACCAGGTCTGCGGAGTTACCGTAGCGCACCTCCATCGAGAAGTCCCCGTAGAGGTCGTCGATGTAGTTCACGAGGTCGCCGATGAGGAACTCGTTGCGACCCGAGTACAGCGTCAACTCGCCCTCGAGTGCTGGCATCTCCTCCATGGGGGTGCCGCCGGGCGCGCCCCGACCCTCGCGTCCCGAGCCGATCTGGCCGATGTCGGAGTCCGGGGATCCACCGTCCTCACCCCCGTCGCCGCCACCGCCGAACAGACCCGTACAGCCCGCCGCGCCGGCCGCGCCGACGGCCGCCACGCCGCCCAAAACCGCCCGCCGCCCACCGTCGATCCGGTCTCCGTCGTCCATGGTCTTTAGGCTACCCTAAATTCACTTATATCCGTCGGTCCCGATCAGTTCCCGGCGAGCGCGGCCGGCCGGTCGAGTTCCTCGAGACACGCGAGCCAATCGAGCATGTGTTCGCCGACGTACGTGAGGAACTCGCCGTTCCGATAGGAATCCCATTCGCTCTCGGCGAGGCGCCGCCCCATCGCCTCATAGACCTCGGCGTAGCTCCCAGCGTCGGGGTCCACGCTGTCGACGATCTCCCAGAGGTGTTCGTTGAGTTCCAGGCCCGCGACCTCGTTGTGGAGGTCGTCGAACGTCGAGCGCGGCGCCTTGTTGTGCTCGCACAGCGGCGCGCCGTTGTAGATCTCCGAGTCCAGCAGGTCGCAGGCTCGCTTGAGGAAGACGCCGCTCCAGATGTCGTCGAACCGCCCGACCTCCCACGGGTTGTCGTCCATGGGCAACTGGTAGAACGCGGGGATCACCTCCCGACGGAAGGCGAGGTTCATCGAACAGACGGTAAGGTAGTCGCCCCGCGCGGCGACGAAGTCCGTTCCGAAGTCCTCTGCCGTCGTCCGGGTCCGGGCCTGGCCCTCCAGATCGCCGTCCATCAGGATGCGCACGGCGTCCAGATCCGGCACGTTCGTCCACAGCCCCTGGGAGGCGACCACCCCGTCGACCTCCCGGCGGTCGGTCTCGACGGTCTCGTCCATCGCCGAGTAGGGGTACCCGCGGGGGTACAGCCCGTGCTCGTCGGCGTTCCGATACAGGACGTTCACCCACCGCTTTTTTGAGGAGACGGTCTCGATCTCGCCCTCGAACGCGAGGTTTTCCAGATGGCGCCCGAAGAAATCCCACTCCCCGTGGGGCAGGGTGTCGTCGTCGATGAACACGCCGTACTCGAAGTCGTTGGCCCACATGTACAACAACCCGAAACTCGTCTGGGCGTGGCTCGCTTCCGGCACGAGGTGCTCGTACTCCGCGATCCCCCGCCGCTCGAACCACTCCTCTCGGCGCGTACCGTCGAAGACCTCCCCCGAGACGCCCTCCGCCTCGAGCATTGCGGCCATCGCGCCGGTCTCACAGAAGTCCTCGGTAACGAGCACGACCTGCAAGCGCGAGACGTCGAACCCGTGGACACGGGCGTTTTCGACGTACGCGCGCACGCATTCGTACTCCCTGATCGTCGGCACGATTACGCAGACGTCCTGATCCATGGCTCCGTCTCTTTAGGCTCCCCTAAAAGATTGCCGGTTGGCCCGCGACCCACCTTTAGGAAGACCTAAACGGGAGGGAGTAGTAGGCGAGAAGCGAACGGGCGGACCGGTCGCGGTTCCGCTCGATGGGTGGACCATGGTATCCGAATCAGTACACGCCGACCCGTCGCGAGTCGGGGTCGATCGCGACGACCGGAGTGGCGAGACGGGAACGACCGTCCTCGAACTCGACGGGATCACCAAGCGATACGGCCCCGAGACCGCGGTCTCGGACCTCTCGCTGTCGGTCCGGGACGGCGAATTGCTCACGCTGCTCGGTCCCTCCGGTTGCGGGAAGACGACGACACTGCGGATGATCGCGGGTCTCGAACGTCCCGACGAGGGTGCGATCCGCATCGACGAGGACCCCGTCGCTGGCGAGGAGTTCGTCGACCCGGAGGACCGGGACGTCGGGATCGTCTTCCAGAACTTCGCGCTGTTTCCCCACCTCACCGCCGCCGAGAACGTCGGGTTCGGGCTCGAGAGTTGGGATCGCGAGGCCCGCGAGGCCCGCGTCGCGGAACTGCTCGATCTGGTCGGTCTCGCCGACCACGCCGACAGCACGCCCACTGAACTCTCGGGCGGCCAACAACAGCGCATCGCGCTCGCGCGCTCGCTCGCGCCCGAACCGGAGATCCTCCTGCTCGACGAGCCGTTCTCGAACCTCGACGTCGACCTCAGGGTCGAGATGCGAGAGGAGGTCCGCCGGATCCTCACCGAGACGGGCGTGACCGGGATCTCCGTGACCCACGATCAGGAGGAAGCGATGTCGATCTCGGATCGTGTCGCCGTGATGAGCGAGGGGCGCCTGATGCAGGTCGGCCGTCCCGAGGCGGTCTTCCAGCACCCTGAATCCCGGTTCGTCGCCGGTTTTCTCGGTCACGCGAGCTTCCTCTCGGGGTACGTCACGGACGATCTGGTCGAAACCGAACTCGGAAGCGTCGGTCGCGACCGGATCCACGGACTAGCCCCCGAGTACGACCGGACTAGGATCGACGTGTTGGTGCGGCCGGACGACGTGTTGGTGCGGCCCGCCGACGGCGAGACGGCCGACGGCCGCGTGACCTACCGGCGGTATCTCGGCCCGACGGTGCTCTACCGCGTAGAACTCGACGACGGCGAAGTCGTCGAGGCGATGCACAACCACGCCCAGCAGGTCTCGCTCGACACGCCCGTCACGGTCGATCTCGCGGCGACCCACGAGTTGGCGTGGTTCCCCACCGAAGATCACTGATCGACGTTCTGTCCCCAGAACCCCCCGTATTTCCTGACCTCGACGTCACCCTCGATGTGGGTCTGACAGGCCAGCCTGAGCCCCGAATCGAGGTCGTGGGGCCACTTCGAGAGGCGCTTTCGCTCGGCCTCACTCATCTCGCTTACGGCCCCGTCGACCGCGACCGCACAGGTGCCACAGACCGCCCAGCCACCGCAGTTGGCGTAGTTCGACGCGCCGTTGTGTGGCGATAGTCCCGCTTCGAGCAGGGCCTCCCGGAGTTCTGTTCCCACCGCACACTCGATGCGCTCGCCCTCGTAACTGATCGTGGGCATAGGTCTCATACGACACCGGAGGGCAAAACGATTGGCACGCTATCGACGCGTTCGTATGGCCCGCGACCGTCGGACCCCTCATGCAAGCAGTCGTTCTCGAATCACACGGTGACCCGCTCGCGCTGCGTGACGTTCCGGAGCCCGACCTCGAACCCGACGGCGTGATCGTCGACGTCGAGGCCTGCGGGATCTGTCGCTCGGACTGGCACGCCTGGAAGGGCCACGGCGAGTGGGTCGACGACGTCCCCCCCGAGGGGCAGATCCTCGGGCACGAACCCGCCGGGACCGTCCTCGAGGTGGGCGATCGAATCGAAACCCTCGAAGAGGGCGATCGGGTCGCCGTCCCGTTCAGCCTCGGGGACGGCACCTGCTCGCGGTGTCGAAACGGCCACGGGAACGTCTGTCCCAATGGAACGGCTCTCGGGTTCGAGCCCGCCGGTCAGGGCGCGTTCGCCGACCGGATCGCGGTGCCACACGCCGACTACAACCTCACGACGCTCCCGGAGGGGGTCTCTGCGAGCGCGGCCGCCGCGCTCGGCTGTCGGTACATGACCGCCTATCACGGGCTGGCCCACCGCGCCGACCTCGCCCCCGGCGACTGGGTTGCGGTCCACGGCTGTGGCGGGGTCGGCCTCTCGGCGGTCCAGATCGCGAACGCACTCGGCGCGCGCGTCCTCGCCGTCGACGTTCGGTCGGCGCCCCTCGAAAAGGCCACCGAACTGGGTGCCCACGAGACGGTCCACGGCGGGGGTGACGTCCCCGGGAAGATCCGCGAGCTGACGGGTGGCGGGGCGGCGATCTCGATCGACGCGTTGGGTATCTCTGAGACCTGTCGCAACTCCGTGGCCTGCCTCGCCAGCCTCGGCCAACACCTCCAGCTGGGGTTGACGACCGATGCCGAGCGCGGCGAGGTTTCCCTGCCGACCGACTCGATGGTCGGCCGAGAGATCGACTTCCTCGGTTCGCGCGGGATGCCTCCGACCCGTTACGACGAACTGCTGGGGTTCGTCGAAAGCGGCGCGATCGACCCCGGTGCGCTCGTGAGCCACAAGGTCCCGCTCGCGGAGGTCCCCGAGCGGATCGCCGCGATGGACGAGTTCAGTGCGGTCGGGATCGAAGTCTACGAGCGCTAGTCGGGGATTCTATATAGCGCTATCCAGTTTAATGAGTATGTGATAATACAACATAAACTACCGCAAAAACGGTCGCGGATCGACCGACCCGTCCGAAACCGACCGCTCTCGGCGGACCCGCCACGAACGGTGGCCTAAAATATAATTAGTTGTAATCAGAAGGGAGACTAATGGGCAAGCTCGAGGACGTTTCGGCCGCGGATCTCCGCGAGGCGCTGGCGACGACGGAAAACCACAAGGCGGTCAGGCGGTTGATGGTCGCACTCGCCTACAAGGACGGCGATCGGGTCAAGCACCTGTGTCGGCTGTACGGGATCCCCGAATCGACGCTCTACTACTGGCTCGACCGGTTCGAGACTCGCGGGCTCGACGGCGCTCTCGAGGACGAACCGCGCCCCGGTCGCCCACCGAAAGTCGACGAGAGCACGCGGAACTCGCTCGCGGCCGATCTCACGGACTCGCCGGCAAAGTTCGGGTACGACCGAGCGAAATGGACTCCCGAACTGGTCAAGGATCACCTCGAACGCGAGTACGGCGTCGAGTACTCGCTCGGACACGTCCGCCGGGTCCTTCGGGATCGTTAGTCCAACTATTTCTGCTAGATTTCGGTGATACGGGGGTACTCCTCGTCGAGGGCGGCGGCGTCTTCCGGCAGGAGCGCGACGACGATGTAGGGTGCGTACTGTTCGAGGTACTCGACGAGCGCGGCGATGCGTTCGGAATCGAGCGCTTCGAGGGAGTCGAGTAGCATGAACGGGACCCGTTCGTGGACGTCGTGGACGAGATACCCCGCGAGTGCGACGATCAAGCCGGTGACCTCGCGTTCGCTCTCGCTCAGGTGGGCAATCGAGTCCTCGTAGGTCGCGCCCGACTCCGTGCTTCGCGTGACGTGGAGTTCGAAGGTCGCCTCCTCGCCGGTCGCGAGGCGCTCGATCCAGATCCGTTCGAGGTTGGCGTATTCGAGCAGTCCCAGCACGGTCTCCATCTGTTCGTTGAACGCGCCGATGGCCTCGCGCTCGAGGCGCTCGATTCGGGTGCGCTGTTCTTCGAGTTCGTCGTTGATCTCCTCGCGGCGGTCGTTCAGTTCGGAGCGTTCGGCCAGTCGGTCTTCGATCTCCGCGAGGTCCTCGTCGATGGTGTCGAGTTCGCGCCGGAGGCGGTCGCGTTCGACCTCGTTTCGCGTCACGGCCTTCTGGGCGTCGAGGGTCTCGTCCTCGTCGGCTTCGATCTCGGTTTCGAGGTCCTCGACCGTCGATAGCAGCGAGTCGCGCCGTTTTTCGAGTTCGTCGATGCGATCGCGGCGCTCCGTGAGCTCCGTTTCGAGGTCCGAGAGGGTGCGTTCGAGCCGGTCGTGTTCCTCGCGGCGCTGTCGGTGCTCGGTGCGCTCCTCGGTCAGCGATTCGAGCCGCGTGGAGACCTCGTTTCGCCGCTCGACTTTCTCCGTTCGGAGGTCGCGGAGGCTCGACAGCGTCTCCTCGATCCGCCCGGTCTCGACGCTGCTCCCGCAGGTCCAGCAGGTGACCTCGCGGTCGGCGAGCAGTCGGTCGGTGACCTCGCCCTCGTCTTCGCCGAGCAGTTCGGGATACTCCGCGTCGACCATGTCCTCGTTGAACTGGATCACGGTCTGGAGCTGCGAGACCGTCTCGTCGAGCTCCCGCTTGCGTCCCCTGAGACGCTCGATCTCGCCCGCCAGGTCGTCGATCGCGTCGCTCTCGACGGTGAGATCCGACAGCTCGTCGCGTACCTCCTCGCGCTCGGTCTCGAGCGACTCGACGCTCGCGCGCTCGGTTTCGAGGTCGTAGGTCACGTCTTCGAGGTCGGTCTGGGCCGCCCGGAGCCGGTCGAATCGCTCGGATCCCTCCGTCTCCGTGTCCTCCTCGGCCAGCGCCTCCCGAGCCTCCGAGAGGCGCTCCTCGACGGATTCGAGTTCGTTCTCGAGGCGGGCGCGTTCCTCCTCGAGGGAGCCGTGTTCGCGCTCGGCCGCCGACAGGCTCGACAGCTCCTCGTCGATCCCGCGTTTCTCAGCCTGTAGGCGCTCGATAGTCGCCTCGATCTCGTCGACGTCGATGGGACGAAGGATGAGTTCGCGCAGATCGTCGCCGCGGACGACCGCCCGTCGGGCCTCGTTCGATTCGAGCAGGAACGCAAAGAGGTCCGCGAGCTGTGGCCGATCGAGGTACGGGTCGCCGCCGAACGCGATCGAGCCGTTCTCCCGCGAGAGCGTCCGGCTGTAGCTTCGGCCGCCGATCTCCATCTCGACGCGCCCGCGCTCGGCGTCGCCCTTTAGCGACGCGCGGTCGCTCCCCATGGCGGCCATGATCGCCTGCAGGAAGGAGGTTCGATTCGTCGCGTTCCGCCCGGCCAGAGCCGTCACGCCGGCGTCGAACTCGACGCTCGTGGCGTCGATCCCGCCGATCTTCTCGGCTCGAACGGTGACCGACTCACGTTCAGTGGTTCGCTCGGGCTCCTCGGTCGAGGACATACCTGTTCGATCGGCCCGTTCGGCCATAAGCCTTCATATTCCCCGTACAGTCGGTTACACGCGTATTCGTGTAAGCGTCAGCGTCGACACGAACAGCCGCCCTCCTCGAGGAAGGTCGTCGCTGAGATCGAGCGACCACAGGCCTCACAGGTGACCTGTACGTCGACGAAAACGCCCGATATCCCGCCCGAGAGGGCGTCCCTGGCCGCCAGCCGGTCGATCGAGTCCTCGGTGACGACGCTCGTCCGGGTGATGAGCGCCCCGATCTTGTCGAGTTCGCGCTCGCGGCGTTCCTCCGGGGTGAGCTCGACACTCGAGGGATGGGTCGCCTCGCGGTACTCGGTCAGGTAGGTGTAGATCGACTGATGGGAGACGAAATCGGATTCGAGTTCCTCGATGTCGAGGCCGGCGCGGTCGAGTTCGCGGCGGGTCTGCTCGCGCATCCCCGCGCTCACGTCGTCGTCGCTGAGCAGGCGGTACCGGTTTTCGACCTCGCCGTCGAGCGAGCGCATCCCCGCCGCGTCCATCGCCGCCTCCAGCACGCGCCGGTTGAACAGGTCCGCGAGCGCACGGAGACTGTACTGTTCGCCGTCCTCCCCGGTCCAGTACGCCTCCAGTTGCGTGCCGAACCCGTCGAGACCGTATTTTTCGATGACGCGTCCGACCTTCCCCTGGGATCGTCCTTCGCTGGACATTGCGCGGTAGTTCTCGCCCAACACCAATAAACACATGGCACCGTTCCGGGCGCGTTCGTCCCGCTCGGCGTAGCGCTTACCACTCCGCGACGCTGCCGTCGTCGTGGCGCCAGACCGGGTTGTGCCAGTCGACGGTTTTGTCGGCCTGCTCTTCGATGTACGTCTCGTTGAGGTCGATCCCCAGTCCCGGCCCGTCGGGCGCGGCGACGTATCCCGCCTCGTACTCGAAGACGGCCGGATCCGCCAGATAATCCAGTACGTCGCCGCCCTGATTGTAGTGGATGTCGAGGCTCTGCTCCTGGATCAGCGCGTTCGGCGAGCAGACGTCGATCTGCACGCAGGACGCCAGCGCGATCGGCCCCAGCGGGCAGTGTGGTGCCAGTGCCACGTCGTAGGCCTCGGCCATGTCCGCGATCTTCTTGACCTCGGTGATCCCGCCCGCATGCGAGAGGTCCGGCTGGATGACGTCCACACTTCCGGATTCGAAGACTGCCTTGAAGTCCCACCGCGAGAACATCCGCTCGCCCGTCGCGATGGGAATCGAGGTGTGGGCGGCGATCGAAGCGAGAGCGTCGTTGTGTTCGGGGAGGACCGGCTCCTCGATGAACATCGGGTCGTAGGGTTCGAGCGCCTCGGCCAGCCGCTTGACCATCGGTTTTGCGACCCGTCCGTGGAAGTCCACGCCGATGTCGACCTCGGGGCCGACCGCCTCACGGACCTCCTCGAGTCGGTCTTCAGCTTCTCGGACCGCAGCGGGCGTGTCCACCCGCCGTAGTTCGCTCGTGGCGTTCATCTTCAGGCCGGTAAAGCCCTCCCGGACCTTTTCTTTCGCCGCTTCGCCCACCTCGCTGGGACGATCCCCGCCGATCCATTGATACACCCTGATCCGGTCGCGGGCCCGGCCGCCGAGCAGTTCGTAGACCGGCGCGCCGAAACGCTTGCCCTTGATGTCCCAGAGGGCCTGATCGATCCCGGCGATGGCGCTCATGAGCACCGGCCCGCCCCGGTAGAAGCCCCCGCGATACATCGTCTGCCAGTGGTCCTCGATCCGCGAGGGGTCCTCGCCGAGCAAGTAGGTCTCGAGTAGCTCCTCGACGGCCGCCCGCACCGTCTTCGCTCGCCCCTCGACGACGGGTTCGCCCCAGCCGACCAGTCCGTCGCTCGTTTCGAGACGCAGGAACAGCCAGCGCGGCGGTACCTCGTACAGTTCGTAGTCGGTGATCTCCGTCATCGATCCCCCGATCCGCTCTCAGTCGCGCACTCGTCTGTCGGTTTCGCTCGCCGTCTCGCCCGGCACGGTCCGTGCCGAGAGTCGTCGGTCGCCATACCGGCTCTTGACCGTGTACCCGGATTAAATGATGTGGTCGCCGGGCGTCAGGTTTCGAGGATCTCGACGAGGTTTCCCTCGGGATCGCGGACGAACAGGATCCGAGTGCCGCTCTCGGTCGTCCGGGGCTCGCTGAGCGTCTCGATGCCCTCTGGCAGACCCTCGTAGAACCCATCGAGGTCCGAAACCCCGAGGCCGACGTGTGTCGCGCCGGGCTGGTTCACGTCCGGTTCGGGTCGCCGGTCGCCCTCGGGATCGTACTCGATCAGCTCGATACGAGCACCGTCACCGTCGAGATGAACGAACTGCCCGGTCGCGTCCTCGACGCCGACTCCGGCTGAGAACGCCTCCCCGGAGACGGTAAACCGCTCCAGTACGTCGAGTCCGAGCACGTCCCGGTAGAACTCGACCGCCCGTTCGAGGTCCGAGACCGTCACGCCGACGTGGTGTGCATGCGCGTTCGTCATACGGGATTGACGAATGCGCGGCGAGAAGTGCCTTTCGAGTCGCCGGCCGCGCCGCTGGAATCGCTCTCGCAGGGCGCCCGAACGCTTGAGGCCGTCCGCCGTCCGCCGTCCGCCGGGGCGGTGGCGAGTCATCCCGGACCGAAATCGTATATTTCGCCGCGGCTTGACTACTGAACGAATAGAACAGGGAACCCCAGTCTCCGGGAACGAAAAGACGCGGCCTCGTTCCGACGAACGATATATCAGAAAGAGGTTTATCCGATCAACGAGGCCCCTATCGGTCGCCCAACCGGGCTCGCTCGGCCCGTGCTTGATCCATAATGGCCTGCCGTATGTAGGCGGTCCTGTCGCGCGTCGATTCGATCTCGATGTCCTGAGAGTCGAGCGCTCGTTCGACGGCGATACCGGTCCGCAGAAGCTCTCGCATCCGCGCGCTCCGCGAGTCGCCGTACTCTAGCTCCGAGACGATCGCCTCGTAGAGTTCCCGGTCCTCCTCGTCGTCGGAGAAGTGAACACCGATCGACTGGATCATATTCTTTCTACGAATCGCGCTAGGTCAAACACCCCGTCACGGGTATTGGAGCCCAACCCTTCGTCCATCTCTTACAGTAATATAATTTATATTTCAGTTGCATCGTAACAGTCATTTTCCTACACTGTTTATTTGTATATATGTATGGACCCTACTGATGAGACACGCATAATGGATGGTGAATGGGCCAAACTGAGACAAGAAGTATTATCAAGAGATACACATCAGTGTGTAAATTGCGGCTCATCAGAGGAACTTGAAGTTCATCATGTAGTACCTATTAATGATTTTGGTACAAATAAAAAATCGAATCTAGCAACTCTCTGCTCACGCTGCCACTATTCCGCACACAGTAAAGAATCTGCAGGAGATAAGAAGGACCGGCCAAAGAATGTGAGATGGACTCCGTCTCGCGTAGACATGTCTAATTTTATTAATAGCGTACAGCACCCTCTTAAGAAAGCTATCGCATCAACAGTTGTCAAGACTGGAATTGGAGTTGGTGAGTTATGCAATTTAACTGTAGATGATGTATATTTGACCAAGGAGTGGACAGCACGACCATTTTACCAAGAACGTCCAGACTGGCTTACGGCAAATATAGCAGCCCTTCGCGTACGGAATTCTTCAGCGGACCAAAACTACAATATTCGAAGAGACAGAGAGCATAACTCAGTTATCCCAATAGACAACGAATTGCATCAGGCCTTAGCACAATGGATGGCACTCCGTCCAGATGCTCACGACTCTCAGCCATTCTTTATGAGTACCTCCAATTGGGGTGATCCCCTATCTCCAGATTCAATCCATCATATTATTGAATCTAGTGCAAAGCCTCTTGGCATGCATAACAAGGGACAGGAATTGGAAAATCTGACTCCATATACCTTAAGACATTTCTTTATTGAGCGATTCCGAGGTAAGGCTACTGTTAGAGAGTATATATTAGGCCATTTTTCAGCGAACTCTATGCCACTTAGTGATATAGCTTCTCATTATCAAGAGGAGATTTTTACAATTACATAATCTCTCTCTATAGTACTACTCCAGAATAGATGGAGCTATTTTCATCGAATTGGCCAGCAAAGTCCGGGGTAATATAGACCTTTGAATGTTGATTAAAACCCTAATCGATGAATATAGGAACATTAATTGTCGAGAGATGATTACTATATCTATGGCAAGTGAGGACGCGACAGAGCGAACCACCGTAAAGACATATGTCCCCAAATACCAAAAAGAAATCTGGAAAGAAGACGCGGAGGATTTTGATATGTCTCAGAGTGAATTTATACGAACAATGGTCCAAGCTGGTCGTCGTGGCTTCAATTTAGAACAGCCGAAGGATACTTCTTCGGACGCAAACCCCAGGGGTAATGGTGTGAAAGAAGGGGTGCTCAACGCTCTTCAAAACGAAGTCCACACGTGGGATGAACTCCTATCCAAAATGTCTGAGGGCATAGAGGATAGGTTAGAAGAGTCTCTTCAAGAATTACAAGAAAATAACCGTATTCAATACAGTGGACGGCTTGGTGGATACAAGATTGTCGATAATGAATGAAGAAAATCGGTTTTAAGATGGTAAACAATGAGCAGAAGAATGACCTAGTATCCTACTTCCTTAAAGACATGAAATACCATGGGCGAAGTGAACGAACTCGACGTTGGTATGGCCGAGTATTGCGGCAGTTTGAAGATTTTGTACTATCTCAAGGAGAAAAAATTGATTCCATTCAGGAAGCAACCTCTCGACAGTGCTTGAGATGGTTGCATATGCTCCGCGAAGAACATTCAACAGGTACAATTGCTACATACGCGTCCTGTATTAATCGGTTCTATACGTACATGATCTCTATCGACATAGTTGATCGAAATCCAATGAACGTCGTTATGGAAGAGATGAATGAAAGCATAGAAAGCGACCCAGAACGGCGGGATATTTCGATTGCTGAGATGAGATCGTTCATTAGGAACATTACCCATCCATTAGATCGAGCAATTATTACAACCTTTCTGAAAACAGGAATACGAGTTGGGGAATTAGTCAATCTTGACCTACGTGATTTGAATATCAATATCGAATATACAAACTTCAGTAACCAACCGCAATGCCGACCCCAGATTACACACGAGTCGAATAGTATATATATAACAAAAGACATATCTTATAAAGATACCATAAACGGAGAAAAAAGATTGGCATCGAATAAAAGGAAGCGTTCTACTATTATTCCTGTAGATGAGGAATTGCAATTCGAACTTGAGCGTTGGCTAGCGATTCGACCAGATTCAATTACGACAGCGCAACCACTTTTTCTCAATGTGAATGATTCTTGGGGGAAGCGGCTCACACCTTCCATCATTAGGTCAATAATAAAGAAACATGCTCAGAGAAGAGAGTGGTACCAGGAAGGAGGTGACGCGACTCAAAACGTCACGCCACATTACTTCCGCCATTTCTTCACCACCCATCTCCGCAACGCCACCGGCGAACGGGGAATCGTGAAGTACCTCCGTGGGGATGTCGCCGACGACATCATCGACACCTATACCCATAACTGGGGGAATAACGTCCGTGAGACGTACGAGCGGAGCATCTACCGCTTGTTGTAAGTAATCACTGTCGCCCTCATACGGTCATAAATCGGGTGTCGCTACATGAAATTCGACACGCACGCCGACCGTACGTATTACTTCTGACATATAAATCGAATTTCACGCGGAATACAATTACACTCGTATTTGTGTAATCTACGCGTAGGTACTGTTGATCTCGATGACGTTGGCCGCACTCGTCGTCAGGGCGGGCAGTTCGTCGGTGTACCACTCGCCGGTCATCCGGCTCTTCGGGCCCGAAACGCTCACCGCGCCGAGTACATCGCCGTCGACGATGACCGGGGCGGCGATACATCGCAGTCCCTCCAGTCGTTCCTCGTCGTCGTACGCGTAGCCCTGTTCGCGAACCTCCTCGAGTTCGCCCAGCAACTGCTCGCGGTCGGTGATCGTGTTCGGGGTGATCCGAGGGAGGCCATGGCGGTCGAGGATCGACTCGACGCGTTCGTCGGGTAGGTGTGCGAGCATGGCCTTGCCGAACCCGGTAGTGTGAAGGTGAACCCGCTTTCCGGCGTGGGTGTCCATGTGGACGGCGTCGGCCCCCTTCGCCCGGTAGAGGAACACGCCCCGGCCGTGTTCTTCGACCAGCAAGTTCGCCATTTCGCGGGTCTCTTCGGCGAGTTTTTCGATCTCCGGCGGGCCGATAGTAGCGATCTGTCGGCGGTCACGTGCGTACTCCCCCAACTGGAGAAATCGCAACCCCACATCGTACTCCGACCCGTGTTTGATGACGTATTCGTTTCGGCGGAGCGTCTGGAGGTGGTTGTGGACCGTGCTCTTGGGGAAGCCGAGGTGACTCGACAGTTCGGTCACACCCGCACCGTCGAGTGCCCGAAGGGCGTCGAGGATCAGAAAACTGGTTTCGGTCGCCCGCACCGTCGTCGGTTCGTCAGTCGACATGCCGTGATCTATTCCACGGGGACTATTAGTTCTACAGGTCGGATAGGTGTTCAGATAGGGTGAACAATATCCTCTCGCGACGGGACACTCGCCGAGACGTACGGTGAAGCACCGTTTATTCGGCCAGTCGGCTGTCGCGTTCGTCTGGGAAACACCACCTTTCTGCTCAGAGAATGATTCGTTCATTCTAGCCGAATACCGCCGACCGGCGAACCCGATCCGAATTCGGATCGGAATCGGATCAGAACCCCCACTAATTGTCGAATAATACACGTTCGTCCAAGAATAGAGTATAGTATTCATTGAATACTTTTATCCGAGGCGTTCAATGAGACTGAATGCGTCGAACGCACTCGAAAAATGACGTTCTACCATGTTCCAGGGATATCTTTATGGGCCGGCCTCGTCCAGTACCGAACGGAGTGAACCAGCATGAGTGACGTGACACTACGACGCACACAGTTAGCGACACCGGCGAGCGACGAGAAGTTCATGGAGAGCGCTTCGAACAGCGCCGCCGACGAGGTCTTTCTCGATCTCGAGGACAGCGTCGCACCGAACGCCAAGCCCGACGCCCGCGAGCCCCTGATCAACGCCGCCCAAACCCACGACTGGAGCGGCAAGGTGCTTTCCTACCGGATGAACGGGATCGACACCGAGTGGTGGTACGACGACGTCATCGACGTCGTGAGCGCCGCCGGCGAACACATCGACGACATCATCATCCCCAAGGTCAAGGGCGAAAGCGACATCCACACCGTCGAGAACCTCCTGACGCAGGTCGAGAAGAACGCCGGCCTCGAAGTCGGCGCGATCGGCCTCGAACCCCAGATCGAGGACGGCGAGGGGATGCACAACGTCCACGAGATCGCCCACGCGAGCGATCGCCTCTCGAGCATCATCTTCGGGCCCGGCGACTACTCGGCGGCGATGGGCACACCGGGATTGGACATCGGGCAGTTCCCCGACTACCCCGGCCACTACTGGCATCACGCGCTCTCGGAGTGTAACGCCGCCGCGAAAAGCGCCGGTCTGCCCTGCCTGGACGGCCCGTACGCCGACATCGAGGACGAACAGGGCTTTCGCGACTCGTGTAACAACGCGAGCATGATCGGCTGTGACGGCAAGTGGGCGATCCACCCCAGCCAGATCGAGATCGCGAACGAGATCTTCGCGCCCGACCCGGAGACCGCAGAACGCGCCCAGCGTATCGTCGAGGCCTACGCCGACGCGATGGACGAGGGCAAGGGCGCGGTGAAGGTCGACGGCCAGATGGTCGACGAGGCGACCAACAAGATGGCCCAGGACATCGTCGAGAAGGCAAAAGCCGCCGACATCCTCTAAGACGCGGCGTTCAGTTTTCGATTCTTTTTTCGGACTTAGTCGAGCGACTCGACCAGTTCGACCCGGCGACCGTCGGGGTCGCGCACGAACGCGGTACGAGCGCCCGCCTCGGGCTGATCGCCGGGCTCCTTGTCGACGCCGTAGTGGTCGATTTCCTCGAAGACCTCGTCGACGCTGTCGACCCCGATCGCGAGGTGATCCCACGCCGTGCCGGGTTCGAACTCCTCGTCGCCGTCGGTGTCCGAAAGCTGGAGTTCGGTTCCGTTCTCGTCGGCGATATATCGGTTCTGTGTCTCGCCGTCGGGTGTCTCGAACTCCCAGGACTCCTCGAAGCCGAACTGCTCGTAGAAGGCGATGGTCTCCTCTGCGTCCGCGACGTTGACGTTGACATGGATGAGTTCCATGAGTCCACTCCCGACCACCGACCCCTTAAATCCGTGGGTCCGGCCGCCGTGACTGGGTTCACCAAACACAGTATTTATCACCATCAACCCCCGACCGGAAGCTAATGGCCGTCGAAAAGCCCCACGGGGACATGAGTAATTTCGAACGGTATCGAGAGGCGCAGGGCCACGAACATCCGGACGCGAGCGAGTACGCGGAACTCGCCGCGGACCTGCGGGCAGTCGTCGACGGCGAGGTCCGATTCGACGAGTACGCGCAGGTTCTGTACGCGACCGACGGCAGCATCTACAAGGCCAAACCCGCCGGCGCGGTGCTCCCGCGCGACAGGGATGACGTCAGGAACGCGGTGAAGATCGCTGCCGAACACGAGGTACCGATCATGGCCCGCGGGGCGGGGTCCTCGCTTGGCGGTCAGGGCGTCGGTCCGGGCTGTATCGTCCTCGACATGACGACGTACATGGACGAGATCCTCGAGATCGATCCCGAAAACCAGCGCGCGCGCGTCCAGCCCGGCGTCGTTCAGGACCACTTCGACGACGCTGCCAAAGAGTACGGCCTGAAGTTCGCGCCCGATCCGGCCTCCTCGAACCGCGCGACCATCGGGGGCGGGATCGGCAACAACTCGACGGGGGCGCACTCGGTGCGCTACGGCATCACCGACGCCTACACCGAGGAACTGGACGTGATCCTCTCGGATGGCACCGAGATCAGAACACGAGAAGTCGTGCTGGATTCGCCCGAGTACGAGGGGATCGTCTCGAAGGAGGATCGAGAAGCCGAGATCTACGAGACGGTTCGGGGGATCGTCGAGGACAACGAAAGCGAGATCGAAAATCGGTATCCCAACCTCAAGCGGGTCGTCTCGGGCTATAACCTCAACCGGGTGATCTACGAGAACGAGAACGGCCAGCAGGTCATCAACCTCTCGAAGCTGCTCGTGGGAGCCGAGTCCACCCTCGGAATCGTCGTCGAGGCCGAGATCTCGCTGGTGAGCGTTCCCGAGGAGACGGCGCTCGCGCTGTACTTCTTCGACGACCTCGTCGACTCGATGAAGGCGGTCCCCCAGGCCCTCGAATACGACGTCAGCGCCGTCGAGTTGATGGACGACGAGGTGTTCCGGATGGCCGCCGAATCCGACGGGTACTCCCAGTACGTCGAGCCGATCCCCGAAGAAGCGAAAGCCGCGATCATGCTCGAGTACGACTCCGAGATGGTCGAGAACTTCGAGGACGCGATCGGCGAGACGAACGAGCGGTTCGTCGAGAACGGCGACGCTTTCGACGTCCTTGAGGCCTATACCGAGGAGGACCAGGGGAAGATCTGGAAGCTCCGCAAAGCCGCGATTCCCCTGCTGATGAGTCTGGAGGGCGACCCGAAACCGTATCCGTTCATCGAGGACGCGACGGTCCCGCCGGAGGAACTCGCCGAGTACGTTCAGTCGTTCAAGAAGGTCCTCGAGAATCACGGCACCTCGGCGGCGTATTTCGCTCACGCCGGGTCGGGAACGCTTCACATCCGGCCGATCCTCAACCTCAAGGACGGCGAGGGCATCGAGACGATGCACTCGATCACCGACGAGATCACCGACCTCGTCGTCGAGCACCACGGCGCCTTCTCGGGCGAGCACGGCGACGGGATGGCCCGCACGGAGTTCAACCCGAAGATGTTCGGCGACGACCTGTGGGGCGCGTTCAAGGAGCTGAAGACGGCGTTCGACCCCGAGTGGCTGATGCACCCGGGCAACGTCGTCTATCGCGACGGTCCCGAGGACCCCGGTCCCGACACCGAACGCGGGGTCGGCGCGGACAACCGCGAGAACCTCCGCTACGGCGCGGGCTACCAGTCGATCGAGCCCCAGACCAAACTGGATTTTACCGACGAGGGCGGCTTCTCGCACCTCGTTGAGCTCTGTAACGGCTGTGGGACCTGCCGGCAGACCGACGACGTGATGTGTCCCACCTACCGGGGGATGAAAGACGAGATCGCGACCACCCGCGGTCGGGCGAACATGCTCCGGGCGGCGATCTCGGGCGATCTGTCCGAAGAGGAGATGTACACCGAGCAGTTCCAGGAGGAGGTACTCGACCTCTGTGTGGGTTGTAAGGGCTGTAAATCCGACTGTCCCACCGGGGTCGACCTCGGGAAGCTCAAAGCCGAGACGAAACACCAGTACCACGAGCGCGAGGGGATCGGGCTCCGGACGCGCGTGTTCGGCAACATCGACACGCTCTCGAAACTCGGCAGCGCGCTCGCGCCGGTTTCGAACCTCGGGACGAAGGTGCCCGGCGCGCGCAAGGCGATGGAGAAAATCGTCGGGATCGCCCCCGACCGGGAGCTCCCGCCGTTCCGCCGGGAGTCCCTCGAGGACTGGTACGACGCGCGCGGCCCACGCGTGAGCGAAGCCGAAGCCGACCGCAAGGTCGTGTTGTTCCCGGATACCTACACCAACTACAGCTACCCCGACCCGGGCAAGGCCGCCATTAGGGTGCTCGAAGCCGCCAACACCCATGTAAAGATCCCCGGCGACCTCGGCCCCAGCGGCCGGGCGGCCTACTCGAAGTCGATGCTCGACGAAGCCGAGAAGCGCGCCCGGCACAACGTCGAGCGCTTCGAGGAGTACATCGACGACGGCTACGAGGTCGTCGTCGTCGAGCCCTCGGACGCGGTCGTCTTCCAGGACGAGTATCTCGACCTGCTCTCGACGACGGCCGCGGAGCGCGTCGCCGCCCACTCGTACGGTATCTGTGAGTACCTCGACGTCCACCGGCTGGTCGACGACTTGGAGACGACCGAGACCGACGAAGCGCTCACCTATCACGGTCACTGCCACCAGAAGGCGACCAACAAGGACCACCACGCGGTGGGCGTCCTCCGGCGCGCGGGCTACGCGGTCGATCCGTTGGACTCGACGTGCTGTGGGATGGCCGGTTCCTTCGGCTACGAGACCGAACACTACGACCTCTCGAAGTCGATCGCGAACCGGCTGTTCGACCAGATCGACGAGAGCGGCGGGACGCCGGTCGCGCCCGGCGGCTCCTGTCGCAGCCAGATCGGTGAGGAGTACGACGGCAACCCGTCCCACCCCATCGAGAAGGTGGCGGCAGCCGTTCGATAACGCGGGTTCGCTTTCCCTCGTATTCGGCAGACGGAGAAGCGAGTTCATCCATCATATTTATTAGCCACCGTTGAACACGTAGGCGTGAGTCGTTCACAATGATCACGAGGGTACGGAAAAACGGTGGTCGAGCATGGTACTAGAGATAGTTCTAGCGGCGTTGCCGCTGTTGGTGGTGGCGGTGTTGCTGGTCGGCCTGCTGTGGCCGGCGACGCGGGCGATGCCGATCGCGTGGATCATCGCGCTGGGCGTGGGTTTTTTCGCCTGGAACATGCCCCCGGACTGGCTCGCGGCGGCCTCGATTACCGGTGTGATGACCGCCCTCGAGATCCTCTGGATCGTCTTCGGCGCGCTCTTGCTCCTGTACACGCTAATGCAGGCCGGCGCGTTCGATCGGATCAACCAGGGATTCGCCACGATCAGCGACGACCGCCGCGTACAGATCGTTCTCCTGGGGTTCTTCCTCGCAACGTTCATCGAGGGAGCGGCGGGCTTCGGGACGCCCGCCGCGGTCGTCGCACCCCTCCTGTTGGGACTCGGATTCCCGGCGCTGGCGGCGGTCATCGCGGCGATCATCGGCCACGTCATCGCCGTCACGTACGGCGCGGTGGGGACGCCCATCATCGTCGGCATTCAGGACCCGCTGGCCTCGGCCGGCTTCCAAGACGAGATCGCTCAAGGGGGCTACACCGTGCCCGAGTACTCGACGGAGGTAGCTGCTTGGGCGGCGACCTACCACACGCTCGTCGGCTTCGTGATGCCGCTGTTCGCCGTGGGAATGGTGGTGTACTTCTTCGGCGATCGTAACGAGCGTTCGCTCTCGCCCGCCTGGGAGGTCGCGCCGTTGTGTCTGGCCTCGGGGATCGCCTTCGCGGTTCCGTACTGGCTGTCGGCGTGGTTCTTCACCGCGGAGTTCCCGAGTCTCATCGGGTCGATGGTCGGCGGGGCGATCATCGTCAGCGTGCTGAAGGCGGGCTACCTCCTCCCCGATTCCCACTGGGATTTCCCGCCGCGTAGCGAGTGGCCGAGCCACTGGGTCGGAACCATCGAGCCCGGTGAGAACGGCGCGACGACGGGCCGGCCGAACAAGGCGACGGCCACCGACGGCGGCATCCCCAGCGGCCCGGAGATGTCGCTCGCTCGCGCGTGGTCGCCGTACGTCCTCGTCGTCGTGTTGCTCGTGGTCACCCGGGCGGTCGGCCCGATCTCGTCGTTCATCAACCGACCGGCCTTCATCGTCGAGTGGCAGGAGATCCTTGGCACTGGGATCTCCGGTAGTATCGCGTGGATGAACGTTCCCGGGTTCTGGCTGATCGTCAGCGCGGTGCTCGCGATCCCGATCTTCGGCATGAGCGGCGGACAGGTCTCTGCAGCATGGCGCGAGGCCGGGCAGAAGATCGTCTCGCCGCTCATCGCGCTGATCTTCGTCATCGCGATGGTGCAAGTGATGATCAACTCCGGTGCCCACCCCGGCGCCCCGGCGGGCGGCAGCATGATCGTCGTGCTCGCGACGGCGACCGCGGACCTGCTCGGTCCGGTCTACCCGGCGGTCGCGGCGCTGATCGGCGCGCTCGGCGCGGCGATGGCCGGTTCGAACACCGTCTCGAACATCACCTTCGGCGGCTTCCAGTTCGAGGCCGCCCAGCAACTGGGCCTGCCGACTCAGATCATCGTGGGCGCACAGGCCGTCGGCGGCGCGATCGGCAACCTCGTGGCCATCCACAACGTCGTCGCGGCGCTGGCGACGGTCGGTCTGGTCGGGCAAGAGGGCCGCGTCATGCGCCTGAACCTGATTCCGCTGGTCTACTACTCGATCTTCGTCGGGTTCTGGGCGCTGCTGTTCTCGTACGTGCTGTTCCCAAGCGCCTTCTGAAACGCCGGCTCGCTGCCGGCGGTTTTTTATTTGAGGTCCGGCGCGATCAGTTCGATCGGATGGTGCGGTTTTCGTTCCAACAGCGCGTCCAACTGATCCGTACAGGAAGTCCCGCTCGCGAGCACGGTCCGGTCGCGCTCGCCAGCGTCCTCGAACGTGTCAAGTGTAGACATACCGGTTCGTTCGACCACAGAGACATGGGTGTTTTCATCCGAGTGGTTCGTCGATCGTCGAATGTAGAGTCTGCCCCTGTCGATACCTTTTTGTCCGTCTCGAAAGTGGGTCCGGTATGTCACTGGAGGACGACTCCCTCGACTACCACGAGGCCGACCCACCGGGCAAGATCGAGATCGCGACCACCAAACCGACGAACACCCAGCGCGACCTCTCGCTCGCGTACTCGCCGGGAGTTGCCGGCCCCTGCCGAGCTATCGACGAGAACCCCGACGACGTCTATCGCTACACCGCCAAGGGCAATCTGGTCGGTGTGGTGTCCAACGGAAGCGCGGTCCTCGGGTTGGGCGACATCGGCGCGAGCGCCTCGAAGCCGGTTATGGAAGGGAAGGGCGTCCTGTTCAAGCGCTTTGCCGATATCGACGTCTTCGACATCGAACTCGATCTGGAGGACCCCGAATCGATGATCGCCGCGACGAAGGCCATGGAGCCCACCTTCGGCGGGATCAACTTAGAGGACATCAAGGCTCCCGAGTGTTTCCAGATCGAGGAAACCCTCCGAGAGGAGATGTCGATCCCGGTCTTCCACGACGACCAACACGGCACTGCGATCATCTCCGGAGCGGGGCTGCTCAACGCCGCGGAGATCGCCGGTAAGGAACTCGCGGACCTCGATGTGGTGCTCTCGGGGGCGGGCGCGAGCGCGATCGCCACGGCGCGGTTTTACGTCTCGCTCGGGGTCAAACGGGAGAACATCACGATGTGTGACTCCTCGGGGATCATCACCGAGGCGCGCGCCGAGGAGGTCAACGAGTACAAACGCCAGTTCGCTCGCGACCTCCCCGAGGGCGGCCTCGCGGACGCGATGGAGGGCGCGGACGTGCTCGTCGGCCTCTCGGTCGCCGGCATCGTCTCGCCGGAGATGGTCCGGTCGATGGCCGCCGACCCGATCATCTTCGCGATGGCCAACCCCGACCCCGAGATCACCTACGAGGACGCGAAGGGTGCCCGCGACGATACGGTGATCATGGCGACCGGGCGCTCCGATTACCCCAACCAGGTCAACAACGTGCTCGGCTTCCCGTTCATTTTCCGAGGGGCCTTGGACGTCCGGGCGACCGAGATCAACGAGGAGATGAAGGTCGCCTGTGCGGAGGCGCTTGCGGACCTCGCAAAACAGGACGTCCCGGACGCGGTCCGGAAGGGCTACGGCGACCAGCCACTGCAGTTCGGCTCCGAGTACATCCTCCCCAAGCCGATCGATCCCAGAGTCCTCTTCGAGGTCGCACCCGCGGTCGCACAGGCGGCGATCTCCAGTGACGTCGCGCGCCGCGAGGTCGAACTCGACGAGTACAAAGAACAACTCGAAGCCCGCCTCGGGAAGTCCCGCGAGATGATGCGGGTGGTGCTGAACAAGGCCCGTAGCGACCCCAAGCGGGTCGCGCTTGCGGAGGGCGAGGACGAGAAGATGATCCGCGCGGCCTACCAGATGCAGGAGGAGGGGATCGCCCAACCCGTTCTCATCGGCGACCGCGAGGAGATCGAAACGACGCTCCGACGGCTCGGGCTCGCCTTTGAGCCCGACGTGGTCGATCTCTCGGAGGCCGAGTACGACGAGTACGCCGAACGCCTCTACGACCTGCGCCAGCGCAAGGGCTTTACCCGCAGCGAGGCCGCAGACATGGTCCGCCGGGACTCGAACTACCTCGGAAGCGTGATGGTCGAAGCCGGCGACGCCGACGCCCTGCTGACGGGGCTGACGCATCACTACCCCTCGGCGCTTCGCCCGCCGCTCCAGACCATCGGTACCGCCGAGGACGCCAACTACGCCGCCGGGGTCTACCTGCTGGCGTTCAAGGATCAGGTCGTCTTCTGTGCGGACGCGACCGTCAACCAGAACCCCGACGAGGACGTCCTCGCGGAGGTCACGCGCCACACCGCGGACCTCGCCCGCCGCTTCAACGTCGAGCCGCGTGCGGCGATGCTCTCGTATTCGAACTTCGGTTCGGTCGACAACGAGGGGACGCGAAAACCCCGCGAAGCCGCCCGACTCCTCCGCCGGGATCCGGACGTGGACTTCCCGGTCGACGGGGAAATGCAGGCCGACACGGCCGTCGTCGAGGAGATCCTCAACGGTACCTACGACTTCGCGGAGCTAGAGGAGCCGGCGAACGTGCTCGTCTTCCCGAACCTCGAGGCGGGCAACATCGGCTACAAACTGCTCCAGCGTCTGGGCGGAGCCGAAGCCATCGGCCCGATGCTCGTCGGCATGGACAAACCGGTCCACGTCCTCCAGCGTGGCGACGAGGTCAAGGACATCGTCAACCTGGCGGCGGTCGCCGTGGTGGACGCACAGAACCAGTAGTCCGGCGGCCGCGCCCGCCGTTCCCGGACGAACACCTGCCCCAACACAATTAATTAAGAGGGTCCGTGACGCTCCTTCCTAACATGAAACGGGAGAACGGAACAGACCGGCCGGGGCCGGCATGAACGGCAACGACCGCTCGATCGCCGGGTTCACCATGCTCGCCCACGGGACCTTCCACACCTACGAGCTGTCGATTCCGCTCTTTATCGTGATCTGGCTCGATGTCTTCGACGTCTCGGCGTTCGTCCTCGGAGTCGTCGTCAGCGTCGGGTACGGGCTGATCGGCGTCGGCGCGCTGCCGAGCGGCGTGCTCGCCGACCAGTACGGCTCGCGCCGACTGATCGTCGCCGCGGTCGTCGGAATGGGCGGCGGTTTCTTCCTGCTCGCGCTCGCGCCCAACGTCTACACGCTCTGTGGGGCGATCGTCGTCTGGGGCGCCGCGGCGAGCATCTACCACCCCGCGGGTCTGTCGTTGATCAGTCGCGGGGCCGAGGAGCGCGGTACGGTGTTCGCGTACCACGGCGTCGGCGGCAACGTCGGCACCGCGTTCGGCCCGCTGCTTGCGGCACTCCTCCTCGTTTTTTTCGACTGGCGGATCGTCATCGTCGCGCTCGCGATCCCGGCGGTCGTCGTCGTGGCGGTCGGTTCCGCGATCGAGTTCGACGAGACTGCCGCGACCGCCGCCGACGGCGGCGAACGACCCGACACCCACGATAGCGACGACGGGTTCGATCTCGGGGGGATCGTCGCCGATTCCCGGCTGCTCTTTACGACGGGATTCGCCCTCGCGTTCGTGATCGTCATGCTCTATGGAACCTACTATCGTGGGTTGTTGACGTTCATGCCCGACATGATCGCGAACCTCCCGCAGTTTAGCACGTACACGGTCATGGGTCAGGCGGCCGAACCCGCCCAGTACATCTACACCGGCCTGCTGATGGTCGGCATCCTCGGCCAGTACGCCGGCGGCCGGATCACCGACCATATCAGAACGGAGTACGCGCTGTTGGCGACGCTGACGTCGCTCGCGGTCCTTGCGGTCGTCTTCCTTCCCGCGGCCGGTTGGGGGGTCGTTCCGTTTCTCACGGTGTGTGCGATCCTCGGGTTCTGTCTGTACGCGACCGCGCCGATCTACCAGGTCGTGATCGCTGAATACGCCGCAGAAGACGTCCACGGGCTCTCCTACGGCTTTACGTACCTCGGGATGTTCGGCGTCGGTGCGGGCGGGGCGGCGCTGGCGGGCGCGCTGTTGACGTACTTCAGCGCCGCCGTGTTGCTCGGAACCCTCGGCGCGATCGCGCTTCTGGCGGCGGGGCTCGTGGTGGTCGTCCTCGAATTCGTCTGAAATCCTCAGGCGACGCGGTTTCGCAGTTCTTCACCCGCCCAGTAGTGCTCGACGTTCTCCTTCACTAGATCGGCGATGTCGAGGTGATAGCGGTTGGTCGCAGAGCCCTTGTGAGGCATGACGAGTACCTCCTCCATGTCCCACAGCGGCGACTGGTCGGGGAGGGGCTCGGTCTCGAAGACGTCGAGTGCCGCCCCCGCGATCTCGCCGTCCTCGATCGCCGAGACGAGTGCGTCCTCGTCGACGATCGGGCCCCGAGCGACGTTCACGAGATACGAATCCTCGCGCATCGCCTCGAACTCCGGCGTCGAGAGCAGCCCGTCCGTCTCGGGGGTGTGGGGTAGCGTGATCGCGACGAACCGGGCGTCAGAGATGGCCTCGTGGAGGTCATCGGGGCCGTAGATCTCCGAGACGCCAGGGACTGGTTCATCAGAGCGCCGCACGCCGACGACCTCCATTCCCAACCCGTCCGCACGCGTGGCGATCCCCTCGCCGATGGTACCCAGTCCGAGCACACAGAGGCGCTCGTTCTCGACGGTGAAGGGGCGCTCGTAGTCGGGAGTGTACCAGTGGGTCTCGTTCTGGTTGTCCCGGTAGACGTGCAACATGCGTGCAAGCGAGAGCATGCAACCGATGGCGACCTCGCCGACGGTCGCACCGTGGATGCCCGAACTGTTCGTCAGAGGGACCCCGGCCTCGGCGTAGGCCTCGGTGTCGAAGGCGTCGTAGCCCGCCCGGGCGCAGTGGACCCACCCGGCGTCGAGGAACTCCTCGCCGGGGACGTAGGTGACCACGCCGTCGCGCTCGTCGTACTCCTCGCCGTCGCCGACGAGTTCGACCGGGATCGGGAAGTCCGAAAAGGCCTCGACGAACGCTTCCTTCGGGATGACGTTCTCGACGGATTCGTGGACGTACAACTGCTCGAGGTCGTTTGTAGCCATGCGCGTGAGTGTATCACTCCCGGGGTTGAAGCTTTCGGAACAGGGCTCCTCTATATCATGATCTATCATCGGGAATTCGGTGTTCGAGCTTGACAGAATTGGTAACTCTTATCACATAGTCGGACAGCATATTGGATAGTCACCGTAACGGTGAGGATATCATGGACGTCAACGAAGCGATCGCGCAGACGCTACGAGAGGAGGGTGTAGAGTACTTGTTCGGGTTCCCGAGCAATCCGCTGTTCGATACGGATTCGGCGGAGGAGGCGGGGGTTCGATCCATCATCACGCGCCAGGAGCGCACGGCCGTCCACATGGCCGACGCGGTCGGCCGGCTGACCTCCGGCGAGCAGGTCGGTGCCTTCGCCTGCCAGCACGGGCCGGGCACCGAGAACTCCATCGGCGGCGTCGCCCAGGCCTACGGCGAGTCCGCGCCCATCGTCGCGGTCCCCGCGGGCTACGACCTGGCGAAGACCGACGTGGATCCGAAGTTCAACTCCCTGGTGAGCTACCAGTCGGTGAGCAAGTCCTGCGAGCAGCTCGCGGATCCCGAGGCCGTAAGCGAGACGATGCGCCGGGCCTTTAGCTCGGCGCGAAACGGCCGGCCCCGTCCCTCCGTGGTCGAGGTCCCCAAGGACGTCTTCTATACGGATCTCGAAGAGGAGTTCGAGTATACGCCCTCGAAAGCACGACGCTCGGGGCCGGACCCGGCCGACGTCGAGACGGCGGCCGAGACGCTGGCCGAGGCCGAGCGCCCGGTGATCTTCGCCGGACAGGGCGTCCACTACGCGAAGGGCTGGGACGCTCTGAAAGAACTCGCAGAAACCCTCGAAGCGCCGGTGGCGACGAGTCTGAACGGGAAGAGCGCGTTCCCCGAGGACCACCCCCTCTCGCTGGGCGCCGCGAGCAAGAGCGAACCGGGACAGCTCACCCACTTCGTCCGGGAGGCCGACGTGCTGTTCGGGATCGGCTGTTCGTTCACCGAGACCGCTTACGGGCTAACGATGCCCGAAACGAGCGACAAGACGGTGATCCACTCGACGCTCGATCCGACCGACATCGACAAGGACGTCGTCTCGGACCATTCATTGGTCGGCGACGCCGACCTCACCCTCACAGCGCTGATCGAGGAACTCGACGGCCGCGTCGACGAGGACCGGGGACGGGCCGACGATGTCGCAAGCGAAATCGAGGAGGTTCGCGAGGAATGGCTCGCCGAGTGGGAGTCCAAACTCACCGCCGAGGACACCCCGATCAACCCCTACCGCGTGATCCGCGAACTCGACGAGACGGTCGACAAAGAGGAGGTCGTCATCACCCACGACGCGGGCAACCCGCGCGACTTCCTCGCGCCCTTCTTCGAAGTCACCGAACCCCTCTCGTATATCGGCTGGGGAAAGACCACTCAGTTGGGCTACGGGCTGGGGCTGACGATGGGTGCGAAGCTAGTCAATCCGGAGAAGCTCTGCATCAACGTCTGGGGCGACGGCGCGATCGGGATGACGGCCCTCGATCTGGAGACCGCAGCCCGCGAGGACATCCCGATCCTCTCGATCCATCTGAGCAACTTCGAGATGGCCTCGTATGACACGCCCTTCGGCGGGCACTGGGCGGACGTCGCGGAGGGGCTTGGCTGCTACGGCGAGCGCGTCGAGGACCCCGACGAACTCGGGGCCGCCATCGAGCGCGCCATCGAGAAGACCGAGGAGGGCACGCCTGCGCTGCTCGAAGTCATCACCTCGAAGGAGACCGAACTCTCGCGGCCGGACCTCGAATAAGCACCTCGCCCTCCAAGGGCGACGGGAACGTTTAACATCGACAGCTGAAACCACTACATCATGGAATCCGATAGCACGAGTCAGGAGAAGATACTCGACGGGATCACCGTCGTCGATCTGACGACGTTCGTCACCGGCGGTTTCGCCACACTAATGCTCGCGAACCAGGGCGCTGAGGTCATCAAGGTCGAACGTCCCGAACTCGGCGACGACAGTCGCCACTCGGGCCCGCCGTTCGTCTCGACTGAGAACTACGAAGGGCCCGGAAAGTCGGCCGCATCCCAGGGCGAGTCGCCGTACTTCTGGACGGTCAACTACGACAAGCAGAGCATCGAACTCAACCTCAAAAGCGAGGAGGGCCTGTCGATCTGCAAGGAGCTGATCGAGGAGGCGGACGTCGTCGTCGAGAACTACCGACCGGGCACCGCCGAACGGCTGGGCCTGGGCTACGACGATCTCCAAGATCTGAACCCCGAACTCGTCTACTGTTCGATCTCCGCCTTCGGCGAAACCGGCCCCTGGAGCGACCGACCGGGCTACGACCTGCTCGTCCAGGGCATGAGCGGGATCATGAGCGTCACCGGCGAGGAGGGGGGCGACCCGGTGAAAGTCGGCCTTCCTCAAACGGACCTCATCACGGCGATGTGGGCGGCCTTCGGGATCGTCGGCGCGCTGTTCCGGCGCGAACGCACGGGCGAGGGCGAGCGTGTCGAGTTGGGAATGCTCGATTCGTCGCTGCCGTGGCTCACCAAACAGGCCGCAAAGGCGTTCGTCGGCGAGGAAACGAGCAGAATGGGCACTAAAGACCCCGTGCTCGCGCCGTACCAGAGCTATCCCACCGCGGACGGGTATCTGAACGTCGCCTGCGGAAATCAAAAACTCTGGGAGGGGTTTTGCACCGAAATCGGGCGGGAGGACCTCCTCGAAGACCCCCGCTTTAGCGAGAACGCAGACCGCGTCGAACACATGGACGAACTGGAAGGGGAACTCTCGGAGACGCTCCGCGAGCGCACGACCGACGAGTGGGTCGAGACGCTGGCCGAGGAGGCGGGTCTGCCCGTCGGGCCGGTCTACGAGGTCGATGAGGCACTGGAGAGCGAGCAGGTCGAGGCCCGCGGCGCGGTCGGCTCGCTTTCCCATCCCGCGGCGGGCGAGATCCCGAGCCTCGAACACCCGCTGAACTTCGAGGGCGCAGACAGCGGGTTCGACGACGCACCGCCGTTGCTCGGCGAGGATACCGAGGCTATCCTCGACCGACTTGGCTACTCCGAGGAACAGGTTGCGGAGCTGCGTGAAGCGGGTGCGATACCCGACGCGTAGAACGACAGTGAGGTTCGGACGCAACACATTTATCCGTGTGTTACGATCTCTCATTCGACACCCAACCGGCGTGACCCGTCCTTGCTGTGTTCCAGCCGGGACCTCTGGGTGCGTCGACGGAATACGGACCGGAACGCGGAGACGATCACAGAGGAGACACGCTTGACAATGGCAACAACCGACCGAAACGATCCTGCGACCGACGACCGAGCGAACTACGACTACACGAACGGCGACGTCGAGCGCCCCGACCTCGTGGCCGACCTCGAAGCCCGTGTTGAGGGCGACGTGCGCTTCGACGAGTACTCCCGGGAGCTGTACGCGACCGACGCCAGCGCCTACGAGGTCACGCCCATCGGCGTGGTCTTTCCGGCCTCGACCGAGGACATCGCCGCGGTGATGGGCTACTGTGCCGACCGGGAGATTCCCGTGTTGCCCCGTGGCGGCGGGACGAGCCTCGCGGGCCAGTCGGTCAACGAGGCGGTCGTACTGGACCTCTCCCGATACATGACCGACATCACCGACGTCGATCCCGACGCGATGCGCGCACGCGCTCAGACCGGCATCACGCTCGGCGAGCTCAACCGCACCCTCGAACCCGAGGGGATCAAGTTCGCGCCCGACCCATCGACGGCCGACCGCAGCGCCCTCGGGGGTGCCATCGGCAACAACACGACCGGCGCCCACTCGCTGTTGTACGGTAAGACCGACGCCTACGTCGAGGAGTGTGAGGCCGTCCTCTCCGATGGCTCGGTCCATACCTTCGGTGAGGTGAGCGTCGAGGAACTGCGCGAAAGCGCCGATCCCGACGGCGAGCTGATCGAGCGGATCCACGCCGAAGTGGTTCGCATCATCGACGAGGAAAGCGACGCCGTCGCGGAGCGCTACCCGAGCATGAAGCGAAACGTCTCGGGGTACAACCTCGACGTGCTTGTCGAGGAAGCCCGGGGGGAGGGGGCGACGGAGGAAGGGACAGTGAACCTCGCGCGCCTGTTGGTCGGCAGCGAGGGCACCCTCGCCATCGTCACCGAGGCCGAGGTAGCGCTCGAAACCATCCCCGAGACGAAGTCGATCGGACTGCTGACCTACCACAGCCTGCTGGAGGCGATGGAGGACGTCGGCCCGATCCTCGAACACGAGCCTGCCGCCCTCGAAGTGCTCGACGGCGTACTCGTCGACCTCGCGCGCGGGCTCGACGAGTTCAAGGACGTCATCGGGATGTTGCCCGACGAGACCGACACGTTCCTGCTCGTCGAGTTCTACGCCGATTCCGACGAGGAGCGCCGCGAGAAGGTCGAAACCCTGCTCGAAGACCGAGTGGATGAGATCGCCTTCGACGGCTACGAGGCCTACGACAAAGAGACCCAGAAGGACTTCTGGAAGATGCGCAAGGCCTCGACGCCGATCCTCCTTTCCAGAACCGGCGACGAGAAACACATCGCCTTCATCGAGGACGTCGCCATCCCACCCGAGCACCTCCCCGAGTACACCGCCGACTTCAAGCAGGTCTTCGAGGACCACGACACGTTCGGGAGCTTCTATGCGCATGCCGGTCCGGGCTGTATGCACGTCCGCCCACTGATCAACACCAAGACGGCGGAGGGCGTCGAAACGATGGTCTCGATCTCGGACGCCGCAACGGACCTCGCAGTCAAATATGGCGGCAGCGTTTCCGGGGAGCACGGCGACGGCAGAGCCAGAACCCAGTGGAACAAAAAGCTCTACGGCGAGCACCTCTGGGACGTCTTCCGCGACCTGAAGACGGCCTTCGACCCCGATTGGTTGTTGAACCCCGGTTCGGTCTGTGGGGACTTCGACATGAGCGAGAACCTCCGGTTCGGCCCGGACTACGAGTTCGAGGCGGGCTTCGAGCCCTCGCTCAACTGGGAGAACGACAACGGGTTTCAGGGGATGGCCGAGCTCTGCCATGGGTGTGGCGGCTGTCGTACGAGCCAGGACGGTGCGGGCGGGGTGATGTGTCCGACCTATCGCGCCGCCGACGAGGAGATCACGAGTACGAGAGGTCGGGCGAACATGCTCCGGCAAGCGATGAGCGGCGACTTACCTGACGAAGAGCAGTTCGACGTCGAGTTCATGCACGAGGTGATGGACCTCTGTGTGGGCTGTAAGGGCTGTGCGCGGGACTGTCCCTCCGAGGTGGACATGGCGAAGATGAAAGTCGAGGTCGAACACGAGTACCTGAAGCGTCACGGGGTCGACCTGCGCTCGCGCGTCTTCGCGCGGATCGACTGGCTCTCGGATCTCGGGAGCGCGACCGCGCCGCTCTCGAACCTCGCGAGTTCGCTGCCCGGGTCGGGGCTCCTCACCGAGAAGGTGCTGGGGATCGCCCGCGAGCGCACTCTGCCCGCCTTCGAGCCAGAGACGCTCACCGAGTGGTACGAAAAGCGCGGCCCGAAAGTGAGTGAGGAGCAAGCGGACCGGAAGGTCCTGCTTTTTCCCGATACGTTCACCGACCACAACAACACGAAGGCGGGTAAGGCCGCAATCGAAGTGCTGGAGGCCGCGAACGTCCACGTGCGGATTCCTGAGGGTGTGACCGGCAGTGGGCGGCCCGCCCATTCGAAAGGGCTGATCGGCCTCGCGAAGGAGAAGGCCGACCGGAACGTCACCGCGCTCGCACCGGACGTCAACGCCGACTGGGACGTCGTCGTCGTCGAGCCCTCCGACGCCGTGATGTTCCAGCTCGACTACCGGGACCTGCTCTCGGGTGAGGCGGTCGAACGGATCGCACAGAACACCTACGGCGTCATGGAGTACATAGACCGGTTCCGCCTCGACGAGGCGATGAGCTTCGGCGCGCTCGACGAGTCGCTTACGTATCACGGCCACTGCCACCAGAAGGCGGTCAAGAAGGACCACCACACCGTCGGCGTCCTGCGCCGGGCGGGCTACCGGGTCGACCCCCTCGATTCGGGCTGCTGTGGCATGGCGGGCTCCTTCGGCTACGAGGCCGAACACTACTCGATGAGCCAGGCGGTCGGCTCCATGCTGTTCGGCCAGATCGAGGAAAGCAGTGGAGAGAGCGTCGTCGCCCCCGGCTCGTCGTGTCGCAGTCAGATCGGCGACGAATACGGGGAGAAGCCGCCCCACCCGGTCAGGAAACTCGCCGAGGCGTTGGCTTAATCGGAGCCGAACGCGCCGCCCGCGGTCCACTCCTCCAACGTCGTCTGATCCTCCGCGACCTCCGAGAAGACCTCTTCCGTGTGCTCGCCGAGTCGCGGTGCGGGCTCCCTGATCTCGGGTTCGTAGTCCGCGAAGTCGATCGGGTGACCCGGGAGCAGGCACTCGCCCCAGTCGGGGTCCTCGTGGGGGATCGTCAGGTCGCGCGCGTCGGTCTGTTCGTGCTCGACGACGTCCTCAACGTCGTTGATCGGCCCGCAGGGAAAGCCATAGTCTGTGAGCGAATCGAGCCAGTGTTCCGTACTCTCCGTCTCGAACTCCGATTCGATGATCTCCAGAACCTCCTCGGCATGCTCCTGTCGGTCGTCGTTGGTCGGGTACTCCGCGAGTTCCTCGCGGCCCACCAACTCGACGAAATCGTCCCAGCGGTCGTCGCTCGGGACGCCCGTGACGAGCGCTCCATTCGAGGTTTCGAAGCGCTGGTAGGGCACGAGCGTCTGGTGGCTCGTCCCCTGTGGGCCCGGCACGCTCCCGTCCATCGAGTACTCCGTGAGGTACTCGTTCATGAGCGTCACGATCGAATCGAACAGCCCGACGTCGAACTTGCCGACGAACTCGTCGCTCCGCTCGCCCATGCGCTCGCGCTCGTAGAGCCGCGTGAGGACGCCCATCGCCGCGAACATCCCCGTCGTGAGGTCGCCGATGGCCTGGCCCACCTTCACGGGCTGGCCGCCCTCGGGTCCGGTGACGCTCATGATCCCGCCTTCCGCTTGGAGAATGAGGTCGAGACCCGGTTTCTCCTTATACGGTCCGCTCTCGCCGTAGCCCTTGATGCTCGCGTAGACGATCCCCGGGTTCTCCTCGCGGAGGTCCTCGTAGCCGATACCGAGTTTGTCGGTGACGCCGTAGCCGAAGTTCTCGACGAAGACGTCGGCCGCCGAAAGCAGCGATCGGGCGGCCTCGACGCCCGCCTCGCTCTTCAGATCGAGCGTCACCGACCGCTTGTTCCTGTTGTTCGCCATGAAGTACCCCGACTTCCCTTCGGGGCCGACGCCCTGGGTGCGTGCGGGGTCACCCGCGCCGGGCCGTTCGATCTTCACGACCTCCGCGCCCATGTCCGCGAGCAACGCGCCACAGAAGGGGCCTGCACGGTGGGCGGTCATCTCGACGACCGACACTCCCGAAAGCGGGCCCTGATTCCCGTTCATGCTCACTCGTCCTCGTTGAACTCGTCGACCAGTTCCCGGCGCTCGTCGGTGGCGAACTGCTCCCACCAGAGGTCGGCTTCGAACTCCCGGGCGTCGGCCGCGTCGGTCGCGTCCGCCGCGTAGTTGAGCGCGCGCTTCGAGTTCTTGACCGCCTTCCGCCCTGTGTCCTGGATCCCGTCGATGATTCCCTGTACCGTTTCGTCAAGCTCCTCGCGCGCAACGGCGTGGTTGATCAGCCCGATCCGCTCGGCCTCGGCGGCATCGACGTAGCCCGCGGTGAAGACCAGTTCCTTGGCTTTGGCCTCGCCGACGAGTTCGATCGCCCGCTTGTTCGCCCCTCCTGTCGGTATCTGGCCGATGTTCGCGGTCGGCACGCCGAACTTCGCGTCCTCGACCGCCACACGGAGGTCACAGAACATCGCGAGGATCAGCCCGCCACCCACACAATACCCGTTGATCTTCGCGATCACGGGCGCGTGACAGTGCAGGGCCTTCCGGTACATCTCGTAGAACAGTTCCTGGCGGTCCTGCTGGTGGGCGTGGTCCTCGGTCGTGCCGGCGTATTCCGTTATATCCGCGCCCGCAGAGAAGGCGTCCTCGCCCTCTCCCGTGATGACGACCGCATCGATCTTCCTGTCGAGTTGGATCTCGTCGAAGGCGCGCGAGAGGTCCAGCATTACCTCGTCGTTCAACGCGTTGTACACCTCGGGGCGGTGGAACTCGATCGTAGCGACGCTGTCTTCGACATCGACGCTGATGCTCTCGTAGGCCGTATAGCTGACCATGTGGAGTCACCGCACACCCGGGGGAAAAGTCTTCCCGAAAGCCCTCGGCCGGACTTGGCAGTTCGACCTCGCCCTTTGCATTTCCCAAGAAAAGACCGCTTCGCGGTCCTTTCGGGTCCCGAAAATCGAAGATTTCCGAGGACCGCCAGGCCGCATTGCGAGCAGTCCGGATTCGAACTGCTCGCTGGGGACGCCAGCCCTTCCCCGCCCCACTCGCGGTGCCGTCGGGAGTGACGGCACCGCTCGCGCCGGCCATAGCGAGGACCCTCCCGAACTCACGCTCCGACTCCGTAACGGCTTAATCCTCTCCCCGGATGTGTGCGAGTGCATGTCTTACGAGATCGCCACGATTCCCGGCGACGGGATCGGGCCGGAAGTCGTAGAGGCGACCCTCCCGCTGTTCGAGGAGGTCGCCGGGAATCACGGCGTCGAGGTCGAGTTCACGCGCTACGATTGGGGCAGCGACCGCTACCTCGAAGAGGGCGCGATGATGCCCGAGGACGGCCTCGAACGGATCGAGGGAAGCGACGCCATCCTGCTGGGGGCCGTTGGCCACCCCGAGGTGCCCGATCACGTCACGCTGCATGGGTTGCTTCTGCCTATCCGTAAGGAGTTCAACCAGCAGGTCTGCGAGCGTCCGTCGATCCTCTTCGAGGGCGTCGAGAGTCCACTCAAGGGTTACGAGGGTGGAGACGTGGATTTCGTCGTCTACCGGGAGAACACAGAGGGCGAGTACGCCGACGTCGGTGGGCGCGAACACGTCGGCTTCGGCCACGAGATCGCGGTCCAGAGCTCGGTGTTCACCCGCCAGGGAACCGAGGCGATCCTCCGGGCGGCCTTCGAGGCCGCAGAGGAACGCGAGGGTCACCTCACGAGCATCACGAAGTCCAACGCCCAGGCCTACAGCATGGTCTTCTGGGACGACGTGGTCGCCGAGGTGGCAGCGGACTACCCCGACGTCGAGGTCGAGAGCCTGCTGGTCGACGCCGCCTCGATGGACTTCATCCGCCGACCCGAGGAGTTCGACGTGGTCGTCGCCTCGAACCTCTTCGGGGACATTCTGACGGACATCGGTGCGATCGTCACGGGAAGCATGGGGCTGGCTCCCTCGGGCAACATCAACCGTTCTGGCACCTACCCATCGATGTTCGAGCCGGTCCATGGAAGCGCCCCCGACATCACGGGCGAGGGCGTTGCGAACCCGATCGCAACCGTGCTCTCGGGAGCGATGCTGTTCGAGAACGTCAGCGAAGAGGCGGTCTCGGCGGATCTCTGGGGAGCAGTTCGCGAGGTGCTCGCCGACGAGTCGGCCCCGACGCCGCCTGATCTGGGCGGATCGGCAGGAACCGAAGAAATGATCGGGGCGCTTTCGGGCCGGCTCTAGTCCGATTCGGCCCGTATCGAAACGACGGGACACTCCGAATCCAAGAGCACGGATTGAACGACGCTGCCGAACAGCGCCTTCCCCACCGGCGAGCGTTTCCGCCCGGCGACGACGACGTATCTCGCCGCCTGCTGGCGGGCGTACTCGACGATCTCGTCGGCCGGGTCGCCGATGAGCCCGACCGGCGTGGCGTCGGCGTCCGCCGTCGCGATGGCTTCGGCAGCGATGTTCTCGGCGGTCCCGACGACGCGTTCGACGGGGACCGCCTCTCCGGTCTCCCCTACGTTCGTCCGTTCGAGCGAGACGAACTCCTCGCGTGTGAGGACGTGGACCACGTCGACGGGCTCGTCGAACGCATCGCCGAGGGTGACGGCCTCGCGGACGACGGTACCCGCCCTGTCGCTTCGGTCGATTGCTGCAACGATGACCATGGCTCGTGTTGACTGCCACCAGTATTAAACGGTCCGGAACTATTTGATCGTTGGTACGATACGCGCGGTAGGGGGGCGACCGTCGGCCGATATTCCTCGACTACCTCGTCCCCGTCGACGGGCGATGGGGAGTTTCGTCAGGATCCGCGCTCGCCGGGTAAATCATACGGAAAGATTTATATATCTACTCTATAATCATGATAGTGAGACCCTACCGTACAGGATCGGCGGCGGGCGGCCTCGCCTGTCGGGGTGATAATCGGACGACCACACTCACCCCGACGGGATCCGACGCTCCCAGTCCGATTGTCGTCCGGGGTCGGAAACGAGAATCCATGAGAAATCAAGACAACGATTCGACATCACAGGGGGTAGCGAACCGAGCGATAGCCGGACGCCGACGGTTCTTACAGTTGGCAGGCGCCGGATCCGTTGCCGCGCTCGCGGGCTGTCTGGCCGGCGACAACGGCGGTGGCGGCGGCGGCGAGGGCGAGGGCGACTGGGAGCCGAGCCAGTCGATCCGGTATATCGTCCCGTACGACCAGGGTGGCGGCACCGACGTCTACGCCCGGGGGATTCAGGAGGGGCTAGCCAACGCGACCGGCCAGTCGATCCAGATCGACAACGTCCCCGGCGCGGGCGGGCTCAACGGCTACGGCGAACTGATGGGTGCCCAGCCCGACGGCCACACCATCCTCGGGAGCGCGACCCCCCTGGAGGTCGCCCCACAACTGCTGGAGGACCCCGGGTTCGACCAGCGTGACGCCGAGGGGGTTTCGATCTTCGGACAGTCGGTCTGGACGCTCGTCGTCAACGAGCAGTACCAGGGTCAGGTCGAGACGTTCGACGACGTCATGGAGATGTACAACTCCGGCGAATGGGAGTCACTCGGTGTCCAAGAACCCGGCAGCTCCCAGGACGTGATCGCCCTCCTGGCGAAGTATCAGTACGCCGATGAGTGGGGCTGGAACTGGACCGAACGCGTCCAATACACCGGGACCGGTCCCGTTTCGCAGGCGGTCGCGAGCGGCGAGGTCCCCGCCGGCATCGGGACCGACGCGGGGACGCAGTCCGTCGTCGACAACGGCCGGATCTACCCGGTCGTCACGTTCGTCAGCGACGGTTCGCAGGTCTATCCCGACGTGGAGTCGGTGACCGATGCGGGCTACCCCGAGATCGACTTCGTCGGCGGGCTGAGTCGAGGGGTCTTCGCCCCACCGGAAACCGAGGAAAGCCGCAGACAGACGCTTTCGGACATGTTCGCGGAGGCCGTTGAATCCGACAGTACCCAGAGCTGGTCCGACGAGACCGGCAACCCGGTCTTCCACGAGGGGCCCGAGGCGGCGAACCAACTCCTCGACGACGTCTTCGCGGCCTACGAGGAGAACAACGTCATCGACCTCGTCCAGCAGTACTCCTGACCGATCGCCATCGTGGCGACCTCTCCCTCAAATATGTCAATAAAAAATAAGTACGAACAGGCGACGCCAGAGCACGTGATGCTCGTCGTCCTCCTCGTTCTCAGTGCGGTGTTCCTGATCGAACCGATCGTCTCGAACTACCCGGACGACGCCCGCGTGTTTCCCCAGATGACCGCGGCTGTCGTCCTCGTGGGATCGCTGTTGTTGCTCGTGCGGAACTACCTCCCGGGGGCGCTCGGTACGGTCGTCAACGAGAGCATCAACATCACGACTAGCGACTCGTCGGCCCAAGAACAGGTCGCCCAGCGCGAGGCAGAACAGACCGGTTCGGCACCCAAACGAACGCTCGGTCGGGAGTACGGCTACGAGGTAAACGACACCGTGTTCATGGTCGTCTCCTCGACGATCTACTTCTTCGCCGGCTGGGCGGCCGGGTTCCTGTTCGTCACGCCGTTGTTCGTGCTGGCGTACACCGCCTGGTTTCGGATTCGACCGCTGCTGTGTGTCGCGCTCGCGGTGTTGTCGACCGTCATCGTCTACCTGTTCATCGAGTTCCTGCTCCTGCCGTTGGATCAGGGCCAGATACTCGACTTCAGTCCGTTTCTCGACCCGATCGGACTGGTCGTCGGGGTGATCTAGATGGTCGTCGAAGCCGTCGTCGAGAGCCAAGTGCTCCTCCAGCTCGACACCATCACCGAGGGGCTTCGGATCGCGATCAGTTGGCCCGTGATCGGGTGGATGGCCGTCGGGCTGCTGTTGGGGATCGTCCTCGGCGCGCTGCCGGGGATCGGCTCGCCGGTCGGGATGGCGATCGTCCTGCCGCTGACCCTGCCGCTCGATGCGACCGCCGCGATCATCCTCCTCGTTGCGATCTACAGCGGGGCGATGTTCGGGGGATCGATCGCCGCGATCCTGATCAACGCGCCGGGGACCGAGTCGGCGGCGGCGACCACGCTCGACGGCTACCCGATGGCCAAACAGGGCCTCGCGAAGAACGCGCTGGCGATCGCGACGACCGCCTCGGCGCTCAACGGCTTCCTGGCCGCGATCGTGCTCATCCTGATCTCGCCGATCCTGATCGGAGTCGTCCTCGCCTTTGGCTCGCCCGAGTACTTCCTGCTCGCGATCCTCGGCATCTCGCTGATCACGATCGTCACGCAGGGCTCGCTCGTCAAGGGGCTCGTCGCCGGTGCGCTCGGACTCATGATCTCGACGATCGGAACCGGGATCCTGAGCCCGACGCCGCGATTTACCTTCGGCCAGTTCGGCCTCTACAACGGCATCAGCTTCGTCGCCGCACTGATCGGGATGTTCGCGTTCGCGGAGATGATGAAACTCGCCGCCAGGAGCCAGATCGCAGAAAGCGACATCGAACTCGGCGGCAGCATCAAGGACGGCGTCATGACCGTCTTCAAATACCCGAAGACGGTGCTCAAAGCCGGACTGATCGGCATGGGGATCGGGATGATCCCCGGGTCGGGCGCGACCACCTCTACGTTCGTCGCCTACGCCGAGGAGGCCCGCTCGTCGGCCACGGACGGGCGCTTCGGCGAGGGAGATCCCCGCGGCGTGATCGCCCCCGAGGGGGCGAACAACCCGACGGTAAGCGGCTCGCTCGTTCCGACCCTTTCGTTCGGGATCCCCGGCAGCGGTTCGACGGCGGTCCTGCTCGGTGGCCTGTTGATGCACGGTCTCCAGCCCGGCCCGACCCTGTTCGGCGATCAACTCCAGATCACGTATGCGATCTTCGTCTCGCTGTTCCTCAGCAACATCCTCATCGTCCTCGTCGGACTATCGGTCATCCCGTATGCGAGCCGGCTCACCGAGATCGACACCAACATCATCATCCCGGTGGTGGTGGTGCTCTCGTTTATCGGCGCGTACACGCTGAACCGGAACTGGTTCGACGTCGGTGCGGTACTCGCACTCGGCGTGCTCGGGTTCTACATGGTGCGGTACAACTACTCGGTGATCGCGTTCGTCCTCGGGATCGTACTGGGGCCGATCGCCGAGGAGAACTTCTTCCGATCCTTGCAGATCTCCGGCGGGAGCTACGACATCTTCTTCGATCCGATCAACCGCCCGCTGTCGTTCCTGCTCGTGCTCGGTATCCTCTTCATCCTCGTCGGGCCGTTCCTCAAACCCGCTATCGAGCGCGCCCTCAACCGGGCCTGACCCATAGCACTATTTCCTCTCGCGCCCGTACTCGTGTATGCATCCCACCGGCATCGATCACCTCGTACTCACCGTCCACGACCTCGAGGCGACGTGTGGCTTTTACGGCGACGCGCTCGGCGCGACCGTCATCACGTTCGGCCCCGAGGACAGGACCGCCCTGCAGTTCGACGAGCAGAAGATAAACCTCCACGAGGCCGGCGCCGAGTTCGACCCGCACGCCCGCTCGCCGACGCCCGGGTCCGGCGATTTCTGCCTGCTCGTCGAGCCACCCATCGAGGCCCTCGCCGACCGCCTCGGGGAACACGACATCGAGATCGTCGACGGACCCGTCGAAAAACACGGCGCACGGGGGTCGATGCGGTCGGTGTACGTCCGCGATCCGGACGGCAACCTCGTCGAGCTCGCCGCCTACGAGGAAACCGATTAGTCCTCGCGCTACCTCGGGCCGGTATGGCCGATGGATGTCACCGCGTCTCGCTTTCGGATCTGACCACGAACCCCGAGAAACCCGGCGATCGCTGGGAGATCTCGCCCGAACTCGGGATCGGGGCGTTCAACTTCAACGTCGCGATCCTCGAACCGGAGGATCGCCTCTCGCAGAACCACTACCACTACCACGAGAACCAACGGGAGCTGTTTTTCGTGATCGAGGGGCGATGTCGCATCGAGACGGTCGAGGAGGGCTTCGAGATGGGTATCGACGAGGCGGTGGCCTTCGAGAAGGGGGAGGCGGGTGCACACGTGCTCTACAACCCCTTCGAGGAGCCGTGTAAGGTCGTCGCGATCGGCTGGCCCGCCGACGGACGCTACCCGGTCTACCAACTGGAGACCACCGACACGGTAAGCGAGGACCGCGATCCACAGAGTAATGGGTCGTCCCCGGAGAACTAGGGCCATGGCGACGAACCCCACGACGAACGCCCCGCCGGCGCGCGACGAGCGTGCCTCCTACGACTACGCCGACACCGAGGAGGCGGTCCCGGAGGCGCTGTCGGCGCTGCCCCGATTGGTCGGCGGCGAGGTCCGATTCGACGACTACTCGCGGGAGCTGTACGCGACCGACGCCAGCGCCTACGAGATGACTCCTATCGGCGTTGTCTTCCCGACCTCGACCCGTGACGTGCAGGTGGTGATGCGCCACTGTGGGAAAAACGGGGTCCCCGTGTTGCCGCGTGGCGGCGGGACGAGCCTCGCGGGCCAGTCGGTCAACGAGGCGGTCGTGCTCGATTTTACCCGCCACATGGACGGCGTCGTCGAGGTCGACCCCGACGGGCGGCGCGCCACGGCGGAGGCGGGCGTCTATCTCGGCGACCTCAACGCCGAACTCGCACCCCACGGTCTGAAGTTCGCACCCGACCCCGCCTGGCGCGATAAGAGCGCCCTTGGTGGTGCGATCGGCAACAACTCGACGGGCGCGCACTCGCTGAAGTACGGCAAGACCGACGCCTACGTCGAGTCCTGCGAGGTCGTCCTCGCCGACGGCACCCGGACGACCTTCGGGGAGGTCACGCCCGAGGAACTCGACGCGCGGGCCGACCCCGAGGGGGATCTGGAGGCACGCATTTACGCCGAGATCAGGCGGATCATCGAGGAGGAGGCCGGGGCGATCGAGGCGGCCTACCCCGACCTGAAGCGGAACGTCTCGGGGTACAACCTCGATATGCTGATCGAGGAGGCGCGTGCGGTCCGGGACGGCTCCGCGGAGACGATCAACATCGCGCGCCTGCTCGCCGGCAGCGAGGGCACCCTCGCCATCGTCACCGAGGCCGAGGTGAGCCTCGAAGCGATCCCCGAGACGAAGGCGATGGCGCTTTTGACCTACGACAGCCTGATCGACGCGATGGAGGACGTCGCGCCGATCCTCGAACACGATCCTGCGGCGGTCGAAGTGATGGACGACGTCCTCTTGGATCTGGCCCGCGAGACCGAGGAGTTCGCGGACGTCGTCTCGATGCTACCTCCCGAAGCCTCCTCCGTACTGCTGGTGGAGTTCTACGCCGACAGCGACCCCGAGGGCGTCAGGAAGGTCGCGGGACTGCTCGCCGACCGGATGCCCGACGCCGACCACGAGGGCGAACCGGGCGAGGATCGAGTCAGAACCGACGCCACGATCAACGCGACCGCGGCGATGGAGGCCCACGACGCCGACGAGCGCGCGCTGTTCTGGAAGATGCGAAAGAGCGGGCTGCCGATCCTGCTCTCCCGGACCACCGACGAGAAACACATCTCCTTCATCGAGGACTGTGCGGTCCCGCCCGAGCACCTCCCCGAATACGCCCGCGAGTTCCAGGAGATCCTCGAAGACAACGGTACCTTCGCGAGCATCTACGCCCACGCCGGCCCCGGCGTGCTCCACGTCCGCCCGCTGATCAACACCAAGGACGTCGCGGGCGTCGACGCGATGGTCGACATCGCCGACCGGGTGACCGACGCCGTCGCTCGGTTCGGCGGAAGCGTCTCGGGCGAGCACGGCGACGGGCGGGCGCGTACCCAGTGGAACGAGAAACTCTACGGCGAGCATCTGTGGGGCGTTTTCCGTGATCTGAAGACGGCCTTCGACCCCGACTGGCTGCTCAATCCTGGTTCCGTCTGTGGGGACTTCGACATGAGCGAGCACCTCCGCTTTGACCCCGACTACGAGTTCGAGATGGGGTTCGACCCGGTCTTGGAGTGGGACAACGACAACGGCTTTCAGGGGATGGCCGAGCTTTGCCATGGGTGTGGCGGCTGTCGGGGCCCTCAGGAGACCACCGGCGGAGTGATGTGCCCGACGTTCCGCGCCAGCGAGGAGGAGATCACCTCGACGCGGGGCCGCGCGAACATGCTCCGGCAGGCCATGAGCGGCGACCTTCCCGAGGGTGAGGCGTTCTCCGAGGAGTTCGTCACCGAGGTGATGGACCTCTGTATCGGCTGTAAGGGCTGTGCGAAGGACTGCCCCTCGGAGGTGGATATGGCCAAACTCAAGGCCGAAGTGACCCACGAGTACCACCAACGCCACGGTGCGGGACTGCGCTCGCGGATATTCGCGAACATCGACACCCTCTCGACACTCGGCAGCGCCACGGCCCCGCTCTCGAACTGGCTGCCCGAACTCCCGGGCGCCCGACTGGCGATGGAGAAGACGATCGGAATCGCCCGCGAGCGCTCGCTGCCCGAGTTCCACCGCGAAACCCTCGAAGACTGGTTCGATGCGCGCGGCCCGCAGGTGCGTGAGGCTGACGCGGATCGCAAAGCCCTGCTCGTGCCCGACACCTACACCAACCACAACCACCCGGCGGTCGGCAAGGCCGCCGTCCGCATCCTCGAGAACGCGGACGTCCACGTCGAACTCGCCGACGTGGGCGACAGCGGGCGTCCGGCCTTCTCGAAGGGCTTTCTCGACGCCGCCCGCGAGCGCGCCGAAGAGAACGTCGCGGCGCTCGCACCCGAAATCGAGGCGGGCTGGGACGTGGTGGTGTGTGAGCCCTCGGACGCCGTGATGTTCCAGTCGGACTACCTCGACCTGCTGTCCGGTTCGGCGGTCGAGTCAGTCGCAATCAACACGTACGGGGTCATGGAGTATCTCAACGCCTTCGATCTCGACCTGCCGGCGGGCACGGGATCGCTCGCGTATCACGGCCACTGCCACCAGAAGGCGACGAGAAAGGACGTCCACGCCGCGGCGGTGCTCTCGAAGGCGGGCTACGACGTCGATATACTCGATTCGGGCTGTTGTGGGATGGCCGGTTCGTTCGGGTACGAGGCCGACCACTACGCGATGAGTGAAGCGATCGGCTCGATCCTCGTCGATCAGGTGAAGGCGAGTCCCGGCGAACGGGTCGTCGCACCCGGCGCTTCCTGTCGGGGCCAACTGGAAGACCTCACCGACGACGAACCACCCCACCCGATCGAGGTGCTCGCAGCGGGGCTGTCCTGACGGTCCGATCGGGACGCTTACCCCGAGGTGAACGCATTGGATGAAACTAATTGAAACCGCTCGAGGCGGGCTTCGGCGGACATGAGCTACGATACCGGACGAGTCTCGTCACGCGTATTCGAAACGGATCCAAAACGTCTATAGTTTCGGCTTTTCGCGCCCGCCGGGGAACGCTGTCCCGTCGCTGATTCCAACTACTTCTAGACGCTGATCTCCGTTTCGATGTCGGTTCCGTCGAACAGTGCCTTCGCTCGGCGCGCGGCCTCGTGGCCGGCCTCGGGAATGTTCTCCATCAGAACCGTCTCGCTCGGGAAGAGCCGTTCACCGACGTCGAGACCGTGATCGCGGGCGGTCGAGCCGGTGACGGTCAGGTAGACCCCGAGCCCCACGTCCGCGATGTCGGCTTCCTCCTCGCGGCCGGTCGTCGGATACTCGAACGTGATGTTCTCGACGACATCGGTCCCGAGGACGGCCCGAACGAGCCGCTCGTACCGCGGGGAGATACACAGCGAGCCGTCGTACCCGCGGAGGAACTCCCGCGAGGGGCGCGGTTCACCCTCACCGTTCGGGACGACGTCGGGTCGACCGAGCAGCGTGTGGTGGACGGTATCGCCGAGGCCGGCCACGACCCGAACGTCCGTATCGCGGGGGTCGATTCGTTCGTTGATGTCGGCGATCGTCGAAAGCGGTTCGGGTTCGAGCGAGACGACCTCCTCGAGGACGAGGTCCGCGCTATCGAAACCCAGCGCGAACTCGTGGGTACGAAGCGCCCGGAACGGCTCCTCGCGTCCGACCAGTTGGAGACGGAGATCCCCCTGTGAGAGGGTGAGGCTGTCGAAGACGACCCGTCGGGGCTTCCCGTCACGGTCGTCCCGGAGCAGCGTGTACTCCGGCCGAGCGGGATCCGTGAGGTCGCTGTAGGCGGCGAGGCGCTCGTAGACGTCCCGATCGGGCGCGGCGGTACCCTTCGTAATCGATTTCTCGTAGCGCAACGTCGAACAGATCTCGTCGGCCACCTCGGTCGCGTCCATCCGCGCGGCGAGTCGGTCGAGTACGGCCTCCAGCGGCCGGCCCTTACGGGGTACGGCTACCGGAATCGTCGCTGTCATTGTCCCAACCAGGGAGTTCTCCGATAAACGGATTACGCCTCGGCGGTCTACTCGCTATCGAACGCCACGCCAAGTTGGTCGCGCCAGCGTCGCAGTTCGTCGACCTGCTCGTAGAGCGCATCGAGGTCGTCGCTGACGGCGTCGACGTCCGCCGCGATCTCCCCGCGGTCGGCGACCGACCCCTCGAGCGAATCGAGATCGGATTCGAGCGATTCGATGGCCGCCCCGTGGCGGTCGGTCGTCGCCGCGAGGTCCGCCTCGGCCGCCTCGACGGCCTCCCGGAGGTCCTCACACTCGGTGCGGAGGTCGTCGACGAGCCGGTCTGCGGTCCCGTTCTCGTCGAGGAACGAGCCGAACGCGTCGGCGTAGGCTTCGAGTTCGCTCACGCGCGCCTGGAGGTGCCCGAGTTGGACCCGCTGGCGTTCGGGCGGGGTCGCTCCGAGCGCCTCCCGGAGCGCCTCTCGATCGGCTTCCGGGACCGACCCCGAGCGAAGCTCCGCCGCCAGTGCCGCCGCGACGCTCGCGGTGTCGTCGTCGGCCGGGCTCTCGACGCGCGATACCGGAATGGGTGCTGTCTCTCCAGCGCCGTCGGCGACGATCGGTGCCTCGATATCGCTTCGCTCCCCGTCAGGCCCGAGTGTGCTCACCGCGAGTTCGGGTTCGGTCATGAAGGCCGCGGCCTCCTCGTCCGTCGTGATGCGGACGCCATAGACGGTCACGAGCGTCGTTTCCGGGTCGATCCGGCTCTCGAAGACGACTCGCCCATCGGTGCGAGCCTCCCAGTGCTCGCTATCGTAGTCGGGGTGAAATCCGATTCTCTCGGGCGAGAACTGCTCCGGCAGTCGGTCCTCGAGACGGACTTCGACGGGTGACTCACCCGCAGACCGGATCTCGAAACTGATCGTCGGGACCGCGAACTCCTCGGGCACGTACCGCTTCGTCACCGTCACGTCCCCGCTGGCGATACTGATCGGTTCGGCTTCGTCCATACAATAATATGCAAGTAATATTATATAAAATACACGACCGTTCAGATACTCAGAGATCGACCCGGTCGCCGATCTCGACGAGCTCCAGCCGTCGGGGGTACTCGAAGCTCGCAGCGTGGTGGTGGAGGTTCTTCGGGTCAGCCGTCAGTCCCTTCCACATGTCCCAGTGGCTCGGCAGGAGGCGGTCGAGTCGCAGGTCGTTCGCGCTCTCGATGATCTGGGTCTCGTCGCTGTACCACTTGGTTCTCTGGGGCTCGCCCGTCTCCTTATCGGGAATCGTTCCCACTGTGCCGAAGGCCAGCACTCCGAGGTCGATGTCGTAGTCCTCGCCGATCGGCGCGAACTCGCCGGGCCGGGCGTCCCCGCCATGGAAGAACGTGCCCGCCTCGTGTTCGATGACGTAGCTCACAGGGTGGGAGGCGTCGGGGTCGTTCGCGGGTTCGACGTTCACCGTAAACGAGCCGATATTGTGGACTTCGTCCTCGTAGACGTCGACGAACTGCTCCTCTGTGAGGTCCCACGCCTCGTGCCACGCCTCCTGTGTGCGGACGACGTCGAGGCTGTCCTCGGGGGCGTACATCGTCGCGCCGGTGTTCTGGAGGATCGGGGCCTGACTCTCGCCGTGGACGTGATCCGTGTGCTCGTGGGTGACGAGCAACGCGTCGGCCTCCCCGACGTCCTCGGGGTCGAACGGGACGGGAATCATCCTGACCGTTCGCGGCGGGTCGCCGGTCCCCAGATACGGATCGATAAAGAGGGTGGTCCCGTCCGCGGCCTTCAGGACGAACCCGTTGCAGCCAAGATACCAGACGGCTACTCCGTCGGGGGAACTCTCCTCGATCTCGCGCACCAGCCAGTCGCCCCAGTCGCTTCGTGGCATACCCGGCCATGGTCCGGACAGCGCCCTAATTGTACCGATCGCTCCCGCCGACCGGGACGACAGACGGGAACGCGGCCGATCGAACCGTCGTCCGCGTTTGGACACGGGGACGGCTAAGCCTCCACGAGGCGATCCGACCGCGAGCACAGCCGAGAAAACAGGTGGGCGTTCAGTCCTGACAGCAGCCGCCGGCCTGCTCGCCGAAGTCGACGCTGAGCGGCTGGGAGATCGCCTCGTTGAGCGCTTCGAGCTTCGCGTCGAGTTCCGCCTGCGCTTCGAGGTACTCGGCCATTACGGGAATCGAGTGCAGTTCCTGTTGGGCCTCCTGCAGCCGCCGGAGGTCCTCCTGGGTCGCGTCGCCGGTCTGTCGGGCGAGCATGAACTCCTGACGCAGGGACTCGAACTCGTCGATCTTGTCCTGTGCGTGTTCGCTCTCCGTGACCTGCTCTTGGGCCTCCTCGTAGGCGGCGTACTCCTCGGTCCGGGCGATCGCCTCGCCGAGTTCGCCCGCAAGCCCCTCGATGTCGGTCGTCTCGGCCGTCGTCGACTCGGTTTCGACGCTCATCGTCCGCCCTTGGAACGCCGACGGTTTCAACCTGCCGATAGGTGAACAGTAATGCGACCGGCGGGCGAATCGGAACCGAATGGGGGGAACTCCGGCGACGGTCGGGCGCGACCTCGGACGGGTACTGCTCGCGTTCTCCGGGCTGGTCTTCGTCTCGGTGGCCGTCTCGCTGGTCTGGGGCGAGTACTACGCGATCCCCGGGCTCCTGGTCTCGGGAGCGATCCCGCTCTCGCTCGGGTGGGCGCTCTCGCGGCGGTACGCCGACGCGCGCGAACCCGGGAAGTTCCACGGAATGGTGATCGCCGCCTCGGGCTGGCTTCTGATCGCGCTGTTCGGTTCGCTTCCCTTTCTCGCGGTCGCCTGGACGGTTACGCTGGCCCCCGACCGGTTCGGCACACCCGAAATGACGTCGACGCTCCGGGCGTTTCGATCGCCACTGAACGCCCTCTTCGAGAGCATGAGCGGCTTTACCGGAACGGGACTGACCATGGCCGACCGCGAGAGCGTGCTTCCCCGCACGCTGCAGTGGTGGCGCTCGTTTAGCGAGTGGGTCGGCGGTGTCGGCGTGATCGTGCTCACGACCGCGATCCTCACACGGGCGGGAAGCGGTTCGCTCACGCTGTACGAGAGCGAAGCCCGCTCCGAGCGGATCCACCCCAGCATCGTCTCGACGGTGCGGACGATCTGGTGGATCTTCCTGCTGTTTACGTTCCTCTCGATCAGCGCCCTTTGGCTCGCCGGAATGCCGCTGTGGCACGCGATCAACCACGCGATGACCGGGCTCTCGACCGGTGGCTTTTCGGTCACCGACGCGAGTATCGCGACCTACGACAGCGCGTCCATCGACGCGGCGCTGCTCCCGGTGATGGTCGCCGGCTCGATCGCCTTCCCGGTCCACTATCTCGTTCTCCGGGGCGACCTGGCGGCGATCCGCGGGGACGTCCAGACGCGATGGCTGCTCGTGGGATTCTCGGCGCTCGCGCTTTTGCTCTCTGCCCTGCTGTACGTCGAGGGGACCTACGAGACGGCGAGCGAAGCGCTGCGGTTCGGTGCGTTCCAGTTCGTCTCGGCTGCGACGTGTACGGGCTTTCAGACCGCAAACGACCTGGGAACCGGGTGGTCGCCGCTGGCACAACTGACGGTCGCGGCGGGGATGGTCGTCGGCGGGGCGGCCGGATCGACCGCGGGCGGGATCAAACTCATCCGGTTGATCACGCTCTCGAAAGGGACGGTCTACCGGATCGGCGGCGTCTTCTACCCACGAAACGCGGTTCGTCACCTCCGGATCGACGGGCGGACCCTCGACGACGCGGCGGCCTCCCGGGAGTTCGAGGAGGCGGCGATCATCGCGTTGCTCTGGGGGGTGTTTCTGGGGGCGGGCACGGTGGTCCTGTTGCTGTCGGTCCGTGCGCCGCTCGAAAACGTCCTCTTCGAGGTGGCAAGCGCCCAGAGCAACGTTGGCCTCTCGACGGGGATCACCGGTCCTGCCATGCCGACGGTAGTGAAAGTGGCCTTCCTGTTCAACATGTGGATCGGGCGCCTCGAGATCGTCCCCGTTCTCGTCGTGCTCAGGGCGCTGATCTCACGCCGGGGTCTGTACGCGTGAGCCCCCCATCAACCCCGTTTGCGCGCTTTCGCGGCCCCGATCCGGTCTTCGATCTGTTGATGATTGTCGGGCCGCTGGTTCTGGCTGCGATCGCGCTGTGGGGACGGACCCTCGTGACGAGCGCTCTCGCCGGCAGTTATCTGCTCGCGTTCGTCGGGTACGTCCTCTATAGCGGATCCAGGGGTTTCTGAGGACAAGAGCGATCAACGGCGCGCCGGTACTACCCGTATGTACCTGATCGTCGTGGGCGCGGGCAGCATCGGCACCGAAATCCTCTCGGTGGGCGCGACCTCGGGCCACGAGATCGTCGTTATCGACCGCGACAGGGAGCGAGCCGAGCGCGCGGGTCGCGAGTTCGACTGTCTGGTGTTGCACGCCGACGCCACCGACAGGGAGGTGCTCCGGGAGGCGGGTGCCGACCGGGCGGACGCGATCATTTGTACTACCGAGGCCGACCCGACGAACATCATGGTGCTGTTGCTCGCAAAAGAACTGGGTATCCCCTCACTGATCTCGGTGGTACAGGACCCCCAGCACACGAAGGTCTTCGAGGAGGCCGGCGCGACCACCCTCGGAAACCCCCAGCGTCTGATCGCCGAACACCTCTACCGGGCGGCAGAACGCCCCTCGATCGTCGACGTGATGCACCTCTCGGGTGAGGCGGAGGTATTCGAGGTGATGGTCACCGAGGGCGCGCCGATCGCCGGGCGAACCCTCCTGGAGGCCGATACGGCGGGGCTGCTCAACGAGGGGGTGTTGATTGTCGCCGTCGAGCGCGGCGAGGCGGTACTCACGCCCCGCGGAGAGACGGAAATCCACGCCGGGGACGTGCTGACGATCTTCTCACAGGCGGGCATCACGCCGGCAGTGATGGGCCCCTTCGAGGACGGGCGAAAGCGCCGAGGTTAAACGCTCGCGGCCGATAGACGGGATAATGAGCCAGAACGAGTTCTCCGAGGGCGATCTGCGAAATACGGGGATGGCGCTGAAACACGACCGGGAGTGGGACTACGAACTCGACCGGATCGTCGAAGCGGTCCACGACCGGGACGCGAAAAAAGTGGGCCTACAGTTCCCCGAGGGGCTCAAACGCCGCGGCCCGAAGGTGACCGACGACCTTCGAGAGCTCCTGCCCGAGGACGTCACCGTCATGATGTCGGGCCAGCCCTGCTATGGCGCCTGCGACCTCGACACCTACATGATGCGCCGGACCGACGTGTTCGTCCACTTCGGGCACTCCCCGATGAAGGAATCGGAGAAGATCATTTATGTTCCCCTCTTCTCGAACGTCGAGGTCCTCCCCATCATCGAGGAGTCCCTCGAAGAGATCGAGGGCGAGGAGGTCGGCCTCGTCACCACCGCCCAGCACATGAACCGATTCGAGGAGATGCGCGAGTTCCTCGAAGAACGTGGCTACGAAGTCCACACCCGCAAGGGCGACGACCGGCTGACCCACGAGGGGCAGGTGCTTGGCTGTAACTACGCTTCCGCCGATATCGACGCCGACAACGTGCTCTACGTCGGCGGCGGGAAGTTCCACCCGCTCGGGCTGGCGATGGAACACCCCGAGAAGAACGTCGTGATCGCGGACCCCGTCAACAACGTCGTCACCGTGGCGGACACCGAGAAGTTCATGAAACAGCGTTACGGCGCGGTCCACCGCGCGATGGACGCCGAGAAGTGGGGCGTGATCTTCTGTACGAAGATCGGGCAGGGCCGGTGGGACCAGGCCGAGGAGATCGTTGATAACAACGAGAACGCCTACCTGATCACGATGGACGAGGTCACCCCCGATCGCCTGCGAAACTTCGACATGGACGCCTTCGTCAACACGGGCTGTCCGCGGATCACCACCGACGACGGCCCGCAGTTCCACAAGCCCATGCTCACCCCCGGCGAGTACGAGATCGCGGTCGGGAACAAGCCGTTGGACGCCCTCGAATTCGACACGTTCCACGGCACCTGGTAGATCTCTGCACCCCACTCTCATCGATCCACTCATATCTGAAATTATATATTGGCGGTGTAGACGGGTTATGAATACCAGCCGACGGGAAGTTCTCGGTCTCGCCGCGGTCAGTGCCGGGTCCGTTGCGGGCTGTCTCGATCTCCCGTTCACGGGGAGATACCAGTTCAGACGGGGTGGATTGCTCCGAACCGAGGAGGCGCTGATCGCCGACACCGCGATCAGCTTCGACAGCGCGTATCCCCACCAGTACTTCGCGCTGATCACGACCCGAAGCGAGGCCGAGCGCGTCCGCTGGGAGTATTTCCGCGAGGAGGACCCGGTGTTCGCCGGGAAGTTCGAGGACACGGATTTCGAGGAGGGATTTCTCGCGTTCGCCGGGCTCGTGTTGCCGAAGACGAAGCAACTGGAGAGCGGCGAGACGACGTTCGACGGATCGACGATGGAATCGACCTACCGCGTGATGGACACGCGGGACGAATCGGACGACCTCGCGGTCCAGACCGTCGTCGAGTACTGGGAGCGCGACGCGAAAGCGCCGACCGAGTTCTCGGTGTCCTACACCTACAACCCCCAGCGTCCCGACTGAGATCAGTTTTTGAGTCTCCGTATTCGGTCGGAGCGGGACGACCTACCGGAACGCCTCGTCGAGATCCGCCCCGAGCGCGTCGATCGCCTCGCCCGCGGCGTCGAGGTGGTCGAGCAGGTTCACGAACCCGTGGATCATCCCCTCGTATTCGTGGCGCTCGACCGGAACGCCCGCTGATTCCAGTCGGTCGGCGTACTCCCGGCCCTCGTCGCGAAGCGGGTCGAAGCCTGCGGTCAGGACGGTCGCCGGAGGAAGGTCCGAGTAATCGCGCGCGAGCAGCGGCGCGGCGTAGGCGTTTCTGTGATCGACGGGATCGGGGAGGTAGCGCTCTACGAACCACTCGATGCTCGCGGCTTCGAGCAGGTAGCCCTCGGCGTTCTCCTCGTGGCTCGGGAACTCGTGGACGGCGGGCGAAGCGACGGCGGGGTAGATCAACAGTTGGTAGGCGATCTCCGGGCCGTCCCGATCCCGGCTCATCAGCGAGGTGGCCGCCGCGAGGTTGCCCCCGGCGCTGTCGCCGCCGACGGCCACCCTCCGAGGATCGCAGTTGATCCGCTCGGCGTACTCGGCGGCCCACTCCAAGGCGGTGTAGGCGTCCTCGACGGCCGCCGGAAACGGGTGTTCGGGCGCGAGGCGGTAGTCCACCGAGAGCACCGCACAGTCGGCAGCGTTCGAGAGGGCGCGACAGACCGCGTCGTACGTCTCGACGTCGCCGATAACCCACCCGCCGCCGTGGTAGAACACCAACAGGGGGTGATCCTCACCCGCAGGCGCGTAGAGTCGGACGGGGATCGATCCGTCGGGTCCGGAAATCGAGAAGTCCTCGACCCGGTCGACGGGATCGCCCTCGCTCGCGAACAGTTCGGCGAGTTGCTCGCGGGCGCTCTCGGGGGAGAGCGCGTACGTCGGCGGTCGGCTCATCGTCTCGACGGTTTCGAGCAACGCCTCGGCCTGCGGGTCGAGTTCGCCCATACTTCGCCCCTCGAATGCCCCGCCCTTAGCGTTCGTCGTATAATCTCAATACTAATAATAAAAAATATTGGTATTAAGGCGCGAATACTAGTTCGTCAATGGTCACCGATTCCCGAGTATCGGTCCTCATCGAGTGGTACGAGCGGTATATCGGCGAACCCGACGCACAGACGGATATCTACACCGGGTTCGGGCTGTTTTTCGGAGGGATCGCGCTCGCGATCTATTACCAGAACCTCCTCGACTACGTCATCGAGAACATCTCCCGCGAGGTCAACGAGGGCGACATCGAGGAAGGTCTGGACGTGCCGGTCGTCGTCACCGGCGGGACCTCCAGGCCCCGCGGCTTCGAGAATCACCTCCTGTCGGCGTCGATCCCCTTCTCGATCAGCGGCGTCCAGCGAGCGAGCGAACCGCTCTACAGCGTGGCCCGCGGCGCACTCGTGGCCGCCCGCTCGGACGAACAGGAACGGGCTCCGAGCGAGGAGACCGCCGCGGCCGACGGCGGCGACGAGATCGAAGCGGAAGCCGAAGAATAAGCCGAACCGGCCGCACACGGTCTGTCCCCCGATTGTCGGTTTTTCGGACCCATCCCCCGTACCTCCTCCGGTGCCACGTGGAATTACTACTGAGCATTTAAGAAGATTTTTATATATCTACTGTGTATGGTCCGACGATATGAGCACGCTACAGCGTCCCGCGGTCGAGCCGTGTCGCTCGGAGGAGGCCACCCCCGTTCGAGTCGACGGCGAGGTGCTCGACTCGACCGCACCCGAGTACCTGCGCGAGTTCAAGCAGGGGCTGGCCGCCGATCGGCTCGTCCCGGCTCGCCTGACCGTCGAGGCCCGCTTCGAGGAGGACTGTTCGCTCTCGACCCAGCGGGAGGCCGAACGGATCCGCGAGCACATCCGGGCGGCGGCCTTCCTCGGGGCCGGCACGCTCACCGTCTCGTTCGGCGACGTGGCCGACGAGCGCAAGGTCCGCCCGGCGCTGGCCGCCTGCGCCGAGCGCGCGCGACGTGACGGCGTGACCCTCGATCTCGACGGCCCCCTCACGCTCGAACCCTAAGCTTTCTGCGTTCGGTCCGCTTCCCCTCGACATGGACACGAAGCGGGCGCTCGAACGGCATCTCTCGCGGGTCCGGGGGTTCGACGAGCCGCGCGTCGAACTCGAACAGTATCCCACGCCGGCCGGCATCGCCGCCCACCTCGTCCACATCGCGGACCTCCGGGGCGACCTCGGAGGGACGGTACTCGACCTCGGGACCGGCACCGGGATGTTGGCGCTGGGGGTCGCGCTCCGGTCTCCAGAGCGGGTGATCGGCCTGGACGCCGACCCCGCGGCGATCGAAACCGCCCGCGAGAACGCCCGTCGGGTCGATCCACCCCGAGACCCCGACTGGGTGCTCGGGGACGGCGGGCGTCCCGGGTTGTGTCCCGCGGGCGCGACCGTGCTCATGAACCCGCCCTTCGGCGCCCAGCGGGGCCGACGCGGCGCCGACAGGCGGTTCCTTGCGAGTGCGCTCGACGTCGCGGACGTGGTCTACTCGATCCACAACGCCGGCAGCCGAGGGTTCGTCGAGTCGTTCGCCGCGGATCGCGGCTGGCGGATGACTCACGCCTACGGGCTCGCGTTCGACCTCGACAGGCAGTTCGAGTTCCACGAGCGCGAGCGGACGACGATCGAGGCCGAGTGCTACCGGCTCGTCCGCGAGTAGGTCTCCTCGCGGGCGATCGGGACGGTCGTCGCCCCGTCGCTCGCGATCAGCGTCCCCTCGTCGTTCCGGATCGCGATCCCTCCGACCGCTCGTTCCTCGCCGGGTTCGGGGACCGGTACACGCCCGGTTGCGCTCGCGCCGTCGACCTCGACGAGAAAGCGCCCCGACTCGCTGTGGAGCGTGATCGTCCGACCGTCGACGACGGCGTCGACCCGAACGGGCTCGGAGTCGAAGGCGTGGACCCGCTCGCCGCCTGTTTCGAAGTGCACGGCGTAGACCGTTCCGTTGGCGACTTCCCAGCCCGTCCGCTCGACCGCGATCGTCTCGCTCCACGTCAGTCCGCCGACCCTGACGGCCGCGCTCCCGTCGGTTTCGAGCGTTGCAGCCGAGACCTGCTGACTCCAGACGCCTCGCTTGGGATTGGTGACGATCACCCCGCTCGTCGTCACCCCGGTGGTCTCGCCGAAGGCCTCGACGTCGACGACCGAGAACATCCGGTTTTCGACCTCCTCATCGTAGAAGACGGTGTACTCGCCGGCATCCACCCCCGCCTCGCGGGGCTGAGTGTCGACCGTCGTCAGGTTCAGCGGGATCGCGATCAGACACATCGCGACCAGCGGGACGACGAGTGCCGCCGTCGCCACCCGCCTGTGGGTCACCGACCCCCACAGTGGGCGGTCGGTCGCGGCGAGTGCGGCGACGACGGCCGCCGCGAGCGCGAACACGAGGACGACCCCGAGGGCCCGATAGAGGACGTACGTCTGCGGGCCGCGGACCCACCAGACCGCCCACAACGACAACGAGAGCGTCGTGAGGACGGTCCCGAGCCAGAGCGCGATCGGGTCCGTCCCCGTTTCGCGGCGCCGACAGAGCACCACGCCGGCGAGCACCCCGATGAGGAAGCCGAGCGCGTGGCCCTGAATCGCGATCCCGTACCACCACGGCGGGGAGACGGCCGGGGTCACCTCGACGACGCTGACGGGTGCTCCCAGCGCGTCGAGGACAGTCCCCACGGCGCTTCTGACAGCGAGGGCGACCACTGTGAGGAATGGGTGGCGCACGAGGACGAACCCGACCAGCGCGAAGACGACCCCCGAGAAACCGATCACGGGTCCCCACGAGAACAGCCCCGTCGCGAGGCCCGCTCCGACCACGCCGAGCGGGAAGAGCACGAACGCGCGGACCCGCGGGTCCGAACGCGCGCCACGGGCACCGTCCGGTTCGGAGCCGTCTTCGGGGACGTGTCCCCAGACGTACTCCGCGAGCGGGGCGAAGACGAGGGCGGTGGTGAGGTTCCCGAGCAGGTGGTCGGGGCCGGCGTGGGAGAACGCCGAGAAGGCCACGCCGAAGGGGTAGGAGTACGACCACGCCGAAAACGGAATCGAGAGGGGGTCGGACCAGTGGTTCAGCCCGCCCTGGACGAACAGGTAGACCGCGAGGACGCCACCGAGAACGATCAGGGATCCCCACGGGACGCCGAGGTAAAAGCGCTCGCGCAGGGCCGAGCGGACGCGCCGGTCGCGACCCGCGATTCGGAGGGCGACCCACGCCGATCCGACCAGCGCGAGGGCGAGGAGGGCCTGCCACGCGAGGGCACCGACCGCGTCCGCGACCGACATACCCATCCCAGGGGGCCGACCGGGTTGAGAATTGCGCTTCCCGCTTCGCGGCCCGGTCGACGGTTGGTCCACGAGGGGTTTCGAAGGCTTGAAACGCGCTACGGACCAACGACGACCCATGGAACTGCGCGTACTCTCCCGGGAGGATCGGGAGCTGGCACTGGAGATCGCCGGCGAGGACCACACCTTCATGAACGTCCTCAAGGGATCGCTGCTCGAAACCGAGGGCGTCACCGCCGCGACCTACGACGTCAACCCCGAGCAGTCGGGCGGGCAGACCGATCCGGTCCTGACCGTGACCACCGCGGAAGGCGTCGATCCGCTCGATGCCATCTCGGAGGCGGCCGCCAATATTCAGGAGACGACCGACGCGTTCCGCGACGCCTTCGCCGCGGCCTAAGCGCGCTCCTTACCGTCTGACGGGGACCCCCCGCTCGTCGAGATACTCCTTTACCTCCTCGATGGAGTACTCCCCGAAGTGGAAGATGGAGGCCGCGAGCGCGGCGTCGGCGTCCGCCTCCTCGAAGACCTCGTGCATGTGCTCGGGTCCACCGGCACCCGAGGAGGCGATCACCGGCGTCGAGACCGCCTCACAGACTGCGCTCGTGACGGGCAGGTCGTAGCCCGATTTCGTACCGTCGGTGTCGATGGAGTTGACGAACAGCTCGCCGGCACCGCGGGATTCAGCCTCCTCGGCCCACTCGATCACGTCGATTCCCGTCCCTTCGCGCCCGCCCTTGACGGTGCACTCGAACCAGCACGATTCGCCGTCGATCTCGGCGTAGTGTTCGCCCCGCTCGTCGAACCGGCGTTTCGAATCGACGCTGATGACGATACACTGGCTGCCGAAGGCGCGCGCGCCCTCGGTGATCAGTTCCGGCCGCTCTAGGGCCCCGGTGTTGATCGAAACCTTGTCCGCGCCGGCTCGCAGGGTCTCCTTGATGTCCTCCTTTTCTCGGATCCCGCCACCCACTGTCAGAGGGATGAACACCTCGTCGGCGACCTGCGAGACGGTGTCGAGCATGGTCTCGCGGCCCTCCGCCGAAGCGGTGATATCCAGAAAGACGAACTCGTCGGCGCCCGATTCGTTGTAGGCTTTCGCCATCTCGACGGGATCGCCGGTGTACTCGAGGTCCTCGAAGTTGACACCGGTGTAGACCGCGGCGTTGCCCTCCTCGTCGACGTCGACGTCAATACAGGGGATGATCCGTTTCGTGAGCATTCGTTGCCGGGGATTCGCGCGACGCCGGGTTGAGGGTTTCGACCGGATGGGTGCGTTTAAGAGTTGCGCGCGACGATTGGGGGTATGAGCGACCGAGCCGAGCGGGAGGACCGCGTCGACGCCACCGGCGAGGAGGCGACCGGAATGACCGATGAGGACCCCGGCACCCAGAAGGCCGCCGTCAGCGCCCCCGAGAAGGAACAGCCAACGGTCAAAGCACCCCTTGCAAAGCGCACCACCGCCCCCCAGAGCCCCTACTCGATGCGCCAGGCCGGGATCGGCGCCGCGGTGCTGCTGGTCGGGCTGTTGGTCACCTTCGCCGTTCCCCTTCTGCTGTTGTAGCCGCGAGAACGCCCGCAGGCGATCCCGGGTCACTAGTCCGGCCGTCAGTCGAGGTGCTCGATCGGTTCTCGCTCGCCGTACGTGGGCTCGGGTCCCTCGGTGGGGGCGGCCCACCGGACGGCGTTTGCGATCACCTGCTGGATCTCGGGACGACGATAGATCGGATACGTCTCGTGGCCCGGCCGGAAGTAGAATATCTTCCCCGACCCGCGGCGGTAGCAACACCCCGAGCGAAAGACGTTACCCCCCTCGAACCACGAGTTGAAAACCAGCGTCTCGGGTTCGGGAACGTCGAAGCGCTCGCCGTACATCTCGGCCTCGGACAGTTCGATGAACTCCTCGACGCCGGCAGCGATCGGGTGGCTCGGCTCGACGACCCACAGGCGCTCTCGTTCGCCCTCCTCGCGCCACTTGAGCGAGCAGGAGGTTCCCATCAGGCGCTTGAAGATCTTCGAGTAGTGGGCCGAATGGAGGACGAGCAGCCCCATCCCGTCGAGGACGCGCTCGTGGACCCGCTCAACGATCGCGTCTTCGACCTCGTCGTGGGCGGCGTGACCCCACCACAGGAGGACGTCGGTGTCCTCGAGAACCGCCTCGGTGAGTCCGTGTTCGGGTTCGTCGAGCGTCGCCGTCCGGGTCTCGAACCCGCGCTCGGCGAGGCACTCGGCGAGGACCTCGTGGATGCCGTCGGGGTACTGCTCTTTGACGGCTTCGTCCTCGCGTTCGTGGCGGAACTCGTTCCAGACGGTGACCTGAACCATACGCGAGTCTCGCCGCGGAAACAAAAGGACCTACCGGTGCGGTCTCAGCGTACGAAGTACAGTTCGTCGGTGCCCAGAAACCGACTCAGATCCGCCGTCCGGCGGTAGTCGCTGCCCCGGATCGCCGCGATGGTCTCGATAAACGCCTCGCCGTCGCCCTCGCTCCAGTCGGTCGGCTCCCTGACGGGAACGACCAGAAAGCCGCTGCCGCGGATCTCCGTCGCGTGAAGCGTCGCCATGTCGAGCTCGATTCGTCCGTTTCGGGCGGTGTACTGGTCGATGACGTGTTCGGTCGCGCGTTCGCCGACGGACACGAGAACGTGGGCGGCGATCGCCCGGAGTTCGGCGTCGAAAAAGCGCTCCATGTTCGCGTAGCTCTCGGCGGTCGGGTCACCGTCGGGCGGACAGCACATATGGAGGTAGCTCAGAAAGCAGTTCGAGAGGTGGGGCTCGTCGCTGTAGGGCTCGCCCGCGAAGCCGGTCTCGAACAGCGCCCGCTGGATCGCCTCGCCCGCGGGCGTTTGGGTGAACGGAACCGCGGTGTTCGCGCCGCCGTGGATCGCGGGATGGTCGCCGATGACGTGGAAATCGGCGTTGGCGTCGCCGTAGCCGAAGACCGCCTCGACGCCCGCAGAACAGGCCGTCTCGCAGGCGGGGCGCATTCCGAAGGGGTTGCTCGTCCGGTCGGTTACGTTCTCCACGGCCCGTCTACCCAACAGAGGGTCAAAACGCTCGCGATTTCGAGTTCACTCCGCGATCGCGACCGCCCCGCGCATCCCCTGTGCGTCGTGCGGGATACAGGTGTACCGCGAGACGCCCGGTTCTTCGAAGGCGTGCTCGAACGTATAGCCCTCCTCGGTCTCGATGGGGCTCTCGTAGGCCTCGTTTTCCTCCGCGACGTTGTGCCCGCCGCCGTCGCCGGTCCACTCCCAGACCACCGTGGTGCCGGGATCGACCATGATCGCCGCCGGCGAGAACGACCGTCCGCGACTGCCGGTGCCGACCATGACGGTGACCTCGCTCTCGCCACGGAGGTCGGCGGTGCCGTCGTAGGTCCGCGCGGAATCGAGCCAGCCGCCGTAGTCGGGTTCTTCCTCGGAAGGGACCGTCTCGTAGTCGGGTCCGTCGTCGCCGCCTTCCTCCTGCCCGGTACAGCCCGCGAGCGCGGCAACCGAGAGCGTGCCGGCCGCCCGGAGGACGCTGCGCCGGTCGAGGAGCGGATCGGATTGCATCTCGATCCCGCGTACGCGACGAGCGAGCAAAAGCAACGTGAAACCGCCACAGGAGTGATGGATGGTACCGTATCCTACGGCGCGCCGGCCAGAACGAACCGGCTCTCGGTCTCGCCGTTTTCGATCCGGCGTGTGGCCTCGGCCGGGATCCGGACGGCCTCGCCCGCTTCCATTAGGACCGATTCGCCGTCGACGACGATCGTCGCCTCGCCCTCTACTAGCAGGTAGACCTCCTCGTGGTCCTCCTCGGCGTGATCGTGTTCCTTGCCGCTCCAGCCCGGCTCGCACTCGAGAACGCTCACGCCGAGGTTCTCACAGCCGAGCGGTTCGCGCAGGAAGTACAGCGAGTCGGCGACCGGTTCGACCTCCGTGTAGTCGACTTTCGTATAGTCCATCGGGTCCCCGTAGGGACGCCGGAACCAAATAGGTCCGGCCCGGCCTACAGGTATCGCAGGTACTCACAGCCCGTACAGCGCAGCTCGTCCCCGTCGTGGACGATCCAGCCCGACCGACAGCGATCGCACTCCCACGCGCGCTCGGTTCCGCCGGCCACGGGGGGCCTTGGCCGTCGTTCGGCCTGCTCTAAGCGCTCGATCCGACGCTGCTGGAGGGCGAGGCGACGCTCTAACTCACGGAGCGTCGTCTCGGAGTACGCCGTTCTGAGCATCCTGTGTCACCGCTTCTGGTACGCTATACGGTAGCATGAATCTATCGCGTCCCGTGAGGATCGTCAGAAACGGAAACGGTTCGCACCGTTTCCCTTCCGTCCGCGGCCGTCCGGGGCAATAGGTCGCCCCGAACGAAATGCTGGGGACGGTCGTGGTGTGTCACGCCAACGCAGGTTGTCTATGGCCTCAAGTCTGCGATCTCCCAGCGTCCCTGCTTTCTCGCCGTGACGGAGTAAGTTTTGTGCTTCCTGATGACCGTACGACACCTACCGGAACCGACCGAGCAGCCGGTAGTCCTCGTGGGGATCGTACGCGCGGAACGCGAGGCTGTTGGTCATCACCGAGACCGAGGAGCCGGCCATCGCGAGCCCCGCCAGCGCGGGGTTGAGAAGCCCCAGCGAGGCGACCGGGATCAGCGTCGCGTTGTACGCCAGCGCCCAGAAGAGGTTCTGGTGGACCTTCCGGATGGTGGCCTCGGAGATCCGGATCGCCTTCAACACGTCCGCGGGGTCGTCGCGCATCAGGGTCACATCCGCGGATTCGATGGCAACGTCGGTGCCCGAGCCGACCGCGACGCCGATGTGAGCGGCGGTGAGCGCGGGCGCGTCGTTGACGCCGTCCCCGACCATCATCACGCGCTTGTCCCCGGCCTGGATCGACTCGACGGCGTCGGCCTTGTCCTCTGGCAACACGCCCGCGCGGACGTTCGCCTCGTCGATCCCGACCTCGCGGGCTACCGCGCGGGCGGTGCGCTCGTTGTCGCCGGTGATCATCAGCACGTCCAAACCCCGCTTTCCGAGTTCGGCGACGGTGCGTTTCGCGCTCTCTCGCACCGTGTCGGCGGCCGCGACGACCCCGACGAGCGCGCCGTCAGATGCGACCAGCATCGCTGTCTTGCCCTCGCGTTCGAGCCGTTCCATCGTCTCCGCGGCGGGCGCGGGGTCGATTCCGTTCTCATCCATCAGCTTGCGGTTGCCCACGAGCACCTCGCGTCCCGCGACCGTCGCGCGAACCCCGTGGCCGGGGACGTTCTCGAACTCCTCGGCGTCGTCGAGTGCGATGCCGCGCGTGCGAGCCCCCTCGACGATGGCGCGCGCAAGCGGGTGTTCGGAGCCGGACTCGGCGCTTGCGGCCGCCGCGAGGACCGCCGTTTCGTCGCGCTCCGGTTCCGCCAGCAATCCGCCGTCGGAGGCGACCTCGCCACCGTCCGTCTCTGTTTCTCGAACCGGAACGACGTCGGTGAGCTCCATCTCGCCGCGGGTCAGCGTGCCGGTCTTATCGAAGACGACGGCGTCGATCCCGCGGGCACGCTCGAGGACGTCGCTACCCTTGAACAGGACGCCGTTGGTGGCCGCGATGGTCGAGCCGACCATCGTCGCTGCCGGGGTCGCGAGCCCCAGTGCACAGGGACAGGCGATCAACAGCGCGCTCGCGAGTACGACCATCGAGAACTCGCTTACGGGGATGCCCCCGGCCACTGGCCCGCCGCCGACGGGTTCGAGCACCGGGATCCACGCGCCGAGCGCCGAGGAGACGCCGTAGAGCGCGTTCGGCGCGAGCGCCCAGACGACCGCCCAGAGCACGGCGTTCGCGATCACCGCGGGCACGAAGTATGCGCTCACTTTGTCGACCAGCCGCTGGATGTCGGGCTGGCGCGACTGGGCCTCCTTGACCCGCTCGACGATCCCCTGGATCGCGGTGTCAGACCCGACCTTCGTGGCCTCGACCAGTAGAACGCCGTTCTCGTTGATCGTCGAGCCGATCACCTCCTCGCCCGCGGCCTTCTCGACCGGCACGGACTCGCCGGTGACCATCGACTCGTCGACCGCACTTTCTCCTTCCCGGACGACGCCGTCCGTGGGCACGCGCTCGCCGGGGCGGACCTTCATCAGGTCGCTGACTGCGACCTCCTTCAGCGGGACCGTCCGCTCCTCGTCCCCGTCGATGATGGTGGCCTCCTCGGCTTCCATCTCCAGTAGCGTCCGCAAGGCGTCGCTGGCCTGGGCCTTCGAGCGGGCTTCGAGCCAGTTGCCGAGCGTGATGAACCAGAGGATGAAGGCGACGGCCTCGAAGTAGAGCCCGCCGGTGATCGCTCCGAGGAGAACGGCCGTCGAGTAGACGTACCCCACTGAAGTGCCCATCGCGACCAGCGTGTCCATGTTCGCCCGGCGGCTCTTCGAGAGGGCGCGCCACGCCCCCGAGAGGAACTCCCGCCCGAGCGTCGCCATCAGCAGCGTCGCGAGGGCGAACTCGATCCACCCCACCGGGAGCCCGAGGACCGTCTCGGGAAGCACACCCACTCCGAGCATCGCGGCCATCACGAACACGAAGGGCGCGGTCAGGACGCCGCCGGCGATGACGAGGCGCCACTGCTTTTGCATCTCGCGCTGGGCGGCGCTTTCCCGTTCCTCCTCGTCGTCCCCGCGGACGGGCTCGTAGCCGGCGTCCTCGATCGCGTCGTAGACGGTCTCGAAGTCGGTCCCGGCGGGGTTGTACTCGACGCGGGCCTCGTCGGCGGCGAAGTTGACGCTCGCCTCGAGCACGCCCGGAACCGACTCGATGGCCCGTTCGTTGGTTTCGGCACAGGTCGCACACGACATCCCGCCGATCTCGATCGTTCGGCTCTCGCGGGCGGGTTCGTAGCCCGCCTCCTCGATCGCCGCGTAGATCTCCGCGAGCGAGACGACCTCGGGGTCGTACGCCACCGTCCCCTCGTCGGTGGCGAAGTTCGCGTCGACCTCTCCGACGCCCGCGAGCGAGCCGACGGCCTCCTCGATGGTGCCAGAGCAGGTCGCACACGACATGCCGGAGATCTCCAGTTGGTGTGTCCTCACGATATCACTCGTCTCTAGAGAGGGGCGCATCGTTAATCGGGGTTGTCCTTGTGATTCGTAACCCACACCAGGAATTCGCCGTCGATTCGAAGGTCAATCGGCGCCTTCCGCGATGTCCTCGTAACGCTGGACGTAGAGGCGCTCACAGGAGCCACAGCAAAAGGGTTTGACGTCGCCGTCGATCCGTCGGGTGACGCCGTCGGCACCGACCTCGTTGCCACACTCGACGCAGGTGAGCGCGAAGTCGGTGTCGCCGTCGACCTGCAGGTTCCAGTCCGCGCCCGTCAGGAGTTCGACGTCGATCTCTCGGATCGGGTCGGAATCGACGTGCTCGAACACCCACGACGCCACGTCCGTCGTCGGCGCGTGGGCGGTGATGACCACCTGCCCGCCGGCCGTGGTGAAGACGTGTTCGACGCCGTCGAGCCCGGACAGCGCCTCGCGGACCCTCTCGACCCCGTCGGGGGCGACCGAGAGCGTCACCAGCACCGGCGTTCCCTGCCGGAGTTGTGAGCGATCCAGATCCAGCGTGAACCGCCGGATAATGCCGTGGTTCTGGAGCTTCGAGACGCGATCGGAGACCGCCGGCGGCGAGAGGTCGACCCGCTCGCCGATCTCGCTGTAGGGACGCCGGGCGTCCTCGGTCAACAGCCTGAGGATCTCCACGTCGGTGTCGTCGAGCATACGCCCCGTTTCGACCCTCGATACTAAAGCCACTTCGCCATGATCGGTTTCGGTTTGTAGATCCTACCGGGATCTGACTTCGATATCGAATGGACAATGCCAGAAAAGGTCGAGGGCCTCCGTAGGGATATGGCACGAACGCTGACCGTGAGCGATATGCGCTGTGGCGGCTGTGAGGAGGCCGTGGTCGACGCGCTCCGGGACGTCGAGGGCGTCGCGAGCGCGAACCACGACGAGGGGACCGTCGCGATCGAGGGCGAGGCCGACGGAGAGGCCCTCAAGGCGGCCATCGAGGAGGCAGGCTACACCGCCGAGGCCTGACGCTGCCGGCAGGCTACAGCAGACCGCGGCGACTCAACACGACGAGAACGCTGTAGCCGACCGCGCCGACGGCGAAGATCACGACCGGGATGAGAAACGGTCCCAGCAGGTCGACGACCGATTCGAGCGCCATGCCGGCGATTGGGTCGTCGGGGTCCTAACCCTACTGGTCCGGACGATCCGGAGGTGATAGAGTGATATACCGACGACCGTAACTACCACCATGCACGCGCCGGGTCACGTCGGGACCGCGTTGCTTGTGTACTCGCCGATCGGCCTCGTCCTCCTGCTCGTGGGGTTCGACGAACTCGCCGTCCTCGGGGGCGTCGGGATGGTCGCGCTCGCGACGTTTCCGGACTGCGATCACCGGCTGCCGGTCGTCTCCCACCGCGGTCCGACCCACTCGATCCTCTTTGCGCTCGCCGTCGGAGCGGGCCTCGCTAGCGCGGGCTTTCTCTTCGGGGAAATCGCCGCTGTCCGGCCGGGAGTGATGGCGGCCTTCGCGTTCGCGATCGGCGCGCTCGCGATTCTCTCTCACCTCGCTGCGGACTCGATCACGCCGATGGGGATCCGCCCGCTGTGGCCCCTCTCGCGGTGGCACTACTCGGCGGACATCGTCCGTGCGAAAAACCCCATCGCGAACTACCTGCTGTTGGCCGTCGGGCTCGCCGCCGCGACGGGCGCGCTCGTGGTGGCCGCGACGGTCTAAAGCAGCGATCCGAGGTCGGAAATCGACTCCAGTACGTGATCGGGGTCGATTGTCGCGGACGCGAGCGCCCGCTCGTCGGTGACGCCCGTACGCACCAGTACCGTGGTCATGCCCGCGCACTCGCCCATCGCGATGTCGGTGTCCAGTCGGTCGCCGACGATCAGGCAGTCCGCAGCGTCGAGCCCGAGCGTGCGTTCGAGGGCCTCGACCGCGCTCGGGGCGGGCTTGCCCATGATCGCGTCGGGTTCCCTCCCCGTGACCCCTGTGATAGCGTTGATGATCGCACCCGAGCCCGGCACCTCGCGGTCCTCGGTGGGGATCGTCCGGTCGGGGTCGGTCCCGAGAAAGCGTGTCCCGTCGGCGAGCGCCCACAGCGCGTGTTTCAGGTCGTCGTAGGAGAACTCCCGGTCGATGGAGGCGATCAGGGTGTCGGCCCGGTCGTACTCGTCGGTGAGCGAGAGTCCGGCCTCGCGAAGCTGGATCTCAAGGCCCTCCTCGCCGACGATGTACAGCTCCTCGGCAGCGTGCTCGCGTGCGAGGTATTCGGCGGTGATCGTCCCGGCGGTGATCAGTTCCTCTGCGTCGAGCGAAAAACCGTGGCGTGCGAGGCGCTCGGCGTAGGCTTCGCGGGTCCGGATCGGGTTGTTCGAGACGAACGCGACCGGGAGCCCGCGCTCTCGGAGCGACTCGACCGCTTCGATCGCACCCTCGATCGGCTCGCGCCCGCGGATCAGCGTGCCGTCGACGTCGAGGACGACCCCCTCGGGGCTCATTCGGCGGCCGGCGGCTCGCTCCAGGGCGCGTTCTCCGGGTCGATCAGGCGCTCGCGGCCCTCGATCCCGTCGATCTTCTCGATGTCGGCCTCGGTGAGCTCCTCGACCAGTTCGAGCGCGCGGTAGTTCTCCTCGATGTGCTCGCCGCTGGCCTTCGGGATCGGGTGGATCCCTCGGTCGACCAGCCACGCGAGTGCGACCTGCGTGGCCGTCGCGCCGTGCCTGCCCGCGACGTCGTTGATCGCGGGGATGTCGGTCACCTCGCCGCGGGCGATCGGCGAGTACGCCACCAGACGGTGGTCGTTCTCCGCCGCGAACCTCGCGAGGCGCTCTTGGGGCAGGAGGGGGTGGCACTCGACCTGATGGGCGAAGATCGGCGCGTCGAGGACCCGCTGGGCCTCCTCTAGCTGGTCGACCCGGAAGTTGCTCAGGCCGACGTGCTCGATGGTGCCGTTTGCGACGAGGTCGTCGAACGCTTCTAGCGTGCGCTCGGCATCGTACTCGCCGGTCGGCCAGTGGACGTACAGCAGATCGATCGTCTCGACGCCGAGTTTCTCTCTACTCACCTCGACCGATTCGAGGACGTCCTCGTAGGCGAGGTTCTCGGTGTCGATCTTCGTCGCGAGGAAGACCTCCTCGCGGGGGACGGCGCTTTCTTCGATCCCGTCGCCGACGTAGGCCTCGTTCCCGTAGACCTGTGCGGTGTCGATATGGCGGTAGCCGGTCTCGAGCGCGCGCTGGACGTTCTCGACGCAGTCTTCGGGCTCGTCGAGTTTGTACGTCCCGAACCCGAGTGCGGGGAGCGATTTCGGCATGGTTCGAGATGGGAACGCGATTCATAAAGCGACTGTGGTTGCGAGGGTCATCGAGGCGCCACGAGGGTTCTGTCGGCCCTCACACCACACCGCAACCGGCCGGATCAGTCGACACGCGCGAGCACCCAGAGCGCGAACAAGGCCGCGCCGATGGTCTCGGGGATCGCGAGTCCCGGGCCGATCCGGAGGCCCGCGGCCCACGCGAGCCACTGGAGGAGGTGGGTGTTGGCGAGCCAGATCGCCGCGAGTCCGAACCGGGACTCGCCGGCCAGCACGCCCGCGGTGCCGTCTAGCCAGAGGGCGAAGGTAACGAGCAGGTAGAAGCCGGCGGCGACCGGGAGGTGGTACGGATGGCCGGTCGGAAACCATCCGACACCCGCTCGCACCGTCCCGTTCATGTGGCCTCGAACCGCGGGAGTGCGCGGTCGATCCGCCGGTCGCGCGCCCCGCCGACGGCCCCGCGCCGTCGGTTCCTGAGGGTGGTCTGCAGTCGCTCGGCGACGGCTTCGCGCAGTTCGGTCGCCGCCGTCTCGTCGAGGTCGAGCGCGCGGGCGTCGCCGCCGACGAGGCTGCTCGTGCCGGCGGTGTCGATCACCACGGAGGCGAGTCGCCACCGGCGCTGGAGGACCGTCTGGGTGTGGATCGCGTTCTGGACGCGGTAGTAGGGGACGATCCGCGTGGTGCGGTTCCAGAATCCCGTCCGGGTGAGGACGTGGTCGGCACCGAGACAGTAGCCCCGCGAGGCCCACTTGTAGTGGGCCGCGACCGGCGCGAGCGGGAGCCCCAGAAGCAGGGCGTACCAGTACATCTCGAACCCGAGCACGAGGGTTCCCGCGTAGACCAGCCCCGCGAGGACCCCGAGTGCGAGCAGGTAGCGGACCGCGTAGCGCCGGCGTGCGCGTTTCGGCGGGCGGACGAACGTCGGTTCCTCGAACGGTTCGATCTCGCGGGCGATCGTCCGGACGGTCCCCCGGTCGGCGATCGGGACGGCGGATTCGGAGCCGACGCCCCCGTCCTGCCCCGGCGCGTAGCCGGCGGTCTCGACGGCGAGGCTCGCGTAGCCCAACAGCCGTTTGAGGAGGTTCTCGCGCACGACGAGCGACTGGACCTTATCGAGCGGGATCGATCCGTCGAAGCGCTGGATCAGCCCGCGTTCGTAGCGCAGTTCCTCACCCGAACGGGTGAGCCGAAAGCCGTAGGTGCCGAGGACGGCCCCGGCCCCGCTCAGAAGCGCCGAGGCGATCACCACGAGGACGACCACCGCTCCGACGACGAGAAACGGGCTGACCGGCAGATCCGTCAACAGTTCGAGCAACACCGGCGGGCCGGCAAACGAGAGCAACACGGAGAGAAACGAGGCCAGCCGGAGGTCGAAGGAGGCGACCGCGAGCACCGCCAGATCCTCGGGCGTGATCGCGTACAAGAGGTCCTCCTCGTCGCTCGCCTGTGTCCCGCCCTCCGTACTGTGTTCGGCGCGCTTTCGCCGTCGAAGTTCGTCCTGGAGGCGTTTTGCTTCCTCGTAGCCGACGTATCGCAGGACAGCCTCGGTCTCGCCCCCGCCAGCGGTCTCGATGCGCAACTCGGCGATGTCGAGGGCGCGCTGGACGACGTTTCGGGAGATGTCGACGTTCTGGACCCGCCGGTAGGGGATCTCGCGGTGTCGACGCGAGAGCACGCCCGAACGGATGTCGAACGTGTCGGGGGTCGTCTCGTAGTCAAAGCGCCGGTAGTAGGCGAGCTGCCAGGCGACGACCGCTCCGAAGCCGACGACGGTCGCGAGGACCGCAATGGCGAGGCCGATCCCCCCGAACGCGGAGCCCGAGGGGAAGGCGATGAATATCACGAGCGGGACGTACCCGAGAACGGCCTGTGCGACCCGGTACGGGACCGACAGGGGATGCAGACGGGTCATACCGCGTCGTCACCCTCGGCGTCGATGGCGAGCGCCTTCAGCCGCCGCTGGAGGTCGTCGGCACCCTCCGGGGTGAGACCCGGAACTGTGACATCCGCGCCCCGCGATCCTGCGGTGTAGACGACCGTGCTCGCCAGTCCGGTCGCGCGTTCGAGCGGGCTGCGCCGCGAGTCGACGTGCTGGATCCGGACGAAGGGGACGACCGTCTTCACGCGGGTAAAGACGCCGCGTTCGAGATACAGGGCGTCCTCGCGGACTTCGTAGCGCCAGACCCGGTAACGAAGCAGACCGTGCGCACCGAAGAGGGCGATCAGCACGCCGAAGACCGCGACCGGCAGCCCGAGTCCGAGATCGAACGCGAAGACGCCGACGGCCCCGACGATCGCTGCGAGCACCGCCGCCGAGAGGGCCGCCTGGAGGACCCAGACGACCCGGATGCGAGGATGGAGCGAGCGCATTACCTGCCGTTGGGACCCGGGGGAAATGAAGGGTCTGGATCAGACCTCGGGCGAGAGTATCTCGACGGTCAGTCCCCGCCCGCGCGCCTCGGCGGCGAAGGCCTCGGCGTCGGCTTCGAGCGCCTCGAAGGTGTCGTAGTGGACCGGCACCACGAGGCCCGCGTCGATCCGCTCCGCGAGGTCGACGATGGCGTCGGGCGACATCGTGAAGGCGTCGTCGATGGGCGCGAGGAAGACGTCGGCGGAGAGGCCCTCGTACTCGGGGACGACATCGCTGTCGCCGGGGTAAAAGACAGTCGTTCCGTCGAAATCGAGCCGATAGCCCACGCCCCCGCCCTCGGGGTGATACGGCGTGCCGTCCTCGCGGACGTGGCCGTCGGGCGTGTTGTAGGCGCTGATCGCCTCGACCGCGATTCCCGCTCCCTCGAAAGTATCGCCGATCCCGACCCGGCGAATCTCGTAGTCGAGCCCCGAGACGGGACGCGAGTCGCGCTCGATCTCTTCGCTACGAATCCCGTCGAAGACGCAGACGACGGCGTCCTCGGCGGCGACACGCTCGATCCCGTCGGGATCGTAATGATCGTCGTGAGTGACGAGAACGAGATCGCCGTCCCGGGCGTCGTAGCTGTCCAGAACGCCGTAGCGGCCGGGGTCGATGTAGACGACACGGTCGCCGTCGGTGATCCGCAAGGTCGCATAGCCGAGCCAGTCGATCGTCAGGTCGCCGTACGTAGTGGCCATGGGTTCGGATACGTCGAGGAGGGGCAAAAAGCCACGAGAACTGCTGTCGTCGTTCGATAAATCGTTGTTTGCGATACGAAACTGCCGTCACCGACGGGGCTGGTGAGGGAGCATGTACTGTTGCTTACTAAGTATAAGTGGAAAATTGCAAGACTGCGGCGACTCATCACGGCTACGTCGTTCTACTCTCGAAAAGGATATATAAAAGAGCGGTACACCGTGTGCAACGATCGCTTTCTTTACCGAGGCTAATGGGGGATCGGCCGGGTTTCTACCATGAAACGCTCGACCTATTCGGGGTCCTCGACGGTCCGGATGTCGTTCGCGCCACACTCGGGACACGCGAGTTTCCCCTTGGTTTCCGTGGTGGCCTCCGAGCGCGAGAACGTCGCGCCACAGGAGGCACACCGAGCGTTCTCACGTTGGGTCAACGTGGTGTGCTGTTCGGGAATCCCGCGGACGACGCCACAGCCACAGGCCGGGCACGCCAGTTCGTTTTCGGTGTCGGTGGTCGCCTCACTCCGTGGAAACGTCGCCCCGCAGGCCGTACAGCGGGCGTTGATCGGGTTCGGCATATTCGTGGTATCGTGTGGCACACGCATAGTTCGTCCGGTGGTACGGACCACCGTTTTCCGTTTCGCCAACGAGCGCTACCGGCGAGTGTGTCTCGAACCCGCGGAGCGCGGGCGTCCCCGTGATCCGGTTCTACCACCACACCCACGACCAGATCCGTCTGGGGTTAGCTGTGTCCCGACACGCGCACGGGCTCGTAGGGTTCCTCGAGATACTCTATGTCGCTCTCCGAGAGCGAGAGTTCGAGGGCCTCGACGGCCTGTTCGAGGTGTTCGACGCTCGTCGTCCCGACGATGGGGGCGTCGACCCAGTCTTTGTGCAGCAACCACGACAGCGCGATCTGGGCCATCGTCACACCCTTTTGGTTCGAGATTTCCTCGACGCGCTCGTTGATCTCCCGGCCCCCGCCCTCGCGGTAGGGGTGGTCGTACATGTGCTCTTCCGTCTCGCCGCGCGTGGTCGAATCGATCTCCGCGGCGGGCCGGGCGAGATAGCCGCGCGCGAGCGGGCTCCAGGGCATCACGCCGATGCCTTCCTTCTCACAGAGCGGGAGCATCTCCCGTTCTTCCTCGCGGTAGACGAGGTTGTAGTGGTTCTGCATGGTGACGAACCGATCCAGTCCGAGGGAATCGCTGGTGTGCAGCGCCTCGGCGAACTGGTGGGCCCACATCGACGAGCCCCCAACGTATCTGACCTGCCCGCGACGCACCGCGTCGTCGAGCGCTTTCAGGGTTTCCTCGACGGGCGTCTCGTCGTCCCAGCGATGCGTCTGGTAGAGATCGACCGTCTCCATGCCCAGCCTGTCGAGGCTGTTCTCTAACTCCTGTTCGACGGCCTTCCGGGAGAGCCCGCGGGCGTTGGGGTTGTCGTCGTCCATCGGGTTGTAGACCTTGGTCGCGACGACGGGCCAATCGCGGTCGTAACCTTCTAGAGCGTTTCCGAGGATGCGCTCGCTCTCGCCGCGTGAGTACATGTTCGCGGTGTCGAAGAAGTTGATCCCCAGATCGATCGCCCGCTCGATGATCTCGTGGCTTTCGTCCTCTTCGAGAACCCACTCGCGCCAATCGGGGTCGCCGAAGCTCATACAGCCCAGACAGAGCCGGCTGACGCGCATGCCGGTCGAACCGAGCGTGGTGTACTCCATACGACCGAGTGTGCAAGCGGGGTCAAAAGGCTACGCGTCGCGGCGAAGGTTAAGTGAATCGACGCGGTAGGGCCGCCTGGATGAACACGCTACGGTTGCTCAAGATCGCGGGCTACGTCCTCGTAGCGACCGTCGCGCTGATGGTCATCGGCGCGCTCGCGAGTCTGTTGTTGTCGTTGCTCGGGATCGTCATCGGAATCGCCATCGTCGCCGGGATCGCCTACCTCGCCTACAGGCTCTATCGGATGTCCGACGACGGCGACGAGTTCGCCGTCGATTCGACGGTCGAGGACCTCGAACGGGAGTTCGAGCGCTGAGGGCTCCGAGAGTGGCGTCCGGTTAGAACGGGATCGCCGTCGGCACCGAGAGTAACCCGGCGTCGAGAAAGAGCAACGCGCCGACGACGGAGGCCGCGAGGAAGTACGGTCGGGCCTCGCGTGCGGGCCCGCGGACCTTTCGCTCGGCGAGACCGTTGGCCAGTCGTTTCGAGCCCAGTTCCACGAGAAGTCCGAGGACGAACCACAGCGCGAGCATCGCGAGCACGAGGTGGCCCTGCGCGCTCCCGAACAGCGAGTCGGCGGTGTAACGCGTGCCGGCGAGGTGGCCGCCGCTCGCGAACAGCGCCAGCGCGCTGGCCCGCGAGATCCACTGGAGCCTGCTCGTGACGGTCTCGAGCGGGGCGGCGTCGAACGCGCCGTTACGGGCGAGCGGGAGGACCGCGAGGGTGAGAAAGACCACGCTACCGACCCAGAGCCCGGCGAAGCCGAGGTGGATCGCGTTCATCGCGGCGTCGAGAAGCGACATGGGCGACGGTTCGAAAGCCGACAGGACAACCCTTGCGGTTCGTCCGAGTCGGCGTGTACCGTGGACCGATCCCGCTCTCCGGGTGCGTATCGCGTCTCAGACGGTGAACGAATCGCCGCGTTCGGGGAGTTCGTCCACGCCCTCAGGATCGACGTCGTCGAGCGAGCCGTCGGCCGTCGCGTGGGCACTCGCCAACACCGCCTCGAACACCTGCCGGATGCGGAACTCCCGGTCGCCGAGGGTTCCGGCGCTGAGTTCGAACAGAACGCTGCCGTAGCCCGCCAGCGCGTGGCCGTTTCGCGCGATGCCGCCGAACGTCCCGCCGGGATAGCGCGTGTAGTTCGTCCCATCGAGTTCCGAGAGGGCGTCGTACATCGTATAAACGACCTGCTTCGAGCGGTCCCGCACCCCTTCCTCGACGTCCGGGTTGATCGGCCAGAAGATCGATCCCGTGACGATATCACCGTCGCCGGGGTCGTCCGGGTCCGGGGGGTAGTCGGTCGCTTCCTCCTCTTCGTTGTCCTCGTCGAGTACGGCTTCGAGGTCGAACTCCGACTCGTAATCGACGACGTACTCGCCCTGCCGGTGGAAGTCAGCGATCCAGTCGGGCTCGACTTCCCCGACTCGGTCGATGATCGCGCGCGCCTCGGGGACCGGGTTCTCGGGGTACTCCTCCGGGAAGTTCTGGTACAGTTCGTGTTCGGTCCACTCGTGGCGGTTGTACCGGTTGATGTCCCAGCCGATCCCCTCCTCGGAGGCGGCGAAGATCCCGTTGTCGGCGCCGAAGATGTCGCTGCCCTCGTCGTCGGCCGGGGCGTCGGTGTCGACGTTGTACCGTTGGCGGGCGACGAACCCGTCGGGGTTCACCCGCGGGACGACGTGGACCGAGACGCCGTCGAGGATCCGCTCGGCCCGCCGGTCGCCGCCGGCGAGGAATCGGAGCGCGGCAAGGGTCCCCTCGGCCATGATCCCCTCGTCGCCGTGTTGCTGGGCGATCACCATCACGTCGGGGCAGGCCTCGCGTTTACTGACCGTCGCCGAGTACAGCGGACGCCCCTGGTTTGACTCGCCGATCTGCTCGACGCTCACCCGGTCGGGGTGTCGATCCGCCAGTCCGTACAGGATCGTCTCCAACTCCCGGTTGTCGAGCAGGTCGTCGTTCTCCAAGTACTCCAGTCCGAACTCCCGCTCGGTTTCGGGATCCGAGAGGGCCGCCGTCGAGCCGCCCGCGGCCAATACCCCGACCCCACCGATCGCCTTGAGCAGATCGCGCCTGTCTAGTTCCATGACCAGTATTCACATGATATGATCATAGCATAAATCATTCTATTATATAGAATATCTAATTTAAAAGCAATAACTAATATCTGCGGATCGAGAAGCGAACTGAGTTACTCCTCGTTCAGACCGACGGCGAGGCCATCGCGCGTCTGGTCGGCCGCACCCTCGTAGCCGTCGTCGACCTTGAGCGCGTTGACGTTACCGATGGGACCCGGTTCGTCGCTCCACTCGTTGCCGAGGTCGGCGGCCTCCTCGCGGGCCGCCTCGGGGATCGCTTCCTCCCAGAGTGTGATCTCCGGGGAGTCCGGCGCGTAGATGCTCGGTTCGTCGAGCGCGTCGATGGGTTCGAGACCGTACTCCAGGTGATGGAGGATCGTCTGGGCGACCGAGGTGATGATCGTCGGCCCGCCGGGCGAGCCGACGGTAAGGTAGGGCTCGCCGCCGCGGGTCATGATCGTCGGGCTCATGCTCGACAGTGGCCGTTTGTTCGGCTCGACACCGTTCGCGCCGCCGGGCTCGGCGTCGAAGTCGGTCAGTTCGTTGTTGAGCATGAAGCCGTACCCGGGGACCATGATCCCCGAGCCGAACAGCTGTTCGATCGTGGTGGTATAGGAGACGAGGTTACCCTCCGAGTCAGCGACCGTGAAGTGGGTCGTGTGGCCGAGCGCCCGGGGCGTCTCCTGGGTCATCGAGGCCGCGTTCCCGGACTGGTAGGCCCACGGGTCGCCCGGTTGGGGATCCTCGTTGAGCGAGTCGGGACCGATCAGCCCGCGGCGCTCGGAAACGTAGGCGGGATCGAGCAGCCCCTCCATGGGCACGTCGACGAACTCGGGATCGCCCATGTACTCGCCCCGATCCGCGTAGGCAAGGCGCATCGCCTCGGCGAGCAGGTGGTACTTCGTGCCCGACTGGATGTCGTAGTTCTCGCCCAGATCGAACCCCGAGAGCAGGTTGAGGATCTGGATGACGGTCAGACCGCCGGAACTCGGCGGGGGCATCGAGTAGATGTTCGCGCCGCGATAACAGCCCTGTACGGGCTCGTCGATGGTGGCCTCGTACCGACAGAGGTCCTCCATACTCATGCTGCCGCCTGCGTCCTGGACCGTCTCGGCAAGCGCCGCGGCGATCTCGCCCTCGTAGAACTCGCGGATCCCCCGGTCGCGCAGCAGTCTGAGGGTGTCCGCCAGATCGGGCTGGGAGAGGGTGTCGCCCTCGGCGAGCGGTTCGCCCTCGTCGAGGAACACCTCGCGGGCGGCGTCGTTGAACTTCCACTCGTTTGCCGCGATCTCCTCTGCGAGAACGCCGTCGACCTCGGTTTCCTCCGCGAGGTCGATCGCAGGGTCGATCAGCTCGTCGATGGAGCGCGACCCGTAGCGCTCGGCGGCGTGTCCGAGCCCGCTCGCGGTACCCGGCACCCCGACGGCGTTTCCGTGGGTGTGCCGTTCGTCGAAGGGGATCGGCTCGCCGTCCTCGAGGAACATCTCCGGATCCGCGCCGGCCGGCGCCCGTTCGCGGCTGTTGACGATCTCGACGCTGTCGTCGGCGGCGTCGTAGTACAGCATGAACCCGCCGCCGCCGATCCCCGAGGAATGGGGCTGAGTGACGTTGAGCGCGAACTGGACCGCGACCGCGGCGTCGACGGCGTTCCCGCCCTCCCTGAGGACCTGTGCGCCGACCTCGCTTGCGGCCGGGCTGACCGAGACGACCATCCCGTCGCTTCCGGTGGCTACCGCTCCACAGTCGACGCCCGCCGACCCGCAGACCTCCTCCTGTGCGCTCGCAGCGCCGGAGACGAGCGGGAGGGCCGTACTCGCCGCGATACCCCCGAGGAACCCCCGGCGGCTCAGATTCCGTGCTCTGTTCTGATTGGTATTATCTGCCATTCGTCTTCGACTCTCGCGGCATCGTCCTATCTCTAACGTTTCGATTCCTAGAATAGTATTCCGATAAAATGTCGGTAGCCAGCAGATTGAAGCCGTCGGCAGCCGTCTCGCATCCATGAGCAGCGATCCGTCCTTCGAGATCCCAGTCCACCCCGAGTCCGAATACTCGCGGGACGGGATCACCCGGACCGGCGGGACGGTCTTCTCGCTGTTTCCCGCGGACGGCGTCGTCGAGGACCGTCTCGGTCGGGTGCTCGCACGCGAGCGCTATACGGCCGGCGACTGGTTCGACCTGCCCTCGCCGGTCTACCTGGTCCACGACCGCGAACTCGGGACCGTCTTCCGGGTCGTCGGCTACGACGACCGGGTCGAGTTACACGTCACGACCACCACCGAGTCGAACGGATTGCGCGCCTTCTACGAGGCGCTCGACGAGGCGAGTCCGGTTGCCTGGACCGTCGAGTGCGAGGCCGTCGAGAACTGAGTCGCCGACCTACGGCTCTTCGAGATCGCGTTCGATCGGCCTGATCCCGGTCAGCGAGAGGACGGCGACGATCGACAGGACACAGAGCACGAGGAGGGCACCCACGCCGACGGGCGCCGACAGGATCGAGGCGGTTCGCTCGTCCAAGAGGAGTCGGGCCGAACCCCGGATCACGAACGTGAGAACGACGAGGCCGAACGCGATCAGTCCCCATCTCACGAACGTCGACTGCTTCACGGCGGGGATGGGTGCGCCCGGCGTCTGAGTCTTTCGGTCGGTTTATCCCTCGGTCGGGGGTATACCGACCCATGCAGCCGACGACCAGCGGGACCTACCGGGTGCTCGACGACCCCCGCGGGGAGTGGTTGCTCGTCGACCGCGAGACGACCGAGACGATCGCCGCGACCGGCGGGGACCTCGCGGCGGGCAACCTGATCGATGCGACCGTCGAGTGGGACGACGGTGACGCCCGCCTCCACGACTTCGAGGTCATCGCGGGGACCCGACTGCACTTCCGTCGGGAGGTGACGGACCTCTTCGAGGTCGCACGCGAACTCTGTCGGAGCGCCCGGGCCCAGGACGAGGGCGTGATCGGGGAGACGACCTACGACACCGACAACCGACCGAACGGGGCGGTCTACGTCTTCGCTGAGCAGTCGGGCGCGCGCGACGTTTGGGACGAACTACGGACCGGGGCGATCCCGCTGGAACCGCTGATCGACCGGCTGGGCGACTTCTCGCCCGAGCCCTACGAGATATTCGTCCTCGACCCCGTCGACGAGCCGTTCGTCGTCGTCTACCTCGTTCCCGATCCCGAGTCGGTGCTCGCCGAGACCGTTCGGGAGACCTACCTGTGAGGAACCGACCGCAAGCGGTTTTCCCCGCCCGGGAGTAAGGCAAGTATGCTCGAACCCGGTACCGATGCGCCCGACTTTACACTCGACAACCAGCACGGCGAACCCGTGACCCTCTCCGATATCGACGGTCCGACCGTCGTTTACTTCTACCCGCGGGCGGACACGCCCGGCTGTACCACCGAAGCCTGCGGGTTTCGCGATTCGTGGGACGACTTCGAGGAGCGCGGGGTCGCGGTGGTGGGGATCAGCGACGACCCCGTCTCGGACCTCGCGGACTTCGCCGCGGAGTACGACCTGCCCTTCGACTTGCTTTCCGATCCCGACGGCGAGGTCGCGGCGGCCTACGACTCGTACGGCGAGAAGAACATGTTCGGTAAGACCTTCGACGGCACCTTCAGGAACACCTACGTCGTCGAAGACGGCGAGATCGTCGCGGCCTACGAGGGCGTCTCGCCCGACGATCACGCCGAGGAGCTGCTTTCGGATCTAGAATGACTACCAGAGCGGGTCGGGGAAGTCGGTGATCAGCCCGTCGACGCCCGCCGCGGCCAGCTGGTTTGCCGGGTACCACGACTGGATCGTGTAAACGTTGATCTCCTTGCCCCGATCGTGGCTCCACTCGATCAAGTCCACGTCGGACTCGTACGGTCCGGGAGCGGTGTAGTCGTCGCCGTAAAAGGGCGTTCCCTTGACGAGGTTCCACGGCGGGTGAAGCGCCTCGCAGTCGTAGGTCTCGGTGATCTCGAGACCCGGTTCGATGGCGTCCCAGAACAGGAACGCGACCGACACGTCCGGGTCGATCTCGCGGGTGACCGCGAGGGCCGCCTCCGCGAACGAGGAGACGAGGATCTCGTTGTCGACGGCCGTCGCGAGGTCGAGGGCCCGCTCGGCCATCGGCCGCCAGAGGTCCTTCTGGACCGCAAGGTCCGACGCACAGAGTTTCTCGCCCGTCCGGATCTCGGTCGTCCCGGGGTTCTTGAACTCGATATTGACGCCGATTTCGGGAGGGATCGCCTCCAGAACCGCCTCGAGCGACGGGACCGTCTCGCCGCTTTCGAGGACCTCCGCCTCGCGAACGACCTCCCACGGCCGCTCCCAGACGTAGCCCTCGGCGTCGGTAAGCCCCTTCGCACCGCCGTCGCGCCCGTCGAGCCGATCGTCGTGAAAGACCACGACCGTCCCGTCTGCGGTGGGCACGATGTCGATCTCGATCATGTCCGCAGTGTCGGTCGCGGCCTCGACCGCCCCGAGGGTGTTCTCGGGAGCCATCCCCGCGTAGGCCCGGTGGGCGATCGTCGCCGGCGTCCCGGAATCGGAGTCGTCCGTTCCGTCGGTCGTCTCGTCCGAGGCACTGACGCCGGTGCTGGCGATCGCGGAGATCCCCAGTGCCGCCCCCGCCCCTTTGATGACCGTCCGTCGATCCACGCCGCTCGATGTCGTATCCTTCATCGCACGTGAATCGATCGACCGTCGGACAATACAATTAACTAATAGAACATATTGAAATAATATCTCTATAGTCGAGTATATTCGGCGGTCCGAGGCTGCCCGACGGGATCTCCGATACCGCGGTCCGAAAGCGAGACATCCATCTAGGTCGGTCAGCTCCGGGGCTCTTCGAGCGTCTCGAGGACCTGCCCTGAGAACTCGACCTCTGAGAGGTCGCCCGATTCGAGTTCGTAGAGCCACTCCTCGTTCATGTGCCACGTTCCCCTGAGGGTACCGTCCTCGGAATCGTGGACCCGCGCCTCGATCGTGGTCGGCTCCCAGCCCTCCTCGATGGCGTCGCGAAAGACGGTGATCACGCGCCCGATCTGGCGGTGCGGGACGCCCTCACCGGGTGCGACCGTCTCGTAGTCGATCTCGATACGGTCCGTGGAGTGTTCGACCGACTCGAAGTACACGCCCTGACCCATCAGTCGGTAGCCGACCTGTTCGAGGACTGCGTCGTCCGTTTCGAAGGACATGGCCTTCGTAGGGGTCGCGGTGCATAATCAGTGGCGCTTCCAGAACCGTTCGAGACCGAACCCGAGCATGTCCGAACTCACCGGCTGGAACTCCTCGCGCTCGCTGTCGGGGAAGTGCTTTCGCACACCGTCCCACGATTCACGGGCATAGCGGGCGTCGAGCAACACGCGCACGCCGACCTCCTCCGGCCCGCGGATCACCCGCCCGATCGCCTGGCGGGCCTTGCGCACCGCCGGGACCGTCAGTGCGTATTCGAAGCCGTCGCCGAACGCGCGGTTGTAGGCTGTTCTGACGGCTTTGGTGCGCGGGCTCGCGGTGTTGATGATCGGGACGCCACAGATCACGGCCGCCGAGAGGCGATCCCCGCTGTAATCGACCCCCTCGGTAAGGGTACCCCGAAGGCTCGTCACGAGCACTTTGTCCTCGCCGGCGAAAAAGGCGTGCTTGAGCTCCTCGGTTTCGCCGTCGCCCGAACTCTCGTCGAGCAAGACGGGCTTTTCGACCCGTGATTCGAGTTCTCCGGCGGCCCACGTCGCCTCCGCGTAGTTGGGCATCCCGACGAGCACGTTGCCCGGACTCGCCGCGACCTCCACGAGGAGGTCGCCGTAGAGCCGACGCGTCGAGCCCCCCTCCGTGGGACTCCCGCGGTTCCCATAGGTGAACTTCGGGGCGTCCACCGCGAAACTCGCGCGGTTCTCCGTGGGGAACTCCAACGGAAACGTGCGCTCGACGACCGGGCGGCCCTCCTCGGCGAGCGTGTCTAATCCGGTGACCTCGCGGAAAACGTCGAGGGGTTCGAGGGTCGCGCTCATCAACACCCCGCCGCCGAACTCCGCGAGGCGCTCGCCGATGGCGTCGCTGGGCACACAGTTGAAGAGCGACAGTCTAGCGGAGTAGGCCCGTTTCCAGGAGTCCTCGGGTTCGAGTTCGTTCCACGTCCGCTCCAGTTCGATCTCACGGAAGTACCGCTCGTGGTCGGCCCGGTACCAGCTCCCGAGCAGTCTGCCGACCGCCGGGGCCGCTCGCGTTCGCTCCTCGTCCTCCGCAGTGTCGAGGATCCGCTCGACGATCGCGCCAACTGACTGGGCGCGCACCCACGTCCCGCCGTCGTAGCCCGCCTCCTCGGCCCACTCGGTGATCGCGTCGGGACCCGGTGTCTCGGGGTCACGAAGCGGGAGTTCGTCGTCCGAGAGAGCGGTGAGGGCGGCCTTCCATCCCGGCTGTTCGCGATCGAGGTGCGCCTCGACCCGTCGGTCGAGCTCCTCGCGAAGGTCGGCGAGAAACGCCCGTAGTTCCTTGCACTCGGCGAGCGTAACGTCGCTGTCTTCGAGCTCCTCGCGGACGAGCCGGGTGTCGGCCGTCGCATCGCCGTCCGCTGGGGCTCGCTCTCCCATTTCCGCGGCCTGAATCACGCGCGTGAGCTCGTTCTCGGCGTCCCGAAGGGTCGTGTCGGCCACCCCATCGCTGACCAGATCCCGAACGCGCGGTTCGAGCATATGGGCCTCGTCGCAGATCAAAAAGGTAGCGTCGTCGAGCAACGCCCCGGTGAACGATCCCGTGGTGAGTGGGTCGAACGCGTGGTAGTAGTTGCCCACGACGACGTCGACCTCGGGGATGAGCGCACCCATGATCGAGTGCGGACAGGTGCCGGAGGAAGCCGCCAGCCCCACCAGCTCCTCGGGTGTCAGGTGTCCCTGTTCGGTGAGGTCGAAGGGAACCGCCTCGATCGCGTCGCCGTCGTCAGGGAGGTCGTCGAGGTACTGCGCGTAGAAGGGACAGAACTCGGTCTCACCACCGTCTTCGTACTCGGGAAGCGACGAGGGATACGGCGTCGGCTCGCCCGCGGTTTCGAGGAACTCCCCGCCCCCGGGCTCGCTTGTGCTGTCGGCGAGTCCGATCTGCTGGCTTCGCGCTTGGGCGGTGAGCGCGCTCGCGCTCGTGGCTCCGCCGTCGCCGACGAGCGTGCGGGTTTTCTCGCGTAGGGTTTCACACCGGTCGTAGACGTTCTCGCGATCGATGCCGCCCGCGTTCTCGCGGCTATAGGGACAGACGTCGGCCTTCCCGACCAAGGTGAGCCCCGAGATCGGATTCCAGTCGGCGGGCAGGTTCGCGTTGATCGTCTCCAGATCCGTCTCGAACTGACGCAGTTGCTGTTTGACGCTCGTGAGAACGACGACCCGCTCGTAGTCGCTGTCGGGATCGCGAACCCGGTCGATCCCGGCGGTGAGCGCGAGCATCGTCTTGCCCGTTCCGCAGGCCCCTTCGAGAACGGTAAACCCCTGCTGTTCGGCGGTTTCGACCGCGGTTTCGATACCCTCCGCTTGGCTCTCGTAGGGCTCGTCGTGACCGAAGATCTCCTGCCAAGCGGGCATGTGAGATACTCCCCGTGGGCGTTGCATAGACCTGTCGAACGATGGGCCCGCGATCGTATTTGAACGTTCGCGGGTGAGACGTAAGCACCCACAGCGCGTGGAGGTGGTATGGACCGACTCGTCCGAACGGCCCTGACCGGCCCCCCGCCCATCGATATCGACCGGAAGATCGACGCCCCCGCCGAGGACGTCTGGGAACTGCTCGTCGACACGCGTCGCTGGCCCGACTGGGGCCCCTCGATCACGGACGTCGAGTGTCGCGAGCGCAGGGTCCGAACCGGTTCGAGGGGGCGTGTGCGGCTGATCGGTGACACCTGGATCCCCTTCGAGATCACCTACTGTGAGGCGTACCGCTGGACCTGGGAGGTCGCGGGGATCCCGGCGACAGGGCATCGCGTCGAACCGCACAACGGGTGCTGTCGGGCGGTCTTCGAGGTCCCTCTACTGGCGGCGGGCTATGCGCCGGTCTGTTGGCTCGCGCTCTCGCGGATCGCCGCGGCCGTCGAGTAGCTACCAGCGAAACCCGTCGTGTTCCGCGGGCGGCGAGAGCGGGCTCGTCGGGAGCCCGTCGGGGATTTCGGGATCGTTGTACGCGCCGGGCGCGACGTCGTTCGCCGAATCGGGATAGAACAGCGAGGCGATCGCCTGGATCTGGCCCCGACCCACGTCGAGTTCGAACTGGCCACCGCCGTACATCGTGATGTCGTGCTCGTCACAGAACTCGATCGTCTCGAACAGCGACTCGATCGAGCCGAATCGTGAGGGCTTGATGTTGAGCCAGTTGGGCTCCCAGGGAAGCGATTCGACGTCCGTGAGCCCGTGAATCGTCGCATCCCACGAGACGCGCTCCTCGTGACCCTCCAGTACGGGACGGGTGTCACTGGTGAGGGCAGGGTCTTCGATCACGGCCTCGGAAAGCCCCTCGATAACTCGCTCGTAGAGGTCGGGATCGGGCGCCTGGTCGACCTCCGTTCCCTCGTACTGGCCCTTCAGATCGACCACCCGAACCGCCCCTGTCTCCGCGAGGCGCTCGATCAACGCCTCGTCCCACTCGCTCGTGGGATCGAGTTTGAACGCCAGATCGGGGTCGTTTTCGAGGAAGCGCTCGATACGGTCGAACGTCGGCGGCTCACCCAAGCGCGTGCTGGCGATGAAACGGACGGGCTCGTACTCCCGGTCGAGTTCGCTCGCGAGATCAGTGTCGGCCTGCCGGAGCGCGATGTCGAGTGCGGCGCTCTCGAACCCCCACCGACGGTACTGGACGAAATCCGGTCGGCTCGGGCCCTCCGGGAAGAGCTCCAGATCGTCGAGGCGTTCGGAGAACTCCGCGATGGTGTACTCGCCCGCGAGGTCGGGCGGGCCAGCCTCCAGCAACGCGTCGTGATCCGCGGCCTCGTAGGTCACGTCCTCGCCCCGCCCTTCCTCGCTCGCACCCGACAGCGAGATCACGGTGCTCACGCGGGTGAAGCCACTCGACGTGTCGCGTTCGCGCCGGGCGAGCGAGACGTCCTCGATTTCGAGCGAGAGGTCCGAGACGGCGTCGTACAGAGCCATGCCATGTCTTCGTGCGTTGGGCGCATAGTACTGCCTCTCCCGAGGGGAGTCGCTTGCGCAGACAACGTTTTACTATTGTCTTGCTAACGGTTCACTATGACCGACGCAGTGATCGTTCTGGACATGCTCAACGATTTCGTCACCGGCGAGATCGCCGCCGAGCGCGCCGAACGAATCATTCCCGTTCTGCGCGACGACCTGCTTCCTGCGGCCCGCGAAAACGGCGTGCGCGTGATCTACGCGAACGACGCCCACCGGTCCGAGGACACCGAACTCGAGATCTGGGGCGAGCACGCGATGCGGGGGACCGAGGGCGCGGCGGTGATCGCCGACCTCACACCTGAAGAGGGCGACGACGTCTTCGGGAAGCGCTTCTACGACGCCTTTCACGGAACGGGGCTCGACGAGCACCTCCGGAGCCTCGGGGTCGATCGCGTGGTCGTGACCGGCCTGCATACGAACATGTGTGCGCGCCACACCTCCGCGAGCGCCTTCTTTAGAGGGTACGACATCGCGGCCCCCGCCGATTGCCTCGACGCCTTCAGCGCCGAGGCTCACGAGAATGGTATGGAATACCTCGAGGAAGTCTACGGGGCAGAGGTCACCGACGCGGAAACGCTCGTCGGGGAGTGGGAAGAAGGAAACGCCGGCGGGTGAGGACGGATCAGGGCGGGCGTTCCATCGTGAAGCGATCGCGCGTGCTCGCATAGTAGCTGCCCGAGAGCCGGCCGACGGCGTCGAGTTTCGTCACGTCGACCTTGCCGTCGGTGGTCGCGTCCTCGGCGACGTGCGCGTAGACGACCTCGCCGAGCACCATCGACGAGCGCCCGATCTCGACGAAATCATAGAGTTCACACTCGAAGGCGACCTTCGCCTCCGCCACGCGAGGCGCGTCGACCCGAACCCCTTCGGCGCGCTCCAATCCGGCGTGCTCGAACTCGCTTTCCTCGACCGTGGCGCTCGTGGCGTTCATCGCCTCGGCCAGTTCCATCGTCACGACGTTGACGACGAACTCCTCGGTGTCGAGGATGTTCCGGGGCGTGTCCTTCAGGTCCTCGCCGGTCCCGACGGGCGCGAACATCACCACGGGAGGCGCCACCGAGACGACGTTGAAGAAACTGTAGGGCGCGAGGTTCTCGCCCTCGTTGCCGTCTGTGCTCACCCAGGCGATCGGCCGGGGAATCACGGAACCGGCGAGCAGACGATAGGCCGAGTCGAGTTCCTCGATATCGATCTCCATCTCAGCCGCCCTCTGCGGGCCCGAGTCCGTCGTGTCCCTGTCCGTGTCCGACCGTCGAGGACGGAATCATCGGTCGTAGCCCGCGCCGGTCGGGGCCTCGGGCAGGTCGTAGGGATCGACGTCGAGACCCAGTTCCTCCAGTGCAGCTTCCATGTGCTCGTCGTCGACGTAGTCGGCGCCCGCCTCCACCCGAACCCGCTGGGCGGTCGCGAGCACCTCCGCGCGCCGATCGTCCGGGATGTGGAACTTGTCGGTCGCGAACTCGAGGACCAATCCGTTGTGATCGCGGGTGTAGATCGAGTGAAACGCCCCCCGATCGAACTCGTTGTAGTGGTGGTCCGCCTCGTCGAACGCCGCCTTGGTTTCGACGAAGCGCTCGGGCTCGACGCTAAATGCGAGGTGGTGAACCGCGCCCAGTCCCGTTCGCTGCGGGCGCGGGTCCGACTCGCGGTCGTCGCTCACGAAGAAGGTGAGTATCCGCCCGTCGCCGGTGTCGAAAAAGAGGTGCGTGACCTCGGGCTGGTCGAGGTTGGGCTGGCGAAGGACGAGCGCCATTCCGAGCAGATCGCGGTAGAAGGCGACCGTGTCGGCCTCGTTGCTGCCGATGAGCGTGATGTGGTCGGTCCCGGAGAGTCGGATCGGGCTGTCGGGCAGGTCGGCGCTGACGGGGGTGGGTTCGTCGGGCATGTGGTTTCCTCGTGTTACCAAGTACGTATCCGAACTCATATATCGGTTTCCGGACGGTACTGTAACCAGGTAACACCGATGTCATCGGGGACACGCTACGGGGACTCCGCCTGTACGGTGATCGACTCGCTCGAACGGATCGGCTCGCAGTGGCGACTGATCGTGCTGCACGACCTCCAGGGGGGCGAAAAGCGGTTCAACGAGCTCAAGCGCTCGACGGGCGCGTCCTCCCGGACCCTCTCGCGGGTGCTCGACGATCTCGGGGAGTTGGGGTTCGTCCACCGCCGGGTCGAAGAGGACGCACCGATCGCGACCTACTACAGCCTCACCGAGAAGGGCGAATCCCTCGAACCGGTGTTCGATGAGATCGAACGCTGGGCCGAGGAGTGGCTCTGAATCGGGTGATCAAAACGACGGCACATAGGGCCACGGGACCCCGCTCAACGCGAGCAGGACGAGCGCCGCCCCGAGCATGGTGGCGTTCTTCGTAAAGTGGATCACCTCCCGATCCCGTCGGACGTTCGGGACCGCCCAGAAGTCGTGCATGACCGGCGTCGCCACGAGCAGGAACGTCGCGAGCGCACCGACCGAGAACGTCCGGAACAGACCCAGAACGGTCCCGACACCGCCGACCACCAACATCCCGCCGGTGAGGACGACCGCACCCATCGGCTTTGGAACCCCCTTCGACTCGGCGTACTCGGTCATCGCCTCGACGTCGAGGAAGTGGTTCAACCCGTTGAACGCGAGCACGCTACCGAAGAGGACCCGGCCGAGGAAAAACAGTTCGGCGGCCAGCGGCGCGTCGAACGGGGTGTTCTGAAGGACGAGCGCAGAGACGACACTCGCGGGGACGACCGGATCTGAGACCATGTGGTGGCGGTCCTATGGAGAGGGCCGTTATATTCTTCCCGAACGCGCCCGACCGGGCCAACTCCCAGCGACTACTCGAACTCGCCTTTCTCGATGTCGGGTTCGGGCTGGCGGGTCATTCGGATCGCGTTCTTCGGGACGAGCCGCGCCAGATCGGTCGTCGTGACGATTCCGATCGCTTCGCCGTTTCGCGCGACGGGGAGTTTCTTGACGTTGTTTCGACCCATTCGTTCGCCGGCGACCCGGACCGACGCCGTCGGGTCGATCGTGACCACCGGGTCGCTCATCAGTGCCGAGACGGGCGTCTCCGCGAGGGCGACCCCCTCCGCGACCCCGGCGACGACGTCCGATTCGGTGACGATCCCCTCGATCCGTTCCTCGCCCACGACAAGCGATCCGATCCCGTGGTCGGTGAGCACCCTCGCGGCCTCCGTGACCGGCGTCTCGGGGCTGGTCGTCCGAACCGGCGACGTCATCAGGTCGGTGACTGGCGAATCCATCATGATTAATCGGCCTATAGCCGACAGGACGTGGGGCATCATAAACGATGCGACCGTCCCCAAAAATCGCCGGTCGGGTCAGTCCTCCTGGTCGGGGTACGCCCGGGCGAGCAGGTCGGGTTCGGCCTCGAATCGCTCGCGGATCGGCGCGATGATCTCCGCGATCGCCTCGCCGGTGGCGCCCTTCAGGTCCTGTGGATGGAGTTCGCCTTCGAGGAAATCGGCCTCCAGATCGCCGTAGTTCTCGTAGACGACGTCCCCGCCGTACTGCTCGGGGCGTTCGATCACGAACGGTTCGCCGTCCTCCTCGAGGATCGGGAAGACGAGGTGGTCGAGGTACTCGAGGACGCCGTTTTCCTCGCGTTCGCCCTGTGGGCAGTAGGCCCCGTCGATCTTCTCACCTACTGTTTCGGGGTCGTCGGTGAGGTTGACCTTCGAGCCGGCCTCGCTCGCGCTCATCTTCCCGCCCGATAAGCCCGACAGGAGGGGGGCAAACAGACACAGCGGCTTCTCGTGCCCGTGTTCGGGCAGGATCTCGCGGGCGAGCATATAGATGCCCCGCTGGTCGATCCCACCGTAGGCGATGTCGGCGTCCAGCGCTGCGACGTCGAGACTCTGCATCAGCGTGTAGACCAAGCCACCGAGCTTCGGGTTCTCTGACTGACGGACGACTTCGCTGCCAGCGCGCTGCGCTCGGCGAAGGGTCGTGTCCGCGAGCAGGCGGTAGAGTTCGAGCGTGTACGGTTCCTCGAGTTCGAACTCGGTGCCGCGGACGAACTCGATGTCTCCGGGATCGGCCCCGCTGGCCTCGACCATCGCCTCGATGGCGGCCTCGTAGTACGCCGAGCGCGCTTCGAGCAACTCGAAGGGGCTCTTCTCGTCGTCGAGATGGGCGTGGAGGTCCGCGATCAGGACGGTCACGTCGATGCCCGCTTCGAGGAAGTCAGCGAGCTTCCGGATGGTGGTGAAGTGGCCGATATGCATCTCGCCGGTGGGGGCGTAGCCGATGTAGATACTGGGGTCGGGCTCCTCGAGGAGGGTCTCGAGTTCCTCCTCGGTGATCACCTCCTCGGTGTGGCGGGTGACGAGGCGTTTTCGCTCCGCGGTGTTCATACCGGGGAGAGCCAACCGATGGGGGTAAATGGTTCGATTCCGCGAGTTGCTCCAAACAACGGGGCTAAATAGCTCCGCGGGCGGATTGTACCTACGGAATGGCTCTGGATTCGAACGACCGATCGATCGCCGGCTTCACGATGGCGGGCCACTCGCTGGTCCACTGGTTCGAGACCTCGATCCCGATCTTTCTGGTGGTCTGGCTCTCGGAGTTCGACGTGTCGGTGGCACTGTTGGGGTTCATCGTCGCGCTCGGGTACGCCCCCTTCGGGATCGGGGCGCTTCCCGGCGGGATCCTCGCCGACAAATACGGCCCCAAGCGCCTGGTCTTGCTGTGTCTCACCGGCATGAGCCTTTCGTTTCTGCTTCTCGCGCTCGCAAACGGGATTTACCTCGTCGCCGCCGGCCTCGTCTGCTGGGGGGCCGCCGCGAGCGTCTATCATCCCGCGGGCCTCTCGCTGATCAGCACGGGCGTCGAGGAACGTGGAACGGTCTTCGCCTGGCACGGTATCGCCGGCAACGTCGGGATCGCACTCGGCCCGTTCGTCGCCGCCACCCTGCTGATCTTCTTCCCGTGGCAACTGGTCGCCGCCCTGCTCGCGATCCCCGGCCTGCTCGCGGTCGCCTACGGACTCTCCGCGGAGTTCGACCCGACGGGCGCAATCGAGGAGATGGACGCCGACCAGGCCAACAACAGAGCCCTCTCGGTCTCGGATCTCCTCACGAACTCCCGAACGCTCTTTGCGAGCGCCTTCGCGGTCGTCTTCGTGATCGTCACCTTCGAGGGGCTCTTCTACCGGGGGATGTTGACCTACCTGCCCGAGATCCTCCAAGGGCTGCCCGCACTCGAGGGCTTCGTCGTGGGTCCCGACCTGGAGGGGATCGAGCCCTCGCGCTACATCTACGTCGGCTTTCTCGTCGTCGGGATCGTCGGCCAGTACGCCGGCGGGAAACTGACCGACCGGATGGCCCCTGGTCGTGGTCTGCTCGGAATGTTCGGTGTCCTCGCGGTGCTCGCGCTGGCATTTATCCCCGTGACTGGATCGGGACTGGTCCCGCTGGTCGTCCTCTGTGGACTGCTCGGCTTTTTCCTGTTTGCCATCCAGCCGTTTTATCAGGACGCCGTGGCGGTCCACACGCCGGCGAACACCCGCGGGCTCTCGTATGGGTACACCTACCTCGGCGAGTTCGGCCTCGGGTCGGCCTCGATCGCCATCGGCGGGTTCCTGCTCGATTCGTTTTCACTTGCGACCTTCTTCGGGACTCTCGCGGCGTTCGCGCTGATCGGTGCGGCCCTCTCGGCGGGGCTGCTCGTCGTCATCGACCGGTTCGACTCGCCGCGGACCGCCGACGCCGGTACTGACGCCGACGACTGAACCACCCCAGAAAACCGACCACGGACGGGGATCGACCGCATCCGTCGGGCTTATATCTATGGGAACTAATACCGCAATTACGAAATGTCGACAGACGTAACGAAGGATGCGCCGGTGGTGCTCGTCGTCGACGACGAGCCCCAGCTCGCGGAGCTGTTCGCGACGTGGCTCGACGAAGAGTGGACGGTCCGGACCGCCAACGACGGTGAGGAGGCGTTGGCGCTGCTGGACGAGGGGGTGGCAGTTGCGTTGCTCGACCGACGGATGCCCGGGATGTCCGGCGACGAGGTCCTCGACGAGATCCACGGCACCGGATACGATTGTCGGACGATCATGGTCACGGCGGTCGATCCGGACTTCGATATCATCGAGATGGGATTCGACGACTACCTCGTCAAACCAGTCTCCAAGGAGGAACTCACCGACACCGTCGAGCACGTCCATCGTCGCAGCCAGTACGACGAGATCATGCGCGAGTACTACAGCCTCGCCTCGAAACGGGCGGTCCTCGAAACCGAGAAATCCGCCGAGGAACTCGACGGCAACGAGGAGTTCCGGGAACTCGAACGCCGACTGACGGAACTCAGAGACGCCGTCGACGAGACGGTCGAAGAACTCCGGACCCACGAGGACTTCGCCGCCGCGTTTCGCGATCTCGACAGTTAGGACTGGCGGTAGATCAGGTTGCGCTGAACCTCGTTTGCGCCCTCGTAGATGACCGGGATCCGGACGTCACGGTAGACACGGGCGATCCGGCGGTCGGTGAGGATCGACCGACCACCGTGGAACTGCATCCCCTGTTCTGCACACATCGTCGCCGTTTCGGTTGATTTGGTCTTTGCCATCGCCGCCCACAGTCCGGCGTTCTCTCCGTCTCTGACTTTCTTCGCCGCCCGGTAGTTGAGTGCGCGTGCCGCCTCGAATTCGAGGCGCATGTCCGCGAGGCCGTGTTGGACGGCCTGGAACTCGTTTACGCCCCGGCCGAACGCCTCCCGGTCGTGGACGAACTCCCAAGCCTCCTCGATGGCCGCGGCGGCCATTCCCAGTCCGTGCCCGCCGACGACGATCCGCCCGTGGTTGAAGAACTCCGCGAGCATGAGAAAGCCGCCGTTCTCGAACCCCACGAGGTTCTCCTCGGGGACCCGCACGTCCTCGAAGGTGATGTGGGCCTGCTTCGAGGCACGCATTCCCATCTTCTCGGGGATATGCTCGGCCTCGTAGCCCGCCGCGTCCGTGGGTACGATGATCATCGAATGGTTCGAGTAGCGGTCGTTCTCCTCGCTAGTCCGAACGAAGACGGTGACCCAATCGGCCTCGACGCCGTTGCCGATCCAGTACTTCTCGCCGTTGATAACGTACTCGTCGCCGTCCTTCTCGGCCGTCGTGGTCATCCCCGCCAGGTCGCTGCCGGTATCGGGTTCGGAAACCGCGAGTCCGGTGATCTGCTCGCCCGCCGCGACGGGTTCGATGTACTCTTCCTTCTGAGCCTCGTTACCGTACTCGTAGATCATCTCCGCACCGAAACTCGCCAGTTGGAGGGTCAGGGCGATGCCCGCGTCGGCCTTGTAGAACTCCTCGGCGATCGCGAGCATCTCGACGACGTCGAACCCGCGTCCGCCCAGTTCCTCGGGGATGTCCTGGGCGACCAGTCCCGCCTCCTGTCCGGCTTCGAGGATCTCCCACGGGTACTCTCCCTTGCGGAAGCACTCCTCTGCGTTCGGCGCGATGTGTTCGTCGGCGAACTCGCGGGCTTCCTCCTTCACCTCGCGGGCGTACTCGGGGACGACGTCCTCGGAAAGCAGTTCCATACTTCCCTATCGGTTCGGGGGATCAAATATCTCGTGGAACTGTGATAAACCGATCGAAAGTTGTGAATTTACACCCCTTGGAGTCACTTCCGGTCGTCGTCCGCGAAGTGACTGACCGCGATCCCTTCGCCCAGCGGGAGCACCATCGTCTCGAAGGCCGGATCGGAGCGAACGGTATCGAGGTAGTCAGCGATCCCGCGTGTCCCCTCGTTGGTCTCGGCCGATCGGCCCTCGAGGTGGGCCAGCAGGTCGTCGAACACCACCGCCCCGTCGGCGCTCATCGCGTTGTCCGCGATCACGACCGCACCGGGGGCCAGTTTCTCGCGGACGGCCTCCAGCGCGTCGGAATAGCGGTGTTTCTGGTGGTCGATCAGGACCACGTCGAACGGGCCATCGTAGCGTTCGATAGTGTCCATGGCGTCGCCGTGCTCGTAGCTCGCGAGGTCGTCGTACCCGCCGCGAGCGAGGTACTCGCGGGCCATCTCCAACTCCCCTTCGTCGACCTCGGTGAGGACGACCTCGCCGTCCTCCGGGAGGGCCTTTGCGAACCAGTACGCCGAGTAGCCGTAGCCCGAGCCGAACTCGAAGACCGACCGCGCGCCCGCGAGCCGGGCGGTCAGTCGGAGGAATCCCCCGACCTCCGGGCCGACGTGGGGAAAGCCCTCGTCCTCGGCGTAGGCGTCCATCTCCTCCAGAACGTCGTCTGGCTGTGGTCCGGCTGCGCGAACGAACCGGAGCACGTCGTCTGCGAGGTGTGCCATACGACCCCCTACAGGAACCGGGACCAAGAAATCAGCCCTCCAGCGTCGTCCCCGCGAGTCGCGCCATCGCGCCCGTGAGCACCTGCGTCGCGGTCGCACAGTCGGCCCAGTCGGTCCACTCGCGGGGGTTGTGCGAGATGCCGCCCCGCGAGGGCGCGAACAGCATCCCCGCGTCGGTGACTCGCGCGACCTGCATCGTGTCGTGGGCCGCCCCCGAGTGCATCGCCATCGTTTTGATCCCGGCGGCCTCGCCGGCCTCGCGGACAGCGCTTCGACAGCGCCCGGACATCGGGACGGGCTCGACGTCGAACGCCCTCGTTAGTTCGGTCTCGACTCCGCGCTCACTCTCGAGACGCGCGAGGCTCGAGCGGGCCCGCGAGACGATCTCGTTCATCGAGTCGTACTCGACATCGCGGATGTCGACGCCACAGTCGACCCGGCCGGGCACGACGTTCGTCGCGTTCGGCTCCACGGAGTGGCTGCCGACGGTCCCCACGGCACTCTCGCTCTCGCTTGCGACGACCTCATTTGCCGCGCGCTCGACGTCGAGGACGAACTCGCTCGCCGCCGCGAGCGCGTCGGTCCGGTCGTTCATGGGGGTAGCCCCCGCGTGGTTCGCCTCGCCGGTGATGGTTACGTCACAATGGGTGATCCCGGTGATGTCGGTGACGACTCCCACCGGGACGCCGACGGTCTCTAAGCGCTCGGACTGCTCGATGTGGAGTTCGAGCCACGCGTCCCAGCCCGCCGCGTTGACCCGCCCCTCGCCACGGAACCCGATCCCGTCGAGTGCCTCGGCGAGGCTCGTCCCCTCCTCGTCCTCCAGCGCGAGCGCCTCCTCGACGCTTCGCCCGCCCGCGGCGACCGAGGAGCCGAGCATCCCCGAGCCGAACCGGCCGCCCTCCTCCTCGGTGAACGAGACAACGGTGATCGGGCGTTCCGGGCGCGTGTCGGCCTCGCGCATCGTGCGGACGGCTTCGAGGGCCGCGTAGGTTCCGAGCGGGCCGTCGAAGATACCGCCCTCAGGCACCGAATCGAGGTGGCTGCCCGCCGCCACGGGCGGCAGGTCGGGGTCGGCGCTCGCGGGGACCCACCGACCGACGACGTTGCCCACGGCATCGACCCTGACGTCCAGCCCGGCGTCTTCCAGCCTCCCGACGAAGTACTCGCGGGCCTCGCCGTTTTCCTCGCTCGCGGCTCGAACCGTCCGGCCCCGTCCCTGTTCGCTTTCGATGCGTCCGAACTCGGCAGTACGCTCGATGTCCTCGCGGAGTCGCTCCCGGTCGACCTGCATACCGGGTCGAGCGCTCGGCCCACAATGGCGCTTGCGATCCGTTCTCAGTCGAGTTTCCGGGGCGGCAAAACGCCTCCCCGAGGTAGGGTTCGTGTTTCGCGCCGAAACCGATCCGGACGTCGTGTTCGACGAGGGCCTCCCGGGGACGTGCCGCTCGACACCGTCCGCGCCGTCGCGGACGATAAACGCGGTTGTTCGCCGCCGGTTATTAACCTCCTCCCCTCAGGGGACGATGACCGCCCGGCCCTCGATTTCGCCCTCTTCGAGCGCCGCCGCGACATCGTTGATCTCCTCGATGGGGTACTGTGTGGTCTCGAGGTGCATCTCCCCCTGCTCGACCAGCGAGACGAGCTCCTGGAGCTCGGTGTACTTCCCGACGATGTTCCCGACGAAGGAGAACTCCCCGTTGACCAGTGCCTGGGCGGGTTCATGGATGTGTCCGCCGTAGCCGATGATGTGGTGATCGCCCCCCGGTGCGACGATCTCAGGGGCCAGCGCCGTGGTCTGATCCGCGCCGACGAAGTCGAGCACCTGCTCTGCGCCCGCGCCGTCGGTGATCCCCGCAATCGCCTCGGCGACGTCCTCGTCGGCGGAGTTGATCGTGTGGTCCGCCCCGAGCCGATCCGCAAGCGAGAGGGCCTCGTCTTTGACGTCGACGGCGATGGTCGTGCTCGCACTCATCGCCTCCACCGCTTGGAGACCGATGTGGCCCAGCCCGCCGATCCCGATCACGACCGTGTAGCTCCCCGGAAACAGGTTCGGGGTCGCCTTCTTGACCGCGTGATACGCGGTGATCCCGGCGTCGGCGTGGGGCGCGATCTCGACGGGATCGACCGAATCGAGTTTGATCGCCGCGCGTTCGGAGGTCAGCAGGTACTCCGCGAACCCGCCGTCGACGTTCAGGCCGGGAAACGAGGCGTTCTCGCAGTGCATGTCCTCGCCGAGCCGACAGGCCCGACACTCCCCGCAGGTCACGTGGGGATGACAGATCACCTTATCGCCGACCTCCACGGTCGTCACCTCCTCGCCGATCTCCACTACTTCCCCGGCGTTCTCGTGGCCGAGCGTCATCGGCAGGTCCTGTTCGACGTAGTCGGTCCACATCCCCTCGATAATGTGGTTGTCCGTCTGGCACCACCCGGCCCCCTCGACCTCGATCACGACGTGATCCGAGCGGGTCGGCTCGGGCCGCTCTACCTCGTCGATCGAGAGCGCCTCGCCCATCTCCTCGGTGTAGTCGTGGAGTCTCGCGGCGTCCATAATACGGCTCGATACTCGACTGATACCGACAAAAAGATTGTGTACAAGGCAGTCCGGGCGGACCGCCGGTGTGCGAAATTATAATGATAGTGCGTCCGTAGTTGCTACTGGTATGTACACATATGACGGTGAAGACGTGTTCGTGCTCGACGGGCACGTCCACTGGTGGGACGCGAGCAAGGAGAACATCAAACACGAAGGTGGCGAGCAGTTCATCCGCTGTTTCTACGACTATCACACCGGTTTCACCCCCGAGGAGCGCCAGTGGAGTCTAGAGGAGTATCGCAAGTACGATAAAGACCGGATGGTCCGGGACATGTTCGGCGACGGCCACGCCGACATGGGGCTCCTTCAACCCACGTATCTCAACGAGTTCTATACGGAGGGCTTTAACACGATCGACCGGTGTGCGCAACTCGCCGAGGACCACCCCTCGCGGTTCATCGTCAACGGGCGATTCGATCCCCGCGAGGGCGAGGCGGGCCTGAAGGAACTCGAACGCCAGGCCGAGGAGTTCGACGTTCGGGGCGCGAAGGTCTACACCGCCGAGTGGCGCGGCGACTCGAAGGGGTGGCGACTCGATTCGGAGGAGAGCTTCGAGTACCTCGAGAAGTGTGCCGAACTCGGGATCAAGAACATCCACGCCCACAAGGGGCCGACCATCAGGCCGCTGAACCGCGACGCCTTCGACGTGGCCGACATCGACGACGCGGCGACCTCCTTTCCCGAACTCAACTTCGTCGTCGAACACATCGGGCTGCCCCGGCTGGACGACTTCTGCTGGATCGCCGCCCAGGAGCCAAACGTCTACGGTGGGCTGGCGGTCGCCGCCCCGCTCGCAGAGAGCCGCCCGCGGAAGTTCGGCGAGATCATGGGCGAGTTGCTCTTCTGGCTCGGGGAAGACCGCATCCTCTTCGGCAGCGACTACGCGATCTGGGAACCGGAGTGGCTGATCGAGGCGGTGATGGAAGCCGAGATGACGCCCGAACAGCGCGAGGAGTTCGGCGTCGAACTCGACCTCGAGGTCAAAAAGAAGATCATGGGCGAGAACGCCGCCCGGCTGTATGACATCGACATCGAGCGCCAGAAGGAGATCCTGCGCGGGGACGGCGTCAGCGAGGAGTTCGGACTCGAAGAGCAGTACGCCCGGACCGCGAGCGCGGACGACTGACCATGAGCGAGAGCCAGCGGATCAGCCCCGAAACGATCGAGGAGCGTCTCGAAGCGGTGACCGATCCCGAACTCGACCGCTCGATCGTCGAGCTGGACTATATAGTGGACATCGAGATCGAGGGCGGGTCGGTCGAGGTCGGGTTCGTCCTGCCGACCGCGTGGTGCTCGCCGGCGTTCGCGTGGATGATGATGGCCGACGCCCGCGAGGCCCTCGCCGACCATCCCGCGATTTCGGACGCGACCGTCCGCCTGGACGAGCACATGCACGCAGCGGAGATCAACGAGGGGGTAAACGGAGGGCTCGCCTTCGGGGAAGCCTTCGAGGACGCCGACGGCGAGGTCGAGGCCGTCCGCCGCGAACTCGACGGGAAGGCCCGCGTTGCACGCCAGTACCGAGCGACGGAGACCCTTCTGGAGGGCGGGCTGAAACCCGATCAGATCGCACGGCTTCGCCGCGAGGACCTCTCGATCGACGCCGAGGCGGGGCGGGCGACGGTGCGGGTGAACGCGACGCTGTCGGTCTGTGTCGACTCCCAGCCGCTCGAAGACTACCTCGAGAAAGCACTCACGACGGACGTCGCCGACGCACCGGAAAAACGGCTGTTCGCCACGCCGGAGGGCGAGGCCATCGCCCCCGAGGAGTTCGAGACGGTCCATCGGCGGGGCCGGCTGGCGACGACGAACATGAGCGGGCAGGGCCACGTCTGTGAGAGCCTCGGGGCGTCGCGGATCGGCTCGCAAAGCGACTGACCGGCTCAGGCCTTGCCGAGCCCGTAGCGACCCTCACTGACCCATGCGGATTTCTCCCAGCCACACTCGGGACAGGTGTCCTCGGTCCACTCGAATTCGGCACCACAGCGCTGACAGAGTGCGGTGTCGGGTTCGGTCCCGTGGGCCAGTCGTGGCTCGTCTTCGCCGGAAGTACTCTCGTCGCTCATGTAGTGGTGTTGGCAGGGGTCGGTAGTAAATGATGGGGTCCTCGTGGGGCCTAGAGATAGCCGAACAGCGCCATCCCGAGCCCCACCGCCCAGCCGGTGAGCCCGAGCGCGAGGAGTGCACGTCCCCGGGTGTCGCTGCGGGCCGCCCCTGCCGCGATCAGCCCGAGGGCGACGGTCAACCCGATCCGGTGGAGGAACAGCTCGATGGGAACCGCGGCGACTCCGAGCCCGGCGAAGTCCATCACGAACGCCGCCCCGAGACCGACGAGAGTGAAACCGAAGGCGGGCAGGGGTTCGAGCGACCGCCCGAGCAGGCCGACGATCCGCTGGAGGCCCACCAATCGGCCCGCGGCCTCGAACGGCCGGGCGAGGACGACCGCCACGATCGGCAGCCCGACGACCAGAACGGGATAGAGTACGGCGACGAACGTCTTCGGGGAAAGCAGGGGCACGGTCGCCTCCAGGAAGAGGCCGGCGCTTCGCACCCCGAGGTACAGCCCGCCGAGCGCCGCCGCAAGGACGAACCCCCGCGTGTTCGCGAGCGTCCACCCGAGCAGACGACGGGTCTCGCCGTACACCGCCCGGCGGGTCTCCCGGGTGAGGATGCCGATCAGTCCGAGAATCGCCACGCCGGTGCCCGAGGGAGCGCTCTCGAGTTCGATTACCGACAGCCAGCCGTCGCTGCCGCCCTCGTCGATCCCGTGGTGCTCACGGCGGACCTCCTCGACGTAGGGCTGGCCGATGAACTCCGATTCGAGGTCGTTTCGCGAGCTCTGCGTGCCGGTCACGGTGTGACGGAGGCGAAACCAGTCCCAGTACTCCTGATGGGTCTGGATCGCGGTCCAGTCGTCGCTCCGGGTCGTGTACGCGCGGATGTGGTGGCGGCTGCCGAGGTAGGTCCCCGCGTGGAGCTGATAGCCCTCGTCGATCCAGACGCCCCCGCCGCCGTGGGGCCCCGTGTCGACGTAGGTGTAGCGGGTCGAGCCGTGGGCGTCGTCCCAGTCGACCCCGCCGTCCTCGACGCTCACCTCGTAGGTTTCGGCTTCGACCGCCTCCTCGTCGGGGTCGGTCTCCTCCCATTCGAGTTCGGTTCGGTCGTCGAGCGCCTGCCGGACCCGGTCGTCCGAGCCGTGGACGATCATGTTGATCGCCAGCGTCCGCCCGTCGGCGCCCCGCTCGCGGCTGGTATACGGCCAGAGGTAACTGCCCCCTTCGGCGGGCTGGACGAGCCGCTCGCGCTCGAGCTTCTCCCGGTCGGTCGGCCCGCCCGTCAGGACCCCGAGCCCGCCGGCCACGAGGTAGCTGGCGACGAGCACGACCAGCCCGAGCAAAAGGAGCCGACGCCGGTTCATTGACGCTCCGTCGAATACCAGAGACGATGGATAAGCGTTGTGGTTCGTTTCGGTCGATCGCCGGACGGCTATCGGTCGCCGTGCTGAGGCAATCGCTGGGCGTCGGTGGCGTCGGTAGAAGGGTTGACCAGGAGGCTGGAGGGCCGAGGAACGGCCAGAGACCGGTCCCCATCGCCTGCCAGCTGCCGGCACTCGTGTCTCCGTCCGTGATAGTGGTGGTCCTTCCGGTAGATGATTCCGGTCAAAGAGACATGCGAGAAAAAGAGCGCTCGCCTCCGTTTCGCTCTGCCGTCCCGCCGGAGGGTGGTATCGCTGCCGCCCACTCTATCTATGGAACGATACGTTCTCCCGGGAGCGAATCGATCGGCGAGACGCCGCGGGTCGCGACCGGGAGTCAGTGATCGCTCTCGTGGGGGTTCGGTTCGACGCCGTAGTTCGCGGCGTGTTCGGTGTACTCGATAAACCGGGGCGCGTCGGGGTCGAACGGGCGTTCGAGCGACTCGAACGCCTGCTTCTTGTCCCAGCCCTGCAGTTTTCCGACTGCCGAGCGGTCCTCCAGGTCGTGATACTCGAGGTCCGGTTCCGTGAGTTCCCAGGCGTCCATCCCACGCTCGGTGCGGACGATCACGCTCGAGTACTCGTCGCTCGATCCCACAGAGCCGACGGTCAGATCCGCACAGTAGCCCGTGAAGTCCGCACACTCGTTGCAGCCCTTGAGGGTGGCGTCGTGGAACTCCGTGACGTCCTCGCGCAGGAGCAACTCGCCCTCGTGATCGTAGACGATCATGTCGCCGTGGAGTACGTCCATCTTCCCGATCTCGTCGGGGGAGATCCCACGCTTTTCTTCCAACTGCTCGCCGATGAGTCGGTGGTAGTTGAAGTTCTTCGTACACATCAGCGCGATCGTGTAGTCGATCGCGCGGACCCCTTCGTCCTGACCGCCGTACTCCCATTCGAACTCCTGTAGGGCGCGGATTCCCTCGATCTCACAGGGCGTGCCCACCATCGCGAGCGAGATGTCCTCCGGGTCCTTCTCGGGGAGTTTGTGCTCCCACTGGTCGAGGTCGAGGTTCCCGAGCGCCATCGTCTGGTTGTAGAAACTCCCCGCGTTGGCAATGACGTCCTCGGGAGTGGTCGCGAGGAAGCTTTCTGCCTTCCAGGGCTCCTCGTCTGACTCGGTCGCGATCAGCGCGCCGTCGATCTCACCCTTTTCCAGAAGCGTCGAGAGCACGCCCGTGACGACGCCGCCGTCCTGGGCGCCGTCGGTCCAGTCATCCTCGATGCGCGCGGAGAACTCCGTGATGGGGTCGCCCGCGCCCTTCACGTTGTCCTCGCCGCCCGTAACCACCCACTGGCGCTCGTAGCGCAGTCCCCCGCGGGGACAGAAGTCCCAGCACAGCGAACAGCCCGTACACATCTTGACGAGTTCGGGCAGGTCGTCGTCGCCGATCCCGATCGAATCGGAGGGACAGGCCGCAACGCAGGTCCCACACTGGATGCACCGCCCGTCGTCGATAACGGCCGTATCGAGCTCCATGAACCAGGTCTTCTCGTCGGGCGTCTCGATGTCGTTCATCTCCGAGCGGATCGAATCGGACGGGGTGTCGAGGTCGACACCCGCCGGGACGTTCACGCGCTCGGCCGGGTCGTCCTCTAGAGTCTGGCTCGTCCCCTCGCTCGGCGTCGTGAACTGCAGGTCCCCGAGGCGTCCATCAGGGCCGACGTTGACCGCGCCGCCACTACCGTCGGCGGCCACTTTCGAACCACCGCCACAGCTGCCATCCCCGCAGCCACAGTCGTCGACAGCGCGCTCCGTGGTCGTTTCGACCCCGCTCTCGTCGGCTCGCCGATAGCGGATCGGCTTCGCGTCGGGGTCGGTTCCCGTCGGGTTGCGTGGCCCGCTCGTCGGCGGGACGCTCGTTCCCGGGGTATCGGAATCGGGCACGCGGGGGAGCGGGCGCTCAGTCATCGGCGGCCACCCCCTTCGAGACGGGCGCATCCGCACCCTGCATCACCGCCCGCAGGCGGTCGTTCTCGACCTGCCGCGTCCACTCGTAGAAGCGCTCCCCGTCCTCGCGTTCCTCGGCGTACGCCGAAAAGAGCGTTTCGAGCGCGGGAATGACGGCATCGGCAGGAACGGCCGTCTCCACCCAATCGAGAAACGCGTTGTCGGTGCCGAGACTCCCCCCGAGGCCGAAGTCCATGCCCTCGACGATGTCGTCGGCATCTCCGTCGCCATCCGTGTCCAGTTGCACGGTCTCGCCGCGGAAGCCGATGTCCGCGATCTGGGGCTGGGCACACGAGGCCGAACAGCCGCTCATGTGCATTCGCACCACCTCGAGGTCCTCGGGCGTCTCGATGCGCTCGTCGAGTTCGCGTGCCCACCGCCTGACGCGGTTTTTCGTCTCGATGATGCCGTAGTTACAGAACTCGCTGCCGGTGCAGCCGACCGCCCCCCGCGAGAACGGGCCGGGATCGGGCTGGTAGTCGGCGGCGAAGGGTTCGTTGAGTAGGTCCTCGACGTTCTCCGCGGGGATATGGGTGATGAGGAAGTTCTGATCCGTAGCCAGCCGGACCGAACTCTCCTCGGTGCCGTACTCGCGGGCGGCGCGGGCGGCTGCGGCGAACTCCTCGCCGCCCATTCGTCCGGCGATCACGTTGAACCCGACGTAGTTCAATCCGGGCTCTCGCTGGTCGTGGACGCCGACGTGATCGCCCCGGTAGCCCTCGGTGAGGCCCTCGCCCCGTTCGCGCAAGTCGACCGAACACCGATCGCGGACGGCCGCCTCGAAGTTCTCGGGGCCGAGTTGCTGGACGAGATAGCGCATCCGACAGACCCCGCGGTTGTGCCGGTCGCCGAGCTCCTTGAACGTCTGGGCGACGGCACGACAGAACTCGACTGTGTCCTCCGGGCGCACGAAGACGTCGAGTTCCGAGGCCATGCGCGGGCCATCGGAGAGGCCGCCGCCGACGCGGGCGTGAAAGCCGTAGTGGGGTTCGCCGTCGATCCGTTTTCGGGCCGGCACCAGCCCGGCGTCGTTGATCTGCGATTGGGCACAGTCGTGTTTGCAGCCGGTGATCGTCATCTTGAACTTCCGGGGCAGGTTCGCGTATTCGCGATTGCCCGTGAAAAAGTCCGAGACTGCGTCGATAACGGGCTGGGCGTCGAAACACTCGTGATCGTCGAGACCGGCGGCCGGACAGCCGAGCACGTTTCGCGCGCCGTCGCCACAGCCCTGGATCGTCGTCAGCCCCACCTCGTCGTAGCGCTCCCAGATCTCGGGGATGTCCTCGATCTCGATCCAATGCGTTTGAACGTCCTGTCGGGTCGTGACGTCGAGGAAGGCGTCGCCCCACAGGTCGTTTTGCTCGCTGCCGCCGTATTCTTCGGGTGCGGTCGCGAACTCCGTGGCGACCTCGCCGATCACCTCGGCTTGCTCGGGGGTTAGTCGACCACCGGGGACCTTCGTGCGCATCATCAGATACCCCCGCTGGCGACCGTGGGTGTACATTCCGGTCCACTTCATGCGCTCCCAGACGCCCTCGCCCGCCCGCTCCTCGATCTCGTCGAACGACAGCCCCGCCGCGGCGTACTCGTGGACGTCCTCGACTGCGTCGAGGGGATGTTTCTCCCGTTTCCATTCCTCTACCGTGTTCACGTGAGGTCACCTCTGTGAGCGAACATGAGCCCGTCGGAGCAAACCCCGACGCTGATCATGCGAGCCACCTCCACCGAAGACGGGCAAGGGACGGCGTCGCCGCGACAGTGTTCATGTGCGCTCGCCCCGCCGCGAGCGCGGCGTCGATACTCGTCGGCGCGACCGTCGTCCCGACCCATCGAAGGATTGTGTCATGATCACAGCTCTCATGGATCTAGCAACCGTTACCGACGACATAGGTGTCCGCGTTGGGGCGAACCCTGTCACCGGTCGGCACTACCAGCGAAATTCACGGCTATCCGTGACAAGTGGCCTCATGGACCGAAGTAAGAGGATATATTTGCCTATTTCCGGGCGATCGTTCGCCGACGGCGAGCGGACCGGCTACCCGAGGAACCGCTTGAGGCGTGCGAACAGGCCCTTCGAGGGATCGCCGCCGAGCTGTTCTTGGCCTCTGGCGGGCTGTCGGTCGTCGGCCGCACTCTCCTCTGTGGTCTCGGTCTCGGTCTCGGTGCTTTCGGTGTCGGCTTCGATGGCGGCGGTCGACCCGCTCTCGGCCAGTTCGATGGCCTGCTCGATCAGCCCCTCGGCGTCGTTGACGCCGTCCTTGACCGTCCCGTTTACGAGGGGTTTGTCCTCGAACCGGTCGCGGTTGACCGACGTGTCGGCGGCGATGATCACCGCATCGGCGGCCGCGATCTCCTCGGTGGTGAGTTCGTCCTGAGTTCCCATGGCACCCTGCACCTCGACGGAGACGTCGTGGCCCAGGTCCTCCGCGGTGGTGCGGAGGTTCTCCGCAGCCATCTGGCTGTGGGCGATGCCTGTCGGACACGAGGTGATTGCGACGATCTTCATGGGTCGGTAAGTAGGTTCGTGACGTCCGCTCTTGTAGTTGTGGCCAGCGCGCGCTCGGCGAGGTCGTTCGCACGATCCGTCTCGACGGCCCCGACGTTCGCCTTGACCGCGGGGATCGTGACCGCGCTCATACTGAGTTCGTCGAGCCCCAGCCCGATCAGCAGCTCGGTCAGGTCGGGGTCGCCGGCCATCTCGCCGCACATACCGATCCACGCGTCGTTGTCGTGTGCGGCCTCGATACTCCGACGGATCGCTCGCAACACGGGCGGGTGAAGCGGATCGTGCAGATCCGCCACGCGCTCGTTTTCGCGCGCGGCGGCCATGACGTACTGTGCGAGGTCGTTCGTCCCGATGCTGAGGAAATCGACGCGGGAAGCGAGTTCCTCGGCCACGAAGACCGCCCCCGGCGTCTCGATCATGACCCCAAGTTCCGGTATCGCGTACTCCAGTCCCTCCGATGCCAGCGAGTCGGCGACGGCCTCGACCCTGTCGAGGGCACGGTCGAGCTCCTCGACGGTCGAGACCAGCGGGAACATGACGGCCAGATCGCCGCCCGCGACGGCTCCGGCCCGGAGCAGCGCCCGGAGCTGGGTCTCGAAGAGCTCTCTATCCGATCCCAGCGACCGGCGGATCCCCCGCTCGCCGAGGAAGGGGTTCTCCTCCGCGGGCAGGTCGAGGTACGGGATCTGCTTGTCGCCGCCGATGTCGAGGGTGCGGACGACGACCCGTCCCTCCGGGAAGGCTTCGAGCGCCTCGACGTAGCGCTCGTACTGTTCGTCCTCTGCGGGGGGCTCCTCGCGGTCGAGAAAGAGGAACTCCGTCCGGTAGAGGCCGATCCCGTCGGCGCCCTGCGAGACGGCCCCCTCCAGATCGGCGGCCCGGCCGACGTTCGCGGCGACCTCGATCTTCCGACCGTCGCTCGTCGCGACCCGCTCGCGGATGGCCGCCTCCTCCGGGCCGGCGCGAGCGTCCGCGACCCGCTCGTCGGTCGGATCGGCGGCGACGATACCCTCCTCACCGTCGACGACGATCCGCTCGCCCTCCTCGATCGACTCGAGGTCGGAGCCGACCCCGAGGACCGCCGGGATGGCGAGCGAGCGCGCGAAGATGGCCGCGTGTGAGGTCCGCCCGCCGGTGGCGGTCGCAAAGCCGGCCACGCGCTCGGGATCGAGCTGGGCGGTGTCGCTCGGGGTGAGCCGTTCGGCCAGCAGGATCGACCCTTCGGGGAGCTCCGCGAGATCGACCCGCTCGCCGCCGGTGAGCAGGCGGACGAGCCGGTCGCGCACGTCCCGCAGGTCGTCGGCGCGCTCGGCCGTCTGCCCGTCCATCCCCTCGAACTGGGCGATGGGGCCCTCGAAGGCCTCCCGGACGGCGCCCGCCGCGGGTGTCCCCCCCTCGATGGCCTCGGTGACCCCCGTCTCGATCTGGGGGTCGTCGAGGAACTGGCGGTGGGCGTCGAAGACTGCCGCCTCCTCCTCACCGACCCGTTCTGCAGTGCGCTCGCGCTCGGCGTCGAGCTCCTCGTGGGCACGCTCGCGGGCGGTTTCGAAGCGGTCTCGCTCGGCCTCGCGCTCGGCCTCCGGAACCGGTTCGCCGGATTCGTCGCCGGTCTCGGCCGGCCGGTACCAGACGACGCTCCCGACGCCGGTTCGGGGGGTCGCGCCGATTCCCTCGATGACGCGCTCGCTCATGACTCGCCTTCGGGCGTTGAGAGCACCCTCTCGAGGGCGTCGAGCGCCTCCTCGGCGTCCTCCCCTTCGGCGACGATCCGGAGGTGCTCGCCCTGTTTGACCCCGAGGCTCGTCACCGCGATCATGCTGCCGGCGTCGATGAGGTCCTCGTCCCCGTCCTCGGCGCTCCCGATCTTCACCGTCGCGTCGTGGTCGTTGGCTGTCTCGACGAACGTCGCGGCGGGGCGGGCGTGCAGTCCTGCTTCGGGGACGATCTCGACGGTCCGCTCGTGGGTTTCGCTCATGCGACTACCCCCAGAGTATAGCTCTGGTATAGTCGCATTCGCTCACTTCGTTCACTCATGCGACCACCTCCGGATCTTCGATCCGGCGTAGTCGCATTCGTTCGCTTACGCTCACTCATGCGACCGCCTCCTGAAGGACCGACTGGACGTCCGCGGGCGTCTCGGCGGCGTAGAGCCCATCCCGTACCTCCTCGTGCATCAGCGCCCGCGAGAGCGCGCTCAGGATCTCGAGGTGGTCCTCGCCACCGGACGCGGGGACGAGGATCAGGAACAGTAGCTTCGCGGGTTCGTCGTCCATCGACCCGAAGTCGACGCCGGACGACGAACGTGCGAAGGCAAGTGACGGGCGCTTGACGGCGTCGGTCTGGGCGTGGGGAATCCCGATTCCCATTCCGACGCCGGTCGTCGTCTGCTCTTCGCGTTCCAACAGCGCATCGAGCGCCCGCTCGCGATCGGAGACGCGCCCCGACTCGACGACCAGATCGAGCAGGTGCTCGATGCAGGCGTCCTTCTCTGCGGGCGGTTCCGAAAGCGAGATCTGTTCTTCGGGCAGCAGGTCGTCGATGTCCTCGTTGGTGATTGTCGAACTCATAGATGTGTATTAGTCGCTGGTTCGGGTTACGGTTTGTGTCTCCGTCTCGGTCGATCCGACGGTCTTCTCGAAGTCGTCTTTCAACAGCGTGGCGACCGTGGCGGTGATGACGGTTCCGAGTACGATACAGCCCAGGAACAACAGCACGCTGCTCGAGAGGAAGACGACGAAGATCCCGCCGTGGGGTGCGGGCATCGTCACGCCGAGCGAGAGCGCGGCCGCCCCGGCGACGGCGCTGCCCGCGACCGCGCTCGGGATCACGCGAAGCGGGTCGGCCGCGGCGTAGGGGATCGCCCCCTCGGTGATGAAGGCCAACCCGAGCGGAACGGCCGCCTTCGCGTTCTCGTACATCTCGGCGGTGTACTTCTGGGGGGCGATGAAGTTCGACAGCGCCAGCCCCAGCGGCGGGGTCATGCCGGCGATCATCACCGCCGCCATCGGCCCGTAGATCTGATCGGCGACCAGCACGGTCCCGAAGACGTATGCCACCTTGTTGATCGGCCCGCCCATGTCGGCGGCCATCATCGCCCCGAGGATCGCCCCGAGTAACAGCGCGTTCGTTCCTTCCAGTCCCGAAAGGAAGGACGTCAACGCGCTGTCAAGGAGCGCGATCGGAACGCCGAGGCCGACGATGACGACCGGCGCGAGCACGAGCGTCGTCACGACTGGGATGATCAATACCGGCATCATCGGCTCGATGAATCCCGGGACGCCGAGTCCCTTCAGCCACCGCGCGACGAAGCCCGCGAGCAATCCGGCGACGATCGCGCCCAAGAAGCCGGCGACTGCACCCTGTGCGTCGAACCCGACGAGCTGGCCCGCCGCGTCGATGATCGCCTCCTGTTGGATGACGTACGAGAGGACGAACCCCGGTGCGAGACCGGGCCGATCCGCCATCGCGTAGGCGATGTACCCGCCCAGAACGGGAATCATCAGCGTCAACCCGAACGAGCCGATCTGTGCGAAGAACCAGCCGACCGTTCCGGTCTGCTCGAACACCTGTTCGGTGTCCCCGAGCGCGAACCCCAACGCGAGGAAGATCCCGCCGATCGTTACGAACGGGATCATGAACGAGACCCCCGTCATGAGGTGTTCTTTCACGGCGGTGAGATACTGCCGTGCGCCCGCCTCCAGCGCCGCGTTATCCGGTGCCATATTCATCACCATCGTTCATCCTAATGTTCAAAAACGTTTTCGAATACGATTGTTTCTGATTGGATATTTGCGATCCAACGCAGGATGCGCAGTCCCAGTGGGAGGGGGAAACGATCAGACGACGTCGACGCCCGACCGATCGACGTCGGAGCGAACGCCCTCGAAGGGCGGGACGCCGGTTCCCGGGACGGAGACGACCCGGCTGGCGACCGCGACGCCAGTACGGAGGGCCGCCTCGTCCGACCGGCCGCGGTGGCGCTCGGAGAGCACCCCGGCCAGGAGCGCGTCGCCGGCGCCGACCGTATCAGCCACGTCGGCGTCGAGCGCCGGGACGTGAACGGCCCGATCCGGCGAGACCATGACCGCACCGTCCGATCCGAGGGAGGCGACGACGCGGTCGAACCCCCGATTTCGGAGGGAGCGAGCGGCCGCCACACACTCCTCGACGGTCGTCGTCGGCTCGCCCGTCGCCGCCGCGAGCTCCTCTCGGTTGGGTTTACAGAGCGCGTACGCCGCCTCGAGGCTCGATAGGAGCGGCCCGTCGACGTCGACGACGGTCTTCCACGGACCCGCCCGGGCGACGGCGTCGATCGCCCCGGCATCGAGCCCCGGCGGGAGGCTCCCCGCGACGAGGACCGTCTCCGGCTCGTAACGGCGGATCGTCTCGACGACGGCCTCGATCGCACCCGCCTCGACCGTCGGCCCGTCCTGATTGATCTTGTACTCCGCACCGGGCGTGAGGATCGTCGTGTTCAGTCGCGTTCCGTCGTCGATCTCGACGAAGTCGTTCGGGATCCCCCGCTCGTCCAGCGCCGTCGTCAGGAACCGGCCGAGGAAGCCGCCGACGTACCCGGACGCGAGGGTTTCTGCCTCCAGTTCAACGAGGTACTTCGAGACGTTGATCCCCTTCCCCCCGGGGTCGAACGTCGCGGCGTCGGTCCGGGCGACCGCGGCGGGTTCGAGCGCCTCGCCGAGTTCGAGCGTGTGATCGACGGCCGGGTTGAGCGTGACTGTGAGGATCATGGGTTGTCTCGTCCGGACACGAGGCGACGGGCGGGTTCGGCGAACGCCGCCGACCGCCATCGCCCCGCGACAGCATCGGTCGTATCTGTGCATCAGCGGCGACTAAACAGTTCCTGATATGATTTTTTCTGAATATATAGTTCAAAATTATCTGCGAACGGTTATCACTCGTGCCGAGAAAGGTCGAACTACCATGTTGCCCGCCGCCCGTCAGCGCCGTATCGTCGAGGTCGTCTCCGACCGCGGGGAATGTTCGGTCGCGGAACTCGCCGCCGAGATGGACTGCTCGAAGGCGACCATCCGTCGGGACCTACGCACGCTCGCGGACAAGCAGCTGATCGAACGCTCCCACGGTGGGGCCGTCCCCGCGAGCGCGATCGGGCGCGAGGAGACCTACGGCCAGAAGGAGGTCCAGCACCTCGAGGCCAAGGAGGCCATCGCGACGGCCGCCGTCGAGGAGATCCAGCCCGATCAGGTGGTCTTTTTCGATTCGGGCTCGACGACGATGGAGGTGATCACGCGCGCCCCGACCGACGAACCGTTCGTCGCGGTCACCAACTCCCCGCTGTTGGCCATCGAGGTCGGGACGGAGGACGTGCCGGTGAAGCTCACCGGCGGCTCGCTGCGTCGCCCGACCCGCGCGCTCGTCGGTCCCAGCGCCGAGCGGTTCATGGACCGGATGACGTTCGACCTCCTGTTTCTCGGGACGAACGCGATCGACCCCGAGGCGGGGCTGATGACGCCCAACGAGGAGGAGGCGCGGCTCAAGGAGCTGATGATCGAGAACTCCCGGCGCACCGTGCTGGTCGCGGACGGGTCGAAACTGGACGAGCGCAGTTTCATCCGCTTTGCCGACCTCGGGGATATCGACGCGTTCTACACCGACCGGCGGCTCTCGGCCGAGGCCCGCGAGGCGTTCGATACCGCCGACGTCGAGTTGATCGACGGCATCGACGAGTGAGGACGCCGTGGGTAAGCGCTCCATTACGGCCTTTCCAGGGTCGACCGCCCGGGCGCTCGCGTCGTGGCTCAGCATAACAATGTCCCGTCTGCCCGACCATAGGGTCGCTGGACGGTCGAACCAGCCCCACCACTCATGTACGAATGTGATCGCTGCGGCAAACGGTTCCTCACCGCCCGAGCGGAGCACGGCCACCGATCGATGTGTCCTGAGAACCCCGAACGGACCGTCAGCGAGCGGTGGGCCGGCCCCGTCCACGGGCGATGGGGGAGCGACGAACAGTGAGATCGATCGACGAACCCACACGGAGAGATGGTCGAGGCCGTCCTCGTTCCGACCGACGGTAGCGAGAGCGCCCGCCGATCCGAGGGGTACGCGGCCGACGTAGCACGCGCGTACGGCGCGAGCGTCCACGTCGTCCACGTCGTCGACCTCGTCGCGCTCGGATCGGTCGCGGAGATCGACCCGGCCAAGCGCGAGGGCCACGAACTCGTCGAGGCGGCCGCCGAGCGCGTCGCCGCACGCGGGGTTCGAGTCGTCCGGGCCGTCAGAACCGGCGTTCCTGCCCCCGTCATCCGGGAGTACGTCGCGGAGGCCTCGATCGACCTGATCGTCATGGGAACGCGGGGCCAAAGCGGACTCGAACGCCGCCTGCTCGGTGGCGTCACGAAGGGGGTCGTTCGCTCCGCCTCGGTCCCGGTGATGACGGTCGGTCCCGGGGCCGACCGCCCGGCCCACTACCCGTATCGACGGCTGTTGGTCGCGACCGACGGGAGCGACGCGGCGCTCGGCGCCGCCGAGGTCGGAATCGACTTCGCGCGGACGTACGAGGCGGGCCTCGACGTCCTCTCGGTCGTTCACGGCCGCCGGTCGAGCGGGGCCATCGAACGGATCGCGGCGGCGCGCGACGCGGTCACCGAGGTCGAGCGACTGGCCGCCGAGGCCGGCATCGAGGACGTCTCCCCGGTGATCGAGTACGGCATCCCCCATAGAACGATCACCGCCTCCGCCGACCGAAACGGGATCGATCTCGTCGTACTCGGTGCCTACGGTCGGACCGGCATCCGGCGCCACGTCCTCGGTAGCGTCGCCGAACGTGTCGTTCGTACCGCCCCGGTCCCGGTGCTCACCGTTCGTCCTCGTCAAGATAGCTAAAAATTTGTAGTGTTTTTGCCTCAAAATAAACCACCGGGAGATTTACAATAGTTTCACGCCTCGGGTGAGGTACCGGCAGCCGGTGTCGACCGGGCGATACCCGTTCGACGCAGTCAGCGGAGTCTATGGCCTCTCTGTGGACTCTCTGGACCCCCTGACCGTCGGCCTTTTGCGTCGATATCCGTCGAGTGGCGACGCCGACCGCCGCGTCGCTCGCCGTCGCCGTCGTTAATCACAACGTAAACCCGCCGACAGCGATCCGACTACCGGGAGTCGTCACATCGGATCGTCGAAGCGATCGAGCGAGAACAGATCGATCGGGTAGTCGGTGCGACCCTCGCTCGCCAGGTCGGCAAGCACCTCGCCGATCACGCTGGCGAACTTATAGCCGTGCCCGGTAAAGCCCGCCGCGAGGACGACCTGCGGGCACTCGGGGTGGCGGTCGATGACGAAGTGGCCGTCGGGGGTGTTCGTGAACAGACAGGTCGCGAGTCCCATCGTCGGGCCGGTCCCCGCCGGGAAGTACCGTTCTGCGAACTCCCGGAGCAGGCGTTCGTCCTCGGGTTCGGGCTCACGGTTCATCGAGTCGGGATTGACGTCCTCCTCGCGGTGCATGTAGCGGCCGAACTTGAACCCCGGGACCTTCACGATCGGCAGGCCGTAGAAGCGCCCCTCCTCGACCTGCAGGTTCCAGACCGGGAAGTTCTCGGGGGCGAACTGCGCGGGTTCGTCGGGTTGGAGCCACGCGAGGACCTGTCGTTGGGGGATCGCGATCCCGTCGAGGGCATCGACATGACGGGCGGCCCACGCGCCCGCGGTGATGACGAGGTTGTCGGCGGTGTACTCGCCCCGGTCGGTCCGTACGCGGACCCCGTCGCCCTCGGGTTCCCAGTCGGTGACGCGCTCGCGGGCCTGAATGCGCGCGCCCTCGCGTTGGGCCTCCATCGTGTGGGCGACGATCGCTCTCTCGGAGAGGACGTACCCCCCGTTTGGCTGGTAGACCGCCATGTGGTCGTCGGGGATGTCGTAGCCGGGATAGCGCTCGTTGACCGCTGCTCCAGTGAGGACCTCGTGGTCGATGTCGTACTCCTCACAGGAGCGACGCGAGCCCTCGAAGAGGGGGTCGTCGGCGGGCGCGGCGTCGATCGAGCCCGTCTCGAAGAGCAACTGCTCGCCGTGGCGGGTCCCGATCTCCTCCCAGAGTTCGTAAGCACGCCGGATCAGGGGGACGTACGCGGGGTCCTCGTAGTACGCGAGCCGGATGATCCGCGAGACGCCGTGTGAGGACCCCATCGCGTGGGGGACGTCGAAGCGTTCGAGTCCGAGGACGTCCCGGCCGCGCTCTGCGAGCCGGTAGCTCGTCGCACTGCCCATACCGCCGACGCCGATAACGATGTCGTCGTAGTGGTCCGTCATTCTGATCTCCGTGTCCGTCCTGATACAGCGCGAGGCCGACGATAAACGTTGGTGGGTCTCGACAGGTCCCCCGAGCGGGCCAGGACGTTATGACTGTCTGACCTGTCCCGTTCGAAACGACGTGACCGGGACCGTCGCTCCCCGGACGACCCGTTCGGTCGTCGTCCCCAGTATCCCGCCGAACCGGCCCCGATAGCCCGATACCATCACGATCAGGTCCAACGCTTCCCTGTCGGCGTAGTTGATGATCCCCTCGGGGATCGAGCCCTGTCTGATCGCGGTGACACACTCGACATCGGCCGCCGCCGCCATCTCACAGACCCCCTCGGTGACGTCCTCCCCGTATTTCCTGTACTCCGCTTTCATCTCGTCTTCGTCCCCGTAGATGTACGGCGTCCGGGGGGTCCCGGGCAGGTCCATGACGTACAGTGCGTGAACCGTCGCGTCGAGTGCAGCCGCGAGCTCGATCGCGTGCTCGGCCGCTCGCTTGGATTTCCGCCCACCGTCGGTTGGAACCAAAATATCGTTATACATCGGTACTGTTCCTGTTACACGATATCGTTCCGTGATCGGTAATAAGCGTTTCCCACCGGTGTGTCTCCCGGACGGCACCGACATCCCCGTCGACGACCAGTACATCCGTGACCGATTCGGGAGGATCGGTCCGCCGTTCTCACGGTTCGCACTGGGTAAGCTTTATAATTGTTAACCGAAACTACCACACATAGCGTGAGTGAGATATATGATAACACGCATAGATCCTACGCGAGTGTATTCATGGGGAACGAGTGGAAGATGAACGCCTCGATACGCGAGTCCACAGGGGGGACGACGGAACCGGGCGGAAGACGACGGCCAAGACCGATGGACGGACGGGCACAGACGGGCAAGACGTGTAACGAGGGGCGTGAGTGATCATGGCTGACAGCGATCCGAACTCGCTTCAACAGGACGTATTCTACGCCGATACCGATCACGAACCGGGCGATGACAACGTCCAAAAGTGGGGGTTCGACGTTCACCCGGTCGTGTTCGGCGTCTCAGCCGGGTTGATCCTGCTGTTCGTCGTACTGACCCTACTGTTCTAGGAACAGGCGGCGGCGGCGTTCGCACAGACCCAGGCCGGCATCGCCGAGTACATGGGCTGGTTCTACATCCTCTGTGCGAACGTGTTCATCGGGGTCGTGTTGTACTTCGGTCTCGGGAAGTACGGAAACATCCGGATCGGCGGCCCGACCCAGGAACCGGAGTTCAGCGATTTCTCCTGGCTGGCCATGCTCTTCAGCGCGGGCATGGGGATCGGACTCATGTTCTGGAGCGTCGGTGAGCCGATCTGGCACTACAGCGCACCGCCCTTCGGCGAGGCCGAAACGGCCGCGGCAGCCGAGACGTCAATGGTCGCGACGTATTATCACTGGGGAATTCACCCGTGGGCGATCTACGGGCTGGTGGCGCTCGGACTGGCGTTTTATGCCTACAATCGGGGGTTGCCCCTGACGTTTCGCTCGCTCTTTTGGCCCCTGCTCGGCGAGCGGATCTACGATTGGCCGGGCCACCTCGTCGACACCCTCGCCGTCTTCGCGACGGTGTTCGGCCTCGCGACGTCGCTTGGGTTGGGTGCCGGTCAGATCAACGCCGGCCTCAACATCGTCTCCGGGCAGTACCTCGGCACCGCCGTCCCCGTCGGGACGACCGTTCAAGTGGTTCTCATCGCGGTCATCACGTCCTTCGCGGTCGTGTCGGTCTGGGCCGGGTTGGACAAGGGGGTCCGCCGACTGAGCCAGCTGAACGTCTACCTCATGTTTACCTTGCTCGGGGTGATCGTGATCATCGGTCCGACGCTCTTTATCTTCGATACGTTCGTCCAGACGCTTGGCTCGTACCTCAATCGGCTCCCTGAACTGGCGTTCTGGACCGCGAGCTACGAGGGCGGGAGCGGCGGGTGGCAGGCCAGTTGGACCATCTTCTACTGGGGCTGGTGGATCGCGTGGTCGCCGTTCGTCGGGATGTTCATCGCCCGGATTTCGAAGGGACGGACCGTCCGCGAGTTCGTCCTCGCCGTCCTGTTGTTGCCGGCGCTGTTTTCGTTTATCTGGATGTCGGCGTTCGGCGGCACGGCCTTGCACTTCGAGCTGTTTACCCAGTCGTCGATCATCGAGGCTGTTCAGGCCGACGAGGCGGTCGCGATGTTCGAACTGTTCGCGCTGTTACCGCTGACGCTCGTGCTTTCTGCGGTCGCCATGGTCCTCGTCGTCTCCTTTTTCGTCACCTCCTCTGATTCGGGCTCGCTGGTGTTGGGCAGTATCACCGCCGGCGGACAGGACGACGCCACCCGGAACCTGCGGGTCTCGTGGGCCGTCTTCGAGGGGATTTTGGCCGCCGTGTTGCTCATCGGTGGCGGGTTGGGAGCGCTCCAGACCGCCTCGATCGCGACCGGACTTCCCTTTGCCTTCGTGTTGCTGTTCATCTGTTATACCCTCTGGGTCGGGCTCGCAAGCGAGTATCGCCTCCTGCAGTCTCGCGAGGTCGAACGGCGGATCCGCAGTATGGACGACGACGTGCTACCGGAATCGATGTCGGGGCCCTCACCGACCGACGATGACTGAGGCCGACTGCCGATCGGCCTTTAGCGAGCGTTGACGACCTCGACGGTGTATCCGTGGTCCTCGATCGTTTCCGTGATCGCTCGCGAGTGACTCGCCCCGCTTGTTTCGATCCGGAAGACGAGGTAGGCCTCGCCGACGTCCAGATCCTCGACCGCGCGCTCGTGGCGCACCGTTCGGATGTTGGCGTCGTGTTCGGAAAGCAGCGTCGAGATATCGGCCATCCGGCCCGGAACGTCGTCGATGCGCACCCGCAGGTGCACCAGCTGCCGGCGGTCGGTCAGCGCGTGGACGAGGACGGTCCGGAGCATCGTCATGTCGAGGTTCCCGCCACACAGAAGCGGCATGACGGTTTCGCCACGCACGTCGAGGTCCCCCGAGAGCATCGCCGCGACCCCGGCCGCACCCGCCCCTTCGACGAGCTGCTTGGCGCGTTCGAGCAACAACAGGACCGCGCGCGCGATCTGGCCGTCCGAGACCGTAACGATCTCGTCGACGTGTGTTTCGATGAGCCCCAGTGTGAGATCGGAGACCCCGCCGGTGGCGATCCCGTCGGCGATGGTGTCGACCGCCTCCAGCGTCTGAGGAGCCCCCTTATCGAGGCTCTCGGGGACGGTCGCGGCCTTCTGTGCTTGGACGCCGACGATCCGGACCTCGGGCGCGAGTTCCGAGAACGCAAGCGAGATCCCCGAAATCAGCCCGCCCCCGCCGATGGGGACGATCACGGTGTCGACGGCGGGGCAGTCCTCGACCATCTCCACTCCCAGCGTACCTTGCCCGGCGACGATGTCGGGGTCGTCATAGGCGTGGACGAACGTCGAATCGCCGCCGGCGGCGAGCTCCTGCGCGTGGGCCATCGCTGCCTGGAAGTCCTTTCCGTGGAGCTCGACCGTCGCGCCGTAGCCGCGGGTCGCGTCGATCTTCGTCTGGGGGGCGGTCTTCGGCATAACGATCGTCGAGTCTACTCCGAGAGTGCTCGCCGCCAGCGCGACCCCCTGGGCGTGATTGCCCGCGCTGGCGGCGACCGCGTGTTCGACCTCGTCCGCGGCGACCGCCTGCGAGAGCTTGTTGTACGCCCCGCGCGTCTTGAACGAGCCCGTCCATTGGAGGTGTTCCATCTTCAGGTGGACATCGGCGTCGACCATCCCCCCGAGGGAGGTGCTTCGTTCGACGGGCGTTCGCTTGACCACGCTCTCGTCGTCGAGGCGGTCCCCGGCGGCCTCGATGTCCGCGAAGCTGACACCCACCATCAGCGGATGATCTTCTCCCGGTCGGAATCGAACAGCGGCTCCTCGGCGACCGTCACGGGGTAGCGCTTGCCCTCGAACTCGGTTTCGAGGGCGACGCCAGCCTCCGCGTACTCGGGTGGGAGGTAGCCGTAGGCGATACCGGCGTCGATGCTGTAGCCGTAGTCTGCGGCCTTCACGTGGCCGAGGACCTCCTCGCCGTCGAGGATCGGCGTGCCGCCGTCGACGATCTCACCGTCCCTATCGAACGTCATCGGGACGATCTCGCGGTCGAGATCCGTCTCTCTCGCCTCGACGAGCGCATCCCGCCCGATGAAGTCGGTATCAGTATCGACCGCGAAGCCGATCCCCGCCTCGTCGGGGTCGTGTTCGGGCGTGAGGTCGGTCCCCCACAGCCGGTAGCCCTTCTCCAATCGAAGGGACCCGAGGAAGGCGCCGTTGCCGAGCGCGACCATGTCGTGTTCTCTTCCCTGTTCCCAGATGAGGTCCCAGAGCCGCCCGCCGTACTCGGTGGGCGCGTACAGCTCCCAGCCCAGTTCGCCGACATACGAGACCCGCAGTGCGAGGACGGGGATGGAATCGATGTAGAACTCCTTGGCGCGGAAGTAGCCGAAGGCGTCGTTCGAGAGATCCTCCTCGGTCAGCGGCTGGAGCACCTCCCGCGCGTTGGGTCCCCAGACGCCCAGTCCACACTGATCGGAGACGTGGGCGTCGATCCGCACGTCGTCGGGCGCGTGCTCGCGGATCCAGCGGGTGTGCTCGGTCGCCGACGCGCCGCCACCGGTCGTTGCCACGAAGCGGTTCTCGCCCAGCCGGGTGACCGCCATGTCCGCCAGCACCCCGCCGTCGTGATCGAGCATCGGGCTGTAGCGCACCTGGCCGACCGAGCTGTCGAGGTCGTTCGCGAACAGGTGCTGGACGCAATCGAGCGCCCCCTCGCCGGTGATCTCGATTCCCGTGTACCGCGAGAGGTCGTAGATCCCGACGCCGTCTCGAACGGCCTGGTGTTCGGCCCCCTGAATGGGCGACCAGCCCTGCGAGAGCCAACCCGACCGGTCGGGCACGTCGTACTCCTCGAGTAGGGACTCATTATCGCCGTACCACTGGGGGACCTCCCAGCCACCCGCCTCGAAGAACTCGGCCCCGAGTGCCTTCTGGCGTTCGTAGAAGGGGCTGCGGCGCAGGCCGCGCTGCTCGACGGGCTGTTCGTTCGGGTGGAGCAGCTGGTAGACCTCCTGGTACTGCTGGCCGCCGCGGGCGTACGAAAAGGCCCGGCTACCCGAATGGGGCTGGAACCGCTCGATGTGCGCCCCGCTGATGTCGACCTTCGTGCCATCCAATCGGGGAACGCCCTCGTCCATCAACGAGGCGACGACGCTGCCGACACCGCCCGATTGGGTCACCCAGACCGCAAGCGCCCACCACAGCCCGTCGATATCCTCCGTCTCGCCGAGGATCGGCATTCCGTCCGGCGTAAAGGAGAACATCCCGTTGAACGCGCGCTCGAACCCGACCTCGTCGAAGGCGGGGACGAGTTCGCGGGCGGCGTCGTAGGCGGATTTGTCGATGTCCGGGTGGGTCGGCTCGTAGAAGTGTTCCTCGGTGAACTCCCGGATCGAGGGCATCTCCTCGGCCTCCTCGGGCGCGCGGATGTCCTCGGGGTCCACCAGGAGAGGCTCGTGATCGTACGAGCCGATCCCGTACGAGTCGCCGTGCTGGCGGAAATAGAGGGAATAATCTTGGTGGCGCAGGATCGGCTGTTCGAGCTCCTCGCTCGCGCCCGCGAGTTTCTCCATGGGTTCGCTCACGAGGTACTGGTGGGCACAGGGGACCAGGGGAACGTCGACGCCGACCATCTCGCCGAACAGCGGCCCCCAGATGTTCGTCGCCACGAGCACCTCCTCCGCTTCGATGCGCCCGTTGTCGGTGACGACCGCTTCGACTCCGTCACTACCGGTCTCGACGTCGGTGACGGTGGTGTGGCCGTAGAACTCCGCGGCACCCCTATCCTCGGCCGCGTGGGCCATCGCCGCCGAGGCATCGACCGCGTGAGCCTTGCCGTCACTCGGAACGTAGTAGCCGCCGTGGATAACCGAGGAATCGATCTGCGGGATCTCCGCGGCGACCTCGTCGGGTGAGAGCAGCTCGCCACCCTCGACCCCCCACGAGCGGCCGTATTCGCGCTTTCGCTGCAGGTAGTCCCACCGTTCCTCGGTGTAGGCGACCTCGATACCGCCACAGTCGGCGAAGCTATCGAGGTCGCCGTAGAGGTCGACGGTGTACTGTGCGAGCCGGCTCATCAGTTCGTTCTCGGTCGTCTGAAAGACCAGTCCCGGGGCGTGGGAGGTCGATCCGCCCGTCTCGAAGAGGGGCCCCTGGTCGACGACGACGATTTCCTCGCGGCCCTGCTCGGCGAGGTGGTAGGCGGTGCTACAGCCGACGCAGCCGGCTCCGATGATGACGGTTTCGGCACTCCGTGGGAGCGTCTCGGCGCTCATATGCACTGTGGTCGTCCCACCAGCACATTAAGTGTCACGGTCACACGGCTCACGACCGTGGCTCGGTTCCGTTCCCGGCGAGTTCGCGTTCGAGGTCGCGGGCGGTCTCGACGACGAGTTCGGCGGCCGCCGTCTCGAGGCCCTCGCTCTCGCGCCGATAGGTCGGAACGGACATACCCAGTGCTCCCAGGGGCGACCCGTCGGGGTTCGCAACGACGACCCCGACCGCACACAAGCCGTCGACGTACTCCTCGTCCGCGACCGCGTACCCGCGCTCGCGCGTGCGGTCGAGATCGGCGGCGAGCGCCTCCCGGTCGGTGATCGTATTCGCCGTGCGCGCGGGCAGTCCCCAGCGATCGAGGACGGCTTCGATGCGCTCGTCGGGCAACGCCGCGAGCAGCGCCTTCCCGGCTGCCGTACAGTGCATGTGGTAGTACGTCCCCGAGTGCGAGAGGTCGCTGCTCGACGTGACGAGGTCCTCCCGATAGCTGTTCTGGGGATGGTACGACTCGTAGACCGTGATCGTCCGCCCGTCGTTTTCGACGACGAAATCGGCCTCCTCGTCGGTTCGCTCCGCGAGCTCCCGGACCGCGCGGCCGGCCAGCCGATAGCCCCGCTTTCGCAGGCGGGCGTACTCGCCGTGGTGATGGAACTTCAGCCCAATATGATATCGTTCGCCCTCCTTTTCGAGATAACCGTGCGAGGCGAGGGTTCTCAGGTGCTTGTAGACGGTGCTCTTCGCGAGGCCGAACTCCGCGACGAGTTCCGCAAGCGTCGCCCCATCCCGGCGTTGGATCGCCTCCACGATGGCGAACGACCGCTCGGTCGTCCGCACCCCGTCAGGCACGTGGTCCGTTGACATACGACTCGATGCACGCCCAGAGTATAAAATGGTTCGGGCGTGTCGAACCGGTTCCTCCGGACCGGCGTTCGGACCCCGAATCCGGACGCGTCGGTTGTCCCGCGTTTCGTTCGCCGGTTCGATATAGCCGAACGACTCGGGCGTTCCCGCCCCGACCGCCCCCGTCCCGCGTCCGTGACGGGCAGAAGATTACACCAGTACTGGTGTAATTATCCCTGTCGGCACCGGACGAGCGTCGACGAAGCGCCGCGAGACGGCGCGATTCGGTTCGGCTCAACGAAACCACGGTCGTTTCACGGAATCGTGAGGGTCGGTATCGTGCCACCAACTTTTTTATGCACCGCCGGTGTACTGAGGAGCACATGACGCGGTGGAACGACGGGACCGACGCGACCGCGTCGGTCAGCCCCGACATAACCGAGGAGACGAACGCACTACCGGCCAGATACTTCACCGACCCGGCGGTCCACGAGATGGAGAAGGAGAAAAATCTTCTCCAGATACTGGATGTACGCGGGCCACGCGACCACCATCGAGGAGCCCGGCGATTACTTCACCCGTACGATCGGTGGCAAGCAGATCGTCATCGTTCGCGATAAGGACCGCGAGATACGGGCCTTTTACAACGTCTGTGCTCACCGCGGGTCGAAGATGGTCGAGGACACGCCGATGACCGACCCGGGCAACACGAACGGGATCCGGTGTCCGTACCACCTCTGGACGTACGATCTCGACGGGCGGCTCCGGAGCACACCCCAGAGCTTCGAGACGGCAGGGATGAACCGCGACCTCGAGGACGAGGACGTCCCCGAACTCGACCCGAAGCGAAACGGGTTGATGGAGGTACACCTCGATTCGATCGGCCCGCTCGTGTTCGTCAACTTCGCGGACGATCCGGCCCCCCTCGCCGAACAGGCCGGCACGCTGAAAGAAGAACTCGAGTCGTTCCCGCTCGAGGAGTACGAACTGGCCCGCCGCTACGTCTCGGAGGTCGAGTGCAACTGGAAGACGTTCAGTGGAAATTATTCGGAGTGCGATCACTGTCAGGCCAACCATCAGGACTGGATCAAAGGGATCTCGCTCGCTGAATCCGAACTCGTCGTCGACGACCACTACTGGGTGTTGCATTACACTCACGACGAGGGCGTCGAGGCCGACGAGGCGCTGGTCGAGGGCGAGGCCCGGTTTTACTACTTCTGGCCGAACTTCACGCTTAACATGTACGGCAACGCCGACGGCTACGGCACTTACATCATCGATCCCATCGACGAGGGGCGCTTCCAGTTGATCGCGGACTACTACTTCAGGGACGAGGAGTTGAGCGACGAGGAAGCGGAGTTCGTCCAGTTGAGCCGCAAGCTCCAGGAGGAGGACTTCGAGCTCGTCGAACGGCAGTACGAGGGGCTGAAATCGGGTGCGCTCGCACAGGGGCAACTGGGGCCGAACGAACACACCGTCCACCGCCTCCACCGCCTCGCACAGGAGGCCTACGAGGCCTGAGGATGAGCGACCGGGACCGGGATCGGCAGTCGTTCGTCGTCTGCGAGGCGTGTGACGTCACGAAGGCGGTCGAGGACCCCAACGACGCGGTGTCCTTCTACCGGCGTCATCACTCGATCACCGCCCACGATGTCGAGTGGGGGTGGGCCGACTTCAAGGGGCTCGACGCCGGTAGATCGGACGAGGACCTCGTCTCGGTGATCGCCGGGCTCGAAGAGCGCTTCGCAGAGGGCGTGCCGCTGGGCCTCCTCAGCGCGGCGATGGCGGACCGGGGCCGAACCGTCGGCGAGACGCTGGCGGCGGTCCGGTCGCTCCGCCTGGAGGGCGAACTGTACGAACCGCGCGACGACCACGTCCGACTCACTCGATCGCCGACCCGAGCGTGACCGGTTCGAGGGGTATCTGTCGTTTAGATCGTAATACGCGTTGTCGAACTTCTACACGATCCTTTCCATGATCGGATAGGAAAATTGCCGGAAGGTTCGGGCGACCGTGCACGCGGGCGCTTGCGGCGGCGAAGGCAACGATCACGGGACGGGTAATTCAAAATCGGATCGAGGACGAACCGATTTCGGGCACCTGATACAGGGTCGGTGCGGGGGTATCAGTGACCGGAGCGATCGTCGAACCTATCGTTCGAATACACTATTCAAACTCTCGAACTGAGAGCGGATCGGTCCAAAATCAGAAACGCCTCGCGTTCGAACCGACTAAACCTGTTGATTGAGTAACTATTTGTCGGTGCGGGTCGGTATGGACGGTGGGAGGATCCATCGATGTACCAGACGATACTCGTTCCGATCGACGGCAGCGAACCGGCAAACCGGGCGGTCGAGCACGCCCTCGACCTCGCGGAGAACTACGGGGCGGCGATCCATACGCTGCACGTCGTCGATACGGCCCGCTACGGCGAACCGACGCTGAGCAGCGCCGAGATCGTCCTCAACGAACTCGAAGAGCGCGGCTACGGCCTCCTCGAGGAGGTCGCGGATCTGGCGGACGACCGGGCGGTGGTGGCCGGGACCCGGCTCTGTCGGGGGCGGCCACAACAGGAGATCCTCGAGTATGCCGACGAGATCGACGCCGACCTCATCGTCCTCGGGAGTCGGGGACAGTCCCACCAGCTCGGCGGTCACATAGGTAGCGTGGCCGAGCGTGTCGTTCGGAGCGCGGACCGTCCCGTCCTGACCACGTAGGTCGCCAGATAAGTTTCAATTCGCCGTCGCGACCGGGGGATTTTCTACGGGGGAGGACCTACGTGAACCATGGGTTCCCTGCGTTGGGTACGGATGGAAGGGGAGGAACTGGACGCGTTTCTCGGCCGGGGCGGGACGGGCGTGCTCTCGTTTTCGACCGAGGGCGAGCAGTCGCCGTTCTCGATCCCGGTATCCTACGGCTACACCGCCGACTCCGGGACGTTCTACTTCCGGCTGGCGTTCCCGCCGGGAAGCACCAAGGCGACAGTCATCGACAGGCCCGTCACGTTCGTCGTCCACGAGCACACCGACGAGGGGTGGCAGAGCGTGGTCGCGTCGGGACGGGTCGAGGGGATCGACGGCCAGCCCTACGAATCGACGGTCGTTCAGGAGCTATGGGCGGTCCGGATCCCGTCGGTCGACGTCTTCGACCGACCTCCCGAGGACGTCGCCTTCCGTCACTTCCGACTGGTCCCCGAGACGCTGCAGGGCCGAACTGAGTTTACCGACTGATCTGTGTACAGACGTACTCGGCGTTGCGGCGCTCGACGAGGCCGTTGCGCGCGAGCGTCCGGAGCAGCGGGTACAGGGTGACCTTCCGCATCCGGAGGCCCGTCTGGAGTTCGTCTATCGTCGCGCCGTTCTCGACGATCAGATAGAGGTAGACCAGTTTCGCGCCGGTCGATCCGACCTCGTCGGGAAGCGTCGCGACCGGTCCGAGACGGTCTGGCTGGGGGTCCATCGATGGACTAGTTGACCCGCTGTCACGTAAACGTACCGCCAGTGCCGCCAGCGTGAAAACGGCGTGCGATCGCGGGCGTCAGTCGTCCGCGTTCGATCCCGCGGGGTCACGCTCCGAGGCCTCGAACAGGCCGCCGACGGTCATCACGGCGCCGAGCAACACCCAATCTTTGATGATGTAGACGCCCTCGAACGACGGCCCGTACGGGAAGTACGAGAACGTCTGTTCCGGGAACACCGCCAGCGGCAGCATGACGACCGCCGCGTGGGACGCCAGCAGGACCGCCGCGAGCCGGAGGGTCCGCCGGGAGAGCAACGCGAGGCCGACCGCGACCTCCCAGCCACCAAGGGCCACCCGAAAGACCTCGATCGGCACGAACGGGAACATCTCGGCGACGAGTCCCGCGGTCGGGCTCGTTCCCGTCATCGTCAGCAGGCCGAACCAGACGTAGACGGCCACTAGCGCGTACCGCAGCATCGTGAGGCTGTGGTCCTCAACGAACGCGAGGAACGTCCGTTCGATCTCCGCGCCGAACTCGGCCATGCTCTGTCGTGTGGTTCGGTTCAGGGTGTCGTCGGATTTCAGGCTCATTGGTCGTCCTCCAGATCGACTTTGGCTAACACGACGAGACCGCTACTCAACAGCACCCAGTTCTTGATGATGTACGCCCCGATCGCCGTCGGAATGAACGGGAACTGCGAGAACGTCATCCCGGGTGCACTGAACAGCGGGATCATCGTCCCGAGCATCTGGAACACCATCAGGTACACCGCGAAGCGAAGGGTGCGGTTGAACAGCAGGCCGACGCCGACGAGGGCCTCCCACCACCCGAGAACGGGGAAGAAGATATCGAACGGGAGGAAGAAGATCCCGGTTTCGACGACTGGGTTGGCCGGACTCACGCCGAAGGGCTTGACGATCCCGAACCAGAAAAACACCATCGCGAGTGCGTATCTGAGAAACGAAACGCCGTGGGCGGCGAACCACGTCTCCAGTAAGCGATCCGCCCCACGGAGCTTTCTCTGTATCGACCCGACGAACGACAGTCCGGCGTCCGTCGGTTGGTCGCTGTTCACGTCTGCGCTCATGGTCGAGTAGGAATCGGTCGGTCGACGGATATAAACCCTCGCGCTGGATTTTTCGGCTCCATACCACCTAGTATAGGAAACCCGTTCTGTCGTAATCGCCCGACTGCATGGGGATCTTTGCGGAAGTATAATTGCATGTCCAGAACGGTATGTGACGGTTCGGGTAGAAGAACGCGTTTCAAAAGTCATCATTGAGACTGAATTGTTGGATCGTGTTCAGGTACGGCTCTCCACTGTGGTGACGAACATGCGTCGTGGCGCCGTTGCGGACCGAACCCCGTCCGAACGCCCGAAACCGTCGCTTGGAGGCCCGTAAGCCGATTCGACCGGCCACCGTGTGGATCGGTGGCTCGCCTCATCAGGAGGACGGCCCCGGTCCGACTGTCGTAGATGATACTCGATTGAACAGTCCGGCGTGGGCCTGCCGGGGAGCCGTCAGTTCCGGGTCGGGCTCCTCGAAACGACGCCGGACACACCGTGAGGCGGTCGGGCGGTATCGAGCGGCCTGGCGAGAGGGGGCGGCCGGTAGGCACGACCTGACGGTCGTCCGCCGAGGACCGGCGGCGCACGGACGCCAGTAAGTGGACGCTACGGACGGCTCGCGGGTCCGTTCTCGATAGGAGACCAATTACAATCGGGCTATCACGAGTGGAGGTGAGTGCTGGAAGCGGTCCAGTATCGGAGGATACAATGTCAGACAACTCAGACAGACTTACGGACAACGGATCCGAACCACAACCCGAATCACGAACCACCGACTCCTCGCGCCGGCGTGTACTACAGGCGCTAGGCGGGACGGCTGCAGCACTCACCTTCGCGGGCGGCGCCAGCGCTCAGGAGATGGACGACGGCGACGTCGAGTACAACCCGACCGAGAACCAGCGCCCCGAAGGCCCACTCGGCGACGGGGACGGACTTTCGTACAGTCGCTTCAGCGATCAGGTCACCGACGGGACGTACGTCATCGTCGACGAAGGTAACATCACCACCGAAGAGGGCGGGTTCATGTCGGTCCACATCGCCCGCCCGGAAGAGGACATCGCGGACGTCGGGTTCATCAACCCCGAGGACGGTAGCCCGCAGAACGCCGCGGCGACGATTATCGGCTACTCGGAGTACCTCGAACCCGGCGTTCACCAGAACATCAAAGTCCCGATCCTGCAGGACGAGGAGCTGCAGGCAGTCTCGGGCGAACTCGACCGGCTCCCGGAACCGGCCGTGTTGGTCTCGTTGCCACACGTCGACAGCAACGAGAACGAGGAGTGGGACTTCTTCGACGAGGGCGACCCGGACAGCGCCTACGGCTTCGAGGGGATCGGCGCGCCGACCGACGGCTCGTTCGGCCCGCCCGGCCCCGACCGCCCGACCGACATCGCGGCCGTCGTCCCGCTCGAAGAGAACGTCGAGGAGTTCCACATCGCCCGACCCGACGACGGGCTCCACAACGGTGAACTCGAGGACGACGACAACAAACACGACGACGACGACTGATTCCCGACCGACACCGCCCGCCATCGTTTTTCGACACTCGCGTGGTCGCGTCCGGCCACGCGGTCGCGATTTATCGCCGATTGATCCCGGAGTCGTGACGCCACTTCTCGCGCTGGTGTCAAGCGATCCGTAACAATGCGGCGTGGCCCGCTCTCGAAGACCGTGTCACACAGTTCACCGATCAGTCGTCGACGGATCCTCCGGTACGGCGCCACCGGGGGCGTACTGGCGCTCGCGGGCTGTCTCGCGGACGGCAGCCGGGAACCGGACGACCCGGACGACCACCGCGACGAGAATCGCCGGGACGACGGGTCGGACGGCGGGAGCGACGACGGGGCGAGCGGCGACGAGGACTCGACGCCCCCGGAGCCGCCGGACGGCGGGGCGGTGGTGTTCGTCTACGACGACGGCCCGATGGAGGATTACACCCAAGCGTTGCCGGCCCACCGGCGTTTCGACGCCCCGGCGACGGCCGGGATCGTCAGCGACTGGGTCGGGCGGGACGATTACCAGGACAACGGCTGTATGGACGTCGAGCATCTCGAAGAACTGGTCGATGCCGGCTGGGAGATCGCCTCCCACACGACCGAACACATCGCCGTCGGCACCTTTCCCCTCGTCGAGGACGCTCACCCCGACGACACGCGCATCTACCCCGAGGAGATCCGCCACGGCTATCACCGGGACAGGACCCTCGAACTTACCGACGGCGAACGGACGATCCACCGGACGGTCGCGGATTACGGAACCGACGACACCGGGCGGTATATCGATCTCGACCGGTCGCTCGGGGATACGTGTGCCGCCGGCGAGACCGTCATCAGATACCCCCAAGAGCAGGTCGACGCCGCCCTCCGCGAGTCGAAGCACACGCTTGAGGGACTTGGGTTCGATATCGGGACGTTGCTTGCGCCCTACGACAACTTCGACGAGTACTCGCGGGAGCTCGCCAGCGAGTACTATTCGGGGATTGCAAACGCCCGCCACGGCAAGCGGGTGAACGCCCGCGAAGGGTTCGACCCGTACCGGACGCGTCGGGATTACTTCATCGAGTACACGGACCGCGAGTCGGTCAAACGCGACTTGGACGAGATCGCCGAGACGGGGGCGCTCGGTGTAATGGGTGCGCACACGTACAAGGAGGAGGTGAGCGAGGAGCGCATCCGGGAGACGCTCTCGTGGGTCCACGAGCGCGAGATCACCGTCCTCACCCTGCGCGAGGCCATCGAACGCTACGCTTAATCGGCGCTGCGCGCGCGGTCGGGTGCGAGGTGGGCCCGGAGCTTCGCGTAGCCCTCACGGAGGACCGGCGCGCCGTCGAACAGCCAGAGGCAGACGGCGAGGGCGGCGATCCCGAGCTGGAAGACGGTGTACGCCGAGAACTCCATCGAGAGGAGTTCCCGACCGAGGTCCTGTGAATAGGGGCCGAACAGCTCGAGAACGCGGTCGAGAAACCCCTGACTGTGGTCCGTCGTCGAGCGCTCGCCAAGCGGCCAGATAACGGGGTACAGCGAGATCTCGCCCTCCTCGACGTAGATCGGGAGCAGGTCCCCGAGGAGATGCGAGAGGTAGCCGATCCCGAAGGCGAGGCCGATGTCGGGGCGATTTGAGGTCCACGCTAACAGGCCGACCAGCGCGACCAGCGGGACGGCGAAAAAGACCGAGTGGGCGATGGCGTACCCGCTCGAGAAGATCCCGAACTGCCACGCCAGCGGTTTGTCGATCAGGTCGGGGCCGCTGGAGGCGACGACCAGCACTAAGACGGGGAGCGCGGCGGGCGTTCGCCCCAACCAGAGTCGGCTGGCGATCGAGTACAGCAAGTAAGCGAAGAGTGCGTGTTCCCATGGCCACATACCGGAGCCCTCGCCGGGCACGGGGTTAGTTATCGAGCGCTTACTCCCCGGTCGGCTCGGTTCCGGGCTCGTAGACGTCGACCCAGAGGTGCAGTTCACGGTAGGGTTCTCCGATGGGCGAATCGCTGGTGTACAGGAGGTACGCCAGTCTGAGATCCTCCGCGACGATGTCGGGGGTCACCCCCTGTTCGATGTAGGCCGACTCGCCGGGCGCGACCGAGACGGTTCGCTCGGTACGGTCGCCGCGTTCGAGGAGTTGGGCCGAGTCGCCCTCCGTATCGACGCGCTGGAGTTCCGCGACGACGGTGTAGGTCGTGCGGGCGTGTTCGTAGTTCTCGATGCCGACGATCTGGGACTGGGGTTCCCCCGCCGTGAGGACCGTCCGGTAGTCGCCGGCGACGTACTCGCCGCTTTCGGTCCGCGAGAGCAGTTGGAACTCGGTGAAACGCTCGCCGTCGCCGGGGTCACTGATCGCGTACGCGAGGCTTCCGACGGCCGCCACGATTGCACCCCCCAACGCGAGATCGGCGAGAAAACCGCGCCGGTCGGTCCGTCGGTCGGCCACCTCGGGCACGACCGTTTCCCGCGGGGGCAGGTCGAAGCGACGCGGGGCCGACAGCTCGCGCCGCCGGAGGTATCCGAGAGCCATCGTGACGACGACGAAACCGTCGAGCACGCCGAGTAACATCAGCGTCGAGGGCGGGTTTAGCCGGCTGAACAGGTATCCGAGCAGGTACAGTACGGGCACCAGTGCGACGCTCACCCCGAACGAGAGGACGGCCCGCTCAAGCCGGTCGATCCCGCCGACCGTCGAGTGCTCCGCGTCGGGTCGGCCCGGGAACAGGACGGTCAAAAGGGCGTATCCCGGGGCGAACAACAGGAGCACCAACCCGGGGACGACCCGAAGGGATTGCCACGGTGCGAGAGCGATGATCCCGTTTGCGACGAGTAAGAACGCCGCGACGAGCGGTACGTCGGCCGGAACGCGCCGGTCGGGAGGTCGCCGCCTCGACCGTGTCATGGTCGGATCGGCCCGCGTCGCGCTCGGAGGTGTCGATCCATGCCGGGACCAGGCGACCGACGTGGTTCGTTATTGATCCCCTACCGGCGATATGCCCGTCGTACCTCCTGGGTCGTTCGATACGAACCGCCGGCGGCGAACCGCCGACCACCTCCTTGCTAGGGATGGGCAAACAGTAACGAGGAGGGCCACCGTATCAGGAGTGAGGAATCATGAGTTCGAACAGACCACACACGTCGAGTCTCGCGGAGGTACTCGATCGCATCCTCGATAAGGGCGTCGTCATCGACATCTGGATCCGCGTCTCGCTCGTCGGGATCGAGATCCTCACGATCGAGGCCCGCGTCGTGATCGCTTCGGTGGACACGTTCCTCCACTACGCGAGGGAGATCTCGAAGCTCGAACGAGCGGAGGAAGAGGGGACCCTCGAAGCCCTCGAAAGGGTCGAGATCACGCCCCGCGAGGAGCAGGTATAGCCGGATCCGACCGGCCGAGTCGGCCGGGTTCGCTCGGGATCAGACGTAACCGAGGGCCTCGAGGCGGTCTTCCATCACGTCTTCGCCGACGGTTCGACCCTCCGAGACGGGGTCCTCGGCGACGATCTCCTTTCGGCGCCCGGTCTCGTGGACGAGCCACGGCACTTTGATCAGGTTCTCGACGTGAATCCCTTTCGGGTGTCCCCAGACCCGCATGGGGATCGGAAAGGCGCGCTCGTCGAAGAGGTTACCGTGGTCGGAGGTGACGACCGTCCGGCCCTCGAAGGCGTCCATGAGGGATTCGGCGTACGGGAGGACCAGTTCGAGGTTGTCCGCGTAGGCGTCCCAGACGGTCTCGCGGGGAACGTCGAGTCGTCCGTCCGTGAGTCGGAGCCAGAAGACGTCTTGGCCCTGTTCGGGGTCCTGGACGTGGCCCTTATCGAACGTCGTCTCGGAGCCGACGAACGGGTAGTGGGGCTGGAGGTAGTGGACGAACAGTCGCTTGTTGGGGTAGCGCTCGGCAGCCTCCAGTGCGTACCGCGTCGTCGTCTCGGGCAGGACGGTCCCGTACTCCTCGTCCCAGCCGTCCTCCATCCAGACGTGGATCACGTCGTGGAACGTGGCGTCGAGTTCCTCGCGGTACCGATACAGCTGTGGGTTCGCCGTCACGTAGACGGTATCCAGGAGGTCGCGCCCGGCGACGTTGCCCCGGAGGAACTCGGCGGTGCCCGACCCGCGGGACTCGCGGGCTTCGAGATCGCCGGGCAGCCTCGAGTGGCGTTCGAAGAGGTCGTAGCGACACGCGTCCAGAAGGATCAGCGAGTCCCAGTCCTCGGCGAAGACGTCCACGCCCGAGGTGTTGTACGCCCGCCGATAGCCCCGCCGGTAGAACAGGCGGTTGCACTCGAGGCTGATCCGGACCGGGTTCGCGAGCGCCCGGCGGATCTCGAAGGCGGAGTACATCACCAGACCACCCCTATCAGGGCGATGGCTCCTCCGGCGGCAATCCGCTGAGTGGAGACGTATCGCAGGACGCATCCGCGTTCTCGGCCGGTCCGGTCGGTGCTGGCAGCCAGTACGATCACTCCGATCCCCATCGCGAGGAGGAGCTTCACTACTCGGTGATCCATCTCCCTGTCCGGGCGTACAACAGTTGGGATAATAACAGTTCCTAGGAGGAGTACGGAGAGAACTGAGCACTATAGAGTGCACTCGGATCGGAACCGACGGACGTCATCCGGTCAGCAGCGCCTCGAGGTCGCCGAGCGTAATGACGTCGATCTCGCCGGCGGCTTCCCGGTCGTGGATGTGGCGCATGATCGCGTCGAACTCCTCGATGGGCGTCTCGTCCGGGATCGCGTGCCAGAACAGCCCGCCGAACCCGCCCCACTCGACGAGGTGATCGAGGTACGCGCTTGCGCTCGCGAGGGTTCGCTCGGAGGATCGCCCGACGTGCGTGGCGTTGACCGGCAGGCCGTACCCGGGCTCGCCCCCGACCATCGCGACGGCGTGGTGGTCGGTTACCAGATCGTAGCTCGACTGGTCGTAATCGCCGTACGGGTACGCGAAGTACTCCGCCCCTTGTTCGAAGCCGTTGTCGAGCAGCCACTGCTTCGCGCCGGTGATCTGGCGTTCCTGCTCGGCGGGCTCGGTCTCGTCGAGGTAGACGTGGTCCATCAGGTGGCTCCCGAACTCCCAGCCCACCTCGCGCAGCTCGTGCATCTGCTCGACGTCGAGTCGGCCCTCGGCCCCGATGCTGTTGGTGTTGACGAACGAGGTCGCGGGGATCCCGTAGCGTGACTGGATCTCGAAGGCCTCGGTGTACTGGGACTCGTGGCCGTCGTCCCACTGGATCATCAGTTTGGGCGTCTCGGGGAGCGGGAGGGCCTCCAGTCGATCCAACCAGATCGTCGCCTCCGGTGCATTCTGGAACTGTGCCTGGATCCGGATACGCTCGATCGCACCGAGATCGGGGGCCTCCTCGGTGAGCAGGTCGTACGTCCCGGCGTGGAGCCTGATGAACTCGGCGTCGGCGCTCGTCTCGAAGACCCGCGTCCGAAATCGGAGGGCGTTCTCGGCCCCGTCCAGCACGATCAGGTCGACCGACTGGGAGGGGAGGTCCCCGGCGTGCACCCGGAAGGTGATCGCCGGCCGGTGGCTCGAGAGGTCGAGGTCGAGCGGACGCTCGATCCGGGCCCACTCCTCGGTGGGACCGGCGTCGATCCGCGCCGACTGTGAGCCGCTTTCGCTCCCGGCGTCGGCCGAGAGGTCGCCCGCCTGGCTCTCCCACGCGTCGAGGTCCTCGAACGAAAGCAGGGGCGTGACCCCCGCAGGTCGGTCCTCGGCGTCGGCTCCGGAGGATCCGTCGTCGGGGGCTGATTCCCCCGCGCTCTCGCTTCCGGTCTCGTTCTCGCCGTCGTCGCGCGTCCCGGCGAATTGGCCCGTACAGCCCGCGAATCCGGCGATCCCCGACGCGAGGAGGAACCGGCGGCGGTGCAGACTCATGGGTGTTGGTCCCCCTCGGGGGCCCCACGTCGGCGCGCCCCGGCGCGCTCGTCCCGGTCAGCCGATCGCGTTGTCCTCCGTCCGTCTCCTCGCCGTAGTGGTCGGAACACGGTCGGGCTTTCGACCCCATCAGTATCGGTATCCGTGCCTTGAGCGGTGAAATCGTCGCATTACTCGGCCGACCCCTCGGGTCCCGCCGTCTCGATCTCGAAGCGCATGTCCTTGCCGCTGAGGGCGATTTGGAGGGCGGATTCGTCGAGCAGGAGTTCGTCGAACGGGGTGACCGACCCGTCCGATTGAAGGCGCGCTTCGAGCCCGTTCTCGCCGAGATGAAGCGTGATCCGGTTGCACGCCGTCCGAAACCGACGCTGGCGCTTTTGGTCCTCGGTGAACGTAATGGACTCCTCGAGCAGGTCGAGCTCGACGAGCTCGTTGACCCGACGGTAGATGGTCGTTCGGGAGACCTCACAGACCTCGAGGAGGTCCTCGATAGTGACCGGTTCCCGGGCGCCCGCTCGGAGTATCGCCCGCGCGGAGGCGTCCCCGAGGGCGTCGAGGAGGTCCGAGCAGCCGGTCGTGACCGTGGTGTCCGTCGTCGATGCAGCCGGTTCGTGGATGAGGTCGTTCTGGATCATGGTGGTGTCGGTGGTGGCGTCGCTACTGTGTGTTCGTCTGTCCCCGCAACCGGCCCGCTGGCGGCGGGTCCTTGGACTCACGGACTGCTGAGGCCGACCGTGTCGGCCGGCCGTCCACATCCTTCCATGACTGGTTAGTTAATTAACTCTTTCCCCGACAGGGTCGAACACCGACGTTTACGGCGCGGCCGGACCGCCGACGGCGATTCCCTGTACACCGGCCATAACAATGCCCGCACGCCCCCCAGCGTCCGGGGAGTTGATTACAACGCATGAAGACGCTCGTCATCGGACTGGACGCCGCCTGCGAGCGGGTCCTCGACCCGCTGCTCGAGTCGGGGGTGCTGTCGAACCTCGCCTCGCTCGTCGAGGAGGGCGCAAGCGGCCCGCTCGAATCGCAGATCCCCCCCTGGACGCCGAGCGCGTGGCCCTCGCTGTACACCGGCGTCAACCCCGGCAAGCACGGCGTCTTCGACTTTCTGGCCTTCGAGGGCTACGACTGGGACGTGATCAACGCCACGCACGTCCGGTTTCCCGCCATCTGGGAGGTACTTTCCGAGCGTGGCCTGCGAAGCGTCGTCGTCAACGTACCAGTGACCCACCCGCCCGGCGGGATCGATGGGGCGGTAATCCCGGGTTACACCGCCCCCGAAGAGCCCGCCTGTCATCCCGAGGGGATACTGGAGGAGGTCCGCGAGGCCATTGGCGAGTACCGGGTCTACCCGCCTCACGGGAGCGACGTCGGGAGCGAAGAGGCGATCGCGAACTACCGCGACCTGATCGCCTCGCGGGGGGCCGCGTTCCGATATCTCTGCCGGGAGTTCGACCCCGAGTTCGGCTTCGTCGAGTTCCAGTCGACCGACACCGTCTTTCACGAACTCGCGGGCGATTCCCGCGGCGTGGAGGCGGTCTATCGCGCCGTCGACCGGGAGGTCGGCTCGATCCTGGGGGCCTGTGAGCCCGCGAGCGTCTTCATCGTCAGCGATCACGGGATGGGGCCCTACGAGGACTACGAGTTCCGGGTCAACGAGTTCCTTCGCCGGGAGGGCTACCTCGAGGCGGTCGCCGGACGCGAGGGCGGGATGCCCTCGTGGGGGACGATCCACGAGCGGGCCCAAAGGGACTCCTCGGGGGCCGGTGCGGCGCTCAAACGCGCCCTCTCGCGGGCCGCGCTGGCGGGCGCACGGGTCGGACTGACCAGCCAGCGCGCCCACGGGCTGCTCGACAGGGTCGGCCTCGCCGAGCCCGTCGCGCGGGTCGTCCCCACCGACCTCATCCGGGCGGCGACCGAGCAGGTCGACTTCGCCGCCTCACGGGCGTACATGCGCTCGCGGACGGAACTGGGCGTTCGGATCAACCTCGCGGGGCGCGAACCCGACGGCGTCGTCGCCTCCGAGGACTACGAGTCGGTTCGGGCGGACCTGATCGAGGCGCTCTCCGCGGTGTCCACCCCCGACGGCGACCCGGTCTTCGAGACGGTCGCCCCCCGCGAGGAGGTGTTCTCGGGACCCCATTTGGAAGACGCCGTCGACGTCGTGACGGTCCCGCACGACTACGAGCAGTTCCTCTCGGCGCGCCTGCTGGGCGAGCCCTTCGGCGAGCCCGAGGAACCCTGGAACCACAAGCGCGAGGGGATCATCGCCGCCGTGGGCAAGGGGGTCGACTCTAGCGCGGACCTCTCGGGTGCGCACCTGTTCGACGTCGCGCCGACGGTACTCGCCTCGCTTGGCGTTCCCCACGACGAGCGAAGCGACGGGCGGGTCCTCCCCGTGATCGAGGGCGTCGGCACCGAGCGCTACGACGGCGTCGAGGGCCATCGCCGTCGGACCGACTCACAGGCCGTCGAAGACCGCCTCTCGCAGCTCGGCTATCTGGAGTGATTCAGGGGCGACGCCCCTCGATTCCGGTGACGAAAACGGCCCCGTCGAGGATTGTCACCGTCCCGTCGACGGTCCGGGTCAGAAACGCCGCCAGCGCGCGGCGGAACGCCGGCGAGTTGCGCTCGGGGGCCGGTGCCGTCGCCGCGCGGTCCCGACTGTTGAGGTACGTGTACGCGAACGCCCGCCGGAGGCTGTCGGGACACTCGGACAGATACGCCGGCAGCGTCGTCAGCGTGTTTGGGTCCCCGACCGGCACGCCGAGGGTGGCGAGCACCCGCCCGAGCGCCGTCGCCGCCTCGCGGGGCTCCACACGATGGGGGGCTCCGCCACAGACCGGCTCGTACCCACAGCCGATACGCTCGAAAGCCCGGTCGAGGCGCTCGTAGTCGGTCCCGTGGCCCACCTCGAAGAAGGGGGTGTAGTCGGCCTCGACTCCGCCCGCCGAAAGGGCCCACGCGACCAGCTTGTTCAGTCCCGCGAACGCCGGCGAGTCGTACGAAACGTCGAGCCAGCCCCGGCGCGCGGCTCGCTGGATCTCCGCGACCATCGTCGCCGGGCTACAGCCGTCGGCCGTGGCGTCCGCGGGTAGCGCGACCATCGACGCGATCGCGTCGGGCTCGACCTCGGGGTGGGCCACGGCGAGTTCGATACCCCGCCGGTAGCCCTCGCTGTCGAGCCATGCGGCCGGACCCGTGTGGCTCGCGACGTCGAAGGCCGTCACGGCTCGTGGTGACACTCCACTCTCCCGAAGCATATCAGTCGGCAAGGCGACGTTGGACGAAGTAATTTCGGTCCATTCTCACGCGGCCGGACGGGTACGGCGAGCCTATTCGTTCTGGCGAACGGCCGGACGTATAATCACGCGATACCAATGCCTCCCGGACCGGAACCACCGACGTATCGACGATGAGATCCGCTACTACCCCACACGCGGCCGTCCCCTTCGGTTTCCGAACCGACCCTCGATCGAGCGGATCCCCGGGAGGTGAGTGCTGATGTGTGGCATCATCGCCCGGATCGGCACCGACGACGCCGTCCCGAGCCTCCTGTCCGGTCTCTCGAACCTCGAATACCGGGGCTACGACTCGGCCGGGATCGCGCTGTTGAACGGCCACGGACTCGAGGTATTGAAACGCGAGGGCGAGATCGACCGCCTCCTCGAGCGCGTTTCCCGCCGCGCACCGAGCGCCGAGACCGGTATCGGCCATACCCGCTGGAGCACCCACGGCCCGCCGACGGACGTCAACGCCCATCCGCACACGGACTGTACGGGGACCTTGGCGGTCGTCCACAACGGCATCATCGAGAACCACGACGCGCTGCGCGCGCGCCTGGAGGCGGCGGGCCACGGGTTCGAAAGCGACACCGACACCGAGGTCATCCCACACCTGATCGAGGAGCACCTCTCGGCGGGGCGTTCGACGGAGGAGGCCTTTCACGCCGCGATCGACGAGCTATCGGGCAGTTACGCCATCGCGATGGTCCACGAGGACGAGCAGGCGATCTACGCCGCCCGAAACGGCTCCCCGATGGTGCTCGGGATCGCCGAGGACGCGCTGTTCGTCGCCAGCGACGTGCCCGCGTTCCTCGAGTTCACCGACCGGGTCGTCTATCTGGAGGACGGCCACGCCGTGCGGGCCACCTCGGAGGAGTATACGATCACCGACGGCGACGGGGTGGTCCATCGTCCGGTCAGGACCGTCGACTGGACCGCCGAGGCCGCCGAGAAGGGCGGCTACGACCACTACATGAGAAAGGAGATCCACGAACAGCCAACCGCGCTCCGCCAGATCCTCGAGTGTCACTCTTCCGGCGAGGGACTTCCGGATCTCGATTCGGCGTTCCTCGATGGAATCCGGGAGGTCCAGTTCGTCGCGTGTGGGACCTCCTACCACGCCGCGCTCTACGGCGAGTACGTGGCCACCGAACGGGGGATCCCCGCCTCGACGCACCTCGCAAGCGAGTACGCCACCCACGCCCGGCCGGTGAGCGAGGGGACGCTGGTCGTCGCGGTCACCCAGAGCGGCGAGACCGCGGACACCCTCGGGGCCATCGAGACCGCACAGCGGGCGGACGCGCGCACCCTCGCGGTGACGAACGTCGTGGGCTCTTCGGCCGCGCGGGTCTGTGACGGGGCGCTGTACATCCGTGCGGGCCCCGAGATCGGCGTCGCCGCCACCAAGACCTTCTCCTCGCAGGTCGTCGCGCTCTCGCTGTTTGCGGACCAGCTCGCGGGCGAGGACTCGCCCAGCGGGCCGGTCGACTTCGGTTCGCTTCCCGGGGGCGTCGAGCGGGTCCTCGAGACCTCCCGGAGCCGCGATATCGCAGAGCGCTATCGGGGCCGGGACGCCTTCTTCTTCATCGGGCGCGGCGTGGGCTACCCCGTCGCGCTCGAAGGGGCCCTGAAGTTCAAGGAGATCTCCTACGAGCACGCCGAGGGCTTTGCGGCGGGCGAGCTCAAACACGGCCCGCTGGCGCTGGTCACTCCGGCGAGCGTCGTCTTCGCGATTTTTACCGGCCAGGACGACGAGAAACTGTTGGGCAACGTCCGGGAAGCCCAGACCCGCGGCGCGACGGTCGTCGCGGTCACGGACGGGACGAACGAGGAAGTCCTCCGGCAGGCCGACGACATCCTTTCGATCCCCGAGGCTCCGCCGACCGTCGCAGGGTTGCTTGCGAACGTCCAGCTCCAGCTCGTCTCCTATCACGCGGCGGCGCTACTGGGTCGCCCGATCGACAAGCCCCGTAACCTCGCAAAGAGCGTCACCGTCGAGTAGGCGGCTCCTTTTCGTCGCCTGCGGGCGGTAGGTGCCGGATAACAATACCCGGATCGGCGAACACTCGGACGATGAGGGCAGACCCACCCCCGCGCATCGACCGGAGCATTACCCGCCGTGAGTACCCCCTCCCGCGCCCGCCATGACCACGAGATCGGTCGGCGCGGTGTGTCTCGCTCTCGCGCTCGTCGCGACGGTCGTCCTCGCGGGCTCGGTCCCCGCGAGCCGGCCCGCCGCGGCCCAGCAGGGTTCGTACGTCGTCGAGCAGGGCACCCAGTGTGAGGTCATTACACCCCTCTCGGGCGAGGGAACTGCCGCGGAGCTATACGACTACCGGAGCCACGTCAGCCACGAAACCGACTACGCCTACGGCTCTCACGGCACGACCGACCTCCAGCGCAACGATGTGAGTTCGCTCTTCCTCTACGAGGGGGCCGACGGCCTGAGCCTCGTGATCGTCCACGACCGCCTTGACGGCGGGACGCCCGGCGGCGCGGCCGAGTTCGAGGTCGTCGGCCTGCCGGCGAGTGGAGAGTGGACCGTCCAGGACGACGACTACAGCGAACACGCAGACGACGTCTGGACCCACGGCGACGTCTGGAGCGAGGTCGCCTGGCTCTGGGGGGACGACCGGACCGACGGCGGGGCTTACACCGGCCTCGGCGGGGACTTCGAGGTGACGATCGATCCCGCGTTCAACGACCAGCAGTCGACCTTCTCGCCGGACGGCAACGTCAGCCGGATCGACGTCCTCTCGGGGGATCGCAGCCAGCCCGACCGGATCGCGTTGGGGAGCATCGACGCGCCGCTCGTGATCCGCTCTGGCACCTGCGGGGACCCGACGGTCAGCTACGACCGGATCGACGACGGGATCCTCGCGACCGTCGAGGACACCGGGGGCGAGACGGCCCGCCTGCGCCCGCCCGCCGAGGGCGGAAACGGCGTCCGGTACGACCGCCTCTCGCTTTCCGCCAGCGGGCAGAGCACGTTCAGCGGGACCGCCGACGTGGAGGTCGCGATGAATGCCGCCGAGGGCGGCCCCGAGGTCCCCGACGAGGACGGCGACGGGAGCGCAACGGCGCTCTCGACGCTGACGGTCGATGATAGCGCTTCGGAGGGAAGCGTGAGCGACCCGACCCTCTCCTTTAGCGTCGAGAAAGCGACCCTCGCGGGTCAGGACGCCACCGCCAGCAACGTCGCGGTCTACGAGCGCGCCAGCGGGAGCTGGGAGCGGACCGCGACCGAACCGGCCGGGGAGACCGATCGGTTCTACTCCTTCGAGAGCAGTCCCGGCGGTTCCGGGGAGTTCGCGGTCGTCCTGGCCGAGTCGCCGATCGAGGCGACCGAACTCTCGCTGGACCGCGAGCGGATCGACGCCGGCGAGACGGTCGAGGTGACCGCGACCGTCGAGAACACCGCCTCGGTCACCGAAACCCAGCCCGTCGAGTTGCTGGTCTTCGGCGCGGTGACCGGCACCGAGGAAGTGACACTCGAGCCCGGCGAGACTACGACCGTTAGTTTCTCCCAGCGCGTCGACGCGCCGGGCACACACACCGTCGAGGTCGCCGGCCAGACCCAGCAACTGACCGTCAAGGGCGAGGCGCCCGCCTCCGGCGATTCGGAATCGGCGGCGAGCTCCTCGAACGGTTTCCTCGCCATTGGAATCGGGCTGGTCGTGCTCGTCGCACTGGCGCTCTGGTGGCGCCGCTCACCGGAGTAACGAGTAGGCCGTTTTCGCGATCGTCATCGCGGGACCGTTCGATTCGATCACGTAGTAGGGCACGAGGTCCGCCGAGAACTTCGCCTTGTACCGACAGAGCCGCTCGGTGTTCGCGCCCATCAGGTCGTACTTATACACGTTTTCGAGTTCGGGGTCGGTCGCGAGGTCCTCGAGGATGCGCCAGTGGAGTGCGCTGTTGACGCTCGTCCCCTCGTAGGTCGCGCGGGCACCCCCCTGCCAGAAGTAGGCCATGTCGTTCGAGTACAGCACGGTAATTCCGCTCAGGAACCGGCCGTCGGGATCGCGGGCGACGTAGACCCGTGCGCGATCCCCGAGCGCTTCGAGGAGGTCCCGGACGTAGGGCCACTCGAGCGCGAACGGCTCGTCCTGCTCGGCGTAGCGCGCCCGGGTGTCCTCGAAGACCGCACGCGCCCCGTCGAGACCCTCCGTCTCGATCCCGACCGAAAGCTCCTCTGCGTCGCGGATCTCCCGGCGGAGGCTCTTGCTGAACGACGAGAGCAGCGCGTCGGTGTCCCCGTCGACCGCCAGCACGTAGGTGAAGGCGCTCTCCACGTCGAAGTCCGTCCACCGGTACGGTCGGGGATCGTCGTAGGCGGCGGGACACTCCATCCGGAACAGGGTTCGCGAGCCCTCCCCCACCAGATGCTTGACGACCGCCGCGGTGAACTCCCGGTTGAGCTTCTCGCGTTTCCGTCGTTTGGGGCTGGTCGGCATGAGAAGCGGGCCCAGTCGGGGGACGCCCATCCCGGGCGGCGGCGAGAACACCGCCGTTCCGACGGCACTTTGCCGGACGAAGGCAGGAACGAGCGCCAGCGGCTGCTCGCCCTTTTTCGCCCCCAGCAGGTGGAGTTCCCCCGCTGCGTGCTCGGCGAGGACGGAAAGCGCCTCGGGCGTATGAAAGACCTCACAACCGTCGGGTACCATCCGCTCCCACTCGGCGAGATCGATGCGTTCGACGTTCATCTTACCTGTACCACCGAGGAACGCGGGTTTGTTATCCGGGCCTTACCTTCGGACAGCGTGCTCGTTCCTGAAATCGACGGCCACGCATCCAGCACGGGATGGGTGTAGCCATGCCCGAGAAAACGGGTAGTTCAGTGAGTCAGTATATGCTTATGCTGTTTGCTGTCTTACTACATAGAGAGTTATGGAGCAGCGAGAAGCGATCGAACCCGAATACGTCTCGTTCATGAGCGAAGGAACGCGGTGTGCAGCCTCACTCTACCGCCCGTACGAGTCGTCGTCTACGAGCGCCATCGATCCGCCGATAGTGGTAATGGCAAACGGGTTCGGGTTACCACGCAACGCCGGGCTTCCGGCGTTTGCCGAGCACTTCGCCGGGCGCGGGATCGCTGTGTTGTTGTTCGACTACCGATCGTTGGGCGAAAGCGATGGCGAACCCAGGAACGTCGCAGTCCCCTTCGGCCAGATCGCCGACTGGCAGGCTGCCGTCCGATATGCCCGCATCATCGACGGCGTCGACGGGGGGCGACTCGGCGTCTATGGGTTCTCCTTGGGAGGTGGTGGCGCGTTGATCACCGCTGCTCGTGAGGACGTCGACGCCTACGTCGGACGAACCCCGATCCTCGACGGGGCCCGAACGATCGCGTATTTCGTTCGCCAGCTGGGGCCGGCCTACGGACTTCGAACGACGGTTGCAGGGCTACGGGACCTCGGGCGGAAGTACACCGGGCGGGAGCCGTACTACATTCCCATCTGGGGGGTGTATCCCGACGAACTCCCGGCGCTTGCCCCTCCGGGATCCAAAGAGGGCCACGAAGCCCTCGTCGGTACGGCCGCGAGCGACGAGGAGGTGAACCGGTGTGCCGCACGTGCGTTCCTCACGTTCGGTCTGTATCGTCCCATTACGAGTGCTCATCGGGTTAATTGCCCGGCACTCGTCATCGAGGGGGCAACCGACACGATCGCCCCCAAGAGCGCCATCGCTGCGACAGTCGCTCGCCTTCCAGATATGAGACATATAACGATCGAAGCTGATCACTTCGGAGCGTTCGACGAGTCGTTCGAAGAAGTCGTCGAGCGGGAGGGGACCTTTCTCGAACGGCACCTCCTTGGGGACACCCAGTAGTCGCTCGCCGTCCGGTCTCCTGTCCGGTGATCGCCGGACGCGATCGATTCCCGTTTGACGAATACCTATTTGTGAGTTCCCGTGGGACATTCCATAATGAAAGAGGACGTGCACCGGTACGTAGGCGAGGACGGAACCGTAACCTACGACGTGAACCGATGTATTCACGTCAAAGCGTGCGTCGAGTGGCTTTCGCAGGTGTTCGATCCCGACGAACGTCCCTGGATCCGGCCAGATAACGCCGACGCCGAGGAGGTCGCCGCCGTAATCCGGGACTGTCCGACGGGCGCGTTGCATTTCGAATCGAACGAGGGCATGGACGAGCCGATCCCGGAGGGAAACCGCATTACCGTCGTCCCTGACGGTCCACTCTACCTCCACGGCGACCTCGGGATCGAGACCCCCGAGGGCGAGGAGCTGCTTTCGGACACGCGGATCGCGCTGTGTCGCTGTGGAGCCTCCGAGAACAAGCCGCTCTGTGACAACAGCCACGCGGCCGTGGGGTTCGAGGATGGCGGGAGCCTCGACGGCGGGGAAGCGGTGACCGAAGAGGAACCGCCGGACGAGGCGCTTCGACTGACGCCGATCCCGGCCGGCCCGTGTATGGCCAGCGGGACGTTCGAGATCGAGGGAGCCGACGGGGAACAGTACAGGGGCACGGAAACCGCGCTGTGTCGGTGTGGGGCCTCGGGGACCAAGCCGTTCTGTGACGGCACACACCGGGAGGTCGAGTTCACTGGAGAGGACTCCGGCGAGGTGGGCCGAACCGGCGAGGAGCGACTGTAACGCTCAGTTCCTTCGGAGCGATTCGCCATCCCGGGCTGTGGCCCCGAGTCCGTGGTCGTGAGTGTCTCTCCCGTGACCGTCGCCATGAGAGCCGGTCAGAACTTCGACGAGGACCAGTAGCGCGCCGATCCACGCCCACCAGACGGGGACGAACAGCGCGCAGCGCGCCGGACCGGATCACCCCGCCCGACGAAACGTTGGCACCGAGCGTGTGTGCGAGTTCGGCGACGGCGACGACGAAGACGAGGTCGAAAAAGAGCTCCAACCACGTCGCGTGTCGGCCCTGTGACCCCTCGATTCGAAGCTCCGGCGGCCGAACGTTCGGCAGCTTCACGACGGACTGCAGGACAGCCGTCCCTAACCACTCATCGGGGGCTTGCTATACGAGAGATCGCCCGCTTACCGTACTGAAGCCATCTCGCCGAGGCGACCGGGGAGACGCGTCCCGAGCACCGCGACACAGAGGGCGAGCAGAACGATCCCGAAGACGCTGTACCCTTTCCCGAGCCCTACCTGCGTTACGACCGGTTGTGTCAGGAACGGCGAGAGGAACTGCCCGAGGAACACCGCGCTCGTGAGCCCGCCGAGAACGCGCCCGCGGGAGGCCTCCGGGGCGTGATCCGCGAGCCAACTGTTGAGGTTCGGAAAGAGCAGTCCCAGCCCGACACCGGTGATAGCGAGGCCAACAACCACCCGATAGTACCCGCTGCCCGTCCCGATGACGACGTAGCCGATCCCCATCAGCCCGAAGACGAGCGCCGCGATGGTGCGCGCCCCGAGGTGAGCCCTGAGGGCGTGAAACTGCGTCGAGACCACGCCGCTCGTGAGCGTCATGCCCGCGATCGCGAGGCCGACCGCCGAGGCGCTCACCGGCGCGAGCGTTTCGAGGTAGAAGGGGATCTGAACGGGGACCATGTAGAACGCCACCATCGTCACCAGCGCCGCCAGGTAGGCGATCGCGATCGCTCGAACGGGTACCCGGTCGGAGACTGACGTCCCCGGGCCGTCATCGGGATGGCTCACCGGGACCCCGGTGGCCGGATCGCAGGTGGTGGGGTCGGGTCGTGGGTCCGTCCCGTCGAGAGTCGGCTCGTAGACAGAGAGGACCATGAGCGGCACCAGCGCCGCGGCGGAGACGTAGATCAGGAAGGGGACACGCCATCCGATATCGGCGAGAAAGCCGCCGAGCGGGAGGAAAACGACACCCCCGAGCGACATGAACGCAGCCTGGAGTCCGAGCATCCCGTCCCGCCGATCCCCAGTGTAGTAATCGGCGATGAGTGTCGTCGCGCTGGTCATGACGCCCGCGACGGCGATCCCGAGAAGCGCCCGTCCGGCGAGGATCCCCGGAAGGGTGGCCAGTACGTAGCCCGACCCGCCGGCCACGACGTAGAGCACGGTCGAGCCGACCAACATCGGCTTGCGGCCCACCCGGTCGACCACGAGCCCGGCGAGTGGTGCGCCGAGGGCGATGAAGAGGGCGGGGATCGTCAGTACGAGGCGGACCAGGAGGTCGGCGTTCTCCACGCCGCTGAAGTGGGCGTGTATGGCCGGCAGCGCCGGCGCGATCGTCGCCCCGGACATGACCGTCAAGGAGCTCGCGAGCAGCAAGGTCGCGATCAGGAGTGAGGACTCCGAATCGGTATTTCCCGCCCGGATTCGCGTGCGTACTGGGGACCCCCGCACGATCAGGGGGCCTTGATGTAGCCAAAGCCGTCGTCCTGTAACCGGGCGAGCTCACCGGAGCCCGAGGGGACCCCCGAGACCCCGGGCAGCAGGTCGTCATCGGTGGCACCCATCCCGTAGAGCGCGTTCCGGCACGCTCTGAGCGCCACGCCTCGGTCAGCGAGCCGCTCGATCATCTCGGGATGGGCTGCCGTTGTGTCGACGAACATGCGAACCCCGGCCCCGTTTGCGAGGACGACGACATCGTCACCCTCCGAATAGACGGCCTCGTCGCCGATCAGGTTCAGCGTGTTCACCGCCGCGTGGTTCTGGTCGTCGGGGTGTGGACTCGAGACGTGAAGAACGGTTTTCATCACCGAGGGAACGACAGCAGCCGGTATAACCGTGCCGCCCGTAGTCATTTCGGGCATCCAGTCGTCTACTCGAAGGCCCCGCGAAGCGCCTCGCCCGCGCGCTGTCGGACGTCGGCTGCCGCCTCGACGTTCGGGAACGGGTCGGCGAGTCGCCGCATGTTCGCGAAGTCGTGGATCATGCCGTCGTAGTTCGTGTGCTCGACCGGGACGCCCGCATCCTCGAGCGCCTCGGCGTAGGCGAACTGCTCGTCGCGAAGCGGATCGTACCCACAGGAGAACAGCGTCACCGGCGGGAGTTCCGCGAGGAGCCGTTCGGGGGCGCGAAGCGGCGAGGCCCGGAGGTTCGCCCCGTCGATATCATCGCGGAGGTAGTGGTTCCAGAACCACACCATCGCCCGTCCGGTCAGGAAGAAGCCGTCGGCGTTTTCGGCGTACGAGTGCGTATCGAAGGCGTGGTCGGTCACCGGGTAGAACAGCACCTGGTGATCGATCTCCGGCGCACCGAGTTCCTTTTCGGCGGCCATCTGCGTGACGACGGTCGCGAGGGTCCCGCCCGCGCTCTCGCCGGCGACGGCCAGTCCCGCTCCGGCCCCGATCCCCGCGGCGTTGTCGGCCGTCCACCTCGTCGCGAGGTAGGCGTCCTCGACGGCGCCGGGAAACGGGTGTTCGGGGGCCTTCCGATAGTCGACGGAGACGACGACGCACTCGCCCTCTATTGCCAGCGAACGGGCGACGCCGTCGTGGGTGTCGAGGTTGCCGACGACCCAGCCCCCGCCGTGGAAGTAGACGACCGCGGGGAGCGTCTCGTCGGGGTCGGGGTCGTAGATCCGCACGCGGACGTCGCGGGCGTCCGCCCGGAGCTTTCGTTCCTCCACCGCGGCGATCGGTTCAGGATCGACGTCCGGGGTGAACAGGTCGCCCAGCAGCGTTCGCGCCTGTTCGGGCGAGAGCTGTTGCAGATCGGGTGGTCCGGCGTCGGCCAACGCGTGCAAAAGGGCGCTCGCGTCCGGGTCAAGCGTCGCTGCACGTCGCTCGGCATGGGTGGCGTGATTCATCGCAAACCGGTTACAACCGCCGACTCGATAAACGCGTACGCCCGTTTCCAATTACTGCATTTTCGCGTCGATGGACAGCCGATCGTAGCACTCGCCGGGCGGGCCGACCCACGCACCCATCTCCACGGCGCGCTCTACGAGACGCTCGTAGATCGCCCGGTAGCCCGGGAACTCCCGGTCGTTGAGATAGCGTGGGTGCCAGAGGACCGTCATCACGGCGTCGTTCTCGCGGGCTTCTTCGAGGAGGCGTTCGCACTCCTCCCACGCCCTCGTGGTGTCCGTGGGCAGGCCGACTTCCATGATCGTCAGCGGGAAGACCAGAAATCCGTCGTCGAAGGGCCGAATCGGGCGATATCCGTTGGAAAACCCACACTCGGTGCTCGAACCCAGACTCGTATCGTAGGACAGCCCCATCGCGGCGTGGATTCGCCACGTCTCCGGCGGATCGAGCCGGAGGTGGTGCTGGCGTACTCCCCGAACCTCGTGACCGAGTACGCCCTCCAAGACGCTCATCTCGTATCGCAACCGGCGCCCGTCGCGCGCCGAATCGTACGACCCGTGGAGGCCGACCTCCCAGCCGCCCCGATCGAGCCGATCGATTACCTCCCGCATTTCGGGGGCGGCGACGTCGTAGCGCCCGAGGTGCTCGATCCACCGGGCGGGGTCGGCCCACCGCCGGATCGACTTCCCGAACAGGGAGGGCTCGTTCAGGAAGTAAAACGCCGAGCGGACGCCGAGGCGTTCCTCGATGGCCATCAGCTCCTCGAAGCGCCAGTAGGGGTTCTCGCCCGAGAGCGCTCGTTGCAGGTGGCGCGGGTCGCGCTCGGCGAGCGCCTCGTAGAGCCACTGGTAGGTCTTATACGGGCGGTCGACGTCGTGAGTCAGACAGACGGCGAACTCAGGAGCCATCGTCGAGGGCGCCGACAATGCGTTCTGCGGCCCGGCCATCGCCGAAGGGATCGGGCCGTGGCGGGCGGTTTCCGTTCTCCCCGAGCGCCTCGCGGATCAGGTCGGGATCCGCGCCGACGAGGCGGTTCCAGCCACATTCGACGGTCTCGTCCCATTCGGTCTCCTCGCGGAGCGTCACGCAGGGGGTTTCGAGCATGAACGCCTCCTTCTGGGCGCCTCCCGAGTCCGTCGCGACCCGCTCGGCACCGTCGAGCAGGCGGACGAAATCGAGGTAACCGACGGGGTCGATGAGGTGAAAGTCCGCGCCGAGTTCGGCGTCGAGGTCCAGTTCCGCGATCCGGTTTCGCACTCGCGGGTGGGCCGGGAAGACGACGGGAAGCGGGTGCTCGTCCAGCACCGAGAGGATCGCCTGCAGGCGCTGTCCGTCGTCGGTGTTTCTGGGCCGGTGGACGGTCGCGAGGACGAACTCGCCGGGCTCGATCGGGAGGTCGTCGAGAACGCCCCGGTCCTCGCTCGTGGCGACGTACTCGCGGGCCCACAGGATCGCGTCGTACATCACGTCCCCCGTCAGCACGACGCCGTCGGTGAGGCCCTCGTGTGCGAGATTCTCGACGGCCCGTTCGGTCGGAGCGTACAGCACGTCCGAAACGTGGTCGGTCATCACCCGATTGAGCTCCTCGGGCATCGAGCGGTTGTAACTTCGCGTGCCGGACTCGACGTGCGTGAGTCGGGGCGGGAGCTTCGCGGTGGCGATTGCGGCCGCGAGCGTCGAGTTCGTATCGCCGTAAACGATCACCGCGTCAGGGTCCTCCTCCTCGACGATGTCCTCGATCTCCGCGAGCATCCGGCCCGTCTGCTCGCCGTGCGATCCCGAGCGCACGTCGAGGTCGTAATCGACGCTCGGGATGTCGAGTTCTTCGAGGAACACCTGCGAGAGGGTCTCGTCGTAGTGCTGGCCGGTGTCGACGATGACGTTCTCGTAGCCGTTTCCCGCCAGTTCCCGACAGACGGGAAAGAGTTTGATATACTGTGGCCGCGTGCCGATGACGTTGAGTACTTTCATTCGAATCGTAGGGAGTCGCGTCTCATTCGTGGATCTGTTCCTCTAAGTGTTCGTTTTCCCGCATGTCCGCGGTCATCGCGGCGACCAACAGCGCCGCGCTCCCGACGAGCAACATCGCCGAGGCGAGCAGCCGGTCGAAGGCGTTGTCCGCTCGACGAACACGCCGGGCCGAGCCCGCGAGCGCTGCGAACCCGAGGGCGCCCGAGAGCGCCCCGAGCGCGTACAGGAAGACGAAGGGGTGAAAGTCGAAGACGAGGTACTTGACCGTCAGTCGCCGGAGGAATCGCCCGAGGAGGAGTTTCGAGAGCCGAGGGACGAACCGCGAGTAGACGATGGTGCTCGTCTCCTCGCCGTAGCGCGCCGGCATCGCCACGTCCGCGACGCGCATATCGCGGACGTTGAGCGCGATCAGCATGTCGTTACAGAAGCCGTAGTCCTCGTAGAGGCGTTCGTACTCGATAGTTTCGAGCGCCGCCGCGGAGATGGCGGTATAGCCGTTCTGGGGATCCATCGTCTTCCAGTAGCCGCTCGCGACCTTCGTCAACAGCGTGAGAAGCGAGTTGCCGAAGAATCGCCACCGCGACATCCCCTCGCGAAACTCCCGGAAGAGCAGGCGATTGCCCTTCGCGAAGTCGGTTCGCCCCTCGACGACCGGGTCGACGATCCGGTCGAGGATCGCCGGGTCCATCTGACCGTCGCCGTTCATCACCGCGATCACGTCGATGTCGTCCCGGAGCGCCCGCGAGTAGCCGTGTTTGATGCTCCCGCCGACGCCGCGGTTTCGGTCGTTTCGCAACGGGACGACCGGCCGCTCGAAGACGGCTGTTCCGCCGCTCGTGAGCGTCCGCGCGTGGGCGTCGTTCTCCTGACGGGCGGCCTCGCGGATCTCCCGCCAGGTGTTGTCGGTCGACCCGTCGTCGACGACGTACACCCGGTCGACGAACGACGGCACCGTCTCGATCACCCCGCCGACGAACCCCTCCTCCTCGTAGGCCGGGACGACGACCCCGATCTTCTTTCCCTTGTACATTGTCACCTCGGACGAGGGGGCGCGGCCGGGCGCCCTCGTGGCCCCCGAACCGGCGATGCCCCCATCGCATGCGCTCCGTTGCCATCGCCCGACCGTTGTTATCCTCCCCTTGTCCGCGCGCCGGCGGCGTCGCTCGATACCGGCAGTGCTAGACCGTCGCTACCGCGCGCATATCGCCGGCATAACAAGGGATGAATCGGCTGTCGGGTACGCCGAGATGATCGGGAAACCGCTTTTTTCGGCCGGAGAGTCGGACGAACGGGCCGAGGGGGAGGGAAGCGTCACGGTACCGACGCCGCTGGCCCGGTTTCTGACCCCGTCGAAGCGCCTGAGCGACGAGGAGGCCTTCGAGATCCTCTACAACCCCCGGCGTCGCCACACGATGGCGTTCCTCCACCGACGGGGCCGGCCCTGTTCGATGGAGGAACTCGTCGAGCACATCTCGGCGACCGAAAACGGCGTCCCGATCGGGGAGTTGAGCAACCAGCAGCGCCGGCGGGTGTACGTCTCGCTGTACCAGACACACCTCCCACTGCTCGACGAGACGGGCGCGATCGAGTACGACCAGGAACGCCAGCGGATCGCGCCCGGGCCCGCCGCGCCGGAGCTGATACCGTACCTCGAAACGCCCACCGAACGACCGGTGCCGTGGCGGGCGTACTATCGGTGGCTGTTGCTGGCGTACGCCGTCGTCGGCGGGGCTGCCGTTGCGGGACTGGTCCCCGTCCCGTCGGTGTGGGCGCTGGCGCTCGGGGGGGTGCTCCTGTTTCTCGGACTCGCCGCGCTCCACGGGCTCGACCGCCGTCGGTAATCGCGATCGCGATCAGTCGTTGGCCGGATGTCGGGCCGCCTCCGGGACCGGGCTCGCCCGCGAGACCTGCCCCACTCGCTCGGGATCCCCGTCGTTTTCGGCTACCTCGACGATCACGTCGGTGAGGTTGACCTTCGTTTCGAGGAACGCGCGGCGGCGCTCGGCCAGTCGCTCGCGGGCGGCCGGGTCCGAGAGCAGTTCCTCGGCCCGTTCGAGGACCGCCCCGAACTCGGCGACGTTCTCGATCAGGCCGGCGCGTTCGAGTTCGACGAAGTTGCCCATATCGTTCTCGCCGACGAAGGAGTTCGACCGAATCGCGGGCGTCCCGAGCAGCCCGGCCTCCGTGACGATAGTCTGGGAGTCCGCGACGAGCAAGCGTGCCTCCGCGAGCGCGTCGTGGAGCAACGCGGGGTGGGCGTCGAAGGGTTCGCCCTCGGTTCGTTCCAGATCGAGGCGACCGCCCTCGTCGGAGACAAATACCCGCGCGTGTCTCGCGAGGCGGTCGATCAGACGGTAGCGCTCCCGCGGGGTAAACCCCGAGTGGCTCACATCGTGGTGCGAGCCGAAGGCGTTGAACCGCAGGATAGCGTAGGGCTCGTCTCCCCCCACGCCGAGTTCCTCCCGCACGGTCGGATCCGGTCTGAACACGTCGGGGTGGAGGTACGCACACTCCTTGTAGCCCGCGAAGCGATAGTGGTTCTCGCCCAGGTCCTTCCGGAAGGCGTCGGGGGTGAGGATCGCCTGCGCGAACGGCCGGGAGATGAGGTGATCGAGCGAGGTGGGTTCCGAATCGAGCAGGAGAACCGTCGGCGTTCGCGATATCGCCCCGCTGTGGGCCGCGTACGCACCCATCCCGAAGATCAGATCGGGATCGAACCGCCGGACGAACGGGACGATCCGCGCGTAGTGACCCGGCAAACGTCGCACGAGCGAGTACTTCGTCGTCCCGCAGGAGCCGTACACCCGATAGGGAAGTCCGTAGTACTCGAGCAGGTCGACCGTACAGCCGTAATCGCGCGCCAGCACGCGGACGCGGTGGCCCGCTTGGGCGAGGCGCTCGACGGCGTGTTTGTACAGGTGGACGTGGGCCGGCGTGTTGGTGAAGAAGACGTACTTCATACCGCTCGGAGGTTGGCGTCGAACCACCGTAATTAGCGTCCCCTTTCCCCGGTAGGACGGGCCCCACGGGCGGTAAGGACGGCATAACAAGCCCGTTCGTTCCCGATGTCCCGGCTATGCTACAGGACGGGACGCTGGAGCGCTCGCGCGCTCATGCCGACGGCGTCGGCCGACAGTTGCTCGAGGAGACGCTTCGCTACTCACGGGTTCGGGATTACCGGGGATGGGACTACTGCGACGGGATGAGCAGCCTCCTGTTGCGTGGACTGCCCGTCGAGAACAAGTGGCTCAACCTCGCGGTCCAAGAGAGCGCGAAACGCGCACCGATCAACATCCGACCGTACCTGCTGATCGAACAGCGGCGCAACTACAAGGGGACGGCGCTGTTCGCGATGGCCAACCGCAACGCCGCCCGCCTGTTCGGCGAGGAGCGCTACGAGGACGAGGCGATCGACCTGTACGAGTGGCTACTCGACGAGCAGATCGAGGGCTACAGCGGATTCTGTGGCGGCCATCGCCACTACATCCAGCACCTGGATCGGGTCGGCAGCCCCGAGGACCCCGACGTCGTCTCGACGAGCTACGCGGTCCAGGCGCTGCTCTCGGGGGCGGATCTCGACGAGCGATACCCCGAGGCCGTCCGGACGACCCCCGAGTGGGTCCGCAACGAACTCGCGTACACGCCCCGCGAGGACGGCACCGCCCGCATGAAGTACGTCCCGACCCACGGCGACGAGTACTACACGCTCAACGCGGTGGCGCTCGGCGCGCGGATGCTCACCGACATCGGCGATCACTTCGGGGACGAGGACCTCATCGAGATGGCGCGGCGACTCTTCGACTACGTCGCGGGCTGTCAGACGGAACTCGGCGGCTGGATGTACCGCGATCCCCCGGAGAGTTCGCACCTCTCGATGGACGGCCACCACAACGGGTTCATCGTCGAGTGCCTGCTCCGATACGGGGCGGCGACCGGCTCGGACCGGTACGCCGACTCCCTCGACCGGGCGAGCGAGTTCTACCGCGAGGTCCTGTTCAACCCCGACGGCTCGCCCAACTGGGACGAAACCCGGCGATACCCACAGGACATTCACGCCGTCTCGCAGGGGATCCTCGTGTTTACCGCGCTCGGGGACCTGGAGTTCGCCGGCCGGATCGTCGATTGGGCGCTCGGGAACCTCTACGCCGGGGGCGGGCGCTTTTACTACCGGAAACAGCGGTTTTACACCAGGCGGATCACCCTGATGCGGTGGTGTCAGGCGTGGATGGCCTACGCGATCTCCTCGTACCTTCTGAAACGCGCGGACCCCGACAGCTCGCCCGTTTGCGGGCTATGACCCGCGTCGAACTCGAAGGGATCACCGAGGGCCGCATCGACGCCACCGCGAACCGGACGCTCTTGCGCGAGAACGGGGAGGAGAATGGAAGGTTCGAACGGGTCGGTCGGCTCCCGAACCCGGCGGCCCGAACGGAACGACTCTGGCACGAACTGCTCAGTACGGAGCCGTGGAAGCCGCTGCTCGAACGGGTCGTCGGAGGTTTTTCGGCCGGCAACGTCTGGCGGGTCTCCGAGCGCGCGCTGATCGCAACGACAGGGCGGTGGCTACTCGCCTCCCGCGACGGCGGACGGACCTGGTCGGTCCGCCGGACCCTTCCCGAGTCCTCGGGGCCGAAGGGCGTCCTCCCGACGGGGGTGTGTCACCACGCGGGCGCGGTCTACCTCGGGGAGTACCCGCTGGATCACGCGACGGTCCCGAAGCTGTTGCGCTCGCGCGATGAGGGCTGGACGTGGGAGGTAGTGCGGGACTTTCCCGGCGTGCGCCACCTTCATTCCGTTCAGTCCGATCCCTACACCGACGAGCTGTGGATCACCACGGGGGATCGCGACGAGGGGTGTTGGATCGGTCGCCTTCGCGAGGGGGCCTTCGAGGTCGTCGGCGGCGGCAGCCAGCGCTGGCGCGCGGTCGAACTGGCCTTTAGCCCCGATGCCGTCCTCTGGGGGATGGACAGCGTCTACTCGCCGGAAAACCACGTCCTGAAGCTCGACAGGACCGAACTCGACCGACCGGAGCCGATCCCGGAGACGGTCCACGTCCTCGACGGGTCGGTGTTCTACGCCGCGTCACTCGACGTCGGCGGGGAACGCTGGGTCGTCCTCTCGACGAGCGTCGAACCCGGAACGGATTCGACGGCCCCGCCCGGCAGTCCGGAACACGACGCCACCGGGCGGGCGCGGGTCGTCGCCGCCTCCTCCGGGTCGGAGTTTACGGTGTGGCACGAACTCGCCGCCTACCGTCGCCGCCGAAACCTCGGCGAGTTCTGGAACCCCAAGGGACTCTTGCCCCGCTCCAGCGCGTACGTCCACCTCGCGGCCGATCCCGAGCGCGGGGTGGTGCTGAACCCGTACAACACGGCACGGCAGGACGGCTCGCTGATCGTGATCCCGCCCTCACGGTTCGCCGCGCTGTCGGACTCGGCGCTCGAATCCGTCCTCGGGGAGTGAGAAACCGGGAGTCGACGCCCCATGCGGGGTAAGTCGCCCATAACAATGCGCGAAACCGGTGATGGTGCGAGCGACCATGGCCGTCGACACTGCGGTGATCGGTGCGGGCGAAGTTTCGGACAGTCACCTCTCGGCGCTCGCGGGCAACCCCCGGACGAACCTCGTCGGGATCTGTGACATCGACGAATCGCGGGCGACCGCCGCCGCGAAGAAGTACGACACGGATCCGTACTTCGACCTCGATGACCTCCTCGAATCGGTCGATCTCGACTGGATCCACGTCTGTACGTCGGTCCAGACTCACCTCCCGCTGGCCGAGAAGGCGATCCGGGCCGGCGTGCCGGTATTGATCGAGAAACCGACCACCGAGACCGTCGCCGAGCTCGACGAACTCGCGGCGCTCTCGGAGGAACACGACGTGCCAGTCTCACCCGTCCACCAGCACCTCTTCGACCCCGCGATGCGCACCGCGCGAAAGCGGATCCGTTCCGGCGAGATCGGCCCCGTCCGGGGCGTCGACCTCGTCTATACGGGCCACACCCGACCGGACGAGGCCAACCGGGGCACGTGGGTGTTCGACCTGCCGGGCGGCGAGTTCGAGGAGGGCCTGCCCCATCCCCTGTACCTCACGCTCGGGGCCGGGGGCTACCCGCGCGGCGAGGACGACATCAGCGCACAGACGAGCCTCTACGGCGACTACGAGGGGCGGTTCGACTACGATTCGGCCCAGATCCAGTACGCCACCGAGGAGGGCGCACTCTGTAGTGCGACGATGCTCGCCGGGGGCGCACAGAACCGCACGATACAGATCCACGGCGAGGACGCCACGCTGATCGTCGACATGATCCTCCAGACGGTTCACCGGATCGAGGGCGACTACAAGGGCTCGACCGTCGGGAAGGTCAAACAGAGCCTGAAGTACGCCGGTGGCCACCTCGCGGGGCTGGCGAAGAACGCCAAACTCGTCGCTCACGCCAGCTACAGCGACGAGTGGGCACCCAAGACGAAGATCGATCCCCACAAGTACCAGATCGACCGCACGGCCTACGCCCTCCAGCACGACCTCTCGATGCCCGTCCCCCTCTCGGAGGCCCGGTGGACCATCCGACTGATGGAGGAACTGCGCGAGGCCGCCGAACGGCCCGCCGCGATCGCGATGACCGACTGAACGCGCCTGCCCGATCACCCGTCCGAACGGCTCCTCGTCCGACAGTCCGACAGAATGTCAATTCCAGAGAAGATAATCGGCGGCCTGAAAGCACAGCTCGTCTCCGAAGGGGTTCGCGTCGTCGCAAACGGACTCGTGATCGTCCTGCTGGCCCGGGAGTTCCTCGATCCCGATGAGTACGGTCTGCTCTTTCTGGCCATCTCGATCTTCGGGGTCGCCCTGCTGTTCAGCCAGTTCGGAATCGCCAAATCCGCCGCCCGCTACGTCGCCGAGTACCGGACGACCGACCCCGGACAGGTACCCCACATCGTCCGCATCTCGCTGTTCTACCTCGTCGTCTCGATCCTGCTGGTCGGCGGGACGATCACGGTGTTCAACGAGGAGATCGCCGGCCTGGTCGGCGAGCCCGCGCTCGCGTCGCTGCTCGTCTTCGGGTTGGTGTACGTCGCAAGCGAGACGCTTCGGTCCTACCTCTCGCACGTCCTGCAGGGCTTTAACCGCATCTCGCTGAGCGCGGCCGTCGGGATCGTCGGCAACGTCGGGCTGATCACGTTTATCCTGCTGTTTCTCGCGCTGGGGGGCGGGGCCGTCGGCGCGCTGCTCGGCTACGTCGTCGGCTACGGGCTGGCCTGCATCGCGGGGCTCGTAGTCGTCTTCCGACTCGTGGGCGGCTACGAGCGCGCGAGCGAGGTCGGCCACGACCTCCCGCGGCGCATCCTCGAGTACAGCGTCCCCCTCACAGCGACCGGCGGGGCGAACGTGCTCTATAAGCAAGCCGACACCATCCTGATCGGGGTCTTTCTCAGTCCCGTCGCCGTGGGCTACTACACGCTCGCGAAACAGATCGCGGACTTCGTCATCGCACCCGCGAGTTCGTTGGGGTTTACCGTCGCGCCGACCTACGGCGAGCACAAGGCGAGCGGCGACCTCTCGGCAGCGGCGCGCGTCTACGAGACCACCTTCGAGTACACCGTCCTCCTGTACGTGCCGGCGGCCGCGGGCCTCGTTATCGTCGCCGAGCCCACGATCCGCTTCATATTCGGGGCGGACTACCTCGGCGCCGTGCCCGTGATCCAGGTCCTGAGCGGGTTCGTCGTCCTGCAGGCGATCGATAAGATCACCAACGACGGGCTGGACTTCCTCGGCCGGGCGCGGGCGCGGGCGGTCTCGAAGGGCTCGACGGCCCTGCTGAACTTCCTGCTCAACTTGCTGTTGATCCCCGCCGTGGGCGTCGTCGGGGCGGCGATCTCGACGGTGATCGGGTTTACCATCATGGTGGCGGTCAACGTCTACATCGTCCACCGCGAACTCACGCTCTCGTTCGAGCGCCTCGCACGGAGCGTCGGGCTGGTCTGTCTGGTCACCGCCGGAATGTGTGGCGTCGTCCTGTTTTTCGCCCCCTACATCACCAACGTCTTCGTGTTGTTCGCCATCGTCGGCCTCGGGGGACTTGTCTGGCTGTCGCTGTCGGCGCTGTGCGGTCTTCTCGACGTCGGGGATGCGGTCTCGGCGCTTCGCTAGCGCGGTGTCGGGCCCGGTTCGGGGGCGACGCGCTCGCTTATCGCCCCCATGGTCTCGACCGTGAGCGACGAGTCCTCGCGGCGCGCGGCGAGATGCGAGAGAACGGCCCGCAGGCGTTCGACGTCGCGTTCGGCCAGCAGGTTGTTGGGATGCAACCAGAGGTGACAGACACCCTCGCCGTCGACCGCGCGGTCGATACCCGCTTTCGCCTGCCGGAGGACCGGGTCTCCGACGGCCGGTTCCAGGAGCGTGCGTGCGGCCCCCTCGAACCCGAACAGATCGAGCGAGGCGGGCAGGTTCACGAGGCCGTACTCGTCGACGGTTGGAGTGACCAGCGGCGGGTCGCTGCGAACGAGCGCCGCGTCGAGGAGTTTCCCTGCACGCCGGGCGGGCCACGCGTCGAACCACCGGTCGGGCCCGAGGCCGCGATAGCTCCGAAACCCATAGGCCGCAAGCACGTCCCGGTGTCCGACGTTGTTCCGCGGGAAGACGAACGACCGAAGCGCGAGTCCCATCCTGTCGGCCGCCTCGATGCTCGCCTCGATCTCGGCGATCGCCGTCCGACGAGTCGTCGCCGGATCCCCGAACTCGACGTGGGAAAAGCCGTGGCTGGCGATCTCGTGGTCCACCGCCGAGTCGTGGACCGCCCGGACGAGGTCGGGGCCGAACCACGCCTCGTGCTCGTCAGCGCTCCCGCCGGGGTCGCGGGCGAACCACTCGGGCGAACGGGGATGGTCGGCGTGGATGCCGTCACACTCCTCGAGGAGGAGGTGGCCGACGACCGCCCACGTCGCCGGGATCGAGAACTCATCGAGGGCCGCAAGCAGGCATGACCATGCGGGTCGGGCGGCCGCGATCCGGTCGCGTGGCGGGTCCGCGAGGTCGTGAAACCCCCAGGCGAGTTCGGCGTCAATAGAGAGCACGACTGTTCCCATGCTGGCCCCACATGAACGATGCGGGCTTTGTAATCCCGTCCTTACCCGTCTTCGATATTCGACGGTTGGACCTACAGTCGTCGTCGCCCGTCCTCGACGGGCTGCAAGGACCGACTACTGGCTAGGAAACGGATAACTACGCCTCGACAGTGTGTGTCGATCTCATGGCCAAAACAACTACGAGGGAACCGCAAGCGGACGAAHACVCCHHHCVACHCHHCGAACCCTCCGACGAGGAGGCGTTCGTCTCGCTGTACGACGCGACGTTCGGCGGGGGCAGCGCGGAGTGGTTCGAATGGAAGTACGTCGAGAACCCGGTGGCGAACTACGTTCCGATCGTCGTCGCTACCCGCGACGGCGAACTGGTCGGGGCGCGTCCGTGTGTCCCGTTTCGGATGCGCGTCGGCGACCGCACCGTCGAGGCGGTCCGGTTCGGGGATACGATGGTCCATCCCGACCACCGTCGCCGGGGGCTGTTCACCCGGATGACCCAGCGGACGGTCGAGTACTACGCCGCGCTCGATCCGGCCTTCGGGTTCAATCATCCCAACGAGAACTCGTTGCCGGGCTATCGCACGCTCGGCGGGCGCGTAGTCGGGCGGATGCCGGTCGCCTACCGGGTCCAGAACCCCGCCGCCCTCGCCGACGGGCGCCTCGACGGCCCGGCCGCGCTGGGCGCCTCGGCGGCGACGCCGCTGGCGCGGGCGTACCTCGACGGACTGACTCGCCTCACGCGTCCCGCGACTCCGGGGTTCACGATCACCCGCCACGACTCGACGCCCGCCGAGACGCTTGCGGACCTCTACGAGGCCGGGCCGCCCGAGGGGATCCACGCCGATCGAACCCCCGAGTTCTACGCGTGGCGCTTTCGCAATCCCCAGTGGGAGTATCGGACCTACGTCGCTCACGACGGGAAACCGGTCGCCGGGATCGTCACCGGCACCCAGCGGACCGACGGCGTGACGGTCACGACGCTCGCGGAGGCCGTCCCGGTGGCCGGAACCGACGACCGGCGGGACGCGTTCGTGGCGCTGGTGGGTCGGGTCGTCGAGGACGCCGGCGACGCCGACCTGCTTGCCTACAGCGGTCGGTCGATCCCCGAAGGCGTCCTCGCGGCCGCCGGCTTCCACTGGGACGACCGGCCGCCGTTGTCGTGGCTGGCGCGCCCGAACCTGCTGGTCACCACCGAACTCGGCGGAGAAGTGTACTCCGAATGGAAGGTCAACGGGGTGAACTTGCTCGAACTCTCGAACTGGTCGCTGTCGTTCTGCGAGCAGGACGCCCGCTAGTCGTCCCCGCTCTCGGCGACGACTCGCCGATAGATGCTACAGTAGCCCGCGTGATCGAAGCGATCGCGGTCGTTACAGACGTCGGCGCGCATCGGCGAGACGAACTCCTGGGAGGCCCCGCAGTACGCCCGCGGGTGGTCGAACTCGTGGGTCTCGTCGTGGGTTCGGTACTCGAGGTACGGACAGACCATGACCACCTCATCGGGTGCGGGACCGTTTGTTATAGCGAGGATACAGTCAGCCCATCCCGAGGATCTCCCGGGCCTCCGCGGGCGTGGCGATCTCGCGGCCGAGGCGCTCGATGATCTCGACGGAGCGCTCGACGAGCTGGGCGTTGCTCTCGGCGGGCCGCCCGCGGGCGAAATACAGGTTGTCTTCCATCCCGACCCGGACGTGGCCACCGAGGAGGACCGCCATCGTCGTCAGCGGGAGCTGGTGGCGTCCGGTCGCGAGCACGTTGAACTCCGAGTTCTCGGGGAGGTTATCGACGAGGTTCAGCAGGTTTCGCGGGCTGGGCATCGAGAAGGTCCCCCCGCCGAGGATCAGGTTGATGTAGTAGGGTTCTGTGAGCAGGCCCAGTTCGATCAGCCGGTGGGACTCGTTCAAGTGACCGTTGTTGAACGCCTCGAGTTCGGGTTTGATCCCTTTTTCGCGCATCTCGCGGGCCAGGGACTCGATGTTGTGTCGCGTGTGCTCGGTGATGATGTGCTGGCCGCGGTTGAACGGGCCCATATCTAGTGAGGCCATCTCCGGGGGCGGGTCGGTTCTGATCCCCAGAACGCGCGAGTCGTAGGCGCTCTGGCCGCCGGTCGTGTTCTGGATGACGATGTCCTCACACGCCTCGCGGATCGCGTCGTCGACGGCCTGGAGGTGCGCCGGGGAGTTCTCGCCGTACTCGTCGCGCCCGTGGACGTGGGCGACCGACGCGCCGAGTTTCTCGCACTCGCGGACGTCGCGGGCGATCTCCTCGGGCTGTTCGGGGAGGTTCGGATTGGCGTCCTTTCCGTGGACGCCGCCGGTCGTTGCGACCGTCAGGATGACTTTCTTGCCGGCGAGGTAGTCGTCATAGCTCATGATCGGATCCCGGAGGGCGGATCGTCAGCGGGTACGGTCCCATCGCATGGGGTCGCTATCGTTATCCGGGTCCTACGTCGAGCCCGGCGCTCGGGGCGGTGAGCGTCGCCCGTGGGGGCGGGTCGTCGGAGTCGCTATGGGGGTAATCGGAGCATAACTATCGCCCGCGGTCGCCGTGGCTACGACGACCCGATGATCCGTTCGTACATCCGACAGGGCCGAACTCGACTGGGAATCGAACGCCGCAGGCTGGCGTTCCGAACCGGCAGCGAGTCCCGCCCGGTCGATCCGGCGCGGATCCGGCGGGCGCTCGATCCCGACAGCCACCTGCTGTTTTGTTGTACGGGTAACATCTGCCGGAGCCCGCTGGCTGAACGATACCTCCGTGAACGAGCCGACAGCGGAGGACTGACAGCCGACTCGGCGGGCCTCCTCGACCGGGCGGGACGCCCCAGCCCCGACCTCGCGGTGGCCGCCGCCGCCGAGTACGGGGTCGACCTCTCGGAGCACCGCTCGCGGCCCGTCTCGCGCGAGCGCATCGACAGCAGCGACCTCGTGTTCGTCATGGACGCGCGCAACTACCACGCCTTCGCCGGGCGCTTCGAGGACGCGCTCTCGAAGACCTACCTCCTCAAGCCCGTCCTCGAACGCGACGACGAGCACGGCGACGTCGAGATCGAGGACCCCCACCGCACCGACGCCGAGACGTTCCGGCGGGTGTTCGGCGAGGTTGTCGACGCGGTCGAGGAACTGCTCCGGGTGGCCGGGTCGTGAGCGTCGTCGTCCCGGGCATCGACACCCCGAGCAGCACGGCGGTCGTACGCTCGCTGGGCCGTCGAGGGATCGGGGTCATCGTCGCCGAACACGGCGAGTCCCCGGCGGGCGCCTCGAAGTACTGCGACCTCCGGATCACCGTCCCGTCGCCCCACGAGGACTACGAGGGCTACGCCGAGGCGCTGCTCGCGCTCGCGAGGTGCCCCGAGACGGAGACGGTCGTCCCGCTCCGCGAGACCGACGTCTACGCGCTCTCGACCCGGCGCGGGGAGTTCTCCCCGCACGTCGCGACGCCGTGGCCCGACCGCACGACGGTCAAAATGGCCCAAGACCGCCTCCGGCTGTTCGAGGTCGCGCGGGCGGCCGGCCTCCGCGTCCCCCAAACCGACCGCATCGAGGAGTACGACGGGTGGGACGTCCCGACCGTGATCAAGCCTCGCTACTCGGTCCTCGAAACCGAGGGACGACTGGTCGAGCCGTCGGTGCGCCTCCTCTCCCGTGGCTCCGAACCCGACCGCGAGGCGCTGTGTACGGCGATGGGTCACGCCCCGCTCGTCCAGGCGTACGTCCCCGGCACCGAGGAGCTGGGTTTTTTCGCCCTGTTCGATCACGGACGGCCGCTCGCGACCTTCCAACACCGCCGCCGGCGCAGCTACCACTACACCGGCGGCGCGAGCGTCTACCGGGAGGCCATCGATGACCCCGCGGTCGAATCGGCAGGGTTGGCGCTGCTCCGTGCGCTCGGGTGGCACGGGCCCGCGATGGTCGAGTTCAAGCGCGACGCGCGCGACGGCGAGCTGGTTCTCATGGAGGTCAACCCCCGCTTTTGGGGCTCGCTCGCGCTTTCGATCCACGCCGGCGTCGATTTCCCGTACCACTACTACCGGCTCGCGACGGACGACCCGATCGAGCGCGCGCCAAGCTACGAGACCGGCGTCGCCTCCCACGTCCTGCACGGCGAGTTGGTCTACCTCATGAGCCTGCTCGGGCAGGTGGACTCGCCCGGCGAGCGCCCGCCATTGGGTTCCGAACTCGTGGCGGTGGCCCGATCGCTCGCGAGCCAACCGAACTTCGATTACTGCTCGCTCGACGACCCGCGACCGTTCCTCGTCGATCTGAACCACACGGCACGGACGATGCTCGAACGAGTACGACGATCCTAACGGGCGGGCCCGCGGATCGGGCGGACCGTCGCGCTTACCGCCGTCGATACGGTGTCAATAACAACCCTCTCATGGTGCGTGTGGACAACTGCCGTGGACGGTACGACGTCCCCACGGCAGAGCCCTGATCGTGACCGGGCCCCGTTTCCCGCACCCGCACGTGTGCGGGTGCTTGACCTTCCCGACGCATCGCTCTCGAACCCACATGGCCCGACGGACGACCCGGGCAGCCGCCCGGGATCGGCCGGCGTTTTTTTATCCAAAAGCCCGTCAGCGGGCGGCGGGTCGCTTGGCGACGAGTTTGTAGCCGCTCCGGTCGATCCCGAGGAGGTCCTCGATGCGCTCGACGCCGAGGCTGCCGTCGAACGGGCGGGCGGTGATCGACTCGCTGATCACGTCACAGGGCTCGAAGCCGGCGGCCTCGAGGGCCGTGACGAACTCGCGGTATTCGGCGTCGCTCAGCAGGTGGGGATGGAGTTCGACGAACAACACGAGCGGCCCGCTCGCGGCCAGCACCGACTCCATCCCCCGAAGGATCTCGGTCTCGTAGCCCTCGACGTCCATCCGGACGACGGCGATCGAGTCGGGGTCGATCCCGTTCTCGTCGAGGTAGTCGTCGACCGACCAGACGTCGACAGTGCGGGTCTCGCCGGTCAGCGAGAGCGCTTTCGCGTAGTTCCGGCCCCCGTCGGACGCCAGTCGGTTGCGATTCGAGTGCGAGGAGCGTTCGAGGACGGCTCGTCCGGTCGTCGGACCGATCGCGGCCGGATCAATGCGGATGCGATCGGAGTAGCCGTTGCGCGCGAGGTTCTCGCGGAGCAGCGGCAGGTTCCGCGAGTCGGGTTCGAAGGCGTGGATCTCCGCGCGTGGACCCAGCGCGCGGGCTTCTATCAGCGCGAAGTAGCCGATGTTGGCCCCGATCTCGAGGACACGAATCGGGCCGTCGATCTCGCCCCGAAGCGCCCGGAGTTCGCGCTCGAAACGCTCGACCGTGGTCTGTTCGCGGGTACCATAGAGGAACAGCTCCCGGGAGAGCCCGTCGTCGGTCAAATCGAGCGCCATCTCCAGGCCGTCGATCGAACACACCGACGTCCGGCCCGTCCGGGCCAAACGGCGCAGGTAGCGGTCGTAGGGGCTCCAGCCGGTCACACCGGCGACGGCGTAGCTCGCGAGCGCACCGAGACGCCGCCGGCGCGCGAGCAGCGCCGTCTCGCTGATCTTCGTCTTGGCGAAGCGCCCGATCAGCGAGGGGTTGCGAACCGCCCGCCGTAGCCGGTCGAGCAGGATCATAGTTCCTCGATCAGGGCCGCGGTGAGTCGCGCGACCTCGTCGCGCACGGCGACCGAGCGTTCGCGATCCGGCCGCGCGTCCCGGTCGTCGAGCGAGTCCATGTACTCGAGGATCGCGTCGGGCTCGCGCGAGTGATAGAGTCGCCCTTCCTCGCGGAGCTGACGATCGACGGAGAGCAACGGTCCCGGGAAAAAGGAGACCGCGGGCTTGTCCATGCAGGCGGCCTCTCGAGCCATCGTCCCCGAGCCCGTGAGCACGCAGCGGGCGTTCCACGCCAGTTCGCGCCCGTCGAGGGGCGCGTCGGGCACGTACACCCGGTCGTCGGGGTAGCCCCGCGCGAGGCGCTCGTCGCCCCGGCCCCGCGGGAGGTAGACCACGTCGTACCCGCGCGCGAGTGCCCCGTCGAGCAGGTCCAACACGAGCGTGCCCTCGCGTTCGTCGACGTAGGCCGCCGTCAGGGCCTCGGGCCTGATCAGGAGATACTCCGAGACGGGCAGACGCTCGGGGAACCGGGGATCGGGCTCGAAGCCCGCGACCGAGAGGTCCTCCTTGTAGCCGTCGTAGGTGTGGATCCGATCGGTGGTGATTCCCCAGCGGGTCAGCTCCTCGGTCCGGAAGGCGCTGGGGACGACGCTGTGGGTCGCGCTGGCTTCGATCCGGTTGTAGAGGCGTTCTGCGACCAGCCCGTCGGCGTAGGCCGTGATGTCGTTGTCGGTGAAATGGATCGAGGGCACCCCCCGACAGCGCGAGGCCAGTACGCACATCGCGTTGCGCGCCGACAACGAGACGTCACACGCGGGCGTCCCGAGCGCGAGCTGGGCCGTCCGAACGACGATCCCGGCCTTCCGGAGCCGCGGCGTCCCGGCGTCCCGGCCGATCACCCGGCCGTCGAAGCCGGCCGTCCGACCCAGCGCGACGGTCTCGGTCTTCTCCCGAAACGTCGGCTCGACCGAGAGTTCGGGGAGCCCCGAGAGTAGTCCCTCGAAGAAGAAGGGATGCGAGGGGCTCGCGAGGTCGACCCACGCGACGCGCTCGCCGTCGAGCGCTGCGGGGCGCGATTCCTTCGCTTTGGTGGTGGATGAAGTAATCACGCTTTCCACGTCGTCTGAGCCGGGCATTGTTATCCGCGCCTTACCGCCGCTCGACGGCCGGCTGCCACGATTTCGCCGTTCTCCGGAGGTACGACGCCAGCGCGAGACACATCCAGCCCTGGCTCCAGCGGATGTAGGGCGTCCGATCCGTCAGGAATCGACCCCGCTGTCGGTAGAAGTACCCCTCCGAGTCATACAGGTTCGACAGCGTCCACGCGAGGACGCGCTCGGCGATGGCCGTGCTCTCGGCGCGCGGGCGGGCGAACGTGATGACGGCCTGTGCGGCGGCGTGGACGTCCTGCGGGTAGGGTCGGTCGTGTTCGTATCGGGGCGCACCGTCGGGCTCGAACAGCGCCTCGCGGTAGAAATCCAGCCCCCGCTCGTAGGCCCGCTCGACACCCTCGGCCGGTTGGCGGGCCGCCATGTACCGGTCGAGCGATTCGACGACGAAGCCGGTGTGGAAGTTGTCGTGTGAGATGTGCGAGCGTTCGGGCGGGCTGGCGTAGTACCACGCTCCGTCCTCGACCTGCTGGTCGCAGACGAACTCGGCCAGTCGGTCCGCCCGGTGACCCAGCCCGCCGTCGTCGGTGTGGGCCGCCACCTCGGCGAAAAAGCCCGCCGCCAGCGCGTTGACGTTGACCACCACGAACGAGTCGTAGGGCGTGTAGGCGTAGACGCGATAGCCGTCGACGCGCTCCTGGCCGATCTCACACCGGACGAACCGACAGACGCCACTCGCCACCTCGAGGGCGCGGTCGTCGCCGGTGACCTCGTAGTACCTGAGAAACGCCCGCCCGCAGAAGACGCTCACGACGATCGAAGGGTGATACGCCGGCAGGAAGAACTCCCGACCGTTCTGCCAGTCGAAGTTGTACCCCCAACTGGGTTCGGTCGAAGCCGGCGAGGTGTTGCGAAGCAGCCAGTCGAGGAGCTCGGTCGCGGACGAGAGGTGCGTCTCCTCGCCGGTCACCTCGTAGAGGTCGAGATACGCAAGCGCGAACAGGGCGATCCCCTTCGGGTTCCGTTCCGTTGCGATCCCGGCGATCGGGCGGACGTTGAACGGTGCGATCCGCACGGCGTGAAGCGTACAGAGGCGAAACAGCCAGTTGCCGTCCGGCAGGACCGACGAACTGAGCCCGTCGTAGGGGTCCCAGCCCGCGTAATCGTTCTCCCGGGCCCACTCGAGGGCCGTCTCACACCGGTCGGTGATCGTCACCAGATCGATCTCCGGGTCGCTCATCCGTCCACCTCCGGCGTCGGGTCGCGGGCACCGAGGTCGGCGTCAGGACCGAAAGCGCTGAGGACGCGGGCGGACACGTGGAGGGGAGATCGGCGTTCGGGGCGGGTGTGAAACATGGTATCGGTGGTCAGCGGGGCGGTCCCGCGGAATACCGGTCCGATGGGTGTCCCCACCCCTTGTTATCCCTCGCTTACGGCACCAGCGCGGGAAAAACGCCGGACGGCGAGCGTCAGACGTTATTTTTGATTATAGAAATATTAGATATATAGTGAATAGTGTTCCCTAGTAGATACGAATGATTACAGACATACTATTGTTCTTGACACGGCCGTCATCGGGTGAAAGCCGACGGGAACGGGCGGTTCACCGTTCTCGCCTCCCTCCGACTCGCCGCCTATTGTTTATTCATCGACATCACTGTCGAGGCGAAATCGCCACGAAAGGTCGTATTTTCAACCAGTTCCGAGGAGTACGTCGAGGATACGTCGCCAGTCCTCGCGGGCGTTGGCGAGCGAGAACTCGGTGCGGACCGCCGTTGCACGCTCGCCGAGGCGGTCGGTTCGACGAGGATCCGCGCGCAGGTCCCGCAGCGTCGCGGCGACGGTCTCGGGGTCGCGTTCGGCGAGCAACACCGCGTTGTGGTCGTCCTCGACGACGTCGGGGATCGAGCCGACCGGCGGGGCGACGCAGGCGAGCCCCGTCGACATCGCCTCGATCAGCGTCAACGGCAGCGCGTCCCGGCGCGACGTCGAGACGAACACCCGCGAGCGATGGTAGTACTCCACCGGGGAGTCGACCCAGCCGGGCAGGTCGATCGACTCGGTGAGGCCGTCGGCCTCGATGCACTCGCGCAGTTCGTCTTCGAGGCGTCCGGACCCCAGCATGGCCGCACGGAACTCCTCGCCGGCCCGATCCAGCGCCGCGAGCGCCTCGACGAACAACAGCGGGTCCTTCTCGGGGCTGAATCGTCCGACCCAGATGTAGTCGTAGACCGACTCGTCGTCGGCCGGCGCGTACGTCTCGACGTCGACGGCGTTGGTCAACACGAAGACGCGCTCGCGGGCGTGCCCGAGCCCGAGGAGCTTTCCGACGTGGGTCGGCCCCGGTACCGAAAGCGTATCGAAGCGGTGAAACAGCCACCGGGGGAGCACCCCATACCACGCGTCGGCGTGGTGGTCGAGGTCGATCCCGATGATCCCGAGGTGGGCGGGATACCCATAGAGGGCCTTCAGCGCCAGCGCGAGACATCCGTACGGGAACAGCGAGACGGAGACGACGGCGTCGTACTCGCCGCGATGGCCCTCGTAGAGCGCCCGCAACGACAGCGCGAACAGGCCAAGCAGGTGGTGGCCGACCGTCGGGACGACGACGGTCCTCGCGTTTTCGACGTCGGCGTCGGCGTTCAGACACACGAGCGTCGTCTCGCCGGCGACGTCGGCTAACGGTCCGTAGTGGCGCTCGAACCGGCCTGCGTCCGAGTGGTTGGCGAGGACGAGCACCGAGTTATCAGCGGTCATGGCAATCGAGTCGGCGGGCGGAGAGAGCCGATCACGACCGTTGCTGGCGACGGGATCGCCATTGTTATGCCCGGATTATCGGAGTAGGGACACGGTACCACGAAACACGGATGTCGCCGGGTCGCCGGGACCGACGACCGACCGGCGAACGGATAGGTCATCCCTCGCCCTCGCCGCCTGCGATCGCCGGGGCCGACGGAGGAAGGGTGCACCATCGGTCGAACTGCGATCGGAGCGAAACCGCCGTCTGTGGCCGATAGACGGACTTTCGTCCGGATGCGCGGATCGAACCGATCGCGCAGGTCACTAGTTATCACCGTTTTCGTTCCGTGAAAAACACCGGTCGGATCCACAACGGATGGATATGACAGTCATAGTTTATTGACCCTCACGGAGAGTATACTTGACGAGGGAAGGTCACGACGACACCATCTCAAATGAGCTACGAAACCTCTACTGATAGGGACGACGAACAGACCCAGAACGGCCAGCCGGATCCGCCGGCAATGGTCGAAGGGATCAAACAGCTACCCGGATACGAATCGCTTCAGGCGCATCTCCGCCCGCCGCGGTCGGACCAGCGACCCACGAAGGACGACGTCTTCGACATCCTCCGGAACCGCCGCCGGCGGTACGTCCTCCAGTATCTGGACGACCACGACGGCGTCGTCGAACTGAGCGACCTCGCCGAGGCGCTTGCGAACTGGGAGTGCGACGACGACGACGCCTACATCACACACCGGGATCGAAAGCGCGCGTACGTCTCGTTGTACCAGACGCACCTCCCGAAACTCGACCGCTCGGGGATCGTCGAGTACAACCAACCCCGGGGAACGGTCACGCTCGGCCCGGACTACCGGTACATCAAGGAGTACCTCCATCACTCCCACGGCGGGGCGCTGTTGTGGCATCGACTGTATCTCTTCGGTGGGGTAAGTGGCGTGGGCGTTCTCGGGCTGAACCGACTGTCGGTGTTTCCCTTCGCGGCGGTCCCCGACGTCGTGTGGTTCCTGCTGGTGTTGGCCGTCTTCGGGACGATACTGGCGGCCCACTCGCTGGTTGCGCGCTCGAACGGGACCCCGGATTCGGGCCTTCTCGACTGATCGGGTCGGGGGTTCGGGGTGTCCTCCACGAGCCGGGTCGCCCGTCGGTCGATCGTCTCTCAGACGTCGAGTCGCCCGGACGCCTCATCGATCCGCTCGGATTCCCACTCGCGGCGGGCCTCGATCTCGCGCCACCCGCGTTTCGTAATCGCATAGAAGTTCGCCCGTCGGTCCTGTTCGCCCTTCTCGATGAGTCCCTTATCCGCGAGGGTGTCGAGGTTGGGATACAGCCGGCTGTGGTGAATCTCCTGTTCGTAGTACTCCTCGAGGTCCCGTTTGATCCCGAGCCCGTTGGGACTATCGTAACCGGCGACGACGTACAGCAGGTCCCGCTGGAATCCCGTCAGATCGTGCATGTGAGCGCTTTCACACGCCACTCACAGTAGTATGTGGACGTTAGTGCGGACTCGCGTCCCTACCCCGATGCCGGGGGCGTTACCGGGACCGTAAGCCGACGCTACGGGGTCAGTAGTAGTACAGCTCGAACTCGTTGCCACAGCCCCGACAGTCGACGTCGGTCCCCCGCAGTCGATTCGTCCGCTCGGTCGCCGTGTGTGACGTCTCACAGTCGACGACGGCCTGTGTCGTACAGTACGGACAGTAGATGGGGAGTTCGGTCGATCGCATATCCCACAGCTAAGGGCGGTATAGCGGATAGTTATTTGCGAGCTGTACCGACAGCTCTCGCCTTCCGGTCGCGTCGGTCCGGGTCGCACTACCCGACCAACGAGCGGTATTCTGCAAGCACCTTGTCGTGGAGGATCGAGTACGCGATCACGAGCAAGAGCAGTCCCACGAGCCCCATCCAGCCGCCCAGGAGGCTCTCGCCCGCGGTGGCGTTCAGGTAGCCGTTGTACTCGGCGAGCGTGCTTGCGGCGGTGAGGACGATCGTCAGACAGCCGTATCCGACGAGGAGGGCGCCGTGAACGATCGGTTCGAGCAGTTCCTCGTGCATGCTCGCAGCAGAATCCCTCCACCGATAGCCGTTTCGTTTCGTCGTTGCTGGCACCCGCCGGGACCGACAGGTCCCGGGTGAGATGCGACGCAGAAAGTGAGACGGGTGCTCAAGTCCGTCCCGAAGTTCATCCACGTAGGAGGATGCTGGTACACCAGCGTCAGAGGCACCTCCTACGTTCCCCACTGTAACGGCGACACATATAGTCTTTGTGACTGCTTGCACGACACGAAGACAGTGATACATCACGATCCGACCGTCCGGATCGTTCGGCCTCGGTGTCCGACCGATCAGGCGGCGAGTTCGGCCGGGAGGTACTGCGATTCCCACTCGCGACGCGCGTCGATCTCGCGTCGTCCGCGGTCGGTGAGCGCGTAGACGTTCGTTCGCTTGTCCGCGTGCCCCTTCTCGACGAGGCCCTTCTCGACGAGCGTATCCAGGTTGGGGTACAGCCGGCCGTGGTGGACCTCCGTGTCGTAGTACTTCTCCAGTTCGGACTTGAGCGCGAGCCCGTGTGGATCGTCGAGCCCTGCGATGATGTAGAGGAGGTCGCGCTGGAAGCCGGTCAGGTCGTACATGGCATTACCTCTACGGCCGCAACCGTTATCAATCTCTCTTCTTACGAATACATCAGGTTCGAAATCCCGTGACTGCAGACGGTCGACTATGGGGACTCGGCCGCGAAACCGTCGACGGGGCCACGTTGCCCCAGTGTGGGACTGATGCCCGGATCGACGTGGCCCGGACCAGCCCGCCCAATTACGTTGCCCGAGGATTCATGCTGGTCCATGATAGCATACAACTTGGAAGGTCATCAACGTATCGGTTTCGGCGACTCCGTTCGAGACGATCACTCTCCATCCGTGTCGAGATGGCGCGATTCCCACTCGCGGCGGGCCTCGATTTCGTCGCGGCCGCGATCGGTGAGCGTGTAGTGGTCCGTTCCGTCCCGTCGCATCGACTCAACGAGGTCCGTCTCGACGAGCGTATCCAGGTTGGAGGTCAGTCGATCGTGGCGGATCTCCGCGCCGTAGTACTCCGCTATCGCCCGGTCGAGGTCGGGTCGGGGCGTTCGCTCGCGTCCGGCGATCAGATACAGGAGGTCCCGCTGGAGTCCCGTCGAGACGTTCATACCGTCCTCGTCGGGGCGATCGCACCTTACTACGCGGGCGATAAGTCCTCTTGGGAACTGCCTATCGTCCGCGATGTGTCCTCTCTTCCCGCGTTCGGGAGTCGAGTCGGGCTTCTCGATATCGAGACGCGCTTCAGGCGGCTCCGTTCGCACTCGACTGGTTTTGGACCATGTAGAGGTCGAACTCCCCGTTGGACTGGACGTTGTGGACCCCCTCCTGGGCCTCGATGGCGACCAAGTCCTCCTCGGCGTACCGGAGCTCGCGGTACGCCTCGACCTCGCGCTGCTCGTCGATTTCGGTGACGATGACGTACCGATCGCCCTCGAAGTACGACGGCAGGCCGTCGTGCATGCGCTCGGCGGGAACCTGCTCGCTGTGTTCGCTGGTTCGACCGCCGCCTTCGATGGCGTCGACGTAGCGGTAGGGTCCCTGCCGGACCCCCGCAAAACGAGTGTCTCCCTCCTGATTCTCGAACGCCAGCGCGTGACCGTGCATCTGCTGGTGGGTGACGTGGGGCGATTGCTGGTAGACGTACGGGGAGGGAAACGCGGCCGCGAGTGCGAGGACGAGCAGGAGGACGAACACGCCGACCACGACCGGGTTTACCGAGCGCTCGGAGAAACGCTCGGCGAGCCCGCGCGTCAGAAGCGTGATCGCGACCGCCCCGAGGACCGTCACGAACAGCATCATCAGTCCGAACACCCGGAAGTACATCTCCGAGAGCGTCCCGATATAGTAGAAAACGAACACCGGAAAGAGCGCCCCGAGACCCGCCGAGAGGTATTGGATCTGCGTCGATGTGAACCCGGTGCGCCGACCCCACGAACTGAACGTCGCGAGGAAGACGCCCAGACTGAGAAAACAGAAGACCAGACTCACGAAAAAGAGTTTGAAGAAGACGAGGCCGATGCTCCCGCCGATGGCGAGCAGCGAGGACCCCTGGGAGGCGATCGACGCGCCGGCCTGTTGGGTTCCCTCCCCGAGCACGAACGCGATCGCCGAGGTGATCGCCTGCGTGGCGATCCCGGAAAAGAGGTCGTGGTTGGCCGACCAGAGGACGAACACGCCGAGCAAGAACACCGTGTGGCTGTAGACCGTCGGGTAGGTGTGCAGCGGCCGGTCGGAGGTGACGACCCGATAGAGAAACTGGAAGCTACAGATCCCAACGAGCGCGACCAGCAGGTGGATTGCCAGTTGCGGGTGAAACACGACGGTCACCGCCGCGACAAGCGCCAGCAGGATCGACAGCGGGCGAAGCGCCGGGCTGTCCCGCGGCGTCGCGAGAAACCGCACGAGCAAGAAGACTAGCAGTGTCGAAAAGAGGATCGCCTGTGACATGGTGTGTGCGTTCATATGGGTGCTCATCTGGGTGATCGGCAACAACAACAGCGCCGAGAACGCACCCACCGCGAGCGCCGGGCGTCCCGGAACGATCGCGCGCACGCACAGCGGAACGAACACGAAAAACACCGCGAGCATACAGACGACCATCAGCAACATCGCCGTCGACGTCTCGAACCCCGTGACCGTGGCGATGAACAGCGAGACGAGGTGGATCCCAGGATACATCAGCCCGGTCGGTTCGAGCGCGCCACTCGCGATGTCGTTGGCCCATCCGAGATGTGTTAGCGAGTCGTACAGTCCGTAGAAGAGATACCCCCGAATCACCGGCAGCGAAACGAAGACGACACCACTCAGTAAAGCGAGGGCGATCGCGAGCGAGCGAAGCCACGCCGCGCGAGCGAACAGCGCCACCGCCAGCGCGAGCATCAACGCGAGGCCCAGCCCGACCCAGACGCCGGTCGGGGTCGCCGCGTAGATCGACACCTCGTGGCCGGTCGCCGGGTTCCGACGCGCGAGGACGACCGCGACGGCCAGCGCGGCGTACCCGACCGCGAGCGTTATCTCGGTCTTTCGCTCCCGATCGCTCCGGGGGTCGGTCAGCGCCACGCGTCCCTCCGCTCTCTCCGAGGCCATCGTCGGGAAGTCGCCGAGAACCGGCCTTGTTATCCGTCGCTTATCGCGACTCGGGCCCGATACGGCGGATCGAATCCGGATCAGTCGAGCCCGTGAAGACACGCAAGCACCAGAAACAGCGCGGTCGCCGAGAGCGCCAGCGTCGCAAGCGGGAGCGAACTCGACGCGCCCACGAGGACGATCGCGCCAAAAACGGCGTAGCCCAGCAGCAGCCGTCGGTAGTACGTCCGCCAGGCACTTCGCGTCGCGTCGGCGACGTCGAGGTACGGCAGGAGTTCGGCCAGACACGCTCCCGGCGTGATCTCCGTTCGCTCCCGGTCGTACTCGATCGCGCCGACCTCGTCGAGCAACGGGAGGTGCGTCTGGTACAGCGAGACGTGAACGCGCCGGCGCTGTTGGCGCTCCAGTTTATCGACCGGGACGTCGTTTTCCGCCGCGGCGATCCGGTCGACGAGGTCCTCCATCGTGAGGGGACGACTGCGCTGAGCCACCAGTCGCAGCGTGGCGCGCCGACGCGGGTTGTAGAGGAGATCGAAGACCTCCTCTTTTTCCAGCCGGCGTTCGGAGCGGACGAACGCCGACAACCGTTCTCCGGCCCGGACGGGGAGTTCGTGTGTCTCGATCGATCGGTCCCGTGTGAGTGATTCGACTGACATCTCGTCGGACACGACAGCTCGTCTACCGCTTGTTATGTTGGCTGTACGACCAGTAGTGGAGAACTACCAGTCGGATAGGGTCGTGCTACCGGAACTGCTTGTAGATCCCGGCCATCATCCGCATCGGGCGACTCCCGCGTTCGGTGCTGTAGTAGGTACAGAGCCGCGGATTGAACTTCGCCTTGTACCCGTTCAGACGCGCCGTGTCGGCCCCGACGAGGTCGTACTCCCGGCGGCCGTCGGCGATCGCGTCGCGCATGATCCGCCAGTCGATCAGGTCGTTGACCGGCAGGTCGCCGGTCGATTTCGCGCCGCCCTGCCAGCGGTACACCCGCCGATCGTCCGCGAGTGCGATCATCCCGCCGACGAACTCGCCGCCGACCCGACAGACGTAGGGTTTGACGTGGTCGGTCCCGAGGCGCTCGTGGAGGTCGGTCACGACCGACGCTTCGAGGAGGTAGGACTCGTCTTGCTCGTCGTAGCGCCGATCGAGCTGGTCGACGATCCGCTCGATTTCCGTGCGCCCGCCGACCTCGATGTCGTAGGCGGCCTCGTCTGCGTTGCGGACGTTGCTCCGCGCGTCGCTGCTAAAGCGCATCAGCAGTTCCTCCTCGTCGTCGCCCAGTTCGACCGCGTAGGTGTGTTGGGGGGTGACGTCGAACCCGTTCCAGGCGAGTGGGCGTACGTCCGCGTAGTCACAGGCGGTCCGGACGTGGGTGTATCGAGGGGCGTAGCGGTCTTCGATCCACGAGAGACAGCCCTCGACGAAGCGATGGTGGCGTTTCTCGGCCTTGCGCTGTTTCAGGTTTCCGTTCGAGAGGAGCACCGGGCCGAGATACGGCACGAGGTAGCCCGGCGGCGGCGAGAACGCCGTCGTGATGCGGGCCTTCGACAGTACCGTCACCGGGAAGATCCCGACGGGTTCGTGGCCCTTGTAGCCGGCGAGCAGGTGCGCCCGGCCGCCGGCGTGATCGGCCAGCACCGAGAGACACTCCGCGCGGTGAAAGACCGTCCCCTGTGGCGAGCGCTCGACGTAGCCGTTCCACTCCGCCGGGTCAGCGACCTCCCGGATTTCGATGCTCATCCGATCACCCCCGAAACGGGGTTCTGCGGGTCGTTCCCGTCGCTGTCCGACCAATATTCCGACGTATCGTCCCCGCGCGGCCAGAGGTGCCGCCTGCGAGGCGTGGTGCATCCGACACTGAGTGTACTCATACGCTGTAATCAGAGCTCTGAACGGGTTCGGCACGGATCGACCATTGTTATAGGCGGGATTCCCGAACCGACGTCCACGACCGCAAAGGCGAACCGAGTAAACGGGCGGTTTATCGGGAGCCGGTCGCGCCCGATCCGGCCAGCCGGATGTTCACTCGAGTTGCCACGTCGAGTGCGTGAAACCGTCGGTTAGGCCGGTCAAACGGATCGGGTACGACCCTAGTTACCTCATTACTTCCCGGCAGGCCGATCATAGTCGTGTGTCGACGTGACATACCATCAACGGGACGGGGCGTCCGGACGCCCCGCCGACAGGGTAACGACCATGATCCGAAACGACGCCACAGACGACCCGGACGAATCGACGACGTACGCCGTGATCTCGACGGACTGCTCAGCGCTGCTCGATACGCTCGGCAACCCATCTGCACGCACGATCCTCACCGAAGCCAGCGACGAGCCGGTGGCCATCGAGGACCTCCTCGAGGTCTGTGAGGTCTCCCGAACGACGATCTACCGCCGGGTCAACGACCTCGTCGACCTCGGATTGCTCGAGGAGTCGGTGACGCTCGCGGAGGGAAACCAACAGCGACGGCGGTTCCGAACGACGGGCGGCGACATCGCGCTTCAGATCGGTCCCAACGGGTTCGAGGCCCGGATCCGCTCGGAGGATTCGGGGACGACCACCGACGACCTGCTGCTCGATGACGCCTCGCTCGAACGGTTCCGTATCGCACTCAGCGGCAAGGACCTACGATTCCGCATCGAAACCAACGGCGAGGAGACGACGGACGGGATCGACCCCGTACCGTGAGCGCTACCGGCCCGCAGCGGCGGTGACGTCGTACTCCGACCGTCAGTTCGTTTGTCGTTCCAACGGGGAGACACGATCGTAGCGAACGGCCGGAAGGTATCGGTCGACCCACTGGAAGTAGGTGGCGGTTATCACGCACCGAGGGACGGTACGGCTCGCTTACAGTCGTTTCCCTGTATGGAGACGTCCCACTATCCTCAAAAAAAGTGTTGATCTATAATACAGCGTACGCCGTCTAGAAACGGTTCCGTAGGCGATCTCGATATAGATATCGGATTAGTTATTATATGCTATTTTTTGTATTTGCGTGGTAGTCCTCGCCTTCGGAAAACCGTTTATCGGTCGAACGACATTTATATCTTATCATATGTGTTGTGTGTCTACCAGTACCGGACCCGTCACTACCGTGTCGTGTCGAACAGGAGTTACGACAGATCGACAGACCAAGGAGACGAGCACCGTGGGCGGGATTCCGACGAGTGCCAGCACAAGTCTACAGCTCCGAGGTCCACGGCAATCCGAACACGCCGATATTGGAGGCGTACACGGACGACCCGGTGACGCTGCGTGTGAGCCAGCCCGCCGACCGGGCCAACGGGATCGGCGACTACGTCTCCCAGGAGCGAAAGACCAACTACTACCTCGAAGGCGGCCTCTGGGGTATCATGCGCGTTCGGGACGCACTAGAGGGATTCGACGGGCGGGTCCGCCCGCTCCCCGACCGCAGGGACGAGGACGAGTTCGAAGGGGAACGGGACGAAACGGCAAAAAACGACGGGAGAAACGAGCGATTCGACCGACTCGAATCGCTCGAACGATAACCCGCGGGCCCTCGGACGGTCGACGACCCGCAGCACGCTTCGACGACCACACCGGTCACGGCCTCGGTGTTCGCCGTCCGGGACTGCGATACGTGAGACGATCTCGCGTGGGTGCCGACCACGGTATAGGTATAACTGGATCGACCGCGACAGTACAACGGCTATGATCCGGACGTTCGAATCGCCGGCGGCATATGTACAGGGGCGTAACGCGACCGACCAGCTCGGCGAACGGGTAGCGGCGCTCGCGGAGTCCGCACTAGTGATCGGCGATAGCGACGTCCTCGAGATCGTCGGGGACGACGCCGAAGCGAGCCTCGAAGGAAACGGCGTCGAGACGGCGATAGAGGAGTTCGGCCGGGAGAGCTCCGAGGTCGAGATCGACCGCATCACGGAGATGGCCGAGGATCTCGGTGCGGAGGCGATCATCGGCGCTGGCGGCGGGAAGGCCCTCGACACCGCAAAAGCCGTCCGGGAGAACGCGGGCGGGGCGATGATCTCGATGCCGACGATCGCCTCGACCGACGCGCCGACGTCGAGCCTGTCGGTGATCTACAGCGAAGACGGGGAGTTCGAACGCTACTGGTTCTACGACGATCACCCGGATCTCGTGCTCGCCGATACGTCGGTGATCGTCGGTGCCCCCGCCCGGTTCTTCCGGTCCGGGATCTCCGACGCGATGGCGACGTGGTTCGAAGCCGACGCCGTCCACAGAGCCAACGGGGAGAACTTCTTCGGTGACGGACCGACACACGCCGCCCATCGGCTCTCGAAGCTCTGTTATGAGCTACTGCGCGATCACGGCGCGTCGGCGGTCGAGGCGGTCGAGGCGGGGATCGTCACCGAAAGCGTCGAGGCCGTCACCGAGGCGAACACCCTTCTCAGTGGACTGGGCTTCGAAAACGGCGGGATCGCGGCGGCCCACTCCGTTCACAACGGTCTCACGCAACTGGAGGCGACCCATCACGCGACCCACGGTGAGAAGGTGAACTTCGGGATCATCACCCAGCTGGTGCTCGAAGGGCGTGACGATGCCTTCATCGACGACGTGATCGATTTCTCGGTCGAACTCGACCTTCCCGTCACCCTCGAAGAACTCGGCGTCGAGGAGCAATCGACGGGCGATCTCGACCGGGTTGCAGAGGCGGCGCTCGCCGACGAGGAGACGATTCACAACGCGTTCGACGTTACCGCGGATGACGTCCGCGACGCGATGGTCGCTGCGGACGACCTCGGTGGAAAACGGGTGTGATTACAGCCGGTCGATCACCGCGCTCGTGACGTCCTCGGTGCTCGCTTCGCCACCGAGGTCCGCTGTTCGCGGTCCGTCTTCGAGGACGCTCGTCACGGCCTCGTCGACTCGCGCGCTCTCTTCGGTGTACCCGAGATGGTCGAGCAACATCGCCGCCGAGAGGATCGCCGCCGTCGGGTTGGCGACCCCTTCGCCCGCGATGTCGGGAGCGGTCCCGTGGACCGGCTCGAACAGCGCGTTTTCCGTCCCGATGTTCGCGCTCGGCAGCAAGCCGAGCCCGCCGACAAGTCCGGCAGCGAGATCCGAAAGCACGTCGCCAGCGAGGTTCGGACAGACGACGACGTCGAACTTCTCGGGGTCGAGACAGACGTGGGTCGCAAAGGCGTCCATCAACACCTCGTCGGCCTCGACGCCGCGCTCGTCGGCGACCCCCAGTACGGTCTCGCGAAACCGGCCGTCGGTCTCGCGCATGACGTTGGCCTTGTGGGCGACGGTGAACTCGTCGTACTCGTCACCCTCGACGAACTCGCAGGCGAACTCCGCGAGCCGTTCGGACGCGGAACTCGTCACCACGCGGGTGAGCGTCGAGAGGTCGTCGCTCAATCTGCTCTCGTGGCCCGCGTAGACGCCCTCGGTGTTCTCCCGAAGGAAGACGATATCCGTCTCGGGGCGAAGCGCGTCGACACCGGGGTACGCGCGGGCGGGCCGGACGTTGACGAACGACCCGACCGCCTCGCGAAGCGGGATGATCACGTCCGCGGCGGTCTCGCCCGCCGCGCCGAAGAGGGTGGCGTCGGCCGAAGCCGCGAGCTCGTAGGTTGCCTCGGGCAGGGCCTCGCCGGTTTCGTCCTTCACGGCATCGCCCGCCTCGGCCTGGACGAACTCGAACTCGCCGACGGCTTCGAGCACCTCGACTGCGGCCGGCGTCACTTCCGTTCCGATGCCGTCGCCGGGAATGACGGCGATCTCCTCAGTCATCGCTTTGCATGTACGGCAGGGAGTCGGCCGTTTCGCGCACCGCGTTCGCGTTCGCCTTCATCAGCGCCGTGGTGTCCCAGACGCCCTCGACAAGCGCTTTGTGCTGGGCGGCGGCGACGTCGCCGTTGATGGCTGTCTCCTCGTCGCCGCTCCCGTACGTGACGAGTTCGCGATCGACGTCGACGCTGATCTCGGTATCGGGGTTCTCCTCGACGTACGCCTGCAACGCGCCGATCTCCTCGGTGCTCGCGGTAACGGTCGGAATGCCGAGCGCGAGGCAGTTGCCCGCGAAGATCTCCGCGAAGGACTCGCCGACGATGGCGTCGATCCCCCAGCGCTGGAGCGCCTGTGGGGCGTGCTCGCGCGAGGAGCCACAGCCGAAGTTCGAGTTCACGACGAGGACGTTTGCCCCCTGATACTGCCCTTCGTTGAAGGGGTGCTCCTTTTCGTTGTCCTCGCTATCGAAGCGCTGATCGAAGAAGGCGAACTCGCCCAGCCCGTCGAAGGTGACGACCTTCATGAAGCGCGCCGGGATGATCTGGTCGGTGTCGATGTCGTTGCCGCGAACGGGAATACCCGTCCCCGAGACGCTGTCGACGATCTCGGCGGGGCCGTCGTCGGCGCGGCTCACGGCGTCGCCGCTCGCGTCTTCCGAGGACTCCCTTCGGTCGTCCTCGCGGCTCATACGCGAGCCACCTCCTCCAGTTCCCGCACGTCCGTTACCTCGCCGGTGACGGCCGCCGCGGCGACCATCCGGGGGTTCATCAACACCGTGCGGCCGTCCTTGCTCCCTTGGCGGCCGACGAAGTTGCGGTTCGACGAGGACGCACACGCCTGATCGCCCTCCAACTGGTCCTCGTTCATGCCCAGACACATCGAACAGCCGGCGTTTCGCCACTCGAAGCCGGCGGCCTCGAAGACGTCCTTCAACCCCTCCTCCTCGGCGGTACGCTGGACGCGCTGGCTGCCGGGGACGACGAGCGCGCGGACGTCCGCGGGGACCTCGCGGCCCTCGACGAGTTCGGCCGCGCGGCGCAGGTCGGGCAGTCGGGCGTTCGTACACGAGCCCAAAAAGGCGACGTCGATGGGATATCCCTCCATCGTGTCGCCGGGCTCGACGCGCATGTGTTCCTGTGCCCGTCGTGCGGTGTCCTGCTTGTCTTCGGGAAGGTCGTCGGGGTGCGGGATTGGCTGGGTAATGCCAACGCCCTGTCCCGGCGTCGTTCCCCACGTGACGACCGGCTCCAACGAGGAGCCGTCGATGGTGACGACGTCGTCGTATTCGGCGTCCGGGTCCGACCGAACGGATTCCCAGTACGGTTTGAGCCGCTCGAACTTCTCGGGGTCGTTCTCGAAGGCGTCGGTCTCGGCGAGCCACTCGTAGGTGGTCTCGTCGGGGTTGACGTAGCCCGCACGCGCCCCGCCCTCGATCGACATGTTACAGATCGACATGCGACCCTCCATCCCCAGCGACTCGATGGCCTCGCCGGCGTACTCGTAGACGTAGCCGACGCCGCCCTCGGTCCCTAGTCTCCTGATTATCTCTAAGATTATGTCCTTGGCCTCGACGCCGTCGCCGAGTTCGCCGGTGACCTCGATCTTGCGCACCTTCTGTTTCTCCATTGCGACGGTGCCGGTCGCGAGCACGTCCCGGATCTGGGAGGTCCCGATGCCGAAGGCGAGCGCGCCGAAGGCTCCGTGCGTCGAGGTGTGTGAATCGCCACAGACGATCGTCATCCCCGGTTGGGTGATCCCCTGCTCGGGGCCGATGACGTGGACGATCCCCTGGTCGCCGGTATCGGGGTGGTCGAACTCGATGCCCGCCTCGCGGACGTTCTCCTCGAGTTCGCGCATCATCTCTTCTGCGGCGTCATCGCCGTAGGGCCGCGACTGGTCGGCGGTGGGAACGATGTGATCCACGGTCGCGTGCGTGCGCTCGGGGTACGCGACTTCGAGGTCGCGCTCGCGCAACATCCCGAAGGCCTGCGGGCTGGTTACCTCGTGGATGAGGTGCAGGCCCACGAACAGCTGGGTCTGGCCCGTGGGCAGTTCCGTGACAGCGTGGTTGTCCCAGACCTTGTCGTAGAGGGTTCCCTGACTCATTCTTCCTCTACTACGTCCCCGTCGTACTCCTCGCCGCGTTCGAAGACGCGTTTCGCGCCCTCGTCGTCGTGCGGCGGGGTGTGATCGACGTCCTTCATCCGGTCTTTACCCTCGGCATCCCTCCTCCCCCCGTCAGCCACCACGACCGGCCCGCGAGCGAACAGCGCGCCCGCGCTCGTGTCGTCGTAGGGGTGGGTGTGGTCGATGTCTTTCATCCACTGTGCGTTGGTGTCGGTGTCGTCAGTCATCCGCGGTCACTTTCTCCTGTTCGTCCTCGGTTTCCTCGTCGGCCCACGCGAACAGCGCTCGCAATTCCGCGCCGACCGCCTCGATCTCGTGGTTCTTCTCGGCCTGGCGAAGCTGGGTGTAGCTCGGCCGGCCGGCCTGGTTCTCCGCGATCCACTCGCGGGCGAACGTGCCGTCCTGAACGGCTTCGAGTACCTCCTCCATGTTCTCGCGGGCGTGCTCGTCGATGACCACGTCACCCTGCGTCAGGCCGCCGTACTCCGCCGTATCGGAGACGGAGTCCCACATCCCGCCGAGCCCGTCCTCGTACATCAGGTCGACGATCAGCTTCATCTCGTTGAGACACTCGAAGTAGGCCATCTGCGGGCTGTAGCCCGCGTCCACCAGCGTCTCGTAGCCCTGCTTGATCAGGCTCGCGATCCCGCCACAGAGTACCGCCTGCTCGCCGAAGAGGTCCGTCTCGGTTTCCTCCCTGAAGGTGGTCTCGACGACGCCCGCGCGGGTACAGCCGATCGCCTGGCCGTACGCGAGGGCCTCCTCTTTTGCCTCGCCGGTCGCGTCCTGGTAGATCGCGAGCAGGGCGGGCGTGCCCTGGTCGTTCTCGTAGTTCCTCCTGAGGAGATGCCCGGGCGTCTTGGGCGCGATCATCGTCACGTCGACGTCTTCTGGAGGATTAATCTGGTTGTAGTGGATGTTGAATCCGTGGGCGAACTGCAGGGTGTTGCCGGGTTCGAGTTCCTCCTCGATCTGCTCGTAGACCGTCGGCTGGATCGTATCGGGCACCAGCACGCTCACGATGTCGGCCCCGGCGGCGACTTCTTTGGGGGTTCCGACCTCCAGTCCGTCCTCGCGGGCGGCCTCCCGGGAGGCCGACCCCTCCTTCAGCCCGACCCGGACGTCGATCCCGCTGTCGGCGAGGTTCTGTGCGTGAGCGTGGCCCTGGCTGCCGTAGCCGAGTACCGCGACGGTCTTGTCCTCGATCTGGCTGCGCTGTGCGTCCTCGTCGTAGTAGATTGTGGCTTCCTCAGTCATTGTTTGTCGTTGTCTGCCAGCTTTCGTGCATTCGTTCGTACCGTTCCTCCTCGACGTCCGTCGTCCAGACGTCGCCCCGGGCGATCGCGGTCTGGCCCGTCCGGGCCAGCTCGCGGATCCCGAACTGCTGGAAGGCGTCGATTGCGTCGTCGATCTTGTTCTCGTCGCCGGTGATCTCGATCGAGATCGTTTTGGGTCCGGCGTCGAGCACGGTCCCGTCGTACATCTCCGTCACCGCCTGGACTTTATCGGGCTCGTCGCCGTGGACCTTCACGATCACCAGCTCGCGCTGGATCGCGTTCTCGCCGAGCTCCTGGACCGAGATCACGGGCAACAGCTTTTCGAGCTGTTTTTCGACCTGCCGGATCCCCGGTTCGGGCTCCTCGATAACGAGCGTGATCCGGGAGGTTTCGGGGTTGGTCGTCGTTCCCACCGTGAGACTCTCGATGTTGAACTGCCGGCGCGAAACCAGCCCCGAGGCTTTTGCGAGCACGCCGGGTTCGTTCTCGACCAGCGCCGAGATGACCGTTCGTCTCGGAACGGGTTCGGCCTCGACCTCCGGGTCGATCCGGATCCCCTGGCTGTTGCGCCGTCCCGACGGCCGGGGTCGGTCCTCGGGAGCGGGCCCCTGCAACCGGTTGACCTGTTGTGGCCCTTGCTCGCTCATAGCTGATCCTCCGAGAGGGCGAACTGCCCGTTGTCCCCGCCGCTCGGAACCATCGGGTAGACGTTCGCGCCGGGGTCAATGTGGAAGTCGATCACTGACGGGCCGTCGTACGCCAGCGCGGCCTCGACGGTGTCTGCGACCTCGTCGTACTCGTGGACCGCAAAGCCCTGCGCGCCGAAGGCCTCGGCGAGCTTATCGAACGCGGGCACCCACGGGTACTGCGAGGCCGAGTGGCGCCCCTCGAAGAAGGCGTCCTGCCACTGACGGACCATCCCGACCGCGGCGTTGTTCAACACCGCGACGGTGATGTCGAGGTTCTCCCGCACCGCGACGGCGAGTTCCTGACACGTCATCAAAAAGGAGCCGTCGCCCTCGAAACAGACGACCTGCTTGTCGGGTTCGGCCACCTTCGCGCCGATCGCGGCGGGCAGTCCGTAGCCCATCGTCCCCAGACCGTGCGAAGAGACCCACGTCCGCGGGTGGCGATAGGTCCAGTACTGACACGCCCACATCTGGTGTTGGCCCACGCCGGTCGTCACGATCGCGTCCTCGGGCGTGGCCTCGTCGAGCGCCTCGACGACGAACTCCGGTCGGATCGGCCGGTCCTCGGGTGCGGCGTAGTCCATCGGGTACTCGGCCTTCCACGTTTGACACTGCTCTTGCCACTCGGGGATGTCGGGTGTGCGATCCATCTCGCTGTCGAGCTGTTCGAGCACGGTCCCGGCGTCCCCGATCAGCGCGACGTCGGCCTCGATGTTCTTCGAGACCTCCGCGGGGTCGATGTCGGCGTGGAGGATCTCGGCGTCGGGTGCGAACGTCTCGACGCCACCCGTGAGGCGGTCGTCGAACCGACAGCCGACCGCGAGCATCACGTCACAGTGTGTGATCGCCATGTTCGCATAGCCGGTGCCGTGCATTCCGGCCATCTCCATCGCCAGTTCGTGGTCCTCGGGGAACGCACCCAGCGCGGGCATCGTCGTCACGACCGGGATGCCGTACTCGGTGGCAAAATCCCTGAGAGCGTCGCTCGCGTCGCCCTTGATCACGCCGCCACCCGCCAGGATGACGGGCTTTTCGGCGCGTTCGAGGGTTCGAGCTGCCCGCTCGACGGCCGCCTCGTCGGCTTCCGTCTGCGGGTCGTACGTGCTCGGCGTCCGGGGTGCGCCCGGTTGCCGCTCCGTCTGGCCGTTGGTCACGTCCTTCGGCAGGTCGACGACCGTGGGACCGGGTCGGCCGGTACCGGAGACCGCAAACGCCTCGCCGACGGTGTCGCCGACGCTGTCCGAATCGGTCGCGAAGTAGTTCGTCTTCGTGATGGGGGCGGTCAGACCAGTCGTGTCCGTCTCCTGGAAGGCGTCGTTGCCGACGAACGCGGTCGGGACCTGTCCCGTAAGCGCGATCACCGGGTCCGAGTCCATCGAGGCGTCGGCGAGTCCGGTCACGAGGTTGGTCGCGCCCGGGCCCGAGGTCGCGAGACACACGCCCGGATCGCCCGAAACGATCCCGTAGGCGTCGGCGGCGTGGGCCGCACCCTGTTCGTGGGCCATCGTGACGTGGCGGATCGATGAATCATAGAGCGCGTCGTAGACGGGCATGATCGCCCCGCCTTGGACCCCGAAACAGGTCTCGACGCCTGCGCCTTCGAGTGCGCGGATCACCGACGTCGCGCCGGTGGTCACTGGCGTCGATCCGGCCGTTTCGGCCCCGTCGGTCGCCTCTCGATCGAACGTGGCGGGTGGTTGTTCACTCATCGGCTCGATTGGCGCGATACGCGTGGGTGGTTCGTGGGCGATACGGCGGTCGACAGCGGCGGGTTGTTGAGTGCATTGGGTGGCGCGAGTGCTGGCTGGTTGTGTGGTGCGGTCGGGTCAAGGAAAGGGGTAGTGTAGGGGCTAGACCCCTACAATAATGAGCTCGCGCGCCACGACCGCGTCGCTGTCGGAAACTGCGGGTCCGAGAGCGGTGGTCGTCTGCATCTACCTGCCGAGTCGGCAGGCGGAGATAATAACCCTTGCGGGTCAGGCGAGCGTTGCCTCGGCGTTGCTCGCCGGCGGGCGAACTCCGTCCCATCTACGCCCTGACCTCCTCGTAGCGCGAGACGTCGATCTCGCGGGCGAAGCGCTCGACGTCCGAGCGTGTAACGCGGTTCTTCTCCGCGCCGTAGTCCTTCACCCGTCGGGTGATCTCGCGGACCTCGCTTTCGGTCGGGTCGAAGCCGGCCTCGGTCAGGAACTCCCGTACCGAGTGGGTCCCGGTGTGTTTGCCCAACACGAGTTCGCGCTTCGCGCCGACCATCTCGGGGGTCATGATCCCCGGCTCGAACGTATCGCTGTTCTCGATGACGCCAGCGGCGTGGATGCCGCTCTCGTGGCTGAAGGCGTTGGCTCCGACGATCGGCTTGTTTGCCGGGACCGGGACGTCGCTTTTGTCCTCGATCAGGCGCGACAGCTCGGTGATACGGGTCGTGTCGATGCCGGTGTCGACACCGTAGATGGATTCCGCGGCCATCACGACCTCCTCGTAGGCGGCGTTGCCCGCGCGCTCGCCGATCCCGTTGACGCTCACCTGGGCCTGCTCGGCACCGGCCTCGAAGCCGGCGATGGCGTTTGCACTCGCCATCCCGAAGTCGTCGTGGGCGTGAACGTCGACCCGCGCGTCGGTGTGCTCGCGGACCAGCTTCACCAGCGCACCCATCCGACTGGGGGTGGCGACCCCGCAGGTGTCGGGGATGTTGATCCAGTCGACGCCGACCTCGTCGACGGCCTCGAGGATCTCGGTCAGGAACTCGCTGTCCGTGCGCGTGGCGTCCATCGGCGAGAACATCACCTCGACGCCCGCGTCGTTCACTCGCTGGATGGACTCGACCGCCCGCTCCTTGACGTCCTCGCGGGTGGCGTGCATCGAGTCCTCGATCTGGACGTCGCTCGTCGAGACGAAGACGTGGATCATGCCCACGCCCGAGTCGATCGCACTCTCGACGTCCTTCTCGACGACCCGGGCCAGCCCACAGACCGTCGAGGTCGTCGAGGCGGCGATGTCGCTGACCGCCTCGAATTCGGCGTCGCTGTTGACCGGGAACCCCGCCTCGATGACGTGGGTCCCCATCTCGTCCAGCACCGCCGCTATTTCACGCTTGTCGTCGTAACTGAAGGACGTTCGCGGTGTCTGCTCGCCGTCACGCAGTGTAGTGTCGAAGATCCGAACCGTCTCGATCTCGTCACTGGAAGCTAACGTGCCCTGGAAGAACTCGACCCCCCCGACTGGTGTCGGAGGCGCCCATGGTGTTGTCGGACATGGTACTCGGGTCCAGGGTGCCACCAGTATATAAACCCACCGCTGGAGCGACGAGCCGCCGTCCTCGACACGGGTCGTTCGGTCGTCACGTTCGCCAAAATCGCAGGACGACAACGCCGTATAATGACCTTAATCCCATTAGTCATCTCGATACCGTATCGAGATCCGAACTCCGAGGACGGTCGACGACAGTCATATTTCCACGACTGTTCTGTGGAAACGTACTATCGCGGTCGTGGCGCGCGCCGAGAACTGGACGAGTGTGAGGACGGTCGGGCGGGCGCGGACACCGTACACACTGAAGGGACTGGCACTCGAAAGGCGAGCGTATGACGAGCGATCAGGTCATCGACCTCCTGCGGGAGGCGTACAACGACGAACTCGAAACGGTGATGAACTACCTGACGAACTCGATCGTCCTCGATGGCGTCCACGCCGAGGGGATCAAGGAGAGCCTCGATCTGGACGTCGACGAGGAGCTGAACCACGCCCGAATGCTCGGTCAGCGTCTCAAACAGCTCGACGCGCGCCCGCCGGCTTCCTTCGACTTCGAGGCGGCCCAAGAGGGCCTTCAGCCCCCGGAGAACAGCACGGACATCCTCAGCGTGATCGACGGCGTGATCGCGGCCGAGGACGACGCCATCTCGACGTATCGCTCGCTGATCAACGCCGCCGAGGAGGCAGACGACCCCGTGACCGAGGATCTGGCGGTCGAACTGCTCAGCGACGAGGAGGCCCACCGCGCGGAGTTCCGTGGGTTCCGCCGGGAGTACAAGGACTGAGACGGCCGACGACGCTAGGTTTTTTGCGGGCGGGGACGACTCCCGCGTATGGCCGATTTCAACCTCGACCTCCGCTCGGTCGAGGAGCACATCGACGAGGAGGACGGGGAGAACGACACGCGGATCACGCTCGGCGTCCTCGACGGGTCCACACCCCCCGAGGAGTGGATCGCCGCCACCGAACGCGGCGAAGTGCTCGTGCTCGCGGTCGAGGGCGAGTTGAACGAGCTCGCGAGTGGATTCGCTCGCGAGATCAGCGAGTCGGGTGGCGATCTCGTTCACTTCCGGGAGTTCCTCCTCGTCACCCCCGACGGGGTGAGCGTCGATACGGATCGCCTCTGAATCACGTTTTATCGCTCGGAAAACGTGTCTCCGAAGAACTCGTCAGGTCTGCAGCTATCGGTGAAGGGCCTCGGCGGTCGAATACGGGAACCCGAACGAACCGGGCACCTCTCTACCGGACGGTCAGATAGTGGCCATCGGGGTCGAGAATACGGACGCCGTTGGCGAGCGATTCGACCGCACAGACTCGGTCTCGGACGGGATCGACGGCCCTCTCGGGGTCCGCGGCGTCGAACCCCAGGTCGACGTGGGCGCCGCCGTGGGCATCCGCGAGACCGAGTTGGGGCTCCCAGAGTTCGAGATCCATCGGGCCCACCAGCCGGACTCGGCGGCGGTCGCTTCCCCGGTCGGTGAGTTCGAAGCCGAGGTCGGTGTAGAACGCCTCGGCGCGGTCGAGGTCCGCGACTTCGAGGACGACCTCGAAGATCCCCGTGAGACCCGTTCCCGAGTCATCGACCTCCCCGATCTCGACGCAGTGGTCGTCGGGGTCGTCGATGTACAGCGAGCGCGAGCTACCGAACGTGTGCTCGTCGGGATCGAGCTCTTCGAGTCGCGCCAACCAGTCGTCGTACTCCTCGGGTGATGTCGAAAACGCGTAGTGGGTGTGGAGTCCACCCCGTGGGACGCTCGTGGGCCGGCGCAGTATCAGATCGGTTCCGCCGACCCGGAAGACGAGTTCCCGCTCGTCCTCACGTTCGACTGGGAGGTCGAGATACGTCGTGTAGAAGTCGCAGGCGCGGTCGAGGTACTTGACTTCGAGCGCGAGGTGGGACAGAGAATCGAGCATGGACGGGAATACTCGCGGACCATCATAAGTCGTGAGGCGGCAAGCCCGAGGGGCGGCCGGGTACTCTTGAGGCTCGCGGCCCGCCTTCCTACCATGCCCGAACTACCGCGACTGGGCGGCGACGGGTGGGAATCGCTCTATCTGGACGGCGAGTGGAAAACGACGGCGGAGCGTTTCACAATCGAGGACCCCTACGAACGCGAGGGGATCGCGTCGGTGTCGAAGGCGACCGAGGACACCGTCGACGAGGCCTACGAAGTCGCAGCGAACGCCCAAAGAGAGTGGGAGCAGATTCAGCCACAGCGCCGCGCGGAGGTGATTCAGGAGGCGATCGGCGTCATCGAGGAGCGCCACGAGGAACTGGTCGAGCTGCTGGCCCGCGAGGCCGGCGGCACGCGCCTGAAAGCCGAGATCGAACTCGACATCGCCACGGGGATGATGGAGGTCGCAGCCGGCTTTCCCTTCGATTCGGCGGGCCAGCACGACCGCTCGACGATCCCCGGCAAGGAGAACGTCGTCAAGCGCGAACCGGTCGGCGTCGTCGGCGTGATCTCGCCCTGGAACTTCCCGTTCCACCTCTCGATGCGCGCGGTCGCGCCGGCGCTGGCGCTCGGTAACGCGGTCGTGCTCAAACCCGCTTCGGACACCCCGGTCACGGGCGGGCTGGCGCTCGCGCGGATCTTCGAGGAGGCCGGTCTTCCCGAGGGGCTACTCAACGTCGTTCCCGGCCGAGGGTCGGAGATCGGGGATCGCGTCGCGGGCCACGAGATCCCGCGGGTGATCGCCTTTACCGGTTCGACGCCGGTCGGGCGGGGCGTCGCGAGCCAGGCCGCAGAAGCCCTCTCGATGCCTGCGATGGAGCTCGGTGGTAACAACGCCCATATCGTCCTCGAGGACGCGGATCTCGATCAAGCCGTGAACGCCGGTGCCTTCGGCAGCTTCGTCCATCAGGGGCAGGTCTGCATCTCGATCAACCGCCATCTCGTCCACGAGTCGCTGTACGACGACTACGTCGCGGCGCTCGCGGACAAGGCACAGTCGCTTCCCGTCGGCGATCCCAAAGACGGGGACACCGTCGTCGGGCCGATCATCAACGAGAGTCAGCGCGACCAGATGATCGAGTACATCGAGGAGACAGTGAACGAGGGCGCGACCCTCGAAGCCGGCGGCGAGTTCGACGGACTGGTAGTGGAGCCGACGGTGCTCTCGGGGGTCGAAAACGACATGGCCGCCGCCTGCAACGAGCACTTCGGCCCCGTCGCGCCGGTGATCCCCTTCGCGGACGACGAGGAGGCGATTTCACTCGCGAACGCCACCGAGTACGGCCTGTCCGGATCGGTGCACTCGACGGATCGCGAGCGCGCAGAGCGGGTCGCAGATCGCGTGGACACGGGGATGATCCACATCAACGACCAGCCGATCAACGACGAGCCCCACATCCCCTTCGGCGGCGTGGGGGCGTCGGGGATCGGCCGGTACAACGGCGAGGCGATCAAGGAGGAACTGACGACGACCAAGTGGATCTCGATCCAGCGCGAGGAACGCGAGTACCCATTCTAGGCGTTTTATCGGGCTGGGGGCCCTACCCACGTCCATGCCGATGAAACAGGGCGGCGAGGCGAGGGACGCACGTCGAGTGGCCGAGTTCGACGGGGGCTTTAGCTGGATCGCCTACCCCGAAGAGGACATGCAGCGTGCGAGCCACGCGCTCGTTTCGGATGGGGCGGTCTGGCTGGTCGATCCGGTCGACGCGCCCGAGCTAGACGACTGGATAGGGGAGGCGGGCGAACTCGCAGGCGTCGTCGTGCTGCTGGATCGTCATACCCGCGACGCCGCCGCGATCGCGAACCGTCACGGGAGTTCGGTCTACCTTCCCGAGGCGTTCGCAAGCGCCCGCCACAAGATCGACGCGCCGGTCGAGACGTTCGACGGGACGCTCGCCGACAGCGGCTATCGCGCCTTCTCGATCCTCGATACGCCCGTTTGGACCGAGGTCGGCCTGTACGACGACGACGCCCGAACGCTGGTGGTCCCCGAGAGCGTCGGGACTGCCGAGTACTTCCGCGCGCCGGGCGAGCGCCTCGGGGTCCACCCCGCCCGGCGACTGTTCCCGCCGACGGCCCTGCGGGGATTCCTTCCCGAGCGGATCCTCGTCGGCCACGGCAACCCCCTCACCGAGGACGCGCCGGCGGCGCTGCGGGCGGCCCTGTCGGGTTCCCGACAGAACTCCCCGGGCCTCTACGCGAAGACGCTTCGGACCTTCCTTCCGCTATAATTGGCAGAATAGTTATGTTTGTGGGGCGAGTACGATGCGGTGTGGCGTACATCACCCGCGGATTGACGACGGCGCTGCTCGAGTTCGCCGAGGAGGCCGAACCCGAGTCGTTCAGCGCCGGCCTCGGGACCACCCCCGCACGCGAATTCGAGTCGCCCCTCAGGTGTCCGCCGGCAACACCGATTTTCACGCACTTCTATCATCCGGACGCAGGACGGTCGGTGAACGCGGTCTTCGGGATGGATTTCTCGACGCCGGCCGGCCGGACGGAGGGGCGGTTCGTCTCCCACCCGCAGGGCGAGTTGCGGGTCGAACTCACTGACGACCTGCACGCGACGATGTTCGTCGCGGTCCCCCCCTGGGAGCTCGACCAGCTTGCGGTCTTCGGGCGCCGCGGCGATCGCCAGCCACTCGAGATCATCGCGGCCGAGCCGCCCGTCGAGACGCTCTGATCACTTCAAGTAGCCCAGATCCCGCAACTGGTCGGTGATCTCCTCGAACTCCGCCTCGGTGAGTTCGCCCCGTTTCTGGTGTTGGATGACGATGCTCCGGAGGAGGAATCGCACGAGGTCGCTCGTGGACTGGAAACTCGTGCCTTCGATGGTCTCCTCGACGCGTTCGGCCAGTTCCTTCGGGATCGAGACGGTGGTGTACTCGGTCACGTTCCCCGGATCGGGACCGCGATTCAAAGCCGTTATCACTCCCGGTCGAACCGGCGCATCTGCTCGCGATGCAGCGTCACGATCAGGTCCGACAGGAGGCCGAACATCACGAGTTGCATTCCGAAGAGAAACGAGGAGGCCGCAAACAGGGCGAGCACCTCGTGGGGGACCGACCGGACGAACCACTCGTAAGCGACCCAACAGGCGACCGTCACGCCGACGAGCATCGACGCGATCCCGACGCTGCCGAAGTAGAACATCGGGTTGTGCATACGCGCAAGACGATACAACGTCAACAGGATGACCGCACCGTCGCGAACGGGCCGGAGGTTGGTTTCAGCGTCGGCCGCCCGTGGTTCGTAGCGGATCGGCACCACGGCCGTCGAGACGCCCCGGCGCATGCACTCGACCGCGAGTTCGGTCTCGATCCCGAAGCCGTCCTGGGCGAGCGCCATCCGTTCTGCGGACTCGCGGGTGAAGGCGCGATAGCCACTCAGTATGTCGCCGAGATCGCGGCCGTGGACGTACGCGAAGGTGTGGTTGATCAGCCCGTTTCCGGCGCGGTTCAGCCGACCCATCGCGCCCTCGGCCATGTTCGCAAAGCGATCCCCGATGACGTGTTCGGCCGCCCCCGAGCACAACGGTTCGAGCATCGCGTCGGCGTCCTCGGGTCGGTAGGTACCGTCGCCGTCGGCCATCAAGACGTAGGGTGCCTCGATATACGAGAGTGCTTCACGGACGGCCTGTCCTTTGCCCCGGCCCGTCTGGGTGATGACGCGCGCACCGGCCTCGGCGGCGGCCTCCCTGGTCCCGTCCGTCGAGGCGCCGTCGACCACGAGGACGTTCGAAAGCCCCTGCTCGCGAAAGCCCCGAACGACGTCGCCGATGGTTTCGGCTTCTTCCAGGGTCGGCAACAGCACACAGACGTCACCGTCGTCCATCGTCGAAAGTCACGGCGACCCCGAGTAAAAGCCTTTTTTTTACGGCCCGAGGCCTGACTCACGAACGACCCCCTCGATGGTTACCCGGAGCTTTCGGCTTCCTGCCAGGAGGACGGCCCCGTAGACGAGTGCTCCGGCGGCGACGACGGCAAGCAGGTGATACCATCGCTGAATCGGGACGACCTCCCGAAGGAGCAGTACGACGAGGACCATCACCGCCGCGGCACCGACCTGTTCGAGGAGGGTCCTCGGCAGGAGGGTGACCTCCGGGAGGATCCGACGGACGTACGCCGCGGAGACACCGTACCGGATCGACTCGGCGATCACGGTCGCGACGACGACCCCGATCCCGCCGAATTCGAGCGTGAGGACGATCCCGAGGACGACGTTCACTCCGAGCGCCAGCATCGAAAGGACGGTGTTGACGTCGGGTCGGTCGACGGCGTCGATCGTCCGCGAGAGCGGTCCCCGCTGGGTCGTGAGCAGTTGGTAGACGGCGAGTCCGACCACGAACGCGGCTGCGGGTGCGTACTCGGGCCCGTACAGCGTGACGACCAGCGGTTCGGACAGCACGAAAGCGCCGAAGACCATTGGAACAGCAAGCACACTCGAAAACGAGAGCGTGTTCGAGACGTCCTCGGCAAAGGGCTCGTTTCGACTGTGTTTGTTGCTCACACGGGCCATCAGCCCGCTTGCGGCGCTCATCATGACGAACGCCGCGGGGAGGGTGAGTTTGAACGCGACCTCGTAATAGCCGGCGACGGCAGGCGCCAGAAGAAAACCCAACAACAGGACGTCGAAGCGGTCGTAGGCCTGCCCGAGAAACGAGTTCGGAATGCTGTATCTGGCGTACGACCACAGACTCTGGAGGGTATCCCGAGAGGGAACTCTCGGTCGACAGTCGATGAATCGCCAGAGGACCGGGACCGCGAGCAACGTCGCGATCGCCAGCCCGTAGGCCATTCCGGCCGCCCCGAACCCCAGAAGGACGAACGCCAACTGAAGTGGGAAGGTGAGTGCCGACCGGAAGGCGTCGATCCAAGTCGCTGCACCGATGAGCCCGCGGGCCTGAACCACCTGCTCGGTCGGTTCGTACAGCGTGACTGCGACCAACAACACCGCGAACATGACCGGCGCCTCCGGCAGGCCCGTGTAACCGACCAGCCAGTTCGATCCGATCAGGAGGCCGATCCCCGAGAGGCCGACCCAGACGACGGTGAACGCGAGTTGGCCCCCGAGGATCTCGTCGCCGTCGGTCGTGGCCTCGGAATAGCGTTTTTTCGTCGCCGACCCCCATCCGGAGACGGCCCGGTCAACGAGTTTGACGAGCGAGAACAGGAGGTAGTACCCCCCAAAGCCTGTCGGGCCCAGAACGCGGGCGAAGACGATCGTTCCGACGAATCCGATGGCCGCCATCGTGAACTTCGCGAGCGTCGCCTTCACCGTTTCACCGCCGAGGCTGACGCTCGAGGCGTCGGTCCCGGTCATTCGAGATAGCCCAGCTCCCGCAGTCGCTCCGTCGGCATGTCGATACCCTCGCGCTCGATCCGCGCGTCGGTAGCCCGCGCCTCGATCCACTCGCGGACGTCGTAGACCGATTCGGGGTGATCGCCGGCCGTCGTGCTCGCGTAGGCTCGCCAGGAGTGACCCGCGGGGTCTTCGTCCTCGTCGCCCGGGTAGAAAGCCGTGCGCATCCCGTGATCGCTCAGGACCAGCAGGTCGTCGTCCGCGCCGAGAGCCGTTTCGATCCCCTTGACGAACTCCCCGACGCGCTCGTAGACACGCCGGAGGGCCGCCTCGTCGTCGGCGTAGGCGTGGCCCGCAGCGTCGAGCGTGTGGACGTGGACGCCAGCTAGCGAGACCGGGTGGTTGAGCATCTCGCGAGCCCAGGCGAACTGCCCGGCACAGAGTCCGAACAGGTCGCGCTCGAACTCGTGGCGGGCCATCCCCTCCGAGGCCGCGTTCATCAGGTCCCAGGCGCGCTGGAGGTCGGTTCCGTCGTGCACGCCCGGCCAGTTGTGGACGACGGCGCCCTCGCGGTCGAACACCGAGTCGGCGTCGGTCTCCCCGATCCGTTCGCGCTCGCCCGTATGCCGGCGAATGAGCCCACCGAGTGTCCCGCGAGTGGATTCACTGAACCGCCCGCTGACCCGCGAGAGCATCGACAAGACGGGGTTCTCCCACTCGCTGGTTCCCGGTCCGGTGACACCGTGGTCCTCGGGCGGGAGGCCGGTCGCGACGGTCGCCCAGACCTCGGGGGTGTAGGGGGTGTCCTGCGTGTGTGCGAACGTCTCCATCTGGCCCTCGGAGCCCAACCGGACGGCATCGACGTCGAAGTACTCGACCAGCCCGTAATCGAGCGCGTCGAGCGCGAGGACGACGAGCGTCATGCGTATCCTAGGTCCTCCAGGTCTTCCAAGAGCGCGTCCTCCTTGACGACGTACCCGGGATCGAACCGGTCGAGGGCGCGTTCCAACTCAGGATCGTTCGTCGATTCGCCATCGGTCAGTCGACACGTCTCGTCGGACGTGGCGATGCGTTCGACGTTCATCGCGGCCTTCCGGTCGCCGTAGGCCGCGAAAGCGACCTCCCGGTCGAGCGTTCCCAGCCCGTGGTCCTCACCACGGAGGACCGTTGGGACGTCGATCAACGAGACGACCTCACCGAGTTCGGGCGCGTTTCGCGTCCCGAACGGAACCCGGAGGAGTTCGGGGCGCATCTCGCCGGGATGCCCCCACAGGCCACCTTCGCCGAGCAGTTCCCCGTGGTCCGCACAGAAGACGACCCGGGTATCGTCGGGAATCGCCTCCCAGAGTGTCTCAAGGGTGTGGTCGAGTTCCCGGACCTCCCGCTCGTAGAGTTCGCAGACGAGCTCCTCGTCAGCCTTCGAACCGCGCCCCGCGAGAACGCGCCGAGTCATCCGCTGGGCTGCCTCCCGGCTCACGGGCGCGTCGTCGGGGTCGTACGGGTGGTGTGGTTCCATGAAGTGGAGCCAGCCGAACCACTCCTCGTGGGGCGCGGTTTCGGTCAGGAACTCCTCGATTACGTCCTCGGCCGGCCGGAACGATTTCTCGACCTCGCCGACGAGGCCCTTGAGTTGCTGGTAGCGATCCCATCCCCATCTCGCGATCTCGTAGGGGAGCGTCCCTCTCGTAAGGTGGATCGCACCCTTGTCCTTGAGCGTCTCGCCGTCGCCTTTGGGTGATGTGAACGAGTCGAACCCCGCGTCGTAGCCATAGGACGCCGAGAGCAGGTGGTTGGTCGTGATCCCGACGCTATAGTTCTCAAATGTATTGGCGACCGACTCGCCCTCGAGGCCTGTGCCCGTGGCGTACTCCCCACCGACGATGGCGGGAAAGCTCCCCATCGTCGCGGTGCAGGTCGCAAACGCCCGGTCGTGGGTTCGGTCGAGAAACGCCCGCGTCGCGGGCATCCGCTCGAAGTAGTCGTTCCGGAGGGAGTCGACGGTGAGCAACAGGGTGTTCATGGGTGGTCCCCCTCGGAAACGGTCGTTCGAAACTCGGTTTGGATGAGTGCGTTCATAGGTATCCCAAGTCATCTAGGCGGTTTCGAACGTCGATATCCGCCGTTCGGTCGGCCTTGATCGTCGGTTCGTACTCCCCCGTGTCGTGGGCTTCAGCATGGACCCACGGCACGCGTTTGAGAAGCGGAACGAGGGTGTCCCGTGGATGCGCATAGAGGCCGTACTCTCCGAAGAGTTCGCCATGGTCGGCCGTGATAACGACGGTCTCTGCATCGAGGTTCTCCAAAAGTACGTTTTCGATGTTCTCAAGTACGATTTCGAGATTCTCACGATACCACCGGCGGACCTCGGATTCCTCGATCTCCCCGCGCTTGAGCTTATCGAACGACGTATCGCCCGGGTTGCCCACGTCGTGAGGGTCGATCCCGTCACCAGTCACCGGATTTCCGAGGTAGGGCTGGTGGGGCTGCATATAGTGGACGACCATCCGGTCCGGTTTCGTCTCGCGCATGACCCGTATCGCTCGGTCGGTAAGGATCTCCGGACGCATCGTCCCGACCTCATCGTCCCACTCGTACTTCCACACCTCGTCAAGCAGGAGGAAGTCCTTCTCGTCGAGTTTCTCCTCGGAGAAGGCGTTGCCCGTAACGTAGGCGGTCCGGGTCATCTCCTCGCCGTATTGCTCGGGATCGAAGTTCTTCTCCAGCCACTCGGGCGAGGCGCTTCCTACTGAATAGGTCGATCCACCGCGTACGAGCGACGGGTAGTCGTCCAGTACCGTCTCCATGACGTCGGCCCGGCAGGCGTCAAGGACGACGAGAACGTCCCAGTCTTCCTCGTATATCGGCGTCCCGTAGTTCCAGATCCGGCCGAGTCGCCTGTGGAACCCGACGTAGAGTTCGCGGATCGATTCCCGTACACCAGCGATCCCTCGCTCGTCGACTCGTTGAATCGTCTCCTCTCTCCAGTCAGCGAATGTCATTGTTCAGCACCATCCTGTGTCGATTCGACGACGTCTCGGAGTGCCGTCTCGAAGTTCTCGTAGCTGTACTTCGCTCCCGCGCGTTGGATCTCGCGGGAATCGAAGTCCCTGGAATCGAACGCCCGAACCGTCTCCCGGAGAGATCCGACCGTCGACTCGAACCGCTCGCCAGTCACTCCGGGCTCGACCTGATACGCCGTAAACCCCTCGTTCACGCCCAGCAGGGGTTTACCCGCCATCATGGCTTCGGCCCCCACGAGCCCGAAGTCCTCCTGCTTGGGCGCGTAGACGACCGCCGTACAGCGCGCGACCAGCGACTCGATGTCCTCGACGTAGCCCCTCACCTCGATGTTGTCGTGACCCTCGGCGATGCGCTCGATCGCCTCGCGCTGCTGGCCGTCGCCCGCGATCACGAGCCGTTCGTCGAGTCCCGTGAAGGCCTCGGCGATCAGGTCGATCCGCTTTTCGGGGGCCAGACGCGACCACGTGAGGAAGTAGCCCTCATCGCCCTCGTTGCGCCAGTCGCCGGTCACCGGCGGATACACCACTGTGGCGTCCTCGTCGTAGTACCGCCGGATGCGATCCCGGACCAGTTCGCTGTTGGCGACGAACCGGTCGACGTAGTCGTTGGCCTCCTTATCGAGCGCGCGCCACAGTTTGGCATACCCTTTCACGAGCGCCTCGACGCCGGGGCGGCGAAACGACGCCAACCGGTCCCGGTAGAGGTCATACAACCATCGTGGCGGGCTGTGGGGGTAGTGGACGATCCGCTGGTCGACGTCCGGAACGTAGTACTTCGAGAGCGGGGCACTCTCGAGGATCACGTCGTACTCGCCCAGTTCCGGATGGGCGTCGGTCATGTCCAGCGCGACGTTGAGCGTTTCCAGGGGGTTCATGCCCTCGTTTTTCCATTCCAGGAACGGTCGCCACGGCAGGGTGGTGTACTTCGACTGGCGAAACGGGATCACGGTGACGTCCTCGGGGATCGCCGTCCCCGCTGCGACGTAGGTCGTATATATCGGGGCATCGAGGACGCGGGCGGCCTCGATCGCGAAGGCCTCTCCACCGCCGATCCCCGGAAACCGGTCGTGGAGGATCGCTACCCGGGGCGAACCGGGGGTCCTGTGCGTGCCCTCGTCTCGCTCAGTCATCGTAGACCTCCCTGAGTTCGAGGTCGACCTCCCACGTCCCGTCGCCCTCACCACCGAGGAGCCGGAGGCCCGCCCGGAACAGCGACACCTGCGTGTCGAAGACCGCGTAGAGCGGTTGGAGCGGGCCGAGCGCGTCCCGCGAGCCAAGCAGCACCGTCAGGAGGCCGCCGGCGAGGACGACAAGTCCCGGCAGGAGGCCGGCCAGCAGGCCGCCGACGAGGAGCAGACCACAGAGCGAAACGACGAGCCACGGCGAGACGACCATGAACCACCAGTTGAACGGCAAGACCGCCCGGCCGTAGGCGCCGTAGCCCCCGAGCATGTCCCGCTGGCGCCACAGCAGGCGCACCAACCCCATCGCGCGGCGGTCCTTCTGCTTGCGGCGCTTGGCGAATCCCGAGTGGGCGGCCTCCTTGTACTCGATTGCGGGGTCGAACACGGCCCGCTTGCCGCCCTTTCTGATCTTGAGTGCGAGTTCGGAGTCGTCGGCGATCGAGTCCTCGTCGATCGGGACGATGGCCTCGCGCTCGAACGCACAAAATGGCCCGTGGAAGATCAGCGTCGAGTCGAGGTGCGATTCGAGCGTCTGGACGAGCGCCTGGACGTCCCGGTAGCCCCGCTCGACGCCGCTGCCGCCAAGTACCTCGGCGTTGCGGCCGGTGACGGCCCCGACCGCCGGATCCGCGAGGTTCGCCGCCGCTTCGCGCAGCGCGTTCCCGTCGATCCGGGAGTCACAGTCGGTCTTGACGACCATCTCGCCGCTCGCCGCGGCGTACGCCTCGTTCAGCGCGGGCGCAAGCCCCCGGCGCTCGTCCTCGCAGATCAGCGTGAGCGTCGGCGCCTGCAGGTCGCGAAAGAACGCCTCGACGAGTTCGGGGGTGCGGTCGTCGCTCGAATCGACGACGACGACCTCGACCTTTTCGAGGGGGTACTCGAGGGCAACGATCTCTTCGAGCTTGCTCTCGACGATCCGCTGTTCGTTGTAGGTGGGAAGAACGACGCTGACGGTGGGCTCTGCGGGGCGCTTCGTGGCCGGCGAGCCGTGTGGGCGTTTCAGCGCGTAGGCCCCGAGGTAGGCGAGATACGGCAGCCCGGTCAGCGAGAGCAGTCCCACGGCGCCGGCGAGATACCCCCGTCGTCTCATGGCCCCTTCATCGCACTCACCTATCGAGCGCGGCGATAAGTCAGTTATGTTCGGACTCCGACAGTGGGAACACAAGGTTTATGCGCGCGTTGGGCGCTCCGTAGCACGATGGGAGAGCGCACGGAGCGGGTCCACGAGAACTCCGACGCGAGCGTGGCGATCGACGGACTGCGACGGTGGTATCACGTCCCCGTGCTGTGCGCTCTCGTGGCGTTCATGCTGTGGGTTCGGGTACGGGCCTACGGGACGTTTACGGGTCGCGGGATCGCCTTCAGCGCGGTCGACCCGTGGTATCACTGGCGGACGGTCGTCTACTCGGTCGAGAACTGGCCCTCGGCGCTGTCGTACGACGTCTGGACGGGCTACCCCTCTGGTGCGTCCGTCGGCCAGTTCGGCACGCTGTTCGACCAGCTCATCGCCACCGCCGCGCTGGTCGTCGGCCTGGGCGATCCATCGCAGGCGACGATCTACCGGGTGGCGTTGCTCTCGGTGCCGGTGATGGCCGCGCTGGTCGCGCTCCCGACCTACGCGATGGGCGCGCGGGTGGGCGGGCGTCTCGGCGGGCTTCTCGGGGTGGCGTTGCTCGCGCTGTTCCCGGGGACGTTCCTGCGGCGCAGCACCGTCGGCACGCTCGATCACCACGTCGCGGAGGCGTTGTTCATGGCGATCGCCGTTTTCGCGATGATGGCCGCGCTCCGGGTTGCCGAACGCGAGCGCCCGGTCTACGAACAGTTCGTCGATCGCGATCTCGCGGGGCTCAAGCGGCCGCTGGCCTACGGCGTGCTCGCGGGCGTCGCGCTCGCGCTATACGTCTGGACGTGGCCCCCCGGCGTCATCCTCATCGGGATCTTCGGCGTCTTCTTTGCGATCTCGCTGAGCGTCGATTACTGGCGGGGCGTGAGTCCGGACCACGCCGCGTTCGTCGGTGCCCTCGCGCTCGCGGTCGCGGGGGTCCTCACGGCGGCGGTCATCGATCAGTGGTCGGCAAGCGCGACGACGTTCGGCTACCTCCAGCCGGTGTTGGCCTTCGGGGTCGCCGCGGGCTGTCTGTTCATGGCGTGGCTCGCACGGTTCTGGGACGCCCGGGGCTTTCCGCGGGCGGGCTATCCGCTCGCGGTCCTCGGGCTGATCGCGCTTCTCACGGCGATTACGGCCCTCGTCCTCCCCGACCTGTTCGGGACGATCGCAAGCAACGTCCGCCAGCGCCTCCTGTTCGGCCAGACGAACACGACCCTGACCATCGTGGAGGCCCAGCCCCCCGAGAACCCCCTCGGGAAGGCCTTCTCGGAGTACCGGTTCGCCTTCTACACCGGCGCGGTGGGGCTGGTATCGTTGCTCGCCCGACCGCTGTTCGGCCGGCGCTATCGTTCGGAGTACCTGCTGGTTGCGGTCTGGGCGCTGTTCGTGACGAGCATGGCCTTCACGCAGATCCGTTTCAACTACTACCTCGCGGTCGCGGTGGCCGTCTGTAACGCGGCGCTGATCGGGACGCTCGTCGACTGGGGCACCACCGAGGCCGACCGCAGAGCCGGTGGTCTCCAGACCTACCAGACCCTAATCGTCGCGGCGGTGGCGCTGCTGGTGTTCGTTCCCCTCGTGGTCCCCGCAGTGGGCGCGACGGCCGTCGGCGTCGGTGCGAGCGCGGCTCCGAGCGACGATGCGCTCACGTGGGCGGGATCGAACCAGTGGCTCGCGAACAACACCCCCGAGGAGGGGCGCTACGGCGGCGCCGAGGGCTCGCTCGACTACTACGGTGCCTACGAGCGCCCTGCCGAGGGCGACTTCGCGTATCCCGAGGGCAGCTACGGGGTGCTGTCGTGGTGGGACTACGGCCACCTGATCACCGTCCAAGGCGAGCGGATCCCGCATGCCAATCCGTTCCAGCAGAACGCCCGCAGCGCGGCGGCGTTCCTGCTTGCGGACTCCGAAGAACGCGCCGAGGCGGTCGCGGGGGCGATCCCCGCCGCCCCCGACGGGCGACTCGACGACCGCTCGACGGCGGAGCTCGAAACGATCGCCGACGGATCCGACGGCGACGGTGCGGGGATCCGCTACGTGATGATCGACGACGAGATGGCCGGCGGGAAGTTCTCGGCGATCGCGACGTGGGCCGGACCGGGCTACGGCTCGTATCTCGAACCGGTGACGATCCAAGCCGAGAACGAAACGGCGACCGTCCAGCGCCTCGGTGGGAGTTACGACGAGACGGTCCTCTCGCGACTGTACTACGCCGATGCGGCCGAGATGGAACACTACCGGTTGGTCCACGAAAGCCCCGAGACCACCCAGTTCGTGAGCGCGGCCTACCGGGTCGATGACGGCCGATGGCAACCGCTCGTCGTGAACCAGGAGTACACCCCCTCCCTGCAGTTCCGGATGGCTCGCCTCCAGCAAAACCCCGCCGTCGACGTGCAGCTCTACGACCAGCGTGAAAGTCACGCTGTCAAGACCTACGAGCGCGTCGAGGGCGCGACGCTCACGGGCGAGGCCCAGCCGGGCGAGACCGTCACCGCCGAGGTCGAACTCACCGCCCAGTCCTCGGATCGAACGTTCACTTACACACAGGAGACGACCGCTTCCGAGGACGGCACCTTCTCGATGACGGTGCCGTACGCGACCACCGACGGTCCCGGACCCGAGGCGGGCTACACCGACAGTAGCGTGGTCGCCGAGGGCGAGTACGAGGTCACCGCCGGCGGGAACGCGACGAGCGTTCCGGTGCCCGAGGAGGCGATCTACGGTGGCGAGACGGTCGCGGTCGGTGCCGGCGAGGAGTGATCGGTGCGGTTTTGGCCCCCGACGGGGAACGGACGACAATGCGCGAGTGGCTCTCGATCTATCTGAAAGGCATCTGTATGGGCGCGGCTGACATCGTTCCCGGCGTGTCGGGAGGAACGATCGCGCTCATCGCGGGGATCTACGACCGGTTGATCGCCGCCATCGCCGCGCTCGATCCCCGAGTCCTCGCGACGATACCCGGGCTCACCAGCGCCGAGGGGCGCACCCGGTTTCGCGAGCGCCTCGTCGAGATGGACGTCCCCTTCCTGCTCGTTCTCGGGGCGGGGATCGGAACCGCCGTCGTCCTCATGGCACAGGTCATCGAGGCCGCCTTCGAGGCTTATCCGGCCGTCCTCAACGGGTTTTTCTTCGGGCTGATCGCCGCCTCCGCAGTCGTGATCTATCGGGTGACGGACGTGGATACGCCCGGACGGATCGGCGCGCTCACAGCGGGTGCGGTCATCGCCTTCGTGGTGACCGGTGTCGCCGAGACCGACGGTCAAACGAGTCTCGTCTTGCTGTTCGTCGCGGGTTCGATAGCCATCTCGGCGATGGTCCTCCCCGGCATCTCGGGGTCGGCGTTTCTCTACATTTTCGGGCTGTATCAGTACCTATTGGGGGTTTTAGGCGACTTCACCGATGCACTGCTCGGGCTTGCAGGAGGCGGTTCTGTCGATGCGGTCGTCGAGCCCGGCATTCCGGTCGTGGTCTTTCTCGCCGGAGCGACTGTCGGCCTGTTGACGATGGCCCGTCTCGTCAAGCGCGCGCTCGAACGCAACCGGATGGCGACGCTCGGCTTTCTCGTCGGGTTGATGATCGGGGCGCTTCGGATGCCCGTCGAGCAAGCCGCCGCCGCAACCGAGGTCTGGACGCCCGGCCTGATCGCCGCGGTCGTCGCCGCAACGCTCGTCGGGATCGTGGTCGTCCTCGGGTTCGATTACTACACCGACTCGCTCGACTACACCGAGGAAGCCCCGGCGTAATCACAGGAAACTACAGGAGCCTTCGGTCCGGTACCTGGTGTATGAGCGACGCCGAACCCACGGACCGGCAGAAACCGACGACGTGGCTCGACACCGCGGACTCGGTGATCGACCGGAACCTCGCGCGTGACGAGACGATCGAGTTAACCGCCGAGAATCTCGAAGTCGACGTTCCGACGGAGTTCGGCGAGAAACCGCCGGCGAGAGTCCGGTTCAACGGGACCGTCAGGATCAGCTCCGAGGGGCTTTCGGGCCCCCTGTTTGCGTGGCTCGACTGGTGGGACGATCGCGACTAACTGACGAGAGCGTCCTCGATCACCTGCAGCGGGTGACGGACCTCGTAGCCCGTCCCGTGTTCCATCTGCATCGCACAGGTCGGACATTCCGTCATCCCCGCGTCGGGTTCGGCCTCTTCCATGTGGTGGAACATCTCCGCGCCGATCTTCATCGAGGTGTCGTACTTCTCCTCCTTCCAGCCGTAGGTCCCCGAGATCCCCGAACACGAATCGCCGACGTCCTCGGCCTCGGCGCCCTCGACGCCGTCAAGCAGTTCGATCGCCTGGCCTGCGAGCCCTTGGTTGCGCGCGTGACACGGCGCGTGGTAGGCGTAGCGCTCGGGTTCGATCTCGCTCTCATCGAGCGCGCCCGAGAGGTCCTCGTGGATACGGAGGTACTCCAAGGCCTCGTAGGTGTGGGCCGAAACGTCTTCGATTCTCTCCAGGTCGAATAGCTCGGGGTACTCCTGGCGAAGCGAGAGCGAACAGGAGGTACACGAGGCGATGACGTCGGCCCCGTCCTCGATAGCTGCCGAAAGCTCCGCGACGTTGGTTTCTGCGGCGCGCCGCGCATCAGACAGCATCCCGTTCGCGAACATCGGGGTGCCGGAGCACTTCTGGGGGGGAACCATGACCTCGTAGCCGAAGGACTCGAAGACACGGACCATCGCCTTACCGACCTCAGGCGTGTTGTAGTTCGAGTAACAGCCATGGAAGTACGCGACGCGCTTCTCGTCGCTCTCGATCTCGGCCCCGCCCCGTTCCGACCACCACTCTCTGAACGTCTGCTGGGCGAACTCGGGGAACTCGCGCTCTGCGGTGATCCCCATGAACTTCTCGTTTACCGTCTGCACGACTGAACTACTCATCACGGCGTTGGCCAGCCGAGGGACCTTCGAGCCGAACCACGCGAGGGTGCCGTAGTTCGAGAGGATCCGGTTGCGGATGTACTCCCGGGAGAGTTTGTCCATCCCGTTCTCGACGAAACTGCCCCGTGCGGTGTTGTGCATCTGGCTCAGGGGAACCCCCGAGGGGCAGGCGGAATCACAGCGCATGCAGTTCGAACAGCTCATCACCGAATCGTCGATCTCGGTGTCCTCTTTCCGTTTGAGTCGCCACTGTTCGGGCCCTTGGAACTTCGGACCGGGGAAGTCGTCATCGACCGCGGCGACCGGACACTCGCTGTCACAGGTCGAGCATTTATAACAGTCGTCGGCCCCGCCACGGAGGTCCATCGACTCGGAGTCGGGGAACACTTCTACTGGTTTGAACTCGTCGGAAGTTTCTGCGTCACTCATTGTAGATCCTCGTTCGCACGCTGGCCGGCGACCAGCCCGGTCGAAAGCGAAACACCGCTTGCCGATTTCTCGCGCGCCATGTCGTACCCGCCCAGTACCGCGCCCGCCGCCCGCAGGTTCGAGAACTCCGGCTCTCCGCTCGAATCGAGCGGTCGGAGGCCGTCGTCGACGCTCACCCCGAATCGGGCGTACGGTTGGTCGTCGAAAACTCGGTCATGGAACCACTCGTAGCGCTCCTCTGGCTGGGGGACGTGACAGTCGAAAACGGGCTCGCTGACACCCTCGCGCGAGGAGTCGATCCCCTTGCCGACGAGGCCGCCCGTCGCCAACACGAACTGCTCGGCGTGGTACGGGACCTCCCGTCGGCCCCGATCGACCGAAACGGCCGTGATCCGCCCGTCATCCGCGGTGTAGCCGACAACCGGGTTGCCCGACTCGACGCGCACGCCCTCGGCGTCGAGCTCCTCGTACAGGCGGTCCTCGAGACGCATTCCGGGCAGGCTCGGCGGCCCCATCGGCACTTCGAAGACGGGCACGCCGAGTTCGGTTTCGAGGGCCTCGCGCACCGCCTGGTGCTCGTCGTCGCCGAGGAGGGCGGGAAACCCGACGCGTTCTGCGTCCCCGAGGTACTCCGCGACCCGCGCGGCAAGCGCCTCGCGGGTGCCGAGTCGTTGTTCGCGGTCGCGGAGTTCGTCGGCGTCGAGGGCCGTCGCCAGCCGGGTGATCCGGGCGTCGGCCCGGAACTCGCCGGGGAACCGGATCGTGACCCCCCGAACGTCGAACGGCACCGACGAATCGAGCCGTTCGGCCGCGAGCGGTGCGTCGAAGCTCGTGACGATCTCGAAGCCGACCAGAAGGGTGTCCTCGGTCCGGCTCGCGAGCCCCGCCGCCGCACTCTTCGGGTACCGACCGGTCGGTTTCACCCGCCCGCCGTAGGTCGGCGAGAGGGCGTTCGTCTCCGTGTGACCCCCCTCGTAGAGATCTCCCGCGATCTCGTCGAACAGCGCCAGTGACTCGCGGACCGCCTCGACACCCACTTTCCGATAGGGGTGTTCGTCGGGGAGATCGGCTATCGCCTCGAAGGGCTCGACGAGGGGCTCGTCGCCCCCGTTGTAACCGAGGACGTCGATCAGCCCGCTCGCGTTCCGCAGCGTGTTCTCCTTGTGGGCCACCAACCGAACGCTTGCCCCGCCGCGGGCGGCCTCGATGGCGGCGGTCGCGCCCGCGAGTCCGCCCCCGATCACGAGGACGTCCGACTCAATCGCCATCCCGACCTCTCTCAGTTCGCCCACCGTCGGATCGAGGACCCGACGAGGATCGTGAACCGGTGGTTCGCTCACCGCCGTCGGTTGCGGTCTCGACGCCCGAGTCGAACGCCCCGAAGTCCGCGATCTCGGGCGTTCGGTCGAGGCTCATCGTCGTGGCGTGCAGCTGGTAGTTGAGCGCCGCCTGCGAGAGCCCTTCCCCCCACAGTGCGTGGCGCTCGCCCTTCCAGCGCTCCTGTACCAACTCGTCCCAGGCTTCGCTGACGGTCGGCTCGTCGTATCTCGGGTGGAGTTCGTTCGCCATTCGGTGACAGCAAAAGCCACCCTGACAGTTGCCCATCGACGCACGCGTCCGGATCCGGACGGCGTTGAGATCCGAGCCCGAGCCGTCGATCGCGTCCTGAATTTCGGCGCGCGTGACCGCCTCGCAGTCACAGACCGTTGGGTTCGGGTCGGTCGTTTCGAGCACGTCGTCGGCCCGCGAGCCCAGTCGTTGGACCGAGCGCCGCCCGATCGGGGAGCGAAGCCCGAACTCGTCCATGTAATCGCGAAGCACCGAGAAGTCCTCGCTGCCGGGCAGGGGCTCCTCGGCGGTCCGGCACTCGGCCGAGACGCCGAGTTTCGCACAGACGTGATCGGAGATCTTCTCGGCCATCATCCGGTAGGTGGTGAACTTCCCGCCGACGATGCTGGTCATTCCCGGGAGCGAATCCCGGTCCTCGTGATCCAGCAGGAAAAAATCGCGCGTGATGTCGGTCGGGTCCGTCGTGCCGGTCCCCGGCGGCTCGTACAGCGGACGCACACCCCAAAAGGAGCGAATCGTTCGTGCGTCATCGAGGATCGGGACGAGCTCCGAGAGCGTCTCGATCATCATATCGACCTCCCAGCGTTCCTCGGGGTAGTCCTCGGGGTCCTCGACTTCGACATCGGTCGTTCCCAAAATCGCCGTCGTCTCGTGGGGGACGATGATGTCGGCGTCGCCCTTCTTCCGACAGCGATTCACGACGGTGTCGACCTGTCGGACGTTCATGATCACCATCACGCCCTTCGACGGGCGGACTTCGACGTCGACGCCTGCCATCTTGCCTACGCGTCCGGCCCACGCGCCGGTCGCGTTGATCACGTGGTCCGCGCGGATCTCCTCGGTCGTGCCCGGAAGCGAGTGGTTCCGTTTCCCGGGCCCCGACTCGTGTTCGACCTCCACGCCGGCGACCTCGCCGTCCTCGACAAGCACGTCCGTCACTTTCGCGTGCGTTTCGATGCGTGCACCGTGTTCGGCCGCGTCCGCGGCGTTCGCGACACAGAGCCGGAAGGGATCGACCGCGCCGTCTGGCACCGCGATCGCGCGTTTGACGTCGCCGGTGAGATACGGTTCGCGCTCGCGGGCTTCCTCCGCCGTCAGGACCTCCGCCGGGATGTCACACTCCCGACAGCCCGCCAGTTTCTCCTCGAAGTACTCGTCGGGGTCGTCCTCCAACTGGACGAACAGCCCGCCGGTCATCTCCACGCAATGGCTCGCGATCTCGCGTAACACCCGGTTTTCCTCGATACACTCGCGGGCGCTCGCCTGATCGGAGACGGCATACCGCCCGCCGCTGTGAAGCAGGCCGTGCATCCGGCCCGTCGTGCCGTGCGTGAGGTTGCCCTGCTCGACGAGCGCGACCGAGAGCCCGCGCATCGCCAGATCGCGAGCGATGCCACAGCCCGTCGAGCCGCCGCCGACGACGAGGGCGTCGACCCTGTCTGTCATCGTCTTCCCCTTGGCTCGCGCCCACTTTACTTTACCCCTCACCGCCGACCATGAGTAAACTATTTCTCACATGACTGATTGTTAGGTTTATAATGGACGTCACGGACCGGCTTTCGTGCGGGTCGAACAGTACGCACCTCGGTTCCCGAGGACGGGTCGAATCCACGGGTTTTATCGCCCGCGTTCGCAACCTGCGGTCGAACCTCCCCGCGACGACGACACGCGACCCGGTGTGGACGAACGCCTGACCGGATCGCTCTCAGAGATACAATGAACATCGAAGAACGCGTTGCGAGGCGCCGACGATCCGACGACGGCCCCCGACTGATCAGGAGCTACGACGCGCTGAGCCCGGCCGCCCACGTCCGGGACCCGGATGGCCGTGGCGCCGTCTTAGAGCAGTTGCTCGATTACCTCGAACCGGCGTTCGACGGCGAACTCCCGTCGAACGCCTACGTCTGGGGGCCGAAAGGGGCGGGAAAATCCGCCCTCGTCACGGCGCTGTTTTCCGAACTCGGACGGGTGAGCCGCGACGTCGAATCGAGCATCCACACCACCACGCGCGTCGACGACGCCTGGACGACGGGCTTTGCGTACGTCGATGCCCGGGGGACACGAAGCGAGTTCGGCCTGCGCCACGCGATCCTCGATTCGCTCCTCGAAGAGCGCGTCCCGAAACAGGGCGTCGGCGGCGATCATCTCCTCGAACTGTTGGACCAGCGGTTCGCGAGGACGGGCAGAACGGCGGTCGTCGCAGTCGATCACCTCGGCGAACCCGAGACGTTTCCGGTCGACGTCGTCGAGACGTTCCTCGATCGGGTGCCCGACTCGGTCGCGTGGCTTGCGATCGGGCGCGAATCGCCCGACGAGAGTGGGGTGTCTACTGGATTGACGATCCACCTGCCGGCCTACCGGGAGTACGTCCTTGTGGACGTCCTGACGGGTCGGGCCTCGCGGGGACTCGCCCACCAGGCGGTCTCCCACGAGGCGCTCCGTCGGGTCGCTACGTGGGCCGAGGGGGACGCCCACGACGCCCTGGCCGCGCTGTTCGGCGGGGCGGTACTGGCGAGCGAGGCCGGCGAACGGCGGATCGAATCCGAGCGTCTCGCGGCGGGGATGGAGGCGGTCCCCCGTCCGAGCGCGGCGATCGGGCGCGTGCTCGCGCTCCCGGAGAACAGACAGCGAGTGCTCAGACGGCTGCTCGAACTCGATACCGCCGATCAATCGATCGGGACGAGCGCCGAGTCGATCGCCGGCGAGGACTCGCTCGACCTCTCGACGGCGACGGTCAAACGCTTCCTCTACGAGCTCTCGGAGACGGGCGTGCTCCGCCGGACGCGGGCCGAACGCACCGATGGACTGGGACGACCTCCGAGTCGTGTCGAGCCGCGATTTCCCACCCTCGTCTTCCGCCGGGCGTTCGACGCCGCGTACGATCGGTAGGAAGGTTTATCATGAACGTCTGTATTGGTTATCGGTAGTACGGTACTGTTCGATAAAGAATGCGGTGCCGTCTGACCGGAGTTCCGGGAACGACACTAACCATGACAACCGAACACTTCGTCGGCGCGATCGATCAGGGAACGACAGGAACGCGATTCATGATGTTCGATCACGGCGGGCAGGTGATCGCGAACGCCTACGAGACCCACGAGCAGATCTATCCCGAACCGGGCTGGGTCGAACACGACCCCAACGAGATCTGGCGCAACACCCAGTCGGTGATGACCGACGCGCTCTCGAACGCGGGGCTTGAGGCCGAGCAACTGGCCGCCATCGGCGTCACCAACCAGCGCGAGACGACGCTGTTGTGGGATGCCGATACGGGCCAGCCGATCCACAACGCGCTGGTCTGGCAGGACCGCCGGACGACCGATAGGGTCGAGGAGCTTCAGGAGGCGGGGATGGCAGAAACCATCCGCGAGAAGACCGGACTGGAGGTCGACGCCTACTTCTCGGCGACGAAAGCCGAGTGGATCCTCGACAACGCCGATCCGATCAAGACCCAGCGCGCCCGGCCCGCGGACTTACGCGAGCGCGCCGCCGACGGGGAGATCAAGTTCGGCACGATCGACACCTGGCTCATCGAGAAACTGACGGGCAACCACATCACCGACGTCACGAACGCCTCGCGGACGATGCTCTATGACATCCACGAGGGCGACTGGGACGAGGAGTTGCTGGACGAGTTCGGCATCGCCCGGGAGATGCTCCCGGAAGTACGGCCCTCCAGCGACGAGAACCACTACGGGACGACCGATCCCGACGACTTCCTCGGCGCGGAGGTCCCCGTTGCGGGCGCACTCGGCGACCAGCAGGCCGCGCTGTTCGGCCAGACGTGTTTCGACCCCGGCGACGCGAAAAACACCTACGGAACGGGGTCGTTCTTCCTGATGAACACCGGCGAGGAGGCCGTCGAGAGCGAACACGGCCTCCTGACGACCGTCGGCTTCCAGCGCTCGGGCGAGCCGATCCAGTATGCGCTCGAAGGGTCGATCTTCATCACCGGCGCGGCCATCGAGTGGCTCGTCGACGTGGAGTTGATCGAGGACCCCGCCGAGACCGAGTCGCTGGCCCGTAGCGTCGACTCGACGGACGGCGTCTACCTCGTGCCCGCCTTCACCGGGTTGGGAGCGCCCCACTGGGACGGCCGGGCGCGCGGGACCATCGTCGGGATGACCCGCGGCACCACGAAAGAACACATCGTCCGTGCGACCCTCGAATCGATCGCCTACCAGACGCGGGACGTCGCCGAGGCGATGGAGGCCGACTCGGGCATCGAAATGAGCAGTCTGCGCGTTGACGGCGGCGCGGTCAAGAACAACTTCCTCTGTCAACTGCAGGCCGATAGCATCGGCTCGGAGATCGTCCGGCCCGTGGTCGACGAGACGACGGCACTCGGCTCGGCGTACGCCGCCGGACTCGCGGTGGGCTACTGGGAGACCGCCGACGAACTGCGGGACAACTGGCAGGTCGACCGGGAGTTCGCCCCGGAGATGGCGAGTACGGAGGCCGACCGCAAGTACGGACGCTGGCAGGAGGCCGTCGAACGATCGCTGAACTGGGCACAGGAGGAGTAAGATGTACGATCTCGTCCTTCAGGTGCCGATCCTCGGGCTCGAGTACGAGCGCTTCGGGGCGCTGCTCATCGCCGCGCTCGCGGGCGGGGCGTTCGGCGCGGCGCTCGGGGCGCTGCCGTCGTTCATCTTTACGGGTTTCGTCGTCCTCCTCGGAGAGGGCGTCGGGGCCTTGCAGGCCCAACTCGTCGAGGCGGGCGCGAGCGGGCTGGTCCTCGACATCAGCGGTACGATCGGCTTCGGGCCGGTCGTCGGTCCCCACATCGCCTTCGCGGGCGGGGTCGCAGCGACCGCCTACGCCGGGAAGCGATACCCGGAGATGGAGCCGGCGGGCTGGGACTATCACTTCGGCAAGGACATCCCCTACGCGTTCGGGACCAAACCGGACGTCCTGCTGGTAGGGGCGCTCTTCGGCGTCCTCGGGATGTTGCTGAATCAACTCGGCGCGGGGATTGGCCTGCCACTCGACACGATCGCGCTGTCGGTCTTCCTGACGGCGATCGTCGCACGCGTCGCCTTCGGATACCCGCTGATCGGGACGCCAGCGGGAAGTGGCCTGCTGGACATGACCCCCTTCGAGCGCGAGGAGACGCGCCCGGGGAGCGACCGACTGGCGACCGAACCCTGGCTTCCCCACCAGTACACGTGGGCCGGCGTCGGGACGATCGGTCTCGTCGGGGGCGTGCTGGGCGGGTGGACCTGGCTGTTGACCGGAAGCATGTTCATGGCCTACGGGATCTCCGCGGCGAGCCTGCTGTTTTTGAACCTCGGCGTCGAGAAGATCCCCGTCACCCACCACATGACGCTACTGGGATCGGCAGGCGCGATGATCGCGGCCGCCGCCGTGGGCAGCGAGCCGCTGATCCTGATCGTCGCTGCGCTCTTTGGCTGTCTCAGCGGGCTGTTCGGCGAGCTCACCCAGCGGGTGTTTTACGCCCACTCGGGGACCCACGTCGACCCGCCCGCGATGGCGATCACGATCATGACGCTGCTGATCGGTGTCCTCTACCTGCTCGGACTCCTGCCCAACGCGGCGTACCTCGGGCTCTGACCGCCCAGTTCACCATTTCGAGATCGCGCTGCAGGGCGTAGGTTGATGGGCGATGGAAGCCATACGATAGCTATGAGCACGCGAGACGACGACCTCCTTGTCGGCGATTCCGACGGGATCGGCGTCCGGAGTACCGAAAGCGAGGACGAACCGTTCGATTACTACCTCGTGGGGCCCGACCGCGGCGAGTTCGGGTTCGACGCCGCCGAGGTCCAGGAGATTCGTGAGTTGCTCGACAACACCCTCGGAAACGGCTGAGTCACTCCTCTAGGAGGTCCTTGCGTCTGATCTTTCCGGTCGTGGTCTGAGGGAGTTCCTCGCGGAACTCGATCTCGCGGGGATACTCGTACTTGGCGAGGCGATCGCGCACGAGGTCCCGAAGCTCCTCGCGCAGTTGGTCCGATCCGTCACCGACCGGCTGGACGACCGCCTTGACGATCTCGCCGCGGGTTTCGTCGGGGACGCCGATCACGCCGACTTGCGCGACCGCCTCGTGATCCAACAGCACCTCCTCGACCTCGCGGGGGCCCACGCGATACCCGCTGGTGATAATCAGGTCGTCGTCCCGCGATTTGAACCACAGATAGCCCTCCTCGTCGGCGTAGCCCAGATCACCCGTGCGATGCCACGGGCCGACGCAGGCCTCGTCGGTCCGTTTGGGCCGGTTCCAGTACTCGTGGAAGACGACTGGATCGCCCCCGCGGCGCACGGATATCTCGCCGACCTCTCCTGTAGGACGTTCCTCGCCCGTCCCCGGATCGATCACCCGCACGTCGTGGCCCGGCACCGGTTTGCCCATGCTGCCGGCCCGCGCGGGGAACCACTCCCGGCAGTTGGTCACCAGCAGGTTGGCCTCGGTCTGGCCGTAGAGTTCGTTGACCGGGACGCCGCCCAACTCCTCGTCGGCCCACTCCAGGATTTCGGGGGTCAGCGGTTCGCCGCCCGAGCAGATCGCCTCGATCGAGAGGTCATATCTGTTCGAGTCCACCTCCATCATCATGCGGATCGCGGTCGGCGGGAGGAACGCCCCGGTGACGTCGAACTCCTCCATGAGCGAAAACGCCTCCTCGGGGCTGAACTTCCCTAATGGGGAGCCCACGACCGGTTGGCCGTAGTGCCACGCCGGAAAGAGGAGATCTCCTAGCGCGCCGATCCACGCCCAGTCGGCGGGCGTCCAGTACGTTCCATCGACATCGAGTTCGAAGTACATCGAGAACGCGGGACAGTGGCCCACCCACACGCCATGAGAGTGGAGCACGCCCTTGGGCGGGCCCGTCGACCCACTCGTGTACATGATTATCGCGGGCGTTTCGGCGTCCGTGTCGGTGATGGCGTACTCGGCGGAGCGGTTCTCGATCATCGACTCGAACGAGTCGTCCCCGGAACCGTCGACGAAGACGGTGTGTTCGAGCGCCGAGTCGTCCTCGACCTCTTCGAGGGCCTCCCGGACCGAGGCGTCGGCGACGACCACCCGGGCGCCGCTGTCTGTCAGTCGGTGCGAGAGCGCATCGGGGCCGAACAGGGGCGAGAGCGGCAGGGAGATCGCGCCGATCTTCCAGCATGCCAGATGGGTCAGGGCGTTTTCGGGTTTCTGTGGGACGACCACGCCCACCCGGTCGCCGCGTCCGATCCCGCGGGCTTCGAGCGCGTTCGCGACGCGGTTCGAGAGCCGATCGAGGTCACCGAAGGTGTAGGTCTCACGGCGACCGTCAGGGGAGGCCTGATAGAGCGCCGGCCGGTCGGGATCGGCGTGTTTCCGGAGCAGGTCGTACGCGAGGTTGTAGTCCTCGGGTAAGCTCCACTCGAACTCCCGTCGAGCCTGCTCGTAACTGTCGGACGCGAGCGTGCAGTACCACGGATCGGTGTCGGTTCGTGTCATGATCTGTCGAAGAGGGAGGGGTCGGTGATTTCGATACTGGCGTCGATACGGGGGTCTTCGTCGAGCGATTCGAGGAGCGGTTCCTGAGGATCGCCGGCTTTCGTGTTGTACAACGCCAGTTCCCCGCCGTCCCATGCGAGTGTCAGGCGGGCGCGCCGAAAGCGCGTTCCCCGGACGAGGCTGATCGATTCGAGATCCGAGAGGGGTATCTCGACGTTGCGTTCGTTGTGAGCGAGGAGGTCCTCGGGGGCGAGATCGGCGAGTTCCTCGCGGGCGCGTTCGCCCATGTCAGCGCGCAACAGCGCCGAGGAGAAGGACTCGCCGGCGAAACAGCAGACGAGGCGCTCGGTCGTGAGAAAGGCCTCCCAGAACTCGATCGAGTTGGGGCGTTTCCGGGCCCACTCGGTGAGGTGTGCGAGGCGCGTCTCGCTCATCGCTCGATGAGCGCCCGGAGGTCGGCCGGGACGTAGCTACGCTCCTGGGTGGCGAGCGAGACGCCGACGAACAGGGCGATCGCGACGAGCATCGCGACCGTACCCACGGGGAACGCCTCGGGGAACGGGTAGGCCGCGTTGATGACGTCGGCCAGCTCCACGAGGCCGGCGACATCGGCGGCCATCGGGATCGCACTGTAGACGACGTTGATGACGAGGCCCGCGATCGTCGCGACGATCGCCCCCTCCGCGGTCGCACCCTTCCAGTTCATCCCCAGGACGACCATCGGGACGAACGCGGCGGCGAAAAAGCCCCAGCCGATCGTGCCCAGAATGCCCACCAGTGCGTCCGAGAAGTAGACCACGCCCGTCGAGAGAACCGTGAGACCGGCAAGCGCAGCCTGCGTGACCCGGAGTTCGGTTCGGTCGTCCTCGATGGGCCGCCCCAGTGCGCGGGGGATATCCCGGGAGACCGCCGCCGCGCCGATATTCAGGAAGGAATCGCTCGTGGACATGATCGCCGCCAGTAGTGCCGCGAGGATCAACCCGGCGACGACGCTCGGGGTGTACTGGAGGACGAAGACGGGCGCGACCTCGCTGGCGCTGAAGGTCTGTTCGATCGCGCCGGCCTCGACCTGCGCGCGCATCGAGAGGCCCGCCGAGAACGCGATCATACTGGAGATCGCATACGAGATCGCGGCGATCGGCGCGCCCCATTTGAGGATCTTCAGGCTCTTGCTCATGTAGAACTTCGTGACTAGATGAGGTTGGCCGGCCGCGCCGACCGAAAAGAGCACCCACCACGCGAGCGCGGCGAAGACCGCCGCCGTCTCCCCGCCGAGCGTGCCGAAGGGCGAGATCAGGTCGGGATCCGCGCTCGCGAGGTTCCGCGAGATCCCCTCCATGCCGCCGCCGAAGGACAGCGCATAGGCGAGGACGAACCCCGCGCCGATGATCATCGTAATGGCCTGGAGGAAGTCCGTCCAGACGCCCGCGATCATCCCGCCGAGCATGCTGTAGCCCAGCAGGATCGCCGCCCCGCCGAGCAACCCCCAGATGACGGGGATCCCGAAGATCGCCCGCATCACGTACTGGAGCGCGGCGAGGTTGGTCGCGAGATACGCGATCACGCCGACGGCCACCGCGAAACCGGCCAGCCCGCGGACGGCGTTGCTCTCGTAGCGGACGTACATCCCATCAGCGAGGGTGAGGACGTTCCGGATATCAGCAAGCAGGCGCATCCGTTTCGCGAGTAGCACCCACGTAATGAGAAAGCCGAGCGGCGCGCTGAAGAAGATCCACATGCCGGTCATGCCGAACTCGTAGACGAGTTCGGGCCCGCCGACGAAGCCAAAGCCCGACTGAATCACCGAGAAGGCGGTCATCGCGAGCACCCACGTCCCCACGCTTTTGCCGGTGATGAGGAAGTCGCCCGTCGTTTTGGTTCGTAGGTAGCCCCAGACGCCGATCAGGACGACCACCAGCAGGTAGACCGCCCCGAACGCGAGGATCACGGGGTCGTCCGCGACCGGGATCCCCTCCTGGAGCGGGAGGACGTCAGTCATCGGTGGGTTCACCCCGTTCACGTCGATCGGGCGGGGTCTCTACCCGCCGAGGAACCAGCGGAAACGACCCCTCCGATTGGGCCTCGCGGGCGTCGGCCATGATCGCCTCGACGACCGCCTCGCCGCCGACCCGATCGAACACCACCGAGTAGTAGATCGCCCCCAGAAGCGGTAGCGCCCAGAGGAACAGGACGTAGAAGAACGTCGACGTCGGGAGGCCGAATACGTAGGTGAACGTAGTCGTCCCTGGCGACCACGTCAGCCAGATGCCCGTAAGCCCACTCAGAAAGAGGACGCCGAGGCCGGCGACCAGCCCGGTGTATGGTGCGATATCGAACTCCCCGTCGGCCCGCTCGATAGCGGCCGAGGCGACGGTCGCGAGGACGAACAGCGCGGCGAGGTACGAAAAGACCCTGAAGGTCCCGACCGCCGCCGCCACCAGCAACGCCACCGACAGCCCGCCGACGAGTGCCATGATCGTGTTTCGTGCCATCCCTCCCCTCAACCGACGGGAGAACCATAACCGTTGATGTTGATATAGGAACCGCGGACGATCGCCGCCAGTTTATCCCTCGGCGCGCGAAGGGTGGGTATGACCCCGCCGATCGTCGTCGATATCGACGGCACGATTACCCGAGGGGATGGATCGAGCGCGGTCGACCACCGCGCGTTCGAGGAGCTCCGGGCGTGGCCCGCCCCGGTCGTGATCGCCACCGGCAAGGCGTTTCCCTACCCGGTCGCCCTGTGTCAGTTCGTCGGCATCGAACCACTGGTGATCGCCGAGAACGGCGGGATCGTACTGGCGGGCGGGGAGGTACGGGTGACCGGCGACGCGAGCGGGCCCCGCGAGGCCGCCCGCGAGTACCGCGAGGCGGGCTACGAACTGGGCTGGGGCGAGACCGACCTGGTCAACCGGTGGCGCGAGACCGAGGTCGCGCTCAGTCGCGAGTCGCCGCTCGCCCCCCTCGAAGAGATCGCCGCCGAGTACGGACTGGAGGTCGTCGATACCGGCTACGCGTACCACCTCAAAGACCCCGCGATCTCGAAGGGCGCCGGTCTGGAAGCGGTCTGTGACGCCCTCGGTCGCACCCCCGAGGAGTTCGTCGCGATCGGGGACTCGGAAAACGACGTCTCGACCTTCGAGGTCGCCGGCCGGTCCTTTGCGGTGGCCAACGCGGACGGGGCGGCGCGCGCGGCCGCAGACGAGGTCCTCGAAGGCAGGTATTCCGCGGGGACCGTCTCGGTGCTGTCCTCGCTCAGGTAATCGGACGGGGGATCACTCGTAGGGTCGGAACGTGCCGTCGATGTCCCACTCGTGGATGCAGTGGCGGTTGCCGACCCACCGCGTTCCGTCCTCGCTGGCGATCCGCCAACAGCCGTCGTTCGTATCCCATACCTCCTCTCGATTGCAACACTCACATTCGCGTCGTTGTGGTGTTCGTAGCTCGGTACGTGCCAACATATCCGTGTCAATGGAGCGCACACTGATAACCGTAGCGAAAACCGACAGGCCGAAACCGGCGGCGCGTGAGGGTTCGTGTATGATCAAGATGGTACAGCTCCTCCTGCGCGACGACGAGATCACCCACGAGGAGTTCAAAACGCGCTGGACGGGCGAGCACGCCGAGATTGCGGGCCAACTGCCGAACCTGCAGAAGTACGTCACTTCGGCGCCCCGCGATCCCGAGAAAGCCGGCTACGACGGGATCGTCGAACTCTACTTCGAGTCGACCGAGGACCTCGCGGCGGCCTTCGAGTCCCCCGAGGGCGAGCGCGTGCAGGCCGACGCTGCGGAGTTCGTCGATCTGGAGGCCTCCCCTTCGTTGGTCGTCGAGGAGACCGTCCAGTTCGATCACTCCTCGTAGACGATCCCGTCGTCGGCGACGTTTGGCGCACCGACCACCAGCACTCTCGAGTCCTCGCAGGCGGTCAGTTGGCGCCACGATTCGGGCGGAACGACGATCACATCGCCCGCGGCCAGGTCGACCGTCTCGCCCTCGATCTCCATCTCGAACCTGCCCGAGAGCACGAGGTACAGCTCCTCCTGTTGGCCCTGTCGGTGACGGTTGTTCGACTCGCCCTCGCGGTATTCCCAGACGCTCGGGCGGGTCTCCTCGGGCCGGAGTTCGTACCCGATCGCCCGCAGGCGCGGCTCGATTCCCTCGATCTCGCGTGGCTCGACCTCCTCGATGGTGCGGTGCGTGTACACGGTTCGTACTCGCCGGACGGGGTGAAAAAACCGCGTCGTCCTGTCGGACAGTCGAGCAGTCCGAACTATAAGGTACTCCCCGATCGTATCGTGGGTACCCATGAGCAGCGACGACCCAGCCGAGGAGACTCAGACGTGGCCCGAACTCGCGATCGGCCTGTACGACCGTCTGACCGGACGGGGCGCGGAGATCACCTACGAGTTCGAGGACATGGAGGTCGACGTACCGAGCAAAACCGGCGAGGACGCCGACTACGCCCACTGGCGGGTCGATGGCACCCTGCGGATCAGGACCCGGGATCGAGAGTGATGGGACCGGCGCTCGCCGTCGAGGCGGATCTCGAACTCGTCGTCGAGGGCCACCCGATCTCGGTGACGGGATCGGGCTCCCATCTGACGGTCGCCTCCCCGACCGTCCGCGGAGCCGTCGCCGTTCTCAGAGGTCTCGGGACGGCCGGGGACCTGTTCGGATCGGTCGGCTCGCGGTTCGTCGCCGCCGACCTCTCGGCGGACGTCGATGTCGACGGGAGTACGGTCGCACGGATCGGCCCGCACGTCGAACCGAACGCCCTCTCGGAGCTACTGGGGCTCGCCCCGGCGCGGGTGTGGCCCGGCGCGCTCGTGCGTGCGCTCCTCCGGGACCTCAGAGCGTGAGCACGTAGACGATCTCCTCGTGAGGTTCGTCCCCGATGGCGGTCTCGCCCTCGCGTACGGGCTCGAATCCGAACCCGTGGTAGAAAGCGTTTCCCGGCTCGTTTTCCGCGAGGACCATCGCCTCGACGGCCGTGCAACCCGCAGCCGCGAGCCGGTCACACGCCGTCTCCAGTAGGCGGGTTCCGACGCCAGCGTCCCGCCGGTCGGGATCGACGTAGAGTCGCAACAGCGTGCCGGTCCCCGACGCGCCGACGGCGTGGGCGAAGCCGATCACGCCCTCGTCACCGGCCCCGCTCGCGACGAGCACATGAGCGTCGTCACTCGCGATGTCGAAGGCGAGTCGGTCGGAGGCGTACCACTCCTCGACGCCCTCGGCGATCGTCTCCCGGCTCAGGATCTCCGGATAGTCCGTTTCCCACGATCGCCGGGCCACACCGCGGATCCCCGCGACGTCGTCCCCGTCGGCCTCCCGTACGTTCATGGTACTATATGGCATGCACGGCAAGTAGCCGTTTCGGCGGTCGGTGGGTCGCCGGCCTCGAATACCGGAAGCTAAGTCCTCGCGGGACCCCCTATCGGCATGGGCTTTCACACCTACCCGGTCGAGCGCGCCGCGGAGCTCGAGGACGCCTCGCGCTATCGGTTCTGCTCGCGCGAGGAACTGCTGGGGCTGCTCGCGCTCGACGGCACCGAGACCGTCGTCGACCTAGGGAGCGGCACCGGCTTTTACACCGACGACGTCGCCCCCTTCGCCGAGCGTGTCCACGCCGTCGACCTCCAAGAGGAGATGCACGACCTGTATCGCGAGAAGGGACTTCCGGGGAACGTCACGCCCGTGACCGCCGACGTGGCCGACCTGCCCCTTGGAGACGGGGAGTGTGACGCCGCGGTGACGACGATGACCTACCACGAGTTCTACGGGGAGGCGGCGCTGTCGGAGCTTCGCCGGGTGCTTCGCTCGGGCGGACGACTGGTAGTCGTCGACTGGTCTCGGGCCGGCACCGGTGACGAAGGTCCCCCACGCGAGGAGCGCTACGACTTGGAGAGCGCCACAGCCCAGCTCGAAGAAGCCGGATTTTCGATCGAGTATTCGACCGAACGTCCGGAAACGTTCGCGCTCCGTGCTAGTACTGACTAGATAGTCTTAGATTATGTGGATGAATATCAGGACAACCGTTACGTACGAGCGGGTGATATTGACACCCATGCACGACCGAGATCCGTACACGCCAACCGGGTCGTACTACGAATGTCTCGACTGTCAGTACCGCACGAGGGGGGCCGATCACCTCGCGAACTGTCCCGAGTGTGGGGGAACGGTTCGCAACCTCGCGGTCGCCCGCGAATAGCTAGAAATCGGGGAGGTCGTCGGGCGCTTCGTACTCGGCCTCCCAGTCGACGTACTCCGCTTTGAGCACGTCGCTTACGATCTGACCGAGTTCCGTCAGCGAGGCGTTGATCGAGGAGACGATGCTCCAGGAGTCGAGTTCGGGATGGATATCGCGCTCGCGCCAGTCCTCGGGCAGGCCGGGGGCGTGATAGCCAACCCGATCCGCAAAGTCGTCCCAGAAGAAGTCGAACTCGCCGAGGAGGTCCAGATCCGCCGCGATCGCGTACTCCTCCTCGGTGAGGTCGGTGTGGGCGGCCCACTCCTCGAAGGCGTCGGCCCACGCCCCGTCTTCGAGGAACGCTTCGAGTTCCTCGCGGCGGTAGTCGGCGACGCCGACGCCGTCGACGTCGTCGTACTCCGCGGGGTTCTGAGCACCGAGTTCGGGCGGGTCGGGGATCTCGACGGCGAGGCTCATGGCTCCACAGAGAGCGGGTGTGCCGATAAGCGTGGCCCCTCGGTGGTCGAGTCAGCAGGCTCATTTCGCCGCGCCCGAAAGTCTGGCCATGGATCTGCTCGAAACGTACATCGAGAACCGCGAAATGGTCCAGCCCAACCACGCGAACAGTCTCCAGACCGCCCACGGGGGCAACGTGCTGAAATGGATGGACGAGATCGGCGCGATGAGCGCGATGCGCTTTGCCGGCGAGTCCTGCGTGACCGCCCACATCAACGGGGTGGACTTCGAGCGCCCGATTCAGGTCGGCGACATCGCGCTGATCGAGGCGTACGTCTACGCGGCCGGCGAGACGAGCGTTCGGGTCCGACTGCAGACGTCACGCGAGGACATCCGTACCGGGGAAGCCGAACGGACCACCGAGTCGTATTTCGTCTACGTCGCCATCGACGGGGATCGGACGCCGACGCCGGTTCCGGAACTCACCGTCGAAGACGAGCGCGGCGAGCGCCTCCGCGAGGCGGCGCTTGCGGGCGAGAACGGGCGGCGCTGAGCTACTGGGTCTTCCAGGCGGGGACGTCCATCGCGGAGGTGAGACGCTGGAACAGCGACTGGCCGCGAGGGGCACCCTCGCCGACGTCGTACTCGCTGTCGAGGGTGCCGTCGGGTCGGGCCGACAGCAGCGTCACCTCGGTGGCCTCGGCCCGCCGGGCGACCTCCTCGGAGACGGCCCCGGTCGTGGTGATGATGATCGGGTGGGCGCCGACATCGCTCGCGAGGTCGCGAAACGCCGCGACGTGCTTCTCGGTCGGGCGCTCGGCGATCGCGACGACGCGCCGATCGCCCATCAGCGGGTCCTCGGCGAAGACGTGGACCGGGTAGGTGGTCCCGTCGCCCTCGACGGTGGTGTCGACGCTCACCTCGAAGCGCCGTTCCTCTAAGCTGTCGGCAGCGGCCTCGCGAGCCAGCCGGTGGCGGTCGGTCCACTCGCGCCCGTCGTCGGTGATCTGGTAGCGATAGAGCGCCCGCTCGATGGTCTCTGCGGGCGGGAACATATATAGGCAGTCACGACACCATAGGCGGTCTTCGGGCGTCTCGAAGACCTCCCCACACTCCTTGCAGACGTACTGTTGTCGCCGCGAGAGGCCCTCCTCGCGGACCGTCGTCTCACAGTCGGGACACGCGAGGTCGCCCTCGTCCTCGAAGTACGATTCGGGTGCAGCGTACCCACAGGCCTGGTGTTCGAGGACGGTCGTCTCGACGGCGTGTGCGGATTCACAGGCCGGACACGCGGTCGTATACTGCATTCCCTGTGTATCACATTCCGGACAGCTATAGACTTTCGAGACGAACTCCCCTTCGAGTACCCCCCGAGCTCCGTACCGTTCGAGGACGTCGACGACGTCAGGATCCCGGTCGTCGAGCAGCCGTTCGGCGGTCGGGTACTCGACCGCACCGCCCGGCCCGGTCTCGGGTGTGAACTCGTTCGTCCCCTCGGAGAGTTCGGTCAGCAGTCGCAGCTCGCCTGGCGAAACCATGGTCGTACTGGAACGCTTCGTGCCGATACGTATAGAACCCCACGTATCCGTCCGGCCGAGTGGGACGGTCGATCCTTCGACACGGCTAAAAGTACCGCCCGACAACTGACGGTGATGACCGACCGGCAGGTGCCACAGGAGACGACGGCGGGCTCGGTTCGCCTCGTCGGCACCGCCCACATCTCCGCGGACAGCGTCACCGAAGTCGAGGAGACCATCGAGCGCGAGCGTCCCGACGTCGTTGCCGTCGAACTCGACGAGGGACGATACCGCCAGCTCAAAGGCGAGCTTCCCGACGATCTCGACGCCGGGGACCTGCTCCGTGGCAACACCGTCTTCCAGTTCCTGGCTTACTGGATGCTCTCGTACGTCCAGACCCGCTTGGGCGAGCGCTTCGACATCGAACCCGGGGCGGACATGCGCGCCGCCGTCGAGACCGCCGAGTCCCTGGGGCTGGGCGTCGCCCTGGTCGACCGGGAGATCCAGACGACGATCCAGCGCTTCTGGGCGCGCATGACGCTTCTCGAGAAGCTCAAACTCGTCGGCAGCCTGTTTCTGGGGATGTTCGGTTTCGGCGCCGGCGAGGAGGAGGAACTCGACATGGCGGAGCTGACCGACGCCGACGTGGTGACCGCGATGATGGCCGAGTTTCGCCGGTTCTCGCCGGGCGGCGCCGAGGCGCTGATCGACGAGCGCGACGCCTACATCGCCCACAAGCTGCTCGCGCTTCGCGAGGGGGGCCACGACGTGATCGCCGTCGTCGGGGCGGGCCACCGCGAGGGGATCGAACGCTATCTCGCGGATCCCGCGAGCCTGCCGCCGATGGCGTCGCTGGTGGGCAAACAGACGGGACGGCGCTTTTCGATCTACAAGGCCGTCGGCTACCTGATCGCGATCGCCTTTCTCGCCTTCTTCTTCCTGCTCGTGATGGCCGGCGCACAGAGCGACTTCCTCCTCAGAGTGTTCGCCGCGTGGTTCCTCTTCAACGGCGTCTTCGCCTTTTCGCTCGCGAAGCTCGCGGGCGCTCACTGGCCCAGCGCGACCGTCGGGGGCGCCATCGCGTGGATGACCAGCATCAACCCGCTGTTGGCACCGGGCTGGTTCGCGGGCTACGTCGAACTGCGCTACCAGCGGGTCAACGTCGCCGACATCGGAACGTTGAACGAGATCCTCGCCGATGAGGAGAGTCCCATCACCGACCTGTTCGGACGGCTACTGGATGTGCCGCTGTTCCGGCTGATCGCTGTCGTCGCCGCGACGAACATCGGAAGCATCATCGCCACGTTGCTCTTCCCGCTGGTGGTGTTGCCGTGGCTCGCCGCGGACGTCGGCGGTGTGGGTGCGATCGCGGACCTGATGGTCGAGGGCGCGAGAAACAGCGCCGAACTGGTCTGGAGGGCCGTCTCGTGAGCGCGATCGCCGGGATCCGCTTCGGGAGCCGGGAGATCAGGGACCTCCTGCTCGCGTGGGTCGCGCTCGGGGTCGCCTTCGCGCTGTTTTTCGCCGGCGGCGCGGCGGGCGTCCAGCGCGGGGGCTTTCTCCCCCTGCTCGTGATCAGCATGCTCACCGCCGGGGTGGGCTTTCTGCTTCACGAACTCGCCCACAAGGTCGTCGCGGTGCGGTTCGGCCAGCAGGCGGCCTTCCGGGCCGACTACAGCATGCTGGGACTCGCCGTCGTGAGCGCGATGGCCGGGTTCATCTTCGCGGCCCCCGGTGCGGTGTATCACCGCGGGCGGATCACGAAGCGCGAAAACGGCCTGATCGCGGTGGCCGGTCCCGTGACGAACCTCGTGCTGGCCCTGCTGTTCGCCCCTCTCCTGCTTGCCCCCGTCGAGTTCGTCGCCCGACTGGGCCTCTACGGGGTCGGGATCAACCTCCTGCTGGCGGCGTTCAACATGCTTCCCTTCGGCCCGCTCGACGGTCGGACGGTCCTCTCATGGAGCCTGCCCGCGTTCTTGCTGGCGTTTATCGTGAGCGCGGGCCTCGCGGTCGGGGCAGCCGTCGTCTTCTTCCTGTAGTACCGCTCACTCGATCGAGACACACTGTCCCGTGTGTCGAGCACGCTCGGCCAGCCGTTCGACTCGTTCGTCGGTCGCCGGATGCGTCGAAAACACCCGCTCTAAAGGGCTCTCCTCGCGGACGACCGGGAGCCGGAACGGGCCGACGCGAGGCTGGGAGGCGCGGTCGATCCGCCGCAGGGCCCGCGCCAGCGCCAGCGGATCGCCGGTCACGTCGGCGGCGCGGTCGTCGGCGGCGATCTCGCGGCGACGCGAGCGGGCCCGCGCCAGCGCCGTGAGCACGAGAGCGACCAGACCGACGCCCGCACCCAATGCCGCCCGGAGCCTGAGGACGGGGTTGTCCCGGCGACCGGTCAGCAGGGCCAGTCCGTAGCCGATTCCCGTGAGCGCGAGCGCAAACGGGGCCGCGAGGACGAGGGCCACCCCCAGAAGCGTTTGGACCGACGCGAAGACCAGCGACCGGACCAGTCCGTCGTCGTTCTCGAGGTGGGCGAGTTCGTGGGCGACGATCCCGGTCAGTTCGTCCGCCGAGAGCAGCCCCAACAGCCCGACATCGAGGACGATCGCGCCCCGTCGGGAACTGCCCACCGCGAGGGCGTTGGGCGCGCCCAGCGACGCGACGAACACCGACGGCGGGTCGAGGTCCATCGCCTTCGAGAGGGCGTCGATCTGCCGGTGGAGCCGGGGGGCGCGCTCGCGACCCAGAGGACGCGCGTCGAGGCTGCGAAGCAGTCCCCGCGTGCCGAAGCGATAGCTCAGATAGCCCGAAAGGAGGGTCCCAACCAGCAACCCCCCGAGGAGGGTCGGCGGATCGAGCGCACCGAGGACGGCGACCAGCCCCCGGTAGAGCAGGTAGGCGGCCCCGAGGTAGCCCCCCAGTACCGCGACGGCGAGCAGACCGGCGAGCGTGCGGCGTCCCATATCGGAGGGAGGCGGCGCGGGCCCAAACGCGTGTCGGGCCGGGGGACCGAAACGGTGGGCTTTTGCCTGCACCGGACGCCCAGTCGGCCATGAACGAGGAGACGGAGGAACTCACCTACTCGGGATCGGGTGTCGATATCGCCGACAGCGAGGCCGCGACGGCGGCGCTGGTCTCGGCGGTCGGCGGGGGCGACTCGGATACGGATAGCGATTATGCGGGGTTGCTCGACATCGGCGAGCGGTATCTGGCGCTCGCGACCGACGGGGTCGGCACCAAGTTGCTCGTCGCCGAAGCGCTCGAAGACTACTCCACCATCGGTATCGACTGTATCGCGATGAACGCCAACGACCTGGTCGCGGCGGGCGTCGAGCCGGTCGCCTTCGTCGATTACCTCGCGGTCGAACGGCCCGACGAGGACGTCGCCGAACAGGTCGGCGAGGGCCTCGCGGCGGGCGCCGAGAAAGCCGACCTCACGCTGGTCGGCGGGGAGACCGCGGTGATGCCCGACGTGATCCGCGGGCTCGACCTTGCGGGGACCTGTGCGGGCCTGGCTCCCAAAGAGGCGGTCTTCGAGGGCCGGGCGAAACCGGGCGACGCACTCGTCGGGTGGGCGTCCTCGGGAATCCACTCGAACGGCCTGACGCTCGCCCGCGAGGCCGCGACCCGCGAGGGCGGATACGACGACGCGTTTCCCGACGAGGGCTACGACACCGTCGGCGAGGCGCTTTTGGAACCCACTCGGATCTACACCGAGCTGCTGGAGCCGATGCGTGCCCACGGGGTCCGGGGCGCGGCCCACATCACCGGCGGCGGGTGGAGTAACCTCGAGCGCCTCGGCGATCGGAACTACGTCATCGAGGACCCCCATCCGGCCCAGCCGGTCTTCGGGTTCGTCCAGTCGGCGGGCGTCACCGACGAGGAGATGCACCGCACCTTCAACATGGGAACGGGCTTCGTCGCGGCGGTGTCCGACACCGGGGCGGCCGAAGCGCTCGCCGGGGAGACCGACGGACGGGTGATCGGCGTCGTCGAGGAGGGGTCGGGGGTCGATATCCGCGGGTTGACGCTCTAGAAGACCGAGCGGTCGTCGACGGAGTCGACCTCCTCGTTGAGGATCGCGACGAGGTTCGCGTACGGGACGAACGCGATCAGTTCCTCCTCGTCGGTGTAGAGTTCGACACCGTTTTCGGTCTGTTCGTAGCTCGCACAGTCGAAATCGCCCTCGGGAAGGATCGCGCGGAACATGGTATGAGTAAGGCTCGGCAGGCACTTTAACGTATCACCGGACCCGAGAACCGAGCATCCATCGCGGTGGCGGGCCGGCGCGACGGGATCGCGCCGGCTTTTTCGAGGAGGTTTTTCGAGGAGCGGCTTCCACGGCGCGGCCTATGGCCGCGCGAAGAAACCCGACGAAAAAAGGCCCATTAGCACCGCCGCTCGCAGATCCGGTCGACGATCCGCCCCGTCGAGAGGAGTTCGCCGTCGTAGGCGGGGTCCCGTGGGGATGCGCGTCGTACGCCACAATCGATCCCCCGATCGCCGAGCGCGCGTTCGATCGCCGCCTCGTCGTGGTGCTGGTCGTGGCCCAGCACGATCACGTCGGGGTCGATCTCCTCGATGGGGACGAAGATATCCGACTCGTGGCCCAATAGCGCGTGATCGACGACCTCCAGGGCCCCGATCATGTCCCGGCGCTGGCGGCCGTCGAGGACCGGGGCTCGCTTGTGGGTGACGTTCGCGCTCCGGGCGACGATGACGTACAGTTCGTCACCCATCCGGGCGGCCTCCTCAAGGTAGTGGATGTGGCCCGGATGCAACAGATCGAAGGTCCCCTGTGCGAGCGCCCTCACCATCGGCGGCGCCCCTCCTCTTTCAGTTCGCGGTCGATGTCCTGCTGGTCGAAGTCGAAGAATCGCTCCTCGGGCAACGAGACGTCGAGCACGTCGAGGTCGCGGGGCTCGCCGCGCGAGTCGAACGCTCGCCAGGAGTCGTGACGGTAGGGTGCGCCGAGGATGATGTGGACCGATCCGCGGCCAAACGTCCCCAGATCGGCGTCGCTGGGTTCGAGCACGCCGTTGGGGTGTGAGTGGATCGAGCCGATCCCCGAGAGATCGTTGGGGATCATGTTCGTCTTGACGGTCGCGCTCACGGGGTTCGATTCGGTGCCGGGGATCACGAGGACGTCGGTGATGACGGTGCCGTCGCGATCCAGTCCGAGCGAGCGGGCGTCCTCGCCGCGGAGCATCCCCATATACTCGTCGGGATGGGTTTCGGCCGACGCCGAGAGGGCAAAATCGAGCGTGTCGGCCGCGATGCCGAGGATCTCGCTCGATCGAAACAGCGACCGGAACAGTCCCATACACCACCTCGCCGGCGGCGCGTACTAACGGTTGCGAAACCCCCGAGCGTGCTTGACAACCGTTAAACCGAGCGCTCACAAAGGGAGGTCTAATGACAGTAGAACCCGAGTTCGAGGACGTCGTCGTCTCCGAACTCGACCCGGCGTGTACGGCCGAGGACCTCGATTCGGAGGGTGCGTATCTCGCAACCGTCAACGGCGTCGTCGAGTACGGCGTCTTCGTCGACCTCTCGGAGGAGGTCTCCGGGCTCGTCCACGAGTCCACCCTCGACGAGGAGTACGCCGTCGGCGACCGACTCGTCGTCAGACTCGATCAGATCCGCGAGAACGGCGACATCGCCTTCGAACCCGCGGGGATCGACCCCGAGTCGGCGACCGTCGAGACGGTGGCACACAGCTACGAGATCACCCCCACCGCGAAACTAACGGAACGCGAATCGGCCCACCTCGAGGGCGAGGTCGTCCAGATCAAACAGACCGGCGGGCCGACGGTCTTTCAGGTCCGCGACGGGAGCGGGATCGTCCCCTGTACCGCCTTCGAGGGGGCCGGCGTCCGGGCATACACCGACGTCGAGGTCGGCGATCTCGTCCACGTCTCGGGGGAGGTCGAGCGTCGAAACGGCGGCCGGCAGGTCGAAGTCGAGACACTCGACGTCCTCGAAGGCGAGCAGGCGACGGAGTCGAAAGCGCGCCTCGCCGACGCCACGGAAGAGCGCGCCCGGCCCCACGAGATCGAACCGCTGATCGAGTGGCCCGCCCTCTCGCCCATGCTCTCGGGACTGGAGGAGGTCGCCGAGTTGATCCGGCGGACGGTCCTCGAAGGTCGCCCGGTCCGGATGCGCCACCACGCCGACGGCGACGGGATGTGCGCCGCCGTTCCGGTCGCGCTCGCCATCGAGCGCTTCATCGAGGAGGTCCACGAGGACGACGACGCCGCCCAGCACCTGCTCAAGCGTCTGCCGAGCAAGGCCCCGTTCTACGAGATGGAAGACGCCACGCGCGATCTCAACTACTCGCTTGGCGACCGGGCGCGCCACGGCCAGAAGCTCCCCCTCCTTTTGATGCTCGACAACGGCAGCACCGAGGAGGACGTCCCGGCCTACGAGACGCTCGCCCACTACGACATCCCGATCGCCGCCGTCGATCACCACCACCCCGACCCCGAGGCGGTCGAGGACCTGCTCGCGGCCCACGTCAATCCCTACCTGCACGGCGAGGACTACCGGATCACGACGGGGATGCTCTGTGTCGAACTCGCACGGATGATCGACCCGACGATCACCGACGAGTTGCGCCACGTTCCCGCGGTCGCGGGCATCGCGGACCGTTCGAAGGCCGACGCGATGGAGCGCTATCTCGAGTTGGCTCACGAGGAGGGCTACGACGAGAGCGATCTCGAAGACATCAGCGAGGCGCTCGATTACGCCGCCCACTGGCTGCGCTACAGCGCCGGCCGCTCACTCATCGCGGACGTGCTCGATCTGAGCGACGGCGAGTATCACGCGGACCTCGTCGACTTTCTCGCCGAGCGCGCCCAGCGCGACATCGACGAGCAACTCGATGCGGCGATGCCACACCTCGAACGCGAACGGCTCGATAACGGCGCGCACCTCTGTCGGATCGACGTCGAGAACCACGCCCATCGCTTTACGTTCCCTGCACCCGGCACCACGACCGGCGAGATCCACGACCGGATCGTCGAGGAGACGGGCGATCCCGTCATCACGATCGGCTACGGCCCCGACTTCGCTGTCCTCCGGAGCGACGGCGTTCGCCTCGACATCCCGCGGATGGTGAGCGAACTCACCGAGGAGATCGACGGCGGCGGGGTCTCGGGCGGCGGTCATCTGGTGGTCGGCTCGATCAAGTTCGTCAAGGGGATGCGCGAGGAGGTACTGGACGCGCTGGTCGAGAAGATGGACGAAGCCGAGATCGACGAGGCCCTTTCGAGTGCGGAGACGGTCACCGATCGCTAGTCGAAGCGGAGCACCCGCGAGCCGACCAGCACCGCACCGCCGGTCGCGGCGGCAACCCCGAGTCCGAGCCCGACCGGAAGCGACGGACGCCCGCCGCCGCCGTCCTCCCAGTCGGTCTCGAAGACCGTCGCGAAGTGGCCCGCGATCGCCTCGCTCTCGACGATCAGCGCCACCTCGCGGTTGTTCTCGACCGAGTTCGCGTTCCAGTTGAGGCTGCCGACCATCGCGGTGTGGTCGTCGACGACGACGCCCTTGGCGTGGAGCTTCTCGAAGCGTTCGGAGTCGACCAGCCGCGCCTCGATCGGCAATCCACCCGCCTCGGCCTGATCCTCGAGCCACCGAACGAGTTCGCGGTTTTCCTCCTCGACGTACCACGACGAATCGAGCAGGATTCGCACCTCGACGCCCCGCTTTGCGGCGTCGACCGCCGCCTCGAGGAAGGCGTGGTCGCGGGCGATCGTCGGCTGTTGGATCCGGATCGACTCCTCGGCTTCCGAAAGCAGCGACAGCGTCTCCACCTCTGCGTTGTCCGGCGCGGTGACGACCCGGACCGACTCGACCTCGGCCGTCGTCGGTTCGAACCGATCGGCAAACTCTCCGTCGGGCGGATCGGCCTCGACCAGTGTCCCCGCGAGCGAGCGGTCCCACGGGGCGGTGTCCTCCCAGCCCGCGTCGGCCTCGAAGACCGCCGCGAGCTCCGTGGCGACCGCCTCGCCCTCGACGACGACGCCCCAGCCGCGACTCGACTCCCCGCCGGTCCCCGCGGGCTTCCAGTTCTCGGTCATGACCAGCGCCCGGTCGTCGACGACGGCGTACTTGGGGTGATGATACCGATAGCGCCTCGCCGACCCCTCGAAGACCCGCACCTCGACGCCCGCCGCCGAGAGTCGATCGAGCGCCGCCGCCTCCGCTTTCGACTGGCCGCCGACGGGCGTTCCATCGACCAGCACGCGCACCTCGACACCGCGCTCGTGGGCGGCGATCAGCGATTCGAGCGCGCGCTCGGAGTGAAAGGAGTAGCCCGCCAGATAGAGGCGCTCGTCGGCGTCCCGGAGGGTTTCGATCGGCGTCTCGGGGGAATCGGGCAGGCTGAAGGCCGTCGCGCGCTCGGCGGGGAGATCGCGCGCGTCGAACTCCGTCGCCCCCCGAGGTCGCCACTCCCATCCGTCGTCCGCGAGGATCCAGCGCTCGCCGTCCGGGGCGCGCTCGTAGGTCGCCTCGTCGACGGGTTCGGAGTTCCGACGGAGGCGGATCGTCTCGCCCGATTGGGCCATCTCGAAGCGCTCGGGGAGTTCGTAGACGGGGTATTCGACCATCTCGCGGGTCGTCTCGGGCGTGCGCGAAAAGGCGACGGTCCCCGATACTGTTTCGGTACCCAACGGCGTGCTCGTCTCCCCGTCGGCCAGCGAGAACGCCGCCAGATCGCTCTCGGCGGGAAACGCCACGACGACGTACTCGCCGGCGTTATCCGGATGGTGGGTGTTGGGATAGATCTCGACGATGCTCGCCCCGGTCGGCGCGCCGGCGGCGCTGCCGGTACCGAGACACGCGATCAGGAGTACACAGCCGAAGAGTGCGACGTACGACCGGGACACACCGCGGGTGGTCCCCTCCTAGAACAAGAAGGTTCGGCGCTCAGGCGACCTTTCGCGCCTCGGACTGGACGAGAAAGGCCCGGTCGTCGGCGTACGGTTCGACCGCCTCGAGGGCGTCTTCGGTTCCGATCTGGTTGAGCGCCCACGCGGCGCTCGCCCGAACGGAATCGGCGTCGTCGTCCTCGAGAACGTCCGACAGCGGCGAGATAGCCCGCGTATCGCCGATCAGCCCAAGCGAGCGGGCCGCGGCGCTTCGAACCTCGGGGTTCTCGGAGGTCAGTCGGTCCGCGACGGCCTGGGTGGCCTCCTCGCTGCCGATCTCGCCGAGCGCCTTCAGCGTCACGAGCTGGAGCTTCGGGTCGCCGTCGGACGCAGCGTACTCGGTGAGCATCTCGACGGAGTCGTCGCTCCCGATCTTGCCGAGCGCCGTGATCGCGGGCTTGTCGCGCTTGTTCGCACGCTGGGTCATCACGTCGAGGGCCTCGACGGCGCCCATTCGCGTGAGCGACTCGATACAGTGGCGCTCCATGAACTCGGAGCCGAGTTGGTCGAGCGCAAGGAGAATGGGTTCGGCCTCGCCGCGCTTCTCGTAGACCTTGATGGCATGCCACTCGGGCGGGTAGTCCTTGCGGTGGTCCAAAACGTCATAGAAGCCGTGAGCGGCGAGTTTCTCGCGAGTCGTGAGATCGTCCCACTCCTCGGCGTCCTCGATCCCGGCCTGAAGCTCCTCGACGGCGTCGAGCAACGCGGCGATCTCCTCCTCATCCTCGTCGGGGTCGAGCGAGGCGTCCCCGACCGCCGCGGCGGCGGATTCGAGCGTCGTCACGAGACTGGCGGGCTCCTCGCCGTCGAGGCCGAGGTCGGTCCCGAGGATCTCGTTTTCGCGCTCGATGAACGCTTCGACGGGGGCGACGAGTTCCGCCTCGCCCGTCTCGGTCCAGCGCGTCTCATCGATGGTGGTGCCGGCCTCCTCAATCCCCTCGATGACGTCCTCGCTGTACGGTCCGCGCTGGGATTCGAGGTCGTCCTGCAGGTCCGAGAGGCGCGATTCGAGGCGTTCGCGGGGGTCTTCGGCCTCCTCCTCGTCTTCGTCCTCGTCCGCTTCGGGTTCGGGCAGATCGGCTTCCTCTAAGTCGTCGCCGATCGAGACGAGCGTCGCCGAAACGTCGTCGAGGTCCGACTCGGTTTCGGCCTCCTCGAGGGCGGCCTCGGCGCCGTCGAGTCGCTCGTCGAGCGACTCCTCGGTGAGCGGTTCGGTCAGCGCGGTCGACTCCTCGCCTCCCTCTTCCGGCTCGTCAGCGTCGCCGCCGGCTTCGTCGTTGCTTTCGCGTTCCTCGGTCTCGGTGCTCTCGTCTTCGGTGTCGCCGTCGGCCGGCGTCTCGGGGGTCTCGTCGGCGTCCTCGCCCTGTGTCTCATCGGGAGCCTCCTCTTCCTCGGGAGGGGCCTCGCTCTCGTCGGGGGCGTCCTCGCTCATACAGGGAGGTCCGGCCGAGCGACCTATGAGCGTTTCCCTTCCCCAGCGCGCTCGGCCTCGCCCCAGTAGAGCCACGGTCCCAACAGGAGGTAGGCGAGCGACAGCGTCACCAGCGCGACGGGGAACATCCCGCCCTGAAAGCCGGGGATCAGAACGGCCAGCACGTGGACGACGCCCATCAGTACGGCGTCTCGTGCGAGCAGGTCGGGGTACTCGATCGAGGAGACCATCAGATAACAGAACGCCACGGTAATCGCGAGCACCGCTGCCGGCGCCTCGATCCCAGCCAGAACCGCCGCCCCGAGGGCCGTCGCCGCGAGCGTGCTCGGCGCGCCCAGCGTCGTCGTGTGGGCCGCGTCGTAAGCGGTATACAGCCCCAGTCTGACGACGGCCATCGCGACGAACAACGCCGGGATCCCGAAGACGATCACCGCGGAGGCTTCGGTCACCCCATCCACGGCGAGCGTGACCGCCAGCATGGCCGGCGCGACCCCGAAGGAGGCGACGTCGGCAAGCGAATCGAGGTACGGACCGGCGGGCGTACCACCGTAGCGCCGGGCGAGCACGCCGTCGAGACCGTCGAGCACCGCCGCCAGCAGGACCAACCGCGCCGCGGCCGCGACGTCGGTCGTCGCGAGCGCCGCCGCCAGAAAGCCAAGCGCGGCGTTGCCAACCGTCACCGCGTCCGCGACCCCGAGTCGGCCGACAAAGCGGGGCGCGAGATCCATATCCCCCGCTCACACACCGCCCTTTTATCGGTTGTGGATCGATCACCGCTCGGGCGCCCAACCGACAGTCTATAGACCGTCGACCCCCGAGGCCGACGCATGCAACGGCGCGCGTTTCTCGCTGCCATCGGCGGTGGCTCACTCGCCGCCCTCGCAGGCTGTACCGCCGTCGCGAGCCTGACCGAGAGCCACGACGTCGGCATGAGCGCCCACGAGTTCCTGCCCGACACCTACACCGTCGAGGTCGGCGACACCGTGATTTGGGAGAACACCGGCTCGCGGGCCCACACCATCACCGCCTACGACGGGGGCCAGCCCGATGGTGCGGCGTTCTTTTCAACGGGAGCCTTCGAGGGCGAGAACGCGGCCCGGAAGGCGTGGTACGACGACCGCGAGGGGTCGATCTACACCGGCGACCGGTTCGAACACACCTTCGAGGTGTCCGGCGAGCACAACTACTACTGCATCCCCCACGAACGCGGCGGGATGGTCGGGCGGATCGTCGTCGAAAAGTAGCGAACGCGACCGAGCGCCGGTTACGCCTCGACGTCCGATTCGTCGACGTCGACGGCCGTCTCCTCTTCCTCTGCGACCTCTTCCGGTCGCGCTTCGAGGGTGAGCTTCTGGATCTCCACTCTTCGGAGGGGGTAGATCGTCTTGGCCTCGCCGTAGATCGCACTCGAGAGTCGGCCCTCGATGACGCTGTCGACGAGCCCCTCGAAGGTGCGCTCGGCGCCTGCTTCGCGGACCATCTCGATCATTCGGTTCCGGATGGCGTGTTCCTGGCTGTGGTCTGCCTTCTTGGTCGTGAAGGCGACGGGCTGGACCTGCACGCGGTAGTCGTCGGTCGTCAGGACCGTGACGTAGGCGTCGATCTTCGAGGCGCCCCGTCGTACGAGGCTGCGCAGGTAATCGCGCGTCAGTTCGTGTTTCGTAAACTCGGTGTACGCCGAGTCGCTCCCCACGTCGTTGATCTTGAACGTGAGCTTGATGTTGTTCTCGCTTGCGTTGTTCGTCAGCTCGCCGAGCGTCGTCTCGAGGTTACGGCCGAGGAGCTGATCGGGTTCGTTCGCGGGTGATTGGCCGAGTTCGGCCCGGTCGAACTGTTCGGGCGCGAGCACGGTGTACCACCGTTTCTGTTGCTGCTGTCGGGAAACTGATCGTTCACTCATGATTGGTTGCTGTGATTTTGTCTGAAAGCTGTGCTACCTCGTCGGCGACCGCGAGGTTCACGACGTAGTCGTCGGTCGTGGTCCGCAGGCCGCCGGTCGAATCGCGCGTGATCGTCGTGACCACCCGTCCGTCCTCGATGTGCGTCTCCATCTCCGGGGTGTTGTCCGGCGTGATCGAGCGCGCGACGAGGGCAGGGTCGTCGTGGGTCGTCCGGATCTCGATGCGTTTCATGCTATCGCCTCCCGGAAGGACTCGAGAAAGGCCTCGGGGGGACAATCGAAGCGGGCGACACCTCGTGTGGAGGTGCCCCCGCCGGTCCCGTCGACCGCGCCGGCGGCGTCGGCCATCGCCTCGCCGGTCCCTGCGGTGGCACTCGAAAGGCCCGCCGCGCCCGCCGTCGTATCGGAAACGACGAGGACGACGGGTTCGGGCGAGCGAAAGTCCCGGAGGAGACGGGCGATCGTCTCGACTGGTCCCCCGGCGATCCGGGCGACGAAGAGGCCGTCGTACCGGCCCGTGTCGGCCTCGCGGATCGCCTCGTGGGCCGCCTTCGAGTGGGCACGCCACGCGTCGAGGGCGGGCGTGCGCACGTCGTGGCCCGTCGCGAGCGCGAGGGCAAGGCCCGGCGCGTCGCCGGCGAGACAGTCGAGCACGTCAGCGAACCCCTCCGCGGTTTCGAAGGGGCCCTCGGGGGTGACGTGTGGGCGAAGCGCCCGCTCGATGGCGGTTGCGGCGCGCTCGCTCGCGGCGTCTGCGCCAACGGTTTCGAGCGCGGTCAGCGAGGCCACCGCCCGGTCGTCGTCGACGAGGTCTGCGAGTTCGGCCCCTGCGGCCGTCTCGTCGCCCGAGAACGCCGCGTGAAACAGCGTCGAGTGGGCAAGCCCGTCGGGGAGATCGGCCGTGGGGATCCCCACGCCGTCTCGCCGTTCGAGGTCGGTCTCGGGATCGTCGCCCCCGAGCAGGCGTCCGGCGAGTTCGAGTCCGGGATCGGGGTCGCAGTCGAGGTCGCGTGCGAGATCGGCCGCGGCGGCGGTCGCCGGGCGCTCGTCCGCGAATCCGTCGGGAAAACCGATCGGGACGGTCGCCTCGTCGGGCGGGTCCTCGACGAGCGGGACCACGCGGGCCTGATACGGGATCGATCGGGACGAGAGCGCTCGCAGGAGCACTCCGGCGGCGGCGATAGCCTCGCCGTCCGCACGCGGGGCTACCCGGACGAACGCCGAGTCCGTGAGGCGGGCGGCGAGATCGCGCTCCGATCGACCCGTGGCGGCCATTATTCGAGGAGTTCCTGGGCGTTTCGGTAGGTGTAGCGGAAGTCCATGGGCAGCTCGTCGCCGCGGTAGTAGTTGACGAGCCGGCGGACTTTCGCCTCCGTGTTCTGGAGTGCGCGCTTGTTCTGGGCGTCCTGCTGGTTGTCCTGCATGTGCTCGCGCAGGCGGATCGCCCGCTCCATCAGGTTCCGGAGGTCCTCGGGGACCTCGGGCGAGGCGTCGTTCTCCTCTAAGATCTCGCCGACCTTCTTGTCGGTGGCGAGTTTGACGTTCGGGATCGGGGTCCCTTTGACGCCCTCGTCGCGCAGTTTCATGCCGATCTGGCTGGGGTCGTGGCCCTGTTCTGCGAGTTCGACGACGCGCGATTCGATCTCGCTTGCGTCGACGTCGCTCCATTCCGGTGGTTCGTCTGCCGCCGGCCGGTCCGAACCGGACGAGCCGCGACGGCGTGTATGCATTCGTGCCATAGTCGAGGATAGGAACCGCACAGACCGCAGACGGCACGTTACGTGCACTACCGCAATCCCAGAGCCACGGAGCCATCGTACACATCTCGAAACGAACGAGCGGGCGTAGCCCGCGAGTCGCGGAGACATCGACGGCTCGTGGCGAGTCGGATTTGCGGCCGTGCTGTTCCCACCGTGATTCGTCCGTCTGCGGTCTAAAGGATTGCGACTCGCCACGACGGGCGTTCGAAGCGTTTATCACTCCACCGCGGGTACCGGGGAATGCGAGGGCTCGTAGATCAGTGGTAGATCACTCCCTTGGCATGGGAGAGGCCCCGGGTTCAAATCCCGGCGAGTCCACTACCGGTTTTCCGTTCGACTCCTTGCGACTGTCCTCAGTCCCGAATTCCCACGGAACACGTAGTCTTATCCGAGAGGGTTCTCGGCTCGGTTAGGATGGCGATTCGGTCTCCGCTCGCCCGGGACCCGACCCGCGGCGGAGCTTCAACAGGAAGCGATACGGGGTAAACAGTGCCGACTGCACTCGGCCCCGCAGGCCGGTTTCGCTGGCGTAGACCAACACAGGAACGTCGCGGTTGGCCGTCCGCCGGACGACCTTGTCGGCGTTGCTCCCGAAGACGAACCGTCGGAACACCCGATTGCGCGAGGCCCCGACCACGAGGGGGCCGCCGACGTCGGTCGCCACCTCGATCAGCGCGTCGGCGACGTCGTCGGCCTGCATCGCGTGGACCTCGACACTGTCGCGGTCGTCGAACCGCTCGAGGGTCCGATCGAGGTCCTCGGGCGTGCCGCTGGTTCCGGTCGGTTCGACGTTGACGACGTGGACGGTCGTCCCCCGGCGAGCGAGCAGGCTCGCGACGTCGAGGAGGTGGTCGTGGTGCGGGCCGCCGCCGACGCCGATAGTGATCGTCGAGAGATCGAGGGGGCCGTCGACGCGACTCGCAAAGACCACGTCACAGGGGGCCCTGTACTCGACCGATTCGGTGATGTCGGGTCGGTCCTCCGGGTAGCCCATGACGATCCGGTCGACCGATTCCTCGCGGGCGGTCGCGACGATGTCGAACGCGACGTCGCGACTGATGTGGCCTTCGAGGAGGACCGTCGCATCGAGGTCGTCGCGAACGGTTTCGAGTCGGGCCTCGATGCGGTCTGCACGCTCGACGGCGATGTCGACGACGGTGTCACTGCCGGTCTGATCGGGGACCTCGGTGACGTTGAGCAGGCGAACGACCGGATCATCGCCGTAGAGCCGGCCGATATCGGCCGCCAGACGCGCGTAGTGGATCGCGCGGTCGGGGCGTTCGATCGGGACGAGGACCTCGTAGCGCTCCTCGGAAACCGACTCGGCGTCAGTGACGAGGGGCTCGCCTTCGGTCGAGGGCTCGTCCCGATCGGCCGCCGGTACGCTTGCCGACTCGACCTTCGGACCGCCGTTTGCGGTGACCTGCCGAGCGGCGACGGTTTCGTTAATCAGTTCGTCCCGGTCGGGCGCCCCGCCCCAGAGAAGGTACACACAGACCAGCACCGCCTCGACGAGGACGGCGACGGCGATGCCGACCGGCGGGAGGTTCGTGATCAGCGCGAGGTTCGCGAGGACGCCCACGATCGGAAGCCACGGCGAAGCGGGCACCGAGAAAGGACGCTCGATGTCAGGGAAGCGGCGCCGGTTGACGATCAGCGCGACGTTGACGACCGCCAGCGGCGCGAGTAGGTTCATGTTCGCAAAGCCGGTCAGCCCCTCGAGGCCGAGCGCGAACGGGACCGCACCCGAGAGCCCGCCCTCGGCGGGGAACAGCCCGACGAACACCGCGATCAGCGCCACGATCATCCCGGTGACGGCGACGATGCTCCAGAAGGGCGTGTTGTATTCCTGATGAATCCGCGAGAACGATCGGGGCCCTTGTCCCTGCCGCCCCATCAGATCCCCGATGCTCGATGCGGCGAGGATCGAGGCGTTCGAGGCCGACACCATCGAGAAGATCGCGCCCGCGACGATGAGCGCCTGACCCGCCGGACCCATGAAGGAGGCGGCGACGGTCCCCATCGCGGTCTCGCCGGCGCGCAACACGGAGTCATCGACGGGCGCGTTGACCATCGCGACGATGACGAACGTATAGAGAACCGTGACGGTGACGATGGAGGCGGCGATGGCCTTCGGAACCGTCTTGCGGGGTTCGATGATCTCGCCGGCGCTGGCGGCGATCGCCGAGAACCCGAAGAAGGTGATAAACGCCAGCGCGGCGATCGAGACGATGCCGGCGGGGTCGCCGAACTCGAAGCCGGTCGCGAACGTCGCCGTCGCCTGTGCGGGGCCGGCGTAGGCGACCGCGCCGCCAATGAAGGCAAAGAGGACGGCGACCTTCGCACCCGTAACCATCAACTGGAAGGTCCCGCTTTCTTCAGTTCCCTGCGCGTTTAGTCCGCCGAGCAAGAGCGCAGTCAGGATCCCCCAGACCCCGCCCGGGAGGTGGATCTCGCCGAGTCCGACCAGTTCGAGTGCCGGCCCGAAGACGAACTGCTCGACCCAGTGGTCCATCGTTCCCAGATAGAAGGCCGTCGTCGCACAGTAGCCCATGAACAGGGAGGCCCCGATCCCGAACAGGAGGTACTCGTTGTCGAAGGTCCGCGAGGAAAAGAGGTACCCGCCGCCGTTCTCGGAGTAGATCGAGGCGAACTCGGAGTAGCTCGCGGCGGTGATACTGGCGATGAGTGCCGCGATGACGAACGCGATCACGGCACTGGACCCGATCTCGTAGACCGCCCGCCCGGACAGCGAGAAGATACCGGCGGCGATCATAGTCCCCAGCCCCAGCGCGAACGCGATCTTGAAATCGAGCGTGCGTGTTTTCTCTACCATATCCCTACACCCCGATCGGGATTCAAAAATCTATTGCAGTCTATATGCGCTATCGAAACTATACAGACAGTATAATTCGCATTCAAAAACAGCCACTCAGTCAGCGCGTACTCGAGAGTCCCGTGAACGCCTCGAGGAGGTCGTCCTGAACGCCCTCGCGGGAGAGGACCGTCACGACGTCGCCGACTCGGAGGGCGGTCCCCCCACGGGGCGTGATGACGTCGTCCTCGCGCTCGACGGCGATCACCAGCACGTCCTCGCTGAGGATCCCCTCGCCGACGGCCTCCTCGACGGTGCGCTCGGCGAGGGGTGCGTCCTCCATGACGGGGATCTCGATCACCTCCGCGCCCCCCGAGAGGCTCATCACGTCGGTCAGCGGGCTCCGGTCGTGGGTTTCGGCTGGCCCGTACTGGTCGTAGGGCCGGTAGTATTCGCCGTTGACCAGTCCCTCGTCCTCAATGTCCAGACCCAGCTCCGCGAGTTCGCGTTTGATCCGCGTCAGCTCGCCCGTGTCGTCGCCGATCGCCTGGACGTGGAGGTTCTCGCGGCCGGTCATCGTCGAGCGGACGTGGACCACGCCGGGGACCTGCAACACACGAGCAACGACATCATCGAGGCTCGTGGGGGCGTTACAGAGGAAGATGTTCATCAGCTTGCCCTCGGCGGTCTCGTAGTCGATGTCGGCGTGATACCCCTGAATGACGCCCCGTTCCTCGAGTTGCCCGATCCGGTTGCGAATCGTCGCCGCCGAGACGTCGACCTCCTCGGCGATCATCGGGGCGGTCGTGTTCCGGGCGTCGACCCGGAGGTAATAGAGGATGCGCTTGTCGATATCGTCGAGTCGGGTCCGCATAGCGGGTCGTTGATCGGGGTCGACAATCAGTCCTTCCGTCCGGTTTCGACTCGGGGGTTCAGATCGCCTCGCTGACCTCGGGGGCCACCTCGGCGTCGACGAACGCGATGACCCGGTCGCCGGTCTCGATGACGCGGTTCCCACGGGGGAGTTCGAGCTGGCCGTCGCGGATGATCGCCCCGACGACGACGCCCCCGGGCAGCGTCTCGGCGGACTCGCCGAGCGTGCGCCCCGCGAGGACGCTCTCGGTATCGACGACGACCTCGAGGATCTCGGCGTCGTCGTGGTCGAGCGTGCCGACGGTCTCCGGACCGGACCCGTAGATCACCCGCAGCACGTCGCCGATGAGGAGGTCCTCGGGGTGGACGACCACGTCCAGACCGCTCTCCTCGACGAGATCGACGAGTGTGGGGTCCTCGACGACGACGGCGGTCGCCCCGACACCCAGCTCGCGGGCGAGTTGTCCCAACAGGTAGTTGGTCTCGTCGTCGGCCGCGCCGACGACCAGGTCGGCCGCCTCGAACAGCCCCGGATCGATCCCCTCGATCGTCGGCTCCGCGTCGTCGCCCTCGCCCCCGGCAGGGACGGTCGAGGCCTCGAGAGCGGGTTCGACGAGACGCGGCTCCCAACCCCGACTCTCGAAGCGGCGGGCGATCCGCGAGCCGAGGCCATCCGAGCCGACGACCACGACGTTAGCCGTCGAATCCAGCGCACCCCGCTGGTCGAGGCTCGCTGCGAACCGGCCGATACCCGAGAGGCTGCCGATGACGACCAGCGAGTCGCCCGCCCGGATGACCGTCTCGCCGTCCGGGATGACGATCCCTCCGTCCCTGAGGAGGGCCGCGAACGTGACCGAGGCGTAGCGGTCGGCCGCCGCGACCGTCTGGCCGGCGATCGACGCCCCCTCCTCGATGTCGAACTCCGCGACCTCGACGACGCCCTCCGCGAACGTATCGACGGCCTTGGCCCCCGGCAGCGCGCACGTCCGGACGAGCGCGTCGGCGGCGAGGTCGTCGAGACAGCGCATCGCATCAACCCCGAGTCCCCCATCGAGCGACTGCCAACTCCGGTACAGGTCGCCGTCTTTGACCCGGGCGATCGTGTCGGCATCGCCCCAGCGTTTGGCGGCGTTACAGACCATGACGTTCGTCGCGTCCCTGTCGGTGCTTGCCACGACGATCTCGGCGCGGTCTATCGAGGCCTCCCCGAGTACCGCCGCCGAACGACCGTCGCCGACGACGCCCGTCACGTCAAGGCGGGCGGTCAGGGCGTCGACCCGCTCGGGATCCGAGTCGACGACCGTTACGTCGTGGTTCGGTGCCAGGTCCGCGGCGATGTTCGAGCCGACGTTTCCCGCTCCGACGATCAGTATCATCCCACCCTCGATAAGGGGCCGACTACCGTAAGCGTTTATCTATCCCGACAATTTTATCGATTCGATATCTTAACTTATATACTCTTTTTCGAAGTCGAACCCCGCCCCGTTGTCGGGTAGTGGCTTCGCCCCGAAAACCGGCGGCCGTGGTCGGTCCGTCCTCCGGCGAGCGCGCCCGGTCGACCGAGTGCCGGGCTCGCGGAGCGGTTCGGGGCGGTTTCGATGCGTTCTTGAGCGGAGCCGGGCGTATCGGAGTACGCATGGATCGGGGCCGATACGCGTGAGCTTACATATCGACTGGCGGGCGAGCGTCGGGCTCGTCGGAACGGTCGTGAAGTACCTCTCGTTGACGATGCTCGTCCCGCTGTTCGTCGCGATCATCTACCGCGAGGACGTCTGGGTGTTCGTCGTTTCGATCCTGATCACGATCAGCATCGGGCTGGCGCTCGAACGCATCGAGCCCGATCCGGACCTCGGCCCCGAGGAGGCGCTGTTGTTGGTCACGCTCGCGTGGCTCGCGGCCGCGCTGATCGGTACGATACCCTACTTGCTTGCGGGCTACGGGACGGCCTCGACGCTTTCACACCCGATAAACGCCCTCTTCGAGTCGATGAGCGGCTTCACCACGACCGGTGCCACGGTGATGGGCGAGATCGGCGTCGAGCGCCACTCGCACGCCCTGATGATGTGGCGCCAGCTCACCCAGTGGCTCGGCGGGATGGGGATCATCGTGCTGATGATCGCGATCCTCCCCGAGTTGGCCGTCAACGGGGCCCAGTTGATGGGCTCTGAGGCCCCCGGCCCGACCCTCCAGAAGCTGACCCCGAAGATCGCCCAGACCGCACGCGCGCTCTGGATGGTCTACTTCGGGTTCACCATCGCGTTGATCTGTCTGCTCTATGCGCTGCACGTCCTCGGACTGGCGCCGAACATGGACCTGTACAACGCGATCGCCCACGGCTTTTCGACGCTCCCGACCGGGGGCTTTTCCACGCGGGCCGACAGCATCGCCGCGTTCTCGGCGGCGGTGCAGTGGGCGCTCGTCCCGTTTATGGTGATCGCGGGGGTGAACTTCGCGCTGTTCTGGCAGGTGCTTCGCGGCGAGTGGCGCGCGCTCTTCGAGGACACCGAGTTTCGGGTGTACACGGGGGCGATCGCGGTGCTGGTCGCGGTGCTTGCGGTGGTGTTGTTCCGCGGGGGCGCGCCGGTCCTCGAACTCGGCGGCGCGACCGAAGGCGTGAGCGAGAACGCGCTGCGACAGGCCGCCTTCCAGATCGGCTCGTTACTGAACTCGACCGGGTACGCCACGAGCGATTTCGCCCAGTGGGACGCCCACGCGCGGATGGTGCTGCTCTTTGCGATGTTCATCGGCGGGTCGGCGGGGTCGACGGGTGGCGGGATCAAGGTGATCCGGTGGCTCGTGATCCTCAAGACCCTCAGACGGGAGCTGTTCGTGGCGGCCCACCCGCGGGCGGTCCGGCCCGTGCGCCTGGCCGGACGGGTCGTCGACGAGGACGTGATCCGGGGGCTCGTGGCCTTTACGTTCCTCTACTTGCTCCTGTTCGGTCTCAGCGCCGTGTTCCTCTCGCTCGACGCCGCACGGATCGGCTACGAGCTGACGCCAATGGAGGCGATCACCGCGTCGCTTGCGACCATCGGGAACATCGGCCCCGGGTTCGGGTCGCTCGGGCCCTTCGGGAGCTATCTAGCGTTCTCGAACGTGTCGAAGCTCCTGATGACGTTTCTGATGTGGGTCGGCCGCCTCGAAATCGTACCGGTCCTCGCGCTGTTCGTCCTCTCGATCGAGGAGTGAATCACGCATACCGGCCGAGGATCCGCAAGAACGCCCACATCGTCCAGACGACGACGAGGAGTGCCACGACGACGAGTTCCTGTTCGACGAGAAAGGCCCCGGTGATCTGCAAGACCACGTACTCGATCCCGACGTAGATCAACACTACCGCGAGGATGTCCCAGATCGACCGTGGGTTCCTGATACTGGGGGGTCTCATGGGGTCGTCGGATGCGGGTTCGGTCCGACGGTATATCGGTCTATCCCCGCCGCCAGTGGAGTGCGATCAGGTCCGTTCGGGGGGCAAGACGAGCACCGGGCGGGTCGTCTCCGTGATCAGCTTTCGGGCGGTGTCCCCCGAGAGGAGGTCGACGAGGCGGTTGCTGGGCCGGGGCTGGAAGACGATGTAGGTGACGTCAAGGTCCTCGGCGGCCTCGAAGACGGTCTCGACGAGGTCCGTCCCGTACCGGACCTCCTGATGGAGGTCGTAGGACGTCCCCTCGAGGTGCTCCCGGAGCGTCGAGAACGTCTCTTGGGCCTCGGCTTCGAGTTGCGAGGGGGATGCGGGGTCGATCCCGCCCTCGGTGTGTTCGATCACGTGGAGCGCGTGGACGGTCGTCCCCGACGGGAGGTACCGTCGAAGCGCCGTCGCGGTCTGTCGAGCGTCGTCCTCGTTGGCCAGCGGGAGCAATACCGACTCGACGGTCCGATCGGTCATACCGTCCCATGGGAACGAGGCCACGGTAAGGCTGTCGCCCCTCCGAGGGTCGGGTTCGCCGACCGCAGGCCGCAGGCTTTTGGTTACGAACCACGGCAGTACCCTCGATGGAAGTCGCCATCCTCACCGTCGGTGACGAGGTGCTCGCGGGGGACACCCCGAACACGAACGCGACGTGGCTCGCAAGCGAACTCACGGATCGCGGCGCGACCGTCGCCCGGATCCTGACCGTCCCCGACGAGCACGACCTCATCGTCGAGACCCTCCGGCGGTGGGGCGAGCGCTTCGACGCCGTGATCGTCACCGGCGGGCTGGGCGGGACCCACGACGACGTGACCGCGGACGCGTTGGCGGCGGCGTTCGGTCGGGAACTCGTCGTCGACGACGCCGTCCGCGAGGACGTCCTCGAGACGGTCGCGGCCTACCGGGAGGAAAACCCCGAGACGGTGGCCGCCCACGACGTCGAGATCGACGTCGACGCATGGGCGGCCCTCCCCGAGGGGAGTCGCGTCCTGTTGAACCCCGAGGGGCTCTGTCCAGGCTGTGTTCTAGAGAACGTCTACGCGTTTCCGGGCGTCCCCGACGAGATGAAGGCGCTGTTTTCGGGGGTCGTCGCGGAGTTCGGTGGCGAGACGGTCACGAGAACGCTCTATACGCCCCAGCCCGAGGGGTCGATGCTCGACGCGCTTGCGGGCGTCCGGGAACGCTTCGACGTGGCGGTGGGGAGCTACCCGGCGACCGAGGGGCAGAACCGCCTCAAGCTGTCGGGAACCGACCCCGAGGCGGTCGCCGGGGCGGTCGAGTGGCTCCGCGGACGGGTCGAGATCGCCGAGGAGTGAGTCACTCGAAGGCTGCGGCTGACTCCCCGTCCTCGAGGATCCGGTAGTCGGCCTCCTCACAGCACCCGTCCTCGGACCCGATTGGATGGATCGTGCCGTCGGGCCAGACGCGCACGGGTGCCAGCTCGCCACAGCCGTCACACACCGCGACCGCCTTCGTTTTCTCCACGTCTGCCATACCTGTAAGAGGGATACTGCACGAGAACCCATCAGCGTATCCATCCGCGTTCCGCCGTGTGGGTGTGCGAGCCACCCTGAAACCGGTCGCGACTGCCGCGTAAGGAAGGGCTTTTGTACCGAATCGGCTAGTTCGGGCGAGTTCTGTGAGCCGCGTTCCGAACCCCGTTGCACTACTCATCCGTTGGGTCGGGCTGGCGCTCTCGCGGGCCGGTCTGATCGATCGCCACCGCGCCCGCCGGATCACCGACCTGGCGTGGCCCCGAGTAGTGACGGGCATCGCCCGAATGTCGAAAAACGCCGTCGACGTCGCGATGGTCGGGATCGCCGCCGGCTCGGGTGCGATCGCCGGCGTCGGGTTCGCGGGCTCGTACTGGGGGCTCGCCTTCGCGATCGGGGGCGGGGTCGCCGGCGGGACGATCGCGCTGGTCTCCCAGTCGTTCGGGGCCGACGCCGACCGGGAGCTCGGGCGGGCGGTCCGCTCGAGCGTCCTGTTGGTCGTCGTCCTCACCCTCCCGATCACCGCCGGCCTGTGGGCGTTCTCGACCGAACTGCTCGATCTGATCAGCAACGACCCCGAGGCGATCGAACTCGGGAGCCGGTACCTGCGGGTCGTCTCGGTGGGAGTGCCCTTCGCGGCGCTGAACCTGATCGGCAGTCGCGTGCTCGTGGGGGCCGACGACGCCTACACCGCGATGCTCGCGCGGGCGGGCGGGGCGGTCGTCAACGTCGGGCTCAACGCCGTGTTGATCTTCGGGCTCGACATGGGCGTCGTCGGTGCGGCCGTCGGGACCGTGCTCTCGAACGTGGTCGTCGCGGGGGCGTTCGCGACGGGACTGGTCGCCGGCCGAGCCCCCGGGCTGGGTCGGTTCCCCGTCACCGTCTCGCCGACCGGCCCGTACCTCGATATCGGGATGGTCCGCCAGCTCGTCTCGATCGGCCTGCCGGTGATGGGCCGGAACCTCGCCTGGCGGCTGGCGGACTTCCCGCTGCTGGCGATCGTCGACGTCTTCGGCCAGGACACCGCCGCCGCGTACGTCATCGCGCGGCGGATCTGGGGGATCATGAACACGCCCGGCTGGGGCTTCGGGCTTGCGTCCTCTAGTCTCGTCGGCCAGGAACTAGGGGAGGACGACGAGCGCACCGCCGAGGCCTACGGCCGGGAGATCGTCCGTTTCGCGGTCGCAGTCTATGCGGTCTCGGCGCTGTTGGTCTTCGCGTTCGCCGAGCCGATCGTGCTGGCGTTCGTCGACGATCCCGCCACCCCGACGGTGCCGATCGCCGTGTCGCTGGTCTATGCGGCCTGCGTCGCCACGATCCTTCAGGGCGTCTCGAAGGGCGCGGCCGGGCCGCTCGACGCCAGCGGCGACACGCGCTGGCCCTTCTATAGCCAGGCGATCGGAATGTTCGCCTTCTCGATCCCGCTCGCGTATCTCGGCGCGACGACGTCGCTTGGCCTCTGGGGGCTGTATCTCGCGTTCGTCGCCGAGACCGCCGTGCCGGCCGCGATCAACTATCACCGCTTTGCGACCGGCAAATGGAAGGTCATCAGCCGCTCGTACGGGCCGCGAAGCGCCACGAGCAGCGATTAGAGGAGCAACATCAGGAGAACGATCAGCAGGACGACCAGCGCGACCAGCCCGTAGCGCACCCGTCGGTCATCGAGGAGGCCGCCGTCGTCGCCGTGATAGGGACTCAGCACCGTGTTACCGCACGACCGGCATTTGCTCGGGTTTCGCCGGTGGACGGTTCCACAGGAGTCGCACTTCCACTTTGCCATCGACGGCCGTAGACGCCGAACATACATAAGGGAATTTGCCGATAGTATCGAAACAAATATATTTTTTTAAATATATTATCCTCTATGAACGTGTCGCGGCGCCGAGAGTGGCGATCGGGCGAACGCGGGCAGTCCGAGGTGATCGGCGTCGTGTTGGTGCTCTCGTTGACGGTGATCGGTGCGACCGCGCTCGCGGCGACGGGCGCCGCGGTGCTTTCCGACTCCCAGTCGAACGCCCAGCTCTCGCAGGCCGAGAACGCGATGTCCCAGATGAGTTCGAAGGCTAGTCTGGTCGCGCTCGGCGACTCCGGAAGCCAGTCGTTCGATCTGGGACGGCTCGACGGCGGGACGGTCGATGTCCGCGAGGACGCCGGTTGTGTGACGGTGTACACGGAGAACGCGACCGGATCGAACGTGCTGTACTCCGAACCCTACGGCGCGGTCGTCGCGACCGTCGATGGGACGGACGTGGCCTATCAGGGCGGGGGCGTCTGGCGGACGGACGGCGACGGGAGCGTGATGGTCTCGCCGCCGGAGTTTCACTATCGGTCGGACACGCTGACGTTCCCGATCGTTCGCGTGACCGGCGAGGGACGGGCGAGCGGGGCCGTGGACGGGCGGTTCACGAACGTCAACAAGAGCAGTCAGATCTATCCCGCCGGGAACCGCCACAACCCCCTCGAAGAGGGGACGGTGATCGTCGAGATCGAGAGCGAGTACTACGAGGCGTGGGGACGGTTTTTCGACGAGCGGACCGCCGGCGAGGTCGAGATCGACCACGGGAACCGGACGGTGCGGGTCGAACTCACCGTTCCGACCGAGGAGCGCATCGAGAACGCCGTCGCCGTCGCCGAACCGAACGGCATCACGGTAAACGGCCCCGAGAAACCGGAACCCTACCGCGAGGGAGTTCAGTACCCTTCGGCGGATTCGGCGATCGACGGACGGGTCGAGGCGTGTACCGACCCCGACGGCGAATGCGTGGAGTTGACGGGCGAGACGACGATCACCGGCGAGGACGGGGAGACGACCCGGTACTACGCGAGCGACGGGACGCCCCCCGACGACCTGACGGTCGAAACGAACGGCGGGGACGTCGAACTCGTCGTTGACGGCGTCTTCGAGCCGGACGGCCTCTCGGTCGAGGGCGACGGGACCGTCTCCGTATACGTCACCGAAGGGTTCTCGCTCGCCGGCAACTCCGGGGCGAACGTCGGCGGGGATGCCGCCCAGTTGCGGATCTACCTCCATTCCGAGACCACCATGTCGTCCCAGAGGGGGACCCCGTCGTTCACCGGTGTGCTCTACGCGCCGAGCACGGACGTCGACCTGAGCGGGAACACCGATTTCGAGGGCGCGCTGATCGCCAAAACCCTCCATATCAACGGCAAGGCGGGCAACTTCGAGTACGACGAAGCCCTCGCGGAGATCGCGATCGAGATCACCCCCTCGCAGGACCCGATCAGATACCTCCACGTGACCGACAACGAGGTCGGTGTCGAACTCCGGTAGCTACCGGAGTCGCAACCGGACCCACGTGACCGAGACGGACGTGTACTCGCAGTCGACGGTGGACTCGCAGTCGATGGTGAACTCGACCGTGTCCCCGGTTCGATTGGGCTCCAGTTCCGACCGGTCCAGGTAGCGCTCCCAGACGTCCGCACGCGGCGACTCGATCACGACGGTGACGGGCTCCTCGCTCCTCACGACGTGGAGTTGCGTCCGCTGGTGGGAACTCGTCACCAACACCGTCCGCTGGCCAGCGATCGACGCCCGGTCGCCGGGCGTCGTCGTCACCAGCAAGGGCAGGGTCGAGCGCTCGCCGACGATCAGCGGCGGCCCACCCAGCATCACGCCGTGATCGCCGTCGGTGCGAACGATACCGCCGAGTTCGTAGGCGATCTCCGTATCGCCGTTCCGATAGACCAGCGGGTACGTTTCGAACGTAGAACTGTTCTCACTGTTCTCACCCCACTCGACCGTGACTCGTACCGGCTCGCCGTGGGCGAGCGTCCCGCCCGAGAGACGCATCTCGGTCGACCGGCTCGGCGCACCATCCAGGTGGACTTCCTCGACATTCGTCCCGAGTACTTCGAAGGCCCGCTCGACGTTGGTGACCCGTTCGGTGTGCTGTGCGTCCTGTAGCCCGCCGAACCCGGCGGTGAAGACGAGCGCGATCGTCATCGTGATCAGCGAGAACGTGAGGACGAAGCCGAGGACCTCGCTGACCGCCCGGTCGTCGCTCATGCGGAGGTGACCTCCAGTCGCTCGCTCCCGGAGGCGTACTCGATACGGAGGTCTCCGCCACGGAGTCGCGACGGCACAGTCACGTCGTGGGCCGTCGCGACCCGGGTCGTGGATTCGACCGCCGGATCGCTCGTTGTGAGGGTGAGTTCGACGTGCTCGCTCTCGGGATCGGGGGCGATCTCGATCGCGTATCCGGCCCCCGCGACTCGACGCGGCAGCGCGACCGTGAGCCGGACGCTGGCGGCCTCGCCCTCCGCGCTCTGGGCTAGTCGATCCGCGCTCGCGAGGTCGGCGGCGAGTCGCTCCCCGAGGACGTCGAGTTGGTTCTGGATCGCGCGTTCGGACTGGGACTGCATCAGCGACCCCGCGGCGACGAACAGCCCGCTCAACAGCAACGCCGTGATGGCAAGCGTCAGCACGTAGTTAACGGTGACCGACACCCCGCGGTCGCTCACGCCGACTCACCCGCCTGCACGGTCGTTTCGGTGGTGTATTCGAGTTCCGCGGTCCGATAGTGGATCGCGAGGTCCACACTTTCGACGGTGGTCGGCCCCGTCGCCCGGAAGTCGTACGAGCCCGTCACCCGGTCGGCGTTCTCGTATCGGATCTCGTTCGGTTCGGTGGGGAGATCGAACGCGGCCTCTCGCCCGTCGATCGTCCCGTTTCCGAGATCCACCTTGACCGGGGTCGCGTTGGAGGGGCGCGCGAAGGTCCACGAGCTCCCGTTGGCCTCGATCGCGATCCGGGCGTCCTCCGTATCCGGCGTCGTCTCGACGGCGATCGTCAGCACCCAGTCGCCCACGACCAGTCGGAACGGGTCCTCCGAACCGGTCGCGGGTTCGACCGACTCGATCGTCAGGACGAACCGCTCCATGTCGGTTACGTTCCTCGCCACGGTCGCGTTGGATCCGCTCTCGGCGAACGCCCGGGATTCGATCTCCCAGTCGATCGGTGACCCCTCGTGGATCTCGGAGGTCGTCTCGGCGACCGCACCGCGGGCGAGGTGGCGCTCCGAGAGCGTCCTGTTGATGGTCTCGGTACCGTTCTCGACGCCCGCGACCGGCAGGTTCCCCTCGTAATAGCGTTCGTTTTCCGCGGCGATCAACTCGCTCACCGACCCGACGACGGCCGCCCGGTACTCGAGCGCGTCGGCGCCGCCCGCGTCGACGCCACGGGTCGCCAGGTTCTCCGTATAGATGACCGTGTTCAACAGGACGACCAGCGCGACCAGCACCACGGCGATCGTCAACCCGGTCACGAGGATCAACTGGCCCCGCTCGGCCGTCGGGCGGCTCAGAGCCGCCATACGACGATCCTCACCTCCACGACGGTGTACACCTGGCTGTCCGGGTCGATGTCGGCCGCGTAGAACTCGTCCTCGGCTTCAGCCAGCGTTTTCGACGCCGTTTCGTTGCCACCGAGTTCCGTCGAGTCGTAGAGAACGACCGTCCGCGTCGCCGAGACGGCGTTGTCGCTTGGCGAGCCCATCACGACCATCGGCTGTGTGTTCCACCCTGTCGATCCGGAGTCGCTCCGGTATCTCACGTCGACGTTGTACGCCAGCTGGCGGTCGGCGAGGAACGTCGAGAGAGTCTGCGAGAGCGGGTTCTCGGCAGGAGGTGTGGTGGTGTAGTAGGCCCGCTCCTCGGAGGAGGCGACGAATCCCGTGGTTTCGTTCCAGTGGACGACCGCCTCGCGAAGCGAGCCGTTCTCGGCGGTCACCGCGAGCAGGTCGTTCGCGACGGCTCGGTGTTGGTTCTCGAGGTGCTGGTTCGACGTACTCGCAGACAGGGGCGTCACGGCGGTCGCCTGACTCGCGAAGACGAGCCCGGCGACGAGGATCAGGGCGGCGACGAACGCTTCGAGGGTGTGGGCCTGTGCGCGCACGCTACCACACCTCCACCGTGAGGCGGTGGTTCTCCCCGCCGATCGAGACGAGACGCTGGGAGATCGACACCGACGCGCCCGGTGGCGGCTCTTCGCCACAGGTCAATGCCGTTCCGTTCACTACCGCTGGATCGTCGCCCGATCCGATCGCGATCCGCGCGTTTCGTCCGTCGATCCCGAGTTCCGATTCGATCGGACAGGTCTCGAAGAACGCCTCCGTTTCAGTCGTCTCAAGCAGGTTCGGCGTCGTCGGATGCGAAACGAGGGTATCCTCCGCTAGCTGTGCGGCGCTGCGGTCGGCGACGAGATCGTCGTCCACGCCGTGGCCGGTAAAGGGGTCGAACATCGTCGGGACGAACGCGAAGACGAACCCGACCGCGATCAGGAAGACGGTCATCCCGACCAAGAAATCCATCCCCGTCTGTGCGCGCTCGCTCATCCGACCACCGCCCAGACCGCAAGCGCGATCGTCAGTAACACGACGACGTACTTCACTCCACTCAGGATGGCCGCATCGCGGATGTAGCCGCTGATCAGCCCCGAGAGGATCGCCTGCATCGTCACCGCGTGAAAGAACAGCACCGACAGGAGCCCGGTATCGATTCCGCCGCCGAAACTGGGGCCGCCGCCGACGCTCGTGGCCTCCGCCCCGCCGGTGTCGAGACCGGCCATCACGTCGAGGAACTGGGTCTTGAGGATCGCCATCACTGCGAGCAACGTGAGGTAGGTCATGAGGATGATCACGACCTGCATGCGGGTCCGAGAGCGGCGCTCGCGCTCGATCTCGTCTCGATTCTCGCTCGCCTGTGCTGCGGTCGTGAGGACGGCCGTGATCTGACTCGAGGCCTCCTGGGCCTTGCTGATGAGTTTGACCGTCCGGGCCAGCCGGGGGATGTGGTACTCGTTGTTGAACTCCGTCAGCGAGTCCTTGAGACTCGTCCCGTAGGCGACCTTCGCGTGAATCACCTCGAACTCGCGGGCGAGCGGTCCCGAGGAGGTCTCGGCGACGACGCGGATGGATTCGAGCAGCGTCATGCCGGTCTCGTTGGCGCTCGAGAGTTTCCGGAGGGTATCCGAGAGCGACCCGGTGATCGCCGTCCGCGAGTGGACGTTCCACTCGCGAAAGACCGCGAGCGGAACACAGACCACGTAGACGGGAACGTACACCCACAGGACGGTCGCGCCGACGGGCGCGGCGACAAAGCCCGACCACGACAGCGGTGCGGCCCCCGAGACGACAGCGGTGATCAGTAGCGCCAGCGCGGCGGGTATCGTCAGCGCAAGCGTGTAGGTCGGGTGATCCCGGAAGAAGCGATGGGGATATCGGAGCAACCGTCCGGTCTCGTAGCTCCCCTCACGGCGCTCGATACGATCGAACATACCGAACCGTCCGGCGTACCGGTGGATCAGCCCGAGATCGAAGAGGGGGTTTCGTCCCGTCGAATCGGCCGTCTCGTCATCGGCCCCGAGATAGCCGTCGCCGGGTTCGTCCTGCTTGACCGTCGAGACGAGCACGAGAAAGCCCGCACCCACCAGCGGAATCAGCGCGTAGACCGTCGCATACAGCATGAACTCCGAGGCCTCCCCGAGCATGCTCATGATCACGAGCAGGATGATGAGAAGCAGGGGAAACAGCGAGAGGGTCATATACATCTCGCCGAACAGTTCGAGGGTCTCGAGGGTGAGTTCCTCCTGCTGTTTTGCGGTGCGCATGTGTTTGTCCTTCTTGTCCTCGAAAAAGCGCGTCATGTCGCCGCCGGAGTCGACGATCGAGAGCATGTCCGTCAGAAACTGGCTCAGTTCCTCGGAGGGGGTCTCGCGGGCCTGGGTCCTGATCGCACTGCGGTAGTCCGTATCGAAGTACTCGGTCTCGTGGACGATCGACTGGAACTCCCGGGAGACCTCCCCGTACGTGTCGTCGGCATTCGCTATCGCCTCGAGGATCTCGAGTTGGTTGAGTCCGCCGACCGACAGCGCGTACATGAACGCGATCGAGTCCGCAAGCAGCATATCGATCTCCCGTTTGCGCGCCGAGACCCGCGAGTAGGGGATCGCCACGAGCGCACCGAACGCGAGTGCGAACCCGGCCGACCCGAAGGTCACGCCGGTGATCAGGACCAGCGAGGGGATCCGCGCCGCGATCACGAGTTCGAGCAACCGGTCGTTGGGGATCGACACGCCGATGATCGGCGGGGAAACCAGCCCGGTTGCGAACAGTCCGTATCCCGCGGCGATACCGACGATCCACAGCAACCCCCCCGAAAGCACGCCGTAGGCGAGCGCCCGCGAGAGGTAGTGTTCGACGGTATCGCCCATCCGGGCCCGCTTGAGCGTGGTCTGGAACTCGGCGGCGAACTGGCTGTCCTCACCGAACAGGCGACGATAGAGCGGGTAGAAGGCGTCGCCGAGTCGGTCGGTCCCGCCTTCCCCGAGCGCGAGGCTCACGGGGAGTCGGCCCCGCGTCCGTCGGTCGCGAGCTCGACACCGGTCGTCTCCGGCGAGTCACGGTACCCCTCGAAGAGGCGCTCGTCGGCGTGTTCGAGGATGGATCTTGCGAGTTCGGCTGTCCGCTCGTCAGGATCGGGCCGGGGGACGAGCGCTTCCGTCTGAGAATCGACGTCGATCAGAACGCTCTCCATCGAGCGCAGGTCGGCCAAATTCTCGGTGAGTCGGTCGTTCGCGATCAGTTCGACGATCGTCTCGGGGTCGTTGATGAACGCCTGCAGGGTCGCGGCGACCTGCCGGTACTCGTTGAGACCGTTGTCGATGAGGTAGGCAAGTACCGCCTGCCGAACGAGCAACTGCTCTTGTAGCTCTTCGCGGCTCCACCCGCGGTCGAAGCGGATCTCCTCGAGTGTGTTCGAATCGCCGACCTCGAGGAACTCGTCCGACTCGGCCTGCCACTCGTAGACGTCCCGGACGTTGATCTCGTCGTGTTCGGCGTCGTAGTGGTTGATCTCGGTCAGGGACTTGTTGCGCCGGACCTTCCGACCCCGTACCCGGGTGGAGGTCTGGACCGAGACGAGATCCAGCGCCGTGAACATCGTCTTCGAGACGTTGATCGGGTCGGTCGTAAAGCGTTTCAGCACCTCACCCACGCTGTCGGCGTGGAAGGTGGTGTAGGTGGTGTGGCCCGTCGACATCACCTGAAACAGCGTGCGCCCTTCCTCACCCCTGATCTCGCCCATCACGATGTAGTCGGGCCGTTGGCGAAGCGCGGCTTCGAGTAGGTCGAACTCGTCGACGTCGCCGCCATCGCCCTCCGAAAAGGAGGGCCGCGTTACGGAGGCGATCCAGTTTCGCTGGGGGAGTTCGACCTCGCGGGTGTCCTCGATCGAGACGATCTTCGCGTTCGAGGGGATGAACAGCGAGACGGCGTTCAGGCTCGTGGTCTTCCCGCTCGCGGTGCCGCCCGCGAAGATCAGTGATTTGTGGTTCTCGATACAGAGCCAGAGGTAGGCCATCTGTTCGAGCGAGAAGGTATGCCAGTTGATCAGGTCGATCGGGGTGAAGGGAACGTCCTTGAACTGTCGGATGGTGTAGTTGGTGCCGTGATCCGAGACCTCCCGACCCAGTGTGAGTTGGGCCCGCGAGCCATCGGGGAGGGTCGCATCGACCTGTGGGCGACGCTTGCTGATCCCCTTGCCCGAGCGCTGGGCGAGTTTGACCACGAAGTCGTCGAGGCGCTCGCGTCCGTGGGCCACGTTGGTGATGATCTGCTCGTAGTCGGTGTGGTAGACGAAGACGGGCGAGTCGTAGCCGTCACAGGAGATGTCCTCGACGTTGATGTCGTGTTTGATCGGGTCGATCCGCTCGTAGCCGACGAAGTCGCGCGTGAGATAGTACAGCAGCTTCGTGACCTGCGCTTCGGTCACCGTCTCGGGGTCCTCCGCGAGGATCGCCGGCTCCGGACGGACGGGATCGACCGCCGAGTGCGTCACCGCCTCCTCCCGTCCGAAAAGCGATCGGATCCGGTCGAACACTCCGCGGTCGGACCGTTCGAGCAGGTCATAGCGGTCGAGCAGCCGTCTGGTTTCTCGCTCGATGACCGACGTTCGCTCCTCGACGCTTCCCTCGACGCTCACCTCGTCGTCGGAGTACTTGATCGCGGTGCGCAGTTTGCCCGTGAGGAACTCGGCGAGGTCGGTTTCGATCGGGTTGAGATACGGCTCGATCGCGTAGTACTTGATCTCGTTTTCCTTTCGGGAGTGAAAAACGATCACGAACGAGTAGGGTTCGTTGACCCAGTAGCGCTCGACCTCCTCGAAGTGGCGCTTTTTCGCCATCGGAACGGCCCTCTCTAGGTCGTACCGGGTCGTGATCGTCGGCTCCCCGTGCGAGGTAAAGAAGGCGTCTTCGTCGACGGCGGGGTTGACGTCGACGGTCCGTTCCTCGATGAGCGTCGAGAGTGCGCTCGCGGCCGCCACGCCCGAGCGAAGGACTGCCGCCGTCCGATCGGGAGCGAATCCCAGCAGTTCCACGGGCTCGAACGGGATCGGGTCGCCCGCCGAATCACGGGGCACCGACCCGTCCTCCTCGTAGTAGTACTTCCTCTTGACGTGTGCCCACCCATATAGGTCCTTGCGGACCAACCGGTCGGGATCGAGATAGGCATTCAGTCGTTTCGCGGTCGTGACAGCGACGGCGACGCTTCCCGGGACGCCGGCGGGACGATCCCCGACGCTCGGGTCGTCTCCCGTCGAGGGCGACGTCGATTTCCCTCGAACCCCCGTGGTGTCGTCCATCGGCATTAGATGTAATGATAACACATATAGAAAAAAGACTTTCTGTCAGATGAAAAATTCTCTCGGGCTCAGACGGATCGGTTCGCAGGAGGTGGCAGTCGGACCCGGCCGCGTCGGAAAGACGGTGTTCCTTGATGATTGTTTTCTCTGAAAATTGTTAAGTTATTGAGGCTCTTACTACAGAACGAGTGAAAATGAGTCGGACACGACATATGGAGAACGCGGGCGCAGCGATGGACGGGTACAGCGGCAAGACGACGGCGGATCATCCGCGCCGATTCCGGGAGTTTCTGAGTCAGCTCGCCGGGAACTGATCGAGACCCATCCGGCGGATGCAACGGTGTTCGACGACCGGATTTTCTGCTATGCAAACCGTGAGCGCAGCGAACGACGGTCAGAAACACCGCGAACGAGTGCAGCGAGTGAACGGGCGTGACGGGATTCGAACCCGCGGTCTGAAGGTTAGGAACCTTCCGCCCTATCCGCTAGGCCACACGCCCTGTCGGTACGTGGCGTGGGGACGAAAAAACGGTTATCGGTTCTCCTCGGTTTCGAGGTCGGCGTCCGTTTCCGACCTCGTCTCCGTGGCGGATGTCTCGGTGTTGGCGGTCGAATCGTCGGTTCCGATCTCGGGTTCGGGCTCGTCGGTGGTGTCGGAGGGACTGCGGGTCGCACCGTCGCGCATCTCTTGGAGCTCCTGATCGATCTCTTCGCGCCCCTTCTGGAATTCGCCCATCGCCTGTCCGGTCGAGCGGGCGAGTTTGGGGATCTTGTTCGCACCGAAGAGCAGGATCGCGATGAGCACGATCACCGCCAGTTCGATCCCGCCCGGGATCGGCCCGAACAGCGGGACAAATTGTACTGTCATCCTAGTCGTTTCTACCCACGTCTAAGTTATAGGCTTTTTGCTCGCTGCGCTCCGGATAAATGCTTATTTACGCCACGCTGGCTCAGGATAGGTATGAGCGTTACCGTAACCCTCCCCGACGGCTCGGAACTGGCCGTTGAGGCCGGTTCGACGGTCGAGGACGTCGCCTACGAGATCGGGCCCGGTCTCGGTCGCGACACCGTCGCCGGCGTCGTCGACGGCGAGTTCGTCGCCAAGGAACACCCCATCGAGAAAGACGTCGAAATCGAGATCGTCACCGAAAGCAGCGACGAGTACCTCGACGCGCTGAGACATTCGGCGGCCCACGTCTTCGCACAGGCGCTGCAGCGACTCCACTCCGAGGCGACGCTTACCATCGGCCCGTGGACCGACGACGGCTTTTACTACGACGTTACCGGCGTCGAACTCGACGAGGCCGATCTGGAGGAGATCAGCGCCGAGGCAGAGGAGATCATCGAGGCGGACCTTCCCATCGAGCGCGTCGAGATGAGTCGTGAAGAGGCCTTCGAGTACTACGAGGACAACCCGTTCAAACGGGAGATCCTGGAGGAGGAAGCGGCCGGCGAGGACCCCGTCAGTTTCTACGAGCAGGCGGAGTTCCGCGACCTCTGTCGGGGCCCACACGTCGCCTCGACCGGCGAGATCGGTGGCTTTGCCTTACTGGAGATCTCGGGGGCCTACTGGCGCGGGACCGAGGACAACGAGATGCTCACTCGCGTGTACGGAACGGCGTTCCCCAGCGAGTCGGAGTTAGAGGAGTTCCTCGACCGGCGCGAACAGGCAAAAGAGCGCGACCACCGCAAGATCGGCCGCGAGATGGACCTGTTTTCGGTGCCCGATCACTCGCCGGGCTGTCCCCATTACCATCCCAACGGGATGACGATCCGCCGGGAGCTCGAGGAGTACATCCGCACACAGAACGACGCGCTTGGCTACGAGGAGGTCAGAACACCCGAACTCAACAAAAAGGAGCTATGGGAGGAGTCCGGCCACCTCGATTTCTTCGGTTCGGAGGGGGAGTTCTTCCTCTGGGAGGAAAACGAGACCGAGTACGGCCTGAAACCGATGAACTGCGCGAACCACGCGTACATCTACGACCAACAGGTCCGTTCGTATCGGGACCTTCCCGTGCGGTTCTCGGAGTTCGGCAATGTCTATCGCAACGAACAATCGGGTGAACTGTCGGGGCTTCTCAGGGTCCGGGGCATGACCCAGGATGACGGCCACGCCTTCATTCGTCGCGACCAGATCCAAACGGAGATCACGGAGACGCTACGGGTCATCGAGGAGATCTACGAACAGTTCGACTTCGAGGTGCTGTACAAACTCGAGACGAAGGGCGATCACGCGGTCGGTAGCGACGAGGTCTGGGCTGAGGCGACCGAGGCGCTCCGCAACGCTCTCGAAGCCGAGGGACTAGAGTACGACGTCGAAGAGGGCGAGGCGTCGTTCTACGGCCCGAAGATCGGGCTCGATGCCCGCGATACGCTAGGCCGGGAGTGGACCATCGGCACGGTCCAACTCGACTTCAACATCCCCGAGCGCCTCGACCTCTCGTATACGGGCGAGGACAACGAGGAACATCGGCCCGTAATGGTTCACCGCGCTCTGTTGGGGAGCTTCGAGCGGTTCATGGGCGTGATGATCGAGCACTTCAACGGCAAGTTCCCGACGTGGCTCGCGCCCGAACAGGTCCGCATCCTTCCGATCAGCGACGACAACGTCGCCTACGCGGAGGAGATCAGAGAGGTGCTCTCTGACTTTCGCGTCGGAATCGAGGACCGCTCGTGGACCATCGGCAAGAAGATCCAAACGGCCCACGACGACCGCGTACCCTACATGCTGATCGTCGGGGGCAACGAGGAAGCGGCCGGAACGATCTCGGTTCGGGACCGCTTCGAGCGCGAGCGCGGGGACGTCTCGCCCGAAGAGTTCCGCACGGCGCTCGAAACCGAAGTCGAGGAGAAGCGGACCGAGCCGGGCTTCCTCGGGTAGTCCTACCGACGGCACGCTCCCGACTGAACCCGAACCGGACCCCGATCGCTTCCGGCCCCCGTCCTCGCCGGGAACCATCATAGTTATTAGCGGCTGATGTGGCCATAGGGATATGGCTCGAAACCGGACCAGTCGCGTGGATCGACGAACGTTCTTGGGCACGGCCGGCGCGGCCGCGCTCGTCGGACTCGCCGGCTGTGGGGGCGGTGGCGGCGGCGGGGGCGGCGGGGGCGACGGATCGCAGTTCGTGACCATCGGCACCGGCGGGACCGGCGGGGTCTACTACCCGCTCGGTGGCGGGATGGCCGACATCCTCAATCAGAACCTCGACGTCGAGGCTTCGGCCGAATCCACGGGCGCGAGCGTCGAGAACTGTCGGCTCGTCGCAAACGAGGACATGACGATGGCGCTCGCACTCGGCAACTCCGTGTTGCTGGCGGTCAACGGCGAGGGCGACTTCGACGAGGCCCTGCCGCTATCGGCGGCGTTCGGTGCCTACCAGAACGCGACCCAGGTCGTCGTCCCGGCCGACTCGCCCGTCGAGACGCTCGCGGACATGGAAGGCTTGACCGTCAGCGTCGGCGCGCCCGGCAGCGGCACGGAGGTCATCGCCGAGGAGCTGTTGGGCGTTTACGGACTCACCTACGACGACATCGACGTACAGCGCCTCTCGTTTTCCGAGACCGCAAGTGCACTCCAGGACGGCCAGATTGACGCCGGCTTCTGGAGCGTTGCCTTCCCCGCCTCCTCGATCCAGGACCTCGCGAGCCAGCGAGCGATTCGGCTGATAGACTTCCCCGACGAGGAGATGAGCCAGATCACGAGCGAGTTCGACTACTACAACGCCGCGACCGTTCCGGGAGGCACCTACGAGGGCGTCGAGGAGGACGTGCAGGTTCCCGGCGTGACCAACACGATGATCGTTCGCGAGGACATGAACGAGGATTCGGTCTACGACATCGTCGAGGCGATCTACACCAACCTCGACCAGCTCGCGGAAGTCCACCCCGCCGCAGAACAGTTCGAGGAGAACGCCCGCGAGGCCCCGATCGACCTGCATCCGGGCGCAGCACAGTACTTCGACGACGCCGGGCTGTGAGATGCGGCGACGTCGAGTGCTCTCCGCGATCGCAGGTGGTCTGGTCCTGTCTCCGCTGGCCGCGACGGACGTGACCGCGTTGCGACTGGCGGATCCACAAAGCGGCGAGACACTCGGCGTCGAACGCGTTTCGACGGGCGATCGATTCGCCATCCACTACGTCCACTCGTTCGATAAGACCCCCATCCACGAGGTCTACGAAGTGAGGGACGAGGGGATCGTCCAGATCCGCGAGGAGTTCGAGTACCACGCCATCGGCCTCGAGTACACCGAGGGCAACCAGACCCGCGAAGACGGCTTTACCGTCCTGCATATGGAGCGCGAACTCGGCTCCTTTACGATCCGGGTGGCAAAGTACACCGACCAGTCGCTCGTGATCGACGGGGAAAGTCGCCCGCTTTCGGCGTACACCGAAGAGTGGGAACCGGTCCGGTTTTCCGTCGAGCGGGTGAGCTATCTGCGCTATCTCGAATGGAGGCTACAGACGCTATGAGCACGACGACCAAATCGACGACCGACGGACTGACCGACGCCGAGGAGAAATCGGGTCGAACCCTCCGCGGGAACACGCGGATCCTCGCGCTTTCGGTGGCGGTACTCGCGGGACTGTATCACATCGCCATCGCGGGTTTTGGCACACCGGGAGCCTTCATCAACCGCTCGATCCACCTGACCGCAGTGGTGGTCCTCGCCCTGCTGTACTTCCCCGCGCGGGCCGCCGACACCGATCGCGTCCCGTGGTATGACTGGCTGTTGCTTGCGGTCGGCGTCCCGAGTACACTGTATATCGCCTACGCGGTCCGCTTCGGGACGCTCGCCCAGCGCTCGGGGTCGCCCCTGCCGCGCGATCTCGTCTTCGGCGCGATCGCGATCCTCCTCGTTCTCGAAATTACCCGCCGGGCGACCGGGCGGGCGCTGCCGATCATCGGGCTGGCCTTCCTCGCGTACGCCTACTACGGGCGGCTGATGCCCGGCCCGCTCATCCACCGGGGCTACGACATCGACCGCATCATCGCCCACTCGTATCTCACCACCGAGGGGATCTTCGGCATCCCGCTAGGGGTAAGCGCGACGTTCGTCGTCGTGTTCATCATCCTCGGGGCCTTTCTGGAGGTGACCGGCGTCGGCGACTGGTTCATCGACCTAGCGTACGGGGCGACCGGCCGCTCGACCGGCGGCCCCGCGAAGACCTCGGTGCTCGCGAGCGGCTTCATGGCCAGCCTCAACGGCAGCGCGGTCGCGAACGCGGCGACGACCGGCGCCTTCACCATCCCGCTGATGAAACGCAGCGGCTTCCAGAGCCGCTACGCCGCGGCCGTCGAGTCGGCGGCCTCCTCGGGGGGACAGATCATGCCCCCCGTGATGGGCGCCGGCGCCTTCATCATGTCCGCCTGGACGGGCATCAGCTACGTCACCATCATCGCGGCGGCGGCCATTCCAGCCCTCCTGTACTTCTTGGGCGTCGGCGCGGCGGTTCACTTCCGTGCGAAACACGAAGGGTTGGAGGGCGTTGCGGCGAGCGAACTGCCGAACCCGTGGGAGCTGCTCAAGACCGGCGCGCACTTTACGATCCCGCTGATCGCGCTCGTCTGGATGCTGGTGGCGGGCTACTCGGCGATGCTCGCGGCGTTCGTCGCCATCCTGCTGACGACCGTCGTCGCGATCCCGCTGTCGGCGGCCCGCGAGTTCGCGCGCGCCGTCCCGCGGGGCGACGCCGAGACCCTCTCGCGACTCGCCGGCGCCGCAGGGGTCACGATCGTCAACGCGCTGGATCGCGGGATGCGCATGACCATCGTCGTCGCGGCGGCGTGTGCGACCGCCGGCCTCGTCGTCGGGGTCGTCACGCTCACGGGGCTGGGGCTGAAGTTCAGTTCGCTGATCACGACCGCCTCGGGCGGCGTTCTCATCATCGCGCTGATCCTGACGATGATCACCTCGATCATCCTCGGAATGGGACTACCGACGACCGCCGCCTACGTCGTGCTGGCGGCACTTGGCGCGCCCGCACTCACCGCGCTGGGCGTCGAGTTGCTCGCCGCACACCTCTTTATTTTCTACTTCGGGATCATCAGTGCCATCACCCCGCCGATCATGCTCGCGGTGTTCACCACGAGCAGCATCGCCGAATCGGACCCGTGGAAGACCGGCTTCACGGCGGTCAACCTCGCGGCGGCCGGCTTTCTCGTTCCCTACCTGTTCGTGCTCGGGCCCGAGCTCCTGTTGATCGGCGAGACGACCGCCATCGTTGCCAGTGTTGTCACCGCCGTCATCGGCGTGATCGCCCTCTCGGCGGGCACGCAGGGGTACTTCTACGCGCCGGCCCATCTCGTCGAGCGGGTGGCGCTGGTCGCCGGCGCGGTGGCGCTGATCTATCCGGGAACCACAGCGGATCTGGTCGGACTCGCAGTCATCGCCGCCGTGTTCCTCCGTCAGTACGTCACGGTGCGCCGGAGCGGGCCGGCGGCCACGCCAGCGAACTGACTGTTCTCGATTCGACCCCGCTTTCGGACCCCGTCCACGACTCGGGGCCGCCAGTCCGGAACCGCTAAACGACTGCCTTTCGACCACTCACACAACGAATGCGACTGCCACCGATACAGGCGGCGGTTCTCGAGGCCGCGAGCGCCACCGAGGACCGCACGATAGAACGGCTCGCCGAGGAGCTCGGCGAAAAACCCGAGGCCGTCACCGGGGCGGTCTTCGCCCTCGAAGAGGAGGGACTGCTCGACGTTACCGAAGAGACCGTCGAGGCCGTCTCGCTCACCGACGAAGGGACAGAGTACGTGGAGATGGGCCTGCCCGAACGCCGCCTCTACGAGGCCGCCCTCGAACTCGACGCCGACGAGGAGTCAGTTTCGATGGGCGAGGCCATCGGCCGGTCGGGCTTGGAGGGTCCGGAAGTCGACATCGCGCTGTCGAACTACGCCCGGAAGGGCTACGGGGAGATCGACTCCGGCGAACTCTCGGCGACCGCGGGTCGAGAGGAGGACGCCGAAGCCGACGCACTGGCGTTGATCGCGGCCGAGGAGCCGATCACCGACGCGGTCCTCGACGATCTCGCCCGGCGCGACCTCGTCTCCCGGCGGGAGTCGACGGTCCGCTCGGTGACGCTGACCGACGCGGGCGTCACCGCGCTGATGGAGGGAATCGAGGAGAGCGAGACGGTCGGCCAGCTCACCCCAGAACTGCTCACCACCGGCGAGTGGGATGACGTGGAGTTCGCCGAGTACAACGTCGAGGCCGACGCCGCCGAGGTGGTGGGCGGAAAGAAACACGTCCTGCGCCAGACCGCCGACCGCGTGAAGGACGTTCTCGTGGGAATGGGTTTCGAGGAGATGGACGGCCCACACGTCGACTCGGAGTTCTGGATCAACGACGCGCTGTTCATGCCCCAGGACCACCCAGCACGAACCCACTGGGACCAGTTCGCGCTCGAAGAGCCAAGCGAAACGGCCGACCTCCCCGAGGAACTCGTCGAGCGCGTGTGCTCGGCCCACCTGGAGGGCGTCGGCCCCGACGGCGACGGCTATCACTCGCCGTGGACCGAGGAGGTCGCCCGCGGGATGGACCTCCGCGGGCACACCACCTCGCTGTCGATGCGCTATCTCTCCGGGGAGGCGGTGGGAAAACTCGAACCGCCCCAGCGGTACTTCTCGGTCGAGAAAGTCTACAGGAACGACACCCTCGACCCGACGCACCTACTGGAGTTCTTCCAGATCGAGGGCTGGGTGATGGCCGAGGACCTCTCCGTGCGCGACCTCAAGGGCACTTTCACGGAGTTCTACGAGCGCTTCGGCATCACCGACCTGCAGTTCAAGCCCCACTACAATCCCTACACCGAACCGAGCTTCGAGCTGTTCGGTCACCACCCCGAGACGGGCGAACTGATCGAGATAGGAAATTCAGGGATGTTCCGGCCCGAGGTGCTCGAACCGCTGGGTGTGGAGTGTGACGTGATGGCGTGGGGACTGGCCCTCGAACGTCTCGCGATGCTCATTACGGGTGCGGAGGACATCCGCGACCTCCATGGAACCCTCGCAGACATCGAGTTCCTCCGGAACGCGGAGGTGATCTACTGATGCCCGTCGTCGACATCGACACCGACGAACTGCGACAGCTCACGGGTACCGACAAGGACGACGACCGGCTCAAGGACGACCTGTTCGGACTCGGATTGGAGTACGAGGGCGAGACGGAGGACGGCGACCTCCAGTTCGAGTTCGCGCCCGACCGGCTGGACCGCCTCTCGGTCGAGGGGGTCGCACGCTCGCTTCGGTACCAGTACGGCGAGGAGCGGGGCACGTACGTCCCGCCGACGAACAGCCCCGACTGGACGATCGAGGTCGAGGACGTCCCCGAGGAGCGACCGTACGTCACCGGCGCGGTGATTCGGGGGGTCGACCTCGACGAGAAGGGACTGGACTCGCTGATCCAGCTCCAGGAGAAACTCCACGCGACGATGGGCCGAAAGCGCGCGAAGGGCGCGATCGGGATCCACGACCTCACCATGCTGAAGGGCAAATCGCTCTCGGAGGAGGGCGGCCCGTCGATCAAGTATCGGGGCGTCGAGCCCGACGAGCCGCGGTTCGTTCCGCTGGATTCGAACGAGGAGCTCACACCCGCCGCGGTGCTCGAAGCACACCCCACGGGCCGGGAGTACGCGGCTCTCGTCGAGGGATATGACCGATATCCGGCGATCTACGACGAACTCGGCCTCTTTTCGTTCCCGCCGGTGATCAACGGCCGGCGAACCGAGGTCACGACCGATTCCCGCGAGCTGTTCGTCGAACTCACGGGTACGGACCAGTGGACGATCGATAAGATGTGTGCGATCGTCTGCTATGCGCTGTCGGCCCGGGGCGCGACCATCGAGGAGGTCGAGGTCGAGTACCCCGACGCGACCCTCCTGCGTCCGGATTTCGAGGTTCGGAAGAAACGCGTCTCACACGATCGTATCGAGGGCATGCTCGGCATGGCGTTCGAACCCGAGACGGTCATCGACTGCTTTGAGCGTGCCGGGCTCTCGGCGACGCAAGTACTCGGTGAGGAGTCCGCCTACGATGTCGAGATCCCGCCCTATCGCGTCGACGTGCTCCATCCCGTTGACCTGATCGACGACGTGGGCCGGGCCTACGGCTTCGATGCCCTGATCCCAACCTACCCCGACGTGGGCACCGTCGGCGGGCGCCACGAACGCACCAGACTGGAAGACGCGACCCGAAACGTCCTCTGTGGGCTGGGCTTTGAGGACACGCTGAACTTCCACCTCATCAACGAGGCCGAGAACTACGACCGCCTCCGGGTCGAACCCGGCAATGAGGTCCTCGGCGCGGGCGAGGCGGCGACCATCCGCGAACCCTACAGCGAGGACTACACCATGGTCCGGACGTGGGCGCTGCCCTCGCTGCTGATCCTGCTGGAGAACAACACGCATCGTTCGTACCCGCAAGACCTCGCGGAGGTCGGCTTCGCCGCCGAGCTCGACGCCTCGACGGAGACCGGCGTCGCCGAACGCCGGACCGTCGCTGGCGTGCTCGCGCGCACGGATGCCTCCTACGAGGACGCGAAGGGGCGACTGCAGGCGATCGCCCGCGCGTTCGACGTCGATCTCGAGACGCCCCCGACGACGCATCCGACGTTCATCGACGGGCGGACCGCCACGGTGGAGATCGACGGCCACTCGGTGGGGGTCGTCGGCGAGATCCATCCCGAAGTGCTTGTCGAACACGACCTCGAACTCCCGGTCGCGGCCTTCGAGTTCCGGTTGGACGCACTGGAGTAGCGTTTCGAGCCGGCGTTTCGGCGGCCATCACTTATCACAGTGGCGTGCGAACGCCCGCCATGGACCTGATCGGTCGGACGCTCGCGCCCTCGCTCGCCTGCCACGATTGTGACACCGAGATCGATCCCGAGGGTGGGATCTACGTCGGGGCGGACGCCGACGAGGTGTGGCCGGTCTGTCCCGAGCACGCCACGGACGCGACGGGCGTCGAGGTCGAACGGCGCTCGCGGCCCGAAAACGAGAAACGGTGGGACGAGTGGTACGTCATCACCTCGGTCCCCGACGGCGGCTGAGTCGTTTTATATCTCCACCCCGTAGAGTTCGCGTGAATCAACTGGTCGACGGCGAGTGGCGCACAGACGTCTATGAGACGACGAACGACGAGGGGGCTTTCGAGCGCCAGGAGACGACCTTTCGCGACCGGATCGGCGAGGAGTTTCCCGCCGAATCGGGTCGGTATCACCTCTACGTCTCCTATGCCTGCCCGTGGGCCCACCGCACCCTGCTCGCACGGTCGTTGAAAGGGCTCGAAGAGGCGATCTCTGTCTCGGTCGTTGATCCGTTCCGGGACGCCGAGGGCTGGCAGTTCAGCCCCGAGAAGGAGGGCTGCACCGAGGACCCGGTGATGAACGCGGACTACCTCCGGGAGCTCTACGTCCGGGCGGACCCTGACGTGACCTGTCGTGTAACCGTGCCGGTGCTCTGGGACAAAGAAGAAGAGACCATCGTCAACAACGAATCCCGCGAGGTATTGCGGATGCTCGACACCGAATTCGAGGCGTACGCGACCCACGAGGTCGACCTCTTCCCGGAGGGCTACCGCGAGGAAGTCGACGAGATCATCGACGCGATCTACGAACCGATCAACAACGGCGTCTATCGGGCCGGCTTTGCGAGCTCACAGGAGGCCTACGACGAGGCCATCGACGACCTCTTTTCGGCCCTAGAGCACTGGGACTCGGTCCTTGCCGACCGGCGCTACCTCGCAGGCGATCGCCTCACCGAGGCCGACATCTGTCTGTTCACCACGCTGATCCGGTTCGATCAGGTCTATCACACGCACTTCATGTGTAACGTCATGCAGATCCAGGATTACGACCACCTCTGGCCGTACCTGCGCGATCTGTATCAGACCGCCGGCGTCGCCGAGACGGTGGAGATGGACCACATCAAGGAACACTACTACACGACCCATCCGGACGTGACCCCGTCGCGGATCGTCGCGCGCGGCCCGGATCTGGACTTCACCGCCCCTCACGACCGGGATGCATTGGCCGGAGAGTCGTCCGAGGCGCTAGTCCGGTAGCGGCGCGTTGATCTTCTCTGGATACGTTACCGTACCGCATGGATAGCGAGAGCGAGACGGAGGTGGTCATCGTCGGCGCCGGGCCGGGAGGCTGCCTGCTGGCCTATCTGCTCGCCCGGAGCGGTATCGAGACGGTCCTGATCGAGCGCCACGCCACGCTGGACCGGGAGTTTCGCGGCTACCTGTTCCAGCCGCGCGCGCTCGAAGTCTTCGAGCAACTGGGGCTTCTAGAGAGCGTCCTCGGACTGGCCCACGAACGGGTCTCGCGCCCGGAGGTGGTGGTCTACGGCCGGCCCTACCGAACCATCGATTTCGCGGCACTCGACGGTGCGTACGACTACGCGCTGTTGATGGAACAGCCGCCGCTCTTGGAGATGCTCATCGAGCGCGCCAGCGCGTTCCCGAACTTCGAGTACCACGACCGGCTGCCGGCCCGAGACCTGTTGTACGAGGGCGAGCGCGTCGTAGGCCTGCTCGCGACCAACCGCCGGACCGGCGAGGCGGTACGGATCCGCTCGCGGCTCGTCGTCGGCGCGGACGGGCGCTACTCCACGGTTCGGAGCGCAGCCGCGATCGACTCCGGCAGGCTGGACTCGAAGCTCGATCTGCTGTGGTTCAAGCTCCCGGCCGACGCCGTCGGCGAGATCGCACAGGGTCGGTACGGCGAGGCCGGCCTCCTACTCTACTTCGGGCTCGGCGGTGGTGTCGCCCAGGCCGGCTGGTTCATCCCGCGGGGGAGCTACAGCGATCTCCGCGAGGCGGGAATCGAGGCGCTTCGCGAGCGGATTGCGAGTGTCGATCCCGGCCTCGACGGGGTGTTGCCCGACGCACTCGAGGGGTTCGAGGACTGCACTCTACTGCGGATCGAACCCGGGATCAGCGAGCGGTGGGTCGAGGACGGACTCCTCCTGCTGGGCGATGCGGCCCACATCGCCTCGCCGGTCGGCGGGCAGGGCAATGCCCTGGCGCTCGCGGACGCCGTCGTCGCCCACGAAGTGATCGCCCGCACGCTCTCGCTCGATCCCGGCGACGGCCCGCTTCCCGCTTGCGCGCTCGGGCGCTACGAGACGCGCCGCCGTCCCGCCGTCGAAGAGATAGTACGAACGCAACGCCGGGTCGAACGGGCGTTGACGGCGCTGGTGCTGTACGGCGGGCGGGTCCCGAAACCGCTCCGACGGCCCCTCCTGCGAGCGCTGTTCTCGCTCGCGCCGCACACGCCCGGTTCGGGGCGAACGGCCGAACTGTTCGCCTTTGGGGCCGAGCCGGTCCGCGTGGACGACTCGTGGTTCGTCCGGCCGGAATCCGAACGCTCTTCCGGGAGACGTCTCTAGTCGGCCCATGGCAGAGGTAGGCGACCCCGCGCCGGATATCACCGCACCGCTCGCGAACGGCGACGTCGAACCGTTCGTGCTCTCCGATCAGTTGGGAGACGGCCCCGTCGTACTGGCGTTCTTCCCCGGTGCGTTCACGAGCGTCTGTACCACCGAAATGAGCACGCTACAGGGCGACCTCGACCGGCTCCAAGAGAGCGGCGCGACGCTCTATGGTGTGAGCGTCGATACGCCGTTCGCACTCAACGAGTTCCGCGAGCAGGAGGACTTGGAGTTCGGCCTGATCAGCGATACGAACAAGGCGGTTATCGAGGACTACGGCGTGGAGATGGACTTTGCGGACCTGGGCTATCACGGCGTCGCAAAGCGTGCGGTGTTCGTCCTCGACGAGGACGGCGAGATCACCTACGCGTGGGTCAGCGACGACCCCGGCGCGGAACCGGACTACGACGAACTGGTCGAAGCCGCGAGCGACGCCGCGTAAACGGGGGTTTTTCTACCTCGCGGACGGATCGAGGGTATGGCTGAGACGACCGGTAACAGACGCTACGATCCCGACGCCGAGCACGCCTTTCCCGACGGTCGGGTCAACGCGGTGCTCTCGTCTATCGAAGACGACGAGGAGATCCAGGCGTACCTCGAAGCCCAGAACGTCAATCCGGTCACCCGAATGCGCTACAACGACCACGGCGAGAAGCACATCGAGATCGTGCTGAACCGCGCGCTGTGTCTCTACGATCTGCTCAAGCGCGGCGGTGTCGAGTTCAACGGAGCCCGCGAGCAGGGCCTCGAAGAGGACGACGAAGCGGTGATCCTCGCCCTGGCCGCGAAGCTCCACGACATCGGCCACGTCGTCCACCGCTCGGACCACGCCTACTACTCGATCCCGCTCGCGGCGGATATCCTCGACCGGATCCTGCCGGAGTTCTACGATGTCGGCGGGCAGGTCCGGGTGAAAGGCGAGGTGCTGCACGCGATCCTCTGTCATCACACCGAGGAGACCCCCCTCACGCGGGAGGCGGGCGTCATCCGGATCTGTGACGGGCTGGACATGGAACGCGGGCGCTCGCGAAACCCCTACGAACGGGGCGGTCGGGGGATCAACACCGTCTCCAGTCAGGCGATCCAGCGCGTCTCCCTCCAGAAGGGCGAGGACGTCCCGGTCCACGTCGAGATCGAGATGACCGACGCGGCGGGCGTCTATCAGGTCGACAGCCTGCTGAAGGCCAAACTCGACGACTCGGGACTCGAGGACTTCGTTCGGATCGTCGCGCTCAACACCCGCAGTGAGAACGAACTCGTCAAGCGGATCGAGCTGTAAACGGGCGATGAGACGGCCCACCCGCTCGCAGTCGGTGGGGCGGCCATGAGCGACTGGCTCCTGCTGGTCGGCGTGCTCGTCGCGGCGTTCGTCGGCTACAACGTCGGCGGGGCGACGACCGGTCCGGCCTTCGGCCCAGCGGTCGGGGCGGGGGCGATCTCGAAGGTCGGGGCGGCGGCGCTGATGACGGTGTTTTTCTTCGGCGGCGGCTGGACCCTCGGCCGGGAGGTCGTCGACACGCTCGGTGGCGAGATCGTCCCGAGCGCGCTGTTTACCCTCGAAGTCTCCATCGCCGTCCTCTTTTTCGTCGGCGGGGCGCTGTTCGTCGGGAACGTCTTCGGCGTGCCCGCCTCGACCTCGATGAGCGCCGTCGGCTCGATCGCGGGCCTGGGCATCGCGACCGGCCGAATCGACTGGGCGACGATGGGCGTGATCGTCACGTGGTGGCTCGTCGCGCCCGTGATCGCGTTCTGGATCAGCGGGGTCATCGGTCGGTATTTCTACCCGTCGCTCGACCGATGGGTCGCGATCCCCCGAAACGACCGCTCGACGTTCGTTCTCGACCGAACCGGTCGGGTGCCCCGTCCCAGGGCGGGCGAGGCCGTGGCCCGCCGGGAGGTCTTCGGTACGCTCGGATTGATCGCGATCGGCTGTTACATGGCGTTCAGTTCGGGTGCGAGCAACGTCGCAAACGCGGTCGCCCCGCTGGTGGGAAGCGGCGAGCTGGCGATGAGCCCCGCGATCGCGCTGGCGGCCGGGGCGACCGGGCTGGGGGCGTTTACGATCGCCAGACGCACCCTCGAAACGCTCGGCAACGACATCACCGACCTCCCGCTGACCGCCGCGATCGTCGTCGCGGTCGTCAGCGCGACCATCATCACCCTCCTGTCGGCGGCCGGGATCCCCGCGAGTTTCGTCGTGGTCGCGACGATGAGCATCATCGGCCTCGGATGGGGTCGGGCGACCCGGACGGTGCCGGCCGAGGACCCCCTCCTCGAGGACGACGCGCTCGCGGGGGCCGACGGGAGCGATTCGGAGGCAATCCCTCGAGCCACGGACCTGTTCGACCCGCAGACGACCGCGCGGGTCATCCTCCTCCAGAACGTCGTCCCCACCCTCGCGACCCTCGGGGCGTACCTCACCTTCCGGTTCGTGCCGCTTTTCGGCCTCTAAATCAGTCCCGCCAGCGCCTGACCCGGTCGCTGTCGTCGACCCGGACGTGGGTCTTATCGGTTTTCCTGATCCACGCGAGAAACGACTGGAGGCGCTCGGCCCCGCGCAGTGCCTCGACCGTGTCGTACTCCTGTTTCAGTTCGTGGTGGGTGAACGTCGCGTGGACCTGTTTGTGACAGGGCTGACACAGCCGTGCCGTCGGGCTCTCCGTACGGTTTTTCGGGATCAGGTGATGGGTCGTGGTCTCGACGGCCCGACCACAGAGTTCACAGCCCATACTGGATCGAGGGACCGGGGAACCGAAAGCGTGTCCACTTTTCACCCGGGGAGTTCTGCTTGGAGTATGCAGATCCTCGTCCCGATCGACGGCTCGGGTAGCAGTTTCGACGCGCTCCGCTTTGGCGTCGAGTTCGCTCGCGGGTTCGACGCCGACCTCGCCGTGGTCCACTTCGCCGCCGAGCGAACCGAGGCGACTGACGACCTCTTCGAGCGCGCTCGTGGGGAGATCCGGGACGGTGGTCTCGAGGCCGACCCCGAACTGATCGAGACCGACGTCGTCACCGAGTCGGGCGCAGCCCGGAAGGTCGGAGAACGGATCGTCTCGCTCGCCCGAGAGCGGGGCTACGACCACGTCGTGATGGGGCGGGCCACCAGCGGCCGACTCGAACGGTTCGTCGTCGGCAGCGCCTCGGAGGCGGTCGTCGAGGAGAGCGACCTGCCGGTGACGCTCATCCCGTAGGTTGCGCACTCCGGGCGTACGTTTTTGCAAGTGAGCGCCGAACCGCGCCCATGACCGACATCGGCGGACATCGACGGGCACTCCTGTTGTGGGGCGGGGTCTTCGGGTTCGGGCTGGGCGCGGTGCTGGACGTAGTGATCTTCCACCAGATCCTCCAGACCCACCACCTGCTCTCGAGCGTCTACGACCCGTTGAGCTACGACGGGCTGCGAACGAACGTCATGTTCGACGGGCTGTTCTCGCTGTCGATGCTCCTGATCGCGGGCCTGGGGGCGACGATGCTCTGGCGGACGGTCAATCGCGCCAGAGAGCCCCTGTCCGGGCTCGTCGTCGTGGGGGCGGGCCTCGTCGGAGCCGGCGTGTTCAACGTCTTCGACGGCGTCGTCGACCACTACCTGCTGGGGATCCACGACGTGGTCCACGGAACCGAAGCGTGGAACCCACCGTGGGTGCTCGTCAGCCTGTTGATGCTCGGTGCCGGCCTGCTCGCGCTGCGAGTCGCCGACCGGCGCGACGGTCCCCGGGACGCTACCGAGGAAGTCGCAGACTGAACTCGCCCCGGTCGAAAAACGCCGTCTCGTAGCCCTCGTGGCGCGCCAGTTGCGGTGGCGTCTCGATCGCTATCGTCACTCGCTCACCCTCGGCGAGTTCGACGGGCGCACCGTAGTGGTGACCGATTCCGGGGGCGAACGACTCCGAGAGGGCGACGGAGTCGCCCGTGTTCTCGCCCTCGGTCCGCGCCGACAGCGACGCCGCTGCCAGCGGAAACCCGTTGTGCGGCGTCCGCGGCGAAGCGATCAGGTACTCCCCGTCGAGCGCCACGGCGACCCGACAGTCGCCGGCGCGTCCGGTTCCAAGCGGGGTGGGAAGCGCCTCGATCGGCGGTGCGGTCGGAGCCGCCGAGCCCTCGCCGCCCATCGGTTCGACGGCCCCGGGATCGCCCCGGCGCGTTTCGTCGATGACCGTCCTCTCGAGGGCCTCGATGGCTGCCGGATCGTACTCGAACTCGACGTCGTGGACCGCGGGTTCGAACCGGGTTGAGGGGTCGCGGTGGCGAACCCCGGCGGGGAGGACCCGGACGCTCGCTGCGTAAGTTCCCGGACCGGGCAGGGTGACGTTGTCGCCGTGGTGTGGTCCCATCCGCTGGGAGAGCATCGGCCAGAGCGTTCGATCGAGCCGGTCGCCCTCGCGGGGGATCGAGACCCGGACCTCCGCGGGCAGGTACCGCCCCGAGCCCGACTCGCGGACCGTCGCCATCAGGTGAACGGAGTCGGACTCGCGCATCGCGACCTGATTCGTCTCGGTGCCGGTGACCGTCCAAAAGCCGTGGGGACGACTCGCGGAAAGCGAGAGGTCGTACCCGCCGGCGCTCGCACCCGCGAGCGGGACCATCCCGTGGACCTCCGGGGGGACGTAGACCGCCTCGGGTCGGTCGACGACGAGGTCGCGCCAGGCCGACTGGGAGCCGAGCGTATCGAGACAGCCCGCAAGCGAGGCTCCGCCGAGGAACGCCAACCCGGAGCGGAGCGCGGCGCGACGCTGCATGGGTACGATCTAGCCGAGGTTGAGCGAGTCGAGATCGAAGCGGTCCTTCGCGCGGTCCAACAGCGCGTCGATCCGGTCCTGGAACTCCTCGACCGAGCGCTCGACGTAGTAGACCTTTTCTTTGGGAATCCGCCGGACGACGTCGTTGCCCGCCCCGTCCTCGCCGGCTTTGACCTGCCAGTGGTCCTGGAAGTAGACGACGTACTCGTTTTCGACCGTGAGGTGATCGACCTCGCCGTTGGGCGTCTCGAAGACGATCGTCGCGGTACCCAGTTCCGGATCGGGAACGTCCAGTTCGTCCATACCGATAGGAGACACGGCGGCGGGAAAACGATGGGGCATGATGCTCCCGGCGACGGGCGAGAGCGGTAGACGCGTGGCTGTCCGCTCGAGCGCGTTTTCGGAAAGAGGGGATCAGTTGATGTGGCCTTCGCGCCGGAGCTGATCGGCGTCCTGGCTGTCGTAGCGCCACTCGATGTCTGCCTTCTCGTCCTGCCAGTCCCACGGCTCGATCAGCACGACGTCCCCCTCGTTGATCCAGGTGCGAAAGCGCATCCGACCGGGGATCCGGCCCATGCGCTCTTTGCCGTCGTTGCACTGGAGTCTGACGCGCCCGCCACCGAGCATGTCGGTGACGACGGCGAACATCTCGTCGTCGTTGGGCATCCGAAGGTTCCGGCGCCCGCTTTCGTCGCTCACAGGCGTCGTACGAGCGGGGGACGGTTAAATCGTGTGTTCCGGGCCGTCGGGTCCGCCCGGGACTCGCTCCTCGCGAGGAATTCGTATCACTCGATAGGACTCTCGATCACACCCGAGATGTACCAAGATTCAATACCCGAGGTTGTCTGGGAGAACTATGGTTGGAATCTGGGGAGCGATAGGTATGCAAGCGGGAGGGGGCGAGCGAATCGAGGCGCTGACGGCCGATCTGTGCTGGAACGACCGGGAAGCGACCGAGGAGGTCACGAAGGAGGATCTGACGGTCGCGATCGCGGCCCACCCCTCCGAGCCGCCGCCGGTCCGGACCGGGACCGACGTGACGGTCTGGCTGTGGGGATCGGTCTGGGGGTTCGACGGCCCGGCGGGCTACTCGGTTCTCGACGGCCCGGCGGCGGTCGAATGTGCAAGACTCTACGAGGAACACGGTCCCGAGTTCGTCGGCGGCCTCAACGGGAGTTTCGTCGGCGTCGTCCACGATCGCTCCGAGGGGACCGTCTCGCTGTTCACCGACCGACTGGGAAGCCGGGCGGTTCACTACTACCGAACCGACGAGGGGGTCGTCTTCTCGACGAACGTCCAGTCGCTGGCGTTGCATCCGGCCGTCGAGACGGGGTTCGACGTCGAGTACCTCGCGGAGTACTTCTCGCTCCAGCGGACGTTCGGCGTGAAGACGCCGCTCGAAGGCGTCGAACGCCTCCCACCGGGCTCGATCACGACCGTCTCGACCGACGGGACGACGATGGAGACCGAACGCTACTGGAGCCCCGACTACGACCCGGGAGACGTCTCCCGGGAGTCCGTCTCTCGCCGGCTCGCGGAGACGCTCGTGCGGGCGGTCGAGGAGCGAACCGATCCCGACACGGAGTACGGATTGCTTCTCAGCGGGGGCAGCGACTCACGGTTGACGCTTGCGGCGTTGCGGGCCGCGGACAGGGACGTGCAGTGTTACCACCTCGCGGACTGGGTCAATCCGGAGGCAAGAACCGCAAAGCGGGTCGCCGAGGCCGCGGACGCCCCGATCACGCTGTTGCGACGCGACCGGGACTACCAGGCCCGAGCCTCGAAAAGGACGCCCCGCGCCGGGAACTTCGTCGGCTACTTCAACCAGATCCACGCCGCCGGGTTCGAAGGGCGCCTGCGCGAGGACGTCGAGTTCCTCTTTACAGGTCACTACGGCGATATGCTGTTCAAGGGTAACCACGTCCCGACGCCGCGGATCGACGTCGGCGGTTTCGGCTCGTTTCCCGTCCCGCTCGAGGAGCGAGCCGAAAGCGTCGAGGAGTACGTTTCCGGGCGCGTCTCGGAGGCCCCGGCGTACGTCCGGGGAGCGCTCTCTCGGGGGATCGAGGAAGTCTATGCCGCGAACGTCTCCCGGGAGGAAGAGGGGATCGTCGATCACGGAGTCACCTACGGTTCGCTTCGCGAGGCGACCGTCTGTAGCCGGTTCCCGCTAACCAACGGGACTTCGCAGTTCTTCTACCACGGCACCCTCCAGACGATGCCCTCGGGGACGCTCTTTCTGGACAACCGCCTGATCGACCTGTTCCTCTCGACGCCCGTCTCCGACCTCCTCCGGGGCAACCTCATCGGGCGAGCCATCGAGCACCTCGATCCCGACCTCGCGAAAATTCCCCACGGAAGCACGAACGTCCCGGTGTCCGCCCCGTTCGCGCTTCAGCACGCCGGCCGGGTCCTCACGGCGTTCCGGCGCCGTCACTTCTCCGGACCGTTCGAGGAGCCCCATTGGACGGCCGGCCCGTGGACGGACCACGCCGAACTCATCCGCACTCACGGGTTCGTCCGGGAGACGATCGACGAACACGAGGACCTCATTCGGTCGCTGCCGTTTTTGAGCTGGGAGGGCGTCAACGAGTGTTATCGGGCTCACCTCGACGGCGAGGACAACCTCGCGGCGCTGTATACGCTCGTGACGTTCCTGAGAATGCCACTCACTCGACGACTCACGGGAGAGGAGCGACCCGCCACACCGACGGCGTAGAGCCCGCCAATCGGCGCTTCCGGTGGTGTAAGGAACGAAAAATGCGCCGGCCGGGATTTGAACCCGGGCCATGAGCTTGGAAGGCTCAGGTCCTGCCACTAGACCACCGGCGCGAACTCGCTTCGCTCGTTCGCGCCGAGAATCGCAGTTCCTTCGGAACTGCTCACCACCGGCGCGTCGTCCGCACCGTATTCGGCGCGAACTGACGAACGCAGCGTATCTCCCACTACCTGCGCCCCGGTTAAGGGCCTTACTGTTCTCGTTTCACCGTCGCATAGCAGTTCCCGCTGGAGACCTCGAACGACTCCACTGCGAGCGCGCTGTCTTCGACCTCCGCGCGGAACTCCTCGGGCGCGTAGATGTGATAGAACCGGGGCACCGTCTCGCCGCCCGGCAGCGTCCAGTCGACGGTGGTATCGAACCCCGCCTCGGCGTCGAACTTCCCGTGGGCGGTGCTCCAGGCGCTGACCAGCGCCCGGCCGCCCGGCGCGAGTACGCGTGCGAGTTCGTCGAGACTCCCGACCCGCGTCTCGCGGTCGGGCAGGTGGTGGATCGTCGCGACGTACACGGCTAGGTCCACCCGCTCCGAGCGGACCGGCAGGGCCGCTGCGTCGCCCTGCAGCAGGTCGACCCCGAACCCCCGATCTCGGGCGCGCGTTCGAGCCTCGAAGAGGAGCCCGCGGCTCGCGTCCACCCCGAGGACCCGATCCGTGCGGGCGGCGAGCAACTGGGCGTGGCGGCCGTTCGCACAGCCCACGTCGAGCCCCAGCGTCCCCTGTCGACCTTCGAGAAACGCCTCGACCTCGGGCCACGGGTGCTCGCGGGTGTCCGCGAAGTGGGAGGCGATCCGGTCGTAGGTCTCGCGGACCCGCCGCGATTCGTCCATGGTCGGGGCTCGGCGACGAGCGGGTAAACCCCTGCGGTCGCGGGGCGGATCGCACACTCGATAGGGGAGTTGGGAACTGCCATCCGTCGGTGAGGTGGGCGTTACGTTCATGGCCTCGCAGTTCGTACCGTTCGGTGAACTGATGAGGCGCGATTACTTCACGCTCGATGTTCGCGGGATCGACTGGGTCGAGGAGGGGGGCGCGCCGACCACACCGACGGTCGTCATCGATTTCGAGGGCCCAGCCGACGAACTCGAAGCGCGCCTGAGTGCGTCCGACGACGAACTCCTCTCGGCCGCCCAGACCGACGTCGCACTCAGACTCCAGGGGGCGGTCGACGACGCGGGAACGACGGGCGTGGTGAGCGTTACGAACCGGCTCACGGGCGATTTCGTCCTCGAACTCAACGAGGAGGCCGGCGACGTCCTGCGGTTCATCCGCGCCGCACGGGCCTACGGCAAGGAGGCCGACTCCGAGGAACGCTACCGGGTCATCATCCGGATCGACGGCGAGGAACTCGTCACCTACGAGAAGTCGACGTTTCTGGTCTACGACCGGGAGGGACACTTACTTCGCCAACACAGCCTGATCCCCAGCGGCGTCGAGCTCTAACGTCTCGACCCATCCTCTCTCTGCCCGTCCGATTCGAGAGCCGACAGTATATATGATCGGGGGCGAAACCGCCAGTATATGATCCGTTTCGGAACCGCGGGCATCCGGGGACCGACTCGCGAGGAGGTGACGCCGGCGACCTGTCTGACCGTCGGGCAGGCCGTCGGCGAGGGGGGCATGACGGTCGTCCTCGGGCGCGACGGGCGCGAGACCGGCCCCGCGCTGGCCGACGCGATGGCTGCCGGCCTCCAGAGCGCCGGCGCGGACGTGATCCGGCTCGGGGTCGTCCCCACCCCGACGGTGGCGTTCGCCTCGCAGGGCCGCCACGGCGTGATGCTCACCGCCTCGCACAACCCGCCCGCGGACAACGGGATCAAGCTCTTCGCCGACGGGGTCGAGTACGACCGCGGGGCCGAACGCCGGATCGAGGACACCACGGACGACGGAACCCGCCCGGCGAACTGGGACGCGTGGGGCGAGTCGATCGCTCGGGACGTCCGCGAGCGCTACCGGACGGCGGTCGTCGAGTACACACGCGAGTTCGCGGGGGACGCTGACGGACTGCGGGTCGCCGTCGACTGTGGCAACGGGATGGCGGGTCTCGCGACCCCGCAGGTCCTCTCGACGCTTGGGGCGCAGGTCACGACGCTCAACGCCAACGTCGACGGCCACTTCCCCGGCCGCGGCAGCAAGCCGACCCCGGAGACGCTGGCGGACCTGCGGGCGTTCGTCGAGGAGGGATCCCACGATCTGGGGATCGGCCACGACGGGGACGCCGACCGGATCGTGATCGTCGACTCCGCGGGGACGGTGGTCCACGAGGACACGATACTGGCGATCCTCGCCGAGCGCTACACGCGCACGGGCGACGTCGCCGACCCGGTCGTCGTGACGACGCCGAACGCCTCCGCGCGGATCGACGAGCGCGTCGAGGCCGCGGGCGGACGGGTCGAACGCGTCCGACTGGGCGCGCTCCACGAGGGGATCGCCCGCGTCCGGGAGGCGGGCGGCGACGTCGTCTTCGCCGCCGAGCCGTGGAAACACATCCACCCCGAGTTCGGCGGGTGGATCGACGGGGTAACGAGCGCGGCGGTCCTCGCCGGACTGGTCGCCGAGGCCGGCGGGATTGACTCGTTGCGCGAACCGGTCACCGAACGACCCTACCGGAAGGTCGCCGTCGAGTGCCCCGACCGGCGAAAGGAGCCGGCGATGGACCGCCTCGAAACGGCGCTTCCCGAGGCGTTCCCGGAGGCCGCCGTCGATACGGCCTACGGCGTGCGCCTCGAGTGGCCCGACGGCTCGTGGCTCCTCGTCCGGCCCAGCGGGACCGAACCCTACGTCAGGCTGTACGCCGAAAGCGAGGACGTCGAGGCGCTGGTCGCCGACGCGAGCGCGGTCATTGAGTCGGCGACGCGTAGTCCTTTATAACTCGGCCGTTCGTACTTCGACCATGAAGACGGAGGACCTCGTTCAGGCGGCCAGAGAGGCACACGCCCACGCCCACGTCCCCTACTCGGAGTATCGGGTGGGGGCGGCCATCGAGACCGTCGACGGCACCGTTTTTACCGGTTGTAACATCGAGAACGCGAACTACTCCAACAGCCTCCACGCCGAGGAGGTCGCCGTCTCGCAGGCGATCGCCACGGGCCACCGGGAGTTCTCGCGACTGGCCGTGAGTTCCGATCGCCGGGACGGGGTCACACCCTGCGGGATGTGCAGACAGACCCTCGCGGAGTTCTGCGAGGAGGCCTTTCCCATCGTCTGCGATCGCGGCGACGACTGGACGGAGTACACTCTTGGGGAACTCCTGCCGGATACGATCACCCAGCACCACCTCGAGTGAGCGCCGAACGAACCAGATGCGAGCGAGGAACGGACCCGAGGTGGGACTGCTGCGGTCGAATGACGCGGTTATTTGCGCCGCGGGCGTCAAGCCGTGGCCCATGCCAGCCGACGACAGCGAGGACCCCAACGCGGACGTACAGTACCACATCGAGGTCGGCCCCGAGGACGTCGCCCCCTCGGTACTGCTCCCGGGCAACCCCGAGCGCGTCGAAAGGATAACCGGGTTCTGGGACGATGCCGAGGAGAAGGGGAGCCACCGGGAGTACCGCACCGTCACGGGGCGTTACGACGAGACCCCCATCTCGGTGACCTCGACGGGGATCGGCGGGCCCTCGGCGGCCATCGCCGTCGAGGAACTCGCACGTGTCGGTGCGGACACCTTCATCCGAGTCGGGTCCTGTGGTGCGATCCAGGAGGGGATGGCCGTCGGCGATCTGGTGATCACCACGGGCGCAGTGCGTCAGGAAGGCACCAGCGACGAGTACGTCCGCGAGGACTACCCCGCGAGCGCGGATTACGAGGTCGTCTGTGCGCTGGTCGCGGCCGCAGAACGCCTCGGCTACGACTACCACACCGGGATCACGATGAGCGCCGATTCCTTCTATGCGGGGCAAGGACGGCCCGGGTTCGAGGGCTTCGAGGCGGCGGGAAGTACGGCGTTGGTCGAGGAGCTCCGGGACGCGAACGTCAAGAACATCGAGATGGAAGCCAGCGCCATCCTCACGATCGCGAACGTCTACGGGCTGCGCGCGGGTGCGATCTGTTCGGTCTACGCCAACCGAGTCACCGGCGAGTTCCGTACGGAAGGCGAGGGGCGGGCGAGCGAAACGGCCTCGCTCGCGGTGAAGCTACTCGCGCGCATGGACGGGGTGAAAGCGGAGGCCGGCGCGGAGCGGTGGCACGCGGGACTCAGTCTAGAATGAGGGGCGAGTGGAGTCCACGGCGCATCCGCCGAGATAGCGGTGCGTGTCTCAGAGGAACTTCCAGGCGCGCTGTGCACGCTTGACCGAGGAGACGTCCTTGATCCAGCGGGCGGCGACGGCCTTTTTGAGGGTTTCGGCGCCGATCCAGCCGAAGGTGTTGATCGGCATCGCCTGGACGTTGTGTGCGACCGCGCGGTCGCCGATCGAGATGAGCGTCCCCTTGTCCTCGTAGGTCCAAGTCTTCAGCGGGCGGCCCTCGCTCGCGCGGGCGATGTTCTCGCCGACGAGTTCGGCGGCCTGCCAGGCGGCCTGTGCGGTCGGCGGTGCGGGGCTCTCGCCCTGGTCGACGATCGCGGAATCGCCGATGGCGAAGACCCGCTCGTCGTCGGTCTGGAAGGTCGATTCGGCGACGATGCGGTTGTGTTCCTTCTCGACGTTGGCGTTTTCGAGCGCCGTGCGGCCGGTGATACCGCCGGTCCAGACGAAGACGTTGTAATTGAGGGGCTCGCCCTCGTCGAACTGGATCGCCTCCTCGTCGGCCTCGGTGATCGGGTCGTCGGTGAGGATCTCGATATCCGCATCGAGTAGCCGTTTCTTGACCGCGCCCTGGAGTTCGGGGTCCTGACCGGGCATGATCTCGGGTAGCGCCTCGATCAGCGAGATCTCGATGGGCGCGTTGTGCTTATCGCGGAACTCCGCGACCTCGCCAGCGGCCTGGATTCCCGAGAGGCCTGCGCCGCCGATGGCGATCCGTGCGGGTTCCTCGCGGGTGGCCTCCCGGGCGGCGGTTTTCACGTCGTCGTGGATCGCCAATGCGTCGTCGAGGTTCTTCAGCGTCAGGGAGTGCTCCTCGAGCCCGGGAATACCGTAGTAGGCGGTGTCGGAACCGAGCGCGACGAGCACGTAGTCGTAGTCGATCTCGGTACCGTCCGCGAGCGAGACGACCCGCTCGTCGGTGTCGAGGTCGGTGACGGCACCCTCGATAAAGCGCGTGGCGGGCGATTTGATCTCCTCGACCGGGATCGAGATGTGATCACGAACGGAGGGATCGCGGATCACGCGGTGGGACTCGTGGAGTACGAGGTGATAATCGGTATCGGAGATCCACGTGATCTGCGCGTCGCTCAGCTCGTTTTCGAGTTCGGGGATGGCTCCCGCACCGGCGTAACCGGCCCCGAGTACGACGACCTGCTCTGTCATATCTGCTCGTGCGTGAGCGACTGATACAAAGCTGTTGAAAGCCGAACCGGGGTGGGAGACTGTGACAGGCTAGTGACCCGAGTCGTCCGCGGGCGCGCGCATGTCGTCGATGCGGAGGATGAGGATGTTGTTCGTGTCGTCCTTCCCGTCGACGGTCCCCTCGATGAGCAGGCGCGACAGCGGCGTCGGACCGACCGTGACCGAATCGCCCTCGTGATACTCACGTACCGATCCCTGGATGTGGATCTCCGCGCGACAGAGTTCGGGGTGGTGAACGCTCGAGAGGTCGATCTCCTCGATGTTGACACCCTCGACGCGTTCCCCGTTGTGTGCCAGTGGGACGGCCGCGGGCTCGTCCATCTGTTGGACGCCGAGCGCCTCGTAGGCGGTCGCGGTCGGTTTGTACCCTCCCTTCGGACCGGGAACGCCCTCGACCAGCTGCAGGGCCTTCAGGCTCTGCATCTGGTTGCGGATAGTACCGGGGTTTCGATCCACTTCCTCGGCGATGTCCTCGCCCTTGACCGCGTCTTCGGCCTCGCGGTGGAGGTTGATCAACGCGGTGAGGATGGTTTTCTGACTCGGCGTGAGTTCGATCGATGACATAGCTGGTCTTCGGTATAGATTCGCTTAAATGCGACGAATACCGTATCGTACCCGTTCGGATCGGTACCCGCGGGTAGTATCCTTCGATGATCGCTCCGATAGGGTGAGAAAAAATCCGCAGGTTTAATCCCGATATTCCCGATTGGGCGACCATGAACGAACGGGTCAGAGTCATCGGTGCGCCCCTCGATTACGGTGCCGACCGCCGGGGCGTGGATATGGGACCGTCGGCCATAAGATACGCGGGACTCGCCGGGGAGCTCGCCGCGAGCGGCCGGACCGCCGTCGACCGGGGCGATCTGAGCGTCCCCCGGGCCGAGGAACGCGATCCGGACGCCGAGACGCCCGTACGCGGGTCGGCGAAGTTCCTCCGCGAGGTCCGGGACGTCTGCGAGCGGCTCTCGGAAGCCGTCGAGGACACCCTCGCGGCGGGGGAGTTCCCGCTCGTGTTGGGGGGCGATCACTCGATCGCGATCGGCTCCATACAGGGGTCGAGCCGGAACGCAGACGTCGGTGTGATCTGGTTCGACGCCCACGGCGATTTCAACACGCCCGAGACGTCCCCCAGCGGCAACGTTCACGGGATGCCGATGGCCGCCGCGCTCGGCCACGGTTCCTTTGCCGGCACTGACTGGGCCAACGCCCCCGGGGTCGATCCCGAGAACGTCGTGCTCGTCGGGCTTCGAAGTCTCGACGAGAAAGAACGCCTCGCGATCCGCGAGAGCCCCGTGACCGCCTACACGATGTCCGACATCGACGAGCGCGGCATCACGGCCGTCACCGAGGAGGCACTCGAGGTCGCGGGCAGCGCCGCCGACGGGATCCACGTCAGCCTCGATATGGACTGGCTCGATCCCAAGGAAGCGCCCGGCGTCGGCACGCCCGTCCGCGGTGGCGTGACCTACCGGGAGGCCCACGCCGCCCTCGAGATCGTCGCCAACCGCAAAGTGCTTCGCTCGCTCGAGGTCGTCGAGGTCAACCCGATCCTCGATTCGGGCAACGAAACGGCAAGTCTGGCGGTCGAACTCGCCGCGAGCGCACTGGGAAAACGCATTCTGTAGGGCGGAAACACCATCACAGCCCCGCCATGAGGAGGCACTCACCAGCCGACCGAGAGACGGAGCGCCGCCAGTCCGAACCGGCACATATCCGTCGTTTTTCACGACTTCGCTTATAGTTGCCGGGCGACCGCGGAATCGAGTTTCGAAACGAAATACTTAGGCTCCCGACCGGAGCATGCGATGGCATGACCGACTGGATCGGAGAGACGTTCACTAGTACGGCGGGATGGGACCACCTCGAGGCTATCGTCGACCTCGAAGACCGGATGGCGGGCACCGAGGGCGAACGCCGCGGCGCGGAACTGACATGTGAGACGCTCGCCGAGGCCGGCGCGCGAAACGTCCGCCTAGAGGAGTTCCCGATCCAGGGCTGGGTCCGTGGTGCGAGCGAGATCCGCGCCGGAGAGACAGTCCAGGACTGCATCGCCCTCCCACGAAGCCCGAGCGAGGCGGCGACGGGCGAACTGGTCGATCTGGGCTACGGGCTACCGGAGGATTTCGAGGCGGCGGACATCGAGGGAAAGGTGGTGATGGTCCGCAGTGACGTGCCCGAGTACTTCGATCGCTACATCCACCGCCGCGAGAAGTACTACTACGCGGTCGCGAACGGGGCGAGCGCGTTCGTCTACCGTAACCACGTCGAGGGCTGTTTGCCCCCCACCGGAAGCGTCGGCACCCCGGAAGAACCCATCGGCGACATCCCCGCGGTCGGCGCGAGCAGCGAGGTCGGCGCGCGCCTCGCTCGACGCTTCGACGGTCGGGAAGTAACGGTCGACGTCGAGGCCGAGATCGGCGACGCGACCAGCCAAAACGTCCACGCAGAGATGGGACCTGACACAGAGGATGCCGTCTTGGTGACGGGCCACATCGACGCACACGACATCGCCGAGGGCGCAAGCGACAACGGCGCGGGCACGGCGATGGTGATCGAGATCGCAAACGCCCTGGCCGAGCGCGAGGACGAACTCGACACGCGGGTGGCGTTCGTCGTCTACGGCGCCGAAGAGGTGGGGCTAGTCGGTTCCGAACACCACGCCGCGAATGCCGATCGCGAGTCGATCAGAGCGATCGTCAACAGCGACGGGGTCGTCCGCGGGCGAACCCTCGAGTTCTACACTCACGGATTTCCCGAACTCGACGTGGCCGCAGAACGCGTCGCCGACCGGTTCGACCACCCCGTGAAGACGGTTCCGCGAATGGGACCTCACAGCGACCACTGGCCGTTCGTCCAGTGGGGCGTGCCCGGCTATCACGTCATGAGCGACACGGGCGAGCTGGGTCGCGGATGGGGCCACACGTTCGCCGACACGCTCGATAAGGTCGACGTTCGGAACCTGCGCGAACAGGCGGTCGTGCTGACGGAACTCGTCGTCGATCTCGCGCGCGAGGGGACGACCGTCGAGCATCGGACGCCCGGGGACATCGCCGCGGCGCTCGAAGACGAGGACCAGGCGGCGGGCATGAAAGTCATCGGCGACTGGCCATACGACGAGTAACCCCGCAGGCTTTTGGCCCCCCGAGCGTAGCCGGTAGTATGTGCGAGCGATCCCGGGTGAGTCGGCGGTGACGGTTCTCGTCGTCGGTGCGTCCTCGACAGCGATCGAGGCGATCGAGGCCGCGGGTCACACCGTCCGAACGGGAGTGCCGGCGGATCTCGATGCCGAATCCGGGGACGGCGATCCCGATCCCGATTTCGAGGCCGTCGTCGCCATCGGCGAGAGCGCGTTGCTCGCGGTCGCCCGCCGCCGCCCGAGTATTCCCGTCCTTCCGGTCGACGTCCCGATCGGTCCCGACGGCGCCGACCGCCGGGCGATCGGTGCTGCGCTTGCGGGAGAGGCGCCCGAACACGCGAGTCCGGTGCTGTCGGTTTCCGTCGACGGGGAGACCATCGAGCGCGCGGTCATGGACGTAACCCTCGTCACGACCGAACCGGCCCGTATTTCCGAGTACGCCGTCCACCGCACCAATGGACGTGTCGCGGCGTTCCGGGCCGACGGCGTGGTGGTCGCGACGCCCGCAGGAAGTCACGGCTACGCCGCCGCCGCGGGCGGACCGACGTTCGTCCCGGGAACCGAGGCGTTCAGTATCGTGCCGATCGCGCCGTTCCACACCCAATCGAGCCAGTGGGTCGTCGATACGGGCCCGCTTTCGCTGTCGGTGCTGCGCGACGAGGGCGAGGTGTCGTTGCTCGTCGATGACACCGACCGCGGTGTCGTCGACCCCAACCAGCGGGTCCGACTGGAAGTCGACGACTACGTGCGGACGCTCCGTCCGTAGAGGCGAGAATTGGAAACACTCTAATGGACGAACGACAGTTATCCGGATATGCAACCCCTGCAGTTCGGCGCGATCCACGGGACGCTCGAAGTGGTGATCCCGTTCGTCGTCTTCGCGCTCGCGCTCGTCAACCTCGTCACCAGACACCTCGCGCACCGCTCGCACGTCTCACAGGCCGACGAACACGGCGCTGACGGGATCGAGCGCACCTCGTTTCACACCCTCTCGACGCTCGCGCTCGTGTTGGCGACGTTCGCCTACGTCATGGTGGACCTCCACTACGGCGTCGCGCTCGCGGCGTTCGCGCTGACGGCGTTCGTCGCCGACTTCTTCGAGTTCGAGGCCCGGCTGGTCGAAGCCCGAACCGACCGACCGCTCGAAGCGCCCAAGGCGGCCATCGGCGCGTCGCTGTTCATCGTCGCCTACGCCGGCTACATCGTTCTCGTCGAACTGTTCGGGGCGTTCTGGAGCCCCATCATCTGAGAATACCCTTCCGGGCGTTCTTGCGGACGGGTTTCGCTGACGAGTCCGAGTCTCGCGTGGGGCCGACGGCCCGGTCGGTGTCAGCCCGAGTCGTTCACCGCCGAGGTCCGTGGTCACTACGGAGCAGGGAAGACACTAAAAAAAGCGGCGGATTACTCGGCGTTTCTCTGTCGGCGGTTCTCGTAGGCGCGTCGTCCCTCCCGGACCGCGGGAATGACGAACCAGAACGTCAGCGCGCCGAGGATGGCGAACCAGAAGGCGACGTCCTTCATCACGATCAGGATATTGGCGTATAGTCCCACATCGGTCGGGTTCGGGGCGATCAGTTGCGTGCCGCCGAAGCTCTCGGTGTTGAACCACGCCGAGACGATGAACCAGAACAGGCCCGCAGTCGTTAGGATGCCGAACCCCTTGATGAACTCGTCACTCATGGTTCGATCCTTCGTCCTCGCCGTCTTTAGCGTTTCTCATTCCCGCGGCCTGGAACCGGGTCGAAAAGGCGTACGTCGCCGCCGAGGCGACGATCAGCGCCACGCCCGCCAGCGCCACGAGCGGCTGGACCTCCGCGAGGTCGGCTTGCGCGCGGTCGGTCGCGATGTCGAGCAGGACGAACCCGCCGACGACGCCGACGACCGCAAACAGCGTCGAGAAGACGGTAACGGTCTTATAAACGCGCATCGGGACGACGACTGCGTCGTCGGTGCGCTCGGACGAGGAATCCGACATGAAACAACGTAGGTCGGCCGGGGGTATTACCTCGGCGGTCGGAGCCGGTAGTATCGTTTGTTAAGCGAGTACATATACCCCTCTCGCATGGCTTTCAACACCGCGTACGTGATGAAAAAGCCGATCAGCGGCAGGAAGAACGTCAGGTTGAACACGAGTTCGCCCGGGATGAACGTGATCATGTCCTCGAGGGGCAACGCGGCGATGGTGATCGCGAAGATGACTCCGGCGACGCCAAGCGCCGCCCAGAAGGGCTCCTCGACGGGCCGTCGTGCGCTGCCCTTGTTGAGAAACGGGACGATGGCGATGATGCTGACGACGACGACGTTCGCCATCACGCCGTAGACGCGGTCGGTAACCAGTTTCTGGCCCCCGAGGATCGCGAGTTCGGGGTTGACCGGCGAGAGGTGCAACAGCCCGTACGACCAGTAGAGATACCAGTCGGGCAGGATCACCGGCGGCGTCGAACTCGGGTCGGCCGGCGCCGGCATGTGGGGCGGTGCGGCCGCAGCGATGAGGAACATCATCCCGGTGAAAAACGAGGCCAGCGCGAGGTTCCGAATGGTCTCGTGGGGCCACGTCGGGAAGGCGAGCACGTCTCGCTCGACGTAGGTCGACTCCTGGCGCAGGTCCTGGTCCTCGCGCCGGGAGCGCTCGAAGTACTCGTAGGTCAATCGCGAGAGTCCCTGCGTGCGTTCCTTTCGTTCGCGCCACGTGGGCGTCTCGTCGTCCGGCGGGACGGCGGGCACGCCGCCACCGCCGTCCGTGCGCGGTTCTTCGCCGCCGTCGGTTTGAGGGTCGGTTTCGTCACTCATTGGTCGATCAGTGTGGTTCCGCGATTCCCTGCATCCAGACGATGCCGATGTGCAGCGCGATCAGTGCCGTCACCACGAACGGCAGGATGAACACGTGCAGGACGTACATCCGCTGGAGCGTCGGTGCGCCGAGGCTGAATCCGCCGAAGACCAGCTGGGCGACCCACTCGCCTATGAAGGGGACCGACAGCGCCATCTCGACGCCGATCTGGCCCGCCCAGTACGACAGCTGTGTCCAGGGCAGTAGGTAGCCGGTATAGCCAAAGGCCATCGTCAGGCTGATCAGGACGATCCCGATCAGCCAGTTGACCTCTCTTGGCTCCTTGTACGCGCCGGTGAAATATACCCGGAGCATGTGGAGGAACACCGCCGCCGTCATGATCTGGGCGGACCACCGGTGGAGACTACGCAGGAAAAAGCCGAAGTTCATCTCCATCATGATCATCACGACCTGATCGTAGGCTACGGTCGCCTCCTGTGCGGCGGCCGTCGAGGGCGCGTAGTAGAACCCAAGCAACGCGCCGGTTACGGCGGCGACGATGTAGGCGATGGTCGAGAACGCACCGAGCGAGTACAGCGGATACCAGTACCAGAACTTGTTGTCGAGGTTGTACTGCTCGGTGTGGCTCTTTGGCATCTGGAGGTTGACCCGGTAGTACATCGTCTCCAGCAACTCGAGGTAATCGACGATGCGAAAGCGCTTATCGAGCCACATCAGGGTCATCAGGTAACCCTGCTCGATCGGCGAGAGGTCGCGCTCTTTCATCCAGCCCCGGTGGTCGTGCTCCTCTTTCCGTTCGAGGCTCATTGGCCGCCTCCGCTCTCGTTGCCACCAGCGCTTTCGTTGCCACCGCTGCCACCGCCGGTTTCGTTGCCGCCGGTACTTTCGTTACCGCCACTCTCGTTGCCACCGCTGCCACTCTCGTTACCATTGCCACCGCCACCGCTACTGCTCTCGCCGCTCTCACTGCTGCCTCCACCTCCACCGCCGCCGGCACCCTCGGGCAGTTGAACGTCGTCGGGCTGGGGGAACGAGAGGAACGACTGTTCGAGGATCGTGAACGGATCGTAGACCGACCCGTGGCACTGACAGTAGACGGTGTTGCCGTCAGAGACCCGCTCTGCGGTCTCGTTGACCTTGTACCCCGGCACGCAACAGAAGTGCGTACAGACGTTGAGATACGCGAACACGCCGTCCTGTGTCGCCGCCTGGAGGAACTCGTCGTCCTGTGCGGCCTCCTCGATGAGGGGACTGCGGATGACCGTCACCCCGAGGGTGCTGGCGCTGTCGAGCCCGTTCGAGCGCCAGGTCGCGGCGGCGGGCTTGCCGACCCCTTCGCTACCGATCTCGTTGCCCCACTCCTCGTAATCCTCGAAATCGGAGATGTTGAGCGGTGCGCCTTCCTCGAGTTCCGATTGCCACTCGTACTGGGCCTGACCCGAGGCGAGAAAGCGGTTGTCCTGGTCGGCGTCGGGCAACAACGCCGGCGAGGTCTGTTTCCCGCAGTACTGAAACCACTGTGAGGAGTAGGTGATTCCGCCGAGTTCCTCCTGGGCGAGGACGACCGTCTGTCCTTGGACCTCCTCCTCGACGACCTCGGGCCACCGGCCGCTAATGGTGCCGTCGTCGCCGATCTGGACGGGGATGATCGGCATCCCGCGGGGTGCGGGACCGCCGGTGTTCTCGATCCCCATGAAGGGGGTGATCCCGCCGCCCGATCCCGTCGGGGCGGTCGCGGTGTTGACCGCCGCCGCCCCCGTCGAACCGAGGGCGGCGATCGCTCCAGCACCGACGACGCCCTTGACGAACCGCCTCCTGTCCGATTCGACCGGATACTTGTCTTCGTTTGATGACATTGTTAGTTCTTCTTGTAGTATGGGTAGACCGCGCGTTTGAAGTGCTCGAGCGCGCCGTCCGCGAACTCCGTCCCGTCGGCGTCCTCCTCGCGGACGTAGAGGTCCTCCCACTTGCGACGGCGCTTCTTGACGATCATCACGTCAGGGAGGAACTCCCGCCGATAGAGGACGAGGATGAACGACAGGTCGATAAAGACCAGCGCGAGCAACAGTCCGAGGTAGATGTTGCCGGTCTGGGTCGTCCCCCAGGCCTCCATGAGCCCGTAGGTGAACAGCCCGACGAGGACGACCTCGAGGAGAGTCAACAGCACGATCGCGATCACGCCGACGGTGCTCTCTCGCGCCGGTTCGTAGCGATGGATGTCGCCGTAGGAACTGCCCGACGAGGACATCTCAGTTCCCCCCCTTCGCGTGCGGTGATTCGCCGTACTTCAGGACGAAGAACGTAAACACCAGCGAAACCGAGATCATCAGTACCGCGCCGATCCCGACGTAGTGTTCCTGGACCTTGATACCCAGTTCCTCGGGGTCGGTTATGACGCCCGACTGGACCTCCTGGGTTTCGACGCCGCCGACGGCGACCCCGCCATGCATCCCCTGTGAGGCGTGGGGATCACACTGGTAGGTGACGATCTGTCCGTCCCCCTCGAAGGTGTGCTCGAAGGTGAACCCGGCCTCGCTGACGACTTCGCTCGTGAAGTCAGCACCGTCCTGTGCGGAGACGTTGTGGCTCCCGCCCTCGCCGGTCCACTCCCAGATCACGGTGGTTCCCGGATCGATCCAGAGCGCCGGCGGCGCGAACTGCAGACCGTCACCGGCTCCGACCTGGACGGTGACTTCCCCCTGTCCGCGGGCGTCCTGGGTCTCGCCGCTCGAGTAGTTCGAGGCTTCCTGAACGAACTCGGGCCATACGGGCTCCTCTTCGGCTTCCTGGGCGGCCGCGGTACCGACGGCTCCGGTTACGCCCGCCGCCGTCGCGGCGCTCCCGGCACCCGCCGCCGTGATAAACTCCCGCCTCTTCATACAGGCGGGAGTCAGGACCGTGTTCGCTTAAACCCACCGATGACCGTGAGGTTCAGTTCCCGTTCGAACCGCCCGACGACGGCGGTTTTTCGTGGCCGTCGTCCTCGGGAAGCGCCTCGATTTCGTCGTCCTCAATCGGGACGAACGCGGGGCGCTCGCCTGTGGAGGCGCCCGCGGCCCGGAGGCGGTTTCTGTACTCGACCGCGCGAAACCGGTCCGAGAGCCGGGCGTTTGCGACCACCAGAAACAGGAAGACGCTCGCAGCGATGAAGATCACCGCGATGACGATGACGATCACTGCCGACCCGCCCATGTCGCCGACGATCAGCCCGGCGATCGCCGCCAGTCCGGCCAGCAACAGTCCGAAAGCGATCACCTGCAGCATCTTGTTGCCCAGATCGCCGCTCCCCTCGGGCACCGACTCGGGGTCCGGAAGCGACCAGTCGGCGGGTGGGTCCGGCACCTCGTAGTCGTCCATCGAACAGAGCGCGACCGTCGGGTTCACGTCCCGAACGACCGTTCCCTCCCCCTCGACGCTCCCGTCGGGATAGACGATGGCGTAGCCCTCGTCGGAATAGGCGAGCAATCGGGGTGGCCCCTCGAAGCGCTCCAAGACGGCGAAGACGTCCCGGTTGGCGATCCGGGACTTGAGGTCGGCCTCGACGCGGTCGATCAGCGCTTCGCCGGTGATCCACGACTCCGGGTCGAACGCCGCGTCCCAGTCGTCGGCGTCCATGCGAGCCATGTCCTCGGGGCCGAACTCCTCGAAGTCGAACTCCTCGTGGACCGGGTCCGCCTCCGGGTTCCGTCGGGAGCCCTCGCGCTCTGAGGAACGACCGTCAGCCATTGTCCGTCGGTTGGATCGGCGCGGGCATACGTGTTCCGGGACGAACCGATCCGGGTCGCTTAACGCGGGGCCGGCCCAACGAAGAACGATGGCCGACGCTGTCCTCTGGGCGACGATCACTGCCCTGCTGGTCACGGTAAGTTTCCCGTTTTACCTCTATGGGGCGTGGATCATCATCGAGAACGATCCCGTCACGTGGGACGTGTTGACACGACATCTCACGTACATTCTCGCCGGCCTCGTGCTCACCACCGGTCCGGTCGTCGGCTGGATGGCCCCCCGCCTGTTCGAGCGCCTCTCGGGGCTCCGGGCGGTACACGCCATCTTCGGGGTGCAGGCGTACGCCTTCTTGCTGTTCGCGCTGACGGGGATCGTCAGGATATTCCAAGCGAAACACAGCCGCGACCTCTACGGCGACCCCGCTCAGGACGTCGATATCGACGACCTCCACGAGAACATGGGCGCGTGGCGCTTTCGCCTGCGGATCGGCGTCATCGGGTACGTGCTGTGTTGGCTGATCGCGTACCTACTGGGCATCACCCAATACGCTCTGGCGTACTTCTAGGGCCCTCTAGCGGTTGTTGTACGGACGCTCGTCGCGGTGGGCGTCGGGGTTGGCCGTCTCCTCGGCGGCGGCCTCGCGTTGTTCGTCCTCGGCGTCGAGTTTCTCCTCGGCTTCCTCCTCGCGTTGTTCCTGCAGTTCCTCTTCGGCTTTCCCGTCGAGTTCCTCCTCGGGTTCGCCCTTCTCGTCCTTCTCCTTTGCCAGTTCGACGTCCCGGCCGTGGTCGTCGGATTCGGTCATGACACCCGCCCCTTCTCGGCCGAGAACAAAAACCGTTGGCCCCGCGCCCGCAGGCCTACCAGGCCTCGCCGCTCGCCAGATCGACCTCGCTATCGATTTTCGAGGACGGACAGACATCCTCGAGGACACAGTCGCTACAGTCTGGGTTCCGGGCCGTACAGGTCGCCCGGCCATGGCTGATACAGAGGTGAGTGAACGCCTGCCAGCGCTCCCGGGGGAGCAGGGCCATCAGTTCGCGTTCGATCTTCTGGGGCGAGCGCTCCTCGGTGATTCCCAGCCGGCGTGTGAGACGCTGTACGTGCGTATCGACGACGACGCCCTCGACCAGTTCGTGGCCGTGCTGGAGGACGACGTTTGCGGTCTTGCGCCCGACACCGGGCAGGTCGGTGAGTTCGTCCATCGTATCCGGAACCCCCCCGTCGTGCTCCTCGATGATGATCGCGCAGGCCTCGCGGATGTAGCCCGCCTTGTTGTTGTAGTAGGTGATCGAGGAGATGTCCTCGGCCAGTTGCTCCTGGGCGGCGTTCGCGTAGTCCTCGAGGCCATCGTACTTCGAAAAGAGGTCCGCGGTCACCCCGTTGACCCGCTCGTCGGTACACTGAGCCGAGAGGATCACCGCGATGAGCAGTTCGAGGCGGTTCGAGAAGTCGAGCGAGATGGTGGTATCGGGATACTCCGCCGAGAGGCGATCGACCACCTCGGAGGTCTGTTCGTCGGGCGACTCTAGTGGCGTTCCCATATCCCGACTCGCCGTCCGGGGGTGTTGAGCGGTTCGGTTCGATCCGGATCAGAGTACGCCGTGGCGCTTGTAGAACCGCCGCGTTCGGTCCTCGCGAAGCAAGGGCTCGTGGACCTGGATCAGCGCGGAGGTGTTGTTGTTTGCCTCGATGATCGAGAACTCCCCCGCATCGGTGACGACCAGATCCCACCCGATGTAGGGAATGTACGAGAGGTGATCCGCGATGGCGAGAAGGTCCGCTTTGATCGCCTCCCAGCCCGGGACCTCGCGGCCGACGATTCGCTCGCCCGTATCGGGATGGCGTTCGAATTCCTCGGGAAGGTCCGGCGGGAGGTATTGGATACCGGCCCCGAGCCGCCCCGTCTCACGGTCGACGCCGACCGACAGGCCGCCCTGCGAGAAGTTGTCGAGCGCGCCCGAGCGGGCGGTGCCAAAGCGGTGGGTCGCGGCCGGGACGAACGCCTCGCCGGACTCCTCGTCGTACATCGTCACCACGCGCATCGTGTTGACCGACGGCGAGTAGACGTCCGCGGCGTAGGGCGCCTGTGTGACGTACTCGGTCACGAGGTAGTCGTCCAGTTTCCCGAGTCGCTCGCGCAACTCGCCCTCAGAACGGGGGTCGCCGTTTACCGTATACTCGCCGTCCTTCGAGGCGAGGATCAACACCTGCTTTCCGGAACCGCCCTTGAATCGCTTGCAGACCAGCCGGTCGCGTTCGAGACGGTCGAGCACCCAGTCGGTTCCGTCGACGGCCGATGGAACCGAGTTCTCCGGACGAGCGACGACCCCTGCGAGCGGACCGCCGTCCGAGCGGGGGAGGGCCGAGTTGTCGATTGGGTGGAGCCGACCCCCCTTGAGCAGCCCGTAAACCGACGGGCGGTGCTCGTCGAACCCCGAGAGAAGCAGGTGACAGAGCAGTTTGTTGTCGATCGCGTCGCGCCACGGTCCGTTGAGGTAGTACGCACCGACGTAGCGTGCGGCATCCGAGAGGTACTCCTCGGGCCCGTAGGTCTCGAAGTCATAGAGGTGAGCAGCACGAGCGCGAAAGCCGTGCCGATAGAGCCAGCGCCGTTTGGCGGGTGAGACGGGCGGCGACGGCTCGGTCAGTTCGTCGCGCGCGAGCACCGCCCAGCGTTCGTGTGGGGACGGGAGAAGGTATTCTGCGACGGTCGCCGCGGGTGCAACGACGCTCGGGCGTGGGTCGAAACCCCGAAGCAGCCCCGGTAGTTCTGTCATCGACACGAGTCCTCTAAACGCGGAGACGGGTTACGAAAGCAATACCTTACTGGTCAGTGCCAGCGGGTGGGATTGACCTCGCTCGCCGTATCGAAACGTGGCGTTCGTCCCGACAGCGTAGCGTTTATGCGGGCGTCACCCGCCGGTCGGAGTATGAGGAAAATCACGGCCGTCGCCCATCCCATCCAGGGGCTCGCGAAGTACCACGGGATGCGCGACCCGGAGCTCAGACTACCCTACCACGACTCCATCAGCGTCTGTACCGCGCCGAGTCACACGAAAACGACCGCCCGGTTCGAGGACCGTACCGAGGACGTCTACGTCGTCGACGGTGAGGAACTCTCAGGGCGGGGAAAAGAGCGCGTCGCGGCGGTCGTCGATCGGGTGCGCGAACTCGCCGGTATCGACGACCGGGTGCGCCTCGAAAGCGAGAACTCCTTTCGGTCGAACGTCGGCTTTGGCTCGTCCTCCTCGGGCTTTGCGGCGGCGGCGATGGCGCTGTGTAATGCGGCCGAACTCGATCTCTCTCGGCCCGATATCTCGACGGTCGCCCGGCGGGGGTCGTCCTCGGCCGCGCGCGCGGTCACGGGCGCGTTCAGTCACTTGCGTACTGGGCTGAACGACGCCGACTGTCGCTCCGAGCGCATCGAAACCGAGCTCGAAGACGAACTGCGGATCGTCGCCGGGCTGGTCCCCTCGTATAAGGAGACCGAGCAGGCCCACGAAGAAGCCGCCGACAGCCACATGTTCGGGGCGCGGATGGCCCACATGCACGGCCAGATCGCCGAGCTCCGGGACGCACTCCGCGAAGGGGATTTCGACCGGACCTTCGAACTGGCCGAGCACGACTCGCTGTCGCTTGCGGCGACGACCATGACCGGGCCCGCGGGGTGGGTCTACTGGCAGCCCGAGACTATCGAGATATTCAATCGGGTTCGGGAGCTTCGTGACGAGGGCGTGCCGGTCTACTACTCGACGGACACGGGCGCGAGCGTCTACGTCAACACCACCGAGGAACACGTCCAGCGGGTCGAAGCGGAAGTGGCAGAGGCGGGCGTCGAGACCCACGTCTGGGAGGTCGGCGGTCCGGCCCGTACGGTCGACGACCACCTCTTTTAAGCTCCCGATCCTAGCGCGAGTATGCGAATCGTCGTCTGCGGGGCGGGCTACGCAGGGGTGACGCTGGCAAAGCGACTGGAGCGGGCGCTTTCGGACGCCGAGATCGTGCTGGTCGATCGGGACCCCTATCACCTGATCCAGCACGAACTCCACCGGGTGATCCGCCGACCCGACCTGGCCGAGGTGATCCGTCTCCCGCTCGACTCGCTGTTCGAGCGCGTCACGGTACGCGAGGACGTCGTCGAGGCCGTCGACCGAGCGGAGCGCGTGATTCGCTGTGCGGACGGCGAGATCGCCTACGACTACGCGGCGGTCTGTCTCGGCGCGGAGACGAACTACTACGACCTGCCGGGCGTCGAGGAACACTCGATCCCCCTCAAACGCCTCGAAGACGCCCATCGGATCCGCGAGCGTGTCGTGGACGGCTCGCGGGTCGTCGTCGGCGGGGCGGGGCTTTCGGGTGTGCAAGTCGCGGGCGAACTGGCTGCACTCGATTCGGGCCCCTTGATTACGCTCCTCGAACGGTTCGAGGCCGTCGCACCGAACTTCCCGGCGAACTTCCAGGCGGCGGTCCGGGAGGAACTCGAAACGAGAGGCGTCGAGGTCAGGACGGGAGCGACCGTCAAGCGCGCGAGCGAACGCGCGGTCGAAACCGACGACGGAGAGATCCCCTACGATACGTTCGTCTGGACCGGCGGGATCCGCGGACCGAGCGCCCTCGGCGGAGAACGCCCCGCCGTCCGCAGCGACCTCCGGCTCGACTCGCGGACGTTCGCGGTCGGCGACGCCGCTCGCGTCGTGGACGACGACGGCGAGGCGGTGCCCGCGAGCGCACAGGCGGCCATCCGCGAGGCTCGCGTCGTCGCGAAACACCTCGCGGCGCTCGCGGGCGGAAACGCCGACGGGTTCGCCCCCCGCCCCGAACGCTTCGCGTTCGACTCGCCGGGCTGGCTCGTCAGCGTCGGCGACGGCGCGGTCGCACAGGTCGGGCCGACCGTGTTGCAGGGGCGGTCGGCGCTGGCGCTCAAAGCCAGCGTCGGCGCCGGCTACCTCTCGTCGATCGGGGCGGTGAGAAACGCGGTCGACCTCCTCAACGAGGAACTCGGCGCGTCCGATTAGGCGCCCGGAACGCCGAACGCACCGACGCTGAAGCCGAGGATCGGGCCGAGGACGGCGTTGAGGACGAACAGCAACACGAGCGCGCCGAGCCACGCGACGATACCGATGATCGCGGCGTCGACCCACCCGCCGGGATACCGCCAGTTGATGACGCCGACCCAGACGATCAGCGCGATGATCGGCCCGAACAGGGGGATCCACGCGGTCAACCCCCATGCGATCGCCCCGAGAAGGGCCGTGACGACGGCGTGACTGTAGTCCTGAACGTCAATGACGACGTTGGCGCCGAAGTAGATCGCCAACCCGCCAACGAGCAGTGCAACGACGAACGCAACGATCGATCCGACTACCATGTCCTCTCATACACCGGACACCCTATTATACCTCGTGCCGGATATTCCAAGGTACGGAACACGACCGTTCGGGTACCAATCGAGCGGTCGTCAGGTACCTGATGGTCGGATGAGACGATCCGGCGCGTCTGACAAAGGGTTAAATCCACCGGGGAAAAACCGACGTCGATGACCGATGGCTCGGTCGGTGGCGATGCGAGCCCCGACGAACGGGCGTGGCGAGAGCTGATCGAGCGACGGATCTCGATCGAACACGACTGCCCGCAGCGAGCGGGAGAGCTCGCGGCGAGCAGACGGGCCTTCGAAGCCACGGGCGACCCGTCGAAGTCGAATCGCCTTCGAACCGTAGTGCGTGGGCTCGTCGTGCTCGCAATCCCGCTGATCGTCTACAGCGAACTCACGGCACCGACCGGCGCGATCAATTACGGCGGGCTCGGGATCGGGATCGCCCTGATGGTGGCCGGCGGGCTGGCGTGTCTGTAGGGAAATCGCGGGACTTAAGAACGGCTACCTCGAACCGAGGATGTCGGGCGCTTAGCTCAGTCTGGACAGAGTGCTTGGCTTCGGACCAAGTTGCCGCGGGTTCAAATCCTGCAGCGCCCATGCGTTTTCCCGTTGCTTCGGATCCAAGCGACGGCATCACGACCTGGCGTTCGTGTCTCGATTATCGGCACCGGACTTCGGCGAGCAGCGGCCACTCGCCACGTTCGAGTCGGTTGAGAAGCGCAGGCCGGTCGTAGTACCGAAAGTCGTACCGTCGGCCCCGCCCCGCAGGGAGTGTTGGAGGGTCGTCCGTCCATGGTTCGGCCCGCCAGACGTCCAGTCCGGCGCCCTCACCCACGTACTGGATCTCGGTGTGGGAGACGTCCACGCCGTCGTAGCCGTCCCGGACGGCCCGTATCACCGTTCGACGGAGCGTTCTCGCGTAGGAGCGACGGATGTGAGCGCCGACGTCGGTTCGGGCGTCAGCGTTCGGCGGGGTGGTCGTGAGATCCGGCGTCAGTCCGCCGAGTGACCGTCGGTCGGGGTCTGGGAGTTCGTCGGTCATGGTTCGATGCGCTGTGAGTGCGGTCGATCATCCCGGTGGTACGCCTCGCGGACGACCGACCCTGTCGTCTACAGGTATCGGCCGGCCGCATGAATACTGTTTCGGACGGGTCGCCGGAGGGGCGAGGCTTAACACCGGGGGTCCCCAATCGGGGACGATGGGAGAATCAGTCGCGACCGTCGCCGGTGGCTGTTTTTGGTGTATCGAGGCGGTGTTCGAGGAACTCGACGGCGTCGTCGACGTGACCTCGGGATACTGTGGCGGCCACGTCGAGGAACCGACCTACGAGGCCGTCTGTAGCGGCGAGACCGGCCACGCGGAGGCCGTTCGTCTCACATACGACGACGACCGACTCAGCTATCCGAAGCTACTGGAGGTGTTTTTCACCGTTCACGACCCGACCACCTTGAACCGACAGGGCCCCGACGTGGGAAGCCAGTATCGCTCGGCGATCTTCTACCACGACGAGCGCCAGCGCGAGATCGCCGAATCGTTCGTCGCCGACCTCGAACAGTCGGGTGCCTACGAGGACCCGATCGTGACCGAGATCGAACCACTCGAGACGTTCTACGAGGCCGAACCGGGCCATCAGGACTACTACGAGAACAACCCCGAGAACCGCTACTGTACGGTGACCATCGAGCCGAAACTCGCAAAACTACGGGAACGGTTCGAAGCCGAGTTGCGGGCGCCCTGAGCTACTTCTCGGTGACGACCGGTTCGGACTGGTCGTGTTGGTGACAGGATATCGAGGGCAACGAGACGGTTATCAGACAGCGGGTCCCGTTCGCGCAGCGACGACCGCAGACGTACTCGCCGGCGTCGTTCGTCGGCGGATCGCCCGTCCCGGGTGCTGGCTGTGAACGCAGTTCGCCTTTCGAGTTCGATTGTCGTGAGTGGCCCATTATGCTAGATGAATTCGAGATCGAACCCGAGAGCGGCCCTCGGGTGGGACCTGCAAGCGGTCCCAGTCGATCGGTTCGATCGTGTCCGAACGGAACCGTCGGGAATATCTAACGATTCGGCTTGCAACTGCAGGTATCGTGGGCAGCGAAACCGATATGTGTGTGATCCACAAACGAACTGTGTGGCCGAGTACTACGTCCTGACGGGCGAGACGGTCGTCGAAGGGCCCTTCGAGAGCCACGGCGAGGCCAGCAGGCGGAAGGCGGACCTCTCGACGAGCGACGTCGGCGTCACCTACCGCGTCGCGAGGCGCTAACCCGTCGAGGTCGAGAGGCGAACGAGCACGTCGTCCTCCTCGCGGGGGAACCGGCCGTACGCCCGCCCGTCGCGGTTCGACGTGAGCGCGTACGTGCCGTCCGGCCCGCTCGCGACGTGGCGAATCCGCCCGATCTCGCCCTGCAGGGCGGCCGTGGCGGTCGCCCCGTAGGCGTCGTCGAGCCACTCGTCGTCGTAGGTGGTTCCCTCTGGGGGCTGCTGGCCGGGGTCGGACAGCGAGAGGACGACTACCTGCTGGGAGCGAAGCCCGCCGATCAGCAAGCGGCCTTCCCAGTCCTCGACCCCGTCGCCGTCGTGGTAGCTCATCCCCGAGGGGGCCCACGTCACGTCCGGACCCGTGTTGACCAGCGGGCGTGCGAAGTCGGTGCCGGGATACTCCTCGCCGTCGCGTGCGGCGGGCCAGCCGTAGTTCTCGCCTCCGACGAGTCTGTTGACCTCGTCGCGGGCGCTCGGGCCGTGTTCGGCGATCAGGGGCGTGCCGTCGGGGAGCCACGCGATCCCCTGGGGGTTGCGGTGGCCGTAGGTGTAGACCCGCGGGTCGGGCAGGTCGGTGCCGGCGGCGGGCTCGCCCTCGGGGGTGAGTCTGAGGACCGACCCGGCGAGCGATTCGGGGTCCTGGGCGCTGTTTGGGTCGTCGGCGTCGCCGGCCAGCACCCACAGGTCGCCCTCGGGGCCGAAATCGATCCGCCCGCCGTTGTGGATCTCCGCCGCCGGGATCCCCTCGATGACCGGTTCGGGATCCCCCGGCGCGTTGAGGGCGTACCGGACGACGCGGTTCTCCGACTCGCGCGTGTAGTAGGCGTAGAGGAACTCCCCGTCGGGATCGATCGCGATTCCGAGCATCCCGCCCTCGCCGTCCTCGGTCGCATCGGGTTCGACCACGGTCGCTCGCTCCCCGTCGACGACCCGGCTGATCCGGCCCGGTCGCTCCGAGAGGTAGATCGTTCGGTCGTCGAACGCGAGGTCCCACGGCGTATCGAGGCCGGCGAGGACCACCTCGGTCTCGACGGTGGTGGCGTCGGGTTCGGTCTCGCGGTCGCCGGAGAGACAGCCCGCGAGGCCCGCCGCACCGAGGCCCACGAGGACGCGCCGACGTGTCGGGAACATACCCCACCGAGGGACGTCGGGGGCAAAAACCCGCCGGCGGAGACGGGCCCTTTATTTCCTCCCCTCGTCGAACCCGTGTATGGCAGGGAGGACGGCCCGTGGACTGCTCGAACTCACCCGACCGGTCAACGCCCTCGTCGCGGGCGTATTGACCCTGATCGGGGCGTTCGTCGCGGGCGGGCTGTTCGAGGCCCTGGTCCCGGCAGGGGCGGCCGCGGGCGCGACCGTCTTCGCCACCGGGGCCGGAAACGCGATCAACGACTACTTCGACCGCGAGATCGACCGCATAAATCAGCCCGACCGCCCCATCCCGCGGGGGGCGGTCTCCCCGCGTGGCACGCTCCTCTTCAGCCTCGCGCTCTTCGCGGGAGCGATCGTGCTCGCACTCGCCCTCCCGGTGCTCGCGATCGCCATCGCCCTGATCAACCTGCTTTTGCTCGTCGCCTACACCCAACTGTTCAAGGGGCTTCCCGGTGTAGGCAACGCCGTCGTCGCCGCGCTCGGAGGCAGCACCTTTCTCTTCGGCGGTGCCGCCGTCGGGAACGTCACCGCCCCCGCCGTGTTGTTCGTTCTCGCGGCGCTCGCGACGTTCACCCGCGAGGTGATCAAGGACGTCGAGGACCTCGCGGGCGACCGCGAGGAGGGTCTCAACACGCTCCCGATCGCGATCGGCGCACGCCCCGCGCTCTGGGTGGGCGTCGCCTGCCTCGCGGTCGCCGTCCTCGCCAGTCCCCTGCCCTATCTGCTTGACGCGCTCGGCGTCGTCTATCTGCTGGCCGTCCTGCCGGCAAACGCCGTGATGCTTTGGGCGGCGGCGACGAGCTTTCGGGACCCGACAGCGGGCCAGAAACGCCTGAAATACGGAATGTTCCTCGCGGCCGCGGCGTTCGTCCTCGGGCGGATCGCGGCCTGAGCCGCGAGGCGGTATCGGCCGCGGACGGAAACGTTATTCGAGGAGGTCCCCTTCACACGGCGTATGCCAGTCGAGAGCGATGCCGAGTTGCGAGAACTGCTCGGCCTTCGCACCGTCGCGGTCGTCGGTTGTTCCACGACACCGGGGAAGGACGCCCACGAGATCCCGAAGTACCTCACGAACCACGGCTACGACGTGATCCCGGTCAACCCCAACGCCGAGGAGGTCCTCGGGCGACCCGCCTACGACTCGCTCTCGGCCGTCGAGGAGGAGATCGACATCGTCGACGTCTTTCGCCCGAGCGACGAGGTCGCGGGCCTCGTCGAGGAGGCCCGAGAGCGCGAGGACGTGAAGGTCCTCTGGCTCCAGCTGGGCATTACCGATTCCGAGGCCGAAGCCCGCGCCGAGGAGGCGGGGATCCACGTCGTCGCCGACCGCTGTATGAAGGTCGAACACCAGCGATTGCACGCGCCCTGACGCCACGGGAGCGATCCCATCCGCACGGATCGTCTCTCGTAGTGCAGTCGATCCGATCGAATAATTATCACGGACCCCTAGTAGGGGTATGGACACCCGAATCCTCGTCCCGATCGACGAGTCCGAACAGTCAGAGACCGCCTTCGAGTACGCACTCGAGACGTTTCCGGAGGCGTCGATAACCGTTTTGCACGCCATCGACCCGCGAGAACTGCGAACTTACGGCGGCGTCGAGGGGTGGATCGACATGGACGAACTGGCGGCCCAGCGACGGGCGTACGCCCAGCGGCTGGTCGACGAGGCACGCGAGCACGCCGACGAGCGCGGGATTACCCTTTCGACGGCTGTCGAAACCGGCAAGCCGGCACGAACCGTCGTCGAGTTCGTCAAGGACAACGACATCGATCACGTGGTCATCGGGAGCCACGGCCGCTCCGGGGTCAGTCGCGTGTTGCTCGGCAGCGTCGCAGAACGGGTCGTTCGCCGCTCGCCCGTCCCCGTCACCATCGTCAGATGATCCCTGCCGACACCCTCACCCGTCCCACTCCTCGAACTCCCTGTAAATCCCCTTCGAGAGGTAGCGCTCGCTCGAATCCGGGAACACGGTGACGACGCTGTCGTAGGGCACCTCGAGCTCGCCCGTCTCGATCCGCGCGGCGACCCGCCGAGCCGCGACGCTTGCGGCGCCGGCACTGGAGGCAACCAAGTGCCCTTCCTCGCGGGCCAGTCGCTTGAGTTCGTCGTGAGCGTCCCGGTCGCTCACCTGCAGTACCTCGTCGACCAGGTCGGGCTCGAACAGTTCGTTCGTCGCCGGGTCGTGTGTGCCGATCCCCTCCGTTTTGTACTCGCCCTCCTCGCCGTCGATCCCTTTGGTCGTCGCGTACAGCGACCCCTCGGGTTCGACCGCGCCGACGTAGGTGTCGGAATCGCGCTCGCGGGCGTAGCGAGCCAGTCCCATCAGCGTGCCCGCAGTGCCACAACCGGCGACGACCGCCCCCACCGCCCCCTCCAAGGCCCCGTAGATCTCGGGGGCGGTCGTCTCGTAGTGCGCTTCCGTATTGAGGGGGTTCGAGAACTGCTGTGGGACGACGCTGTCCTCGAGTTCGTCGGCGAGTTCGTGGGCGCGCTCGATGGCCCCACCCATCCCCTCGCTGGTGGGCGTGTTGATTACCTCCGCACCGAGCGCGGCCATCAGCTGTTGTTTTTCCACGCTGAAGCGCTCGGGGACGACGAAGACCGCATCGAGATCGAGCTGTCCCGCGGCGACCGCGATCCCGATCCCGGTGTTGCCCGCCGTGGGCTCGATCACCGTTCCGCCCGGCGAGATCGCGCCCCGATCGAGCATCGCTTCGAGCATGTACTTCCCGATGCGGTCCTTGACGCTTGCACCGGGGTTGAACGACTCGAGTTTCGCGTAGACGGGGACCGACTCGGGGGCCGCACCGAGCGAGACCAGCGGCGTCCGGCCGACCGTTTCCAGCACGTTGGCGGCGGGCGGGGCACTCATCGGCTGGCAATCCTTGCCGGAGCTACTTAACTGGTCTCGGTTCCCACGCCCTCGTCGCCGTCGACGGGATCGGTCCCGGTGGTCGTGTCGGGGTCGTCCGCGACGTCACCTGCCGCGTCCTCGGCGGGGTCGGGCTCCTCGATGTCCTCGATGGAGGCCTCGGTAATCACTTTCTCGACGTCGATCCCCCGCTCCTCGGCGAGGGCTTCGAGCAGCGCGCGGTTCTGTTCGTGTTTGACTTCGAGGCCGGTGACAGTCTCGTGCGTGTTGTCGACCTTGACGCGGAGGTCCTCGAGCTGTTTTTTGACCTCGTTGAGCTGAGCGTAGAGCTGTTCGGCCTTCTCGGCCATTACTTGAAGCTTCTTCGTGGTGCTTCCCAGTCCCATACTCGGTCTTTTTTCCGGTCGTATGTGGGTGTTACGCTCGCCCGCGAACGCCGACTTTAGGTTTCGGCCATCCGAACGTCGCGTATGGACCTCACGCGACGTGCCCTCCAGTTGGGGATCGGCGCCTGTCTCGGCGTCGTTCTCGCCGTCATCGCCCCATACGTGCTCCTCCCCGACGGGGCGGCCGCCGGCCTCGCACGCTACTACGACGCCGGCTTTTTCGGTCCGCGGCTGATCGGCGTCTTCGGCGCCGTCGCGATCGTCGTCCTCGGGGCGGGACTGGGCGAGCGCTCGGACCCGGCGACCATCGCGGGCGCGGCGCTCGTGGTCGCGCTGTTCATGACGGGGATGTCCATCGAGTGGCTCCTCGCGCTCACCCCGGCGGACGTCACGGGCATCACCACCCAGGACTGGCTCGCGTATCACCGCTGGCTCGTGCTCGCCTTTTCGGGGCTGTCGGCGGTCGCTGCCGGTTTGTACGCGCGGGCACTCGGGCTGTTGTGACCGTACGAGACGACGAGACGAAACCCTCTTATGGTCGACGCGGATAGTAGAGAACGGACTAGGTCGGGCAGTTAGGCCCTGCTCGTCACCCGCGCTACGGTCTTCAGCGGGGACCGAACCCCGGGCGCGTCCGGTCCGACCGGCGCGGGCCCCGGGAGCCAACTGAGAAGCCTCGTCCGTCGGGGACAGCGGTCCGCGGCGAGCGTCCGCAGGGACGTGTCGTCGCGGTTGGTCGATGGAAATCCGTCAGGCACGGAAGTGAGCAGCGGGCCATCGGACACCTGTCGCTCGACGGATCGCGGGGTGGAGGAGGCAACCGGGACTCCCCGCGCCGGAACGCCGGGCAACCCCGGGCGTCCACCATTCATACGCTGTTCGACTCTCACGAGCCGTCGGCTCGGCGAGCGGTTTTCGCACCGAGCGGGCGCTGCGGTGGGATGATCCCGACTCGCGGTCGCCTCTCTCGTCCACCCGGCGAGTGCAACCGACAGTCGTATCAGGTTTCCGCGAGCGTTCGAGGGTATGCCCTCCCCGCGGCGCCAGCCCTCCCTCAGAGAGCGCCTCCGCCAGTCGGTCATCACCGGGACCGCGATCACAATCCCCTTCATCCTCACGGTCATCGTTCTGGGGTTCGTCCTGAGTTTCGTCGCCCAGACGCTTAACCCGGTGGTGTGGCTCGCCGATTACCTCGACGTCGAGGTCGCCCCGGCGATCGTACAAGTGACGACGGTCCTCACGCTGCTCGTGCTCATCGTCGCGGTGGGGATCGTCGCCGAACACACCGACGGAACACGGGTCGAGGGGGGATTTCACGCCGCCATGGAGTCGATCCCCGGCGTGAGTTCGATCTACAACAGCTTTCGCCGGATGAGCGACATCCTCCTCGAAAGCGACGTCGAGAGCTTTCAGGAGGTCAAACTCGTCGAGTTTCCCCGCGATGGCAGCTACACCCTCGCGTACCTGACCGGCCGTCCGCCGGCCGAACTGGTCGCGGCGACGGGCCACGAGGAGATGCTCACGCTGTTCGTGCCCTTCGCGCCCAACCCCGTGATGGGTGGGTTCCTGATCTACGCCCCCGAGGACCGCGTGATCGATGTCGAGATGAGCGTCGAGGAGAGCGTCCAGGCGATCATCACCAGCGGCGTCGCTCACAGCCAGGAGGACGACACCGGAGCCCGGACCAAATAAGAACGCGACGGCCGCCGCCCGCGAGCTACGTCCCGACCGAGCTATCGGCCGTCTGTTCGTCCCGCGGACGGCCCTCAGTCGCCAGTTCGACCGGGTGTCCGAAACGGACGTGATGTTCGACGGCCAGTCCGCCGAGATCGTCAGTGAGCGATTCGCTCGAATCGACGTGCCAGTCGCATTCGGTACAGACGTAGCGCATCGTACACCCGAGTCGTGGTGTCGCGCGTATCTAAATCAGTTCTTGTCTTGCGATAGCCGGGTCTCACTCCGCCGGCTCGCCGCCGGAGCGAAGCGTCCCGAGGCTCTCGATCGACAGCCCCCCGTCGAGCGTGCGATACGGGTAGGGGATGTCGATCCCCTCGCGGTCGAAGCGCTCTTTGACCCGCTGGACGTACTCGGCGCGGATCCGCACGAAGTCCGCACGGGCGGGATCGGCGATCCAAAAGCGCGACTGGAGGCCCACATCCGAGTCGTTGAGTTCGAGGAGTCGAACCGTCGGCTCGGGGTCGTCGAGGATCTCCGCATGATTTCGGGCCTCCTCGACGATGATATCGGTCGCCTGCCCGATGTCGTCGTCGTACCCGATCCCGAAGACGAACTTCTGTCGGAGCTTGTCCTTCGCGACAGGGTTTTTCACCGCGTTGTCGGTCAGATCGGAGTTGGGAACGGTGATGAGTTCGTTGTCGAACGTGCGCACGCGAGTCACGCGCAGGCTGATGTCCTCGACGATCCCCGAGTAATCGCCCTCCTGCCACTCGATCCAGTCGCCGATTCGGAAGGGCTTCTCGGTGAAGATGAACACGCCCGCGACGAAGTTCGAGATGACCGACTGCATCGCGATACCGATCGCGAGCGCGGCGGCCGCGGCGATCGTCGCCAGCGACGTGAGGAAGTTGCCAAAGCCCCCGAAACCGAACGCGACCGCGACCGCCGCAAAGAGCACGCCGAACCACGCGACCTTCATCAGCGGTCGCTGGGCGTGCGGTTCGAGGTCGCGCCTGTCGAAGGCGCGTTCGATCAGCGGTAACACCACGGCGCGGCCGACGAACACGAGGGCGACGAAGGCGACGAGAAAGCGTATCGCGCCGTCGATGGCGGCGGCGAGGCCCTGGGCGAACCCGAGATCGACGAGGATCCCTTCGAGTACCATCAGTGGTACACCGCCGTGTTGCCCCGCGTCTCGACGAGCGTGGCGTCGACCGCCTCGGCCAGTTCCGCAGCGAGCTCTTCGGTCGTCGTCCCACCGCGGGCCGCCCGGTGGAACTTCACCTTCACCAGTTCCCTCTCTGTGAGCTGGTCGGCCAGTTCCTCGGTCACGGCGTCGATCCCGCCCTTGCCGACCCACACCGTCACGTCGAGGTCGTGGGCGTCCTTCCTGAGTGCCTGGAGATCCGCTGGGTCGCTCATGCGTCGGTTATCGGGCCGATGCACTTTGAACGTTCGATTCGCGGTCGGAACGATCGGAGCGGCTCTTCAGGACCGATACGGGTACCGGTGGTGGGATCCGCAGTCACAGGTGACCACGACGTGGCCGTCCTGCAATCGGGTGCGGGCGTTGCGGCCGGGCCGGAGATACCGATCGCATCGGTCGCAGGTAAAACGCTCGAACGATCGGGGGACGCGCAGGCGGTTTCGCTCGGCGATCCGTCGCGCAAGTGCGACGTACTCGCGGGCCCGGTCGTCCTCACCCGCCGTCGCGGCCTCCTTTGCAAGCGCCTCCAGCCGGTCGATACGCTCGCTGGCGATGGACATTCACCTCGAAAAGGACGATACGTCGCTTTAGCTCTTTTGCGATCCGCTCAGTCCTCGAGGGCGTCGGCGATGCGTTCGAGGTGGCGGTTGACGTCCCGGACCTCGTCGCGAAGCTGACGGATCTCGCGGACGACCTGCTCGTCCCCGCCCTCGCCGCCGGCACCGGGCCCGCCGGCCGGACCGCCGCCCATCGCACCGCCGGGGCCGCCGCCGCCCATCATGCCGCCCATCATCTGGGCGAAGGGGTTGCCGCCCATGCCGCCCGGACCGCCACCGCCGCCCATCATCTCTTCGAGGCGCTCCTCGCGGGAGCCCTCGCCTTCGCCCTCGGGGCCGCCCTCGGCCTCGCGCTGCTCGCGGATCTCCTCAACGCGCTCGCGGAACGATTTCTCCTCCCCGCCCTCGGCGCCGCTCTCGTCGTTTTCGTCTGCCATACCTCCGGGTTCGACAGCCGAACCGAAAAGGGTTGGGTTGTCGCTCAGCCCGACTCGAACGCGCCGAGGCTCGATTGTAACGACCGCTCGGGGGCCCCCTCCCGGACCTCGTAGCCCACGAGGTCGCGCAGGTCGACCGCGTAGGTCGTCCTGTCCCGTTCGAGCACCAGAATCCGACCTTTGGTCCCGAGAACCCGGCCGCTAGCGATCGTCTCGCTGACTGGCCGCCCGGTGAGGTCCAACCCGTACTCGAAGGCGATCGTCTCGATGGGGTCGTACTCCGCCACGAACGCCTCCCACGCCGCGAGGTCCACGGTGGAGGCGAGCCCGCGAATCTTCGTCGGGACGCGCACGCTGTCGCCGACCTCCCTCGCGATTTCGCTCTCGATCTCGCGGGCGATTCGGCCGTTCGAGACGGTGTGGAGGTGTGCGGCGCGGTCGGCTCCCTGCTCGCGAAGCCGCGTGTCGAGTCGCCACGCACGGGTGACGCCGACCTTGAACGTCGCCGGGGCGAAGGCGGCGAGATACACCGCGTGCTCCTCGAAACAGTCCATCTCCGCTTTGAGACAGGTCCCCGTACAGCGGGCACACACCCACGTATAGGAGTGGTCCTCGCAGTAGGGAGCCGCGGGGTTCGAACACTCGACGTGAGTCCCTTCCGAGAGCGTGCCCGCACAGCGCCGGTCGCCGAGCGCGTAGTCGAGTCGCACGTCGGGTGCGAGAGCTTTGCGCGTGTACGCGTTCCCGGCGGCGAGGAGGAGCGCCGCCTCACCGTCGCCCGCGCCCGTCTCGTAACCCACGATCTGCACACAGTGAGTATCGGTGCGGGGCGGAAATGACTATCGCCCGCGGGCTGTGAACCCCGAAACAGCGGGTTGCAGACGGAGCGGGCGAAAACTTATCGTCCGATCGCCCGTGAACATCTCACACGATGACTCCGTCCCCGGACGAGCGATACGAGCCGCCCGCCCCGTTCGTCGAGCAGGCGAACGTCTCCGATCCGGGACTTTACCGGGACTTCGAGGCCGAGTGGCCCCAGTGTTGGGAACGGGCGGCCGCCCTTCTCGACTGGTACCGCGAGTACGAGCAGGTGCTCGACGACGACGAGGCACCCTTCTACGAGTGGTTCTCCGGGGGACGACTCAATGCCTCGTACAACTGCGTCGACCGCCACATCGAGGCCGGGCGCAAGAACCACGCCGCGCTCAAGTGGGAGGGAAAGCGCCGCGAAACGCGCACCTACACCTACCAGGACCTCTACGGCGAGGTCAACGAACTCGCCGCCGCCCTGCGGGATCTGGGCGTCGGCGAGGACGACGTCGTGACGATCTACCTCCCGATGATCCCCGAGCTTCCGATCGCGATGCTCGCGTGTGCGCGCATCGGCGCCCCCCACTCGGTGGTCTTCGCCGGCTTTTCCGCAGACGCCCTCACCACGCGGATGAAGCGGGCGAACTCGGAGTATCTGGTGACCTGCGACGGCTACTATCGGCGCGGCAACGCCTTCAACCAGAAGAGCAAGGCCGACAACGCGCTCATGGCGCTCGATCGCGAGGTCACGACGGTCGTCGTCGACCGACTGGGTGGGGACCTCGATCACAGTCTCGACGACGACCAGTACGACTACGGGGACCTCGTCCTCGCACACGCCGGGGCGACGATCCCGCCGGTGGTCCGGGACGCCGAGGACATGCTGTTTCTCATGTACACCTCCGGCACTACCGGCCAGCCCAAGGGGGTGACCCACTCGACGGGCGGTTATCTCGCCTACGCCGCCTGGACCTCCCGGGCCGTGCTGGATCTCAAGCCCGAGGACACCTACTGGTGTTCGGCGGACATCGGCTGGATCACCGGCCACTCCTACATCGTCTACGGGCCCCTCGCCCTCGGCACGACGACGCTGCTTTACGAGGGGACGCCCGACTACCCCGACCGCTCGCGGCTCTGGGAGATCGTCGAGCGAAACGCCGTCGACGTCTTCTACACCGCACCCACGGCGATCCGCGCGTTCATGAAGTGGGGCCAGCAGTACCCCGACGACCATGACCTCTCCAGTCTGCGCCTGCTCGGCACCGTCGGCGAGCCAATCAACCCCCGTGCCTGGAAGTGGTTTCACGACCACATCGGCGGCGGGGAGTGTCCAATCGTGGACACGTGGTGGCAGACCGAGACCGGCGGCATGATGGTCTCGACGCTCCCCGGGGCGAGTGCGATGAAACCCGGCTCGGCGGGTCCGCCCCTGCCGGGGATCAGCGCCCGGGTCGTCGACGAGGACGGTGAGGGGATCGAGCCCGGCGAGACGGGTTATCTCGTCGTCGACCGCCCGTGGCCGGGGATGTTTCGCACCCTGTACGGGGACGACGAACGCTACCGGGCCGAGTACTGGGAGCCCTTCTCCGAGGACGGAGAGTGGGTCTACTTCTCCGGGGACGGCGCGACGGTCGATTCCGACGGGTACATCACGGTGTTGGGGCGGGTCGACGACGTGATCAACGTCTCGGGCCACCGCCTCGGCACCATGGAGATCGAGAGCGCCATCGTCGGCGTCGCGGGTGTCGCCGAGGCTGCCGTCGTCGGCGGCCAACACGAGACCGACGGCACCGCCGTCTACGCCTACGTCAGCACCGACCACAGCCACGAGCCGAGCGAGGCACTCCGCGAGCGGATCGTCGAGAACGTTGAGGACGCCATCGGGCCGTTCGCCCGGCCCGAGGCGGTCGTGTTCACGCCGGAGTTACCGAAGACCCGTTCGGGCAAGATCATGCGCCGTCTGCTCGAAAACATCGCCAATCAGGAACCGCTTGGCGACACCTCGACGCTTCGCAACCCCGAGGTCGTCGGCGAGATAGCGGCCGCCGGCGACGACGGGTAGTTCGCTATTTTCGAGAGACGCGAACCCCCTACAGGTAGTGCTTTTCCCGAACTGAGGACCGACAGAGCTAACTGTATTTCGTAAAATACGAGAGATACGAAGGATGGCCGAAGCGAGTGCGATCGAACGAGGGGACGAGGAGGAGTGGCTCACGCGGTCGGACTACGAGCGACTGCTGGAGGCGGCGAGCACCTATCGCGAGCGCGTCCTCGTCCGGCTCGGGGGTGAGGTGGGCCTCAGGGTGACCGAGATGACGGAGATCCGCCGGAACGGGATTACGCGCGCACGAAGCGATCCGGACGGGTTCGTCCTCTCGGTCCCCGAAAACGATGGTACGAGCCGGGAGGCCTACCTTCCGGCGGGCGTCGAGCGCGAACTGACGCGGTACGTCAACAGCAACGCGATCGGGGACACGGACCGGATCGTCGACGTGACACCGCGGCGCGTCCAGATGCTGCTCAGCGGCGTCGCCGACCGGGCCGCCGAGCGAACCGGCGAGGCGCACTTTGCCGGCGTGAGCGCCCACGACCTGCGGCGGTATTTCGCCCGGACGCTGTTGTGTGAGCGAAACGTCTCGCCACGGGTGGTGCAGGCCGTCGGCGGCTGGCAAAGCCTCGAGGCGCTCGATCCATACCTCGAAGAATCCGACCGGCAGGAGATCGTCGAGGCCCTCGGAGAGGGACGCGAGCGGTCGGAGACGAGGCTCGATGCCGTCCTGCTCGATGCCTCGACGCGCGAGGGGATCGAAACCGGCGTCTGTGAGTCGCTCGCAGAACGCTATGCGTTCGCGTGGATCGACGCGCCGGAACTGGACGGGTCGGACGCACCCAGAGTCGTCTCGGGGATCGACGCCGAATCGATCCCATCGATCCGCGAGGACCTCGGCGAGGAGTCCACGACGCGAACCGAGGAGGGGGCCGTCCTCGCGATCGCGATTCGGTACGGCGAAACCCGTTATGGCACCCTCTGTATCGGCGGTTCGGACGTTCCCGACGAACGCGAACGGACGCGTCTGGAACTCCTCGGGCGTCGGATCGGCCACTCGATCACGGCGATCCGGCGCCGAAAGCTGTTGCTTGCGGATACGATCCTCCAACTCGAGTTCCGCTGTACTGACGCGGAATCGGCGCTGATCGCCGCCACCGATCGCTTCGACTGCCGGATCGACCTCGAATCGATCGTTTCGGCCTCCGAGTCGACGCTGGTCTATTACCTGACGCTCTCGGGGGCGAGCGCGACCGCCGTCATCGAGTTCGTCACCGACTATCGGGGAATCGAGGAGGGCCGACTCGTCGAGGGGCGTGACTCGGGCGCGCTGGTGGAGTTCGTCGTCTCGGGGGGCTGTCCACTCTCGTTGCTCACGGACTACGGCGCGACCGTCCAGCAGGCGACGGTCGAGGGCGGCGAAGCTCGCATCCTCGCCGAGTGTGCCTACGACACCGACCTTCGGGCGCTCGTCGAGCGGTTGACCGAGGCGTTTCCCGATACCCGCCTCGTGGGGAAACAGGCGGCCGAACGGGAGGCAAGCACCCTCGAGGGCTTCGAGCAGGGGGCGATCGAGCGCCTGACCGACCGCCAGCACGCGGCGTTGCGGGCGGCGTACTTCGGGGGGTATTTCGACTGGCCCCGGGGCAGCACGGCCGAGGAGGTCGCGGACGCCATGGGCGTCTCCTCGCCCACGCTACACAACCACCTCCGCAAGGGCCAGCGCGAGATCCTCGAGTTGTTGTTCGAGGACGGATAATATCTATAATCAGACTTATTTGTCACCGAATAGTAGACTGTTTTGCACACCTAGATCCCATGTTTACTATGTCGGTTCTGTATTGACTGGCCGTACCATGGAGGGTGACAACGAGGACGTTCAACTCGAGGCACGGCTCGCCGAACAGGACACGTTTGAGCCGCCGGAGTCGTTCACCGAGCAGGCGAACGTCTCCGATCCGGAGATCTACGAGGAGTTCGAAGGGAACTGGCCCGAGTGTTGGGAGCAGGCGGCCGATCTGCTCGATTGGGACGAATCGTACGACCAGGTACTGAACGAAGACAACGCGCCCTTTTACGAGTGGTTCTGTGAGGGCAAACTCAACGCCTCGTACAACTGTATCGACCGCCATATCGAGGATGGCCGTGGCGAGGAGGTCGCCATCGAGTGGGTCGGTGAACCCGTCGACGAGACGCGGACCTACACCTATCAGGACCTCTACGAGGAGGTAAACCAGACCGCCGCAGCGTTCCGTGAGATGGGCGTCGGCGAGGACGACGTCGTGACGATGTACCTCCCGATGATCCCCGAGCTCGCGATCGCGATGCTCGCGTGTGCGCGCATCGGTGCCCCCCACTCGGTGGTGTTCGCGGGCTTTTCCGCGGACGCGCTCGCGACCCGGATGAAGTCGGCCGATTCGGAGTACCTCGTCACCTGTGACGGCTACTACCGCCGGGGCGACCCGCTCGACCACCTCGACAAAGCAAACGAGGGGCTCGCGGACGTCGATCACGACACCACGACGGTCGTGGTCGACCGTCTCGGCGAGGAGGGGTTCGATCACGATCTGGGCGAGGACCAGGTCGACTACGCCGACCTGATCGCCGACCACGAGGGCGCGGAGATCGAACCCGTTGTCCGGGACGCCGAGGACATGCTGTTTCTCATGTACACCTCCGGCACTACCGGCCAACCCAAGGGGGTCAAACACACCACCGGCGGTTATCTGGCCTACGCCGCCTGGACGACCCATGCGGTGCTCGACGTCAAGCCCGAGGACACCTACTGGTGTTCGGCGGACATCGGCTGGATCACCGGCCACTCCTACATCGTCTACGGGCCCCTCGCCCTCGGCACGACCAGCGTGATGTACGAGGGCACGCCCGATTATCCCGAGAAGGACCGGATGTGGGAGATCGTCGAGGACTACGACGTGAATCAGCTCTACACCGCTCCCACGGCGATTCGCGCGTTCATGAAGTGGGGCCAGCAGTACCCCGATGAGCACGACCTCTCCAGTCTGCGCCTGCTCGGCACCGTCGGCGAGCCAATCAACCCCCGCGCCTGGAAGTGGTACTACAAACACATCGGCGGCGAGGAATGTCCGGTGGTCGATACGTGGTGGCAGACCGAGACCGGCGGCATGATGATCACCACCCTCCCGGGTATCGGAACGATGAAACCCGGCTCGGCGGGTCCGCCCCTGCCGGGGATCGACGCCCGGATCGTCGACACCAACGGCGAGCGGATCCAGGCGGGACAGGCGGGCTATCTCACCGTGGACAAGCCCTGGCCCGGTATGCTGCGGACGCTCTATAAGAACGACGACCGGTTCATCAGCGAGTACTGGCAGGAGTACTCCGACCCCGACAGCAACGAGTGGGTTTACTTCCCCGAGGACGGCGCGAAGATCGACGACGACGACTACATCACGGTGCTGGGGCGGGTCGACGACGTGATCAACGTCTCGGGCCACCGGTTGGGGACGATGGAGATCGAGAGCGCCATCGTCGGCGTCTCCGGCGTCGCCGAGGCCGCCGTTGTCGGCGGCGACCACGAGATGAAAGGCGAGGCGGTCTACGCCTACGTCATCACCGAGGACGGCTACGAGGGCGACGAAGACCTACGCGAGGAGATCGTTGCGGGCGTCGAGGACGCCATCGGTCCGATCGCCCGGCCCGAGGCGGTCGTGTTCACCGACGAGTTGCCGAAGACCCGTTCGGGCAAGATCATGCGCCGTCTGCTCGAGGACATCGCCAACGAGGAGGAACTGGGCGACACCTCGACGCTTCGCAACCCCGACGTCGTAAGCGAGATCCAGCAGAAGGTACAGAGCGACTGAGCCAGCGGCGCTTTTTCCCGATTTCGACTTCGATCGGCCGGGGAACATGCGCCGACGAAAACAACACAATTAACGATACACGAAACATGGCGAACGAACCACACACGGCCGACGAGATACGAACCGACGGCGGGTTATCCGACGTCGAGCGAGAAGAACAGATCGACTACATGGACGTCGAGATCAACTTGCTGAAACCGGCGACGCCGTTCATGCGCGATCACCTGCGGGTGATCTGGATCGGCTTTGCGATCTGGGCGCTGACGACGTTCGCGCCGATCACGATGACGCGTCTCGCACCCGACGTGATGACGTCCCAGATCCCGATGATCGGGTTCCCCTTGCACTACTTCCTGCTCGCGATCGTCGGGCCGGGGGCGGCGCTGGTCCTCTCGGTCTGGTACGCGCGCAAACGGGATCAGATCGACGAGAAATACGGTATCGAACAGAGCGTCGTCGACCCGGAAACGACCGATAGCGTTTCGGACGACGCGGCGGCAACTGACGGGGGTATCAGCGAATGATCGATAGCGTCCCGCTGCTTGCGGATTCCGCGATCGGCGCGATGGGCGATATGGTGCTTCAGACCGACGAGGGGCTGCTCCCGGAGGGGCTCAACGTCTCGTTCAAGCTCGTCCCGTCGATCATCGTCATCGGCATGATGCTCCTGTTCATCGTCGCCGGCTTCATGTTCAAGGTCGCTGACACCGACGACATGTGGGTCGCCGGCCGCTCGATCGGGAACATCGAGAACGGGATGGCCATCGGGGCCAACTGGATGTCGGCGGCGACATACCTCGGCGTGGCCGCCACCGTCGCCATCTCCGGCGTCTACGGGCTGGCGTACGTCATCGGCTGGACGACGGGGTATTTCATCCTGCTGATCTTCATGGCCGCCCAGATGCGCCGCTTCGGGAAGTACACTGCGCCCGATTTCGTCGGCGACCGCTTCAACTCCGACACCGCCCGCGCGCTGGCGGCGATCACTACGTTCCTGATCGGGTTCGTCTACGCGCTCGGACAGGCCCGCGGGATGGGGCTGGTCGGGATGTACATCCTCGGCGACTGGTCGGCAGTCACCGGCGGCGCGCTGACCGCCTACCAGACGATGATGGTGGTCTTCATGGTCATCACCGTCGGCTACCTCTCGCTGTCGGGGATGCTTGGCGCGACCAAGAACATGGTCCTGCAGTACGTCATCCTCATCAGCGCGTTCCTGATCGGGCTGGTCGTCACCGGCTGGTCGGCGGGATACACGACGATTCTCCCCCAGCTCGAGTACGGGATGATGATCGAAAGTCTCGGTACGGAGTTCTCGGCACCGTTCGCCGGCGGGAGCTACTACCTGTGGATCGCGACGTGTTTCAGCCTGGTCTTCGGGACGTGCGGACTACCCCACGTGCTGGTGCGGTTCTACACGGTCAAAAACGAGCGTGTGGCCCGCTGGTCGTGCACTTGGGGGCTCTTTTTCATCTCGCTGCTGTACCTGAGCGCGCCCGCCTTCGCTGCGATCGGCACCGCGCTCTACGGTGACCAGATCGGCGCCGTCTACGGCGATCCGGGCATGACCAGCGCCGCCGGCGACGTGCTGGTCGTGCTGGCCGCACAGCTCGCCGAGCTACCGGCGTGGTTCGTCGGCTTCGTCGCGGCGGGCGGCATCGCCGCGGCGGTCGCGACGACGGCCGGGCTGTTCATCGCCGCCTCGTCGGCGATCTCTCACGACATCTACGCGACCATCATCAACGAGGACGCGACCCAGCGCCAGCAGGTCCTCGTCGGCCGCCTGAGCATCATCCTGATCGGGGCGCTCACGATCGTCTTCGCGCTGGACCCCCAACAGCCGATCGCGGCCCTGGTCGGGTTCGCGTTCTCGCTCGCGGCCATCGTGCTGTTTCCGATGTTCTTCCTCGGTCTCTGGTGGGAGAACACGAACCGGCCGGGCGCCCTTGCGGGCATGACGACCGGTATCATCGTCTGGTTCATCCCCATGCTCAACGAGGGGAACTTCGGTCTCATCGAGGGCGGACTCGGTATCGAAGCCATCGCGACGTGGATGCCGGCTATCGGGTCGGCACTCGTCGGGACGCCGATCGTGTTCGCGGTGACGATCGCCGTCTCGCTCGTGACCAGCGAACCGCCGCTGCGGACCAAACAGATGGTCCGACAGTGTCACAGCCCCGACCCGATGCCAAAGGACATGACCGCGGCGGACGTCGTCGCCGAGAAGAACGGCAACCGGCCCGAGACGCCGGCGGACGACTGACATCATGTACGAACGCATACTCGTTCCGACCGACGGAAGCAAGGTCGCGCAAGCGGCGGTCGATCAGGCGATCGACATCGCCGAGAAGTACGGCGCCGAAGTCCACGCCCTGTTCGTCGCGGACGTCGACGCTGTCGCCTATGGGCTGGGGACCGAACAGGTCGATCGCATCAAACAGGGTAATTTCCAGGGGATGACCGATCTCCGCGAGGATGCCCAGGAGGCGACCGACTACGTCACAGAACGGGCCGAAGCCGCCGACCTGACCGCCGTCGAGCGCCACGCGGGCGGGCGACCCCACGACGTGATCGCTGACTACACGGCGGACAACGACATCGACCTCATCGTAATGGGCAGTCACGGCCGGTCGGGGATCCGCCGTGCACTGCTCGGGAGCGTCACCGAACGCACGCTGCGTTCGACGCACGTCCCCGTCCTCGTCGTCGACTACGTCGAAGACTAATACGACGTCGAACCGATTCACAATCACCGATCCGACCGACCACGATCCCATGACCTTTACAGACCGACTCCGCGAGCACGTCACCGAGAACCGGACCGGAATGCTCCATGACCTCATGTTCGCCGTCGTCTGGGTCGGACTCGTCTCGTTTCTGTTCGAGGTCGTCTTCGCCGGCGCGCCCTCCTGGGCCTACTACCTGTTCATGCTCGCGGGGATTCCGGCGTACTTCGGCTTCTTCCTCTCGCTCGCAGTGGCGCGCGAACAGTCGTAAAACCCGCTCAGTCGCCCTCGTCGGCCCGCGCGGCGACGTAGCGCCGTCGCAAACGAAAGCAGAGGGCACTGGCGACGGCGAACGCGATCGGAAACGTCAGGTGGGACGGCGGCCCCGAAAGCGCCGGTCGTAGGCTCATGCCGGCCATCACGGCGAACAGCAGCGCCAGGAGACCGGTGATCGGAACCACGACCCCCTCGGGAAACGCACCGCCCTCCGCTCGACGCGATCCGTCGTTCATGAGTGGCGTTCGAACGGGAACCGATTAAACGTCCGGTCCCCGACGGGGCGTCCGGTCGAATCGAAACCCCCTACCTGTCGGCGGGCCGAGCGAGGACATGAACGACGGACCCGAACTCGCCGTGGTACGACTGGGACATCGACCGGGTCGGGACGAACGCATGACGAGCCACGTCGGACTCACGGCACGGGCACTCGGAGCCGACCGGGTGATCCTCCCCGACAACGCCGGCCAGTCAAAAGCGACGGTCAAGGACATTACTGAACGCTTCGGCGGCCCCTTCTCCGTCGAACTCTCCGACTCACAGAAAGCACTTATCCGCGAGTGGGAGGGGCGGGTCGTCCACCTGACGATGTACGGCGAACGGGTTCAGGACGTCGAGGAGGGGATCCGAGAGACACACCGCGAAGAGCCCCTTCTAGTGGTCGTCGGCGGCGAGAAGGTCCCGTTCGGGATCTACGAACACGCCGACTGGAACGTCGGTGTCACTAACCAGCCCCACTCGGAGGTCGCCGGGCTGGCGGTGTTTCTCGATCGACTGTTCTGCGGCCGGGAACTCGAACGGGAGTGGGAGGACGCCGACCAGCGGGTGATTCCCACGGAGACGGGCAAGAAAGTCGAACCTACCGATTCGGAGTGAAAAGCGAGAAGGGGCGGGCGAGCCGTCGGGCGGTGGAACGAACCGGTCCCGGCTGAGCCCTGTCGAGCTCGTAGCGTTCGCGCTCTTCGAGAACCGCGTCGGCGTCTTCGAGCATTGTGAGTGCTTCGCGGACCTCCGCTTCGGAGAGGTCGGTGCGGGTGACGAGCTCCGAGGCCGACAGCGAGGCCGGCGAGTCATCGAGCGCCCGCTGGACCTTCCCGGCGCGATACATCACGCGGCCGGCCTCGCCGGCACCCATCTCGTCGAACCCGCTCGGGTCCGGTTCGGTGGGTTCGATCCCGTGGGCGGCCTTGTGAAACGTATCGAGGGCGAGCCACGCGAGGAGAAGGGTCATCGCACCCATGAAATACGACGATTCGGTGACCGTAAGCCACAGCCCGACGAGCGCTCCGAGCGCGAAGACGGTTGCACTCGCCCCGAGACTGGGGCCACCGGAGACCGCGTCGAGTGCGTTGATGACGGCAGTTAGACCGAATGCGATACCGGCGGCGACGACGATCGACCATGAGGCGTCGGTAAACACCATGACCATACCGAGGACGACGACGGTTCCAAGGATCACCGTCGGGTCCACCTCCTCACGGAGCGCGGCGAGGAACTCGCCCATAGGCCGTTGTTCTCCGACAACAGACATAGCGATTTCGGCCCTCGGGGTCGCTCAAAAGACTTAACCGGGAAACGGCGCAATGGGTGGCTAATGGCTTTTGAGGATCTACTCGAGGACCCCGTCATCCAGAAGTATTTGCACGAGCTGGTAGGGCCGAAGGGGATGCCGGTCGCCGCAGCACCGCCCGACGGGGAGGTCACCGACGAGGAACTCGCCGAGACGCTCGATCTGGAGCTCAACGACGTACGCCGGGCGCTCTTTATCCTCTACGAGAACGATCTGGCGAGTTATCGCCGGCTCCGGGACGAGGACTCGGGGTGGTTAACGTACCTCTGGACGTTCGAGTACGAGAACATCCCCGAGAACCTCGCCGAGGAGATGGAACGGCTGCTCGACGCGCTGGAAAACCGCGAGGAGTACGAACGGAACCACGAGTTCTACCTCTGTGAGGTCTGTTCGATCCGCTTCGAGTTCGGCGAGGCGATGGACTTCGGGTTCGAGTGTCCCGAGTGTGGCTCGCCCCTCGAATCGATGGACAACGCACGGCTCGTCGAGGCGATGGAGCGCCGGATCGAGGAGCTCCAGGGCGAACTCAACGTCGACGGCATCGAGGCCTGATGGTCGTCCTCGCAACCAAGGTGACGGTTCACGGCCGGGCCCGCGAACAGGCGCTCGACGGTCTTCGCTCGCTCGTCGGGAACGCCATCGGCGATCTCGACGTCACCTACGAGGTCGGCGTGCGCCACGACGACTTCCCGACGGTGAGCGTCGACGGGGAAGACGCGACCGTCGCGCGCAACGCGCTCCGTGAGGAGTGGGGCGAGATTACCGACGAGTTCCGCGAGGGCGAGACCTACGTCGGCACCCTGCAGTCGTGGGACGACGAGGGGTTCGTACTCGACGCCGGCCGCCCGGTCCGGATCCCGACGGACGAGTTAGGACTCGGACAGGGGCGGCCCGCCCAGCTCGTCGAACGGTTCGGACTGGTCCAGCACCTGCCAATGGAGTTCGTCTACGGCGGCGAGGACGACCCCTCGCGACTCGCCGACACGGAGCGCGACCGGCTCTACGAGTGGACTCGGGGCACCGGTCGGGTCAACGTCAACAACGCCACCCGCGGGGAGGTCCGGGCGACGGTCAACCGCGCGGGCCACGCGAAGGACATCGTCACCGTCGAGCGACTGGGCCTCTTAGAACAGAGCGTCGTCTGCCGGGAGGGGACCGACCCGCCCGGCCTGCTCTCAGCGATCGGCCCGCACCTCACCTCCGAACTGCGGTGTGTCATCACGACATGAACCGTCGCCTGCTCGCGTTCGTCTCGCTCGTCGCGCTCGTCACGCTAGCAGGGTGTGCGGGCTTCGGATCGACGACGAGCGAGGAGGGACTCAACGAGGAGGCGAGTTACGACTGGGACACCGACGCCGACGCCACCATCAACGTCTCCGGCGGCGAGTACCAGGCGGTCTACACGGTCGAGAACCGCTCGTCGATCCGTCTCTACGAATCGACGCGCTACGGCGACGACAACCCGATCGACGTGCGGGCGGTGCAGTTCCGCTATCCCGACGGCACGGTCGTCGGCACCGAGGAGATCGATGTCCAGGAGACCCGTTCGGGGGTCACCATCGAACTGCCGGCCGAGAACGGCCAACTCGCCTTTACCTCCGAAACCCAATCGAACAACTTCGCCACCGAGACGTTCGTCGAGGGTTCCTACGAGGTGATCCTCCCGCCGGGCTACCGGATCGACAACTTCGTGCTCGCGAACGTCCGGCCGGGGGGCTACGAGAGCGAGACCGTCGACGACCGGGTCCACATCCGCTGGGACGAGATGAACGCCAGCGTCATCTCGGTGCGGTACTACCTCGAACGCGACGTCTACCTGTTCGGCGGTCTCATCGTCGTCGCCTCCATCGGGGCGATCATCGCCGGGGCGTACGTCTACCGCCAGATGCAAGAACTCAGACGAAAGCGCGAGGAGGCGGGGCTGGACGTCGATATCGAGGAGGACGACCGAAAACCACCGCCGGGAATGCAGTAAGTTTTAGCGCGCGATCGCCAACGGGGGGTATGCACGTCGCGCTGGTGTCGGTCGGCGACGAGATCCTCGCCGGCGATACGGTCAACACGAACGCCGCATGGCTCGGACAGCGACTCGCCGCGCGGGGCGTCGACGTCGAGCGCGTGACCGTGATCCCCGATCGTATCGAGGAGATCGCCAGCGTCGTCTCCGAGTACCGAAGCGAGTACGACGCCGTGATCGTCACGGGCGGACTGGGACCGACCCACGACGACCTGACGATGGAGGGGGTCGCCGCGGCGCTCGACCGAGGGATCGAGCGAAACGAGGAAGCGCTGTCGTGGCTCACCGAGGAGGGGGGCTACGCCCGGGAAGACCTCACGGCCGGAACCGCCGACCTCCCCGCGGGGGCACGCCCGCTACACAACGAGGCCGGCGTCGCTCCCGGGGCGGCCATCGAGGGCGTCTACGTCCTGCCGGGGGTACCCGCCGAGATGAAGGCGATGTTCGAGACGGTCGAGACGGAGTTCGAGGGCGAACCCCGATATACGAGCGTCGTCTACACCACCGAACCCGAGAGCGCGCTCGTCCCGCGTTTGGAGGCGGTCCGTGACCGGTTCGACGTGTCCGTCGGGAGCTATCCCGGCGACGGCGTCAGACTGAAGCTCACCGGTGCGGACGAGGCGGTCGTCGAGTCGGCGGCCGACTGGCTGCGCGAACGCGTCGAACTGGACGAATAGTTGGGCGTGGCCCCGACGGGATCGAACCACGTCAGAGGCAATGCGTTGTGTCGATCCAGTTCGGGACCCGCGATGGGCGTAGGACCGGCGCGGGTATATATGTAATGGTCGTGATGGTCTACCGATAGAGGTAGACAAGCCAGGCGATCGTCAAGACGACGCTGACGACGAGCACCGAGGTGCCGAGGATCTCGATCGGGTACGTGCCGTGCTGTTCCAGCGGGAGCGGGTACATGACTCACCCTGTGTGGCGCTGTTTTATAAGTATTGACGACTCGCGTTCCGACCGCGAGGCCTTTCCTGACGGGGCGGGAACTGGCGGTATGCGACGTATCGGTTTCGTCTGTAACCCGATCGCCGGAATGGGTGGGCGGGTCGGCCTGAAGGGGACCGACGGGAAACTCGCGGAAGCGCGCGAGCGGGGTGCCGAGCCGCGCGCACCCGAGCGGGCATTCGCCGCGCTTGAGGCACTCTACGAGCGCCTGCCCGACGCCGAGGTCCTGACGGCCGGCGATCCGATGGGCGAGAGCGAGGCCCGGGCAGCCGGGTTCGACCCGGCGATCGTCCACGAGCCGGGCGAGGAGACGACCGCCGCCGATACCCGCGAGGCGGTCCGACGATTTCTGGATCGGGACGTCGACCTGGTCCTGTTCGTCGGCGGGGACGGAACCGCGACGGACGTCGCCGAGACGGTGACCGAGGCGGGAAGCGAGACGCCGATTCTGGGTGTGCCGGCGGGCGTGAAGGTCTACTCGTCGGTGTTCGGGGTCACGCCGCGGGACGCGGGCCGGATCGCCGCCGCGTTCGACGCGACCGAGTCCCGGGAGGTCAGCGACATCGACGAGGAGGCCTACCGGGAGGGAGAGGTCCGGGCGACCCTCCGGGCGGTGGTGAACGTCCCGGTCGCCGAGGAGCTACAGTCCTCGAAACAGCTCGGCGGCGGGAGCGTCGAGGGTCTCGTCCGGGGGTTCGTCGCAGGGGTCGACCCCGAGACGACGTACGTCTTCGCGCCCGGCGGGACCGTCGGCGCGATCGAGGCGGCGCTCGGGTTCGAGGGATCGCCGCTCGGTGTCGACGTCTGGCGGGACGGGGAGCTTCTGGTCCGCGACGGCGGCGAGTCGGAGGTCCTCGGGGCGCTTTCCGAGCGAAACGTCATCGTCGTCTCGCCGATCGGGGGACAAGGGTTCGTCTTCGGACGCGGCAACCAGCAGCTCTCGCCGGCCGTGATCCGACGCTGCGAGATCGAGATCGTCGCTTCCCGATCGAAGCTCGACGAGATCGGCGTACTCCGGGTCGATACTGGTGATCCCGACCTCGACGAAGAGCTTCGGGGCTGGACCCGGGTCCGGGTCGGCCGCGTCGAACGCCGGATGTTACAGGTCGTCTGACCCGCGCTATCTATAATGAGACATATAATGGAAGCGTAGTGAATATTAATACCCTCCAAGGCATACCCCCGGCATGGATACGCGAAAGGTCCAGCGACTCGGCCCCTCGACGCTGGCGATGACGCTACCCGCGGACTGGGCGAAAGAACACGGCGTCGAGAAGGGTGACGAGGTGACGTTGCGGCGGGGCAGCAAGGGCGCGCTGACGGTGATGCCCGAGTCCGCCGACCGTGAGGAAAGCGAGGCGATCATCCACGCCGACGAACTCGACGCCCGCGCCGTCGAGCGGGCGATCATCGCCCAGTACGTGCTCGGCCGACGGATCATCCACGTCCAACAAGAGGAGGGCGCGCTCTCGTCGGATCACATCAACGCCATTTATCAGGCCGAAACCCAGCTCATGGGGCTCGGCGTCATCGAGGAGACACCCGAGAGCATCGCGATCCGGTGCTCGGTCGATCCCGAAGACTTCACCCTCGACAACCTGCTCAAGCGCCTCGAGAATACCGGCAGCACGATGCGCGGGGAAGCCGTCAAGGCGCTCGCGATGGGCAATCCCGATCTGGCCCAGCGGGCCTTGAACCGGGAGCGACAGGCAAACAAGATCTTCGTCCTGTTGCTCAGGCTGATCTTCACCGCCTACCAAAACCCCACGCTCGCGCGGGCGGTCGGGCTCGACGACGGCTTTGCGCTGATCGGCTATCGCTCGATCGCGAAGAACCTCGAACTCACCGCCGACAACGCAGAGGACATCGCCGAGATCGTCCTCGAATCCGAGGACCACTCGCTGGCCGTCGACAGCGCGACGATGCGCCGGATCCGCGAATTTACCGACCGCGTCGACGAGGTTACCGTTCTCGCGGTCGAGGCCGCCGTCGAGCGCGATTACGATCTCACCATCGAGGTTCGCGAACTGTTCAAGGAGATCTCGGACCGCGAGGACGAGATCCTCGACGACTTATCCGAGATGAGCAACGAGGACCTGCTTCAGGTCCGAGAGGTGCTCGTGAGCCTCCAGCAGACCGCCCAGTACGCGATGCGAAACGCCGAGATCGCGGCGAACCTCGCACTCAACGAGGAGAGCGAACACGTGACCATCCACTAGAACGCCCTCGCGCGGTCGGCAAACCGCACTCGCCTTTTCGTGTCCGGCCAGGTAGCCGAGTCGCGATGCGCAACCGCGCCACTTCCGGGTGGATCGACTTTTCGCCGCCCCGCACGAGCGGGCGGCGGCCACCGGGCCGCTCGTAGGTCGTGCTATCGTTTCCCTTCCTCACCACAGGGCCTCACAGACTAATTCTCACGTACCGGTCGCATCTGATACGCAACGAAAAACCAAGGAGATAGATAGAGAGGTTGTATGCACCGCCGACCTCTACCTTCCTATCTCGAAGGGATACATCAGTTCAGTAGCCACCACCATCCTCAAAACACCGGCCGCATGTGCGGACGGTTATTGTATCAAGTTTCGGCTCAGCCCTGGATGAACATATCCATTGGCTCTATCGGGGAACAGACGACGAGAATCCAGTGTAGGAATCGATACCCACTTGCAGTCAGTCTTCCCACAATAATCAGCCAAGTTTCCTACAGTGTTTACTAATAGAAATATCATAGCCCGGATCCAGTAGAATAACCAGCGTTGCTTCAGCATCATCCCCATACCGATCTTCGCTGCAGGCTAATTCGAATTCAGTTCTGCTGGTGGAGAATTCAACGTCGCTATTCGCGTCCGGTTCGATAGTAGCTCGCACACTATAGACACCTTCTTCTACGATTTCAGCCTCAGTGATTTGACGTTCCGCTTTCACACTATATGTTTCTGCGAAAACAATCTCACCGCTATTTTGATCAGAAATCTCAATAGAAACCTGATAGCGCATTTCGCTAGCGTTATCTAATACAATATCTACAGAACCCTCATACTTTGTGAGACTGACACAGCCGCATACTACTGAGAGAGTGCTGAGACACCCATAGAGATATTCTCTACGTTTCAAATTAAACATACGATAGTTATACAATTAAGATACAAAATTCTTTTCGCCTATTGTCAACACGTCCAATAACCCCCCTATTGAATCCGTCCAACCACCGGAAACTGATAGCGGTAAGACAGACGAATGTTTCTGCGGTAACTAAGCACGAACTACCTAACAGGTGATTCAGTCCAAATCAGACGAAATTCACAGCCACGAGAACCGTTCTATGACACCCTTCCTTCTGTACCATTCAAGAACCCACGGTGCGGACGCACGCCATGGAGTTCGAGTACCCCTGGGAGTTCGCCGGCCGGCGCTCTGCGGTCATGGCCCCGAACGGGATGGTCGCGACGAGCCACCCGCTTGCGGCCCGTACCGGCACGAGAGTCCTCGAAGAGGGCGGGACGGCCGCCGACGCCGCGGTCGCGACCGCCGCGGTGTTGAACGTCGTCGAACCGCACATGACCGGGATCGGCGGCGACGCCTTCGCGCTGACCCAGTTCAACGGCGAGTACCGCGCACTCAACGCGAGCGGCCGGACACCCGCCGAAGCCGATCTCGAGAGCTATCGCGAGCGAACCGACGTCGAGGAGGACGGCGAGCCAGTCATGCCGGCCGAGGGTGGTCTACCCGTGACGGTACCGGGCGCGCTCGACGGCTGGGTGACGTTGCTCGACGCCCACGGGACCTTCGACCTCGCGGACCTCCTAGAACCGGCGATCGAGTACGCCGAAGACGGCGTTCCCGTCAGCGAGTACGTCGCTCGCCAGTGGACGACCGCCCAAGAACGGATCGCCGGGGTCGAGGAGAGCGCGCGGACGTTCCTCCCCGACGACCGAGCGCCCGAACCCGGCGAGCGCTTCTCGAACCCCGCGTTCGCCGAGTCGCTCGAATGGATCGCCCGCGATGGCCCCGAGGCGCTCTACGGCGGCGGCCTCGGCGAGCGGGTCGTCGAAGTGGTGCAGGACCACGGCGGCACCCTCACCCTCTCCGATATGGAGGCCCACGAGAGTACTTGGGAGGAACCGATCAGCACCGAGTACGGGGGTATCGAGGTGCTCGAACATCCGCCCAATGGGCAGGGGATCGTCGCGCTGGAGGCGCTGAACCTCGCCGCGGAACTCGGGATCGAAGGTGACCCGACCGACGAACAGCGTCTGCACCGACTGATCGAGGCGACCAAACTCGCCTTCGCGGACGGCTATGCCCACGTGAGTGACCCGGAACACGTCGACGTTCCCACCGAAACGATGCGCTCGAAGGACTACGCCCGCGAGCGCGTAAACGAGATCGGAACCGGAGCACGGACGTACGACGCGAAGGCGGGCGAGCACGCGAACACGGTCTACCTCTCGATCGTCGACCCGCAGGGCAACGCCGTCTCGTTTATCAATAGCATCTACATGAGCTTCGGCAGCGGGCTCACGGCGGGTGGTTTCGCCCTCCAGAATCGGGGCCATTCGTTCAGTCTCGACCCCGATCATCCCAACCGACTGGTGCCCGGAAAGCGTCCCTTCCACACGATCATCCCCGCGATGCTCCGCGAGGACGGCGAGTTTCGCGCCTCGTGGGGCGTCATGGGCGGGTCGATGCAGCCACAGGGTCATCTCCAGGTCGCCGCCAACATGGCAGCGGGGCTGAACCCACAGGCCGCCCTCGACGCGCCACGGTTCCGGTGGCTCGACGGGACCCGCGTTGCGCTCGAAACCTCGCGAATGCCCGACGAGGTGGTCGAGGGGCTCCGCGAGCGTGGTCACGAGGTGGTCGAGGAAGCGGCGTTCTTCGACGAGGGCGGCCACTGGGGCGGCGGCCAGATCGTCTATCGCGACGACGACGGAACCCTGATCGGCGGCTCGGACCCCCGAAAGGACGGGCAGGCCGTCGGCTTCTAACGAAAGCCCTCGGCGCTCGTTGGCACTCGCGCCTCGCCCTTTTCATGTCGCTACAAGAGACCGCGACGCGGTCTCTTGGCGTCACGAAAATCTTCGATTTTCGGTGACCACCAGGACCGCCACGCAGCCGGCCAATCGGCCGGCTGCGCTCAGTGACACCAGCCTTTCCCCGCCCCGTCCACGGAGCCGTCGGAAGTGGCGGCTCCGCTCGCGCCGGCCGCCGCCCCGTCCCGTTCTGCGTTTCAGTCCTCGGAGCTCCCCGAATCGGGACTCATCTCGACCCCGCGGCCTGTACGCCCCACAGGGAGGCGTACGTCCCCCCCTGGTCGAGCAGTTCCTCGTGGGTTCCCCGTTCGGTGATCCGACCGTCTTCGAGGACGAGGATCGTGTCCGCGCCTTTGACCGTCGAGAGGCGGTGGGCGATGGCGAACGTCGTGCGCTCTTCGGTCAGGCGGTCGATGCTCTCCTGGATCAATCGCTCTGTCTCGGTGTCGACGTCGCTGGTCGCCTCGTCGAGGATCAAGATCTCCGGGTCCTGCAGGATCGTCCGGGCGATCGAGAGGCGCTGTTGTTGCCCGCCCGAGAGCTTCACGCCCCTCTCGCCGATCCGGGTGTCGTAGCCCTCGGGGAGGTCACGGATGAACTCGTGTGCTTCCGCGGCGCGGGCGGCCTCCCGGATCCGCTCGTCGCTCGCCTCGAAGTTTCCATACGTGATGTTCTCCGCGACGGTGCCGTCGAAGAGGTAGGCGTCCTGGCCGACGTAACCGATCGCGCCCCGCAGGCTCGACAGCGTGAGACCCCGAACGTCATGGCCGTCGACGCGGATCTCGCCGCAGTTTACATCGTACAGTCGGAGCAACAGCTTCAGTACGGTCGACTTGCCCGCACCGGTCGGGCCGACGAGCGCGACGGTGTCGCCCGATTCGGCGACGAACTCGATGTCGTGGAGCACGCGCTCGCCCGAGTCCTTGCCCTCGGCAGCGGCGAGGGCGTTCTCGGGATACGCGAAGTCGACGTGGTCGTACTCGACGCGACCCTCGGGACGGGCTAACTCGACGGCGTCGGGGGCATCCGCGATCCGGACGGGGACGTCCATCAGCCCGAAGACGCGCTCGCTCGACGCCTTCGCGTTCTCGTACTGGTCGATGATGTTCGAGACCTCCGCCAGCGGCGTGACGAAACGCTGGGTCATCAACAGGAACGTAACGAACGTTCCCACAGTGAGCTCGCCAGTGAAGGGACCCGGCGCGCCCGAGAACAGCCAGACCCCGCCCACGACGAACGTCGCGGCGAAGGCGACCCCGGCAAGCAGCTCCATCCCCGGCCGGTAGACGTAATTGAGCTTGATCACTCGCATCGTCTGCTCGAAATACTTGTAGGAGGCCCGGCGAACGCGCTCGGTTTCGTAGGCCTCGGTGGTGGCGGTCTTGACGAGTTGGATCCCTCCCAGACTGTTTTCCAGCCGGGTGTTCAGGTCGCCGACGCTCGCACGCTGGGCGACGTAGATCGGCTCGACGACACGCATGAACCACAGCGTGAACAGCACCATCGCGGGTACTGCGATCAGGGTGACGAATGCGAGTTGCCAGTTGAGGTAAAACAGGACGGCGGCGATCCCCAGCACCATCACGCCCAGACGCGCGGAGTTCTGGAGCGCGTCGTCGAGAAAGACCTCCAAGTTGGAGGCGTCGTTGTTCAGTACGCTCATCACCTCCCCGGTCTGTTTGTCGTCGAAAAACGGCATGTCGAGGCGTTGCATCCGCTCGAAACTGTCCGTGCGAACCGCGTGCATCACCCGGTGGGCGAAGACGTTGGCAGCGGTGCCGTAGATCCACGTAAACACCGCCGTGACGAGAAACGCCCCGACGATCAATGCCGCCGAGAACCGAAACTGCCCCGACTGGGTCGCCGGAAGCCACGCGTCGGGAACTACGGGAAGGGTGAAGGGTTCGGTCGCGACGAAGATCGCGTCGATGGCGATCCCAAGCACCAGCGGCGGCAGGAGGCTCGCGATTCGGGCAACGACGTTCGCGGCCATGCCGAGGCCGAACCACGCGATCTCGGGCCGCCCGTAACTGCGAAACAGCCGGACCAGCGGCCTGTCGACCCGGTCGCGATAGACGTCGAAAACGCTCTCCTCGGTCGCACCCATCTGCCCTCACCGAGGGAGCGGGGCGGTATGTATCCGCCGGAATCCACGTCGAGAGCCGGTCTCGACCGGCGGCCAGCAGTCGCGCGCCGGTGACTTTTCACTCCGGGCGGCCAACCGGTGGCCACCATGACCGACTGTCCGGTCTGTAACAACGAGATCGAAGGGGAAACCCCCGGCTCCGAGGCGGGCTACGGCGGCGAGAACTACGCGCCCGCCCAGACGGAGTACGAGGGCGAGGTCTACTACTTCTGCTGTTCGGATCACAAGGAGTCGTTCGAATCGGCTCCCGAGGAGTACGCCGGATCGTAACGAGCTACAGCCCGATCTCCCGACCGATAACTAACTGTTGGATCTCGCTGGTGCCCTCGCCGATCTCCATCAGCTTGGCGTCGCGATAGAACCGCTGGGGCGCGAAGTCCTCGGTGTAGCCGTACCCGCCGAGCACCTGCACGGCGTCTTCTGCGACCTCCCGACAGGCCTCGCTGGCGTCGAGTTTCGCGAGCGCGCTCTTTCGGGTGACCTCCTCGCCGCGGTCGTAGGTCGTGGCGGCGTCGTGGGTGAGCAGGCGGGCACGCTCGGTCTTTCGGTGCATCGCAACGACGGTGTTCCGAACCGCGTCGAACTTCGAGATGGGCTGGCCGAACTGCTCGCGTTCGGTGCTATACTTCCGGGCGGCCTCGTAGGCGCCCTGAGCCAGTCCCACTGAGAGGGCCGCAATACTGATCCGCCCGCCGTCAAGGGTTTTCTTGGTCTGGTTCCAGCCATCGCCCACTTCACCGAGCAGACGGTCCTCGGGCAGTCGCACGTCGTCGAGCTGGATCTCACAGGTCGGCGAGGCGTTCAGCCCCATCTTCTCCCAGATCGTCGTCACCTCGAAGCCGTCGTCCTCGCGCGGGTCGACGATGAACGTAGAGATACCGTCGTAGCCCGCCTCGGGATCGGTAACGGCTTTGACGAGGATCGAGCCGGCCTCCGAGGCGTTCGTGATGAACTGCTTGGTTCCGTTGAGGACGTACTCGTCGCCGTCCTTTTCGGCGCGAGTGTTCATGTCCGAGGCGTCGCTCCCGCTTCCGGGCTCGGTCAATGCCCAGCCGCCGACGTACTCGCCCTCCGCGAGCGGGCGGAGCCAGCGCTCTTTCTGCTCGTCGGTGCCAAAGAGTTCGATGGGTTTCGAGGCGAGACTGACGTGGGCGGCATACGAGAGACCAATCGAGCCCGAAACCCGTCCCAGTTCCTCGGTGACGAGCGCGTACATGAGCTGATCGCCGCCGAGCCCGCCGTACTCTTCGCTTATCGGCACGCCCATGATATCGAGATCCGCGAGCTGGTCGAAGACTTCCTCGGGGTAGCGGTGTTCGGTTTCGATCTCCTGGGCGATGGGTTCGATCTCCTCCTCGCAGAAGTCCCGGACGGTGTCCCGGATCATCCGGTGTTCGTCAGGGAGCCTGAAATCCATAGTCCATCTTGCGCGAGAGCCGGCTTAAAAACAGCGAACGACCGTGATAGACCGGTCGCGAAGCGCCTATACGACTCGGGACCCTCCATTCGACCAATGGAGTTCCGTCGGCTGATTCGTGGACGAGTCGACGAGCCACAGCTCGAGCGGATCGGGCGGGAGATCGGCGACCGTTACGGCCGCGAGAGCGTCCACGTTTCGGTGCTAGAGGTGGACAACTGGCTCTCGACGCCGTGTGTCGTCGACGAGGAATGGTTTGTCAAGGTCATCAGCCCGCAGAACGCGCTGGTCCACGCGTTCTTTACCGGTGCGCGCAACCTCGGCGTCTTCTCGCGGGGCGAGGAAGGGTTCTTCGAGCGCTTCGAGGACCCCCTCGAAATGAGCCGCCACGAACTCGAGGCGACGCGAAGAGTCAGGGAAATCGGATTGAACGCTCCCGAGCCGATCGAGGCGTTCGGCGTCGGCGAGTTCGGCGTCCTCATGCTCGAGTACCTCCCGGAGTTTCGCACCCTCGATCGACTCCCACCCGCCGAGATCGAGACGCTGGCACCCGAACTGTTCTCGGCGCTCGCGCTCATGCACGATCACAGCCTCGCCCACGGCGACCTCCGCGGTGAGAACGTCCTCGTTCACGGCGGAGAACTGTACTTCATCGACGCGACGAACGTCCGGAACGAGGGGCTCTCGACCGCACGAGCCTACGACGTCGCCTGTGCGCTCGCGACGCTCGAACCCGCTCTCGGAACGAAACACACCGTCGAGATCGCCGCCGAAGTCTACGACACGACGACGCTGCTTGCCGCGCGGGACTTCCTCGATCTCGTCCGGTTACGTCCCGACCACGAGTTCGAGGCCGCGGGGTTGAAAGGCGAGATTGAACGGCGAGCGGGGTGACGGGCAACTTTTTACCCTCGCCTCGCAAACCATCCGAACGATTATGAGCCAGCAAGCCACGAGTGTCTCCCGACACTATATCGCCGGCGAGTGGACCGACGGGGAAGGCGAAGAGACCTTCGAGAGCGCCAATCCCGCGACCGGCGAGAGCCTCGGGGAGTTCCGACGGGGCACCGAATCGGACGTAGACCGCGCGCTCGCCGCGGCCGACGGGGCTTTCGAGGAGTGGCGCGCCCTCTCGTATATCGACCGGGCGGAGTACCTCTGGGACATCTACCACGAACTCAAGGATCGCCACGAGGAGCTCGGCCGGGTCGTCACCGAGGAGTGTGGCAAGGAGATCAGCGAGGGGAAGGCCGACGTCGCCGAGGCCTGGCATATGGTCGAGTGGGCCGCGGGCAACGCCCGCCACCCCCACGGCGACGTGGTTCCCAGCGAGATCCCCGCGAAGGACGCCTACATGCGCCGAAAACCCCGCGGTGTCGTCGGCTGTATCACGCCGTGGAACTTCCCCGTGGCGATCCCCTTCTGGCATATGGCCGTCTCGCTGGTTGAAGGCAACACCGTCGTCTGGAAGCCCGCCGAACAGACCCCCCGATGTGGACAGATCATCGCCGAGATGTTCGAGGACGCGGGCATCCCCGAGGGCGTGTTCAACATGGTACAGGGCTTTGGCGACGCCGGCAACACCATCGTCGAGGACGAGCGCGTTTCCACCGTTCTCTTCACCGGGAGCGCGGAGGTCGGCCACGAGATCGCGGGCAAGGTCGGAAGCGAGCCCGGGAAACTCGCCGCCTGCGAGATGGGTGGGAAAAACGGGATCATCGTCACCGAACAGGCGGACATGGACACGGCGGTCCACTCGGCGATCATGTCGAGTTTCAAGACGACCGGCCAGCGCTGCGTATCGAGCGAACGCCTGATCGTTCACACCGACGTCTACGACGAGTTCAAGGACCGCTACGTCGAACTCGCCGAGTCGGTGAAGATCGGCGACCCAATGGACGAGGACACCTTCATGGGGCCGGTGGTCGACGAGAGCCAGGTCGAGAAATTCCACAAGTACAACGACCTCGCACGAAAGGAGGGTGGGCGCGTGCTAGTCGACCGCGCTGAGCCCGATGCCGAGGAGCTGCCCGAGGGCTCGGAAGACGGCCACTGGGTCGGCCCCTTCGTCTATGAGGTCGACTACGACCCGGAGCTTCGCTGCCTGCAGGAGGAGGTCTTCGGCCCCCACGTCGCCCTGGTGGAGTACAGCGGCGACGTCGAGGAGGCCATCGACATCCACAACGACACGCCCTACGGGCTCGCGGGCGCGATCATAAGCGAGGACTACCGCCAGATCAACGCCTTCCGGGACTACGGCGAGGTCGGACTGGGCTACGCGAACCTGCCGTGTATCGGCGCGGAGGTCCACCTGCCCTTCGGCGGGGTCAAGAAGTCGGGCAACGGGTATCCGAGCGCGCGCGAAGTGATAGAAGCGGTCACCGAGCGCACTGCCTTTACCCTGAACAACTCCCGGGACATCGAGATGGCTCAAGGGCTCTCGGCGGATATTACGACGAGCGAGAACTGAAAGGATGGTGAACGGGGCCGGGCCAGACCCCGCTCGATAGGCACTGCGCTGGTTTCCACCAGCACGCTCTGCTACGAGGGCGGGGAGTATCAGTATACAGTTGCTAACGACGGTTAGGGACGTACTACGCGGTTCGAGACGAGGCGGGAGATGGACCGTCCGGGAGCGGTCCGGTGGAGCGCGACGCGGGTTGTGTGTGCCGTCAAGCGAGAAAAGCGCTCTTCGGCACTTCCTCCTCAGGGGTCGGGCCTAATAAACGTGTTTGCTCGGCCCTGACGGGTGCTACCACGCCCCGATTCGACTCACGACCGGCGATCACCCAGCGCCGGAAACTCCTCGCGGACCCGCTCGACCCTGCCGGGATCGATCTCGCTCGTGACCAGGGTCGGATCGTCGGCCGCACTCGCGAGCGTCGTTCCCCAGGGATCGAAGACCGTCGAGCGACCCAGTAACCGTGTCCCTTCGTACTCGGCGCTTCCGTTGACGGTCGCGACGTAACACTGGTTCTCGATGGCACGCGCCCGCGAGAGGGTCGTCCAGTGCTCGACGCGCGGGTAGGGCCACGCGCTCGGGACGAGTACCAGCGAGACGCCCTCCTCGACGAGTTCGCGATAGAGTTCGGGGAATCGTAGATCGTAACAGGTGGTGATCCCGACGGTGAACCCCTCGATCTCACAGACTCCCGAGAGGGGGTCCTCGCCCGGAACCAGCAGTTCGGCTTCGGCCGACTCGTAGCCGAAGAGGTGGTGTTTCCGGTAGACGGCCCGACGCTCGCCCGCCCGGTCGAACAGGACGGCGGTGTTCGCGAGCCCTTCGTCGGCGGGCGTCGCGACGTCGCTCGTCTCCGCGAGGTCCTCGACGATTGTCCCCGAAAGCACGTTGATTCCGGATTCGGCGGCGGCTTCCGAGAGCCGCGAGAGCGTCGGGCCCGAGAGTCCCTCGGCGGCGCGTTCGTAGGCCTCGAACGCGAAGTAACCGACGTTGAATATCTCCGGGAGACAGACGATATCCGCGTCGCGACCCGCGGCGTCGTCGATGGCCTCGATGGCCCGCTCGACGTTTCCCTTGACGTCGCCGTGTTCGATGTCCAGTTGCGCGAGTGCGATCTTCATCGGTCCCGTTCGGCGAGGTATTCCCGGATCGCCTCTTCGAGGTTCTCGAGTTCCGAATCGAGATTACGTTTGAAAAAGCGCTCGACGCCCGGGAGCTTGCCGTCGACGACGAACTCGTTGGAGAGACGACAGCCCCCCTCTACCTCCTCGAGGCGGTGGGTCCCGGTGACGCGCATGACCTTCGATCGACCGACGAACTCGACGTACCGGGGCGGATCGCGCTCGGTGTCCTCGGTCTCGACACGGGCGGCCCGCCGGATTACCGGAACCGGGATGTCGATGTACCAGGTCGCCTTGCGGCCCGCCTCGTCTTCGAGTTCGTACTCGGAGACGACGCTGATCGCCCGTGCTCGCTGCTCTGGATCGGAGATAAACTCCCAGACTTCCTCGCAGGTCGCCGGTAGCGTGAACTGTCGTTGAACCCGGACGGTCATACTACGAATCGGGGACCCTGCGATCAAAAAGACGCCGGATCAACTCAGTGTGACCTTCCACGTCGTCGAGCGCGAGCGGCCCCACTTCTCGATCTCGACCTCGTCGGTCTTCTCGTCGAGGTACGGCAGACGCGCGCCGACCTGTTTCGAGGAGAGGCCGAGCGCCTTCGCAATGTGCTTCGATCGGAAGTAGCTCTCGCCGGCCGAGACGCTGTCACGGAGGTAGGCGAGAATACGTTGATCCTCATCCGTGATATTGCTCATCGGACGGAAGTAGGGCGCAGACGGACTTTAACATTTCCCGCCCGCCCTATGCGTAGAGGTGGACGGCCACCACGAGGATCAACCCGGCGACCACCGCCGCCGCAAACCCCCACGCGCCGACCAGTCCGCCCGGGGCCGCGAGCATCCCGACCGCGCCGCCGGCCGCGAGCAGTCCGAACAACAACCCGATACCCAGTCCTTTATCCGACGTCACCCGTGTCGTGCGTGCCATTACTGGCCATACGCACAGGTGGGGCTTAGTGCGTTGTGGTTCGTTCGGGCGGCGTGAGCCCGCCGCAGGGCGGAATCTACCGACCGTCAGGGGAAGGTACCGCCTTCCTCGAAGGCCCGCACCACGCGGTCGATGGCGACGACGTAGGCCGCAGTCCGGAAGTTCGGCACGTCGTTGTCCTCGTAGGCCTCGATGAGGTCCTCGAAGGCGGTGACGATCACCTCCTCGAGTTCGTCGTTGACTCGATCTTCGTCCCAGTAGAAGCGCTGGCGGTTCTGGACCCACTCGAAGTAACTCACCGTCACGCCGCCTGCGTTCGCGAGGATGTCGGGGAAGACGTCGACCTCGCGTTCGGCCAGCACGTCGTCCGCGTCGGGCGTCAGGGGACCGTTTGCGGCCTCGACGATCACGTCGGCTGCGACCTCGCGGGCCAACTCCTTGTCGATGGCATTCTCGAGGGCCGCGGGCACGAGCAAGTCGACGTCGAGCGTCAGCAGGTCCTCGCCGGAGAGTTCCTCGTCGGCGCCGGAGAAGTCGCTGACGCTACCCGTTTCGTCCTTGTGATCGCGCACCGCCTGCGTGTCGAGTCCCGACTCGGTATAGATCGCGCCCGAGGAGTCCGAGACGGAGACGATCGTCGCGCCCTGTTGTTCGAGCAGGTTCGCAGCGATCCAGCCCGCGTTGCCGTAGCCCTGCACGGCGACCGTCGCGTCGCTTATATCGCGTCCGAGATAGGAGAAGGCCTCGCGGGCGGTGAGCATGGTCGAGCGGCCCGTCGCCTCGACGCGACCCTCGCTGCCGCCGCTTTCGATGGCCTTGCCGGTGACGACGCCCGGTGCGGTGGTGTTCTCGAGGGTCTCGTAGGTGTCCTTGAGCCAGTTCATCTCGCGCTGGCCGGTGTTGACGTCGGGGGCCGGAACGTCCCGATCCTCACCGATCAGCGGACGCAGTTCGGTCGCGAAGGCGCGGGTGATCCGTTCGAGTTCCGCCTCGGAGTACTGGGCGGGGTCGATGACGATCCCGCCCTTCCCGCCGCCGTAGGGGATGCCGACGATCGCAGTTTTGTACACCATCCACCCCGACAGCGCCATCACCTCGTCCCGGGAGACGTTCGGGTGATAGCGGATCCCACCCTTGTACGGGCCCCGGTCCCCGTTGAACTGCGAGCGGAAGGCCCGAAACCGACCCAGCGAACCGTCGTCCAGTTCGACAGAGAGGTTCGTCTCGAGGACGCGCTGGGGGTGTTTCAGTCGCCCGAGGACGTCCTCGTCGACGTCGAGGTAGGCGGCCGCGTCGTCGATCTGCTCCTGGAGACTCTCGAATGGGTTCGCTTCCTCGTCCATCGCTCGGTTTCACACCCACCGCGGAGTTAAGCGTGCCGGAATGTATATCATATTAGTAATATCTATGCCCTTAGTCGTCCCACGAGCCCGCGAGGCGGGCGTGCTCGCGGACCCGCTCGGCGCGCGCTAGAAGCGGGGCGTCGATCATCTCGCCGGCGACGCGAAAGACGCCCCGATCCTCGGCCTCGGCGCGCTCGCGGGCCGCGAGGACCCGGCGCGCCCACTCGATCTCCGCCGGGTCGGGCGCGAAGGCCTCGTTGATCGGTCCCACCTGACTAGGGTGGATCGCCATCTTCCCGTCGTAGCCCAGCCCGAGCGCAAAGCGCGTCTCGCTTGCGAGGCCCTCGCGGTCCTCGATGTCGGTGTAGACGGTGTCGATCGCCCCGACGTCGGCGGCGCTGGCGGCGATTACGACCCGCTCGCGGGCGTACAGCACTTCCGTCCCCTCGTCGGTGCGGGTCGCGCCGATGTCCGCCGCGAGGTCCTCGGCCCCGAAGACGAGCGCGTCGGTCGCCTCGTGGGCCGCGATCTCCGGAGCGGCGAGCACCCCGGCGGCGCTCTCGATCAGCGCGAGGACCGGCAGCGACCGGCCGTACTCCCGAACGGCCCCGTCGAGTCGCTCGACGGATCCCTCCTCGGCGACCTTCGGCAGCATCAGGCTGTCCGGCCGGACCCGTTCGAGGAGCGCGAGGTCGGGTTCGAACGCGGGATTGACCCGAAGACAGACCTCACAGTCGGGGTCGAACGCCGGGTCGGCGAGGAGTTCGGCGACCGCCTCGCGGGCCGCCGGTTTGCGGTCGGGTGAGACGGCGTCCTCGAGGTCGAAGACGATCACGTCCGCGCCCGCATCGGGGGCCTTCCGGAGCATCTCGGGGCGATCGCCGGGGGTGAACATGACGCTTCGGCGAGTCATGGCGGTCGTTCGATCCCGATCCATATCGGTCTACTCCCGTCGGCGGAGATGGGTGATGGGAAAGGGTTTACCACGAACTCGGACGAAAGAGTGAGGTGATGATCCGATGATCGACACGGCGTTCCTCTCCGGAGGGGGGTGGTTGGCGGGGATCGAGGGCATGCGGGCCATCGTCGAGACGGCGACTGGATGGCCGGGCGTCGGGATCGTCTTTGCGTACTCGTTTCTCATCGCCTTCGCCCTGCCGGGTCCGAGCGAGATCGTGCTGGTCGCGCCCCTCGACATCGCGCCAACGCGGGCGGCGACGCTCGGAGTCATCGTTCTCACCAGCGCGATCGGCAAGGCGATCGGGAGCGTGTTTGCCTTTCACATCGGGCAGGAGGCCAAACACGCCGGTCCGATCGTGCGCTGGCTCGAACGCTCGCGTTTCGACGTCATCTCGTGGTCCGAAAAACGGACGGTCGGGATCGCCCAGAAGTACGGGTACGCGGGACTCGCACTCGCCCTCTGTGTGCCGTTTTTCCCGGACACCGTCTCGATCTATGCGTTTGCCGTCCTTGAGGAGAACTACTGGAAGTTCGCACTCGCGACGTTCGTCGGGAGCCTCGGCCGACTCCTCGTGACACTCGGGGTCTTCGGCGGGGCCGCCGGCTTGTTGTAATCGCATCCGAGGACCGGACGCCAACGGAAAAACCCCCAGCGTTTTGCCCGCCGGAACCGACTCGGCAGTAGGGAGATGCCCGGACTGTACTACGAGGAGTTCGAGGTCGGCGAGACGATCGAACACGAAAAGCGCCGCACAGTGAGTGAATCGGACAACCAACGCTTCTGTGACATGACCATGAACCAACAGCCCCTTCACCTCGACGGGGAGTTCGCCTCAGAGAGCCAGTTCGGCGAGCGCCTCGTCAACGGCCTCTACACGATGAGTCTCGCCGTCGGGCTCTCGATACCCGAGACGACCGACGGCACCATCGTCGCGAACCTCTCGTACGACGACGTCTCGCATCCCCGGCCGGTGTTTCACGGCGATACGCTCCGCGCCCGATCGACCGTCACCGAGAAACGCGAGACGAGCGACGGTGAGCGCGGCGTGGTCACCATGCACGTCGAGGCGCTGAACCAACGCGAGGAACTGGTCTGTGAGTTCGACCGGACGGTCCTCTCGCTCCGAACCGATAGCTAGCTCAGGCCGGCGATCAGGGTGGCATTGACCAGCGAGGCGACTATCCACGGGATCGCGAGCCCCAACGGAACGATCGCGGTGTACTCGGCCGGAAGGAGGGTCCGCCCGGCGAGGCCGACCCCGAGCGCGAGGAGTTTGAGCGCGCCGAGTGCCACGTACCCGAACCGTTCGAGCGCGACGCGTGCGACCGGGTTTCCCTCGACGAACCCCCGTTCGATGCCGTAGTACGTAAGAGCAGTATCGGCGACCATCGAGACGACGACGAGTCCCCAGAGCAACGGTTCGTATCGGGAGAGACTCGCCCACGGCCCCGCTTCGTGGATCGGCATTCGAACCTCCGTTCGGGGCCGAGCACCATCGTTATCGACCGGCTATCGACCGACGAGGGCGTGCCTAACTAAATGACCGTTCCGTGTTTCTTGTCCGGACGGTCCTTCTCGAGGTCCTCGTAGAACGCGAAGCGATTGACGAGTTCCTCGCGCAGGTCGCTCGGCGGGACGATATCGTCGATGACCACCTCGCTTGCCATCCGATGGACGTCGATGTCTTCTCGGTACTCCTCGCGGAGGTCAGCCTCGCGCGCGGCGCGCTCCTCATCGTCGTCGATGTCGTCGAGTCTGTTCCGGTAGACGGCGTTGATCGCTGCCTCCGGGCCCATGATCGCGATCTCGCCGGAGGGAAGCGCGATCGTGCTCTCGGGGTCGTACGCCGGCCCGCTCATCGCGTAGATCCCTGCACCGTAGGCCTTGCGAACGACGACACACTGTTTGGGTACCGTCGCGCTCGAAGTGGCGTAGATCATCTTCTTGCCCTTCTCGAGGATGGCGTCCTTTTCGACCCCCGAACCGGCCATGAAGCCCGGCGTGTCACAGAGATACAGCAGGGGAACCTCGTAGGCGTCGGATTTCCAGATGAATTCGGCGGCCTTCTCGGCGGCGTCGGGGAAGATCGCCCCCGCGCGGTGGTTCGGCTGGTTGGCGATGATTCCCACGGGACGGCCGTCGATCCGGGCGTAGGCAGTAATGATCTCCGGCCCGTAGTCGGGTTTGAGTTCGAAATAGGAGCCCCGATCGACGACCCGCTCGATCACCTCACTCATGTCGTAGCCCCGATTGGGCTCGCTCGGCACGACCGAGTCGATCCCCGCTGGCGAACGCTTGGGTGGTTTCGCCTCGCCTCCTGGGGGCTTTTCGCCCGCTTTGTCGGGCAGGTAGGTGATCAGTTGAGAGACGAGCTTTCGGGCGTGCTCCTCGTCGCGGGCGACGAGATCCGCGCTTCCGGAGTGTTCGGCGTGGACCTGCGGACCGCCGAGGTCCCCCATCTCGATCTCCTCGCCGGTGACCATCTTCACCATTCGCGGGCTGGCGATCGCCATCGCGCTCATCCCCTCGACCATGACCGTGAAGTCCGCGAAAACGGGAGTGTAGGCCGCACCCGCGATACACGGCCCGTAGAGCACGCAGATCTGGGGTACTCTCCCCGAAAGCATCGAGTGGTTGTAGTAGTACTTGCCGATCCCCTCGCGGTTCGCGAAAAAGCCCCGCTGCTGGTCGATTCTTCCACCGGAGGAGTCCATCAGATACAGGACGGGCTTCCCGTTTTTCAGCGCGCGCTGTTGCATCCGGAGGAACTTCTCGACCCCTTTTCCGGCCATGGAACCGGCCTTTACAGTGAAATCGTTGGCCATGAAGTGGACTTCACGAGAGTCGAACTCCGCGGCCCCCGTCAGCAGGCCGTCGGCCGGCAGTCGATCCTCCGAATCGAACTCGGCGAACTTGCCGTCCTCGAAGAGCAACCCGTCGGGAAACCACAGATCCAGACGATCGCGAACGAACAGTTTGCCCCGCTCGGAGAGGCGCTCTTTGTACTTCTCGGGGCCGCCCGATTCGATGTCGGCGATCTCCTCGCGGAGCAGGCGTTCGCGCTCGGTGGGTCCGAGCCCGTCGTCGTACTCGACGACCGCGTCTTGAACCACCGTCGGTTCGTCGCTGTCGCCGACGTAGACCTCGACCTCGCTCTCGACGTGTTCCGCGAGCGCGGCGGCGATCGCGGAGGCCTCCTCCTCGCTCGCACCCGCGCTGATCCGGACGTCCATATCCCGTCTGTGCGGGGTGATTTGAAACAGTTTTCCATTGAGGATCCGTCCCCCAAGTGCATCCACCCGGAAGACCGCCACCACTTTTTAGTGAATCGGTGTAATTAGATCTAATTACGATGGTCGACGAGCACGCAGCGGAGAGTCCCGAAGGAGTCTCGCGCTACGACCTGCTCCTCGGACTGATCCCGGGGGTGTACGCGCTCGGTCTCGCCGCACAGGCACTGGTCTCGGTTTCGCTTCCGGTAGTGCTCGTTCTCTCCTCGCTGCTTGCGGCGACGGGACTGTTCGACGCGCTCGTCGTCCACCCGCCGGCGTGAGGTATGGTATCGATTCGCAGATGGCAGACGCAAGCCAAACGTTTGGGCGGTATCGCCGTTCACGGTCGATTACACGATGAGCGCTGCGAGAAACGATCTTCACGAACGGATCGAAGCGGTAGAGGAGGCTTCGGCCGATCGAACGGCCCTCGTTACGGTGGCGATCCCACCCGAGGAGGACCTCGAAGCGGTACGAAACCGGATCGAACGCGACCACGCCAACTCGGAGTACGGCGACTCGGGACCGGTCAACAGCGACGTCGAGGAGTCGCTCGAAGCGCTTCGGGGGCGCCTCCGGGAGTACGATACGGTCCCCGAGAACGGGCTGGTCGCCTACGTCGGCGTCGTCGACGAGGAACTCGTCGAGTACGTCTTCGACGAGTTGCCCACATCGGTCGAGGAGTTCCGCTACGAGCAGGCAAACGAGTTCGATACCGCGCCCCTCGAGAGCACGGGCGGACCCGACGCGACCTACGGCCTGCTGGTGGTCGAACGGGGCGAGGCGGCCCTCGGGCGCCTCGAGGGCGAGGAAATCGTCCCGATCGACACGCTAGAAAACGAGGTCGCCGAGGAGACCCCCACCGCGGACAACGCACCCGAAAGCGTCGAGGGCGGGGACCTTCAGAGCCGGCAGACGGAGTGGAAGGAGGGCTTTTTCGACGACGTCGCCGATGCGGCCGAACGGGCGTTCCTCGGCGAGGATCCGGTCGACAACCTCCTGATCGGCGGGACCGAGATAACGATCGAAGAGTTCACCGGCGAGGACCGACTCGACCACCGACTTCGCGACCGACTGGCCGGTACCTACCCCGTCGAGTACGCCTCCGAACAGGGACTCAGACAGCTCACCGAACGCGCGGAGGGGCAACTCACCGAGGCAGAGGACCGGCCCGCACGCGAGGCGCTCGATACGTTCTTCGAGCGGGTCGACGACGGCGAGGAGGTGGCCTATGGGTACGAGAAGGTCGACGAGGCGCTCACATACGACGCCGTCGAGACACTGTTGCTCGCCGAGTCGGTCCCCGCCGAGGAGGCGAGCGAACTGGCCGAGCGCGCAGAAGACATCGAGGCCGATCACGTGATTGTCCCCACGGGAATCGAACGCGGCGAGCAGTTCGAGGAGGGATTCGAGGGCTACGGCGCGCTGTTGCGCTTCGAGATCGACTAGTCGGCCGCGTTCGTTGATTCTCCGTCGGTCGTCACACTGTGTAGCCGCGAGTTACAGGTCAGGGAACTCCTCCTGATAGCCCGTCCCGTCGAGACGATCCTCCCGAAGCGGCCAGACGGCCAGAAGCGTCGCGGTCTCCCCCTCGAGCGCTCGCGAAGTGTGTGGGACTTCGGGGGGGATCGTCAACGCGTCGTAGGGTTCGAGCGAGACGCGCTCGCCGTCGACGAGGAAATCGAGGCGTCCCTCGACGAGCATGTTCATCTGTTCGTACGGGTGCGTGTGGGGCTCTCCGTCCGGCTTTTCGGGGCCGATCCGGGAGAGCCCGATCATCTGATCGATACCGCGAAAGACGACCTGCTCGAAACCCGGTTCCTCGCGATACGGCGCGACCTCCCGCAGGTTGTGGACGGCCGGTATCGCGGACGGGTCGTAGTCGCGTGGCATGCGAGTACATTCCGCGTACACCGGATAAACGTACCCGTTCACGTTCACGAATTTCGGGGGCGAGCGTCCGGCGAGAACCGCCTTTGCTGTCCCCGCTGTCCGTTTCGGACGGCGTCAGTTCAGCGCGCCTTCGAGCCTGTCGATCAGGTCCGTCGAGCCGACGTAGACGGGCACCCGCTCGTGGAGGTCCTCGGGGTCGACCTCGAGGATCGATCCCTCGCCGTCCGAAGAGCGCCCGCCGGCGGTCTCGACGATATATCCCACTGGATTGCCCTCGAACTGGAGGCGGAGTTTGCCCTCGGGGGCCGACTCCAGAGCGGGGTACGCGAAGATCCCGCCGTAGGTCAGCACTTGATTGACGTCGCCGATCATCGATCCGCCATACCTGAGTCTGAGGCTCTCGTCGCTCTCGATCTCCTCGACGTAGGCGGCAAAGTCCTCGGTCCAGTCGGGCACCCGGCCGCCGAAGCCGTAGACCGCCGGGTCCTCGGGCAGTGTCAGGTCCTCTCTGACTGCCTCGCGTTCGCCGTCGGTCACGACGTACTCGGTGACCTCGCCCTCGGCGGCGGCCGCCATCGTGGTGATCGGGCCGTAGAGCACGTACGTCGCCCCGACCAGTTCGTGTCCAGCGGCGGGCAGCGGCGCGTTGTAGATCCCGACGATGGTCCCCATCGTGTTGTTGGGCTTGAGGTTCGAGGATCCGTCAAGCGGATCGACCGCGATCGCGAGGCCCTCACCCGTATCGACGCTCTCTTTCGTTTCCTCGCTCGCGTACTGGCCGACGCCCTCTATCGCGCCCAGTCGCTCCTCTAAGAGGTCGTCGGCGTAGTCGTCGGCCGCGAGTCGGAGTTCGCCGCTGGGGTTCTTGCCGGCGGTCTCGGCTCGCCGGCCGGGTAGGGCGGAGCGGATCTCGGGGGCAGTGCGTGCGACCGTCTCGAAGACCTCCTCGACGGTGTCGGAGTGTTCCGACATCAGTCGTCGGCGGCGGCCGTCTCGGTCGATGCGAGCGCCTCGTCGGCGCTCGCGCCCTCGAAGATGACTTGTTCGAGCGCGTCGAGCAGCGCCGTGGGGTTCTCGCGCTGGAAGACGTTCCGTCCGACCGCGAGCCCCGAGGCCCCGGCGCTGATCGCGCTCTCGACGGTCTCGAGGAACTCCCTGTCGCTGGCTTTCGACCCGCCCGACATCACGACCTTGCTCTTTCCGGCCATCGCACAGGCGTGTTCCATCGCCTCGGGCGATCCGGGATACTTCACCTTCGTGATGTCGGCGCCCAGTTCCAGTCCGAGCCGGGTCGCATACGAGATCACGTCGGGCTTGGTGTCGTTTTTCAGTCCCTGACCGCGCGGGTAGGACCACATGACGACCGCCATGTCCTCCTCGCGGGCGCCCTCTTGGACCTCGCGGAACTCTTCTGCCATCTCGACCTCGTGGTTCGATCCCCCATAGAGGGTGAATCCGACCGCGTCCGCACCGAGTTCGGCGGCGTATTCGGGCGAGCAGTTGACCGCCGAGTCGTGTTCGCCCATCCAGAGGTTCGACGTGCCGTTGGTCTTGAGCAGGAGGTTCACGTCGTCCTCATAAGAGGGGTAGTACGCCTCAGCGATCCCCTTCTGGACGGCGACGGCGGTCACGGCGTCGTGGGTCGCGGCCTCGAAGACCCGCTCGGGGTCCATCGTCCCGGGGACGGGCTCGAAGTCCACGGGCCCGTGTTCGAGGCCGTGGTCGTAGGCGAGGATCAGTACCTTCCCATCGCGGACGATCGGGGAGTCGGAAAGCGGGAGCATTCGTCTTGGAGTCCGGCGACCTACTATAAGAAACTACTGCCGTCCGTCCGTCAGTGATACAGGGGGTAGCGCGCCGCTACCGAGCGATACCGGCGGATAGGTCGAATCGACAACTACGGCGATAGTAAACGCCAGCCGGCACGTTTAGGACGGTACCCGTCGAGGTCGGATCGTGAACATCGACTCGATAGAGCGGATCGGCGTCGTCGGCGCGGGGACGATGGGCAACGGCATCGCACAGGTCTGTGCGGCGAGCGGCTACGACGTGGTGATGCGCGACATCGAACCGGAGTTCGTCGAGAACGGTATGGAGGCGATCGAGGACAGCCTGGGGCGGTTCGTCTCGAAGGATCGCCTGAGCGAGCGCGAGGCCGAGGAGGCGACGGGCCGAATCACCGGCACGACCGATCTGGCGGACCTCCGGACGTGCGATCTGGTCATCGAGGCGGCCGTCGAGAAGATGGCGATCAAGCGGGAGATCTTCACGGAACTGGCGGAGATCACCGACGAGGACGTGCTCTTGGCGACCAACACGAGTACCCTGTCGATCACCACGATCGCGAGCGCGACCGATCGCGAAGAACGGGTGATCGGGCTTCACTTCATGAACCCGGTTCCGATCATGGAGGGCGTCGAGGTCGTCGTCGGCGAGAAGACCGCCGGGGAGACGGTCGAGATCGCCCACGCGCTCGCGGCGGAGCTGGGCAAAACCACCTGGGAATCGGACGACAAGCCCGGCTTCGTCACCAACCGAATCCTGATGCCCTGGATCAACGAGGGGATCCGTGCGTTCGACGAGGGCGTCGCCTCGAAGGAGGACATCGACGCGGGCATGGAACTTGGCACGAACGTCCCGATGGGGCCGCTGACGCTGGCGGATCACATCGGGCTGGACATCTGTCTCGACGCCAGCGAAACCCTCTACGAGGAACTGGGTGACCGGTACAAACCCGCCTACCTCCTGAAACGGAAGGTCGACGCGGGCGACCTGGGCAAGAAGACGGGTGCGGGCTTCTACGAGTACGAGTGAGCGACGGGCCCGACGACCGCGAACTCGCAGACCGGCTCTATCGGGAACTCGAGGCGACCGAGGACCTCCCGATCGATCGCGTCGCAAACCGGTGGCTCGGGGAGGCCCAAGCCGTCGCCAGCGAGATCCGCGGCGACGTCACCCCGACAGTGCGCCGGGAGGGCGCGACGGACGTCCTCGAACTCTTAGAGGCGATCGAGGGAACCGACAACGAACGGGCGGACGAGCGCGTCGAACGGGCGCGAAGACTGGCAGCGCGGCTGGCTCAGGCCTGATCGAACGGTCGGGCGGCGATCCTCGTTCGGAGGTCGCCGACGAGGGCGCTATCGGTTTCGCCGAGCATTCGGGAGACGATCGCGCCGACCTCGCTTCGCGAGACCTTCACGTCCCGCTCGGAGAGGGCGTCCTCGGGTCGAGCGGAGAGCTCCCGCAGCGTGCCGACCGCGAGCAGGTAGGGGATCGCCCACGCCGCGAGCCGGTTGCCCTCGACTTCGGGAAGCGTTTCGAGGTAGCGCTGGGCATCGTCGAGGAACGTCCGGGCGTGTTCGGCGGTCCGTTTGACGACGGCCGTCGATCCGTCGGCGTATTCGGCGGCCAGGACGCGCTCCTGTGGGACCCCCTCCGCGTCGAGCCACGTCGCCGGCAGGTAGACGTTGTCTTCCTCGTGGTAGTCGTCGTAGACGTCCTTGGCGATGTTTACCAGTTGGAGGAGAAGTCCGAACGACTCGGCGTTCTCGTAGAGGGTCCGTTCGACCGACGGATCGACTCCCTCGGTCTCCTCGCCGGGCGGTCCCGTGTTCCGACAGATGAGGTTGGTGATGAGGAGCCCGACGGTGCCCGCCGCGTAGTAACAGTACTCCTCGAGTTCCGTCCGGGTCCGGATCCTGAGCCCGCCGCTGTCGGCATACCGCTCGACGAACAGCGCCATCCCCGAAACGAGTTCGAGGACGGGCGGTCGGATCGCCGCTATCACGGAGTCGGGCTGGCGCTCGAAGGTGCGCACGACCCGGGGCGTCCGTGCGACGACCTCCCAGTCGGCGGTGCGCTCGCCGTCTTCGGGGATCCACTCGGCGACGGATTCGGTGAACGTCTCGACCCCGGTCGGGTCGTCGGGATCGAGGACGGCGTGGTAGGTCCGGAGCAACGTCGCCTGTGTCTCGGGAGGGATGTGGTGGGCGTCCTCGACGGTATCGGCGATTCGACAGAGGAGATAGCCCACACAGATGTACGACGACATGGGTTCGTCGAGGACGTCGATCGTCAGCGCGAACGTCCGTGAGACGCCCTCGACCGCCTCGTGGCACCACTCGAGGTCGGCGGCCGCCTCTGACAACGTACTCGGGGAGGATCCAGACATAGCCGTTGTCCGTCCTACGGGTCGGAGACAAAAAAACCCACAGGACCCGTCTTGAGCCCCCAGAACCCAACGGAACGTCCTCACGGCGAGGACGGAATCGACCCGGCCGTCGATTCGGGATCGAACCCGAAACCTAAAGCATCGACCGGGAGGATTCGAAACATGGACTTCAGCCTCTCCAGCGAGCAAAAGCAGATCCGCGAGATGGTCGCGGAGTTCGTCGACGAGGAGATCAAACCGCGCGCGAGCGAAATCGACGAGAACGACGAGTTCCCCCGGGATCTGATCGAGGAGATGGGCGAACTCGGCCTGATGGGGATACCCTTCCCGGAGGAGTACGGCGGGGCGGGTCTCGATTATCACTCGTATGCGATCGGCCTCGCCGAGATTTCGCGGGGCTCGGGCGGGCTCGGAACGGTCGTCGCGGCCCACACCTCGCTTGCGGGCAACATGCTCTACGAGTTCGGCAGCGAAGACCAGAAGGAGACGTATCTGACGCCGCTCGCCGAGGGACGGGACGTAGGGGCGTTCGCGCTCTCGGAGGCCGGCGCGGGCAGCGACGTCCCCGCGATGGAGACGACGGCCGAGCGCGACGGCGAGGAGTACGTCATCGACGGCGGAAAGCTCTGGATCTCGAACGGTTCCGTCGCTGATACCGTCGTCCTCTTCGCGAAGACCGACCCCGAGGCGGGCAACAGGGGGATCTCCTCCTTTGTCGTCCGCCCCGAGGAGGACGAGGGCTTTCTCGTCGAGGGAACCGAGCACAAACTCGGCGACAAGGGCTGTCCGACCGCCGAGCTCCGGTTTTCGGAGATGCGGATCCCCGAGTCCCGGCGGCTCGGCGAGGAAGGCGAGGGGTTCGTCCAGGCGCTGAAAACCCTCAACGGCGGGCGGATCACCATCGCCGCCCGCGGGGTCGGCCTCGCACAGGCCGCACTCGACGACGCCCGCGAGTACGCGAACGAGCGCGAGCAGTTCGGCCAGCCCATCGGGGAGTTCCAGACCATCAAGCACAAGCTCGCGGATATGGACACCAAACTGAGCGCCGCCCGACTGTTGATGCATCAGGCGGCGGATCTGAAGATCCGCGACGAGGAGTTCATCAAGGAGGCCGCACAGGCGAAACTCTACGCAAGCGAAATCAGTCGAGAGGTTGCGAACGAGGCGATCCAGATCCACGGCGGCTACGGCTATACGAAGGATTTCGACGTCGAGCGCTACTATCGCGACGCCAAACTCAACGAGATCTACGAGGGGACCAGCGAGATCCTCCGGAACACGATCGGCGATAAAGTTCTAGACTGACCGGACGGTCTGGTTTCGCTCGACGAATCCCGTTTCGCGCCGTTTCGACTCCCCGTCGGATTCGACCGCGTACTCGACGAACTCGACGGGCAATCCCGCACCGAGGAAGAACTCGGGACGGTCTTGGACGTGAAAATGGAGGTGCGGTTCCGACGAGTTGCCCGAGTTGCCACACCGGCCAACCGGCTGGCCGCGCTCGACGCACTCGCCCTCGCGTACTGTGACGCTCCCCTCCTTGAGGTGAGCGAGGACGCTGTACTCGTCCTCGGCATGACGGATGGTCACGTAATTGCCCCGGAGGTCGCGCTGGAACGGGTCGACCCAGCCGCCGAGATACGGACAGTCCCGGTGGCCGTCCGCGGCCGCAACCACTTCCCCGTCAGCGGGCGCGAGGATCGGCTCGTCGAAACAGTAGTACTCCCCCAACCGAGTGCCCTCGCCGGCGTGGCTCGTTCCGTCTTCGATGACGACGAAGTCGTAGGCATACCGTTGGGTGAGGACCTCCCACGAGTGGGAGGTCTCCTTCGTGGAGCCGCCGTTGATCGCCGTCCACCGACCCGAAAACGGCAGCGAAAAGCGGGTTTCCGGCGCATAGGTTTCAGGTGAGGGGAGTCCGTCGCGATAGCGGGCATGGATCGCGAGCTGGCCGGTGAGTTGGTTGATCGAGGCGACGAGGACGAAGGGATTGAGCATGGAGAGGAGGCTGCTCGCCCAGAATCGGAGTTTCGTCCCGCGATCGAACTCGAGCGACGAATCCTCCGTAGGATCGCCGAACAGCCCCCGAACCGCCGGCCAGAACCAGAACAGGAAAAACAGCGCGAACAGCCGGAGGATTGCGAGCGGTTCGTACACGTAGCCCGGAACGGAAAGGACGCCCAGATAGCCAAGAGTAGTCGGGTCGAACTCACGGAGCTGTCGGGCCATTGAGTCCTCTGTCTCGGCTCGTCCGATAGCGCTTTCGGCCGATGGACGCAGTTTCACTCGCTCGCCGTCCCGGCCTGGGCCACACGTCTCGCACGAAACCCGCCCGACTGCGAGCCCCCGAGGACGGTGGGATCACGAGAGTTGTCTAGTACTCCTCGACGGGATCGATCACGTCCCGCCGTCCCGACGCTGATACCGGTTCGGATCCCGACCGACAGGTTCGCCTTCCGGGCGGCCGAACGTCCGCCATGAACGAGGTAGGCAGTGTGCACGCGGAGTACCGCGAGACCGACACCGAGCGCGTTCTCACGTTCGAGCGCGAGGGCCGAACCGTCGAGATAGCACAGAACCGTGAGGGATACGCGATGCTGGCGGTGCGCGAGGGGGGGACCGAACTGGAGCGATACTACGGGTTCGACATGGCGCTCGATCACGCCGCCGAACTGCTCGGAGCACCGCCGACAGCCCTTCCCGTCCCCGATCCGGCGTCGAACATGGGACTGTGACTCCGCCCCATTCGGCAGCCCTTTATTTGCCCGTCGACTACGGGAGTTCATGACAGGTGTTCGAATCGCTGGCACGGGACATACTCACTTCGGGCAGTTCCCCGAGCGCACGGGACGGGATCTGTTCGCGGAGGCCAGCGCCGGAGCCATCGAGGAGGCGGGTGTCGACCGCGAGTCCGTCGAGGCGCTCTTCTACGGCAACTTCATGGGCGAACTCGCGGAGGATCAGGGCCATCAGGCCCCGTTGATGGCGGAGATGGCGGGAATCCGTGTCCCCGCCACGCGCTTCGAGAGCGCGTGCGCTTCGAGCGGGGTCGCGGTCCGGGAGGCCGTAAAGGACATCAGAAACGGCGAGAGCGACGCCATCCTCGTCGGCGGAGCCGAACGCATGACCAACCTCGGGACTGCGGGCGCGACGAAGGCACTCTCGATCGCCGCCGACGAACTGTTCGAGATCCGCGCGGGGATGAGTTTTCCCGGCGCGTACGCGCTGATGGCGCAGGCCTACTTCGCGGAGTACGGCGGTTTTCGCGAGGACTTAGCCCACATCGCGGTGAAGAACCACGAGAACGCCCTCGAGAACGACCACGCCCAGTACCAGCGTGCGATCACCGTCGAGGACGTTCTCGAAGCACCGCCCGTCGCCGAACCCCTCGGACTCTACGACGCCTGCCCGATCACGGACGGCGCGAGCGCGATGGTGCTCGTCAGCGACGAGTTCGCAGACCGCGAGGGGATCGACGCGCCCGTCTCGATCACCGGCACGGGCCAGGGTAGCGACCGGATGGCGCTTGCGGACCGGGAGTACCTCGCCCGGACCCCCGCCGCGAGCGCGGCCGCCTCGGCGGCCTACGCCGACGCCGGGATCGGCCCCGAGGACGTCGAACTCGCGGAAGTCCACGACTGCTTTACCATCGCGGAGGTACTCGCAATCGAGTCGCTGGGCTTTTTCGAACCCGGCGAGGGGATCGGCGCGGCCCACGCAGGCGAGACGACGTGTGACGGGACGATTCCGATCAACCTCTCGGGAGGGCTGAAGGCAAAGGGCCACCCCGTGGGTGCGACCGGGACGAGCCAGATCATCGAACTCGCGAAGCTCCTTTCGGGCGAGCACGTCAACAGCGACGCCGTCGCGGACGCTCGGGTGGGTCTTGCGCACAACGCCGGGGGGACCGTCGCGAGCACCACGGTTCATATCTTGGAGGCAACACAATGAGCGAGCAACGCGACGAGGGCTACGACGAGTGGATCGACGCGATCGATCGAGGCGAGGGCTACGTACTCGAGTGTTCGAACGGACACGGCTCGCTCCCGCCCCGCAGGCTCTGTCCGGAGTGTGGCGCGGGAGACCTCGAACGGAGGCCGCTGCCCGAGGGCGGCACCGTCGACACCTACACGAGGACCCACGTCCCGACCCCCGAGTTCGCGGAGGACGCCCCCTACGTCGTCGCCATCGCGGACTTCGGCGTCGCCCGGCTGACCGGCCAGTTGCGCGGCGTCGACGAGCCCGAGGTCGGGATGCGTGTGGCCGTCGGCGTCGAGGAGCGCGAGACGACCGGGGACCCGCTACTGGTCTTTCGATCCGCGTAGTTCCTCGCGGATCACGCCAACGAACTCCCGTGGGTGTTCGACGTGGGGGAGCAGTCGGGCGCGGTCGATCACGACGAGGCGGGTGTCTGCGGTCTCCGCGAGGGTGCGGCCCTGTCTGAGCGGCGTGATGTCCACTTCCCGGCCCCAGACGAGCGTCGTTTCGACGTCGAGGTCGGCCAGTTCCTTGCCCAGGTCGAGCGGGCGGTCGAGAAAGCCCGCGATGAACGAGGCGGGCGCGTAGCGCGCGCCCGGTTGGTGGGCGCTCTCCCACTCGTACTCGAGGGTCTCGTCGGTGAGCTTCTCCACGTCGTAGTAGCCGTGATCCGCGCTGAAATACCGGATCGAGGGCTTGCTCGCGATCAGGTTATATAAACTAGTCCCGACGACGGGGGACCGAAGCAGCGAGCGCAGGCGCGGGCGCTGGGTCGGCATCGTCCGCGCGGTCGGACAGATCAGCACGAGGCGCGAGAATTCGACGTCTGCGGCGGCCTCGACGGCGTACGCGCCCGACAACGAGGAGGCGACGCAGGTGGCGTCCTCGACGGTATCGGGGACGAAATCGCGGAGGAAGTCCGTATACAGCGCACCGGAGTACAGAAGCGGCGGGCGATCCGAGTTCCCGAAGCCCGGCAGGTCGGGCGCGATCACGTGGAACTCCTCGGCGAGTTCCTCGAAGACCTCCCTGAATTCGTGACTGGAGGCGGCGGCGTTGACCCCGTGGAGCAAAAGCAGGTCCGGATCCGACGAATCGCCGCCCTCGGTGTACGAAACGTCTATGCCGCGCCAGCGGTAGGTGTGCTGGCGGCCCGGGAGCGGTGGCGAAAGCGATCCGGCACGGCCGGCCAGCACGCGGTTGCCGGCGGCCGCGAGGCCGACAGCGGCCGCGGTACCACTAACCAATCGTCGAAGCTTCATGCTCGGTCTATCGGACGGAGGGGTCTTAACCCTGATCGACTACGCTGTTCGGCCCATTCAATTCCCATTAGAAATGTCAGAATATATAGTAGTAGCGGTCATACAGGAGATAATGAAACGTGGACGGCGAACGGTTCTCGCAACCGGTGCGTTGACGTTCACTGCCGGCGTCACCGGCTGTCTGGGCTCGTTCGGTATAAGCTCCGAGCCGGCCACGAGTACGGGGGCGTCGCGTCGGTCTCAGAGTCGCTCATCGCACGAACCATCACCGAGAAGCGTGCCCCGTTCAACGCTGCCGTCTTCTACGGACCACCGCCTGAGGGGACGATCGATTGGGAGCTACTGAGCGAGCGGATCCCAAAAGCGACCGAAGAGTACAGGGACGTAGATGAGGACGCGGTCATCACCGTCTTTCAGACGGCGTTCGAACTCGTCGAACCCGGACGCCCGCTGGTCGCCGTCGAGTTCGAATCGGACGTAACACGGTTCGTCGTCGATCTCGAAACGTGGCCCGACCGGACCGACACGGGGGATGATCCGAGATACCACGTCCGGATCCGACGGTACTCGTGGCAGGATTCGGTGGCGCCGGCGACCGAGACCGCGATCGAGGTTCCCGGGTTCGGGAGTTTCGATCACGTCGAGTGAGCCTACCGTGGCGAGGGTTCCGCTTCCTCGCGGGCGAGACACTCCGCCAGCGGCTCGATGATCTCGTCGGCCACGGTGTAGGGATCGGTCTCGCGGGCGACGATCCGGTCGACCAGCTCCTCGATCCCGCCGCGGCGCTCGATCTCACCCTCCAGCAGACGGCCGGCGTCCTCACGTAACAGGGTACGCACCTCCTCGGCATACCGGGTGCGGGCTTTCGCTTCGAGCGTGCCCGAGGATTCGAGATAGGTTCGATGGTCCGCGAACGTTTCGACGAGGGCATCGAGCCCCTCGCCGCTCGTCGCGACCGTCTCGACGATTTCGGGGGTCCACTCGCCGTTATCGCGGCCTTCGAGCATCTCCGAGAGCTGTTTCACGGTTCTGTCGGCACCGGGCATGTCGGCCTTGTTCACCACGAAGACATCGCCGATTTCGAGGATCCCGGCTTTGAGCATCTGGATGTCGTCGCCGCTTTCGGGCTGGACGAGCACGGCGACCGTGTCGGCGGTCCGGACGATGTCGACCTCGTTCTGACCCGCACCGACCGTCTCGACGATGATCCGGTCGATCCCGAAGGCGTCGAAGGCCGTGATCGCGTCGCCGGTCGCCGTCGAGAGTCCGCCTAACTGCCCGCGGGCGCTCATCGAGCGGACGAAGGTGTCCATATCGCCCGTGGTCGAGGCCATGCGGATCCGGTCGCCCAGCACCGCCCCGCCCGTATAGGGCGAGGATGGGTCGACGGCGATCACGCCGACGGTCAGGCCCTCGTCGCGGTAGGCCTTCGCGAGTTTATCGACGAGGGTGGACTTGCCCGCGCCGGGGCTGCCCGTGATCCCGATGACCTCGGCGTCGCCCGTGTGCTCGTGGAGCGCGGCCACCAGATCGCGATAGCCCGGCGAACGGTTCTCGATCCGCGTGATCGCCCGCGCGAGCGCCCGATATCGGCCGTCGAGCAGGTCTCCAACGAGGTCCGTGTCGCCGCCGCTCATCGCTCGGGAGCGTTCTCGCGGACGAACTCGATGGTGTCGCTCATGGGCGTTCCCGGTCCGAAGATGGCGTCGACACCCGCCTCCTGAAGCGGCTCTTTGTCCTTATCGGGGATCACGCCCCCGAGAATGATCAGCGTGTCCTCGAAGGCGCCGTACTCCTCGAGTCCGGCGACGATCTTCGGGACGAGCGTGTTGTGCGCTCCCGAGAGGATCGAAATGCCGAGTACGTCGACGTCCTCTTGGACCGCGGCCTGGACGATCTCGTCGGGCGCGTTGTGCAGCCCCGAGTAGATGACCTCGAAGCCCGCGTCGCGAAACGCCCGTGAGATGACGTGTGCACCGCGATCGTGGCCGTCGAGACCGACCTTCGCGACGAGACACCGGATCGCCCGCTGGTCCTCTTCGACGCTCACTTCGACCGCCTCCAGTCGGTGTTCATGGCCGTACTTTTCTGCCGAAGGGTTTTACTGTAACGGACGTCCGTGAGAGAGACGGCGGGCACCGCCGAGAAACCGGATTCGGTTATTTATTCGGATCGTTTCATCCCGTTCGGTTTCTGAGAAACGTAATACGATCCCGGTGTATAGTCCTCGCGTGGCCGTTTCAGTCCGAATCACCGGCTCCCGGCGTATCGAGTTCTCCGTCGACGAGGTGACGGGAGCGGTCGGTGATTCGCTTACGGTGTTGCCGATCGTCGTCGCGCTGGCGCTGTTGACCGAGATCTCGCTTCCCCACGTCCTGGTCGCCTTCGGGGTCTTCCAGATCGTGTGGGGCGTGTGGTACGGCCTGCCCGTTTCGGTCGAACCCATGAAGGCGCTGGCGGCGCTCGCGATCGCCGGGGCGCTCTCGTATGCGGAACTCGCGCTGGCGGGCCTCGTGTTGGGCGTCGTGTTGCTGGCGGTCGGCTATACGGGCGCGCTCTCGGTCGTCGAGCGCTGGATCGGCGAACCGGTGGTTCGCGGGATCCAGTTCGCCGTCGGGTTGCTCCTGTTGGAAACCGGCGTCTCGCTGGCGGCCGAGAGCCCCCCGCTCGCGGCGGTCGGATTGGTGGTCGCACTCGTCGTCATCGCACTCGGCTACAGGAATGCGAGCGCGCTCGTCGTACTCGGGGTCGGAGCGGCGATCGCGCTCGGGACGGCCGGCGTGCCTGCGGTTCAGTCGCCCGGCCTGCCGCCGGTTCCGGCCCTGGGGAGTGCGCTGACCTGGGGCGTGGTCGACGGGATCGTCGCCCAGTTCGCGATGACCATCGGCAACGCCGCGCTCGCGACGTCGCTGCTGTTCTCCGATCTGTTCGACCGGGAGGTCCCCGCCGACGTCCTCGCGGGAAGTATGGGCGTGACGAACCTCCTTGCCGTGCCGCTTGGCGGGATCCCGATGTGTCACGGCTGTGATGGCGTCGCGGGCAAGTACGAGTTCGGCGCACGCACCGGCGGCGCGAACGTGATCCTCGGAATCGGCTATCTCGCGCTCGCCTTGGTGGCGACCGGCGCGCTCGTGGCCGCATTCCCGGTCGCGATGCTCGGGGTGTTGCTCGCACTCGTCGCGATCTCGCTTGGAAGCAGCGTGAGAAAATCCTCGAACGTCGCCCTGTCGGTCGGAATCGGCCTGCTCGCGCTCGTCTGGAACGTGGGAATCGCCTTCGCGCTCGGGATCTGCGCTCACCTCGTCGTCGAGCGCTACCGCCGAGGCGCGTGATCCGTCACGGGTCGGCCGGAACGACTTCGGTCGACTGGATCCACGCCTGGTCGTTGTCGGCGTCTTGGATCACGGCGATCGTCCGCGACTCGTGTCGGTATTCGCTGTAGCGATATCGCGTCCCCTCCCATGGGTTCTCGGTCGGTTCGTCGGCCACACCGACCCTCGGAGAGTTGGTGTGATAAACGTTCGCATATCAATCGGTCTCGGGCAGCGCGTACGCGCCGACGAGGAAGAAGACGACTGCGAGCGCCGTGAGGACCGCCAGATCCGCGAGCCACGGCCCGCCGGAGACGGTAGCCGCGCGCACGCCCCGCGAGAAATAGGTGAGGGGAAGGAGGTCGATCACCGGCCCCATCCACTCGGGAAGGAGCGTCGGCGGGACGAACGTCTCGGCGAGAAACAGCATGGGCAGGGCGATAGTGTTCGCGGCGGCGATCACGCCGTCCTGGGAGTCCGCGACCCGCCCGAGGATCGCGCCGATGCCACAGAAGACGGCGGTGCCGATCACGACGAACGGGAGCAAGAGGGGCGAAAATACGAAGGTGGCGTCGGTCAGCAACCAGAGCACGCCAAGGAGGATCGCGCTGGCGACCCCGACGAGGATCGCGTTCACGAGAGTGTGTGCGAGCAGCCACTCGGTCCTGCTCAAGGGCGTGGTCGCCAGTTTCTCGAAGCGGTTGCCGTCCCGATGGCGCGCGACGGTGCTCCCGACCCGCGACAGCGGGGTAAAGAGGACGACGACCGCGAGATACCCCGGCAGGTAGTACTCCGGCGGCTCCGTAAAGAGGCCCCCGCCCGTGGGGTCGGTGGTCACGAGCGCTCCGAAGATGACGATCAGGAGGACCGGAAAGAAGAAGGTGAAAAAGACTGCCGTCCGACGGCGGATAAAGGAGTGCCACGCGGCGACGAACTCCGCTCGGGTGCGCGCGAACGAGTTCATTGGGCACCTCCGACCGTCGCCGGCTCCTCGGGGGCCCGCTCGTCGGCGAGTTCGAGGTAGACGTCCTCCAGTGTGGGTTGGGTCCAGGCGAGCGATTCGTACTCGACGCCGGCGCGTTCGAGGGCCCGTACGGCCGTAGCGATCCCCTCGGGGTCGATCCCGTGGATCGTGAGTTCGCCCCGCGTGGCCGAGACCCGATACCCGCTGCCCGCGAGCGCGTCGGGTCCGGCGTCGGTCTCGACGACCAGCCGGCTCTCGCCGCCGTGTGTCGCGACGAGCGAGTCGGGAGAACCGACTTCGACGAGTCGGCCGTCTGCGAGCAGCCCCACCCGGTCGGCGAGCGCCTCGGCCTCGGCCATGTTGTGGGTCGTGAGAAGGACGGTCGTTCCCCCGTCGGCGAGGTCGCCGATCAGCGCCCAGAGGTCCCGCCGGCCCGCGGGGTCGATCCCGGTCGTGGGTTCGTCGAGAAAGAGCAGGTCGGGGTCGTTGACCAGCGCCGAGCCCACGCAGATCCGGCGTTGCTGCCCGCCCGAGAGGGTCTCGTACCACGCGTCGGCCTCGTCGGCCATTCCGACCTCCGAAAGCACGTCCTCGACCGGCCGCGACTCGTCGTAGAGGCCGGCGTAGTACGCGAGCAGTTCGCGGCCGGTCAGCCGTTCGGGTGGTGAGAACGCCTGTGGAAGTAACGAGATGCGATTCTCGTCGAGCGCGCCGAGCGGGGCGCCGAAGACGGACACCTCGCCGGCATCGGGCGTCGTCGTTCCGGTCAGCGCCCGGACGAGCGTGGTCTTTCCCGCACCGTTGGGGCCGATAAGCGCGAACACCTCGCCGCGTTCGACGGCCAGCGAGACGCCGTCGAGCGCGGCGGTGTCGCCGTAGGACCGCGAGAGGTCCTCGGCGACGAGCGCGTTGTCCATATCGGGTGGAAGTAGCGAGGCCGTCCTAAGGGGTTCGATCCCGGGGCGCTACCGGCGTTGGTATCTGTTTCGGATCAGGATCGCCGCGGCGTTCATCGAGAGCATCACCGCCAGAAGGGTGACGACGCCTGCGGCGAGCACGCCGTACCGGAACTCGGGGCTCGGCATGGCCGACCACGTGTAGATCTGGCGCGGCATCGCACTGAACCGGGCCAGAAAGCCCGCGGGCGGGTTATAAATCGTCGCGGCCGCACCGATCATCAACAGTGGGGCCGTCTCGCCGATCGCGCGCCCGAACGCGAGGATCGTTCCGGTCAGGATACCGGGAAGGGCCCCCGGCAGGACGACGTTACGAGTTGTCTGCCAGCGAGTCGCGCCCATCGCAAGGGACGCTTCGCGCTGTGAGTCCGGCACGCTGTCGATCGCCTCCTGTGCGGAGATGATGACGATCGGAAGGATCAGTAGGCCAACAGCCATGCCGCCGACGAGAACGCTCCCGTAAGGGAGGGTAAAAACGCGGATAAACAGCGCGAGGCCGAGTAGCCCGTATACGACGGACGGAACGCCCGCGAGGTTCGCGATGTTGAGTTGGATCAGTTCCGTGAACCGGTTCTGCGGGGCGTACTCGACGAGGTACAGCGCCGCACCCACACCGATGGGAACCGTCGCCACTGCGACAACGATCATCATCATGATCGACCCGATGAGTGCGGGATAGATCCCCGCTTCATCGGGGAAGCGCGACGGAGCACTCGTCAGGAACTGCCAATCGAGCCACCGTGGGGTGTTCGGCTGTGTGAGCGCGAATGCATCGAGCGTAACGTACACGAGCAGGACCCCGACCATCAGGATGCCAAACAGCGTCGCGCCAAGGCAGACTCCCTGAAAGATTCGCCCACGCCAGTCACCGGAGCCACCGGTGTCGAACCAGTCGTCGGTCTGTGTCTGTGCGTTGTTTCCTGCCATCTATCTGTCCTCCATTAGCGGTACTCCTCCTGATATCTGCTTGCGACCCATTCCGCGGTGAGGTTCATCAGGAAGGTAATCACAAATAGCGTCAGTCCGATCGCGAACAGCGCGCTATATGCGGTCGTGCCGGCCGAAACGTCACTGGTTCCGAGCTGGACCATTGCCGCGGTCATCGTCTGGCCCGATTCGAGCAGTATGCCCGGGAAGCTCTCGAACGAGAACATCCGTGAGCGCTGGCCCATTGCGACCGCCACAATCATCGTCTCGCCGATCGCCCGTGAGAGAGCGAGGATGAACGCCGAGAAGATGCCTGAAGCAGCCGCGGGAACGACGACCCCCGTCGAGACCTCGAACTTCGTCGCGCCAAGCCCGTAGCCCGCCTGCCGGAGCTCGTCGGGGACGGCGCTCATCGCGTCCTCGCTCAGCGAGGAGACCATCGGGATGATCATGACGCCGACCATGATCGAGGCCGAAAGGACGTTGAACGTCCCGACGTTCAGCCCGACCGAGTCGAGGACCGGCGTGATGTATACGAGCCCGAAGTAGCCGTAGACGACCGTCGGGATCCCCGCAAGCACTTCGAGTGCGGGCTTGATCACCGATCGGATACGCGAACTCGCGTACTCCGAGAGGTATATCGCTGCGGCGAGCCCGACGGGGATGGCGATCAACGCCGACAGTACCGTCACGAGCAGCGTCCCAGTGACGAGCGGTAGCACGCCGAACTGGTTCGGCTCGATCGCGGGCGACCACTCGGACCCGAGGAGGAACGTCAGGGGGGAGACATCCCGGAAAAAGCCGATCGCGTCCGCTGTGAGCGTATAGATGATCCCCAACGTTACGAATACCGAGATCACAGCGGAGATAAACAGCAGGGTTTCGATCACTCGCTCTTCAAGCGAACGGCTGGCGCCGTCTTCGAGATCGAGTGTGTCGGTTTCCGTACTCATCTGTTATCAGCTATGTACTGTGATTATGCGCCGCTGCTGTTGTTGCTAGCGTTGCCGCTATCGTCGTTGCTGTTGTTACTGGCGTTGCCGCTGTCGCCGCTAGCACCTCCACCGACGACCTCATCGATCGTCGAGAGGTTTTCCTCGACCATGCTCTCGTTGGCCGGGACGTAGCCGATCTCGCTGACGAGGTCCGACGAGGAGTTGTTGATGTAGAACCGGACGAACTCCTCGACTGCCTGGTTCTCCTGCAGCGAGCTTTCGGAGACGTAGATGAACAGCGGTCGGGCGAGCGGGTAGTCACCGGCCTGTGCGGTTTCAAGGCTCGGCTCGACACAGCTGCCGTTACCGCCGTCGATCGAGAGGCCCTTGATCCGGTCCTGGTTCTCATCGTAGTAGGCGTATCCGAAGTAGCCCATCGCGTTCTCCGAGCCCTCGATGCCCTGAACGATGATGTTGTCCTGCTCGGTGCTCTCGTAATCGGAGCGGTGCGAGCCTCCCTCACCGATGACGGTCTCGGTGAAGAAGTCGAAGGTACCGGAGGTGGTCGCCGGGCCGTAGAGCTCGAAGGGCTGGTCCGGCCAGTCGTCGCGGACGTCGGACCACTGCTGGGCGCCGTTAGGGCCCCAGATCTGGGCGAGCTCCTCAAAGGTGACACAATCGACCCAGTCGGCGTTGTTGTTGACCGCAAAGGTCAGCGCGTCGCTACCGACCTGCATCTCGATCGGGGTGATGTCGTTCTCCTCGGCGGCCTGCTGTTCCTCCTCGCTGATCTCTCGCGAGGCCCCGTTGATGTCCGAATCGCCGGGGATGAACGCGTTCTCGAAGCCGCCACCGGTCCCGGTCGAGTCGACCGAGATGTTGACGTCGGGGTTCTCCCGCTGGAACTCCTCGGCCATCGCCTGCGAGATCGGGTAGACGGTACTGCTACCGGCGATGATAACCTGACCCGAAACCGAGCCGCTACCCGAACCATTGCCGCTCGACGAGCCACCGGACCCGTTGCCACCCTCGCCCCCGTTTCCACCGCTACACCCAGCGATCGAGATCGCAACGGCCGCCCCTCCGGTCGCAAGGAGCTCCCGGCGCGATACCGCTTCGACACGAGTCTTGCTTGGATCGTCTGCCATCACGTAACCCATTCGACGGATACGGGAAATACCATGCTATGAGTAATATATATTCGACAATATCTATATATCTAAGTACGGGTAGCCGTCGGCGCTCCGAACCGTGAGTCACGCCGAGACCGTGCTACGTGGGAGCCTCGTTGCCGATGGTGGTATCGTTGCCGGCAGGACTGAGGTATTGAATTTGATACGAATGTTAATAGAGCGTTTCGACCCCTCAATATATATTCGTCTACGTCGGCGCTTGCGCGGATGCAGTCGCCCGAACCCGAAGCGTTGGCCGGGACGGTGAGCGTTTAGGTGATCGCGCCGACAGGGGACGTATGGAGTATCACAGCCTCGGATCGACGGGCACGCAAGTCTCGGAACTCTGTTTCGGCACCTGGCGGTTCGGCAAGGAGAGCAACGGCACCGTCGAAACCGACAGAGAACAAGCCCACGACCTCCTCGATACGGCCTGGGAGCACGGTGTCAACTTCATCGACACCGCGAACGTCTATGGCACCCCCAACGGGACCAGCGAGGAGTACATCGGCGAGTGGCTCGCCGAGCACGACCGCGAGGACTTCGTGCTCGCCTCGAAGGTCTACTTCCCCTTTGACGGCTGGGGAGAACCCGGGCCGAACGATTCGGGGCTGGGACGCAAGCACATCCGCGCACAGGTCGAGGGCACGCTGGACAGGCTCGGTACTGATTACCTCGATCTGTACTACGTCCACCGTTTCGACGAGGACACGCCCATCGAGGAGACGCTTTCCGCGCTCGATACGCTGGTCGAGAAGGGCAAGGTCAACTACCTCGGCGCGAGCACGATGGCCGCCTGGCAGCTGACGAAGGCGCTGTGGAAGAGCGAGGTCAACAGCTTCGAGCGCTTCGAGGTCACCCAGCCGCTCTTTCACGCGGCGTATCGCGACGACGTCGCGGACTACCTCGACGTGGCGGCCGATCAGGATCTGGCGGTCTGTCCGTACTCGCCACTGGCGGGCGGATTCCTCACCGGCAAGTACGAACGCGAGGGCGAGGAGGTCGTCGGCCCCGAGGGCTCGCGCGCGGACCTCGACGACCGCTTCGAGGACTACTACGTCTCCGAGCGCGGTTGGCAGGTCTTAGAGGAGATCCGCGCGGTCGCCGACGAGGAGGGCGCGACCCCCGCCCAGGTCTCACTGCGCTGGCTGATGGACCAAGAGGCGTTCTCGTGTACGCCGATCGTCGGCGCGCGCACGACCGGCCAACTCGAGGAGAACGTCGGAGCGGTCGAAGTAGAGCTCTCGGACCAGCAGCGCGCACGGATCGACGACGCGCGCTACGAGGAAGAGGGGCGGCGCTTCGGTCACTAACCGCGACGTTCTCGTCGTTTTCGCCGCCAGCGCTCCTCGGAGTTCTCGCCGTCATCGCCCCCGTGCTCGCGCTTGAACGGCCGCCAGTACAGCAGGACGATAGTGACGAGGAAGATCGCAGTACCGGCAACGTACGACTGGAGGCTCGTAGCCACCGCGGTCCCCGCGCTGCCGAACGCGCCGACGAAGATCGGCGCGATCAGCGGCCAGACACACGAGAAACACGAAAAGAGGCCGATGACGCCGCCGATCGCGGAGCCCGCGGCGTCGATCAGGGTCGCGTAGACGAGATACGAGAGGGCGAGGTAGCCGACGACGAGGAACGGAACGAACGTCGCGCGGACAAGCGGGCCGTTATACGAGACGACGGGTCCGATCCCCGGGGAGGGCATCGAGACGTCGACCCCGGTGGGGAGCTGTGGAACCCCCGTCCAGAGCAGCCCCCCCAGCACGAACAGCGCGAGGAGGTAACCCCCGGCGACGACACCCGCGAGATACCGGTGGCGCGGTGCGCGCGGGTCGGGATTCGTCCGCACGATGGCCCACAGCCCGACGTTGATCCAGATGAAGGGGTAGACGACCGCGAAGACGCTATCGACGCGGACGTCAGCGAGGAGGTGATAGACCAACAGAACGGCGAGTTCGGTGTTGACCAGCAGGCCCCCGTACAGCAGCGTCGCGGTCCGCGGTCGGAAGCGTTCGGGGAGCGCGTCGAAAGAGAGCGTATCGGTTCGAGTCATAGCACGAGCGCGTCGACGATGATGGCGAACAGCAGCGCGCCCAGATACGCGTTCGAGGCGTGGAACGAGCGCATTGCCGCCTCGCGGGTCTGTTCGCGGTGCAGCGCCATCACTTCCCGCAGGAAGATCGCCCCGAAAACGACGCTGGTCGCAGCGAAAAGCCAGCCCAGCGTGTCAACCGCGGCGAGCAGGCTCGCGGCGATCAGCGTCGCGCCCAGATAGTAGACGATGTGTTTTCTGGTGAGGCGCTCGCCACGAACGACGGGCATCATCGGGAACCCGCCGCGGGCGTAGTCGTCCTTGTACGCGAGCGCGAGGTTGTAGAAATGCGCGGGCGTCCAACAGAAGATCACGCCAGCGAGCACGAGCGCCGGCAGGCCGATCTCCCCCGTCGCAGCGGCCCAGCCGATCAAGGCGGGCAACGCGCCCGCCGCACCGCCGATGACGGTGTTCTGGACGGTGTTCGGTTTGAGAACCAGCGTGTAGATCACGCTATAGAAGACGATCGCGGTCAGTCCCAGCAGGGCCGCGAGCGCGTTGACGAAGACGTAGAAGGTCCCGAGCGAAGCGAGCCCCAGGAGCGCACCGAACGCCAGCGCGTGGCTCACCGGGACGATCTCGGTCGCGAGCGGGCGGTCGGCGGTGCGTTTCATCCGCTGGTCGACGTCGCGTTCGAGTACGTGATTGAAGGTACCGCTCGCGCCGATGGCGAGTACGCCACCCAGAAGGGTGGCGACGATGGTGACGACCGGGAGGTTCGGACCGGCCGCAAGCGTCATCGCCGCGGCCGCGACCAGACAGAGCAGCCACATCAGCCGCGGCTTCATCAGGCTGTAGTACGCGCCCAGGGTCGCACGCAACCCGCCTGTCGGTCGTGGCGTTGCGGACTCCGGGGTCGCTTCGGTGGGGGGCGATTTCGTGAGCGGTTCGTCGCGTTCGCGGGTCGGGAACCGCCGTTCGAGCGACCACGCCAGACCGAGCAAGAGGCCACCGAAGATGGCCGTCCCGATCAGCAGGTGGAGCGCCGACACCATCGGGGGTGCGCCGGTCGTTGCGACGACCGCGCCGATCCCGATCTGGACGGGGTAGAGGACGGCGGGGATCCCGAGAGCCGTGCGGATCCGCGTCGAACCGGTTCGCCAGCCGACGACGGCGCTCGCGAGGACGCCGACCCCGACCAGCGCCGCAAGCAGTCGGTGTGTCCAGGCGATGGTCACCGCGGCACCCGTAAAGGGATACCCGCCGTTGCAGGCGGGCCACGTCGAACACGCGGCGGTGGCGTCGGTGAGCGCGGTCGTCGCGCCCGCGATCACCAGTAGGTACGCCCCCATCGCGGTCGCGGCGAGCACGCCGAGAGACCGGGATCCGTCGCCAAGCGATTCCGTGGACACGTCTAGGTAATCGTTGGAGCGGGCGTACTTAGAGGCCGCGATGTGACCGCCCCCGCTCGAAAACGCACACATTTATGCTCGCCCTCACAAAGGACGCGGTATGGAACGGAGCCGGCGCGCCCTCGTGGGGATCCTCTGTCTCGGGCTGTTCGCGCTCGTTGCAGAGCCCGCCGCGGCGCAGACCTCTATCAACGATCAACTCATCGGCAACCTGAACAACGCGCTCCTGTACGCCGCGATCCCGATCACGATCCTGGTGCAGGCGATCCTGATCTACGCGGTGTTCAAGTTCCGGAACAACGACGACCCCAAACCGACCCAGGAGAACCGTCGCTTGGAGATCACGTGGACGGTCGCGACCGCGATCGTGTTGCTGTTCGTCGGGCTGGCGTCCTATCAGGTGATGGCCGATCCCTTCATCACCGCCCAGAACGACGACGTGCCCGACGAGGCCGACGTCGAGATCGAGGTCGTCGCGTTCAACTACGGCTGGAACTTCAACTACCAGGACGAGGGCATCCAGACGACCGGCCAGGCGACGATCCCGACCGACACCCAGATCTACTTCAACGTGGGCGCTGATGCCGAGCAAAACTCCTACATACACGGGTTTCACGTTCCCGATCTCGGGCTGAAACAGGACGCCAACCCCGGCCAGCGAAACATGGTGAAGACCGAAGTCTACGAGGAAGGCGAGTACCAGGGCTACTGCTCGAAGTACTGTGGCGTGGGCCACTCGAACATGTACTTCACCATCAACGCGGTGAGCGAGGACGAGTACCAGCAGTGGGTCCAGGAGCAACAGGCCAGCGCTGAGGGCGGCAACGAGAGCCAAGCCGGCGGCGGTAACGAAAGCGGACAGAGCGGCGACCAGCAAGCCGGAGGCAACACGAGCGAACAGGCAAGCGGTAACGAGAGCCAGGCCGGAAACGAGAGCGGTGGCGGCAACGCGAGCGAACAGGCCGGTGGCAACGCAAGTAGCGGCAACCAGACCGGCGGCCAGTAGGGCCGTTTCCAGTCCGAGAGGATCCGGATTCTTTTTCGGAGTCCACGCGATGTTCGGTTCGGACGCGTCGTCACGACCGTAATCACCTATGATGCCGAGCATCTAGTGCGGCCAGTCCGTCGGGCCCGTCTCCCGGATCTCGTAGTCCCGCAGTTGCCGTGGCGACACTGCAACGCCTGCTGGGCCACTCTTTCGTCACAGTGTCGCTCCCCGTTCTCGTCCGTTCGGCTTCGTCTCGCGATCCCTGCCTCGGTTGAAACAACCGCGACAGTCGAGAGCGAACGCCCTCTCGCATTCCGGGCCCGTCGACCGGCACCGCGCATCGGCGTCGGTTGCCGTGGTAACGAGGTGGCTATCGACACAAACAGGAGAGACGACGGAGCTAGACGACCTCCGGATTCAGTCCATACACCGGGTCGAGTTCGACCGGTAAGAGCACATACTGACCGACTGGATCGTCTCTAAGAGCTACCCCGAGAGAAACGGCTCAAACGACACCGTCTGATCGAACGTTCACACTGCTATCGAGAGGGCGCCCGGACATACGCGAGCACTCCACTGGTCCTCAATAGTCATCGCCACCCGTCGTGACCGCTCCAAGCGTTGCCGTCTATCAGTCGGTCTGTCGCTCGCCTACGGAAGCGAAACGACGCCTCAGACGACCGCGCCGAGGTACAGCACGGCGACGAGGAAGATCCAGACGACGTCGACGAAGTGCCAGTACATCGAGACCGTCGAGACCGAAGTGTGGCGTTCGGCCGAATACTGGCCGTAGAGCGCGCGCACGAAGACGATGGCGATGAGCACTGCACCCATCGAGACGTGCAGCCCGTGCAGGCCGGTCAGCCCGTAGAAGGCACTGGCGTACAGCGCCTCCTGGGCGGCGGCCAGCGTGAACCCTTCGTGGACGATGAACTCGTAGTACTCGTAGCTCTGGCCGAAGAGGAAGATCACGCCGAGCAGGAGGGTCGCTCCGAGGCCGAGGATGAAGTTCCGGCGGTTGTCCTTCAGCAACTGGGAGTGTGCCCAGTGGATCGTCCCGCTGCTCAGTATCAGGATGAGCGTGTTCGCGAGGACGATCTCGCTGATGATGGGGATCTCGATCGAGCCCAGCGCGACGGTGCCGGCGACGAGCGGTCCCGAAATCACCTCGAAGTCGGCGGGCGGCCAACTGGCGATCCGGATCTGGAAGTAGTAGATGAACAGCGCACCGAAGGTCGCGACTTCGGTGCACAAGAACAGGACCATCCCCCAGCGAAGGCCGCTGTTGCCGTGACCGTCACCCTGCCAGAACGCCTTGATGAACGCGTGGTAGACCCAGCCATACAGCCCGACGAGGAATACGATGACGCTCGCGAGAACGAGCCCGCCGCCGACGAGCGGCTGCAGCGGTAGTTCGCCCATCGCGAGGATGAACAGTGCGGCCCCGATGTAGATCCCCGAGGCCCCCATCGCGGCGATGAAGGGCCACCAACTGGCCTCACCAAAGCCCTTCGGCCAGTCTTCGACGGCCGGCAGGTGGTGGCCGTGGTCGTCGCCAGAGTCTTCGGAAACGGTCATAACTCTGGGTTCTGCGTCGATTACCAAAAAGGCTCCCAACCGCGCCGACGGTCCGGAACCTACAACCGCTATCGGGGACAACCGCCGGGTATGTCAGCACCGGTCTTCGAGCGAGCCGACGAGGCCCCGGCCACCTGCCCGGAGTGTGGCCGGCCATTCGCGCGCACGGAGTACGTCACCCTCCATCTCGGCCTCGACCACCCGGAGGTGCTTTCGGAGTCCGACCGCGAGCGTTTCGTCGAAGTCTATCGGGGCGAGACCGAGGAGATGAAGCGGTTCCGGCTGAAGGCGCTCGCGGCGCTTCTCCTCGTCTACTTCGGGTTCCTGTACCTGTATCTCTTCGTCGGCTAGTTCGATGGGTTTTCGGTCGACTGGCCGCTAGTCGGGGCATGGAAGAGCAATCGGGGTTGAGCGACCGACACCGCAAGGCCAGCCCGTGGCCGCTGTTCGTCGCGCTTGGGCTGGCGCTCGCGGAGGTGGGTGTCTTTCTGGATCTTATCGCGATCGCGGTGGGGGGACTGTTGTTGCTCGTCGGCAGCCTCGGCGGGATCCTGAGCGAGTCGGGGTACGCAAAGACGCCTTGGCCCGCCGTCGGCGCGCTCGGGCTCGTCCTCGCGATCGTCGGGGTCGTCCTGACGGCGATCTACCCGCTTGGCGGCGGCGGGGCGCTCGATCTGGGGTTTCGGGCGATTTCGATCGCGATCGCGGGACTGATGTGTATGGGTGGGTCGTTGCTTGGGCGCGTGCTCGCGGGACGTGCCTCGCCGCTGTAGGGAGAACCACTAGCTATTTGATCGCCGACCGGGAAGGGCGGGTATGAGCCGACTGCTCGACGACCGCGTCTTCAACAAGGAGACGCTGCTCGACTCGACGGTGAACCTGGTGCCGTTTGCCATTCTAATGTTCTTTCTCGTCCTGTACGTCGTCGCGACCCCGAGCGGGTGGCAGGACGGATCGCTGATGAGCATCTACATGTTGACGATCATCATCAGTATGATCTGGGGACTCCTGCACCTGACGTACGCGACCGCAAAGCGCATCTAACTCCGCGGGCGGCGTCGCTGCGGGCGATTCTCCACGACGGGCGGAACCTAACCTTTCATTACGCTCCGTTACTGAGAGTCGGGTATGCAGGTAGACGGGCAAATAGCCTTGACCGTCCTGATGGGGCTCCTCCTGTTGATCGTCGCAGGGTGGATCGCCCGCATCGAGGACTGGCGTTCGTACACGCCGCTCGCCAGTGGGGGTGGGCGTGCGGTCGACGACAGCGCGCACGGAACACACGAAAAACCCGGCGGACTCATCCGCTGGCTCACCACGGTCGATCACAAGGACATCGGGATCCTCTACGCGATCTTCGGTACGTTTGCGCTCGTATGGGGAGGGGTGACGGTCGCGTTGATGCGGACCGAACTGTTCTCGCCGACGACGGTCCTCATGGACCCGACGACGTACAACGCCCTGATGACGAGCCACGGGATCACGATGCTGTTCCTGTTCGGGACGCCGATGATCGCCGCGTTCGGTAACTACGTCCTCCCGCTTTTGATCGGGGCCGACGACATGGCCTTTCCCCGGATCAACGCCATTGCCTTCTGGTTGCTTCCGGTCGCCGGGTCGCTGATCTGGGCGCCGTTTCTCCTGATGGCCGTCGGGATCGAACCCGCCCAGACCGGCTGGACGATGTACCCGCCGCTGTCGCTTGATCAGAGTGCACTCGGGGTCGACTTCATGTTACTCGGGCTGCACCTCTCGGGAATCAGCGCCACGCTGGGTGCGATCAACTTCATCGCGACCATCTTCACCGAGCGTGCCCCCGACGTCGGCTGGGAGCGACTCGACATCTTCTCATGGACGATGCTTACCCAGTCGGGATTGATCCTCTTTGCATTCCCGCTGTTGGGCAGCGTGTTGCTCATGTTGCTGCTCGACCGGAACCTCGGGACGACCTTCTTCACCACCGAGGGTGGCGGGTACATCCTCTATCAGCACCTCTTTTGGTTCTTCGGCCATCCCGAGGTCTATATCCTCGTGTTGCCCCCGATGGGGCTGGTGAGCCTGATCCTGCCCCGGTTTGCAGGCCGCAAGCTCTTCGGGTTCAAGTTCGTCGTCTACTCGACGCTCGCCATCGGCGTGCTCTCGTTTGGCGTGTGGGCCCACCACATGTTCACGACGGGTATCGATCCCCGGATCCGCTCGGCGTTCATGGCGGTTTCGCTCGCGATCGCGGTGCCGAGCGCAGTGAAGGTCTTTAACTGGATCACGACACTGTGGTCGGGCCGTCTGCGCCTGACGGTGCCGATGTTGTTCTGTCTCGGTTTCGTCTCGAACTTCATCATCGGCGGGGTCACCGGCGTGTTCCTCGCCTCCATCCCCGTCGACGCCGTACTTCACGCCACCTACTACGTCGTCGGACACTTCCACTATATCGTGATGGGCGCGATCGGCTTTGCGCTCTTTGCGGCCGTTTACTACTGGTTCCCGCTCATGACGGGCCGGATGTACCAGCGCTCGCTCGGGCTGATCCACTTCTGGCTCTCCTTTATCGGGACGAACGTGACCTTCTTCGCGATGATCCTGCTTGGCTACGGCGGGATGCCCCGTCGGTACGCCGAGTACCTGCCCCAGTACGCGACCCTCCATCAGGCCACGACGGTTGGGGCGTTTCTCATCTTCATCGGCGGGGTCGTCTTCCTGTGGAACATCATCCAGTCGTGGCTCGAAGGGCCCCGTGTCGAGAGCGGCGACCCGTGGAACCTCAAGGAAGACGGAATGGTTTCCCACGAGTGGGCGTGGTTCGAACACCAACTCGAAACCCGACTCGCTGACGGCGGCGAACCTGACGATGACACCGCGATGACCGACGGCGGCGAACGCGAGTAAAGAACCGCTTTTTCCTTTTCGACGCCCGGATTCGAGTCGGAGACCGACAAACCGGCTCGTCGCTACCCGGTCGTAACGATAACCACGGCGGTGACGGCCATCAGTACGGCGATACCGCCCAGAACGATCGCCAGTAGCTCCTTTTCGGTGAGCTCCCTGTCGAGCATATCCCCAGTCGGATCGGTGGAGGGAAAGCCTCATCGCTTCGCCGGCCGAACCCCCGCCGTGAGCGAATCAGCTACCGCCGGATCGCGCGTCTCGGGCCATCGGGTCGTCGTGGCGATCTACGTCGGGTTGGTCGTCTTCGCAGGTATCATGGGGTTTCTCCTCGGTTCCATCGTCGAGGACCTCCGGTCGGTCGCACTGCTCGGCGTGATCCCGATCCCGCCGACGCCGATCGGTCTGGCCGTCTACGGGTCGGTGACGATCGCCCTCTTGCTCGGGGTGCTCTTACTCGGGGTACGATACGCCTCGTCGGTCGAGTGACCTAATCCGGTCGACTACCCCTCGCCGACCATCCGGTCTTCCTCGTCCCACTCGCGCTGGCGCAGTTCGAACTTCTGGATCTTCCCGGTAGCGGTCGTGGGGAGTTCCTCGACGAACTCGATCTCGTGGACGACCTTATAGCCCGCCAGTCGCTCACGGGTGAACTCGGTGATCTCCTCGGCGCTCGCGCCCGGACTGTCGGGATCGCCGTTCGCGGGGACGAGAAACGCCTTCGGAGTCTCACCCCACTTCTTGCTCGGCGCGGGAATTACCGCGGCGTCGGCCACGGCGGGATGCTCGAAGAGGGTGTCCTCGAGTTCGATCGAGGAGATGTTCTCGCCCCCGGAGATGATGATGTCCTTCTTGCGGTCTTGGATCGAGATCATCCCGTGCTCGTCGACCACGGCCAAGTCGCCGGTGTGGTAGTACCCCTCGATCCGATCCGAGAAGGCCTCCTCCGTGGCATCGGGTTTCTCCCAGTAGCCCTCCATCACCTGATTACCCCGGACGACGATCTCGCCGATGGTGGCATCATCGCGGGGGACGTCCTCGCCCTCGTCGTCGACGACGCGGATCTCGGTTCCGAGATAGCCAAGCCCCTGTCGCTTCTTGATCGCGAAGCGATCCGTCGAGTCGGGATCGAACAGCCGTCTCGCGTCAGAGGTCGTGATCAGCGGGCCGGTCTCGGTCGCGCCGTAGACGTGTTTGAGATACCAGCCGAACTCGTCCTCGACGGTCCGGATGGTCGCCTCGGGCGGCGCGGCGCCCGCCGTGGCCGCCCGGACGGGATTGGACCCCTGGGTCCCCTCGCCGGTCTCCTCGTAGCGCTCGATCAGCATGTTCAACACAGTCGGGGCGGCACACAGATACGAGACGTCCTCGGTCCTGATGGTCTCGAGGATCCACTCGGCGTCGATTCCTCTGGTGCAGACGTGTTTCGCACCCATCCCCGTGATCGCGTAGATATGCCCCCAACCGTTGACGTGGAACATCGGCAGCGTCCACAGATAAACGTCGTCGTCGCGGATCTCCTGGTGGAGGCTGACGAGATACGCGTGGAGCGTCTCGGTCCGGTGGGTCCGACAGACCCCCTTCGGGTCGCCCGTGGTCCCCGAGGTGTAGTTGATCGTGATGACCTCGTCTTCCGTCATCTCGGGGCGGTCGTACTCGCCGGTCGAGTCCGAAAGTAGGGCGTCGAAATCCACCCAGTCGCCGTCGGTGGCGTTCGCATCGTTCGAGATGTAGAGGTCGGTCGGGACCGACCCGCGGATCGGTTCGATCTTTCCGGCGTGTTCGTGATCGGCGATGACCGCTTTCACCCCCGCGTCGTTCAGGATGTACTCGAAGTCCTCGGGGACCAGCCGGTAGTTCAGCGGCGTGTGGATCGCCCCCAGTTGCATGATCGCGTAGGCCGCCTCGAGGTGGTAGTGGGTGTTGGGATCAAGCACCGCAACCCGGTCGCCCTTCTCGATCCCCCGCTCTGCGAGGGCCGCCGAGAGCCGATCGACCCGGTCGCCGAGTTCCCCGTACGTGAATCGCTCCCCCGTGGTCGCCACCACGGCTTCCTGGTCACCGTAGTGCCTGCGTGCCCGGTCTAAAAAGTCGGTCGTCAGCAGTGGCTTGTGCATACCTCGCCGGACTTTTATCACAAATCGTGATATACGTTTTCGTCGAAGGCGGTCGTCCCAACTGATATCCGGAGACCGAGCCAACACTCGAACATGACGGGAGAGAACGGCTCGGCGCCGACGACCGAGGAGTTCGTCGAGTACTGTCGGACACAGGCGGGTCTCCTCCGGGGCAGCGTCGAGACGATGGTCACGGAGGCCGACGAGTTGCTCGCGGAGATCGACGCGAAGACCGAAGAGATCCGCGCGCGCCTCGACGAGCGCTCTGCGGGACCGGCGACGCCGCAGTCCACAGAGGGTCCGGACGACGACGTCGACCTCGAGGGGATCGAGGCGATGGAGTCGGACGTCGAGAGACAACAACTACTCGTCAGGACCAAACAGGCCCGAATGGAGGCGTTTCGCGAATTAGCGGACGATTACGACGCACTCGCGGGAGATCTGCGCTCGAACGTGGACGACGGCCGGGAGGCCATGGAACGCGTCGTCGAGTTCGAGGCCGACCGGGACGCGCCGGCGTACTTCGAGGACCGACTCACAGTACTGGAAGCCGCCGCCGGGGGATCCGACGCCGAGTGATCGGTTGGCGAGCTACCGGGCCAGTCCGACGGTCTCCCGATAGGAGCCGTGTTCGGCCTCGAAGACGGCCATGATCTCGCCCATCGTCGCGTAGGCCTTGACGGCGTCGACGATGGGGGGCATGACGTTTTCGTCCCCGCGGATAGCCTTTCGGATCGAGTCGAGGTGGGCCTCGACCGTCCCGTCGTCGCGTTCGGCTTTGACTTTCCGGAGGCGCTCGGTCTGGTGTTCTGCGGCGGCCTGTTCGTCGACGTGAAGGACGTCCGGGCTGGTGTCCTCTTCGAGGGTGTAGCTGTTTACCCCGACGACGACCTCCTCGCCCTGTTCGACGCGTTCTTGGTACTCGTAGGATGCGTCCTGGATCTCGCGGTGGAAGTAGCCCTCGGAGATCCCCCACAGAACGCCATCTCGGACCGACCCCTCGCCCATCTCGCGGATCTCCTCGAGGTACTCCATCGTCCGGCGTTCGGTCTCGTCGGTCAGCGCCTCGACGGCGAAACTTCCGCCGAGGGGATCGACGGTGTCGGCCGCACCAGACTCCTCGGCGATGATCTGTTGGGTCCTGAGTGCGACCCGCACGGCCTCCTCGCTCGGGAGGGCAAGCGCCTCGTCGAAGGAGTTGGTATGGAGGCTCTGAGTGCCCCCGAAGACGCCCGCGAGCGCCTGGATTGTGACGCGCACGACGTTGTTCAGGGGCTGTTGAGCAGTAAGGGACTGGCCTGCGGTCTGCGTGTGGAACTTCATCTGCTTCGAACGGGGGTCCTCCGCGCCGTACCACTCGTCCATGATCCTCGCGTAGATCCGTCGTCCCGCGCGGTACTTCGCGACCTCCTCGAAAATCGAGTTGTGCGAGTTGAAAAAGAACGAGAGCTGGGGCGCGAAGGCGTCGACATCGAGGCCGCGTTCCAGACAGTCCTCGACATAGGCAAAGCCGTCCGCGAGGGTGAAGGCGAGTTCCTGAACGGCCGTCGAGCCCGCCTCACGGATGTGATAACCCGAGATCGAGACGGGTTTGAACCGCGGGGTTTGCTGGACGGCGAACTCGATGGTGTCGGTGACCACCCCGAGCGAGGGCTCCGGCGGGACGACCCACTCCTTCTGGGCGATGAACTCCTTGAGCATATCGTTTTGGAGGGTTCCCCTCACTTCCTCGCGGGGCACGCCCTGTTGGTCCGCAAGCGCGACGTACATCGCGTAGATCACCGCCGCCGAGGGGTTGATCGTAAAGGAGGTCGAGACCTCCCCGATGTCGATCCCGGCGAACAGCACCTCCATGTCCCGCAGCGTGTCGACGGCGACGCCCTCCTTGCCGACCTCGCCCTCCGAGAGGGGGTCATCCGAGTCCTTGCCCATCAGACTGGGCATGTCGAAGGCCACCGAGAGCCCGGTTTGGCCCTCGTCGATCAGGTAGTGAAAGCGCTCGTTGGTCTCCTCTGCAGTGCCAAAGCCCGCGAACTGTCGCATGGTCCACGTCCGGCCCCGATACATCGTCGGATAGACCCCGCGGGTGTAGGGTTCCTCGCCCGGATAGCCAAGGTCCGATTCGTAGTCGATATCGGCCACGTCCGCGGGGGTGTAGAGGCGATCGACCTCGAGGTTCGAGACGGTCGCGAAGTCTTCCTTTCGCTCGCCGTGACGACCGAGGACCGGGTCGAGGGTCTCGGTCTCCCAGCGCTCCCTCTCGGTTCGGATCGCGTCGAGGTCCTCCTCGTCGTACATTGTCCTGTCTTTCATCATCGTTAGGTATTAATGTTCCGTCGGTCGAACGGAGGTCCAGCCGTCGCTGGGAGCCGACTCAGGCCCGTTCTCGCTTTCGGAGTTCGATCCGGCGGATCTTCCCGCTCGAGGTCTTCGGGAGTTCGGTGACGTACTCGATCCGGCGGGGGTACTTGTAGGGGGCCGTCTCCGATTTGACGACGGCCTGGATCTCCTCGGTGAGGTCCTCGTTCCCCTCGTAGCCGTCGGCCAACACGACGTAGGCCTTGACGACATTGCCCCGCTCGTCGTGGGGGCTCGCCACCGCGGCGGCCTCCGTGACCGCCTCGTGTTCGATCAGGGCGTCCTCGACTTCGAAGGGGCCGATCCGGTAGCCCGCCGAGATGATGATGTCGTCGGCCCGCCCCTCGAAGAAGAAGTAGCCCTCCTCGTCACGGGAGGCCAGATCCCCGGTCCGGTAGTACTCGCCCGCGAACGTCCGCTCGTCGAGGTCCGGGCGCTCGAAGTAGCCGTCGAAGATCCCCGGACAGTCGACCGGAACGGCGATCTCGCCGATCTCGCCCGGTTCGACCTCCCGCTCTTCGTCCGGGTCGATGATCGTCGTCCCCATCCCAGGTGCCGGCTTGCCCATGCTCCCGGGCTTGACCTCGATCCCGGGGTAGTTGGTGACGAGCGCGACCGTCTCGGTCTGCCCGTAGCCGTCCCGGGGCGTCACGCCGAAGGCCTCCTCGAAGGCCGCGATCGGATCGCGGTTCAACGGTTCGCCCGCCGAGACCGCCTCCCGGAGCGCGGGGTCGTAGGCCCCGAGGTCCGTCTGCGAGAACATCCGGTACTGCGTCGGAACCGCACACAGCCGTGTGACGCCCTCCTCTTCGAGGAGTTCGAGAAAGCGCTCCGGGTCGAACGCGCCCCCATAGACGAACTGCCTCGCGCCGGTGGTCAGACCGACGCCGACCGGGCTCCAGAACCACTTCGCCCACCCGGTTCCGGTGGTCGCCCACAGGAGTTCGTCCTCGAGGTCGTCTTCGGCCGTGATTCCCCACCAGTAGGGTCCGTTGACGAGTTCGAAACACCGCATCCAGCGGTGGCGGTGGAGGACGGGTTTCGGCTGGCCGGTCGTCCCGCTGGTGTAGTTGATCGACATCGGGTCCGCGGCCCCGAGTGCGGGCCCGTCGTGGTGGCCCTCTTCGGCCGCGACGAGGTCGGTAAACGACGCCCAGTCACCCTCGAACGCGTCGAAGGTCGCGCCCCCGTCGAGGTCGCCGCTCGTATCGCCGTCCAGAGCGACGAGCGTCTCGAGGGGCGTCTCCTCGAGAACGGGTTCGACCATCTCGAGCAGCGAGGCGTCACAGACGATCCCCGTCGCCTCGCAGTCGGTCGCACGATACTCGATGTCCTTCGGGGCGAGCATCGACGAACAGGGGACCACGAGCGCGCCACGTTTCAGTACCCCCAGTTGGATCGCGAAGACGTCGGGGTGTCGTGGAAGGAGCAACAACACACGATCCCCCTTTCCGATCCTGCGCTCGGCGAGCGCGTTCGCGAACCGGTTCATGTCCCCACGCAGGTCGCCGTAGGTACGTTCGGTCCGATCTCCGGCCTCGTTGCGGAACTCGAGTGCGACCCGGTCGCCGAACGACTCGCCGTGGGATTCGATCACCGCCGGGAGGTTGTACTCCTCGGGAACGTCCCACTCGAAGTCCGCCACCAAACTGTCATAATCGACCATCGTAGTCAATAGCTCTCCCGGTGCGTGTTACCTGTTTTGGTCAATCAAAAATAACTAGTAAGATATATATCTATTCAGTACATATCAGATATGAGGAACTAACTAATGGTTCGCTATCCAGACTGGTGCTGTCAACACTGTGGAGAACCGCTTCGTACCGTCCCCTGTCTGAACTGCATCCAGCTGGATCGGATGGAAGCAGAAGAAGACGGAACCGACGACGCCGAAGTCGAGGGCGAGCGCGCCGTCGCCACCACGAAGTAACTCAGTACGACCGCTCCATCCCGAGGGCGTTCTCGCCGAGGAAGTTGAGCGCGAGCTGTTGGGTGATCGGTACCAACCGCGTGAGGCGCGCCTCGCGGAAGTAGCGTTCGACATCGTACTCGCGGGCGATTCCGAACCCGCCGTGGGTCTGGACGGCCGCGTCGGCCGCCTCGAAGGCCGCCTCGCTCGCGAGGTACTTCGCGACGTTCGCGCGCGCGCCCAGATCCGCGCCGGCCTCCGAACCGACGGCGTTCGCCCCGTTGTAGACCACGGCCTTGGCCGCTTGCACCCGTGCGTAGGCCGCCGCGAGCGGGTGCTGGATCGCCTGGTTCGTCCCGATGGACCGGCCGAAGACTTCGCGCTGGTTCGCATACTCGACGCCCGCATCCAGAGCCGCCTCACCCAATCCAACGCACTCGGCGGCGATCACGAGTCGTTCCTCGTTCAGCCCGTCGAGCATCTGGTAGAACCCGCGGCCTTTCTCACCGATGAGCCGTTCTTCCGGGACGCGAAGCCCCTCAAACCAGCACTCGTAGGAGTGGACGGCGTTGCTCGCAGTCTTCTCGATCGCCTCGACTTCGAGGGTGCCCTTCGAGAGCGCCTCGTCGATGTCGACGAGGAACATCGAGATCCCGCGGGTGCGCTTTTCGACGTCCGCGCGTGGCGTCGTCCGGGCCATCAACACGAGGTAGTCGCTCGCGTCGATCCGCGAGGTCCAGATCTTCTGGCCGTCGATCACGTACTCGTCGCCCTCCTTTCGCGCGCGGGTCTCGATGGCCGTCGAGTCCGAGCCCGCATTGGGCTCGGTGAGGCCGAAGGCCTGGATCGACATCTCGCCGGCCGCGACTTTCGGAAGCAGGTCGGCTTTCAGCTCCTCGCTCGCGTATTCGACGAGCGAGACGGAGTTGTAGATCCCACCGTGGACCGACTGGGCGGCACTGAACCCGCCGCCGCTGGCTGCGATCTCTTCCATCATGACGACCGTCTCGGGCGTGCCCATCCCCGCCCCGTCGTACTCCTCGGGGATCAGTGCGCCGAACCAGCCGTGTTCGGCGAGCGCCTCGGCGAACTCGTGTGGGTACTCTCCCTCGCGGTCCTTCTCGCGCCAATAGGTCGCGTCGAAATCCGCACAGATCTCGCGGATCGAATCCCGGACGAGGCGCTGTTGGTCCGACAGCTCCACAGTGTCACGATTGATCATGGCTCGAATAGCCGCTACATAACTATACGCCTACGGAATGGCGTCGATCGTGCCGATTTCCGACGGCGCGCTCAGAGCGCCTCGGAGACGTCGAGCACCGTGGCGATCGAGTCCACTTCGGCGAACCCGTCGAGGTCCTCGTACAGTCCCTCGGCGTGTTCCTCACGAATCGTCCGGGTCGCACAGTCGAGGAACTTCGCGCGCTGGCGGTCCTCCGAAAGCGGGTTTCCGTACGTGCCCGGCGGGTTCTCCTGTCGGCGCTCGACGGTCTCGTCCCTTTCGAGTCGGACGACGGAGGTATGAGCGTCGTAGGCGAGGTCGGGATCGGTCCGAAACGAGACGCGCTCGCGGAGGTCCTCGACCGTCGGATCCGACAGCGCGGGCTCCTCGAACGTCGCGAGATCGACCCGGTCGCGCGCGAGCGCGCTCGCGACGGCATACTCCATCGAGAACTTCGCCTCCAGTCCCGTTTCGGGGTTCGAATGGGCAAGCGCGTCGGCCGCACCCTGCGAGGCCTCGACGACTATCGACTCGACGTCCTCGGGGTCGATCGCGTGCTCCACTGCGAGCGACTGGGTCGCGGCGATCGCCGTATGAGTGAAATAACAACACGGGTAGGCCTTGGTGTGGATCCCTCGCTCGTCGATGTACCGTCCCGCGGGCGCTTCGACCTCGCTTCGCTCGCCGTACAGGTCGAGAAAGCCGCCGTCACCGCCGATCGCCTCGTCGTCGGCGGTGATCCCGTCACGCGCGAGTATCGCGGCGGTGAGTCCCGACCGGGCCGCAAAACCCGCATGCATCGGCTTGGTCATCGAGCCGAAGTTCCGTTTCAATCCGGCGGGCGTCGAGGCGGCGATACAGAGGGCGTTCCTCGTCTCCTCGGGAGCGAGATCGAGCAGCCACGCCGCGGCGGCGGCCGCACCGAAGACCCCGAAGGTGGCCGTCGCGTGCCACCCGTCCTCGTAGTGGGCGGGACTGATCGGGGCGGCGACCCGGCTCATGACCTCGAAGCCTGCGACGTAGGCGGCGATCGCCTCTTGCCCGCTGGCCTCCGTCTCGCCGGCGAGCGCGAGGATCGGCGGGACCAGCACGACGCTCGGGTGACCGTCGATCGCCCACGAGAGGTCGTCGTAGTCGAGCGCGTGGCCCGCCGCCCCCAGCGCGAGCGCGTGGTCCAGCTCGGCACGTTCGGTGGTCGCCACCAACCCGCCGTCGGGACGCCACCGCGAGACGGACCGGCCGATATCGGTCGACAGTCCCGCGAGGGTCACCCCGACCGTATCGACGAACGCTCGCTCGACGAGGTCGGCCGTCGATCCGTCGATGGCGTTCGGATCGAGGTCCGTGACGGTCGCCGCCAGACGCGATTCGATGTCGTGATCCGCGAGGGCCATACCCACCCATCGACCGGTCGGCGTATAAAACGAGCTACTGGAGGCGCTCGGTCGTCTCGACGAGCGGGTGGCGCGCGTAGTCGACCACCGTGATGTCGCCGATGGAGGTGAGCCCCTCCTTGCGGGCGGTCCGTTCCATTCCGAGTTCGATGTCGTCGTCGATGACGATCACGTAGGCGTCCATCTCCTCGATGTCGAGTCGGTCGGCGGCCATGACTCGATGGTGGCCGTCGGCGAGCAACAGCCGGCCGCCGACATCGATCACGACCAGCGGTTCTGCCAGCCCGTGTTCGAGTTCGTACTTCCGTCCCTCGAGTTCGTCCGCGTAGACTTTCCCCTGTGTAGGAACGAGATCGGCGAGCGAGATCGTCCGGTGTTCTTCGCTGACGGAGATATCGTGGATGCTTTCGAGGGTGCGGATCAGTTTCCCCACCTTCTCGGGGGTAGCGCGCTCGATCTGGCTGCGGATCACGTCGGCGTTCGAGATGATTCCCACGAGGTTGCCCGCGTCGTCGACGACCGGCAGCTTTTGGATCCCCGAACGTAGGATGACGCGGGCGGCGTCGGTCACTTTCATCCGGGGGTGAGCGACGACCAGATCCGTGCTCATCACCTTGAAGATCGGTTCGTCCTCGTCGGCCAGCAGGAGATCCCGGGCGCTGATAAAGCCCTCGACGCGCCGGCCGTCACAGACCGGAAACCCGCTGTGCTCCTCGCTCTCGGCGATTCGGACGGCCACGTCGCCGACGGTCGCATCGGGCGAGACGGTCACGACGTCGCGGGTCATGTACTGGTTGACGCGTGGCTTGCCGTCGCTGACGCCTACGTTCATGGCCTCCAGACGGGTGGGTCTCGCAAAAACCCCACGCTACCGCCCACTGAGAGTCGAGCGCCACTGATCCGGTTCGTCGCCCGAGCGGTCATCCCCGCGCCCGTACGCCGAGAGCGTCTCGAAAAAGCGCTCGTCGATCACCTCGCGGACGATCTCGGTCAGCAGTTCGTCGTCGTTTTCGGTCTCCTCGCCGAGGAACCCGAGCGGGATCTGTGCGCCGGCCATCCCCGCGTGACCGCCCGCGCTCCCGATCTGGTCGAACGCCTCGCGCAGGGTTTCGCCGATATCGAGCTCCGAACCGCGCGCCCGCGCCGAGATGTAGATGGTCCCGTCGACGAACCCGTAGACGAGGGTGGCGACGACCCCCTCCATGGTCAGGAGGCGATCGGCAGCCTGTGAGATAGCGTCTCGGTCCCGGAGGGGGCCGATACAGCTCGTACAGACGCCGCCTTTCACTCGGTTGTTGCGGATCGCGCGCGCGAGCGTCTCGAAAGTCTCCTGACTGATCATTGGCCGTTCGATCTGATCGAGGACGTCGGTGTCGACGCGGGGCAACAGCGTTTCGGCCGCCTCGAAATCGAGGCGGTCTGCCCCCCGTGAGAAGTCCGCGGTATCGGTGCGGATCCCGAACAGGAGGGCGGTCGCGAGTTCCTCCGACGGTTCGACTTCCAGCGTATCGAAGTACTCGACGATCATGGTACACGTCGAACCGACTTCGCTTCTGACGTCGAGGTGACGGGCCTCGATCGGTTCCGGGGAGGGGTGGTGATCGATCACGATGTCGATCGGGGTGTCCTCGGGAAGCCGGTCGTTGACGCCGGGCAGCGAGTGATCGACGAGCGCGATCGCGTCGAACGCCGCGATGTCTTCGGGCGCGTCGAGTTCGGTGAGGTCCTCGTCGAGGTCGAGGACGTTGATCAGCGCCCGGTTTTCCTGATGGGAGATCTCGCCGAAGTAGTACGCACCGGCCTCCGCGCCAAAGGAGCGCGCGAGCGTCGCGAGTCCGACGCCACTGGCGATCGCGTCGGGATCGGGGTTGTCGTGAAGCACCACGGCCAGTTCCCCCTCGCAGTCGCCGATCAGCGATCGCAGGTGGCGCGCGCGCTGGGCCGCCTGCCCGGTGACCGTCTCGCCGACGTACTCGCGAAGGGCGGCGGTCGGGTCAAGAACCGTCCCGACCAGTCCCGAGAGCGTCTCGCGTTCGGCGGCGGTCGGCTCGTGGCCCGCGAAGGCGACGATCGGGACGGACGTGAAGACGTCGCTTGCGGCCCGGGCGATCTCGACGTTTCGCTCCGGCGAATCCGTCCCGATGAAGGCGCTCGCGACCGGCCCGTCGATCCCCGCGAGTACCGACGGGTCCGCGGGATCGGCCGCCGTGATCGTCACGTCCCGCTGGGGGAACTCGCGCTGTTCGGGGTCGAGCGTCACGACGTGGACCGGATCGGCCCGTTCGCGGGCGCGCTCGATCAGCGCGTGGCCGACGGTCCCGGCGCCACACCCCAACAGCAATCGGGAGGCCATACGGTGGTCGTACCCGATGGACGCGCTAAAACGTATCGTATCAGCGGGTGAAAAACCGTCCCGGGGATCAGGCCAGCAGCGCGCCCGCGGCGGCCTGTGCGAGGTCGACGACCGGGAACGCCGGAATCAGCGCGACGGTCATGACCGCCGCGGCGACGATCGCCGCGTACAGCCCGACGGGCTGGCGCGAGACGTCGAGTTCCCGAATCGGGTCCTCGATCCAGATCGCCTTGACCAGCCGGGAGTAGTAAAACAGCGACAGCGCGCTCGCGAGCGCGCCGACCGCCGCGAGCCACCAGTAGCCCGCCCCGATGGCCGCCGTGAACAGGACGTACTTCGAGAGGAACCCGCCCCCGATGGGCAGTCCCGCGAGGCTGAAGAGGAACACCGTCACCGCCGCGCAGGCGATCGGGGACTGGCGCCACATGCCGTTGTAGTCCTCGAAGGTGCGCCCGACACCGCGATATTCCGCGAGCGCGATAAAGAGGAACGCGCCGGTGTTCATGAAGCCATAGACCAGCAGGTGCATCATCGCCGCACCCATCACGGCCGCGTCGTTGCCGCCACCGAGCGCCGCCAGCCCGATCAGAACGTAGCCGGCGTGCCCGACCGACGAGTAAGCGAGCATCCGCTTGACGTTCTCCTGTAGCGCCGCGGCGAAGTTACCCACGAGCATCGTCACGACCGCGAGCACCTGAAAGATCAACACCCAGTCGATCCCGAGTCCGGCGACGACGTCGAGGGGGAACGCCTCGACGAACACGCGGAAGGCGATCACGAAGCCGGCGGCCTTCGACGCCGAGGAGATGAAGGCGCTGACGGGTGCGGGCGCGCCCTCGTAGGCTTCTGGCGCCCAGAAGTGAAACGGCACCGAGGCGGTCTTGTAGGCGAACCCGCCGACCAGCATCAGCGTGCCCACGCCGAGGATACCGACGTTCTCGGTCTCCTCGATCCCCGCGGCGACCGCACCGAGCTGGAGCGAGCCCGTCGTCGCGTAGACGAGGCTGATCCCGTAGACGAAGATCGCAGACGAGAGCGCCCCGATCAGGAAATACTTCAGACCGCCCTCGACGCTGCCGCGGTTGTGCTTGAGAAACGCAACCAGCGCGTACGAGGAGAGGCTCGCGAGTTCGAGACTGATGAAGACCGTCATCAGGCTGTTCGCGTTGGCCATCAGGGCCATCCCGGTCGCCGCGAGCACGATCAGCGAGTAGAACTCGCCCTTGTGGGGCTGGTCGTGTAGGTAGTCGTAGCTAGCCAGCACGACGAGCGCGGCCACGCTCGTGACGATGAACGTAAAGAAGAGGCTCATGCCGTCGACGATCACCTGATCGCCGAGCAAGGAGAGCCCCTCCGGGCGGCCGACGCCGGTAAAGAAGTACCAGACGGTGACCGCAAGCGACCCGAGGACGCCCGCGAGCGAGAGACCCGCGAGCAGCCCGTTGTTCGTCTTTCCGGGGTTGACGCTGTCGAGGAGGAACAGCGCGAACGACGTTACTGCCAGCACCACGACGGGCGCGAGTGCGATCCACGTGCCGGCGTCGGTCACCATCAGAGACCACCTCCGAGTTCGGCGAGCGGGTCAACTGCGTCTTGAATCATGGTAAAGAAGATGTCGGGATCGACACCCAGCAGGATGATGAGGCCGATCAGTACGAACAGCGGCACGACGTCGTGCAGCGGCGCGCGTGTGACCTCGTAGTCGGTTGCGAGTCGGTACTCGCCGAACAGCGTGCGCTGCATCGCAAACAGCAGGTAGCCCGCAACGATCACGATGCCGAACATCGCGACCGCTGTGAAGATCGGCGCGCTCGGGAGCACCGTCGACTGGAACGCCCCGAGGAAGATCATGAACTCCCCGGCGAACCCGGCCATCAGCGGCAGGCCCATGTAGCCGAACGCGGCTGCGATCAGGATTCCGACGGCGATCGGCATCCGGTCGGCCATCCCCGAGATGTCCCCGACCATACGCGTGTGCGTGGCGTTGTAGATCACGCCGACGGCCATGAACATCAGCCCCGAGATCAGCCCGTGGGCGACCATCTGGAAGGTTGCCCCGCCGATCCCGTAGACGGTGAAGGCGACCAGCCCGAGGATGACGTAGCCCATCGAGGAGATCGAGGAATAGGCGACGATCCGTTTCAGGTCCTGTTGGGCCAGCGCGAGCATCGCGCCGTAGATGACGCTGAAGACGCCGAGCGCGGCGATCGGGACGGCCAGCGCGGCGGCGACGTCGTACAGCATCGTGAAGTTAAAGCGCAACAGCGCGTAGGTCCCCATTTTCAGGAGCACGCCAGCGAGCAGCACGGAGACGGGCGTGGGGGCCTCGACGTGAGCGTCCGGCAGCCACGTGTGGACCGGGAAGATCGGCACCTTCACCGCGAACCCGAAGAAGATCGCGACGAAGCAGAGCAGTGCCACCGTATCGGGACCGAGCCCTGCGACGCCGGAGAGTTCGCCGTTGTGGAGCGCCTGGGTGATCTCGGCCATGCCGAAACTCGTCACCGAGTCCCCGAGCGCGAACACCAGCGTGATGAAGCCGATGAACATCACCAGCGAGGCGACGTTCGTGTAGACGAAGAACTTGATCGCGGCGTACTTCCGACGGGGGCCGCCCCAGACGCCGATCAGCAGGTACATCGGGATCAGGACGGCCTCCCAGAAGACGAACCAGACGAAGAAATCGAGCGTCGAGAAGACGCCGATGAGGCTCGCCTCCATGAACAACACCAGCCCGTAGAACTGCGAGATCCGCTCTTGAATGGGCGTCCACGCGCTCATGATCGCGAGCGGAACGAGGACGGTCGTAAGTACCAACAGCGGGAAACTCACGCCGTCGAGGCCGACGTGCCAGTTGATCGCGTAGGGATCGAGAGCGATCCACTGGGCTTGGGTTTCGAACGCGACGGTGCTGCCTTCGAGCAGGGCGTTCCCGCTCGCGTCGAAGCGCGTCCACATGTAGAGGCTGCCCGCGAGCGGAAGCAGGCTTAGGACGAACGCGACCTGCGGTGCGTACGCCTCCGGGATGAGGAAGACGACGAGCGCCGCGACGAGCGTGACTGCGATGAGTGCTTCGATCAACATTTAGAACCAACCTCCGTAGATGCCAAAGGCGACGAGCAACACGACCAGCGCAGTCGTGATCAGCGCCGCGTAGTTCGTGACGACCCCGCTTTGGAGCCTGCGGACCCGGCCGCTACCGAGCAGGCTCACGCTGCTGATGCCGTTGACGACGCCGTCAACGACACCCTGATCGAACGTGTCCGCGCCGCGGGCGACACGCTGGGTCAGACCCTCGGCGAGCCAGACCTGATACTCGTCCTGATAGTAGTTCGCCGCTAGCACGTCCTTCGCGCTACCGAGTTTGTCGGTGTGGGCCACCGGATGGGGCCCTCGGTAGAGCGCGATCGCGGTGCCGGCCCCCGCCAGTGCGAGGACGAACGCGATCGCACCGGGGATAAAGGGCGCCACGTCGGCGTGGTGGATGTGTGCGAACTCCTCTGCGGTCGTCGTGTACGTCGAGTAGGCGAGTTCCTCCGGCCCGCTGTCGAGCCAGTGTGAGAGGTACGTGATGTCCGCGCCGGTGAGTTCCGCGACCGGGACCATGTTGACGAACCCGGCGACCGTCGCGAGGATCCCGAGCACCGCCAGCGGGACTTTCGTGTTCCAGCCCAGCGGAACCGGGTGTTCCGCGTGGTCGCTCCGAGGCTCGCCGTGGAAGGTGAGGATCACCATCCGGAACGTATAGAATCCGGTGAAGAACACCGCGAGCAGCCCCATCGCGTACGCGGCGAGCAACACCGGGTTCTCGAGGCCGGCGATCAGCGCCTCGTAGAGGATCTCGTCCTTGCTCCAGAAGCCCGAAAAGGGCAGGATACCCGCGAGCGCGAGCGAGCCCGCGAGGAACGAGTAGTACGTCACGGGCATCTCGTCCTTGAGCCCGCCCATGTTCCACATGTTCTGTTCGTGGTGCATCGCGATGATGACCGCACCCGCGCCGAGGAACAACAGCGCCTTGAAGAAGGCGTGGGTCATCAGGTGGAAGGTCGCCGCGACGTAACCCGCCACGCCCAGCCCGAGCATCATATAGCCGTACTGGGAGATCGTCGAGTAGGCGAGCACCTGCTTGATGTCGTCCTTGACGACGCCCATGGTCGCCGCAAACAGCGCCGTGAAGCCGCCGGTAAAGGCGATGATGCCCATCGCGGTCGGCGAAAGGGCGTAGAAACCGAACATCCGCGCGACGAGGAAGACCCCGGCGGCGACCATCGTCGCCGCGTGGATCAGCGCCGAAACCGGCGTGGGACCCTCCATCGCGTCGGGCAGCCACGTGTGAAGCGGGAACTGCGCGGACTTGCCGATCACGCCACCGAGAACGAGCAACCCGAGGATCGTGACCCACGTCTGGGCGGGAAAGCCAAAGAGCGTCTCGCCACCCTCGATGGCCTCGCGGGCCAGTTGGGGGAACGCGCCCTCGCCGGCGAACTGGGCTGTGCCGAAGGTCGCGAGGATCCCGACGACACCGATCAGGAAGAAGTAATCGCCAAAGCGCGTGACCAGAAACGCCTTCTTCGCGGCGCTCGGCGGGGCGTCCTCGCGGAACCAGAAGCCGATCAGCAGGAACGAACAGAGGCCGACGAGCTCGAAGAACATGAAGGCCATCAGCAGGTTGTCCGCGAAGACGAACGAGAGCATACTGAACGTAAAGAGACCGAGCCCGGCGTAGTACCGGGGAAGACCGGTTTCGCCCTCGTCGTTCATATAACCGAGGCTGAACATGTGGACGAGGAAGGCGATCAGCGAGACGATCACCAACATCATCGTCGAGAGCGGGTCGAGAAGCAGGCCGAACGAAAGCGAGAGCGTCTCCCCGCCGACGCCGGTGATCCACGTATAGAGCGTCTCGTCGTAGACCTCGCCGCCCGCGACCCGAAGCATGGCCCAGAGCGAGAGCAACAGCGAGCCGCCCGTGGCAGCCATACCGACGAAGCCGCCCTTCTTCGGGAGGTACTCGCCCGCGACGAGCGCGATAACGAACGACGCGAGCGGGAGCAGTGCGATCAACGGTGCGTATTCGAATGCCATCTCGTTACCACCTCATCGTCGTCGCCTCGGTCACGTCCACGCCGCGGAAGTTGCGATAGAGAACGAGGATGATCCCGATCCCGATCGCGACCTCGGCGGCGGCCAGTGCCATCACGAACAGCGCGAAGGTCTGTCCGGTCAGGTTGCCCCACTGCAGCGAGAAGGCGACGAAGTTGATGTTCGCTGCGTTGAGCATGAGTTCGACGCTAATCAGGAACATTAGCGCGTTACGGCGCGTCAGTACGCCGAACAGGCCGATACAGAACACGCCCGCCGAGAGGACGAGGTACCACTGGACGGGCACGAGCAGTTGCGTCGGTGCGAGCAGTTGCGTCGGTGCGAGCATCTACTCCTCACCCCCCTCGAAGCCACCGCGTTCGGGGACGAGTCCCTCGGCAGGCTCCGCTTCTTCCTTGCGTGCGAGCATCACCGCGCCGTCTAGTGCCGCATCCAACACGATCGCGATCGCGAAGAAGCCGGCGATGAAGCCCTCGGCGGGAATCTCGCCCGCGTCGATGTTGAACAGCGCGTAGCCGATGTTCGCGGTAACGTTCGCCCCGTCGGGAAAGCCCTGTGGGGCGGGAAACGACGACGTGACGAAGACGAGCGCGAAGACACAGAAGAGCGCAAGCGCCGCCAGACCGGGAAGCAGGTGGCTCCCGACCTGGAATTCGGGCTTAGTCGGCATTGCTCGCCTCCGAGTCGGTCGGTCCCATGCCCTGTGCACCGCGGTCGGCCTCCACCGTTTCGTCGTGAGTCAGCATCACGGCGAACGTGATCAGGATGAGCACCCCGCCGACGTAGACGAGGATCTGCACCGCCGCGAGGAACTCCGCGGTCAGCGTCACGTAGTGGATCGCGACGCTCAACAGTGCCACCCCGAGCAGGAGCGCCGCGTGCCAGACGTCCCTGACGAGGACGACGCCGAGGCTGCTCGCGAGTGTCACCCCCGCAAACAGCACGAACGCCGCTGTCTCTAGTACCATTAGTTCAACACTCAGTCGCACGCCCTTTGAAGATTTCGAGATTGCCCCGGTGGATGGCGGATTTCCGGACCGATCCATCGGTGTTCGACGGCGAATTCGGGCCGCCGACTGGGCTACTGGTAGTCGACTTCGCCCTCGCCCTCGCCGATCCAGGCACCGCGATCGGGCTCGCGCGATTCGAGCGGGTCGATGTCCTTATACCACGGGACGTTCCCGAGCTGTTCTTTGTTGTAGACGAGATCGTCCTTGGTATCGCCGGTGAACTCGAAGTTCTGGGTGAGCAGGATGGCGTCGACGGGACAGACCTCCTCGCACAGCCGACAGTAGATACACTGGCCGATATGGAGGTTGTACTGTTCGCCGTTTCGCTGCTCGTCCTGGACGATCTGGATGGTGTCGTTCGGACAGACGTTCTCACACTGACGACACCAGATACAGCGCTCCTGGCTGAACTTATGCACCCCGCGAAAACGGGGGCTCACTTCGGGTGCGGTTTCTGGATACTCGACAGTGAACGTGTTGCCGTCGAGTGCGTGCTTCATCGTCGTCGCCATGGATTTGAACAGTCCGATCATGCGATAAACACCCCCACGATGATGGCCGTGAGAACCAGGTTGGCAAAGGAAAGCACGAGCATTCCCTTCCAACCGATCTCGATGAGCTGATCGATCCGCACCCGGGGCAGCGCCGAGCGCGCCCATTGGGTGAACAGGAAGACCGCCCAGATCTTGATGACGAACCAGACGATCCCCGGAAGCACCGGCCCCGCGGGCCCGCCCAGGAACAGCGTCGTGACGATCGCACCGCCGAGGAAGATGTGGAGGAACTCCCCGAGGTAGATCAACACGAAGTACACCGAGGAGTACTCGGTCTGGTACCCCGCGACGATCTCGGTCGGCGCCTCGGGCACGTCGAAGGGGTTACGACCCACTTCGGCCATGTTCGCGGTCATGAACAACACGAACGCGAAGGGGTTGACAAACGCGTACCACGAGGGGATCGAGACGCCCGCGACCGAGAACAGCGGTTCGGCCTGCGCGGCGACGATCTCGGACATCTGGAGCGTCCCCGCGAAGATCACGACCGACGCGGCCGTGACAATCAGCGGGATCTCGTAGGCGACGTTCTGGGCGACCGCGCGCAGCCCGCCGAGCATCGAGTACTTGTTGTTCGAGGCGTACCCTGCCGTCGCGAGCCCGAGCGAGGCGATCGAGGCGATCGCGAAGACGAGCACCAGCCCGACCTCGGGGTCGGCGAGGTGGATCCCACTTCCCATCGGGATCACCGCAAAGCCGAGCATCGCCGAGGAGGCGATCACCAGCGGCGCCAGATCGTAGGCCGGCCGGTCGACGCCCTCGGGGATGATCAGTTCCTTTGCGAGCAGTTGGACCGAGGCTGCGGGGATGATCAGGATCCCCGCCGGACCGTGTCGATTGACCGCGATCCGGTCGGTAAACGCGGCCGTGATCTTCCGTTTCGCCCACGGGCCGGCGACGCCGCTCATCGCCAGCATGATGTTGGCGATCAGGAACGCCGCGAGAAAGGCGGCGACGAACTCGCCGAGAACGCCGAACTGCCCAAGGCCGGTGACGTCGGCGATCCGGTCGGGGAGGACGACGTCCTGAAGCGGCAGGACCATTCAGCGATCCACCTCCCCGAGGATGATGTCCAGACTGCCAAGCGAGGCGATGAGGTCTGCGACGTACTCGCCCTCCGAGATCTCCGGCAGCACGTGGAGGTTGGAGAAACACGGACTGCGGATCTTGAAGCGTGCCGGCTTGTCGGTGCCGTCCGCACGGATGTAGATCCCGAGTTCGCCCTTCGCGGCCTCGACCGCCCGGTAGATCTCGGTGTCGGGGTCCGGGCGCAGCGTCCGGGGGACGTTCGCTTGGATCTCCCGGTCGTCCTCGGGCCACTCCTCGAGCAGGTCGATACACTGTTCGAGGATGCGGGCGGACTGTTCGACCTCGCGCATCCGCACGAGCAGGCGCGAGTAGTTGTCGCCGGCCTCCTCGGTGGCGACGTCCCAGTCGAGTTCGGGGTAATACCCATAGGGGTCGTCCCGGCGGAGGTCGTAGTCGACGCCCGACGCGCGGGCGACGGGGCCGGTCGCGCCGTACTGCTTTGCGACGTCGGTATCGAGGACACCGGTTCCGACGGTTCGGATCTGGAAGATCTCGTTGGAGGTGATCAGGTCGTGGTACTCCTGGGTCGCCTCCGGAAGGTCGTCGAGGAAGTCTCGAACCTTCTCGAAGAACTCCTCGCGGGGTTCGGGCAGGTCCCACGCGACCCCGCCCAGTCGGAGGTAGTTGAACATCATCCGACTGCCGGTGAGGTCCTCGAGGAGGCTCTGGCACTTCTCGCGGTCGCGCATCGCATACATGAAGATCGCGGTGAAGTCCCCGTAGATGTCCAGACAGAACGTCCCGAGCGCGAGCATGTGCGAACAGATCCGACACAACTCCGCGCCCATCGTTCGGATGACCTGTGCGTACTCGGGCACCTCGATGTCCGCGAGGTCTTCGGCGGCGCGCGCATAGCCCCACTCGTTCATCAGCCCGCCGGGTGCGTAGTCCCAGCGGTCCGGATAGGGCATGATCTGATGTCGATACGTGCCCTTCTGGGCCATCTGCTCCTCACAGCGGTGGAGGTAGCCGATGTCCGAATCGACGTCAACGACCTGCTCGCCGTCGAGCACCGTCTTCAGGTGCAACACGCCGTGGGTCGCCGGGTGGTGGGGACCGATGTTGAGGAACATCGTGTCCGTGTCCTCGTCGTAGTGGTCGTCGGCGATCGGGTTCTGGTGTTCCGCGAGCGTGACCATCTGCGGGCGGTCCTGATCGTAATCCAGCGCCAGCGGATGTCCCTGCCAGGTCTCGGGCAGCAAGATCCGTCGCGGGTCGGGATGGCCCTCGTACTCGATGCCCACTAGATCGTAGGCCTCACGTTCGTGCCAGTCGGCGGTCCGGTAGACGGGCTCTGCGGTCTGACTGACCGGACGGTCCTTGGCCGTCGGAACGACGACGCTGACTTCCTGGGTCGGATCCGCGTACTTCTTCAGGTGGTAGATCGATTCGTAACGGTCCTCGTACTCCTGGGCGGTGACCACCGAGAGGTGATCGAATCCGGCCTCGTCGCGCAGCGCAAAGAGCACGTCCTGGACCTCGTCGGGCCGGATGACAAAGCCCTCCGCGTTCAGATGCGTCTCGCGGCCGAGGACGTACTCGCCAAGCAGGCGCTCGATCGCGTCGTAGTCAACGCCCTCGTCGGTGACGTACTGTCGTCGTTCGGGTCGTTCTAAACTCATGGTGAATCAGCCCAGTTGTACCGCATGACCAGGTCCTCCGTGTCGATCTGGCTCGCGAGCTTATCGACCAGTTCGTCCTGTTCTAAGTCGCCGAACTGCTCTAGCTCGTAGGGTTTGACCGTCACCGGCGAGGACTCGCCCTCGGCGATGCGTTCTTGCAGCTTGACGACGCCGTAGACCAGCGCCTCGGGGCGGGGTGGACAGCCCGGAACGTGGATGTCCACGGGGATGACCTCCTCGGCACCCTTGATGACGTTGTAGCCCTCCTGGAAGGGGCCACCGGAGATGGCACACGAGCCCATGTTGACGACGAACTTGGGTTCTGCCATCTGGTCGTAGACGCGCTTCATCCGTGGGGCGAACTTCGAGACGATCGTTCCGGGGATGATGATGGTATCGGCCTGTCGCGGCGACGCCCGGGGCACGCCCGAGCCGAACCGGTCGAGGTCGTGTTTCACGGCGTAGGTGTGCATCATCTCCAAACTGCAGCAGGCGATCCCGAACTGCAGCATGAACATCGAGGACCCACGCGCCCAGTTCAGGAACTTATCGAACTTGGTGAGGATAAACGGCGAGGACCCGAACGCTTCGCGCAGCCGCGAGTTGAAGCGGTTGTCCACGTCGCCCATGCGGGCCTCCCTCGTGGCCGTCATGGCGTCGTTGCTCTCGGCGATCGACTCCCGTGGTGTGTCGCTCATTGTAGTCTGCTCCGTTTTGTCGCCTCCGGGCTCTTGATCCACTGTACTGCACCGGTGCGCCACGCCCAGATCAGCGCGGCGACGAGAACGGCGATGAAGACCAACATCGGTCCCAGCGCGTGGAGCAAGCCGACCTGCGCCACCGCGTCGCTGTAGATGAGAACCCAGGGGAAGATGAAGACCGTCTCGATGTCGAAGACGAGGAACAACAGCGCGACCATGTAGTACTGTATGTTAAACCGGATGCGCGTCGTCCCCGTTGGGATCTCACCGCTCTCGTAGATGCTCCGCTTTCCTTGTTCGGGGACCGTCGGCCGCAACAGCGCTGATACCGCCATCATACCGAGCGGGATCAACACCCCCACGAGCGCCAGTGCCCCAACTGCTATCCATGTACTCATAGACCGTGATCTCCGTATCGTTTTCCGGTTGGGAACCCACCTACATAAGGGTTGATTCTCACCGGTTCGCCCCCGTCAGCGGCAAGGGTCATCGGTCTCGCTCCGCCCGGAACGCGGGGGTTCCCGACTCGTGGAGCTCCCGGGAGACCGACGCCACTTCCCCCTGCAAGCTCTGGTGGTACTCGACCAAGCGATCGCGCAGTTCGACGTGCTCGCGCGCGAGGATCTGGACCGCCGACAGCGCCGCGTTGAACGACTTTCCCGCGTCGACCGCGACCAGCGGCGCTCCCGTCGGCATCCCGATCACCGAATCGACCGACTTCTCCTGAACCGGTACGCCGATGACGGGAACGGGGTAGGCCAGCGAAGCGGTCATGTTCGGCAGGTCCGCCGATTTTCCGCCCGCGCCCGCGATGATCACGTCTAGTCCCCGATCGCCAGCCGTACTCGCGTAGGCGTCCATCAGCTTCGGGGTCCGGTGGGCCGAGACGACGTACGTTTCGAAGGTAAAGCGAGTCTCGGGCGGGTCCTCGACGTCAGTCAGTTCCTCGAACCCCAGCTCGGTCAGGGCCTCGTAGGCCCCGTACATCGTCTCGAGATCCGAGTCGCTGCCCATGACGATCCCGACCTCGGGGGTCTCCTCGTCGGACCGCTCGCACTCGGCTTCGGCCTCGAAGCTCTCGATCAAGTCCCGTACTCCCTCGACGGTCATGGGTCGAACTCCACGTGCCGCCAGTATGTACGTGCCGACTCCAGCAGCTCGTCGGCCGAGCGATCGCCGCCGAGCACGGCGAAGTGACCCATCTTCCGAAGCGGGCGGACCTCGTCTTTGCCGTACCAGTGAAGGTGGACGAGCGGTTCGGCGAGCAGTTGCTCGATTCCCGAAAGCGTCGCTCGCCGGGGCTCACGGTCGTCGCCCAATACGTTCTTCGTCACGACCGGTTCGCGCAGTTCGGTCGCACCTAACGGAAGGCCACAGACCGCCCGGGCGTGCTGTTCGAACTGTGAACTGCGCGCGCCCTCGATCGTCCAGTGACCCGAGTTGTGTGGGCGTGGCGCGATCTCGTTGACGAGGATCTCCCCGTCTTCCTGAAAGAGTTCGATCCCGTAGACGCCCCGGCCGTCCATCAGTTCGAGGACCTCGCCGGCGACCGCCTGTGCGCGCTCTCGGACCGCCCCGCTCGCGCGCGCCGGGACCACCGTCTCGCGGAGGATTTCCTTTTCATGCAGGTTCTCGCCGGCCACGTAGGTCGCGACCTCCTCGTCCCCTTTGACGGCGATCACCGAGAGTTCGCGCTCGAAGTCGACCATTTCCTCGACCATCGCCGCCCCGCCCAGCTCCGAAAGGACGTCAGCGGCCTCCTCGGGGTCCTCGATGGGGAGGTTCCCCCGACCGTCATACCCGCCCTCGCGAGCTTTCACCATCGCGGGCGTCCCCAGTTCCTCGAGGGCAGCCCGCAACTCCTCGGGAGAGTCGACCGCCCGGAACGCCGGGACCGGGACGCCGGCGTCGGCGAGCGCGCGCTTTTGGACCAGTTTGTCCTGGATGGTTCGCAGGGTCTCGGGCGAGGGCTGAACCTCGATGTCGGCCTCCTCGGAGACGGTTTCGAGAAGGTCCGGATCCGCGAGTTCGATCTCGAACGTCAGCACGTCCGCGCGTGCGGCGAGTTCCCGAACCGAATCGGGATCATCGAACGCCCCGACGATCTGCTCGCTCGCGACGGGCGAGGCCGGACACTCGGGGGTGGGATCGAGGATGACTGTCTCGATACCGAGCGGTGCCGCCGCCTCCGCAAGCATCCGCCCCAGTTGGCCGCCGCCAACGACGCCGATCGTCGGTCCCGGAAGGGTCTTCGTTGCCATGAGCGACGGTTTCCCGAGGCGGGTCAAAAGCCCACCGCTACCGACCCATCGCGGTCGCGGTCCACGGTGCGATCGGGTCCTCGACCGCTTCCATGCGCTCGACCAGTCGTGCCTCCAGATCGCGTCGGATCCCCTCGTAGGCCGGATGGTCGATCAGGTTTCCGAGTTCGTTCGGGTCCGCCTCTATATCGTAGAGTTCGTTCCGGTCGGGGCCGTTGTGGACGTATTTGTACTGTGCGGTCCGAAGCATTCGCTGGGAGTAGAGTCCGAACTCGTCGCCGTGGTACTGGGCGAAGTGCGCGTCGGGCCAGTCCGTCGGTATCTCGCCCGCGAGGAGCGGCCGGATCGACCGGCCGTCCACGTCGGGGATCTCGACGCCCGCCAAGTCGAGAAACGTCGGCATCAGGTCGTGCAGCGAGACGAACTCCCGGCAGACGGAGCCTGCCTCGACCTCGCCGGGCCAGCGCACCTGCAAGGGGATGTGGTAGGTCTCGTCGTACATGATCGGCCCCTTGTTGAACTGGCGGTGGTTCCCGGTGAAATCGCCGTGATCCGAGGTGTGGATCGTACAGAGGTCTTCGACCCCCTCGGCGGCGTCGAGGATCCGTCCGATCTGGTCGTCGATCAGCGTCATGAACCCCCGATATTTGGCGATCGCTTCGGCCCACCGTTCCCAGTCGAAGCTCCTGACGCCGCGATAGTCGAGGTACTGTTCGTGGACCGCGGGTTTGCCGGCGTAAGTCTCCCGGTAGCTCGCCGGGGGGTCGATCTCCGCGGGGTCGTACATCGACGCGTAGGGTTCGGGGACGACGTAGGGATGGTGAGGACCGTAGAGGTCCACCCGGAGGAAGAACGGCTCGTCGAGTCCCTCCCGAAGCTGCTCGATGGCCTGTTGTGCGAGGTAGTACGGACGCGTCGCCTCGACCGGAACGGGGTCGCGTGCGGCGACGAGCGTTCCCGTGTCGGTGTAGATCGCGTCCTCGAGGTCCGCTTCGTCGACGCTGACCCCGAGCTCCTCGCGGTACGTACAGAAGTCGCCGGCCAAATCGGCGTCGTGGTGGCGGTCGGCCCCGCCGTGGTACTCGAAACCGAAGTCCCCGGGACCCTGATCGCGACCGACGTGCCACTTGCCCACGTAGGCGGTGTGGTAGCCGTCCGCGGCGAGCAGTTCGCCGAACGTGGGATGTCCCGGCGGCAGGTTCGGTTGTATCGCGTCGGCCTCGTGGCAGTTGTTCAACATCCCATGGTTGTGCGGGTACAGCCCAGTCAAAAGCGAGGCGCGCGCGGCCGAGCAGATGCTGATCGGGGTGTAGGCCCGCTCGAAGGTCATCCCGCCCTCTCGAAGGCGGTCGACGTGTTGAGTCTCGACCGAGGAGCCGGGCGCGGTGAGGTCGTACCGTTCCTGATCGGTGAGGAGAAGCAAGACGTTCGGGTCGCTCATAGGTAGCCTAGATCACGGAGACGGCCCTTGGTCGCTTCGGCCATCTCGACCGCTTCGTCGACGTCCGCGTGCTCGAAGGAGTCGGCCCACCCCTCCAGTTCGGCTGCCAGCTCCGCGGCGATCTCGGGTTCGGTCGCGGCGATCTCGAAGCGCTCCTCGGGGTCCTGCTCGACGTCGTAGAGCTCCTCGCTCCCATCGGAACCCCGGATGTATTTGTACTCGTCCGTCCGAATCGCCCGCAGGGAGCGGTCGTACTCGTATAAGGAGTCGGGAATCGACCCGAAGCGCTCCTCCAGTTGCGCCATCGAGGGCTGGGGCGAGACGTACTCGGCGATCACCGACTCGCGGGGCGTTTCCCGGGTGAGCAGCGATCGGCCCTGGGCCTGCTCGCGTGCGGCGGGCGCGTCGACCCCCGCCAGATCCAGCAGCGTCGGGAACAGGTCGAGCAACTGTATCAGTTCGTCCTCGTCGGCGGCGGGTTCGGGTCCGCCATGGATGACGAGCGGAACGTGCAACAGGGTATCGTAGACGTTGTACTGGTGGCCGAGAAAGCCGTGATCGCCGATGTTCTCGCCATGATCGCCACAGACCACGAGCACGGTGTCCTCCCACTCGCCGGCCGCTTCGAGGGCCGCACGGAACTCGCCGAGTTTCGCGTCGAGATAGGCGAGTTCGCCCCGGTACAGCCCCTCCAGTAGCGCGAACTCCTCCTCGGTGATCGCGTACTCCCCGACGTCGTAGGCACGCGGGTCCTGTCGGATCGCGATCGCCTCCTCGTAGGTTCCCTCGGGCAGGAACGGCTCGGCGTACTCGCGGGGTGGGCGATACTCGATGTGGGGCTCGATGTAGTTCGCGAAACAGAAGAAGGGGCGATCGCCGTCGCGTTTCCCAAGCCAGTCGGCGAGCCAGTCGGTAGTGTGGGCGGCCCCGTCGTCGGCGTTCGTTCGGACGAACTCGTCGTAGATCGCGTTCAGGCCGTTGACGATCGGGTTACCCGAGAACGCCTCCGAGACGAACGCGTCGAGCTTTCCGCGGGCGTGTTCGGCCCGCGTCACCTCCCCGAGGTCGGTCGCCGACTGGACGAGTTGCCACGTCTTGTGGAAGGTCTCGAACCCGCGGGCGAAGCCGAACTCCTCGGTGATCCACGTGTTGTTCGAGATACCCACCGTCTCGTAGCCCGCTCCGGCGAGCGTCTCCGCGAGGGTGGTGTAGCCCTCGTCGAGGTACGTGTGCCCGCCGTGGGCGCCGTGGCGTGAGGCGTAGGTGCCCGTAAAGAGCGACGCGTGCGAGGGCAACGTCCACGGCGCGCTCGTAAAGGCGTTCGAGTAGGCCGTTCCCTCGTCGGCGAGCTCCGCGAGCGTCGGCGTGATCGTCGGATCTGCCGGCACCGTCTCCGTCGCACGAGCGGTGTCCATGACGACGACCGCGATATTAGGATGTCCCATCGTCTGATCCCCTTCGGGGTTCGATATTGGATCATTACAGGCAAATATCAGGCCCTTGCGTGCGCACCCCATTCAGGGGTGATCGGACGGAACAGCGCTCCAAAATACCGATATCGGACAGCAGGATATTTGATACGATATCGAGTGAAGGTTTCCGAAATTGGCTAGTCCATATAAAAGCCACGGTATCGCAGGCAGAAGGGGGAGTGCTGAAAGCGTTGTAGCCATGTTCACAATAGGGCCATGAAACCCGCATTAGATGACATATTCCTGCCGTGCGGATGGGCGGTCGTCGCCCTCCGTGAGGACAGGATCGAGTTCAGGCGGGACGACGAGCGCCTGTCGCTCGTCGCGGAGCCGACGGACGAGAGTCCGTCGATGCCCGAGCTGTGTACGAGCCAACTCTGGCAGCTCCGGTGTGAACAACGCGTGGGAGAGGCGAAAAGTGGTATGAGGCTGGACTGTGTAACGACTATGGACACAGCCGTGGAGACACTACTCACCTATACGCAACGAATAAACGGAATCGTCGAGGCGGAGTCCGGGATCTCCGTCGGCCGAGTGGTGGAACTGCTCGACGCCGAGGCCCCCGGCAACTGCCGCGACCGGTGGAACCGGGATCTGTCGTCCGGTCTCGGCACGCACCCACCGCTATGACGGACCGACCACTGAGCGAGACGGTCCTCGAGGGGCTCGCCGAGCGGGACCTCGTCGTCGTCTCGAACCGACAACCGTACGCGCACAACCGCGATGACGGCGAAATCACCGTTTCGCGGCCGGCTGGCGGTCTCACCGCAGGGATCGACCCGGTGATGCAGCGCACGGAGGGGACGTGGATCGCGTGGGGCGACGGGGATGCGGACTTCGAGGTCGCCGAGGAGGGCCGCGTCCGCGTTCCCCCCGACGATCCCTCCTATACGCTCTCCCGGGTGGAACTGAGCGAGACCGACCTCGAACGGTACTACTACGGCTACAGCAACCAGGCGCTCTGGCCGCTGTGTCACGGCATGATCTACCCCGTCCGGTGTGACGGGCGGGACTTCGAGCGCTACCGGGCGGTCAACCGCCGCTTTGGCGAGGCCGTCGTTGAGGAGAGCGACGAGGGAAGCCTGATCTGGTTTCAGGACTACCACTTCGGGCTCGCACCCCGATTCGTCCGCCAAGAGATGCCCGAGGCGTTGCTGACTCAGTTCTGGCACATTCCCTGGCCGGCGCCGAAGACCTTCGCGGTCTGTCCGCAGGCCGACGCGCTGCTTGACGGCCTGCTCGCGAACGACCTACTGGTCTTTCACGTCGCCGAGTACGTCGAGAACTTCCTCGAGTGTGTCGCGTCGGTGCTGTCCGAAGCGACCGTCGACCGGGAGGACGGGACCGTCGAGTACGACGGCTCGACGACGACGATCCAATCGTTTCCGCTCGGAATCGACGCCGAGCGAACCGAGTCACTGGCGAGCGAGTCGGGCGTCTGGACCGACCTCGCCGAACGCTACGGGATCGACGGGCAGACGGTCGCGCTGGGCGTCGACCGGCTCGATTACACCAAGGGGATCCCCGAGCGTATCGACGCGATCGAGCGCTTTTTCGAGGAGTACCCCGGCCGACGCGGCGAGTTCACGTACGTCCAAAACGGCTCGGCGAGCCGCAGCGAGATCGAGAGCTACGAGTACCTCCAACAGCGGGTCGACACCGCGATCGAGCGGGTCAACCGTCGGTTCGGGACGGCGACGTGGAAGCCGATCGTCCGAATCGACGAGATGCTCCCCGAGGAGGAACTCTACGCGCTGTATCGCCACAGTGACCTCGCGCTCGTGAGCGCGCTTCGCGACGGGATGAACCTCGTGGCGAAGGAGTACGTCGCCTCCCAGGTCGACGACGACGGCGTGCTCGTCCTCTCTGAGTTCGCGGGCGCCCACGAGGAACTCGGCGATGGGGCGGTGACGATCAACCCCTTCGACACCCAGTCGTTCGCCGAGGCGATCGACCGGGCGCTGTCGCTGCCAACGGAGGAACGAAACGAGCGGATGGCCGCCCAGCGCCGGCGGGTCGCCGAATACGACCTGCTGACCTGGATGAACGACGTCTTCGAGACCGCACTCGCCTGCGAAACCGATCGGGAGCAGTCAGTGAGCCATGTCTGAGGGCGAGCGAAGCCTCGAGCGGTTCGACTCCTCACACGCGAGGATACGCGAGCGAGTCGAGGCCGCCGAGGGACTGTTGCTCTGTACGGACTTCGACGGCACGCTCGCCCCCATCGAGACCGACCCACAGGCCCCCGAGATCGTTCCGGAGAACCGCAGGGTGCTGCGTGCGCTTCGAGACACAGCCGGCGTGCGCGTCGCCGTCGTCAGCGGGCGGGCGCTCGCTGACGTCCGCGAGCGCGTTGGCATCGAGGGAATCGCCTACGCGGGCAATCACGGCCTCGAACTCCAGCGCCGCGACGCCACCGCCGTCCACCCGATCGCCGCGAAACACCGCGGGCGGATCGCCCGGATCGTCGAGGCGCTTAAGGCCGCCCTCGCCGGAATCGAGGGCGCGGCCGTCGAGGACAAGTCGGTCACGGCGACGGTTCACTACCGGAAAACCCCCGACGAACGGATCCGACAGGTCCGCGAGGCCGTCGAAACCGCCCTCGAGCGCTTTGGCGACGGGCGGGTCCGACGGACGGGGGGCAAGGAGATCATCGAACTTCGACCGGCCGTCCGCTGGCACAAGGGGATGGCCGTCTCGTTGCTCGCCGCCGACCACGAGGGATGGTTGCCGATCTACATCGGCGACGACACCACCGACGAGTCGGCGTTCCGGGCGGTCGAGGACGGGCTTGCGATCTACGTCGGATCGGGCGAGACGGCTGCCCACTACCGGGTGCCGACACAGGAAGGAGTCACCGCGTGTCTCTCTGCGCTCGCCGAGTGGCACGCCGACGAAAGCACCGTTCGAGAACCGACGCCGATAGAAACACAGCACACATGAGCCGCTACCCGCGCGAGGCGCGCAACGCACGGATCAAATGCATCGCCTGTAACGCACCCGTCGTCCGCACGACCGACGACCGGTACGTCTGTGTCGACTGCGGGGAGTCTCCGGTTCGTCCCCACGCGAAGGCGCCGCCCGCGGCCGACTAACTCACTCCTCGAAGTCGAGCGCCTCGATGAGCTGATCGGTCATCTCCTTGCGGCCGAGGTTGGCCTTGATGTCGTGGTCCTTCGCCAGCGACTGGAGTTCCCGATACGACAGCTCCTCTAGCTCCTCGCGACTCTCGGGGTCCTCTTCGTCCCCGGATTCGTCGTCCGATTCCCCACCGCCGTTCTCATTTCCCTCTTCGTCCTCCTCGTCCGTGCTCTCGACGTCCTCGTTTTCGTTCTCGTCGTCCTCGTCGTCCTCCTCGTCGTCGTCACCCGACTCCTCCGCGTCGTTCTCAGTTCCCTCCTCGTCGCCTGACTCCTCGTCCTCGCTCTCGTCTTGTGTGTCCTCCCCGTCTTCGGATCCGTCGTCGGCGTCCGATCCTCCGTCGTCCTCCTCGTCGTCGCCTCTGATCGATTCCTGGATCTGCCGGGCGATCGCTTCGCCGAGCTTCCGGCCGATGATCGCGCCGAGTGCGCCGCCGAGCGATTCGGCGAGCGATTTCTCGTCGTCGGCCTCGAAGGTGTCCTCGAGCTGGGTGCCCTCGAACAGCTCCTCGTAGTCGACGTTGTCGAGCAGTTTTTCGGTGTCGATGCTGTCGGCAAGGTTTGTGTCGCTCATTGTTGGCTCTGGGTGCCCACTGTGGGCTTGTCGGTTCGGGATCTATGCGCTCGCGGCGTCGCCGTTGTCGCTGTCGTCGCTATCGTCGGCGCCCAGAAGCTGGTTGACCAGTTCCTGAACGAACTGCGTGGCCAGCTCCTCGAGGGGCAACTCGTCGAGGATGCTGCCGAAGAAACTCCGCAGGCGCTCCGCTATTGCACTCCCGAACGCCGCAATCCGCTCGCCGAGGGCCAGATCGGGCAGGAGCCCGCTCGAACCGTCGCCGTCCTCGCCCTCCTGGTCACCGTCGTCCCCGCCAAGCAGACCGTCCTCGCCCAGCAGACCGCCGTCCTCGTCGTCCCCGCCCAGCAGGCCGCCGCCGAGCAGGTCATCGAGGCCGAGCAGGCTCCCCAGATCGCCGCCGTCGAGCAGGCCGCCGACCGCCGACAGCAGGTTTCCGAGCAGGTTCCCCCCGCCGGGAATCGCGGTGATATCGAGGGTCACCTCGTCGAGGTCGACCTCCAACCCGAGGAGATCGAGGAACAGTCCATCGAGGTTGAGGTGGAGCACGCGGGTGCCCTCCTCGGATTCGGACTCCTCGCGGTCGCTCTCCTCTTCGTCACCCGTCTCGTTGTCCTCGGTTTGATCGTCCTCGTTTTCCCCTTCGGCGTCCGCTTGTTCGTCGCCTTCCTCGGTTTCGTCGTCTTCCTCGTCCTCGGTTCCCTCGGCGGACTCCCCTTCGCTGTCGGCTCCGTCCTCGGCGTCCGCTTGTTCGTCGCTTTCCTCCGTTTCGTCTTCCTCCTCGGGCGCTTCCTCCTCTCCCCCGTCGGGGAGCAGTACGCGCACGTGGACGCCATCGTCTCGACCAGCGGTCGTAGATTGGTCTACCATCGTCATCGAAACAACCCACTAGAGACGTAAGTAGGTTCATTGCGGATTCGCTTACGTCTTCGTCGGGCGGCTACTCGCCGGCCGGCGTAAACGACTCGTGACAGTCGAGACAGACGTGGGACTCGGCGTTGAGCGCGTCCGCGCTCGCGTCAGTTAGCGCTCCGTCGTTGGCGAGTTTCGCCGCACCGACACCGGATTTGTATACCGCTGCCGCGCTCTCACACTCGGGGCACTCGATCGACGAGCCGTCCTCGAGGGCGGCGAGACGGCCCTCGAGGACCTCGATCCGGTCTTCGAGGGCTTCGATATGCTCGCCGTCGTCGACGGAGGCCTGTCCGAGCGCCTCGAGGGCCTCTTCTACGTCCATCGGTTCGTCGATCCACGGCAGGGTGATCTCTTCGTTACTCATCGCTGATCGGTAGGTGACGTGTCCGTATAACTCCCGGTACGTGACGAGAGATCAGACGTCCTGATCCATGTCGTCACGGCGATACCGGTGGGTTCGGCGGTAGCCGGTGATCTCGTGGTCGGCGTCGAGCGTGATCTCGTAGCGCCCGAGGATGTCCTGCGTATCGGGGACGCTCTTGCGTTCGAGGATCTCGACCGCCGCGACCCATCCTTCCTCGTTGTTGTCCTCGCCCCGGCTCCGATCGCGGTCGACGGAGACGACGCTCACGAGCGGACGGCCGATGAGGTCCGCTGCGACCTGCCTGATCTTTTCGCGTACCGTCCCGATCTCGGTTTCCGAGACGGAGTCGTTGTCTGCCATGTCTGAATCCTCCGATTGGTGGTCGTCGATCGTCTCGTCGTCGGGTCCGTGCTGGTAGCAGAACCCGTCGCCCTGTGCCGGCCGGGTGCATCGCTCGCCGCCCGAGGTCAGCGCCTGGCACTGCTCGTCGGCTGTCTCCGCGTCGGACATGGGGGAGTCCGCTTACGAGGACTCGGCGGACGCCTCGATCTCGATGTCCTCGAGGTCGTCTAAGTCCCCCTCTTCCTCCGCTTGTTCGATCTTCGATATCTCCCTCGCATAGTGGAGGAACGTGTCAACGGAGGCGATCACGACGCGGGCCTCGACGGTGAGGATCTCGATCCCGACGAGCGAGACACGCACCCAGATGTCGATGACCGCACCCTTATCGAGGATGCGATCGAGCACCTCTGCGAGGCTTGACGTGCTTGGTCTTGCTTGACTCATGGTCTTCCCTTCATCTACCATGCGAACGCCGACCGTCTTATGGTTTCCCCTTCCAGCGCAAGCGCTCACCTATTGGCCGACCGTGACACATATGCGGGTGCGACCGAGTAGGTTCGCTACCGAGCCACCATGACCGACGACGCACTCTACGTCTACGGCGTGATCGAAAACGAGGATCTCGACCTCGACATCGAGGGGGTCAACGGGGCCGAACGCGCGTACACAGTCAGCTATCAGTCGCTCGCGGCCGTCGTCTCGGACATCGACACCGTCGAGCCCGAACGCAGCGACGAGAACGTCCAGTGCCACGACGAGGTGCTCCAGACGATCCTCGAGCACGACGGCGGCCGAACGGTCGTCCCGATGAGCTTCGGGATGGGGTTCAAGAACAAACGCACCCTGAAGAACGTCCTCCGGAACGCCCGACCGGTCTTTTCGCGGACGTTACGGGAGATCGACGGGATGGTCGAACTCGGGCTGAAGGTCCTGACCGACGAGGACGCCGACGTCGACACCGACGAGATCGTCGCGGAGGTCGAGGAGCGCTTCGACCGGATAAGCGTTAACGTGGTGGAGAACCAACTGTTCAGCGATCGACTCGTGATAAACAGATCGTACCTCGTCGAACGCGCCGACCGGGAGGCGTTCAACGAGGCAGTCGGCGAGTTCGAGGACGACCACGACGAACTGTTGGTCCAGTATACGGGCCCGTGGGCACCGTACAACTTCGTCGACATCGAGATCACGGCCCAACGCTAACCATGTTCATCGTCGACGACATCCTGTTTCAGCCGTTCATCTCGATCCTCGATGCGATCCACACGCTCGCGGTCACGGAGATGTACAACATCGAGGGGATCCAGAGCGACCTAAAGGAAAACCAGCTGCTGTACGAACTCGGCGAGCGCGACCAAAGCGAGTACGAAAGCCGCAAGGCCGAACTCGAAGCCGAACTCGAGACGGCGGAGTTGGCACACGAACAGCTCGACAACAAGAACATCCAGATACGACAATGACCGACGACAACCACCGCGAGGCCTCCTCGCTGCTCGACGCACTCAGACACGTCGTCGAGACGCTACAGGAGGCGGAACAAAACGGCGAGAGAACGGGTGCGGGACACGGCAGCGTCTCGGGCAAACACGCCCGGACGGACTACGGGTTCAGGATCAGCACCGGCCCGGATCCGGACAGCCTCTGGGAGCGACTCGGCACCGACTCCGGCGAGGAGACCGAGCCGACAGCCGATACGGACACGGACACCGACGATCACCTCGTCGACGTCCGTAGGGAGGACGACGGCCTGGTCGTGCTCGCGGACCTCCCGCAGGCGACCGCAGAGAGCATCACCGCCGGGATCGACCGGGCGGAAAACGACCTGGTCATCGGGTTCGACGGGGAGGTCGTCGACCGGATCGCGCTGGGCGACGCCGAAGTCGCCGTGGCCGACTCGACGTTCAGAAACGGCGTACTGGAGGTCCGACTGCGAACGGAGGAGGGTGAGTCGTGAGCGAAACCGAAACGGAAACCGACGCTGAGGTCGCCTCGATCCTCGACCGCCTCGAGGAGCTACTTCCGGGACTCGTCGACGGGATCGAGCAACTCAAGACCCAGATCGTCGAGGGCAGCGACGACGAGGAGGTCATCGAGACCGCCGAGAACATCTGGGAGATCGTCGACGAGGCCGAGGACGTCCTCGATACGATCGACCTCGATGAGCTTCCCGACACGATCGACCTCGATGAGCTTCCCGACGCTATCGACGCCGAGGAGGTCCCCGAGGCGATCGCCGACGGCGACGCGCACGACGCGATCGATCTCTCGGCGCTCAAGGAGGCAATCGAACTCCGGGAGCTGTGGGAGGCCGTCGACCTCACTGACCTGCGCGAGCAGAAAGCGGACCTCGACGACGAGATCGACGACGTGACCGACGGCGACAGCGGCGACGACGGAGGGGTGCTCGATATGGATCTGGGGATGGGCGAGGGCGCACACATGAGTTTCGACCCCGAGAACCGCCAGGAGAAGATCCAACAGCTCATCGAGACGGCGGTCCAGGGCTTTCGAACCGCGCTGCTCGAGACCCACGACAAGCTCCGGTTGCTCTACGAGTTCAACCAGGAGAAACTCGGCGGCAACGACTCGCTGAACCCGACCGCGGTCTCGACGATGCCGAGTGGGCCGCTTGCGAACTCCGCCTCGACGCGTCACTCGACAGTGCCCTCGCAGGTGAAATACTCGCGAGCGAAAAACCCCCGCCGGATCTACGGCCGGCGCTTCGAGAACGCCAACACCGACTGAACCATGAGCGACGCACGACCCACACGACAGAAGAGCGACCTGGCGGACGTCCTCGAACTCGTCCTCGATAAGGGGATCGTCATCAACGCCGACATCGCGGTGACCGTCGGCGAGACCGAACTGCTCGGAATCGAGATCCGGGCAGCGATCGCCTCCTTCGAGACCGCCGCCGAGTACGGACTCGCCTTCCCCACCGGCACCGATATGCGCCGGGTCGAACAGGCCTCCGGGCGCGAACCCCTCGAGGTCGAAAACAACGAGGAGGTGAACCTCGGGATCAACGCGAGCGACGGGGGATCGAACGAGGACAGCGACCCGCCGAGCGCCCGTCCGGATCCCGAGGTCCCGATCTCGACGAACGAGGGTTCGGAGTCCGGCACCGACGCGAGCGACGGAGATGACGGGGACGGCGAGGACGAACCGGAGGACTCATGAGACAGATCGACCTCGGTGGCGAGGCCGACGAGGGTGGCGAGACGGACGCGGCCTCCGGACTGTTGGCGCTCGTGATGACCGTCGTCGAGTTGCTCGTCGAGGCGATGGAAAAGGAGGCGATCCGTCGTATGGAGTCGGGCGTCCTCTCTCCAGAGGAGATCGAACGGCTGGGCACCCAACTCCAGGCCATCGAGGACGAAATCGAGGCCATCAAGGAGCGAGAGGGGATCGAAAACGACGTCGGGGAGCTCCGTACCGAGCTCAACGACCTGCTCAGCGAGGGGATCGAGCGGGTCTACGACGATCACTACGAGGAGCTGGAACGATGAGCACCGCCGGCACGGAGTTCGAGGTGGGACGATACCTCTACTGTGCCGTGCGGGCCGACGATGACCCCTCGATCTCTGTCGCGGGGATAGAGGACGGCGAGGTGCGGATCGTCACCGCCGAGGGGATCGGCGCGGTCGTCCAGCCGGTCGAGGCGATGTTCGATTCGGACGACCTCACGGAGGTCAGACGGTGGTTACTCAGTCACCAGCGCGTGGTCGACGCCGTCGGCGAGTCCTTCGATACGCCCGTCCCCTTCCGGTTCGACACCGTCATCAAGGGCGACGACGAGCGCGTCGAAAACTGGATCACCGAGAACGCAACACAGCTCGAGGCCGCACTGGAGTCGCTGTCGGGCTGCTGGGAGTACCGGATCGAGCTTCGCTGGGACGAGTCGCGAGTCCGCGAGGAGATCGCACGCGATGACGAAGAACTCGCGGCGCTCCAAGCACGCATCGACGACGCGAGCGAGGGAACGGGCTACCTGCTCGAAAAGCAGTACGAACAGCACCTCACCGAGCGCCTCCAGGGGCGCCGGGACGACCTCGCGGGGCAACTCTACGATCGGGTCGCAGAACACGCACGAGCGGTCGAGACGGCCGGAAACCAGTCGACGCTGCTTGGGGCGGACGGGACGAACGGGAGCGACGACGGGTTCGAGACGGTGATCGAGCTGTCGGTGCTCGCCCCCGAGGACCATGAGGGAGTCATCGGCGACGTCTTAGAGGAGTTCATCGACCGCGATGGGTTCGACGTCAACTACACGGGGCCGTGGCCGCCGTACTCGCACGCACCGACGATCGGAGACGGGGGTGAGGGCTGATGGAGCCGGCACGCCCCGAGGGCCACGCGATCGTCGACGTGCTCGACGTCCTGTTGACCGACGGGGCGATCGTCCAAGCCGACGTGGTCGTCACCGTCGCGGACATCCCGCTCGTGGGAATCAACCTCCGGGCGGCGATCGCTGGCATGACGACGATGGTCGAGTACGACATCTTCACCGAGTGGGACGAGGAGATCCGGAGCCAGGAGCGGTATCGACACTCCGAGTTCGGCCGGCGGCCGCGTCCGAGCGTGCCCGATCCTTCGGGTTCGGATCCCGAGACCGACACGGGCCCCGCGGACCCGGACGAACGGTAAGGTCTTTTAGGTCGCTGTGATTCCCTCGGGTATGGTCACGCTCGGGCTCGTGGTAGCGCAGTTCAACCGGTCGGTCACCGAGGAGATGGCGGAGACGGCCCGCGACGCCGCCGCCGAGCGCGACGCCGAGATCGCGGCAACGCTCCGCGTTCCGGGCGCGTACGACAGCCCGCTAGCGGCCGATCGACTGGCCCGCCGCGACGAGATCGACGCGGTGGCGGTCGTGGGGGCGATCGTCACCGGCGACACCGAGCACGACCGCGTGATCGCCCAGTCGGCGGCCGACGCGCTCACGCAGGTGAGTCTGGAACGGGATACCCCCGTGACGTTCGGCGTCAGCGGGCCGGGGATGTCCTGTGCGGAGGCCCGCGAGCGCATCGAAAAGGGGAGGGATGCGGTCGAGGCCGCAATCGATCTGGTGGAGGAACTATAATGGAGTTTACAGACAGAGTCAGCCGAGTCGAACCGAGCGCAACCCTCGCGATCAGTCAACTCGCGAGCGAACTCGAAGCCGAGGGCGCGGACGTGATCGACCTCTCGGTGGGCGAACCCGACTTCCCGACCCCCGAGAACGTCGTCAGCGCGGGCAAGGAATCGATGGACGCCGGGGACACCGGCTATACGTCCTCGAACGGGATCAGCGACCTCCGCGAAGCCATCGCGACGAAGCTCCGGGGCGACGGGCTGGAGTACGGTCCCGAGAACGTTATCGTCACGCCGGGGGCGAAACAGGCGCTGTACGAGACGTTCCAGACGCTGGTGCAGGACGGTGACGAAGTGGTGTTGCTGGACCCGGCGTGGGTCTCCTACGAGGCGATGGCGAAACTCGCGGGTGGCACCCTTTCCAGAGTGGATCTCTCGGCCCACGAGTTCCGGCTGGAACCCGCCCTCGACGAGCTCGCAGAAACCGTAACCGACGACACCGAGTTGCTCGTCGTGAACTCCCCGAGCAACCCCTCGGGGGCGGTCTACAGCGACGACGCGCTCGACGGCGTGCGAGATCTGGCCGTCGAGCACGATATTACCGTGATCTCCGACGAGATCTACGAGCGCATCACCTACGGCGAGGAGCCGACGCCGCTCGCGACGCTTGAGGGGATGGGAGAACGCACCGTCACGGTGAACGGCTTTTCGAAAGCGTACTCGATGACCGGGTGGCGACTGGGCTATCTCGCCGCGCCCGAGGCGCTGATCGACGAGGCCGGCAAACTCCACTCGCACTCGGTTTCGTGTGCGACGAACTTCGTCCAGCACGCCGGCTGCGAGGCCCTCGAGAACACCGAGGACGCGGTAGAAGAGATGGTCGAAGCCTTCGAATCGCGCCGCGACCTGCTGGTCGACCTCCTCGCGGATCACGGGATCGACGTGCGAGCGCCCGAGGGCGCCTTCTACATGATGGTCCCCGTGAGCGAGACACCAAGCGCCTCGGATGCGAGCGGCGGCGAGCCGCGAGCGGACGATCAGTCGTGGTGTGAGGGGGCCATTCAGGACGCCCACGCCGCCACCGTGCCGGGAAGCGCGTTCGGCACGCCCGGCTACGCGCGGTTCTCGTATGCCAACAGCGAGGAGCGGATCCGCGAGGCGGTCGATCGGCTGGCCGAGGAAGGTTACCTGTAGAAGATCATCGGCAGATCGCGCTCGATCTCGGCCCGTCGGGGTTCGAGCCAGTCGGGCAGTCGAAGCTCCTCGCCGAGCGACGTTTCGGGCTCGTCGATGGTGAACCCCGGCCCGTCGGTCGCGATCTCGAAGAGCACGCCGCCCGGTTCCCGGAAGTAGATCGATTCGAAGTACGTGCGGTCGAGGACCGGCGTGACGTCCAGACCGCGCCCGACGAGCGTTTCGCGCCATTCCCGTTGGATGGCCGAATCGGCGGCCCGGAACGCGACGTGATGGACGCTGCCGACGCCGATCCGCCCGCGGCGCAACCCGGGACGGCACCTGACGTCGAGGATCGAGCCGGGTTCATCGCTCGCCACGTACCGGAAGCGGTCGTCCTCCTCGCCGACGGCGTCGTATCCCATCGCCCCGAGCAGGTCGGCGGTGCGCTCGTAGCCCTCGAGTGCGAGCGTCACGCCGTACAGGCCACCGATCGCGTGTTCGGGATCGGCCGATCCACCCTCCCACGGCTCCGCGTCGATCTCGGTTTCGGCGAGTTCGAGACGCAGCGCGTCGGGCCCGTGAAACCGCAGCAGGCGCTCGTCGAACCGTTCGACCGTCTCGGCGTCGATCTTCCGGTTCGCGAGGCGGTCGGCCCAGTACTCGAGCGAGTCGGGCGGTACCCCGAGAGCGATCGACTCGACCTGTCCGGTTCCGAGACGCCCGTGGGGAGTGTCGGGCCACGCGAAGAACGTCATCAGCGTCCCGGGTCGGCCGAGTTCGTCGCCGTAGTAGAGGTGATAGCTGTCGGGTGCGTCGAAGTTGACGGTCCGCTTGACCAGACGCAGACCGAGCAAGTCGGCGTAAAACGCGATGTTCTGTCCTGCGGTGTCACAGACGGCCGTGACGTGGTGGATGCCGGCTATGGTTGCCATACCAACAGGACGACGGCCGTCACCATAGCTGTAGGCTACGAGAGGCGTGCGGCGACGTCGGCCTCGGTGATGATCCCGACGGTTTCGCCTGTCTCGGTCACCATCACGGCCTTGTAGTGATCGAGCAGGTTGCCGATCTCGTCGAGGGTCGCCTCCCGCGAGACGGTCGGGAAGCTCTCGGCCATATGCGAGACCACCGGTTCGTCGCGCGCGTCGGCGTCGAGGTGGACGAGGTCGCTCTGGCTGATCGAGCCCACCGGAATACCGTTCTGGAGGACGGGCAGTTGCGAGTAGGCCTCCTCGTCCATCTTCCGCACCGCCTCGCGGATCGCATCATCGGGCCCAACGCGGATCACCTCGGTGTTCATCAGATCATCGGCCCGGACGATCCCGCCCTCGGTCTCGTCGAGCGCCTCGACGATCCGCCGCAGCGTCGAGAGCCGGGGGTCGACGTCACCGCCCTCGATCCTGGCGATCAGCGGCTGGGAGACGCCCGCCCGTTCGGCGAGGGCGCTCTGGGTCAGATCGAGTTCGATCCGGCGCTCGCGCAGGTCCTGGGGCGTGGGAAGGTTCATGCGCGTGAATAACTGCGAGTTATTATAAAAGGTTCGACTACTCGCCCTCCTCGATCTCGAAGGTCTCGATCACCGAGAGAGGAACGTCTCGGAGCGCGCCGCCGACCTCGCTTTTGGCGATGCGCTGGGCGTGTTCTTCGCCCTCGGCGTTGAACACCTTCATCTCCAGGACGAGCCCGACCAGGGCGGTGTCGGCCGCCACGTACGCCGAGTCGAACGGTTCCCCGCAGGCCGGACAGCCCGTCGCCCCGACCTCGACCTCGACGTAATCGAGGTCCTGTCGGTTCAGTCGCTTCCCGGCCTCGCTGACCGCCACGCCGATCGCGTCGTCGATCGACTCGACGTCCCGGACCAGCCACGCCGCCTCCATCGCCACGAGATAATTCATACCTTCCCTCTCCCCTGCGAAGGGGAGTGCGTTGCGGTTCGGCGCGCACGTCACGTCGATTCTCCCGATACGTTATTCAAATCTCTCAGTTCGCTCACCAAAAACCTTTCAATTCTCCGTCACGTGTCGGGATTTCGACCGTCCCGATCCGACAGAGTTCGTAAACCGAACGACTGCGCCGGGTCGCAGTCGTCACGAATGAATCGTTATATTCAGTTTGAGCAACAAGATATATGTAGGACGTGGTAGTCAGCGACTGGTATCGAATGATCGAACGGCTGTCCAACGTTGCCCTGTTTGCCCTGTACCAGACGACCGTCGCCCTCGGTTTGTGCCTGCTCCCGCTGGCGGTGGCGATGAGACGAGTCGGCCTCACCCTCCCGGTTCATCGGCTCCTCGCCGCGGCCGAGCGAAGCTACCAGAAGCGTTCGCCCGCGGAGTGATCGGCCGGAACGAGTGGGTTTATCAGTCCGTGGGAGTAACGTCCGGTAATGCGAACGCCCGACGACCTACAGCTTTCGGAGTCGCTCGCGTCGAGTCCCGGTCAGGCCAACCCCTACGAGCCCGAACTGGGTTCCCTACCCGAGGCCGACCTCCCCGAGGGGGCCGACGCCGCCGAACTCAAAACCGGCACCACGACCGTGGGCCTGCGCGCCGAGGACGGTGTCGTGCTGGCGACCGACATGCGTGCGAGTCTCGGCAACATGGTCTCGAGCAAGACGGTCCAGAAGGTCGAGGACGTCCACCCGACGGGCGCGCTCACCATCGCCGGCTCGGTCTCGGCGGCCCAGTCGCTGATCCGGACCCTGCGAGCCGAGGTCAACCTCTATGACGCCCGCCAGGGCGAGGACATGAGCATGACCGCCCTCTCGACGCTGACGAGCAACCTCCTTCGCAGCGGCGGCTTTTTCATCGTCGTGCCTGTGCTTGGCGGCGTCGACGACGAGGGCCCCCACATCTACAGCATGGACGCGCTGGGTGGCACCACCGAGGAGACCTACGCCGTCTCGGGCTCGGGCTCGCAGTTCGCCCTTGGCGTGCTCGAACAGCACTACGAGGAGGGCCTGAGCGTCGAGGAGGCCCGCGACGTCGCCATCCGCAGCGTCGGCAGCGCCGTCGAGCGCGACACCGCAAGCGGCAATGGCATCAACATCGCGACCGTCACCGAGGAGGGCGTCGACATCGAGCGCTTCGAGGAGTTCGAGGGCGTCGACGGCATCTCGAACGGCCGGTAAGTCGGTTTAGCGGTCGTCAACCCAATCGGCGAAGCTGCCCTCCAGCAGCGTTTCTTTCTGGCGGTCGATGTACTCGCGTTGAGCGGTGTGGATCGCCGACTCGAGCGAGTCACCCTCACTGCGGAGGTCGCTGACACGCTCGTGGCGCAACTCGGCGGGCGAGTAGCCATGTCGGGCGCGGTGGCGAAGCGGCCAGAGGTAGGTTTCGACCTCCTGATCGCTGAGCCCGCGGAGTTTCAGTCCGTCGCGGGCGTGGTCGAACAGGTCCGTAAACAGCGCCTCGCTCTCGATGGTCTCCTCGCCCCCGCCGGTGATCCACGAGAGGTCCGCCGCGAGGCCGTCGCGCATCGCACAGTAGAAGTTCTCCCGGGCGTCGGCCCAGTCGAGATCGATCACGGGGTGCTCGCGTCGGGGGAGACTCTCCAAGAGTCCGGCGAAGACCGCGAGGAAGGCCACCGAGTCCCTGACGGTCGGCTGGGAGCCGATGGGTCGGAACTCGATGCGGGCGTTGGCTGCAGAACGCGTCGCGCCGCCGAAGACCGGACGGACCCATCGCCAGTAGGTGCCGTGTTTCATGCGGAAGTGGGCGAACTCGTCGTCGAACCGATTCGAGGTCTCGACGGGCATCGGGACGATAGTGTCGTCGGCGACGACCCGGTCGACGGCCTCCTCGGTGCTCGAAAGATCGTGCGGGAAACGGACTTTCCCCGGGCTCGACTCGTTGAGGACGCTCTCGAAGACCGCGATCCGGTTCGCCATCCACGCCTCCTCGACGACCGCCTCCTCCGAATCCGCATCGTAGAGTTCCGGCGGGAAAAACGGCGAGTTCGCCCCGAGCGCGAGCAGCGGTCCGGCGATCCGCAGCGCGTAGTTGAAGTAATCGGGCAGGTCGGCGGCGTGGGCCACCTGGTAGTGGGGCTGAATCGAGGTGATGAGGCTTTCCGGCATCACCGTCGCCGAGTCGAGTGAAACGTTCGGCGCGTCGAGGTGCATTCCGGCCGTGGTGTCGCCCTCGGCGTTGGCCATAGCGTGATATCGTACGGAGTCGCTCATATTAGTCGCGATGCGAATCCCCCCGTCAGTAATGTGGTCGGTGAGGTACTCGCGGGCGCCCTCGCCCTCGGGCGGGATCGTCCACAGCCCGTCGCTGACCAACGTGATCCCCTCGGGACGCACACAGTCGAGTGCGGTCGTCAGGCGGGCTTTGATCTCGGCCTCCTGGGCGCGAAGCCCGTGGGCGTTCAGCGGCTGGGGGCTGGTCGACATCTCGGCGTTGTGCAGGCCCAGTTCCTTCTCGAAGCCGATGTACTCGAGCACCCGTCGGGGGACCCGCCGCAGCGCGCTGGTCTCGCCATCGACGGCATAGAACTCGTACTCGAAGCCGACGATCGCCTGTGGGTTGTCGAAGACTCCCTCCGAGAGTCCCTCGATGATAACGTCCGCGTCCTCGGCCGCACGGCGCTGAAAGGTCCGCGCGTCGGTCCCGAGAGCCTCCTGTACCGCCCGGGCGAGTTCGGATTCGGTCATTGCTCAGCCATCCGCCGCCGACCACCTTGAAAGTAGGAGTGTTCAGTCGGATCGACACCGGGCGAGCGCAAACGGCCCGTTAGCACCTGCTTTCGAACCGACCGGTGAGTTAATGCGACGAGCAACCATCGTGAAACGACATGGAGTACGACAGAGAGGTAGGGCGACGTCTCGGCTTGGGGCTGATCGTCCTCGGATTGGTTCTCCTCGCCGCCTACGTCGTCCGGGCGTTCATCGCCGTGGTCGTCTTCGCCGTCTTTTTGTACTACTCGGTTCGCCCGATCCATCGGTATCTCCGTCGGTTCGGACTGCCACGGCGTCTACGAGCGATGCTCGCGATCGTCCTGTTCGGGGTCCCGTTTCTGATCCTGCTGGCCTACACTGTCGCGATCGTGGTCATCGAAACTCAGCAGTTCGTCGAGGCCTACGACATCCAGAACCAAGTACTCAACAGCGGGCTCGAGCGGTTCGATCTGGCCGCGCTCGATCTCGATACCGTCCAACGGACCGTGACGACGGCGGGTACGCAGGGGTCGATTCTCGCCGTGTTCTTCAGCCTCTCGAGTGCGGCCAGCGTCGTCGGCAGCGTACTGATCCAGTCGTTGATCCTCGTCGTCTTGACGTACTATATGCTCGTCGACGGTCCACAACTGCGCGCGTGGGTCCTCGAGAACCTCGACGATACGGGGATCATTCGGCGCTACTTCGACGAGGTGGATCCCGAACTCTCGATGACGCTCTTTGGCAACATCGTCAACGTCTTCGTCACCGCCATCGTCGGCGTCGTCGTCTTTTTCACCTACAACGTCTTCGTCCCGGAGGCGGTCGAGGTGCCGTTTCCGAGCCTGCTCGGAGCGCTCGCCGGGATCGGGAGCCTGATCCCCGTCGTCGGGATCAAACTCGTCTACCTCCCCGTCGGGATCGGGCTCGCGGCGGCGGTCGTCGCCGCCGGCCAGACCCCCCTGTTGATCTACGTCGGGATCTTCTTCGTCGTCGCAGGGGTCTTCGTCGATTTCATCCCCGATTTCTTCATTCGCGCGCTCATCAGCGGCGAGAACACCCACACCGGGATGTTGCTGCTCAGCTACATCGTCGGTCCTGCCGTCTTCGGGTTCTACGGGCTGTTTCTCGTGCCGGTCCTCCTGATCCTCCTGACCAACGCGATGTACGTCCTCCTGCCGTACGTCCTCTGGGGCGAGGACACGCCGGCCCAGCAGACTCGCCTCGAGGACTTCGGCGGACCCGAACGGGACTCGCCGCCGGTGGCGGACACGAGCGATACCAACGCGACGCCCGTCGTCGAGGACTGAGAGCCGGGCGCGTCACCTCAGTCGGTGTGATGGTGGGTGTACTGTCCTTCGACGACGAACTCGTCTTCCCCGCACGCTCCACAGCGTGCGGGGGCCGTATAGCGGTGACCGTCGTCGACGTGCTCGACGACGCCCGCACTGATGACCAGACAGTTCGTACAGACGTAGCGCTCGGGAGTTTCGGGTGTGTGTGCCATGGGTCAGGCTACGGGAGAACGGAGCTTAGGTGCTGGTGTCCACCGTCCGACAAGTACGAGTAACGAACACATGCGAGGACCGTGACTACAGGACGTCCATCGCCGCGAGCCGCTCGGGGAGGTAGGTATCGGTGACGAAATCGAGCCCGCGGGAGGCAAGTGCCTGCTGTTCGGCCTTCTTTCCGATCTCCAACTGGAGTTCGATCTGTTCGGTCCAGTAGTCGGTCTGGAACCGGGGGTCCTCCAGTTCGTTCTCGAGGGCGTTGACGTCCGAGTCCGAGAGCGGATCGGTGGGAAGATCGTACTCGACGATGTCCGTGGGTTGGATGCCAATGAACTGTGCCTCGGGGGTCGCGAGGTACTCCGAGAGATGTGCGGATTTGATCGAGCCGTAGGCCACCGAGCCGTAGATCCGATAGGACCACGGGTCGCCGTCGGTAAAGACGGTCACGGGTAGGTCGAGTTCGTCGTGAAGCCGCTTCGTGATCCGGCGGGTCGCACGCGCCGGCTGGCCCTTCAGATGGACGATGATCACGTTGTATTCCTCGTCGAAGCCGTTCTCGACGAGCCGGTCGCGCATCCCGCCGGTCTCGACCGCGAGGACGAAGTCGGCGTCGTTGTCGAGGAACTCGATCGTGTCGGGGTTGTTGGGGATCTGATACCCCCCTTCACCGACGTCCTCCTGACAGTGGATCACCCGCTCGCCGCGGCGGGTCTGCTCGCGCAGTTCGAGCGGGCCCATCAGCGTCGCGCCCGACTCCTCGGGGCGCATGTGGAAGTCCTCGCGGGTCACCGAGGAGACGATCTCGAGGTCCTCGACGAGCTGGTTGGACTCGTCCTGATCGTTGAACTGAGCCTCCTCGTTGTCCCAGCTCTCCGAGAGGTAGTACAGTTCACGCAGCGTCGAGGAGCGATCCTCGCCCAGTTGGTCGGCGAGGAAATCGATCGTGTAGATCGCCTTCAGGAGCTTGCGCGCGCCCCGCACGGAGTTCGCAGACCGGGTGCTCGTCCGGTCGCCGTAGACCCAGACCTGCGAGTCCTCGTCGTACTCGATGTTGCTCTTGGTTCGTGTCGGGATCGACATCTCGGGGACGTCGCCGTCGGCGAACTGGTCGTAGAACTCCGCTGCGAGTTCGATCAATTGTTCGCGCGCGTCGTGTGGTGTGTCCGTGCTCATCTCTCAACTGTTAGTTTCGCCGTCTCGACCCCGCTCACGTCGAGGTCGAACGTCGCCTCCTCGTCCACGCTGTACTCCAAGGTCGCCGTCTCCCCGCCCGGAACCGTCGGCGACCACTTGACGAACCACTCGCCGTCCATCTCGATCACCGTCCCCGCAGAGAGGTCGTTCGGCTCGATAGAGACGATATCGGTGATTTCGAGGTCTTCCGCGGTGTTCGAGTGGTTCTCGACCGCCAGCACCACCGAGCCGTTCTCGACGACCCGCGAGACCTGTACGTTGTTCATGATCCGGGCCAGCGCCGCGTCGATGTCGGGGGGCTCTCTGTCCGTTACCTCCGCAACCTTCGTGGCCATTTCGGGCAGGATCGTCGCGAGCACGTCCTGTTTCTTCCGGCGTTTGGCGATCGAACGCTGTTTGTTGAGGTAGGACTTGAGTTCGCGGGCGGCCTCGCGGATCGCGAGTTCGATCTCGTCCTCGATCGCGGGGACGTTCGCGATGGCGTCCTTCGACTCGCTGGTGAAGGGGACGTTCGTCGAGGCGACGTGGACCATCACCACGGCGGGCCCGTTCGGCAGGCCCGTGTCGCCGGGCTGATCCAGTCCGTAGTTGCGCCAACCGATCGATTTGACGACGTCGGTGGTCGCACACGCCCCGCGTTGGTAGACGAGGGGGACGCGGTTCGCGAATCGCATCACGTCGATCGATCCCTCGGCGGAGATCTCGCCGCCGTAGGCGATGCCGGCCTCGACGATGAAGGGGTCCCCGCCGTGGACCTCAGCGTCCCGCGTCGCGGCGGCGTAGAACTCGGCGTCGAACTCCTTTCGGAGTCCGGCCTCGACCAGTTCGTCAGTGATCGGCGCCAGACAGTCCGTCGGCGGGGCGATGATGTCCGTCTCGCGCATCGCGTCGACCAGATCGCGAGCCGTGTTGCGGTCGTTCGCGACCTCCCTCGCGAGCGGGACGTCGTCGGGTACCGTCTTCATGACCGACCAGAACTCGGTAACGATGTTCTCGCGGGCGGTCTCGCCCACCGCGACATCGTCGCGCTCCTGGGTCATGTCCGCCGCGCGGTCGACGTACTCCGTGAGCGCCGAGTGGGAGAGTCTGTGGCGCCCATCGTCGTCGAACTTCGCGGCGAGCCTCTGTGAGAGTGCCTCGATCGTCGCCTCGTCCTTGCGGGTGCTCGTCGCGGCGTCCACCAACCGATAGCACTCGGCTTCCCGGTCCTCGACGATCGCGCTCCACGCCGCCCCGACGGCCGTCTCCCGGGCAGTCTGGCCGAAGGTACCGTGTTCGGCGGCGATCTCGTCCGCGACCTCGGCGACGAACGCTTCGAGTTCGTGATGGGCGATTCGCTCGCGCTGGGCCACGCGCTCGGCGACCCCGGTCGCGAACGCCTCGATGGCGTCGGCGGCCTTGTTCGTCGTCGCTTCCCGGACGGCACTCTCCACCTCGTCCGGTTCCGGGAGTTCCCACGCCATCTCGCGACCGAAGTGTCGGTTCCGGAAGTTATCGAGCACTTTCCGGGCGGTCTTCTTGCCGACGCGGGTGAACTCCTCCTGGAGAAAGCCCGACAGCGTGTGCGAGTCGGTCGCCCCGAGCATCTTGATGACGGTCCCGAGTTCGACACCGTGGGGGTGCGGGCGGATCTCCTCGGTCTCGGCGGGCAGCTGGTCGGTCGCGCGCTCGGCCTTAAACGAGTCGTTCGGCTCGTGGAGTTCGATCCGGGCGTGGGGGTTGACGACAGCGGTGTGTTTGATGTAATCGCGCAGCTGTCCCCGGGCGCGCATGTTCGCTTCCATCTCCAGCTCGATGCGTGTGCCGTGGGGCCGATCCCACGAGGTCGTCTCGGCGCTGCTGATCTCCGGTTCGTTGGTGTCCGTATCGATAATCAGTTCGAAGTACTGCGCTTCGTCCGCGCCCTGTGTTCGGGAAGTGATCTTCGCGGGCTTCCCGGAGGTGAGCTGACTGTAGAGCACCGCCGCGGAGATACCGATCCCCTGCTGGCCCCGGGACTGCTCGCGGGCATGAAAGCGAGAGCCGTACAGCAGCTTTCCGAACACCTTGGGGATCTGCTCTCTGGTGATCCCGGGGCCGTTGTCCTCGACGACCAGCCGGTAGTAGTTTCCCACCTCCTCGATCTCGACGTAGATGTCGGGGAGGATGCCCGCTTCCTCGGTGGCGTCGAGCGCGTTGTCGACGGCTTCCTTGACAGCGGTGACGAGCCCTCGGGCCCCGCTGTCGAACCCGAGCATGTGCTTGTTCTTCTCGAAGAACTCGGCGATGGAGATCTCCCGCTGGTTCGCAGCGAGCTCGTCGGCGATCCCCGTCTCCTCGCCGAGCGTCGACTGAAGCGACGTCATTCGTACCCGTCTCTATCGCCGGCGAACGTAAAACCCGTGCGGTAGCTCGGTGAAAGTGTAACTGGAGGCTTCAGACCGCCAACACCGTATCGACGAACAGCATGATCGAGAACCCGAAGATGAACAGCAAGGTGGCCTCGTCAGCGTAGCCGTGCCCGTGGCTCTGGGGGATCATCTCCCGGAAGATGACGGCCATCATCGTCCCCGCGGCGAACCCGGCGGCGACCGGGAACAGTTGAGTGAACACCGCGACGAGCACGAAGCCCGCGAGAGCGGCGATCGGTTCGGGAATCCCTCCCGAGAGGGTGGTATAGAGGATCGTCCGCGCGTCAGAGAGGTCCGTACGGCTTGCGGGGACGGCCATCGCGAAGCCATCGGGGACGTTCTGGATCGCGATGGCGAGCGCGAGTGAAAACCCGACACCCTCGAGGCCGCTACCGAAGGCGATTCCCACCGCCAACCCCTCGGGGACGTTGTGCAGCGTGATCGAACCGCCGACGAGTAGGGCCCTGCGGACCGTATCTGCGTCCTCCGGTTCGATCTCGACGTCGCGCTCGCCGGTCCGCCGACCGTTGATGAGCATGTGAAAGTGCGGGATCGCACGGTTCGCGACGAGCAAGAACAGCCCGCCGAGTAAGACCCCGACGAGCACCTCGCCGAGCGATTCACCTTCCATGCCGGGAACGATCAGCGCGAAGACTGCGGCACCGAACATGATCCCCGCGGCCAGCCCGAGGGCGGCGTCATAGACGCGGTGGGAGATTGTCGACACGACGAGAATCGGCAGGGCACCCAATCCCGTCGCACAGCCGGCCAGAAGCGAGACGAGAAGGACCGTCAGTACCGGTTCCATGCCCTACAGACGACGCCAATCGAGTATAAGGCCATGTGATCCAGCCGGAAGGCGCTTCTCCCCCGAGACGAAACGAGCCCGGACGTGTCAAACGCCAGTCTCCTCACGCGCGGGCGCGCGTACGGGAAGTTTAATCACTACGGAGGCCGAAGGACGAGTCAGATTTTATGTCCGAGCAGAGTGAGTACGGAGCCGGCCAGATCCAGGTGCTCGAAGGGCTCGAAGCCGTTCGCACCCGGCCGGCGATGTATATCGGTTCTACCGACTCCAGAGGGCTACACCACCTCGTCTACGAGGTCGTCGACAACGCGATCGACGAGGCGCTCGCGGGGTACTGTGATACGATCGGCGTGACGATCCACGAGGACGGTTCGGTGAGCGTCGCAGACGACGGCCGGGGCATCCCCGTCGATACCCACGCCGAGTACGACCGGCCCGCCGTCGAGGTGATCATGACCGTGCTTCACGCCGGCGGGAAGTTCGACTCCAAATCCTATCAGGTCTCCGGAGGACTTCACGGCGTCGGCGTCTCGGTGGTCAACGCACTCTCCGAGCGCCTCGAAGTCGAGATCCGGCGGGACGGCGCGGTCTGGCACCACCGCTTCGATCACGGCGCGCCGGAGGGCGACATCGAGCGCGTTCGTGATCTCGAAGCGGAAGAAGAGACCGGGACGACAGTCAGGTTCTGGCCCGACGACGGTATCTTCGAGGATCGCGAGTTCGTCGTCTCGACGCTCGAAAACCGTATCCGAGAACTCGCCTTTCTCAACCCAGGCGTCGAGATCACGCTGGCTGACGAGCGCGACGAAACCGAATCGACCTTCCAGTACGACGGCGGGATCCGCGAGTTCGTCGAGTATCTCAACGAGACGCGCACCCCGCTTCACGAGGACGTCCTCTATCTGGACGACGAGGAGCGAAACATCCAGGTTGAAGTGGCAATGCAGGCGACCGACGAGCTTCAGGGCTCGATCCACGCCTTCGCGAACAACATCAACACCCGCGAGGGGGGCACGCACCTGACCGGATTCAAGACCGCCCTGACGCGCGTGGTCAACGACTACGCGAACGGCGAGGGACTGCTCGACGAGATCGACGAGAACCTCCGGGGCGAGGACATCCGCGAGGGGCTGACCGCGGTGATCTCGATCAAACACCCCGACCCACAGTTCGAGGGCCAGACGAAGACCAAACTGGGCAACTCGGAAGTACGGGGGATCGTCGAGAGCGCGGTGCACGAGGGGCTTGGCACCTACTTCGAGGAACACCCCGACACTGCCCAAGCGGTCGTCCGCAAGGCCGTCGAGGCCGCGAAAGCTCGCAAGGCCGCAAAGCAGGCCGAAGAGCTCACTCGGAGGAAGAGCGCGCTCGAATCGACGGCCTTGCCCGGGAAACTCGCGGACTGTCAGACCCGCGACCCGAACGAAGCCGAACTGTTCGTCGTCGAGGGCGACTCGGCGGGCGGGAGCGCGAAACAGGGGCGCAACCGGAAGTTCCAAGCGATCCTCCCGCTCAAGGGGAAGATCCTCAACGTCGAGAAACACCGCCTCGACCGGATCCTCGAGAACAACGAGATCCGGGATCTGATCACGGCCGTGGGGGCGGGCGTCGGCGAGGAGTTCGACATCGACGAGGCACGTTACAAGCGGATCGTCATCATGACCGACGCCGACGTCGACGGGGCGCACATCCGCACCCTGCTGTTGACGCTGTTCTATCGGCATATGCGCCCGCTGATCGAGGCGGGCTACGTCTATGCCGCCCAGCCGCCGCTCTATCGCCTGCGGTACGGCGGGGAGACCCGCGAGGCGATGGCCGAGGCCGAACGCGAGGCGATCATCGACGAGTACGGTGCACCCGACCGGATCCAGCGGTTCAAAGGTCTCGGTGAAATGAACCCCGATCAGCTCTGGGAGACGACGATGAACCCCGACAATCGCGTGCTCAAGCGGGTCACCGTCGAGGACGCCGCCGCGGCCGACCGGATGTTCTCCGTGTTGATGGGAGACGCCGTCGAGCCGCGAAAGCAGTTCATCCAGGAGCACGCAAAGGAGGCCGAATGGGTCGACATCTGAAAGCCCTCGGAACGGACTGGCGACCGTTCCTCGCCCTTTGCATGTCCACCAGGACCGCATCGCAGCCGTCCGGTTGGACGGCTGCTCTTAGGAACGCCAGCCTTTCCCCGCCCTGCTCGCGGAGCCGCCGGAAGTGGCGGCACCGCTCGCACCGGCCACCTCACCGCGGCCGGTCACCGCAACCGCAGTACGAACGACACCCACAGCGACCACCACACCCTGAAACCCCCATACCATGAGTTCTGACGTCCCGAGCCCGAATATCGACGCCGCACGGATCGACACCGTCCGAATCGAGGACGAGATGGAACAGTCGTACATCGACTACGCGATGAGCGTCATCGCGGGCCGGGCACTGCCCGACGTCCGTGACGGCCTCAAGCCCGTCCACCGGCGCATCCTCTATGCGATGCACGAGATGGGCGTGAGCTCGCGGTCGGCCCACCGCAAGTCCTCCTCGGTCGTCGGGGAGACGATGGGGGATTATCACCCCCACGGCGACAGCGCGATCTACGACACGCTCGTCCGGATGTCCCAGGACTTCTCGATGCGTTACCCCCTCGTCGACGGGCAGGGCAACTTCGGTTCGGTCGACGGCGACCCCGCGGCGGCCATGCGCTACACCGAGGCCCGGATGAGCCCGATCTCCGAGGAGTTGCTGACCGACATCGAGAAGGAGACGGTCGACTTCACGGCCAACTACGACGACCGCCTCGAGGAGCCGGAGGTCCTGCCCGCGGCAATCCCGAACCTGCTCGTCAACGGTTCGTCGGGCATCGCCGTCGGGATGAGCACGAACGTCCCGCCGCACAATTTGCGAGAGGTGATCGACGCGACGATCCATCTGATCGACGATCCCGAGTGTTCGATTCCGGACCTGATGGAGCACGTCAAGGGACCGGACTTCCCGACGGGCGCGAACATCGTCGGCCGGGAGGCGATCCACTCGGCGTACACCACGGGTCGCGGGCGCCTTCGCGTGCGCGCCGAGTTCGAACGCGAGCAAGCGGACAAGCGCGAGCGGATCGTCATCACGGAACTGCCCTTCCAGCAGAACAAGTCGCGGCTGGTCGAGCGCATCGCCGAGAACGTCAACGAGGGCAAGATAGAGGGGATCAGCGACCTGCGCGACGAGTCGGACAGGGACGGGATCCGCATCGCGATCGACCTCAAGCGCGGCGCGAACGCCGACGTCGTCGAGAACCAGCTCCTAGAGCACCATCTCGAACGGACCTTCGGCGTGATCAACCTCGCGCTGGTCGACGGCCAACCGCAGGTACTCGACCTGAAGGAGACGCTCGAACACTACGTCGAGCACCGAAAGGACGTCGTACGCCGGCGCAGCGAGTACGACCTGGGCGAGGCCGAGGACCGCGCGCACATCCTCGAAGGGCGCCTGAAGGCGCTCGACAACGTCGACAGCGTCGTCGAGCTCATCCGCGGGGCCGAGGACCGAAACGGCGCGAAGGAGGCACTCAGCGACGAGTTCGACTTCTCGGAGGCCCAGGCCGAACACATCGTTCGGATGCAACTGGGTAGTCTCACCTCGCTCGAACGCAATGAGATCGATGAGGAGTACGACGCGCTCGTCGAAGAGATCGAGCGCCTCGAAACCATCCTCGCGAACGAGTCGGAGCTTCTCGGCGTCATCAAGGAGGAACTCCGGGAAATCCGCGAGGAGTACGGCGACGACCGGCGCACCAGCATCATCGAGGGCGGCGACACCGTGCTTCACGAGGACCTCATCCCCGAGGAGGACTCCCTGATCCTCGTCACCGAGGACGACTACGTCAAACGGATGCCCGTCTCGGCGTTCGACCCTCAGGGTCGCGGTGGCAAGGGCATCATCGGCGCGAACCTCAAGGAGGGCGATCGCGTCTCGAAGGTGTTCCGCGCGAACACCCACGACTACCTGCTTTGCTTTACGAACCACGGCAAGGCCTACCAGATCCGCGGGTTCGACGTTCCCGAGATGAGTCGCACCGCCAGAGGGAAGTCAGCGGTCAACATCCTCGATCTGGATCCCGACGAGGAGCTGACGGCGGTCGTCAACACCGACGACTTCGACGACGAGGAGTTCCTGACGATGGTCACGGAGAACGGCTACGTCAAGCGCACGGAGGCAAGTGCCTTCGAGCGCGTGCGCTCGTCGGGGCTGATCGCCGCCTCGCTCGAAGAGGGTGATCGACTCGTCGACGTCACCGTCACGGACGGTTCGGCGGACCTCCTGATCGCTACGCGAAACGGGATGGCGATCCGTTTTCCCGAGAGCGAGGCCCGCGCGATGGGGCGCACAGCCAGAGGAGTCAACGGGATCAAGCTTCAGGGTGGCGACTCGGTGGTCGGCCTCGTTACGGCCGACGAGAGCCGAAGCTTGTTGACGATCACCGAGAACGGCTACGGGAAACGCACGCCGTTCAGCGAGTATCGCACCCAGTCGCGCTACGGGAAAGGGCTGATCGACATCAAGACCGGAAACCGCAACGGGCCGGTGGCCGCAGTCGAATCCGTAAGCGAGGACGACGACCTCGTGGTGATGAGCGACGACGCCCAGATCATGCGGATCCACGCGGCCGACGTCTCACGGGTCGGACGAAACACCAAGGGCGTGATCGTCATGCGCCTCGCAGGCGACGATCGGGTCGCAAGCGTCGACGTGATCCCCGAAGTTCTCTGAGACCGATCCCGGAGCGATGCTACGAAGCGTGGAGTTTCTCGACCGCTTCGAGGCTGGCCGCGACAACGTCGAGTCGGGGGCCAGGAGCGACCGTCCCGGTTTCGCGGTCGAACTCGACGACGCCGGTGTCGACGAGTTTTGGGAGATGCGAGTGATACAGCGCGATGCGTGTCGGTTCGCGGTCGGTCTCCTCGAGTGCGGCCGGCTCGAGCCCGGTTCGCATCGCCGTCACGCTCGTAACGAGCGTCTCGAAGGGGAGCGTACCCGTTTCCCGATCGAGACGGACGACCACCTGCCGGCGGTACTCGGTCGCGAGTATGTCGAACACCCGATCGAGGGGCGCAGAGGCGGGGTGCTGATCGGGGTTCGGACCGTCTGCGTCGAGGGGGGCGCTTCGCTCCGACATTCCGTTTTGACCCACGGGTTCACCATGGGTAAGTACCGTACCATATCATTATGGTATTCCTAGAAAACGACGTTGGCGGATCCGTTTCGAGACATTTGGATCGGAAAACACGAGGAATGGGGTCAGGTCGGACGCCGACTCGTGTGGAGGCGACCGTCCTCGATTTATATCATGTCTTCCTTTTCGAGGCCGACCATAACGTCGTCGACGAGCGAATCGGCGTCCTCGTAGGGGAACTCCTGGTGGCCCGACAGACGGGTGGCCATCTCCATGGCGGTGAAGCTCGTCTCGCCGGCCTCGAACTTCGTTGCGGGACCGTTGGGGAGCGCGGGGACGAGGTCCATCTGGTTTTTCACGGGGTAATCCGCGCCCTCGAAGGCGTCGTGGAGCTGCGTGCGGAGTTCGTCTCTGTCTGCCATAGCGGGTATCTGCTCGCCCGGGCGATAAAAACGTTCTGGAACAATTATACATGCCGTGGGGGTTTCGACGGCAAACTGAACCTTTTTGAGCGCGCCGGGCGACCCCCGCGGTATGCGGGACGTCCTCACCGAGTGGCGGCCGGTCGTCGACGACGCCATCGAGACGCTGCTCCCTCGCGACATCGACGAGGCCTACCTCGTCGAGTGGTTCGGGCCGGCGAGCCACCGCTACGACCCGGATGCGATCCAGCGCGCGCTGTCGGACCCGATCTGGGACCTGCTCGATCGCGGCGGCAAGCGCTGGCGGGCGGTCGTCTGTCTGCTCTTGCTCGACGGGTTCGGGGCCGACCCACGCGCGTACCTGCCCTACGCCTGCATCCCGGAGGTGCTTCACAACGGAACGATCATCGTCGACGACGTCGAGGACGGGGCCGAGATCCGACGGGGCGAACCCGCCCTCCACCACCGCTTCGGTCCCGACATCGCACTCAACGCCGGCAATGCGATGTACTTCCTGCCCCTGAAAGTGATCGGCAAGAACCCCGCGGACCTCGATCCCGAGACTCAACTGGCGACCTACGAAATGCTCATGGACGAACTCAACCGCACGCATCTGGGTCAGGGGATGGACATCTACTGGCACCGCAACCGCGACGCGACGGTCGCGGAGGCGGAGTACCTCGAAATGTGTGCGTGTAAGACCGGCTGTCTCGGACGGATCGTCGCCCGATTGGCCGCCATCATCACCGACCAGCCCCCCGAAGTCGAGCGCGAGGTCGCCGCCTACGCCGAGGACATGTCCATCGCGTTCCAGATCGGCGACGACATCCTCGACGTCGAGAGCACCATCGAGGGTACCACCGAGTTCGGCAAGGCCTTTGGCAACGACATCCGCGAGGGAAAGCGCACACTGATGGTCATCCACGCCCTCTCGGCGGCCGACCCGGTAGCGGCCGATCGACTGTCGTCGATCCTCCACAAGCCCGAGAACACCCGCGAGGAGATCACCGAGGCCATCGGGATCCTCCAGTCGACCGACAGCATCGAGTACGCCCGCGAGTGCGCACTGTCCTTTTCCCAGAGCGCCCGCGAGCACCTCCGGGATGTGCCCCTCGACGAAGAGCGGGCCGACCAACTCGCCTCCTTTACCGAGTTCGTCATCGAGCGGGACGTCTGACTCGGTCGGGGCCGCTCGACTCGACCCCGTAGGGAGGGTTATGTCCGTCGGAAGCGTAGGACACCGGATGGCGACCGTGCGGACCGGCGATATCGAAACGTACTACGAACGACGCGGTGCCGGGCGTCCCGTGGTCTTCGTCCACGGCGCGATCCTCGATTACACCCAGTGGACGGCACAGATGGAGGCGCTTTGCGAGGACTACGACGTGATCGCCTACGACGTCCGCGGGCACGGTCGGACCGGCGGGTCGGACCGGGAACGCTACTCGGTCGACCTGTTCGCCGAGGACCTCGCCGCGCTCGTCGAGGCGCTCGATCTCGATCGCCCCGTCGTCTGCGGGCTTTCGATGGGTGGGTGTATCGCGCAGGTCTACGCCGCGCGCCATCCCGAGCGCGTGGGCGGGCTCGTGTTGGCCGATACGTTCACCCCGAAACTACTCACCCGCGGGGAGTGGATCCAGCGTTCGCTGATGTTGCGCGCGACCGTCCCGCCGGTTCGTCTCGTCGGCTACGAGCGTGTCGAGCGGGCGCTGGTGTGGCTTCACGAACGCCTCTCGAGGGGCGCGAGCGGCGACTACGGGGAGATCGAGCGCATCCGCTCGGCGGGTCCCCGAATGACGACCGGCGAGTTCGCGAAGGTGATCCGGGCGGTCGCGCGGTTCCACGAGACCCGACTGGACCTCGATTCGATCACGGCGCCGACCCTCGTGATCTACGGCGAGAACGAACCGCCGTTCGTACGCCGGCACGTCCCGAGGCTAGAAGCGACGCTCCCGGACGCCACCGTTCGGGAGGTCCCCGGCGCGGGCCACGCCTCGAACCTCGACGATCCCGCGTTTTTCACCCGGGTGGTTCGGGAGTTTCTGGCCCGGATCGATGCCTGCGAGGCGAACAGCGATCCCGACGGGACCGAGGGCGTCTCGCCGTGATTTATACGTATCGCGTCGTGGGGGAGGTATGGCAGTCGAACCCGACTTCGAGTACGACCTACTCGAGCGCCTGACCGAGGCCCGCGGCGTTCCGGGCTACGAGGACCGCGTACGGGCGATCGTCCGCGAGGAACTCACCCCGCACGTCGAGGATCTGCACACCGACGCGATGGGCAACGTGATCGGGACCGTCGAGGGCGAGTCGGCGTACTCGGTGGTCGTCGCCGCGCACATGGACGAGATCGGCTTCATGGTCACGCACGTCGACGAGAACGGCTTTCTCGCCGTCGACCCGCTCGGCGGGTTCGATCCCCGAGTCCTGAAAGCCCAGCGGGCGACCGTTCACACGCGCGGCGGGGACCTGCCGGGCGTCATCGGGTCGGCCCCACCCCACACGCTGGACGAGGCCGACCGCGAGAAGACACCGAAGGTCGAGGACGTGCGCATCGATCTCGGTCTCGACGCGGAGACGGTCGAGGAGCGCGTCTCGCCGGGTGACCTCGTGACGCTGGATCAAGGGACGGAAATCGTCGGCGAACACGTCACGGGGAAGGCGGTCGATAACCGGGTGAGCGTACTGGCGCTGATCGAGGCCGCCCGGCGACTCGACTCGCCAGCAGTGACGGTTCATTTCGCCGCGACGGTCCAAGAGGAGGTCGGACTCCGGGGAGCGAACGCGCTGGGGGTCGACCTCGATCCGGATCTGGCGATCGCGCTGGATACGACCGTCGCAAACGACGTTCCGGGCTTCGAGGAGCGCGAGTACGTCACCCGGTGTGGAGAGGGCGTCGCGATCAAGCTGAAGGACTCGAGCGTGATCACCAGCCCGAAGGTCCACCGACGCCTCGCGGCGGTCGCCGAGACGGAGGGCATCAGCCACCAGTTCGAGGTCCTGCCGGCGGGTGGGACCGACACGGCGGGCTTTCAGACCGCGGCGGGGGCCAAACCCGTCGGCGCGCTCTCGATTCCGACCCGGTATCTCCACACCGTCACCGAGAGCGCTCATCTCAGGGACGTCGGGGCGACGATCGACCTTCTGAGCGCCTTCCTCGACGGCGAGACCGGCGAGGGTGACTACCGTCTCTGAGCGAGGGCGAAAACCAACATATTCAGTACGGCCCGTTCCCAACCCCCGCGTATGACCGAGGACCGAGACCGGAACCGGGACCTCTCGCGGCGACTGTTCATGCGCGAGACGGTGATCGGCGGGACGGCGGCCGTCGCGGCGAGCACCAGCGCGGCCGCACAACAGGAAGGAGGCAACGAGAGTGGCGGGAACCAAAGCGAGGGCAACGAGAGCGGTGGAAACGAAAGCGGGGGCGGGAACGAAAGCGGTGGGGGCAACGAGAGCGAAGGTGGAAACGAGAGCGGGGGTGGCGGCGGTGGCGATCAGGTGCCCGCTTGGTCGAGTTTCGTGACGGACGCGAACAACTACGACGGTACCGACGACCAGCGCGGGTCGTCCGAGGTTACCGTCCAAGTCGGTGCGGGCGACGGACTGGCGTTCGGGCCGCCGGCGGTCTGGGTCGACACCGGCACGACCGTGATCTGGGAGTGGACCGGCGAAGGGGGGAGCCACAACGTCAGCAACACCGGCGATCTGGGCTTCGAGAGCGAAACCAGCGGCGAAGCCGGGTTCACTTTCGAGTACACCTTCGAGGAGAGCGGCATCTTCGAGTACGAATGCGTTCCCCACACCTCCCAGGGGATGCACGGCGGTGTCGCGGTCGGCGAGGAGATCGAAACGACCGCGGCCGAAAGCGAGAGCGGCGGGGCGGGTGGCTCGGAATCCACGGGCGTTACGCTGCCCGGTCCGGCGAAGTCCGCGGGCGTCGCGCTGACGGTCGCGCTCGGTTCGACGCTGGGGCTCACCTACGTCTTCATGAAGTACGGCGGCGACTACGGCGAAGAGCGGATCGAGTGAGCAAACGAACCGCTTACACGAGCGGTTCGGCCAGTAACGGTGTGAACCGACGATCGGCCGCGGGTCGTGGTATCCGATGAGGATCAACGTCGACTGGCGCGTGAGCGCGACCCTCGTCGGCGTCGTTCTCAAGTGGCTGAGCGTGCCGCTCGCGTTCCCGCTTCTGGTCGCGGTCTACTACCGCGAGGCGCTCGCCCCGTTTCTCGTCGCGATGGCGATCTCGGTGCTCGCGGGCGAGGCGCTGGTCCGCGTGGGTCACGAGGCACGGCTGGGGCCCCGAGAGGCGTTTCTCATGGTCGCGGTGACGTGGTTCGTCGTCCCGCTCATCGGGGCGGTTCCGTTCGTCCTCGCAGGGGTAGGGTCGGTCGCCCACCCGATAAACGCCCTCTTCGAGTCGATGAGCGGCATCACGACGACCGGCGCGACGGTCCTGGTGGACTTCGAAATCCACGCGCGCTCGATCATGATGTGGCGGCAGGTCAGCCAATGGCTCGGCGGCCTGGGTATCCTCGTGCTCGCGACGGCGATCCTCTCACAGATCGGCGTCGGTGGGGCACAGCTCATGGAGTCGGAAACCCAGACCCGCGACGTCAACAAACTCGACCCGCGGATCGCCCGGACAGCACGGCTGCTCGGCGGGCTCTACATCGGGATGACGCTCTTGCTGGTGGCGATCCTCTATTCGCTCTCGCTTGCGGGGCTGGCCCCGAACATGGGGCTGTACAACGCGATCGCCCACCCGCTGACGACCGTTTCGACGGCGGGATTCTCGCCGGAGCCCGACAGCATCATGGCCTTCTCGCCGGCCGTTCAGTGGGTCATCACGCTGTTTATGATCATCGGGGCGACGAACTTCGTGCTCATCTACTTCGCCCTGCAGGGTGACTGGCGTCGACTCGTCGACAGCGAGGAGTTTCGCTTCTACATCGCGCTGCTCGCGCTGTTGGCGGCGATCACGGCCGTGTTGCTCGCCTTCGAGAGCGACTACGCGGGCGGTGTCGAGCGGACCGTCCGCCACGCCGTATTCAATACGGTTTCGATGCTGACGACGACCGGCTACGCGAACGTCGACTTCGATCGCTGGGAGGCGGGCGCGAAACACGTCATGTTCGTCTGTATGTTCATCGGCGGGATGGCCGGCTCGACCACCTGCTCGATCAAGACGCTGCGCTGGCTGGTCGTCCTCAAGGGGTTTCGCCGCGATCTGTTCACCTCGATCCACCCCGAGGCGATCCGTCCCGTCCGGTTGAGCGACGAGGTGATCGACGAGGAGACCGTCAGGGACATCTACGCCTTCGCCCTCGTGAACCTCCTGTTGTTCTCGGCGGCGACGATCCTCGTCGTCGTCGACGGCGCCCGGGTCGGCCTCCCGTTGAACGAGTTCGAGGCGATGGGCGCGGCCGCGGCGACCTTCCTCAACATCGGTCCTGCGTTCGGGATCGCCGGCCCCTTCGGAACCTACGAGGCGTTTCCGGCGACGACGAAACTGGCGATGATCCTCCTGATGTGGATCGGGCGTATCGAGGTGATCCCGGTGTTGGTCCTGCTTACGAAGGCCTTCTGGACCTCATAGCACGGCGGCGGCGGCGTCGACGACATCCGTGCGCGCGAAGACGACGACGTGATCCCCGACCTCGATGCGGGTGTCGCCTCGGGGGATGAGACACTCCCCCTCGCGGGTGATCGCGCCGATCACGACCGCATCGGGGAGCTCGGCCATCGACTCCTGGAGGGTCCGACCCGCGAGTATGCTCTCGCGGTTGATCTCGACCTCAAGGACTTCCGCCCGGTCGTTGTGGATCAACGCGATGTTCTCGGCGCGGCCCTCGTGAGTGAAACGGGTGATCTCCTCGGCGGTGATCTCGCGGGGGTTGATCGCCGCGTCGACGCCGACCGCCTCGAAGATGTCGACGTAGTCGCCGTGTTCGACGACCGCCACCGCACGCGAGGTGCCCAGTTGCTTCGCCAGAAGCGAGATGAGCAGGTTCGACTCGTCGTGGGTCAGCGCGCTTATGACCACGTCGGCCTCGTCGATGTGCTCCCGGGTGAGAAACTCCATGTCGGTCGCGTCGCTCTCCATCACGACGGTGTTTGGCAGCCGTTCGGCGAGGTCGCGCGCCCGGTCGTGGTCGGCCTCGATGAGCCGGGGCGAGAGACCCTGGTCCTCGAGCAGTCGGGCGACCTGAAAGCCGATCTCGCTGCCACCGACGATGACGATCTCCTCGGCGGATCCCGGGGTCTGCTCGGGCGAGAGTTCGGCTCCAAAGAGCTGGACGCTCTCGGGGCTGCCGATCACGACGACGTAGTCGCCGGCCTGAAGCACCGTCTCCCCGCGGGTGATCTCGACGGTCTCGCCGCGCAACAGACCCACGAAGGTGAGCGAGTCGAAGCGATCCGCCTCCGCGACGGTCTGGCCGGTCACGGAACTGTCCTCGGGAATCTCGAACTCGGCCATCTGGATCGACCCGCCAGCGAAGGGGTCGGCGTCGCGCGCGGCGGGCAGGCCGACGATGGTGACGATCGCCTGGGCCGACAGCAGGTCCGTACAGACCATGAAGTCCACGCCGAAGGCCCGGTTCGAGCGGTGCCACGTATCCAACAGGTCGGGTTTCTTCACCCGGGCGATGGTGAAGACCTCGCCCCCGATCTTCGCGGCGTTGCAGGCGACGATGTTCGTCTCGTCGTTGTCGGTACTCGCGATGAGCATATCCGCCCGGTCGATCCCCGCCTCCTCGAGGGTCGGCATCGAGGTGCCGTCGCCCTGAATGGCCAGCACGTCGATCGAGTAGGTCAGGTCGTCGACGCGGTCGCCGTCGATGTCGACGACGACGACCTCGTGGTCGTCCGCGAGGCCGGCCGCGATCGAGGAGCCGACCTCGCCGGCACCGATGATGATTACGCGCACGAGATCACCGCTACTGTCATTGCTCGCCGGTTTGGGGCCGGCAGGTATGGGTATTTCCCTTCAGACGGAGTCGGGCGTCCGGTGGACCTCCAGATCCACCTCGCGGGGTTCGCCCTCGAGGTCGGCGACGATCCGCTCGACGATGCGTTCGGCCTCCTCCTCGATCTTGGGCTTGACCTTCTCGATCACCCACCCAAGCGAGACGAACGTCGGGAGATCGAGCGCGCTCGAACTGGCCGAATCCGGGTCGAACCCGACGTGGAGGTAGACCCGCGAGGCGGTCCCCTCGCCGTCCGGGGCCTCCTCGGGGACCTCCTCGACACGCCAGTGCCCGCGGGCGTGGATGTCCTTGACCAGTCGCCAGTCGATCCGTTGGGGCGGGTTCACCTCCGTGACCTCCGAGCGCGCAGTGTAGGAGAGTTTCCACCACTCCAGTTGGAGATCGTACTCGGTGCCGGGCGAGCCGTCGCCGTGCTGGCGGACCTCGGTGAGGTACTTCGAGTAGTTCGCGTACCGGGGAAAATCGATGAGGAACTCGTAGACCTCCGCTGGCGGCAGATAGACGACCGTGCTCAGTTCGACTTCGTCCACACCCCCTGTTGGGATGATCCCGCCCTAAGTGTTCGGCTTCTCGGATCGGTGACCGACCCCTCCGGAACGATGGACACCCTTACGAGCAAACGCCGTCGAGTGCGGGCATGGAGACAACCGGGCAGACGGACGCGGACGTACTGATCGTCGGCGGCGGGGTCGCCGGGCTCACGGCGGGGACCTTCACCGCGCGGGCGGGACTGGAGACGGTGGTCCTCACCGCGGGCGAGTCGATCCTGCGGCGCAACGCCCACCTGGAGAACTATCCCGGATTCCCCGCGGGCGTCGACTCGCGGCTGTTCGTCGACATGACGCGCACACAGGCCGAGCGCGCCGGCTGTGAGATCCACGAGAGGGAGGTCACGCAGGTCACGCACGCCGAGGACGGCGGGGGCTTCGAGGTCGCGACCGCCGGGGGCGCGCTCTTCGAAGCCGATCGGGTGATCGCCGCCTCGTGGTCGGATTCGAGCTACCTCGAAGCCCTCGACGTCGACCTCGATCGTCGCGGGAGCAAACAGTACGTCGAAACCGACGAGGGCCGCACCGCAGTCGAGGGCCTCTACGCCGCCGGCCGGATCGCCCGTCGGTACCACCAGGCCGTGATCGCGGCGGGCCACGGCGCGGAGGTCGCCCTGACGCTGATTCACGACTCCGAGGTGCATTTCTACAACGACTGGGTCGTCCCCGAGGGCTACTTCACCGACCGCGGCCGGGAGGTCCCGCCGGGCTGTGAGGAGATCGACGCGGAAGAACGCGAGCGCCGGGCGGAGGAGAGCCGCGAGACCATGCGCGAGTGGTTCGCCGAGCCCCATGACGGGGAGCCGACGCCCCATCCGAGCCTCGCCGAGGAGTGATCTCAGGGGAGCGTCTCACAGACCACGCCGTCGTTGTCGGCGTCGAGACGATGGGGATCGCTCGTGTCCTCGTCGTAGACTCCTTGGGCTTCCTCTTGGGTGTCGAAATCAGAACAGTCGAGGTCGCCGGTATCGCCAGTGGGCGGGCTCTCGGTCCCACCTCCGTCGTCCGCGGGCGGTTCCTCGGTGGATCCCTCGAAGCCCCACAGGCCGACACCCTCGCTCCGGGCCTCGGCTTCGGCGTTCTCGTACTCGGGTCGCTCGGAGAACTGCGAGTCGTACATCCGGGCCAGTCCCTCGTCGATCAGCGCGCGGTTGAACGACTCCCCGTCCATGTAGACGTAAACGAGGAGTCGGCCGTAAGAGCCACGCCGGTCGGCCTCGGGATCGATCGCGATGCGGAATTCCTCCCCGTCGAGTTCCTCGGTAGCGTACGCCGTCGCCCGGTCGCCCCAGTCGGCGAGCCAGTCCGCCCCGTCCGTGTTGTCGGGGATCCCCTCGAACTCCTCGGGATCGCTCTGACCGTAGGTTTCGGGGGTGTCGACTCCGAGCAGCCGGACGGTGTCGGTCTCGCCGTTCGGGAAGGTGACCTCCATCGTATCGCCGTCGATCACCCGATCGATCGTGACGGTCCACTCGGTGCCGTCGGCCGGCCCGCGTGCGGACGCCGACCCGTCGGTCTCGTCGGCGGTCCCGTCCTCGGAACTCACCGAGTCGGCGCTGTCGTCCTCGGCGTCGGCGTCCGAGGACCCGCCCGCCGAGTCAGTCGGCTCGTTCGACGGGTCGCTACCCGCATCGTCCTCCTCGGCCGACGCGTCTACCCCGTTCGAGTCGTTCCCGTCGCTGGTGCTGTCGCCGTCGTTCCCGTCGGATCCCTCAGACTCGCCGGACGTATCGGGGGGTGACTCGCCCGAATCCGAGGGCTCCGAATCGCCCGATTGGTCCGGCGAGTCAGTGCTCCCACCGGAGTCCGTTGTATCGTCGCTGGTCCCATCCTCGCCGCTCTCGACGTCGGTTTCCGGGGAATCGCCACCCTCGCTCTCGACCGGGTCGCCGTCGCCGGACCCGGGGTCGTCGGTTCCGACGCCGGCACAGCCGGCGAGCGCGACGAGGAAACAGAGGAGGGCGATGCCGCAGAGTCGACGCGAACGTCCGCTCATGCTCGTACCTCGTCGATCCATTATGTATGTGTTCGGACTGGTGCGGTTTGACTAGATGATTCGGCCGTCGAGGCGCGAGGGCTCCGGAGCGACTACGTTTAACCCCCCGGATCGAGAAGGGTGGGTAGATGCTCTCGGGAGTGAACGTCGCGCTCGGAATCACGGGGTCGATCGCCGCGGTCAAGACGGTCGAAATCGCCCACGAACTGCGCCGGCGCGGTGCGAACGTCAGGGGGGTGATGAGCCCGAGCGCGCGGGGGATCGTCCACCCCTGGAGCGTCGCGTTCGCCACCGACAACGAGGTCGTCACGGAGATCACGGGGCGGGTCGAACACGTCGACCTCTGTGGCCGGGAGGGGTGGGCCGACGTGCTGTTGATCGCGCCCGCGACGGCCAACACCGTCGGCAAGATCGCGAGCGCGATCGACGACACGCCCGTCACGACGTGTGCGACGACCGCGCTGGGCGCGGACCTGCCGGTCGTGATCGCCCCCGCGATGCACGAGCCGATGTACGACCACCCCGGCGTGCTCGAGGCCATCGAGCGCGTCGAGGGCTGGGGCGTCGGGTTCGTCTCCCCCCGTATCGAGGAGGGGAAAGCGAAGATCGCGACCGCCGACGCCATCGCGCTGGCGACCGCCCGCGCGGCGACACCCTCGGCGCTGTCGGGCGAGCGGATCGTCGTCACGGCGGGTGCGACCGCCGAGTCGATCGATCCGGTGCGGGTGTTGACCAACCGCTCGTCGGGCAAGACCGGGCGGGCGGTCGCGCGGGCCTGCTACGTCGCCGGCGCCGAGGTGACGCTGATCCACGCGCTCGTCGGTCCGCACCCGCTGACCGCGGGCGAGGAGGCGGATCCGGCGACCTACGCCGCGGTCGAACGCGTCGAGAGCAGCGCCGAACTCTCGGCGGCGGCTCTCGAAGCGGCCGCCGGGGCCGACGCGTACGTCTCGGTCGCGGCGATCAGCGACTACACCGTCGAACCCGAGGCCGAGAAGATCCGCTCGGGACAGGACCTCTCGCTCGACCTGCTGCCGAGCCCGAAGGTGGTCGATGCCGTCCGGGAGGAACACCCCGACTTGCCGATCGTCGGGTTCAAGACCGAGACGAGCGGCGACGACGGGGCGATGGTCGAGGCCGCCCGCGCGATCGCCGACCGGGTGGGGATGAGTTTCGTCGTCGCAAACGACGCGAGCGTGATGGGCGAAGAGGAGACCCGCACCCTGTTCGTCGACGGGGACGTCACGGAGCGCCGGGGGTCGAAAGCGGAGATCGGCGCGGCGGTCGCGGCGGAACTCGGGGTCCGCATCGCGGACGGGGTCGCCCGGGGCGAAGAATAACGAAATCGTTTTCCTATGAGTCGCGTTTGATTCCAGTAGTATGGGCCCCAGCTATGAGTAGGGACAACTCACCACCGGGAGGGGTCGTTCGTGGCGACTGAACGGGTCCTCGTGCCGGTCGAGCGGTCCGTGACGCTCAGACGGACCGTCGGCTACGCTACCGAGTCCGCCCGCGCGGCCGAGGGGAGCGTCGAGATCCACTTCGTCGCCGCGGTGACCGACGACGAGCGGACGCCGGGTGGGCGCGAGTCGGTCGAGGCGGCCCAGTCGCTGCTGGATCGCGTTCGCGCCTGGGCCGACGAGGACCTCGGGGAGGGTTCGGTGACCGTCGAGACGGCCGTCGTCGGGGCCGATCGCTACCTGTTCGGCCCGCGCGATTACGCCGATTGCCTCGCCGAGTACGCCCGGGAAAACGACATCGACCGCGTGCTGATCGACCCGGAGTACCGCCCCGGAGCCAGCGCGCCGATGCTTCGGCCCATCGAACACCGCCTCGCCGAACGCGGCATCGAGTTCAAGGAGGCCCCCGTCGAGCCCAAGACGCGCCGGGGACGGCTCGTCACGGCCGGCGGCGCGAGCCGGTTTTTCACGCTGTTCGCGGTGGCGTTCGGGTTCTATCTCGTCCTCGGGGACCCGACCTACTGGTTCGACCTCGCGACGGGGGCGGTCGCGGGGCTGATCGTCGCGGTCACCCTCGATCACGTGACGTTCTCGTCCCCGCCGTCGATCCGCCGGACGCCGGTTCGGGTGGCGCGATTCCTCGTCTACGTCCCGTATCTCCTCTTCGAGATCGTCAAGGCCAACGTCGCCGTCTCGCTGGTCATCCTGCGGCCGTCGATGCCGATCCAGCCCCAGATGACCCGCGTTCGGTCGGCCGTCCGGGACGGCCTCCCGCTGACGACGCTTGCAAACAGCATCACGCTCACGCCGGGGACGCTGACGGTTCGGGCGAACGACCGGAACCTCCTCGTCCACACGCTGATCACGGACGCCCGCGAGGACCTCTTCGACGGCGGGCTCGAACGCGCGGTGCGGTTCGTCTTCTACGGGCGAAACGCCGCCGGGATCGCCAGCCCCGAGGAGCGCGGCGACACCGAGATCCTCGGAGGTGAGGAGTCGTGAGCCTTCTTTCTGACGTCTTCATATGGGGAGCCGTCGCGTTCGTCGTGCTCGCGATCGCGATGCTCTATCGTGCGGTCAAGGGGCCGACGATGCAGGACCGGGTCCTCGCGGTCAACGTTCTGGGGACCAACACCGTGGTGATCCTCGCGTTGCTCGCGGTCGGGCTCGACGAGTCGTGGTTCCTCGACATCGCGCTGGTGTACGCGCTGCTCAACTTCCTGATGTCGATCGCCATCTCGAAGTTCACCGTCGAACGCGGGGGGATCATATGATCGAGACCCTTCGGGTGGCGCTGATCGTCGCGCTCGTCGTCGGCGGCGTCTTCTTCACGCTCGTCTCGACGGTGGGCGTGCTTCGCCTGCCGGACGTCTACGCGCGGGCCCACACCGCCTCCCAGACCGACACGTTGGGGGCCGGACTGGCGCTCGCGGGGGTCGCGCTCGGACTGGGCTGGCGCGCGGAGACGGTCTTTACCGTCCTGCTGTTGGTCTTCATCTTCATTACGAACCCGACGGCGGCCCACGCCATCGCGCGGGCGGCCTACGAGTCGGGGGTCGAACCCTGGCGGGAGGACGAGCCATGATCACGCCCATCGTTGCGACGCTGCTCGTGTTCGTGCTGGTGACGGCACTAGCGACGGCGCTGTTCCGGGACGTGCTCTCGGCGATCATCGTCTTTGCGGCCTACAGTCTGGGGATGGCGCTGGTCTACACCTACCTGCTCGCGCCCGACGTGGCGCTGACGGAGGCGGCCATCGGCGCGGGCGTGACGACGATCCTCCTGCTGTTGACGATCGCCAAAACGGTGCGCCCACCGACGGACGCGCTGTTCGAGTCGATCCACGTCCCCGGTGCGATCACGATGGGGGCGTTCGCGCTCGTTTTGGGGGCGGCGGTCCTGCCCGCGATGCCCGCGATCGGCGCCGAGAGCGCGCCCGTCTGGTCGAACCCCGAGGTGACCCAGTACTACCTCGAAAACACCTACGCCGAGACCGGCGTCCAGAACACCGTCGCGGCGGTGCTGGCCGCCTACCGGGGGTTCGACACCTTCGGTGAGGCGGTCGTCGTCTTCGGGGCCGCCGTTGCCGTGTTGCTCGTCCTCGATCGGGAGGTGTTCGCATGAACGAACTCACAAACGTCGTCCACACCTCGTTGGGCCTCGTTGGCGCTTGCGAGAGCGGCGACTGGGGGTGGTCGCCGTGAGCGCGGACGGTCTGAACGACGATTCGTACGTCGAGAGTCAGGTAATCATGACGACCGTAAAAGTCGTCGCGCCGTTCGTCCTGACCTACGGCCTCTTCATCACGTTCCACGGGGCCGACGCGCCCGGCGGGGGCTTTCAGGGCGGGGCGATCATCGGGACGGTGATCCTCATGATCGCCTTCGCATTCGGGATCGAACCCACCCGCGAGTGGCTCAGCAACGCCGCGGTCGTCGGGTTGATCGCCGGTGGCGTCCTCGCGTTCGGGACGATCGGACTCGTGTCGATGGCCCGGGGTGGGGCCTTCCTCCAGTACGACCTGCTGCCGATCCACCACCCCGTCCGGTACGGCATCGAGAGCGTCGAGATCCTCGGGATCGCCGCGATCGTCTCGGGCACCGTGATCGGGCTGTTTTTCGTCACGGCCGCGGGCTTTACCGCCGAGACCCTCGCGCGACCCGAGCGCTCGCAGGCGGACCGACCGCGCGGGCCCGAGACGGGGGGTGAGGAGTGATGCTCGAACTGCTCGCCACCCGCTATGCCTACGTCGTGTTCATCGTCCTGCTGTCGGTGGGGCTGTACATGGTAATCGCGAGTCAGAACCTCGTCAAGAAGGTCATCGGGGTCAACCTCTTTCAGACCGCGATCTTCCTGTTTTTCGTCGCCGCGGCCTACATCGAGGGCGGCTCCGCGCCGGTGGTGCCCAAGGACCCGGCGGGCCCGACCGCGGTACTGGTCAGCCCGCTGCCCCACGTGATCGTCCTGACGGCCATCGTCGTCGGGATCGCACTCACAGCGGTGGGGCTCGCGCTGATCATCCGGATCTACACCGAGTACGGCACGCTCCGCGAGGACGTCCTCCGGGAGGTGCGTGCGGATGATTGAACAGCTCCCCGTCCTGTTGATCGTCACCCCGATCCTCGCGGCGACCCTCTCGTTGCTGCTCGGGGTTCGCTACGGTCGGGCGGGCTGGTCGATCGCCGCGCTGACGACGACGGCACTGTTCGGACTCGCGGTGTGGCTCGCTACCAGCGTGTTCTCGGGCGGGACGATCGTCTACGAGGTCGGGAACTTCCCCCGGCCCATCGGGATCGAACTCGTCGCCGACCGGCTCTCGGCGCTCGTGGTCGTGCTCGTGGCCGGCGTCTCGGCGGGCGTACTCGCGTACACCCGCCGGGGCGGCCCGCGAGGTACCAGCTTCTACAGCGCCTACCTCCTGTTGGTGGGCGGGTTGCTCGGGCTCTCGCTGACGGGCGACGTCTTCAACATGTTCGTCTTCCTCGAGATCACGGGACTGACGACCTACGCGTTGATCGCGAAGGGCGAGTCGGGCGAGTCGGCGGTCGCCGCGCTCAAGTACCTGATCATCGGCACGGTCGGGGCTTCGCTGTACCTGATCGGCGTGGGCTTTCTGTTCCTCGCGACGGGCACCCTGAACATGGTCGATCTGGCGGCGTCGATCCCCGCCGCCGAGGGCGGGTACGCGAACCCGCTGGTGCTTGCGGCCTTCGCGTTCGTCTTCGTCGGCTTCGCGATCAAGATCGCGCTGTTTCCCCTTCACACCTGGCAGCCCGACGCCTACCAGCGCGCGCCCGACGGCGTGACGGCGCTGATATCGGCGCTGGTCTCGACGGTGTCGGCCTACGCGCTGTTCCGGGTGATCTACTCGGTGTTCACGATCGAGTTTCTCGTGGCGACCCCCCACGTCACCGAGGTTATCGTCGCGTTCGGATCGGTGAGCGTGCTCGCGGGGACCGCCCTCGCGGTGATCCAAACCGAGATCAAACGCACTCTCGCGTACTCGTCGGTCTCGCAGTTCGGCCTCGTGGTGCTCGCCTACGGACTGGCCAACGAGACGGCGCTTCTGGGTGGACTCGTCCACCTGCTTGGCCACGCGATCATGAAGGGGGGGCTGTTTCTGGCCTTCGGCGTCGTCGCGGCCAAAACTGGCGCCCGGACCGTCGACGAGTACGCCGGTTTGGCACGTCGCGCACCGTTCGCGGCGGGCACGTTCGCGGTGCTCGGCCTCGCGCTGGTCGGCGTCCCGCCCTCGATCGGCTTCGTCGGCAAGTGGTACATCGCCGTCGGGGCGGTCGAGGCGGGGATCTGGCCCGTCGCGGTCGTGGTCTTCCTGAGCACGATGTTGACGCTCGCGTACGTCGCGCGGCTGATCGAGAAGATGTACTTCACGCCGCCCACAGGGGACGTCCACGCCGCCGAGCGCGCGGTCGCGGCCGACGGTGGCGCGGAGAACGACGCCGAGGCCACCACCCGGAACCCGGTCTCGGCGGGGATGCTCGGCGCTGCGGTGTTCGCGGCGCTTCTCGTCGTGGCGCTCGGTTTCTCGGGAAGCGTCTTCGACTCGCTGCTCGGTCCGTTCGTCAAGGTGGTTCTCAATGGTTGACGTAGCTAGCATCAGACCGCTCGCGGCCGTCCTCGTCTCGTTTCTCGCGGCGGGGGCGATCGTCGCGTCGTATCGCCATCCCAACATCCGAGATAGCTGGTCGGTTCTGGCCGCGCTAGCGAAGTTCGGGATCGTCGCGAGCATGCTACCGGGCGTGCTCTCGGGGACGGTCTACGTCTGGAGTTTCGGTACCTTCCTCCCCGGCGTGGAGTTCGCCCTGCGTGCGGACCCGCTCGGGCTGTTTTTCGCCCTGCTGGCCTCGTTCCTGTGGATCTTCACGGCGTTTTACGCGACGGGCTACATGCGCGGGCTCGACGAACCCAATCAGACGCGCTTTTTCGCCGCGTTCGCGGTGAGCCTCTCGACGGCCGTCGGCATCGCCTTCGCACAGAACCTCGTGACGATCTTCGTCTTCTACGAGCTGTTGTCGGTCGCGACCTACCCCCTCGTCGCCCACGACGAGGACGCGGAGGCCCGCATCGCCGGCCGGAAGTACCTCGCTTACACCTTCTTCGGCGGCGGCGTGTTCGTGCTCGCGGGCACGGTGCTGGTCTTTCAGATGGCCGGCACCGTCGATTTCGTCGCGGGCGGGATCCCGGCGCTCGCACAAGCGGCCGGCACCGACCCGTGGTTCGCCCGCCTCGCGTTCGGCCTCCTGGTGACGGGATTCGGCGTGAAGGCCGCGCTGATGCCGATCCACTCGTGGCTCGCGGACGCGATGGTTGCGCCGACGCCGGTTTCGGGGCTGTTGCACGCGGTGGCGGTCGTCAAGTCGGGCGCCTTCGGCATCTCGCGGGTGGTCCTCGACGTCTACGGGCCCGACCTCGCTGCGGACCTCGGGGTGCACATCCCGCTTGCGATCGTCGCGGCCTTTACCCTGACTGCGGCCTCGATCATCGCGCTGCGCAAGGACCACCTCAAACGCCGGCTCGCGTACTCGACGACCGCCCAGCTCTCGTATATCGTGCTGGGACTGTCGATGCTGCACCCGTATGCGATCCTCGGCGGACTCTTTCACATCCCCGCCCACGCGTTCTGTAAGCTCACGCTGTTTTTCTGTGCGGGATCGATCCACGTCGAGACCCACACCGACTACATCAGCGAGATGGCCGGGATCGGCAAGCGGATGCCCTTCACGATGGCCGCCTTCACGGTCGGCGCGGCCGGTATGGCCGGCATTCCCCTCGTCGCGGGCTTCGTCAGCAAGTACTACATGCTAATCGGGGGGTTGGGCGCCGGCGGTATCGGCGTCATCGGGGCCGAGGGCGCGACGATGAGCCCGCTGCTGGGGACGATATTCTCGGGATCGTTGATCCTCAGCGGTCTCTTGAACATCGCCTATTTCTGGCCGATCGTCTACACGGCCTACTTCGAGAGCGAGAACCGTCACGACGCAAAACCCCTCGTTGAGTTCCCGATGGGCGGGAAACCCGAGTCCTACGGCGTTAGCGTGGGACGGCTCACGGACGGGGGCAAGCGGATCGAGGACCCCGAACACGAAGACGGCTACGCGGTCGACCAGTTCCCGAGCGATCACACGGACGACCCGGGCTACGAACCCGACGATCACGACGACCACCACGGCGGCGGGCCGCCCGACGAGGGCTGGGAGCGCCGAACCCCGTGGACCGAGAGCACGTGGCTCATGCTCGCCCCCATCGGCGTCATCGCGACCGGCGCGATCGTTCTGGGGGTCGTTCCCGCGCAGGCGGTGTTCTTCGATCTGGCCGGCTACATCGTCGAGACCGTGACGGGGGTGGTCGTCCCATGACCCCGGTCGACCTGCTCGCGAGCGTCCCTCCGGCGCTCGTGGTCCTGTTCGCCGCGTTGCTCGTCACCCTCTTCCCACGGACGGCGGGGTATGCGGTGAGCGCGCTCGCGACGATCTACGTCTTCGTCGTCTCGTTGGTCGTCCCACCGGGCGAGTACCTCCCGGTGGTCTTTCTGGGCTTCGACGCCCAGTTACTCCTCGTCGACGACTTCTCGCGACTGCTGGGACTGGGCTTTGGCTTCCTCGGGACCGCCGCGGTGGCCTACGCCGCCTCCAGCGGCCTGCCGAAGTCGTCGATGGCGCTGGTGATGTCCTACGTCGCCTCGGTGGCGGGCGTGATCTTCGCCGGCGACTGGCTCACGATACTGTTCTTCTGGGAGCTGATGGCCGTTACGAGCACACTGGTCGTCTGGGTCTACGGCGGCGACGCCGTCCGGGCGGGCTTTCGCTACGCCATCGCCCACGGTACCGGCGGTGTACTGCTCATTTGGGCGGTCGCCTGGCACTACGTCGAGACCGGCAGCCTCGCACTCGAAGGCGGCATCGCCCCCGGCGCACCCGCGCTGCTCGCGGCGCTCGGGGTCGGTATCAACTGTGCCTTCATCGGACTGCACACCTGGCTGCCCGATACCTATCCGCGCCCGCACATCGCAGCGTCGGTGTTCCTCTCGGTGTTTACCACGAAGAGCTCCGCGTACGTCCTCTATCAGGCGTTCCCCGACGGCCATCTCTATCTCGCCTACATGGGCGGACTGATGGCCGTCTACGGCGCGACCTTCGCGCTGCTCCAACACGACATGCGCGCGCTGTTGTCCTACCACATCCAGGCCCAGCTTGGCTACATCGTCGCCGGGATCGGGATCGGCAGCGCCATCGGGGTCGCCGGCGCGATGGCCCACCTGTTCAACAACATCCTCTTCAAGGCGCTTCTGTTCATGGCCGTCGGCGTCATCATTTATCGTACCGGCGAGGAGGACCTCTACGAACTGGGTGGACTGTGGCGCGAGATGCCCCTGACGGCGCTTGGCTACCTGTTCGGGGCGCTCTCGATCACGGCGATCCCGGGCTTTAACGGCTTCATCAGCAAGGGGATGATCCTCGACGCCGCCGATCCCCATTACTACGGCGCGCCCGAGTACGAGGCGCTGTACTGGCTGCTCATGGCCGGAGCGGTCGGCACCCTCCTGTCGTTCATCAAACTGGGCTACTACGCCTTCCTCCACGGCCCGGCGACGACCGACGTAAAGGACGCCAAACCCGGTCAGACGGTGGGGATGCTCTCGGTCGGCGTCGTCTGTCTCGGGGTCGGGGTCTTCTGGCCCACGTTCATCGACCTGCTGCCGTTCTCGGCCGAGCTCGACCTGCATCCCTACAGCCCGGGACACCTGACCGACTCGGCGGTGCTGGTGGCCATCGCAGTGGTCGGCTTCGCGGTCATTAGAAAACCCCTCTCGGCGCTCGGGCACGTCCACGACGTCGACCGCGTGTTGAACCCGCTGGTCTTCTACACCGGTCGGGTGAGCGTGCTCGCGGTCACCGAGACGTTCGCCGCGGTCGACCGGGCCGTCGTCGCGGTCGTTCGGCGGTGTTACTGGCTCGCCAATCACCCCGTTCTCGCGGTGGGGCGGGTCACCCGACGGCTCCCGACGTGGCTCGTCGGCGATCACAGCCCCGCCAACGGGGGCTCGCGGGCGTCCTCGGATCGCCGGTTCGACGGCGGCACGGGCGTCGCGGGGACGAACGCTGACAGCGAGTCCGCGCGACTCTACCTCCGGACGACTATCGGCGGGACGATCATGCTGATCGTCCTCGCGCTCACGATCGTGCTGCTCGTGCTGGTCTTCCTCTAAGCACGTGTTTCCACCTCGGATACCCTCGCGCTGTCGCCCTGCGGGTCACTCGGTGAAACCCTGTACGAAAAAGACGGTACGGCGAGCCGCGCCGGCCCCCACCAGGGGCTGGTACCGCTACCGTAGCGCTGGCCGCTTCCCCGCGCTTTATTCTCCATCGGTTCGACGGTCGGTTCGATGCCAGCCGAGCCACCACGGGAGGGCGACACCTATACTCACGAGCGTACGTTCACCCCCGAGGACGTCCGGCGATTCGGGGAGATCTCGGGCGACACCCAGTCGATTCACACCGACCCCGACGAGGAGGGGCGACTGATCGTCCAAGGCCTGCTGACGGCGACCATCCCCACGAAGGTCGGCGGGGAGCAGGAGTTCATCGCCCGGACCATGGAGTACGACTTCCGGCGGCCGGTCTACACGGGCGAGACCATCACCTGCGAGTGGACGACCGAGACCGTCACCGAACGCGAGGACCGGTACGAGGCCAGCGGGAGCGCCGTCTGCCGGAACGAGGAGGGGACGGTCGTGATGTCGGGGTATTTCGAGGGGATCGTTCGGAAGTAGGACACGGGCGGATCGGCAGGTTTTACTGGCGGATCGAGTAGATACGGCATGGATCAGTTGCGCCGGTCGCTGCAGGACGCGCCCATCATCGAGAAGGACGGCTATCACTACTTCGTCCACCCCATCAGCGACGGTGTGCCGATGCTCGAACCCAGTCTGCTTCGTGAGATCGTCATCAAGATCATCCGCAAGGCGAGCCTCGAGAACGTCGATAAGATCGTCACGCCCGCGGCAATGGGCATCCACATCTCGACTGCGGTCTCGCTGATGACGGACATCCCGCTCGTGGTCATCCGAAAGCGCCAGTACGGTCTGGAGGGGGAGGTCGCGCTCTTCCAGGAGACGGGCTACTCGGAGAACCAGATGTACATCAACGACGTCGAGGCCGGCGACCGCGTACTGGTGCTCGACGACGTCCTCAGTACGGGCGGCACCCTGAAAGCGATCACCGAGGCGCTCGGCGACATCGGTGCGGAGGTCGAGGACGTCGTCGCGGTGATCAAGAAGGTCGGCGGCGAGAACAAAATCGACGCCTCGCCGTACGCGGTCAAGACCCTGATCAACGTCGACGTCGTCGATGGGGAGGTCGTCATCGTCGACGAACGGGGCGACGGCTGACCGACCCGACGGGATCGCCACCCAGTGGGTGGGTTCGCGAAGTTCCTCGTGGTGTGAGTGCCACGAGGTGCGCGACCGACCCGATAATGAACTATCAATGATGTAGTTAACGGCATGTATTTCTTTTCGGAAGATTTGTGACGATATGCCCTACTATTTGCCGATTTCCATACGTACACTATATTAAACTCAAGTATCGTGTAAATACGAAGCTTACATACCACAGGAATCGGTACATATATATGTATACGATCGACACAAAAAAAGTATGCCAGAAGGTCACAATAATCTCATGGATGATATCAACCGGCGCCGGCTCCTACAGGGGATGGGGGCGGCCGGCGTCACGGGCGTTGCCGGCTGTCTCGGCGGCGACAACGATGACGAGGAGGATTCAAGTGGTCCGGAGGTCAGCGACCGCGAGGAGGTCGATTTCGCCGATCTACAGGAAGGTGGGACGCTTCGGGGTGCGGTCGGCGCGAACGTCGCCTCCTTCGATCCGCCTTACAGTACGGACACAACCTCGACGCAGGCTCAGAACTTCGTTTTCGAGACCCTGATCACGAACGACCGGGAGGGCAACTACTACCCGTGGCTCGCGGAAAGCTACGAGCTGGTCGAGACCCAGGACATCGACCGGACCGCCTACGCCGACTACATGACGAGCGTGAGCACGGACGAGGAGGGCGTCTTCGAAACCGACGAGCAGGTGATCATGCAACACCCCGAGGACGATCCCCTAGAGAGCGACGGGGTCCGCGTCATCACGCCCGAACAGGCCTCGGCGGCCGTCGACGACGGCACCTTCGGGATGCAGTATCGCTACCGGCTCCGCGAGGGGGTCCAGTTTCACAACGGCGAGGAGCTGACCGCCGAGAACGTCACTGCCAGCGTCGAGCGCTACGAGAACTCCGACGTTTCGGCCCAGACGTTCGACTCGCTGTTGCACGCCCGCGCAATCGACGAGTACACGGTCGATCTGTTCGCACAGGTCCCCGACGCCGAGGCCGAAGGACAGCTTCCGGGGATCTACATATTCACGACCGAACAGGCCGGCCTCGAGGACGGGGCGATCGATCCCCGCCAGGGTAACGAACCCATCGGGACCGGTCCCTACCAGTTCGAGGACTTCTCGGACGAACAGTACTACGAGCTCTCGAAGTTCAACGAATACTGGGTCGAGGCCATGGGCGTCGATTCGATCGACTGGTTCGACGGCCCCGAGGAGTTCCCCGACGGCCCGCTCGTCGACGCCATCGAGATGGAGATCGTCCCCGACGCCGCGAACCGGGCGGCCGCGCTCCGGAACGACGAGATCGACATCACGACCGGACTGGCGACCGACACCCTCGACGAGTTCAATTCGGACGACGGCTTTACCGTTACCGGCATCGAGACCGGCGGGTACGAGTACATCCAGTACCCGGTCAACGTCGAGCCGTGGGGCGACCAGCGCCTGCGAACGGCTGTCAACCACCTCGTCCCCCGCGAGAACATCGTCCAGAACGTCCTCAATGGGTGGGCGCGCCCGGCCTGGACGCCCATCCCCGAACTCGCAGAGGAGTCGGGCACGACCGACCCCGAGGCCCTCGAAGAGGAACTCCGCCCCGCAAACGAGTACGACACCGAACGCGCCGGGGAGCTTCTCGACGAGGTCGGCGAGGACCTCGGGCTTGAGTACCCCCTCGAAGTCACTCTCGAAACCAATGCGGACAACCCCGACCGCGTGCAGATGGTCGAGTTGATCGCCGAGTCGATGGCCCAGACGGAGTACTTCGAGACTTCGGTCGAGACCTACGAGTGGAACGCCTACATCGCGCGGGTGCTCGATCCCGAGTACCCCGACGGGGGAATCATCCCGTGTATCGGGCTCTCGGGGACGTTCAACCCCGGCAGTTTCTGCGATGCGCTCCACGGCACCGCGAACATCGGGCAGTGTTGTAACCTGACGGGGATCAGCGACCCCGAGTTCGACCGACTGGTCGACGCCGCACGCTTCGACATCGCGGTCGTCGAGGACGAACAGCTTCGGGCCGAGCGCTACGACGAGATCTGGCGGCTGCTGGCCGATCAACGCTACAGTTCGCTCACCCACTTCGACCTGATGACGGCCGTGAGCAACACCGACATCACCGGCTTTGGCATCTACCCCTTCGACGAGGGGATCTACAGCTTCGCGCTGTACAACCCGACCGAAAGCCAGGCGATGTGGCTCGAACGCGAGTGATCGCGCCGCCGAACCGATGAGTAGCGGCCGTCCCGACCAGTACAGCTACGACGACCGACTCCCAACGAACGACCAACGATGACCGCGACATGAGTTTACGACGCTTCATACTGAATCGAGTGCTGTCGATCATCCCGATCCTCTTCGGCGTGTCGGTGATCACCTTCGGGCTGGTGCACCTCACACCGGGCGATCCCATCAGCCAGATGGTCGCGCTGAACCCCGACGTAACGGCGAGCCAGGAGGCCCAGTTGCGCGCGCGATACGGGCTCGACGGCCCGGTCTGGCAGCAGTACCTGACGTGGATGGGCAACGTCCTGACGGCCGATTTCGGCACCGTCATCAGAACCAACCGCGAGGTTTCCGCGATCGTTCTCTCGCGGCTGCCCGAGACGATCGCGCTTGGCCTGTTCGGGTGGGCCTTCGCGCTGATCATCGCGATCCCGACCGGGATCTACGCGGCGGTCAACAAAGACGAGTTCGGCGACACCGTCAGTCGCTTTCTGGCGCTGTCGGGCATCTCGATCCCGAACTTCTGGCTCGGGTTGATGCTCATTCTCGTCGGCGCGCTCTGGCTGGGCTGGTGGCCGGTGCTTGCACCCTCCCGATTGTCGCTGTACCACCCCCAGATGCTGTGGTACCTCATCCTGCCCGGCCTGACGATCGGCACCGCTTCTGCGGCCTCGATCATGCGGGTGATGCGCACCTCGATGACCGAGGAGATGAACAAGGAGTACGTCACCGCCGCCCGCGCGAAGGGGCTGCCCGAGCGACAGGTCGTGCTCAAACACGTCCTGCGGAACTCGCTGATCTCGGTGGTGACGCTGGCGGCGACGCTGACGGCGGGGATCGTCGCCGGGTCGGTCGTCGTCGAGACCGTCTTCAACTGGCCCGGATTGGGTCGGGAGTTCATCCAGGCGATCACCACCCGGGAGGTGAACCTCATCATGGCGATCACGCTGTTTACGGGCGTGTTCATCATCCTGGCGAACCTGCTTGCGGACATCCTCTATGCGGTGCTCGATCCGCGGATCAGATACGATTAAACCATGTCTACAGAACGAGGCCGAATTCGGATCACCGGGTTCGACGCGGAACGTGTCGAAGAGCGCGACCGTCTCTCGGAGTGGGAGACGGAGAGCGAGACGGGCACACGGAGTCGGTGGCGCCGGGGACTGGACCGATTTACACACAATCGATCGGCGATGCTCGGCGTCGCGGTCGTCGTCGCGATGTCGTTGCTGGCGATCTTCTCGCGGCCGATTACCGTCGGCGGTGTGCTCGTCCAGCCGATCTCGCTTGCGCCACACGCACCGACCGACATCCTATATCTGCAGGACCCTTCGGTCGGGGTCTACGACCCGCCGTCGCTTGCCTACCCCATGGGGATCGACGGCTCGGGCCGCGACCTGTTCTCGCGGGTGCTGTACGGCGGGCGCTTTAGCATCTCGATCGGGTTCATCGTGGTCGCGCTCACCGCCGGTTTCGGCGCGGTCTACGGGGCCGTATCGGGCTACTACGGCGGCTGGATCGACGAGATCATGATGCGGGTCGTCGACACCATCTTCGCGTTCCCCGGCCTGATCCTGGCGCTGATCATCGTCGCCATCCTCGGCGGGGGCTACTGGCAACTCGTCCTCGCGTTTACCCTTTTCGGGTGGGCGGGCTACGGGCGACTGGTTCGCGGGGAGGTGCTCTCGATCAAGGAAAACGAGTACGTGCTGGCGGCCAAGGCCCTCGGGGCGAAAGACCGATCGGTGATCTTCAGACACATCATCCCGAACGCGATGCCGCCGTTGCTCGTGTTGGCTTCGCTCAACATCGGCACCGTCGTCATCGGGGTCGCGGCGCTTGGCTTTCTCGGACTGGGGATGCCGCCGGGCACCGCCGAATGGGGGACGATGCTGGACGCGACCCGCGCGACGCTGATTCAGGGACCGGGCGGGGCGATCCCGTGGTGGGCGACGGTCTATCCGGGGCTCGCGATCTTCTTGTTCGTGATGTCGATGAACATGATCGGGGACGGCATCAACGACGCGCTCGACGCCCAGCAAACCGGCGTCGGACGCGGGGGTGAGGAGTGATGGCGCTGCTCGAAGTCGAGGACCTGACCGTCGAGTTCTACACCGAGGAGGGGGTCGTCACCGCCGTCGAGGACCTCTCCTACCGGATCGAGCGCGGCGAGAAGTTCGGCGTCGTCGGCGAATCGGGGGCCGGAAAGAGCGTCACCGCTCTCTCGTTGATGCGCCTCATCGAGAGCCCAGGGCGGATCGCTAGCGGCGAGATCCGCTTCAAGGGCGAGGACATCCTCGAACTGAGCGAACGGGAGGTCAGGGACCTGCGTGGCAACGAAGTGGCGATGGTCTTTCAGGACGCCCAGACCGCGCTCAATCCCGTCTACACCGTCGGCGAACAGATCGCAGAGGCGATCCGCCACCACCTCGACTACGACGACCGGGAGGCACGCGAGCGAACCGTCCAACTGTTGGACGAGGTCGGCATCCCGGAAGCCGAGACGCGGTATTCGGATTACCCACACGAGTTCTCCGGCGGGATGCAACAGCGCGCGGTCATCGCGATGGCGCTGTCGTGCGAGCCCGACCTGTTGGTCTGTGACGAACCCACGACCGCACTCGACGTGACCATCGAGGCCCAGATCCTCGATCTGATCGAGGAACTCGCCGACGAGTTCGACGTCGCGGTCCAGCTCATCACGCACGATCTGGGCGTCATAGCGAAGGTCTGTAACCGCGTGATGGTGATGTACGCGGGCAAGCCCGTCGAGAAGGCGCCCGTCGAGGAGCTGTACTACGATCCCAAGCACCCCTACACCGTCGGGCTGATGAGTTCGATCCCGCGGGTCGGCGACGAGCGAGACCGTCTCCGGACGATCCCGGGGACGATGCCCGATCTCGTCGAACTGCCACCCGGCTGTAGCTTTCATCCCCGGTGTCCGTACGCCGAGGAGGTCTGTACCCTCGAGGAGCCACCGTTGCTCGACCCCGAGACGGGCGCGGCAGCGATCGAAACGACCGCCCACTCGGCGGCCTGTCTCGAATGGGCCGGCAAACTGGAGGCGGGGCTCGACTACGAGGTCGAAATACGGGACGACGAGGACACGCACCGAAACCCGGCCCGCGCGGAGGGAAGCGATGACTGAGCGGGCCGAGGAGCCGATCCTCCGGATCGAGGGACTACAGAAGTACTACGAGACCAGCGGGGGCTTTCTCGATACCCTGCTCGGACGCGGCGGGACGGTAAAGGCCGTCGACGGGATCGACCTCGAACTGTACGAGGGCGAAACCCTCGGGATCGTCGGCGAGAGCGGCTGTGGGAAGACCACGCTCGGACGGTCCCTGCTACGGTTGATCGAACCGACGGACGGGTCGGTCTACTACCGAGGCGAGGAGGTCACCGATATCTCGAACACGAAGCTACGGGAGCTGAGAACGGACCTCCAGTACATCTTTCAGGACCCGTTTTCGAGTCTGAACCCCAGACTGACCGTCGGCGACATCATCGGCGAGCCGCTCGACATCCACGGGATCGCCTCCGGCGAAGATCGTACCGAGCGGATCTACGACCTCCTCGACACGGTGGGGTTGAACCCGAGTCACGCCAACCGCTACCCCCACGAGTTTTCGGGCGGCCAGCGCCAGCGCATCGGCATCGCCCGCGCGCTCGCGGTCGACCCGGAGGTGATCGTCTGTGACGAGCCGGTCAGCGCGCTCGACGTCTCGGTACAGGCCCAGATCCTCAACCTGCTCGAGGACCTCCAGACGGAGTTGGGCCTCTCGTACGTCTTTATCGCCCACGATCTGAGCGTCGTCGAACACATCTCCGATCGGGTCGCGGTGATGTATCTGGGCGAGGTCGCCGAGACCGGACCGACCGAGGCGGTGTTCTCGCCGCCCCATCACCCCTACACGGAGGCGTTGCTCTCTGCGATCCCCGAACCGGATCCCCGCTGGGAGGGCGAACAGGTCATTCTCTCGGGGACGGTGCCCTCACCGATCGATCCGCCCTCGGGCTGTCGGTTTCACACGCGCTGCCCGCGCGTCATCCCGCCCGATGAGTACGACCTCCCGGGCGGCGAGTGGCGCTCGCTGCTCGATTTCAAACTGCGAGTCGGGGGCGCCGACGGCCTCGAAGCGCTCACCGCGGCGAACGACGACGGCGAGGACCCTTCGGAAGTCCCGCGATCGGTCCTCGACGAGCGGATCAGGGCCGAGTTCGACCTCCCGACGCGACTCTCCGATCCGAGAGCCGAGGAGGTGCTTTCGGAGGCGATCGAGGCGCTCCACGCCGGCGACCTCGAGGGGGCCAGCGAACGCCTCGAATCGACGTTCGTCTCGCCGTGCGAGCGCGACGAGCCGGCGCTGACCCGAACAGGCGAGGACCACCGGATCGCGTGTCACCGCTACGACGGGCGCTACGACGCCGGGCGACCCGAGTCGTTCGCGGCGGGAACGGACGCCTCCGCGGACGACTGAGCGCCGACCCGACCCAACGCTTTAGTCAGCCGGTCGCGTGCCGGCGACAATGCGGCGTATCTATGAGTCCGATGCCCTCCAGCGCGACGAGGGTGGGTTCACCCCGTCCGAGCGCCGGCACACCGACCCACAGGCGATGCGGTCGGTCGACGGGACCGCGCTGAGCCGACTGCTCGTCCCCGACTGGCTTCGCCACCGCGCGATCTCGATCACGGTGGCGACGCCCCGGACCGAGTACGCCCGGGGCGAGGCCGTTCCCTTCCGGGTGACGATGCGAAACACGATGCCGTTCCCGATCACCCTCCGGACGCGGTCGCCGCGGGTCTGGACGTGGAGCGTCGACGGGGCGAGGGACGCCACGCGGGTTTCGGTTCGCGATCCGCCCGCCGAATCGGGGGAGTTTCGCTTCGCCCGCGGCGAGCGAAAGCGCTTCGAGAAACGCTGGGAGCAGGCGTTTCGCGTTTCGAAGACCGAGTGGGAACGGGCCGATCCCGGGGAGGTCACGATCGGTGCGGGACTCAACGTCGAACACGCGACGGCGAAGGGGCTGTACGACGAGGTGACGGTTCGTCTCACCGAGTGAGACGGCCGGTCAGGGCCGAACGCCCCTCCCAGATACCGGCGTGGCCTGCTCGGGGGAGAACTCCAAAAGCGGGCCACACGCCTCACAGCCGAGCGCGAGCACCTCGTGGGTCCGACAGCAGGACTCGACGGTCCCCTCGCTCAGGACGATCTCGCCCGAACACCGCGGGCACGTCGGGTGAAACGACCGCAGCGAGCGGAGGATCCCCAGGCGCTGGTCGAGTGGAACCCGTTCCCAGCGACCCGTCAGATCGCACAACGCGCCGTCGGCGAGGGCGTCGGCCACCAGCGCGGCCTCGGAGGGCCACTTGCGGACCCGCCGGTCGGTCTCGACGGCGGGGTACTCCCGGTCGAGGACCGCCACCGCACCGGGATCGACGTCGAGCAGGCGCGCGATCGCGTCACGGTCGGTCGGATCCCCGTGGTCGGGCCGCTGGCGCTCGATCAGCCGGGAGAACCCCTCGGTCAGCCGGAGGTCGTCCCCGCGTTCGTCCGGTTCGATCGCCCCCGCACGGAGGAGGAACCGTTCGGGGTCGACGGCTTCTCGGTCGCGGCGACCGTCGCCCTCGGCCGTCCGGTCGTCGGGCCGTCGCTCTTCGATCGGATGGGTGTCGAAGCGGGCGAGGACGCACTCGGGCAGGTAGCGCTCCGTGAGGCGGGGCGTGCCGGGGACGAGGTAGCCACGGAGCGAGATCGAGAGCACCGAAGCGAGGAGCGTGACGGCGGCAAGGGGCACCGAGACGAGCGCCACCACCGCGCTCGCGAGGAGTGCGATGGCAGCGTTGAGAACGGTACACGGAACACAGCGGTTTCGTCCGGTGTGCGCCGGCTGTCGCACTCGGTCGAGAAACGACGGGTCGGTCATGTCCCAACCAGGAGACTGGCGCTCAAAACGATGGCGTCGAAAAGCCCGTCGGTCGTCACGTAGTTTATCGGGCTTGGTCCCCAAATCCGGGCATGGCACGCGCACTGTTCGTCGTCAGCGAGGAGGGCTATTGGGGAGAGGAGTGTATCGAGCCGTTGACGACGCTGTCGGACGCCGGCGTCGAGATCACGGTCGCGACCCCGAGCGGGTCGCCGCCGGTGATCGACGAGACCTCGCTGGACCCCGAGACGGTCGGCGAGGACACCGCCGAGTGGGTCCGAGAAGTCCACGAGACCGACGAGCGACTGAACGACCCCGAAGCGCTCGCGGCCGTCGAGGCCGCCGGGTTCGACGCCGTCGTCTTCCCCGGCGGACACGGCACCGTCTGGGACGTCAATCAGGACCGCGACGCCCGTCGGATCCTCGCCGAAACCGTCGAAGCCGGCCGAAAGGCACTCGTGGTCTGTCACGCGGTGGGCATCCTCGCCTTTACGCGCGAATCGGACGGGTCGTTCCTCGTCGAGGACCGGGACGTCACCGGCTTCCCCAACGAATGGGAAGCGGATACCGTCGAGGAACACGACGTCATGCCCGATGGCCGGAAACTCCCCTACTGGGTCGAAGAGGAAGTGGTCGCGGCCGGCGGGAACTGGAACGCCGAACTCGACGCCGACACGAGCGTCACCGTCGACGGCGACCTGCTGACCGCCCGCGGCCCCGACTCGTCCGCCGAGGCCGCCCGAACCCTGCTCGGGGAACTGGGAATCGAACGCCCGGCCTGAGCCGGCGAGTCCCGAGCCTCCTGTCAGAACCGCAGTACAGGATCGAGCAAGCGTCTAGTTCATGATCTTCCGTGACGTACTCCTTGTTATGGCAATCGACATGAAAGCGGTGGTGTACGGCTTCATCGTGAGCCTGCTCATCGGGTTGATCGGGGGAGCGGTAGTTCCGGGCACGGGCATGACGGTACCGGTCATGGGCTGGGGGCTCGCGGGTATCGTCGCCGGTCTGGTCGCCGGCTACGTCGCCGGCGGAACCGTGGGTAACGGGGCGGTTCACGGCGGCCTGGCGACAGTCATCGGCGCGCTGGTCCTGCTGGTCGCGGTCGCGTTCGTCGAGACCCTCTTCGGGGGGCTAGTCCCGGCGTTCGGCCTGCTGACCGTCGGCGTGACGCTGCTGGTGATCTATGCGATCCCGGGCGCGATCGGCGGGGCCATCGGCTCGTGGAGCAAGAACCGCCGGGCCACGCGCCAGGCCCGTCCGGCGGCCTGATACCGCGAACCGAGCGCAACTACGGCGTGATCGCCACGACGAACGGTTTTTCAAGGAATGTAGGATGGCAAGCCGTCGGTTTATTCTCGCCCAGTCCCCACTCGCCCCATGGACAAAGACGAGCGGGGTAAGGTCGTCTTCGCGCTCATCGCGGTTCTGGTAGTGCTAGTCTTCGGGTACGTCGTGCTTCGAGCCGTGATGGGCGCGTAGCCCCCGAGTCGAGGCTTCCGGTTGGTGCGTTGGATTCGGAAAACGTAGCGAAAGGGCGATTCGAACCCACTCGTTTCGTTCACAGTCGCTCACCCCCTGTTTCGGATCGACTACGTGCTCTACTTGTGGCGCTCGTGACGCTCGTCGCTTCGCTCCTCGGTATCGTCACGAGAAAGCATAGCGGGAGGTAGATTTGAACTACCGATCTGCGGGTTATGAGCCCGCCGGAATCTCCTGGCTATCCCATCCCGCTACCAGTTCATACCGGCGTGCCGTAGTTAAGGGTTGTGATTCAGAAATCGCACGGCGGCGACGCGATAGCCCCGGGGTAAACACCTTTGAAGCCGGCGCACGCAGGGGGTGTATGACTCGACTCGCGCTGATCGCCCACGACGAAAAGAAAGCCGACTTGATCGATTTCGTCCGCGAACACGAAACGCGCCTCGGAGAGTGTTCCCTCGTCGGCACGGGGACCACGGGAAAGCGCATCACCGAGGAGACGAGCCTGACCGTCGAGCGCATGGCCTCGGGCCCGCTCGGCGGGGACATGATGATCGGTGCGGAGGTCGCAAAGGAGGCGCTGGACGGCGTGATCTTCCTTCGCGATCCGCTCCGCGCACAGCCACACGAACCCGACATCACCGCACTGCTGCGGATCTGTGACGTTCACGACACGCCGCTTGCGACGAACCTCGCAAGCGCGGCGTATCTGATCGAGGGCGTCTAAGCGGAGGGTTTGCCGCGCTTTTGAACGATGTCGACGGCCTCGGCGTCGATGGTCTCGACGTCGAGGAAGTGGGGGACGTAGTTTCGCTTCTCGAAGTCCATTCGTTCGTCCTCGGTGCCGATGACACACCACAGCTGGGGACGCTCGGGACCGTGCCAGTCGCCGTTTCGCGTGACCGAAAACAGCACCATCTCCCGGTCGTCGTAGTCGATGATCCCGTCCTTCCGGACGCCGGGATCCCCGTGGATGATCAGGCGTTTCACGGCTGCGGGTTCGACGGATGGACGATTAAGCGCTTCGGATGATCGACAACGCTTTCCTTTCGACCGTGGTAGCCCCGGCAAATGAATCGGTACCTGCGTGCGATCAGTGCCGGCGTCGCCGCGACGACCGTGATGATGCTCGTGTTTCTGTTCAGTCAGGTACAGACCCGCTCGCAACTCGGCGCTCCGGAGGCGATCGCCCGGTTCGTCGGGATGCCCGAGCACCACGTCGTGGGCTTCGTCGTCTTCTCCGCGATCGGGATCCTCGTCTGGCCGGTCGTCTTCGTTCTGCTCAGAGAGCGGGTCGTCGGCCGGCGCGGGCCGCGGGATCCGACCGTCCAGGGGATGGCCTTCGGCGGGATCCTCTGGATCGCCTTTCTGATCCTCGGGACGGGTGAACTGACCTGGCCGTTCGTCATCCTCTATCTGTTTTTCACCCTCACGGGGCATCTCGTCTACGGGTTCGTACTCGGATACGTCTACGAACGACTGACCTGAAGAGTCGCCTACGTCTACGCCTCCGTCTCGGGGGTGTCTCGGGGTTTTTCCGTCGCCTGAGCCTGTTCGAGCCGGTTTTCGAACCACTCCCACTCCTTGGTGAACTGGCCGTACTTCTTCAGTCCCCAGACGTCGGCGTCCATCACGATCCGGCCCGAGCGATAGGACTGGACCATGTTGTACAACCAGATCACCTGCCCGAACGCGATCAGTAGCGCTCCGAGCGAGGCGACGACCTGTATCGGGACGAACTCGGCGGGGTAGGTGGCAGAACGCCGTGGCAGCCCGAGCATCCCCAGTACCAGCATGCCGAACGACAACAGGTTGACCCCGATAAAGGAAAACCAGAAGTGGGCAGCCCCGAGCGTCCGATTGTACATCCGCCGACTCATCAGCGGGAACCAGTAGTAGACCGCCGCGAAGACGGCAAACGGGATGGTGCCGGTGATGATGAAGTGGAAATGACCCACGACGTAGTAGGTGCCGTGGTACAGGAGGTCGACCGGGATCGACCCGAGGAACACCCCTGTCACGCCGCCGAAGATGAGCGTCGAGACGGCACCGATACAAAAGAGCATCGGCGCCTCCAGTCTGATATCCCCGGTCCACAGCGTGGTCGTCCAGTTGAAGACCTTCACCGCGCTCGGCACCGCGATGGCGATGGTGATCGCCATGAACGACGCGCGGATCCGCGGGTCGATGCCCGTCGTGAACATGTGGTGGGCCCACACGCCGAAGGATAGTACCCCGATGGCCATCGTCGAGTAGACGACGAACTTATACCCGAAGAGCTTGCGGCCCGCGAACTTCGGGAGGACGAGGCTGATCAACCCGAAGGGGGGCAAGACGAGGATGTAGACCTCGGGGTGGCCGAAAAACCAAAAGAGATGCTGAAAGAGGAGGTATCCCCCGTGTTCGACGGCGAAAAACGAGGTTCCGATGTTGCGATCCAGTAGCAACATCAGCAGGGTCGCACCCAAAAGCGGGAAGGCAAAGAGGATCAGTCCGGCCTGAACGAGCAGCGTCCACGAGAAGATGTCGAGTCGCTCCCAGCCGACGTCGGGCGAGCGCTCGACGAAGACCGTCGCGATGATGTTGATCGCCCCCAGCGTGGTCCCGATCCCCGAGAGATGTAACCCCAAAAGCGCCATATCGATCTGCGGGTTGACCGTCTGGACCGACAGGGGCGGGTAGAACGTCCAGGCCACGTCGACGGGCGAGAAGCCGAGAAACAGCGAGGCCATCGCGGGGACGACCGGCCCGAGGACCGTCGCCATCGCGTCGCTGATGATGCCGAATCGGATCAGAACGGCAGACGGCGGCAGTACCCAGAAGGCGATGGCGTTGATCCGGGGGTAGGCCATATCGTCGGCCCCGATCAGAAGTGGGAGGAAGTAGTTCGCCAGCCCGAATAGGATCGGCGTCGCGAAGAGAAACAGCATCGTAATCGCGTGGGTAGTAAAGAGTTCGTTGTACGTCTGGATCCCGAAGACCTCCGCTTCGGGCGTCAGCAGCTCGGTCCGGGCCATCATCGCGTCGGTGCCACCCCACAGGAACATGAACGCCCCAAAGGTGAGATAGAGGATGCCGATGTCGCGGTGGTCAACGGTCGTCAGCCAGCGGATCAGGCCGGTGGGTTTCGAGGTGTCAAAGCCGTAGCCGGTCGCAAAGCCGCCGTCAGACCGTGTACGCGAAGACGCCGAACCCTCGGCCGTGTCGTCGGTTCGCTCGCCGCCGTCGGTCACGAGGTCGCCGGCGGCGGGTGGGTCCGACGACCGGTGCAGTCGGTGGGCGAGCCCGCCACAGAGTACGAGTAGGACGACACCCAGCAGTGTCCCCCCGAGGAGTTCAGCGTACATGACAGAGACCTCCCGATCCGGTTCCCGAAGCACTGACGGTCGCGATCGTCGTCGAGTCGTGTGGTTTCGGGGTTCGAATCCGGTACCGGTTCACGCTTCGGAGTCGGGCTGGTAGCCACATCAACCTTTGCAGGCGGCGTCGAGGGGCAACCAAACGGGTTTTAAGCCACCACCCCCAACCCGTCGACAAGGCCATGGAGATTCCACGTCGATTCAACACGTACTGTCCGTACTGTAACGAACACCACGAACACGAACTGGAGAAAACGAGGACCGGGCGGCAGACCGGCATGAAGTGGATCGACCGCCAGCGCGAGCGCCAGAGCGGTATCGGCAATGACGGCAAGTTCTCGAAGGTCCCCAGCGGCGGGAAACCGACGAGCAAGACCGACTTCAAGTACCGCTGTGGCGAGTGTGGCAAAGCCCATCTGCGGGAGGGATGGCGAGCCGGTCGCGTTGACTTCCAGGAGTAAGTATGGCAGGAAACTTCTATTCCGTCGAGTGTCCGGACTGCGAGAACGAACAGATCGTCTTCGATAAGGCGTCCTCCGAGGTCGCGTGTGCAGTTTGTGGGCACACGCTCGCGCGACCGGCCGGCGGGAAGGCCGAGATCGACGGCGAGGTCACGGAAACCGTCGAGGCACGATAATGAACTACAGCGGCTGGCCCACACCCGGCGAACTCGTCGTCGGCAAGATCGAGGAGATCGAGGACTTCGGCGTCTTCGTCGATTTGCTCGAGTACGAGGACAAACAGGGGCTGATCCATATCTCCGAGGTTGCGTCGGGCTGGATCAAGAACGTTCGCGATCACGTCCGCGTCGGCCAGACCGTCGTCTGTAAGGTCCTCGAGGTTGATAAGGGCTCCCAGCAGATCGACCTCTCGTATAAGGACGTCAACGAACACCAGCGAAAGGACACGATCCAGCGCTGGAAGAACGACCAGAAGGCCGACAACTGGATGACGATCGCCTTCGGCGAGGACGTCGACGACGAGACCTACACGACGGTCGCCAACGAGCTCATCGAGGTCCACGGCGGGCTCTACGAGGGGTTCGAGCAGGCCGCGATCCACGGCCCCGAGGCGCTTTCCGAGACCGACCTCGGCGACGAGCAGGTCGATGCGATCGTCGAGACCGCCCGCGAGAACGTCTCGGTGCCCTACGTCACCGTGACGGGCTACGTCGATCTGATCTGCTCGACCGAGGCGGGCGTCGACGCCGTCAAAGAGGCCCTACAGGCCGCCGAAGGCAACGGGGAAGTGAGCGAGGAGATCGACCTCGAGGTCACCTACGTCGGCGCACCCGAATACCGGATCCGGGTCCAGGCGCCCAACTACAAGACCGCGGAGTCAGCACTCGAAGCCAGTGCCGAACGCGCGAACGCCGCGATCGGCGAGTTCGGTGGCAGCGGCGAGTTCCACCGCGAGCGACGAACCGACGACGAGTAAGCGTGAAATCGGACATCCGAGTCTGTCGCGAGTGGCGCGAGCGCCACGAACGCCCGGTGTACACCCTTTCGACGAGCTGTCCCGACTGTGGAGCCGAGGCGGTCAACAGCGCCCCGGCGCCCTTTTCGCCCGAGGACCGCTATGGCGAGTACCGACGCGCACTTAAGCGCCGAGAGCGCGAGTAACCGTATGAACGACGTAGAGGTCGAGGTCCTCGCAGAACCGGAACTCGACGACCCCGTCCTGGTCGAAGGACTGCCGGGCGTCGGCCACGTCGGGACGCTCGTCGCCGAACACCTGATCGAGGAGGGCGAGAGCGAACTCCTCAGACGGATCTACTCGGAGCACCTGCCCCCGCAGGTGACCGTCTCGGAGACGGGGTTGGCCGAGCTCGTCGCCGTGGAGTGTCACCACGTCGCCATCGGGGACCGAGACCTGCTGGTCGTGACCGGCGACCAACAGGCCGCAAGCGGCGTCGGTCACTACCGGATCGCCGAAGCAGTCCTCGATATCGCCGGGGAGGTCGGCGTCGGGAGCGTCCTGGCGCTCGGCGGGGTTCCAACGGGCGAACTCGTCGAAGAACACGCCGTTCTCGGGGCTGCATCGAGCGAGACGCTGATCGAAACGCTCGAAGACGTGGGCGTGGAGTTCCGCGAGAACGAACCCGAGGGTGGGATCGTCGGGATCAGCGGGCTGCTCGTGGGACTGGGCGGCCAGCGCGGGCTGACGGCGGCCTGCCTGATGGGCGAAACCAGCGGTTACCTCGTCGATCCCAAGAGCGCACAGGCGCTGTTGGGCGTGCTCCAGACACACCTCGATTTCGAGGTCGACCTGACCGAACTCGAAGAGCGTGCCGACGAGATGGAGGACGTCGTCGCCCGGATGCAGGAGATCGAGGACCAGAACGTCCCGACGGAGGACGACCTGCGCTACATCGGCTGACCGGGCGGTCGATCCGCTCTACGAAGCTTCTTTGCGATCGGATCCCTACCGGGTGGTGTGCAGTCGGAGTTCGTGTGGTTCCTCCCGTGGTGGCTCGTCGTCGGCGTCCTGGTCGGGCTCGCCATCGGACTCGTGATCGCCGGGGTGTTCGCCGTCGGCGCCCGTCTGTTTCCCGACCGACGACGCGAGCCGATCGCGAGTGGGGAACACAGGAAACACGCGGAGATCCGGCGTTACCTCCGGGCCATCGACGAACCCTTCGTCGAGAACGGCGAGATCGCGGGGGAGGTCATCGAGTTCTACCTCCCCGAGCGCGACGTGGCGATCACCTTCGACGCGCGGGCCTTTTTCCGGATCGAAGCGACCGACACCCACGGCGTGCTCGTCGAACACGAGATGCCGGGCATCCACCTCGGGCGCCGACTCCCCTTCGAGACGCCGGCGTTGACCGCCGGGGTCGGGACCGACGAGGCCGCGATGGCCGCCTTCGCCACCCTCGGCCTACCGACCGACGCGAACGAGGCCCAAATCAAGGCCGCCTATCGCGAGAAGGTAAAGCGCGTCCACCCGGATCAGGGCGGGGATCGCGAGTCCTTCGAGCGGGTGCGGACGGCCTACGCCACCGCCCGCAGCCACGTCGCCGACGAAGAGGAGAGCGCCGAGGCGCTCGCAACCTGATCTCGGGCGGGAAGCCGACAGGCTCATGCGTGGGGCGACGAACTCCCCGCCAGTGTTCGAGGACTGTCTGTTCCGGGACCGCGCCGCCTACTTTCCCGACGAGCGCACCCTCGTGCTCGCGGACGTCCACCTCGGTCGGGATCGGGCCTCGAACGTCGAGTTCTCGCTCGGCGAGCGCGAGGACGTCCTCTCGCGACTCGACGCGCTGCTCTCACGGTTCGACCCCCGCGAGGTCGTCGTCGCGGGCGATCTGCTCCACGGGTTCGATTCGGTCCCCCACGGGGTCGAACGGAGCCTCCGGGCGTTCGAACGGCACATCGAGGACGGGGGCGCACGCCTCGTCGTGACCCGCGGCAACCACGATCCGATGCTCGATTCGGTTCTAGAGGGGGTCGTCGCCGACTACTCGATCGGGGCCTCCCTCGCCTGTCACGGCCACGAACGGCCCGACCCCGCCGCGGGCTACGTCCACGGGCACATCCACCCCGCGATCACCATCGAGGGACGAAAGCGCCCCTGCTATCTCCGGGGTCCGGCGGCCGACGGCGGCGAGGTGCTCGTCCTGCCGGCCTTCACGCGGCTGGCCGGGGGCGTCGACGTCGCCCGCGCTGGGTCGTTTCGCTCGCCGTTGCTCGGGGAGCCTGATACCTATCGGCCGGTCGTCCTCGACGAGGACGTAGACGAGACCCTCGCGTTCCCGCCGCTGTCGGCGCTCCGATCGCATCTCTGAGGAGGAGGGGCCTCGATCACGCTGGCCGCGTCTCGGGACCCGGTCACGCCGAATCCTCGAGGACCGCCTCGGCGGCGACCCGGCCGCTCTCGATCGCACCCTGGATCGAGGACCACTGCGTGGACTCGCCTGCGAGATAGACCGGTCCCTCGGGGTCGCGGACGTCGGGTAGGTCCCTGTAGAAGCCCGGCGGCTGGGCGAACTGCGAGAAGGGGAGCCGGTCGGTGTGTAACAGCGAGAGCGAATCGACCGAGCGTTCGGGGAACCACGAGGCGAGCGCCTCGCGGGTACGCGCTGTGAGATCCTCGTCGGATCCGTCGGGTTCGCCGAGAAACGTCGCGCTCAGGAGCGTTTCATCCTCGGGTGCGTACTCCGGGGCGACCGCGGTGTGGGGAACGACGTGGTTTGGCGCGTCGTCGGCGACGTTGAGTAGCAGGCGCTTCCCGCAGTCGAGGGGTTCGGAGAGCGAATACCACTGGGTGAGACAGCCCCGGGCCTCGGTCGGGATCGAGTCGACGCCCGTCAGCTCCCGGGCGCGTTTCGGATCGGTCGCGACGACGACGGCGTCGGCCGAAACTGACTCGCCACCACGCGAGACGGTCGTCCCATCGATGGAGTCGACCTCGCTGTCGGTTTCGATCGTCGCGCCCGCCCCGCGTGCCGCGTCGGCCAGTTGCTCGGGGATCTCCCCCATCCCCGCGGCGGGGACGGCGATCCGCCCGCGCGAGAGCATCGCGAAGGTATAGGCGAAGGTGGCGGCCGAACTCGACAGCGCCCGATCGAGCGTGATCCCACCGTAGAAGGGCGCGGCGAAGTGCTCGATGAAGTCCTCGGAAAAGCCCCGTTCGAGCAGCGCCGCTCGGATGGTCTGGTCCCCGCCCGAAAAGAGCTCCTCGGGGTCGACGTTCGAGAGCCGTCGACGGAGCGCGAGCGTCCGGAGTTTATCGCCCAGCGTTACCTCCCGATTGAGCGCCGACTCGGCGAGCAAGCCGGGGTCCCGAAGCGGGTCCGAGAGCACCGAGCGCCGTCCGGGCCGGGCGAGACACGCCCCGGGCGTGAAATAGCGCAGGTCGAGCGCGTCGTAGTCGAGTTCGCGTTTTGCGGCGGGGTAGGCGGTAAAGAGGACCTGAAAGCCCCGATCGAACGTATAGCCGCCCTCGTGGCGCGAGCGCACCCGCCCGCCGACCGCGGGTTCGCGCTCGAACAGCGTTACGTCAGCCCCTTCGCGTGCGAGGTGGCGAGCACAGACCAGTCCCGCGAGCCCGCCGCCGACGACCACGACGTCCATGGCCGGGGGTTCGGCGGCGGGCTACTAAGTCCCTGCTACCGCCCGATCACAGAGCAAGCCCTTTGTCTCCGGCCGGCAAGCCCCGGTATGGAGACGACCGCGGCGTTCGTCGGCCTCTCGTGTATCGACTGTGGCGAGCGGTTCGACCCGGACGCCAATCGCTGTCCGGCGTGTGGTGGAATCCTCGATCCCGCCTACGACTACGGGGTGATCGACCTCACGCGGGAGGAACTCGCCGAGCGCCCCTTCGACTCGATGTGGCGCTACGAGGAACTGTTGCCCTTCCCCCGCGAATCGGCGATCACGATCGAGGAGGGCGCGACGCCGCTTGTCGAGTGCGAAAAGCTCGCCGCGGAGATGGGTGTCGGCCGGGTGCTGATCAAGGACGAGGGACGGAACCCGACGGGGAGTTTCAAGGACCGCGGCCAGACGGTGGCGATGACCGCCGCCGCCCAGCAGGGCGCGAGCGACGTCGCGCTCGCCTCGGCGGGCAACGCCGGGCAGGCCGCCGCCGCCTACGCCGGCCGGGCCGACATCGACGCACACGTCTTTCTCCCCTCGCGAGCGGGCTTTACGAACAAAGCGATGGTGAACGTTCACGGCGGCGATATGACCGTCGTCGGCGGGCGGATCGGCGACGCGGGAGCGGCTTACGCCGACGCGATGGCCGAGGAGGGCGAGAGCGAGGGGTGGCACTCTGTCGGGACGTTCGTCACGCCCTATCGTCATGAGGGAAAGAAGACGATGGCCTACGAGACGATCGAGCAACTGGACTGGGAAGTACCCGACGCGGTCGTCTACCCGACCGGCGGCGGGGTCGGGCTCGTGGGGATGCACAAGGCCGCGACGGAACTGCGCGAACTGGGCCTGATCGACGAGCTGCCCGCGATGTACGCCGCCCAGTCGAGCGGCTGTGCACCGATCGTCGAGGCATTCGAGGCCGGCAAGGACCGCCACGAGCCCGTCGAGCATCCCGACACGATCTGTGGCGGGATCGAGATCCCCGATCCCGGCGCGAGCCCGTGGATCCTCGAGTGCCTGCGTGAATCGGGCGGCGGCGCGGTCGCGACCGACGACGAGGAGATCCTCGAAAGCGCGATCGGGGTCGCGAAAGGCGAGGGCGTCGAGATGGGTGCGACCTGCGCGGCCGCGGCAAGCGGCGCGTGGAAACTCGCCGACGAGGGCGAGTTCGGTGCCGACGACACCGTTGTCCTGCTCAACACCGCAACCTCGAACAAGGACAGCGACGTGTTGCGAAGCCACCTGATGGGAAAAGGGATCTGAATTACGGGAGTCGGTATCGTATCGCGATTAGCTGGAACAGATATATGCTTTAGCCTCGTCTAACGCGAGTCGATCGATGGCCCTCCGAACGATCGCTCGGTTCGAACACCACACGGACTCGGAGTCGAGACCCCAACGCGGGGAAAAAGCGTGAGCGGCTGGGTCGAGGTTGCGGCAGTCGCGTTCGTCACCCAGTTGGCCGTGTTGCCCGGCGAGAAGGTCCAGTTCATCATCGCCGGCCTCTCGACGCGCTACAGCCCGTGGACCGTCGTCGGCGCCGCCGGGCTGGCGTTTGCGGGCTGGACGGCCCTCGAGATCCTCTTCGGTCGGGCACTGCAGACAGTTCTCTCCCCGACGGCGCTGACCGCGCTGACCGGCGGGTTGTTCCTCCTGTTCGCGGCGTTGCTCTACCGGTCGATGCCCGCGGCCGACGGGGAACGAACCGACGGGGGGCATACGATACTCACACCGGACCTCGACGCGCCGACCGTGTTCGGGCACGACCTCTCGGACTCCTTCGGCGGGTTCGTCCCGATCTTCCTGCTGATGGCGAGCGGCGAGTTCGGCGATAAGACCCAGCTCGTCACGATCGGGCTGGCGGCCGAGTACGGCGCGACGAGCGCCATCTGGGTCGGCGAGATGCTTGCGATCATCCCGGTGAGCCTCGCCAACGCCTTCTTCTTCCACAAGTTCTCCCGCCGCATCGACCTCCGAAAGGCCCACCTGCTGGGGGCGGTCCTGTTTGCCCTCTTCGCGCTCGACTCGTTCCTCTCGGTCCTGACGGGCGTCTCCGTCTGGGAGGCGGTCGTGGGGACCGTCTCGACCCTCGTCGGGAGCGTTCTCTGAGGGTACGGTGGAGTTTTGTCGATTCGCCCGAAACGGCCGGCGTGACCGGCACTCTCGGCGCGATACTGGCCGGCATCCTGCTCGGACTCTCGCTTGCGGCCCCGCCGGGGCCGATGAACGCGATCATCGCCGAGGAGAGCGTCCTCCGGGGATGGGATGCGGGCTTCCGGGCGGGACTGGGTGCGATGAGTGCCGACGCCTGCTTTTTCGTCGTCGCGCTCGCGGGCGTCACCGCCGTGATACGGGAGGCCGAGGCGGTGCGCGCGGGGATGATGGCGGTCGGCGGGTTGCTCATGCTCTACTTCGCGCTCGACGCCGCGAAAAGCACGGGCGAGTCGGTCGTCGGTACGGATCGGGACCCGAACTCGACGGGGTTTCGCCGGACGTTCGCACTCGCGTTGACCAACCCCTATCAGGTCCTCTGGTGGCTCACCGTCGGTGTGACGCTGCTCGATCCGGGCACGCTTGCGGTTCCGGTTCTCGACGAGGTGCACGTCGCGACCGGGAGCGCGGCCATCGTCGTCGGTTTCTTCGTGGGGATCGGACTGTGGATTACGGCGTTCCCGCTGGTGCTCACGCGGGCGGACCGACGGATCGACGGGTTCACACCGGCGATAGCCGCGACGAGCGCACTCGTTCTGGCCGGGTTCGGGCTGCTCTTCCTGTATCGGGCGCTTTTCTTACTCTAGGGAGTCGGGATCGCACTCCATTTCGGGGACCTCCATCTCGAGCCACTCGCGAAACCACCGCACGCGCTTGAGACGCTCGTGGGCGATGCTACCGCCGGTATCGCTCTCGATACGCTCGCAGGCGTCCGCCCCACGCTCGTAGACCCGCTCGACCATCGTCGCGGCGTCCATGTGGGTGCGTGCCTCATAGCCCATCCGCAGTATCATGAGGACTGTCCCGTTCGCGCCGACCTTATCGAGCAGATCGGCCTCGAGGAGACACTGACTTTCGAGCGAGAGGTCCGCCAGATCGCCCGAATGCGTGTGGGCTGTGATCGCCCGGCAGACCCGGTCGATGAACGAACTGGGGAAAGACCCCCGGGAGGACAGATACTCGCGGGCGACGCGGGCGCCCTCCTCGGCGTGGATCTCCTGGTCGGCGTCGAGTTTGGCGACATCGTGAAAGAGCGCGGCGACCCGGACGACGTCGACATCGGCACCCTCCTCTCGGGCGATCGTCTCGGCGATCGAGAGGACGTTCAGCGTGTGGTTGAACCGGTACTCCGCGGAGTGCCACGGATACCAGCGCATTCGTCCGCCCTCGTCTTCGTTTTTCACACTCGCGTCGAGATACTCGTAGACAAAGCGCTTCATCGACTCGAAATCCGCCTCCGAGACGGGCGTCTCTTTTATTTCAACGCCCATAGAAACACCTCGAAAGGACCGTGCGATCGTTCATTGTTATCTACAAAAACGCGTGTTTTACTCTTTAGCGTTACGACGGCCATGGGAGCGCTCGGGAGGTCACGCGAGCGACGACACGAGCGTTTATTCCCGACCGACCAGTACCGACGTCATGACCGATCCGCTGTACCTCGGCGATCCGACGGTTCGGGAGTTCGAAGCGCGCGTCGAGCGCGTCATCGACGACGGCGACGCGGCGCGGGTCGTCCTCGACGCCACCCATTTCTACCCCGAGGGCGGCGGCCAACCCGCCGATCGCGGGGCGCTCTCGGGAAGCGAGAACTGGCCCGTCCGCGACGTCCGAAAGACCGACGAGATCTACCACACCGTCGAGGGCGAGGGCCCAACAGTCGGCGAGCGCGTGGTCGGGGAGATCGACCGAGAGCACCGGGCCGCACATATGCAGTATCACACCGCTCAGCACCTGCTGTCGGCGGTCCTCCTCGAGGAGTACGACGCACCTACGACCGGCAATCAGCTCTACGCCGACCACGCCCGCCTCGATTGTGCGTACGAGCGCTTTACCGACGAGGATCTCGACGCGCTCGAAACCCGAATGAACGAACTGGTCGGGGCGGCCATGGACGTGCGGTGGTACACGCTCGGTCGCGAACGTGCGCAGACGGAACTCGACCCCGAACGCACCCGTCTCGACCTCCTGCCCGAGAGCATCACCGAGATTCGGATCGTCGAGATCGGCGACGGGATCGGTTCGACCCCGAACGGGGAGCCGAGCGGCCCGTCGACGGTCTTTGATCGAGTGGCGTGTGCGGGAACGCACGTCTCGAACACCGCGGAAATCGGGCGCGTTGAGGTAACGGGCCGTCGGACGCAGGGTTCGGACGAGGAGCGCGTCGAATTCGTCCTCGTAGACGAATAGGTTATCCTTCCGGACCACCGACTACGCGTCGTGCGCGTAGAGAACTGTTTCATCGCCGCAGACGGCGTGGGCGAGCGAACCGAGCGGAAACTCTGGGAGGCCGGCCTCACTGATTGGGACGCGTTCTCGGCGGCGGGGACGATGCCCGTCGGAGACGCCCGCAGCGACGCCATCGAGTCGTTCATCGACGAGGCACGGGACGAACTCGACCGACGAAACGCCGCCTTCTTCGCCGAGCGGCTCCCCTCGGCGAGCCACTGGCGTTTCTACGAGAACTTCCGACCCGACGCCTGTTTCTTCGACATCGAGACGACCGGCCTCAGCAAGGACCGCGATCGGGTAACGACCGCGAGTTTCCATCGCGGCGGCGAGACCGAGACGCTGGTGGCGGGCGAGGACCTCACCGGCGGGGCGATCGAGCGCGAACTCGACTCGGCGGACCTGCTCGTCAGCTTCAACGGCGCGCGCTTCGACGTGCCCTTCCTCGAGACCGCCTTCGACCTCTCGATCGAGACGCCCCACCTCGATCTGATGTATCCCTGCCGGAAGGCGGGGCTGACGGGCGGGCTGAAGGCGGTCGAGCGCGAGTTGGGGATCGAGCGCGAGGAAGACGGCGTCGACGGCCGCGAGGCGGTCAGATTGTGGCACGCCTACGAGCGCGGCGACGAGGCCGCCCTCGAGAAGTTGATCAGGTACAACCGCGACGACACCCGCAACCTCGCGACCCTCGCCGATCGGGTCGCCTCCCGGCTCGACGGGGACGTCTTCGGGGCATTTCGGTGACGGACCGCCCGTTCTGTCGCCGGGTCGAATGGGGAGATAGAGAGACGGTCGAAGCGACGCCGGCCTCGTTAGCGACCGCATAACTCACCCGAACCCACCGCCAACGTCAAGAGAGACCCCGAAGACGCTCGCATCGATGGATCCGATTGATGGCCGCTTGGAGGAACACCCCCGCTTCGATCCGGCCGAAGGAGGGGATAATCTGTCATATAGGGGACTAGTAACGATATAGGTGACGTGACTCCTATCATACATGAACGGGAGTCAAAAGCCCTTGACCAAGCGGGCCTTCCTGTCGACGGTCGGTGCGGCGTGTCTCACAGGCTGTCTCGGGGCTGGCGAAACGCGGTCGGATCCGAACGAAACCACGAACGAAGGAAACCGGACCGACGGAAACGAGACGGACCCCGAGTCACAACCGGAGTCCGAACCCGAACCGGAGCCCGAATCCGAGGAACCCACCCTGTTTCTCGACGGCGATCCCCGCGAGGAGTTCTGGGATCGCGGGGAGTGTTGGCAGGACTGTGAGTCCACGGACGAGTGGGACCTGCTCTCGGGGTCGCTCGAAACGTCGACGGAGCACGTCTATCGTGACTCTCGGTCGGTCCGCTTGACGAGTGCCGACGACGGCGAGAGCGCCGTCCGGATCCCACTCGAAGGATACGACCTCACCGAAACGTCGTTCTCGCTCGCGATGTACATCGAGTCGCCCGGCGATCACTACTCGCCGTCGTTCGACGTCAACGCTCCGGAGTGCGACCGAGAGCTTCACTTCCGGACCCGACACAAGATCGACGAACCGGGCTGGATCCGCTACGATCTGGGGATCAACCATACGTCAAGCCTCGAATCCACAGAGGAGGCCTATATGACGATCTCGTGGGCCGGCGAGGACGTCGAGTGGTACCTCGACGACATCCGAGCGGTGCCCGTCACCGAGGAACCCCGCCTGTTCGTTCAGTTCGACGATTCCCTGCGTTCGACCCACGACACCGCGTTCCCGATCATGCGCGAGTACGACATCCCGGCGACGGTCTTTACGATCACCGGGCGGATCGGTAACACAGGGAGTCTCACTCTCGATCAGATGACCGAGATGCAGGAGGCGGGCTGGGAGTTCGCGAGCCATACTCACACCCACCAACGGACCGGCGAACTCCCCCTCGACGAACAGCGAGCCGAACTCGAGGAGGCAAAGCGATGGCTACTCGAACACGGGTTCGGGGAGTCGGCCTCGCTGCTCGCCTATCCCTTCGGTTCGTTTACCACCGACACGATGGACATCGCCGCCGACTACTACGACTTCGCGACCCACGGTCAGCGCGGTGCGACGAACCGAACAATCAACTCCCCGCTGTCGGTCAATCGCCATCCCGGCGACGACGCCGGACGGTCGATGGAACTGATCGACATCCTCCTCGACGAACGCCTGCCGACCGACACGCTCGTGCTGTACTACCACGACGTCGTCGAGAACCACGAGACCTACATCGACCCGACGGGGTTCGCGGCGACGATGGCCTACATCGACGCCCAGGACGTCGATTGCCGTCTGACGACCGAACTCCGCGACTACCAGTTCGACTGACCATCGTAAAAATCGCGACCTACCGGGTCGCTCGCCACAGGATAGTCCCGGGCGGATTCGAACCGCCGTCAATGGCTCCAAAGGCCATTATGATTGGCCACTACACCACGGGACTGCGCGCACGCTTTCGTTCGTTTAGTTCCCTGAGGATCGCAGTTCTTTGGAACTGCTCACCACCACGGGACATCGTCGGTAGTCCGTGTATACCGCATCGCAGCGGGACATCACGGGACACCTCGCCGTACCTTCCCTCGGCGAGCACTTGAACGCTTCGAGAGTCAATCCGCCGGTTCCTCGAGACAAAACTCGAGATACTCACAGGCGTCGCTCTCGGGATCGAAACAATCGGGACAGTCCGACCGGCGGTCGATGATCGTATCCAATCGATCCCCGACGGTTTCGTCGATGACGCTCTCGAGTTCGCGGGCCTCCGTGCGGAACTCCTCGACCTCGAGGACGTTCGCGAGGAACCGTTCGATGATGCAGTAGGTCTGGAGTGCGTTTCGTGCCCGGACGATCCCCTCGTCGGTCAACGAGGCCCCCTTGTACTTTTCGTGGTCGACCAGGCCCCGGTCGGCGAGTTTGCCGATCATCTCGTTGACGCTCGCGGGACTGACCTCCAGCCGATCGGCGAGCGCACCGGTCGCGGCCGGCCCGTTCTCCGCACGCTGTACGACGTAGATCGCTTTGAGATACTGATCGGCCGTGTTCACGGCGACCACCTCGTGCGATCGCTGTGAGCAACGAACAGCGTTGTGAGTGTGTTCATGCGAGCCACCTCCGGTGGCCGACCGACAGCGACCAGCGATGTTGTCTGTGGGTTCATTCGCGTTCCTCCATGATCTCGGTGACCTCCCGAACGCCCTCCTCTTCCTCGGCTCGAATCCCCCGAAGCGTGTCCAGGAGGTCCTCGCGCTCGACCCCGAACTCCGCGTCGCTTCCCTCGATCGCCCCGATGAGGTCGTCATAGAACTTGTAGGCGGTCTCCTCGCTGTGGAGTTGGTCGTAGAGGATACCGTCGAAATCGTCGGGTTTGGTCTGGCCGTACTGGCCGTCGACCAGCGCCTCGATCTCCTCGAAAGCGACGCTCTCGGCGTCGAGATCCGCAATCAGTTCTTCGAGTCGTTTCCGGTGATCGGCCGATTCCTCGGCGGCGTGTTCGAGCAGATCCTCGATATCGTCGTCGAGTTCGGTCCGCTCGTCTGCCGACAACGACTGGTGGTGGTGATAGGCGCGGGCCTCGACGACCTCCTCGAGGACGATCCCGATCTGGAGCAACCGTGCGAGCTGGCGGTCCGAGCCGACCCGGGTCGCGAGACTCACGGCACCTCACCACGCGGTTCCAAAACGATACGGCCGATGGACATATCCCCCTATCGGAGCCGCTCTTTGATACGTCCTTCGAGGTCCTCACGCAGCTCGTCGACTTCGATCTCGTCGAGAACGGGCACGAAAAAGCCCTCGACGAGCATGTTCCTCGCCGACTGGGGGTCGACACCGCGCGAGATCATGTAGAACAGGTCTTCCTTGTCGACCTGTCCGACGGTCGCCGAGTGGCTCGCCTCGGTGTCGTGGTTGTTGATGATGAGCTTCGGGGAGGCGTCGGCCTCGCTCTCGTCGCTCAACATGAGCGTGTTCTCACGCTGGTAGGAGTTGGTGTCCCAGGCCTCGCTGCCGACGTCCTGGACACCCTCGTAGACCGAGCGCGAGCGATCGTCGAGCACGCCGCGGGTCACGAGGTCGGCGGTGGTGTGCTCCGCACGATGCCACACACGCGAGTTGATGTCGAAGTGCTGGTCGTCGTGGCCGAAGAAGGCCCCGACGATCTTCGTCTCCGATCCCTCGCCCGAAAGCGTGGTCTCGACGCCCGACTTCGTCAGCCGCGAGCCGAGGTTGCCCTCGATCCAGCTGATCGTCGAGTACTGGTCGGTGACGCCGTGCTTGAGCGTGTAGTTGTACGTCTCCTCGTCGAGGTCCTGCAGGCTGCCGTACTGGACGTGGCTGTTTTCGCCCGCCGCGATCTCGACGATGCCGCTGTAGTAGCGACCCTCCTCGCTCTCGACCGACTCGCCGGTCGACTGGCGCTCCAGAATGGTGACCGAACTCGACTGCTCGGTCACGACGAGCGTGTAGTTGAACAGCGACCCGGAGTTCATCGTCGTCCGGATCGTCACGTCCTCGGCGTCGACGTTGCGCGGGACGTAAACCACCGTCCCCGTGGTGAACAGGGCAGTCGACAGCGCCGTCAGGTAGTTCTCCTCCGGGTCGATGATCGAGCCGAAGTGCTCGCGAACGAGGTCCTCGTGCTCGCGTGCGGCCTCCGCAAAGGGCAGTACCTCGACGTCATCGGGACCGACTTGGTCCTTCTCCTCGGCCGCGTCGAGGGGATCGACCAGCGCCTCGAAGTCGAGGTCTTCGAGGTTCGTCCATCGCCGCCCCGGCGTCTGGATGACGCTGGGGAGCTCAAGCGAGTCGAGCGCCTCCAGCGCCTCCAACCGAGCGTCGAGGAGCCACTCGGGCTCGTCGAGCTTCTCGGAGATCTTCTCTACCGTTTCCTCCGAGATGTCCGCGTGCTGGATGGCGCTCATCCGAGCGATCCCTCCATTTCGAGTTCGATCAGACGATTCAGTTCGACGGCGTACTCGATCGGGAGTTCCTCGGTGATGGGCTCGATGAAGCCGCTGACGATCATCTGTTTCGCGTCGTCGTCGTCCAGCCCCCGCGACTGGAGGTAGAAGACGTCCTCGTCCCCGATCTTCCCCACCGTCGCCTCGTGAGCCACGTCGACCTTCGACTCGTTGATCTCCATGTACGGCATCGTGTCCGAGACGGACTCGTTGTCGAACATCAACGCGTCACACTCCACGCTCGTCGACGAATCGTGCGCCCCGTCGGCGATGTGGACCAACCCTCTATAATTGGTCCGGCCACCGTCTTTCGAGATCGATTTCGATTCGATCGTGGAGTTGGTGTTGGGCGCGTTGTGATAGACCTTCGCCCCAGTGTCGATGTCCTGGCCCTCGCCCGCAAACGCAATCGAGATGTGGTTCGCGCTCGCCCCGCGACCCTTGAGAATGGTGCAGGGATAGAGCATCGTGGCTTTCGAGCCCATCGAGCCCGAGACCCACTCCATCCGGCCGCCCTTCTCGGCGAGCGCGCGTTTCGTATTGAGGTTGAAGGTGTTTTTCGACCAGTTCTGCACGGTGCTGTATTGGACGTGGGCGTCCTCGCCGACGAACACTTCCACCCCCCCGGAGTGCAGGTTGTGCGTGCCGTATTTCGGCGCGCTACAGCCTTCGATGTAGTGGACTTCGCTGCCCTTTTCGGCGACGATGAGGGTGTGTTCGAACTGGCCCATCCCCTCCGAGTTCATGCGGAAGTAGGCCTGAACGGGCATTTCGACGGTGACGTCCTCGGGAACGTAGACGAAGCTCCCGCCGGACCAGACCGCACCGTGGAGGGCGGCGAACTTGTTGTCGCTTGGGGGAACGCAGCGGGTCATGAAGTACTCCTTCACGATGTCGGGGTGTTCCTGGACGGCCTCGTCCATGTTCATGAAGACGACGCCCTTCTCCTCCCACTGTTCTTGCATGTTCTGGTAGACGACCTCGCTTTCGTACTGGGCGCCCACCCCGGAGAGCGATTCGCGCTCGGCCTCGGGGATGCCGAGTTTCTCGAAGGTATCCTTGATGTCTTCGGGGACGTCCTCCCAGGAGTCGACGCTCCCGCGGGCTTCGACGTCGGGGCGGATGTAGGGGATGATCTCCTCGACGTCGAGCTGGGTGAGGTCGGGCTGGCCGGGCCAGTCGGTGGGAAGGGGCATGTTCTGGTAGTGTTCGAGCGCTCTAAGGCGGCGATCGAGCATCCAGTCGGGTTCGTCCTTGTCCTCGCTGATGAGGCGAACGACCTCTTCGGTCAGGCCCTTCTCCGAGCGGAACGCCGAGCGCTCCTCGTTGCGGTGATCGAAGCGCTCCTGGTTCTTGGTGAGTTCTTCTGAGCTCATTGGTTGATATGTATGGTAGTAGTCGTCGCGCGGTTCAGGCCGTCTGGTAGACTTCCTCGCGGACCCAGTCGTAACCCTTGTCCTCGAGCTTCTTCGCGAGCTCCGCGTCGCCGCTCATGGCGATCTCGCCGTCGAGCATGATGTGGACGCGATCAGGCTCGACGTAGTCGAGGATCCGCTGGTAGTGGGTGATCTGGAGGATCCCGGTGCCCTGCTCGTCGCGCAGCGCGTTGATCCCCTTCGAGACGTCCTGCAGACGGTCGATGTCGAGCCCCGAGTCGATCTCGTCGAGCACGGCGATCGAGGGCTCCAGAAGCGCGGCCTGCAGCACCTCGTTCTGTTTCTTCTCCCCGCCCGAGAAGCCCGCGTTCAGGTAGCGTCGGGCGAACTTCTCGTCCATGTCGAGCATCTCCATCTTTTCCGAGAGGAGCTGCTGGAACTCCGCGACACCGATCTCGCCGTCGTCGGCAGGCCCCTCCATCGGGCTGGTGTCGTAGCCGGTGTCCTCGGATTCGGTGCGTTCCGGTTCTTCGCGTTCCTCGTCCTCGAACAGTTCCTCGCGCTCGTCGAACTTCGCGTTGACGGCCGTCCGCAGGAAGTTCGACATCGTTACGCCCTCGATCTCCGCGGGGTACTGGAAGGCGAGGAACACGCCAAGTGCGGCGCGCTCGTTAGGCTCGAGTTCGAGCAGGTCCCACGTACGCTTGTCCTCGGGGATCTCGAAGTCCTCGCCGAAATCACCCTCTTCGAGGTGGATCAGCACCTCGCCGTCGGTGACCTCGTAGGCCGGGTGGCCCGCGATGACCTTCGCGGTGGTGGACTTCCCGCTGCCGTTGGGGCCCATCAGCGCGTGGATCTCGCCGGTCTTGACCTCGAGGTCAACACCGTTGAGGATCTTCTCGGCCTCGTCGTCGTCCGCCACTTCCGCGTGTAGGTTTTTCAGTTCAAGTGTTGCCATAGTGGCTCCTCAATCGGTTGAACGAAGGGTCGTGGCGTCCATAATGCTTTCGTCTTCCCCCGAATCGGTTTTCGAAACGAGAACTTTCCTTCGCCGATCTGTAAGTCGGGGACTACATGAAACTGCCCAGTCCCGTCTGCTGTTGACCCGATTTCACCTCGTCCCACGAGATATCGAGTGCTTCGAGCACGCGCGATATCGGGCCTTTGAGCGTCTTCTCGAGCATCTTCTCCCAGTCGACCTCGAACTCCTCGGGGAGTTGGTCCTCGTATTCGAAACAGATCACGTCCGGGTCGCGCTTGAACTCCGCGTAGAGGCGATCGCGCTGTGGGTCCAGGCCCCGCTCGTTCTCCATACGGCGGAAGAACTTCGGATGGACCTTCCTCAGATAGAGGCGTTTGGGTTTGCTCCCGCGTGTGAAGTTAGTCCCAAGCAGTAAGTTCGCGTACTTCGCGCCGCGGACCTGTGCGGTGTCGGTGTCGTAGTTGTCGAGGCGCTTGCCGATCCCGCCCGGGACAGCGATCCGGTCGAGGTCGATCTCGCCCTCCTGGAAGTCGGTAACGACGTCGTGGACGTAGCTCTTTACCTCCTCGAGGTCCTCCCCGAGGACGATCATCTCGATGACGTCCTTTTGGACCTCCTTCGTGATGGGCGCGATGTCCGAGCGCTTGTACTCGAAGCCCGTGATATCGATGTCGTCGACGTCCTTTCCCTCCTTCCAGATGATGTGGCCGGCATAGCGCTTTTTCCGACCGGCCTGGAAGAACCGTCTGTAGAGCTTCTCGAACTCGATCTGGAAGCGGTGGTCTTCGGCGTCGAGGACCTCGCTCGCGAACTCGTCGTACGAACCGTTGATGTGTTTCTCGATCTCGAAGGACTGCTCGATCGCGCTCTGTCTATCGACGCCGGCCCCGAGTTCGAGCATGACCGAGTCGGTGTCCCCGTAGGTGACCTGATAGCCCAGTTCGTTTGCGGACTCCTCGGTGAACTCGATGACGTCCCGTCCCGTGGCGGTCACCGCCCCGGCGACGTCCTTATCGTAGAGTCGGAAGCGCTCCCAGCCGAGCACCCCGTACAGCGAGTTCATGATGACCTTTACCGCCCCTTGCTGGCGGTCGAAGCGCTCGTACTCGCCGCTTCCGGGCGAGTGTTCGGCTCGCCGAGATTTCTTGCGATCGCGTTCGGTCAGCAGTTCGTCGACCATCGACCGGATGATGCCATCCGGTTGCCGTTTGAACTCCATCCCGTTGGGCGCGCGATAGGTCTCGCCCTCGTAGTCGGGTTCGGCCTTCGTCTCGGGCGAGGCGTTGATCGTCACCATACACATCGGGTACAGCGATTTGAGGTCCAGTACGGTGACGTTCTCCTTCACGCCGGTGATGGGGTCGAACACCGCCCCGCCTTCGTACTCCTCGCTGTCGACACGACCCTTCGAGGGCAGGGCGAACTCGCCGTGGACCTTATGCAGCACGTACATGTCGACAGTGTCGCCGGGGGTCGGTGCGTCCTCGAGCTTGCAGCCGACGAACGTGCGCACCTCGTCCCAGAAGGGGATGATCCCTTGACGGGCGTCGATCTCCACACAGAGTTCGACGTCCCTGACGTTGTATTCGAGCAGGCGTTCGGGGTCCTGTTCCCAGAGGTCGCCGATGTCACCCGCATACCGCTCCTTGCCGACGCCGAGTTCGGTTTCGGCGACGGCGTCGAGTCGGTAGGAGTCGAGCTCGGTGAACTGCGTGCGCTTGTACGCATAGAGCAGGTCGAAGACGACCCGGCCCTTGATGTTGGGCCCCTGCCAGTCCGAGCGCCAGACCTCGTTGACTCTCGAGAGACGCTCCATCGAGAGGTCGTAGTCGGTCGCCGGATCGAGACGGTCGAGGCGGTCGATCAGGTACGGGGCGTCGAAGTCGTCGACGTTCCAGCCCGTCAGCACGTCGGGGTCGGTCTCGGTGATGTAGGAGAGATACGCATCGAGCATCGCCTCCTCGCTCTCGAAGGCGTGGATCTCGATCTCGACGTCCTCGCTGATCGGGGCGTAGTCGGGGAGGTCGGCGGGGGAGGTTCCGTCGCCAGCGGGTGCGACGTACAGCCAGCCGATGTATTCCTCGCGCGTCGAGTCGTGGCTGGTCAGACAGACGATCGGCTCTTCGCCCTCCTCGGGGAAGCCCGACCGGTCGTCGACCTCGATGTCGAAGTTGTGGACCCGGAGGTCCGCTTCCGCCTCGACGGGCTCGATCTCCTCGTGGTGCACTCGAACGGAGCCGTCGTCGTCGCGGCGGTCGGGTACGCGGATCCCACTGTTGATGCCCTTGTCGATCAGCAGGCGGTTCGGAAAGAGGATGTCGGCCTCGTAGTGGTCGAAACGATCGCGCATGTTCCCGACGTCCCGGGGGGTTTGGCCGAAGATCCTCGTGAGCTTCTCGCCCCGGATCGACTCGTAGCCCTCCTCGGTGCCCGTGATCCGACTGTCGCTCAGGTCCTCGTCGGTCAGGCTCGCGCTCGGCGCGTAGAAGTAGGGTCGGAACTCGTAAATTCGGACGTGATGGGCCTCGCCGGCGTCGTCCCGACCGAAGACGTGGACGACGGGGTACTCGCCGTCGGCTCCCTCCTCGACGGTGTAGTTGACCTGTGTGACCCCGAGATCGACCGTCTCCTCGACGGGCGGGAATCGTCGCTCGTCGATGTCGACGACCTCACCCGTCGTATCGCCGTTCCCGGCGACGGCGCGCGCCTCCGCGGCCGGACGCCCCTCGCTCTCGTCGGCGTCCGCATACGCGGAGAGTCCCGATTGCTCCATATGTCCGCTCGTTGGATGCGGCAGGCTAAAACGTCGGTGGTTCGCCCGAGTGTCCCCGCCGTCGGGAACGCCTCGAAAGCGAGATTAATCCGAGGATGACCGTCACATCGAACGAAGCGAAATCGAGGGGCGAACGGGCCTGAAACCACCATTCGTCCGTGCGAAGCCCGGATCGACCGACTACCCTGGCAACTGGTGACGGAGCAACAAGACATATATCGTGTTAACACATACCAGTAATCGGTGACGACGATGTCAAGCGCCGATCCCGACCGACAGAGCGGCACCGACGAACTGGAACTCGACGCGGTCGAATCCGTCGAGACCTACGAGACCACCGGGGGCATCGTCTTCTACGACGTCCGGAACCCGCTCGCGTGGGTCAAAACGACCCATAGCGTCTCGCTGCCCGACCAACTCTGATCCGACCCGCGGGTCGAATCGCTTTTGCCCGCTGCGTCCGACCTCCGAACGTGTTACCCGACGAGCGCTCCGAGCACGAACCCGAGGAGCCCGATCTGGGTCCCGACATCCCGAACGTCGAACCAGAGGAGAGCGAACCGACCCTCGGGCCGGAGATCCCGGACGTCTCGCCGCCCGACGAGGGGTTTTTCGGGCCCGGAGACGTCCCGAAGGACCTCCTGAGCGCGTTCTGGAAGCTCGTCGTCCTGTTCAACGTCGGGCTCCTCGCGACGAGCCTCGGCGCGATGTTCGTGCTCTTCGAGGGGCGACTCGGCCTCGGGGGCGGACTGCTGGCGGTCGGCCTGCTCGCGCTCGCTCGCGGGCTCTATAGCTACTGGACGCTCGACCTCGAGGAGGGTACCGACAGCGACTAACCCGCGGGAGCAGTAGGACCGGTATGCAGACCGTCGAGGACGACGACGGCGCGCGATACCTCCTGCTCAAGCGCTCGGACGAGTCGAGCCTGGTACGCGATCCCGAAACCGGCGCGGAGCGCTACGTCGGGACCGACGACCTCTCGCCGGTCGAGGGGGTCTCGGCGCTTGAGACGGCCGCACGCGAGGTCGACGAACCGATCAGACGGCTTCTCTCGGCGGTCCACGACGACCGCACGCTCGGACTCCTGTTGGTACTAGACGCCCGCGGGCCGCTCGCGGTTCGGGAGCTTCTCGCGTTCGATACGCTCTGTGAGAGCGATTTTCACGGCACCGTCGCGGAGCTTCGGGCGGCGGGGCTACTCGAGGAGTGTGAGATCGCCGGCGAGCGCGGCTACGGGACGACTCAGCTCGCAGCCGAGGCGCTGTCCTCACTCCGTGGCTCCGGCGGCGAGTAGCGCCTCGCCGCGCTCGACCGTCGAGCAGTTGGTCGTCGGGTCCTTTCGCACCCGGACGAGGTCGTCGGCCGCGCCCACGAGCTCGTCGTCGTGGCTGACGACGACGATCTGCTCGACGCCCAGACGGCGCATCGACTCGACGAGGTCGACCAGCTTCGAGACGTGACCCGAATCGAGGAAGACGGTGGGTTCGTCCAGAATGAGCGGCGGCATCGGCGCGCCGCCCTCGATCCCCTCTGCGAGCAAACGGTAGATCGCACAGCGAAGCGAGAGGTTGAACAGCGCGCGCTCGCCCCCCGAGAGCTGCTCGGGCGCGAGCGGCGAGCCGTCCTTCTGGTAGACAGTGAGCTCGTATTCTCCTGTTAACTCCAGTTTCGCGTAGGCGTCGTTCTGGTAGACCAGCTCGAACGTCTCGTTGAGCATGCGTTCGAGCTGCTCGACGTTGCGCTGTCGGAGTTCCGAACGGAGCTGGGCGTACATCCCCTGGAGCTGTTCTGCCTCCCCGTACAGCGAGTCGAGCGCTCCGAGACGGTCGCCGAGGGCCGCGCGCCGTTCGCGGAGCGTCTCCAGGGAGTCGAGTTCGCTCTTGACGCCTCCGATCCGATCGCGCAGCCGGGCCTCCTCCTCGTCGAGTTCCGCGAGTTTCCCCTCGACGTTTTCGAGGTACGTCTCCGCACGCTGTCTGTCCTCCCGTGCTTGCTCGATGCGCTCGGGGTCGTGCTCGGCTTCGAGCTCCCGTTTTCGCTCGCGTTTCTCCGCGAGGCGCTCGCGTCGTTCGTCGTTCAACTCGGCGCGGTCCGCGCGGCGCTCGCGCAGCGACGAGACGGTCTCGCGGGCGTCAGCGAGGTCGACGAGGACGTCCGAGAGCGTTCCGAGGCGGTCGATTCGCTCCTCCAGCTCGGTTCGGCGCTCGTCAAGGTCGGCGGTTCGTTCCTGGGCCTCGCCCGCCCGTTCTCGCGCCTCGTTTGCGGTCTCGCGTTTTTCGACCGCCTCGGCGTCGAGCTCGTCCGCGCGCGTTCGGAGTTCCGATACCCGTTCGCGCTTCTCCTCGAGACCTGCCTCGCGATCCGAGAGCAACTCGTTGAGGGTCTCGCGGCGCTCGCGTTTCCGTTCGATCCCGGATTCGGCCTCCGAGAGCGCCTCAGCCCGGTCGATCCGTTCCTCGACGCTCTCGGTTTCCGTGCGAAGCTCCGCGAGTGCGTCCTCGAGGTCGGAAACCCGCTCGCGGCGCTCCGCGAGCGCGTCGACGTGGGGCGAGTCCTCGACCGGCTGCCCGCACTCGGGGCACTTGCCCGCCTCCCGGAGGCGCTCGCCCTCCTCGACGGCCTCGCGGGCGGTTTCGAGCGAGGCGCGAAGCGTCGTCTCGCGCTCGCGCAGCCCCTCGCGCTCCTCGCGCAGGTCTGCGAGCCGGCCGTCGGCCTCCCCGGGATCGACGGGGGCGCCCGCGAACCGCTCGCGCAGCTCCTCGATCTCCGATTCGAGTTCCGTGAGCGCCTCGCGGCGCTCTTCGAGGGCCGATTCGGTCTCCTCGATTTCCGCCTCGAGGGTCCGGCGTTTCTCGTGGGCCTCCTGGGCCCGCGTTTCGAGGTCCTTGGCGGCCTCCAGGGCCGTCTTCGCGTCGCTCTTCGCTTGCTGGGCCGCGAGACTCGACTCGCGGATCGCCTCGCGACACTCTTCGAGGTCCGTTTCGAGCGTCTCGCGGCGCTGCTCGATGATCGATTGGTCGGCGTCCTCGAGGGCCGATTCGGCGACGAGGTCTTCGCGCCGGTCCTCCAGTCGGCCGATCTCCGCGCGCGCCTCCGCGAGGCGCTCTTTGAGCGATTCGCGTTCGTCCTCGGTCTCCGAGATCGTGTCCCTGAGCCCCTCGATGTCGGTCTCGAGCGTTGCGATCTCCTCGCGGGTCCCCTCGTGGGCCTCGAGGATTTCGCTCGCCTCCTCGCGGGTTCGCTCTGCGTTCCGCTCGTTCTCCTCGTAGCGCTCGATCTCCTCCTCGAGGTCGTTGAGTTCGGTTTCGAGGTCGTTCAGGAGCGAGGGGAGCCCTTTTTCCTCTTTTTCGTCGATCTGGGATTCGATCTCCCGCAGGCTGCCCTGGACGTCTGCTCGCACGTCGTTGACGCCCAATCGAGCTTCGCTGACCCGCTCGCGGTACTCCTCTAACTTCCCGAGTTGGAGGAGGTCGTCGATCATGTCCTGGCGCTCGCCCGGCGTGGCGTGGATCAGCTTGTTGACCTCGCCCTGGCGGACGTACGCGCAGTTGACGAAGGCGTCCGCGTCCATCCGCAGTAGCTCCTCGATGTAGCGCTCGACGTCGCGGGCTCCTTCGATGCTCCCGTCGGGGGTTTCGAGGACGCACGTCGCGGTCTGTGCGCGCTCGCCCGACAGACGAACGCGGCGCTCGACGTGGTACTCCCCGTCTGCGTGGGTGAACCACAGCTCGATCTCACACTCCTCCTCGCCGTTCGTGATCACCTCCTCGAGGGTGCCGTCGAGCGCCGAGGAACCGTACAGCGCGAAGAAACACGCCTCGAGCAGCGAGGACTTCCCGCTGCCGTTAAGTCCGTGAATCACGCTGACGCCCCGTTCGAGCCGGAGGTCCGTGTCGCGATACGGCTTGAAGTTCGTCAGTCGGACGCGCTCGATCCTCACAGGTACTCCTCCATCGAGGACTGGGCCTGCCTGTCGGCACTCGCCCCCTCGGGTCGGTCGGTGGACTCGGCCGTGCCGGCCGTCCCGGGCGTGTCCCCGTCCGCGCTCTCGGTCGGCGACTCTGACGGTGACTCCCCGTCGGGTGCGGTCGCGGCAGGTTCGAAGGCCGCCGGGTCCTCCTCGAGCAGCGAGGTGACGCGTTCCTCGACGGCCCCGCGGACGTTCGAGTCGGCGAGCTTGCTCGCTCGAACCGTCTCGTCGATGTCGCTTGCGGCGCCCGACAGCCCCATCTCCCGCAGGCGCTCGCGGACCGCCGCGTCGGGGTCCGAGAACGAAACGTCGGCCGGTTCGCCGCTCTCGATCTCGCGTTTGTCGTTGACCCGAGCGATCAGCGCGCCTCCCTCGCGGGCGAACGACTCCACCTCCGCGGGCGCGAGTGGTTCGCCCTCGCCCTCGACGGTGACGATCACCACCCGCCCGTCGAGGTCGTGCTGGCCGACCCGTTCGAGCACGCGCTCGATCCCCTCGCCCGCAGCGAGTTGGACGTCGGCGAAGACGAACTCCCGGGTGTCGAGCCCCCGGCGGGTGATGTGGGCTTCGCCGTCCTCGAAGGTCACGAGGTTGTAGCCCCGCCCGTCGCGCTCGCTCGCGGTTGCCCGCTCGGTCGATCCGCAGTAGGTCACCCACGTCCCCTCGACCTCTGCGCGATCGGGGTGGTGGTTGTCCCCGAGCAACATGGCGTCGAACTCGACGGTGGCCGAATCGAGCAGTTCCTCGGTGTCCCAGTCGGCATAGCCGAAGGGCTCGAACAGGCCGTGGGCGACCAGCGCCGCGTGGTCGGTCTCGGGTAAGGCGAAGTCGTACTCCAACTCCTCGCGCCGGGAGACGGGAACGTGATCGAGCCCGTAGAAGGTCGTCTCGCCGACGGTGACTCCCTCGCTGTCGAGGCGGGTCGCAAGGCCCATGCGTGAGAAGAGATCGAGCCACTGTCCCTCGCGGGTCCCCTCGTGGTTGCCGACGATAGCGAGAAACGGCACGTCCGCGTCCTCGAGGTCCCGAAGCACGTCCAGCGTCCCGAGCAGGTCCCCGATGTCGGGCCGACGGTCGTGAAAGAGGTCACCGGCGTGAACGACGGCGTCGACGCCCTCCTCGATAGCGTCGGCGGCGACCCGCTCGAAGGCGGCCAGAAAGTCGGCGCGGCGCTCGGCCGAGTGGTACTGGCGATACCCGATGTGGGTGTCGCCGGTGTGGATCACCCGTGTCATGCCCCGTGGTTCGCCCGCGGGAAGTATAAGCTCCGTGGGGTCAGCGCGATTCGATCGTGAGGGTGTACAGGCGCTTTCTGGCGTCCGAAAACGAGAACCGTGATTCGACGACTCCCTCCTCCTCGAGCCGGTTCAACGCGTAACGGACGGTCCTCGGTGGGAGGAGCGTCTCCTCTGCGAGTTGGCTCTGCGTGAGCGTCTCGTTGTACTCTAGAACCTTCGCGACGAGTTTCGCGCTCGGCGGCAGCTCCCGGACCGCGTCCCACCCCGTCTGTTCTCCCGCCTCGGCCGCGATCGCCTCTGACGTGCTCATCTCGTCTGGCCCTACCGGATACAACGTAATAATATTTCCTCTTTTAAAATATTACCAGCAGAAATTCTAACTGATCGGAGTGGTTCGACCCGAAACCTCTTATGAGACAGCGCCGTAAATACCCCAATGACCGATACTGTAGAGGACGTCGACCTCCCGTACGAGGAGGGAACCTCACAGCAGGACAAGATCGAGGCCCTGCGCGACTGGCTCGACGTCCTCGAGGATCAGAACGAGGAGATGCGCGATAAGCTGTTGGACGCGAACGCCGAGAACAACAAGTACCAGCAGAAACTCGAGCGTCTGACCCACGAGAACAAGAAGCTCAAGCAGTCCCCGCTCTTTGTCGCCACCGTCCAGGAAATGACCGACGAGGGCGTCATCATCAAACAGCACGGCAACAATCAGGAGGCGCTCACCGAGGTCACCGAGGAGATGCGCGCCGAACTCGAACCCGACAGCCGGGTGGCGGTCAACAACTCGCTGTCGATCGTCAAGCAACTCGAAGGCGAGACCGACGTGCGCGCCCGCGTCATGCAGGTCGAGGAGAGTCCCGAGGTCTCCTACACCGATATCGGCGGGCTCGACGAGCAGATGAACGAGGTGCGCGAAACCGTCGAGATGCCCCTTCTCAAACCGGATATGTTCCGCGACGTGGGGATCGATCCCCCGAGCGGCGTCCTGCTCTACGGGCCGCCCGGAACCGGGAAAACGATGCTGGCGAAGGCGGTCGCGAACGAGACCGACGCCACGTTCATCAAGATGGCCGGCTCCGAGCTCGTCCATAAGTTCATCGGCGAGGGCGCGAAGCTGGTCCGGGACCTCTTCGAGGTCGCCCGCTCCCACGAACCCGCCGTGTTGTTCATCGACGAGATCGACGCCATCGCCTCGAAACGCACCGAATCGAAGACGTCGGGCGACGCGGAGGTCCAGCGCACGATGATGCAGCTCCTCTCGGAGATGGACGGCTTCGAGGACCGTGGCGAGGTACGGATCATCGCGGCGACGAACCGCTTCGACATGCTCGATCGCGCCATTCTCCGGCCCGGCCGGTTCGACCGCCTCATCGAGGTGCCAAAGCCCAACGCGGAGGGTCGCGAGCTCATCTTCGAGATCCACACCCGGGAGATGAACGTCGCCGAGGACGTCGACTTCGCGAAACTGGCCGAGGAGGCGACCGAGGCAAGCGGCGCGGACATCAAGGCGATCTGTACGGAGGCGGGGATGTTCGCCATCCGCGACGACCGCACCGAAGTGCGGATGGAGGACTTCGAGGAGGCGTGGGCGAAGATCCAGGCCGAAGAGGAGGACGACGAGGTCTCGAAGACGTTCGCCTGAGTCCCCGGTACCACAACAGCTACCATTCTGCACACGGAATGGCTGATAGCGATCATGTTCAAGCGAGTCCGTGAGGACGTTCGGACGGCCAAGGCGAAGGATCCGGCAGCCAAGAGTACGTTTGAGGTCCTGCTCGCGTACCCGGGGCTGCACGCGATCTGGATGTATCGGATCGCCCACGCGCTCTGGACGGCGGGCTTTCGGCTCCCCGGACGCCTGCTCTCGCATTACGCCCGCTTTCTCACCGGCGTCGAGATCCACCCCGGCGCACAGATCGGGCGACGATTCTTCATCGACCACGGCATGGGCATCGTGATCGGCGAAACCGCCGAGATCGGCGACGACGTAATGCTCTATCACGGCGTGACGCTGGGCGGGGATTCGTTGGCGGACGAGAAGCGCCATCCGACCCTCGAAGACGGCGTCACCGTCGGGGCCGGTTCGACCCTACTGGGCCCGATCGTCCTCGGCGAGGGCGCAAGCGTCGGTGCCGGATCAGTGGTGCTGGACTCGGTGCCCGGAAACTGCACGGTCGTGGGCAACCCGGCAAAGCTCGCCGGCGACTGTGCCGAGGACGATTCGGTGACGCTCGGCCGGGGCGTCAACCGATAGGATTCAGGGAGTCGTTAGGAGCCCGCACGGACCAGACAGACACACGAGTAGAGGACGAACGCGAACAGGAGGAAAAACATGATCGCTCCCATGGGATCGGTCGCCCAAATGGGTGCCGCCATCACCGCAAACGACACCGATAAGATGGCTGAACAGATCGCCTTCAAGTAGAGCGGGTCGATGAGATCGTTCCGTGTCATTTTGAGTGTATTTGAAGGAGTTGGTTCGATGTTTCGTGGTTACTCTACAGCGAGTTTCTCGGATCTACCGGCTTCGCCTTGCACCACGCAGTCGCGGGACTGCTACCGAGCGTAATGCCGAGACCACCGTATCCGCCTGAAATACTTTCGATTGCTCCGTTCGGCAGGGGAGAGAACGTGTGGGTATAAGACCCCCAGAGCGAGGACGCTACGCCGCCGTCCCGGAGCTGGAATTTTCCAGTAAGAGACGCGGTGGCGTCGGGCAAGAATCCCTCAAGGCTGAACGCAGGTGCTCGATTCTTGAGGTCGATCGTCCCAGCGAGAGCGTCCTGTGCAACGTCTCGTGCGGTGAACTTTGCGTTGTGACCATTGGTGACACTGACGCTGGGTGTACCCACCGGAGCCCAGTCCTGATTGATGAATCCGAAACCGATCGCATCGGGGCAGAACCACGAGTTTCTGAAGGCGTACTTCGCGTCGTTGAGCATCATCGTAGCAGTCGCCCGTACTTGGTTACGTTCTCCATAGACTGGCACGGTTGATACGATGAGCCTTGTGCTTGAGGAGTCAGGATTACCATAGACGTAGTCAGGGGAGACGACCGGAGAAGTGCCTGACTGCTCGCCGAGATCATCGGCCGATTGAGTGAGGTCTGCCGCACTGAGCGCTGCAGATTTGACAGTCGGATCAAGACCGAGGTCCATTAGGGCCTGTTCGACTCCATTGGCCCCGTTCCTATCCGCTCCAGAGAGTACAGCAGCGTTGATCTCCTCTTTCGTTAATTCGTCCTCACTTGTAGTGCCGACTCCGCTGATTGCGCCAACAGTAGCCAACGATCCGGCGGCGGCTGCGATGAACTGCCGTCTGTTTCGAATTTCACTTATTTTAGATATTTATAATATTAAATACTTTTTGTATTGTAATATTTCTCCATTTACAGCGATGGAGCAGATACCGATAGTAGCCGTCTGATCGGGTATCGGCCCCGAGTCCGGTCATACGAAGACCGTTCGAGTCGAGGTATCAGTCCGCTAGAATCCGGCGAAGATCGCATACGGGACTAAAAATAGCAAGAGAGTCATCACGAGCAAGAGCAGTCCGTACCCCGCGAGCGTGCCGGCGGCGGTGCGGAAGGCGGGGTGGGTGAGCGTCGAGCGATCCATACCGGGCGCTCGGCGGCCGTGGGGTAAAACCTACCGGACGATATCACCGACGCGCCGAGGTTCACCCGAGAGTTCGGGATCACGCTCGATGATCTGGAGGATCTCATGGTCGGTGACGTCCCAGTAGCGTTTCTCGGTCGCCTCTTCGATCAGTTCGCGTTCGAGGCGGAACTCCGTACCTTCGTAGACGGCGTCGACGCCTTCGTCGTCGATGGAGATCGTCGTCATGGGTCGAGAGAGACCGTCGAGACCCAAGATCCTGTCGTCCGACGCTCGTCAGACGCCACAGGAGATTTAAGAGGGCAGACCGCGGAACGAAAGGCGTGTCACTCCGGCCGGACCCCCTCTCTGCGCTCTCGATTCCCGACGGTACCGTCGTCGAAGAGCACGATCTGGTGACCGACGGCGACGTGTTCGTCGGCGCCCAGAGCACCGTCGAGTTCGGGATCAGAGGTCGGAACGTCGTCGCCGGCGAGCGGGTGCGCTTCGGCGGGCACATCGAGGCCGAGGGCGACTGCCGGCTCGATACGTGGTGTTCGGTCGCGGACAACGTACTGGTCGGCGGGGACGCCTACCTAGGCGAGCGCATCGAGATCGACGGTAAACTGGTCGTCGGTGGCGATCTGGACATCGGCGACGACGTCCAGATCGCCGAGGGGTTCGAAGCCAGCGGCTGGATCGTCATCCGGAACCCGATGCCGACGATCGTCTTCCTGTTCATGTACCTCACCCACCTGCTTCGGATGGGCGAGGACGACGCCGCAGAGGAACTGGTCGAGGAACTGTTCGACGAGGACGAGGAACGCGAACCGCTGACGATCCCGACCGGTGGGACCGTCTCGGACGACGCCTGGCGGGTCTCGACCCCGGCGACGATCGGGCGGGACTGTCGACTGCACGGCAACGTTCGGGCCGAATCGATCACGGTCGGCGAGGACACCGAGATCTTCGGGAGCCTTCGGGCGCGCGACGACATCGAGATCGCCGCCGGGGCCGTCGTTCACGGGGACGTCACGACCCGCAGCGGGACCGTCACCGTCGCCGCCGAGGCGCGCATCTGGGGGGATATCTCGTGTGAACACCTCGACCTGGCGCGCGATGGAGTCGTCGACGGGACGATCCGCGCACGCGGCGAGGTACACACTGGCCTCTCGACCGATCCCGACGGCTCACCGCAGTAAGTCACAGACGATGATGATGTTTGCCGAGTGATTTAAGTGACGAGTTGTCGTGTGAACAGATACCGATGCCCATTGATTCGACGTTCGAGGAGAACCGCGAAAAGGTAGATACCCACCGGGGCCACGACGTGTGGGGTCCGGTCGAAGAGCCAGAACAACTCGGAATCCACGGCACTCACGTCGCCGTGGACTTCGACGTCTGTCTCGCCGACGGCGCGTGCTTGGAGGACTGTCCCGTGGACGTCTTCGAGTGGGTGGACACGCCCGACCACCCTGAAAGCGAGATCAAGGCCGATCCGGCAAACGAGGCCCAGTGTATCGACTGTATGCTGTGTGTCGACGTCTGTCCGGTCGACGCCATCGACGTCGACGCCGGCCGAGCGGGGCGGACATGAGGGGGTGAGGAAGTATGTATACAGTCACACTCACGAAGGGCGTTCCGGACTTCAGCGAGGGCGCGGTCTCGTTTGACGACGAGGGGCACTTAGAGCGGGGCAAGACCCCGACGGTGATGAACCCGAACGACGCGTTCGCGCTCCGGGCGGCCCTCCAGACGAAGGTGCGCCACGGCGGCACGACCGCGGTGATGAGCATGGGCCCGCCGGGCTACGGCGAGGTGCTCGAAGAGGCGATGGAATCGATCTACGCCGACGAACTGTTCTTGCTCTCCGATCGCGAGATGGCCGCCGCCGACACGTGGGCGACGTCGATCACGCTCGCGACGGGGATCGAGAAGGTCGCGGAGGAACGGGAGCAGCCCGACCTCCTCTTTGCGGGCTTCAAGACCGCAGACGGCGAGACCGGCCACACCGGTCCCCAGACCTGCTGGTGTCTCGACTGGCCGATCCTCACACACGTGATCGCACTCGACGTGGACGAAGAGGAGCGAACGGTGCGGGCGAAACGGCTCGTCGAGGGCGATATCGAGGAGATAGAGACGGTGAAGGCACCGCTTCCCGCGATGATCGTCACCGACCCCGAGTTCGAGGCGACGTACAGGAAAGCCCAGCATCGACTCACCTACAAGGACCGCCGCGAGGAGACGAAAGCGCGTGCCGAGTCATATGAAGACCACCTGACGACGTGGGACCACACCGAATTGAACCTCGATCCCGACTACATCGGGCTGGATGGTTCGCCGACTATCGTTTCCGGTGTCGATCCGATCCCGAAAGCACCCTCCGAGCGCGAAGCGACGGTAGTCGAACCCGGCGACGAGGCGGGGATGGAATCGGTTCTCGACGAACTGCTTCCGTACACTGACCGCGCCGCCGCGGGGGGTGACTGACGATGGGCGAGATGGATCCGCGCGAGTATGAGATCGCGGAGCTCGGTCCGAAGGTGCGGGAGGTCGAGGATCTCGATGAACTGGAGGAGATGCTCGAACTCGAGGAGGGCGGGCCGAACCGCGAGGACGTCAAAACGCTGCTCGTCAGCCGGATCGAGAAGGTCGAAGCCGAAGAGAAGGAGGGCCCCCAAGAGATCGACCCGAGCGAACTCACCGTCGCGGAACTGGGCAACGTCGTGCGGAAGATCGACGCAGTCGACGAGCTCGAAGTCCTGCTGGAGGAGGAGAAGAAAGGGCAGGACCGAAAGACCGCAAAACGGCTGATCGAGAGCCAGCTCGAATCGGTCCAGGGAAGCGAGGATGGCGAGGAAACCGAACGACTCCCGCCCGAGGAGAAACACCCCGATCTCGACCACCCGACGGCGGACAAACAGTACGTGAAGGCCTTGGAGGGGGGCAGCTACCGGGACATGTGGGTCTACTGTGAGACCCAGCAGGGGCAGTTGATCGACGCCACAAAGGAGATGCTCGGGAAGGCCCGCGAGCTGATGGACGAGTACAACGACTCCTACGGAGAGACCGAGCGCGTCGTCGCGGTCGTGATCGGCGACTCGGTCGAAGGGCTTGCTGAAGAGACGATCGCCTACGGTGCGGACGTGGCGATCTACACCGAGGACCCACGGTTGGAGCGGTTCTACCACAAACCCTATACTGAAGTTTTCTGCGAGATGGCACGCGCCGGGTCGGGAAGCGAGTGGGACGACTCGCGAGGTGACGCCGACTGGAAGACGATCGAGGGCGAGGTCTACGACGAGCCCCGGTACGTGCTGTTCCCGGCGACGAACAACGGCCGGGATCTCTCGGCGCAGGTGCAGGCCGAACTCGACAGCGGGCTTGCCAGCGACTGTTCAGGGCTGTACATCGAGGAGACGGTCATCTCGAACCCCGCGAAGACAGGCGGGGCGGGCGACAAGAAGGAGTTCGAGCGCGTGCTCCACATGAAACGGCCCGACTTCTCGGGGTTCGAGTACTCGACCATCCTCTGTCTCGACGCGCCCGGTCGAGAGTTCCACCCGCAGGGCGCGTCGGTCATTCCCGGTAGCTTCGACCTGCCCGAGCCCGACGTCGGGCGCGAGGGCGAGGTCGTGGCGTTCGAGGCGACCCTCGACGAGGAGTGGTTCGGCGTGCAGATCGAGGACCACGACCGCCTCGAGGGCGGCGTGGACCTCACCGGACGGGAGGTGATCGTCGCGCTCGGGCGCGGGATCGGCGACGACCCCACGAAGGGAATGGAACTGGGTCTAGACTTGGTCGACGCCTTCGACGATGCCGATCTGGGAATCAGCCGCGGGATCGTCACCTCCTCATATCAGTTCGAGGGCCACGTCGAGCGCTACGCGAAAGAGGAGCGCCAGATCGGCGAGACCGGCCAGGTCGTCGCGCCCGACCTCTACATCGCCGCGGGGATCAGCGGCGCGATCCAGCACAAGGTGGGGATGGACGAGTCCGAGACGATCGTCTCGATCAACACCGACCCCGAGGCCGACATCCGCGACTTCTCCGATTACTTCATCGAGGGCGACCTCTTCGAGGTCCTTCCGCGATTGACCGAAGCGATCGAGCGCGGCGAGCCGGTTGCGGCCGTCGCGGACGGCGGCGAGGGCACCGGGGGTTCCCGACCCGATGCAGACCGGCGGTCCAAGGGAGGTGATGACTGAATGGCCACGAACGCCGATCCCGCGGAGAAGACCGAGAACGCGCCCGCGGAGGCGATCGAGCGCGGCGAGGTCGCGTCCGCCGACGAGGACAGCGAGGAGTACGAGCACTACGAGGCGGTCGTCGTCGGCTGCGGACCGGGCGGTGCCGCGGCGGCCGCGACGCTCGCGCGAAACGGCGTCGAGACGCTGGTCCTCGAACGCGGCGTCGACGCCGGCTCGAAGAACGTCTCCGGAGGGCTTCTCTACGCCGAGGAATCCGCCCCGTACACGATCGACGACCTCTTTCCAGGCTTTCGCGAGGAGGCCGCCGAACGCCCGATCACCGACTACTACCTTCACAACGTCGCCGGCGAGAAGGTGAAGACGTTCGACATCACGGACCTCCACGAACACGACACCGAGTGGAGCGACGCGGTGCTCCGGCGAAAGATGGACTCGTGGCTCGCAGAACGGGTCCACGAGATGACCCGTGAGACCGGCGGCGGGCTACTGACCGAGGTGCGGGTCAACGGACTCCTGCGGGAAGGTGGGGAGATCGTCGGCGTCACCTGCAACGAACTCGATCCCATCACTGCCGACCTGATCGTCGCGGCCGACGGCGTCAACAGCGAACTGGCTCGCGACGCCGGGCTGATGGACTGGGAGGAGCCCGAACAGTGGTTCCAGGGCGTCAAGGCCGTGGTGGACCTTCCCGATGTCGACGAGCGATTCGGGTTAGATAGTGATGAAGGCGAGGCCCACCTCTTCTCGGGCGACCTCTTCTCGGACGTCCGGGGCGGGGGTTTCCTCTACACCAACGAGGGGTCACTGTCGATCGGGACGGTCTTTCACCTCGATTCGCTGGTGGCGGAGGAGGCCGAACCCCACGAACTGCTCGACGCGCTGCTCACTCACCCGCTACTGGGGGAGTGGCTCGGCGACGAGTACCACGAACGCGAGTACAGCGCGAAGCTCGTACCCGATTCGAAGAAGGTCGCCAACCCCGAGCCCGGCGAGGGCCGACTCGTGCTCGTGGGCGACGCGGGCGGGCAGATGCAGGCCCAGGGGCCGATCATCAAAGGGATGAACCACGCGGTGACGGCGGGCGCGCTGGCGGCGGAAGCGTTCGTCGAGGCGCGCTCGCGGGGTGACCGGACCCTCGCGGGCGAGCGCTACGCGAAGCGCCTCCGTGACGAGGGCGTGATGGCGAAACTCAGGCCCAAACGCTACGAGGCCGCGAGCGCCCTGGGCGAGCGCGGGCCGGTCGCGAACCTTTCTGACAAAGTGGTCGACTCCCGCGTGGGCCGAACGGCACTTCGCGCGCTCTCGCGGGCGAACGGGCTCGAACGACTCTACAGTTCGCCGTACCTCTCGATGATGGTACCGGACACCGCGACGCCCTACGTGACGCTTCCGGCCGTCATCGCCGAGGAGTTAGGCCAGCCCGTCGAGGGCGAGAATAGCGTCGAACCTCCGAGCCTCGCGGATCGGATCGGCGAGTTGACCTACGACACCGACGTGGGCAACCCGCATATCGAACTGCTCGATTCGTCTGTCGAGGCAAGCGGCGCGGCGGTGACCGCCTGTCCAGTCAGCGCGCAGGACTTCGGCGGGGGCTGCTACCGCGAGGAGGTCGTCAAGACCAACGGGGACGAGGAACGTCTGATCAGCCTCGACACCCAACCCTGCGTCGAGTGCGGAACGTGTGCGATCGTCGCAGACACCCGCTGGGAGCACCCGCGTGGCGGGAAGGGCGTCGAGTTCCGCGAGGGATGAACGCGGAGGGCGAGAGCCGCCACGAGCGGATCGAGGCGCTCGCGGAGCGCGCCCACGAGGAACGCGAGCGGTTCGTCCCTCCCGAGAACCCGGACGAGCGGGCGCTTTCGTATCTCACGGACGGGCTGTGGCCCGTCCTGGAACTCTACATCGGAGCGCGCTCCTCGGGAGAGGGGTTCTCCCGGGCGGAACACGCCGCGCTCGAGGACGCGCTCAACGAATGGCTAGAGCTGTACGCGCTGTGTTACGGCGCCGGGATCGACGCGGCGTTCTCGGTCCGTGAGACCGCCGAACTGTTCGTCGAGACCCACAGCGTTCGGGACACCGCCCAACTCCTCACCCACGTGCCGACTCGCCGATAGGTGCGGACGCAAGATTATTGATCCGTGGTGTGGTATCATTGTTCATGAACGCCCAGACCGAACCGGATCTCGATCACGGCGACCGCGAACGCATCTACGCGTATCTGAAGGATCACGGCCCGACGGACTACGGAAACGTCCAGGAGGCGACGTTTCCGCAGGATCCCGGCGGATTCCGCCACCACGTCGCGATCCTGAAGCGAAACGGGCTCGTCGAGGAGGCGTTGGGTGGCGGGCTACAGGTCGTCCCCGAACTCGAAGGCGAGGAAGAGGAGTTCACCCGCGACGGGGTCGAGTTCCACGTCCGGCCCGCCCGTCAGGCCGATCTCTCCGGTATTCTCGGTGTCCTCCGGCAGGTCGCCGAGAAACGCACCTACATCGTCGCCGAGACGGTCGCCCAGGAACTCGACCACGAGGGCGAGCTGCTCCGCCAGGACGACGTCGAGTCGCGCGTGTTCTTCGTCGCGACGGTCAACGACGAGGTCGTCGGCTGGACGCACCTCCAGTCGCCGGAGATCGAGAAACTCTCCCACACGGCGGAACTGACGACGGGCGTCTTAGAGGAGTATCGCGGTCACGGTCTCGGGGGCCACCTGCTCGAACGCGGCCTCGAATGGGCCGGCTCGCAGGGCTACGAGCGGGTCTATCAGAGCATCCCCTCGACGAACGAGGGGGCCATCGAGTTCCTCGAAGACCACGGTTGGGAGGTCGAGGCGGTGCGGGAGGGCCACTACAAGATCGACGGCGAGTACGTCGACGAGGTGATGATGGCCGCCTCGCTATAGCTCTCGTAGCCCCATCGCGGATATCGCCTCTCGCTTGCCGGGGTGATCCTCCGCGAGCTCCGAGCGGCCGGTCAGGCTTTCGCGCAGCGTCCCGTCCTCGTACTCTCCCCGAACCAGCCCGCGCTCGCGTAGCTCGGGGACGACGAGGTCGACGAAATCACGCAGGCTGTTCGGCCTGATCACCTCCTTGACGTTGAAGCCGTCGACGCCGACCTCGTGGAACCAGTGCTCGAAGGCGTCGGCGATTTCCTCGGGCGGGCCGACCACGACGGGCGAGGTCGTCCCGAGCCCGGCGAACTGCGCCATCTCCCGCACCGTCCACTCGCGATCGGGGTCGCTCTTCGTGAAGGCGTTCACGGCACCCTGAATCGCCTCGGTCTCGATGTGTTCGAGCTTCTGGTCGGGGTTGAGCTCCGAGAGGTCCATATCCATGAACCCGCTGAGTAGCGCGAGGGTCGCCTCCACGTCGATGGTCTCTTTGTAGCTCTCGTGTTTGGCCTGGGCGATCTCCGCGGTCTCGCCGACGATCGGGACGAGTCCGGCAAAGAAGTCGAGCGAGTCGGGATCCCGACCGCACTCGGCGGCTCGCTCGCGCATATCGGCCATGTAATCCCTTACGCCCTTCTCTGTGGGCTGGCTGGTGAAGACCGCCTCGGCGTTCTTCGCGGCGAACTCGCGCCCGCGCTCGGAGGAACCCGCCTGATAGATCACGGGTGTCCGCTGGGGGGAGGGCTCACAGCCGTGGGGGCCCTGAACGTCGAAATACTCGCCCTCGAAGTCGATCTCCCTCACTTTCTCCGGATCAGTGTAGACGCCCTGTTCGCGGTCCCGAGCGACGGCATCGTCGTCCCAGCTGCCCTCCCAGAGGCGGTAACAGACCTGCATGAACTCCGCCGCGCGGTCGTAGCGCCCGTCGTGATCCATGCGTTGTTCGAGCCCGAGGTTTCGGGCGGCACTGTCGAGATACGAGGTGACGACGTTGAACGCCACCCGGCCGTCGGTGAGGTGGTCGAGCGTCGAGAACTCGCGGGCCAGCTGATAGGGATGGGCGTAGGTCGTCGAGCGCGTGATCGCAAAGCCGAGGTGGTCTGTGACCTCGGCCATCGCGGGCACCAGCGCCTGTGGGTGGTTCGACGGGGTCTGGACCGCCCGCTCGATCGCCGTTTCGCGACCGTCATCGTAGACGTCGTAGATCCCCCGCACATCCGCGAAGAAGATCGCGTCGAACCCGCCGCGTTCGGCCGTGCGCGCCAACTCGGTCCAGTACTCCCGGTCGGTATACCGGTGGGATTGGTCGCCTGGATAGCGCCAGGAGCCGGCGCTGACGTGCTCGACCGAGTTCATCGTAAAGAGGTTGAGCCCCATTCGCTCGTCCGTCATACCGGGAGGTCGGACGCCGCCGCCAAAAGCCGCCTGATAGCGGCGAGGGGAAGTGAACAACGCGGTGTGGACCGCGAGCGCTCCACGCTCGCGGTTTTTTGGAGGAGATTTTTGCTCCGAGAGGGTCGCTTCGCGACCCCGAGGAGTAAAAAGGTCCCCTAGCAGGAGCAGTAGTACTCGATCCCGCCGAATTTCGCTCGAATCACGTCATACGTGGGACCGGGATCGCTCGGGGAGTAGACGCCCGTCGCCAGGTCGTCGCTGTCCTCGAAGGCCCCCGAGACGAGCGCCGTCCAGTGGGCCTCGCTCAGCACGTCGCCGAAGGTGTCGTCGGTCGCGAGCAGTTCGAGGTAGTCGGGCAGGTAGACCCAGCGCGCGTCGGCGACCTCCTTGGAGTCGTATTCCGTGCCCGTCGCGTCGGCGTACGCGGCCATCGGGAGGTTCGCACCCGCCGCCACGGGAAGGCCGATCCATTTCCACGGGCGAGTGTTGATGTCGAGCAGGACGTACTCCCCTCGCTCGCGGTCGTAGACGAACTCCGATTCGCTGATGCCGTGATAGTTCGTCGCAGAAAGCACCGAGAGGGCGCGCTCCTCGATCTCCGGGCGCTCGACCCGTTCGACGACACACGAGGTGCCGAACGAAAGCGGGTAGCGCACGAGCGGGTTGCCGACGAACGTGAGAGGATCGCCGCTCGGGGGAACGTACGAGGCAAGCGAGCAGTCCTCGCCCTGCGCGATCGGGACCTTCTCCTGGGCCATCACGCGAATCCCCGCCTCGCGGGCGGTCGCGATTACCTCCGCGTACTCGTCTTCACTACCGACCTCGATGACGTTCGTCCCGACGGCCTCCTCGAACTCGCGTTTGCGTGCGGGCTTGATCACGAACGGGAACGCGAGCTCGGCGAGGATCGCTTCGGGTTCGAGGGGGTCGCCGAGCGCATCAGCGGCGTCGGGCGACTCCTCGCCGATGCCCGCCAGACGGTAGGTTTCGGGGTAGGGCACCCCGAGGTCCTCGGCGAGTCCGTACAGCGACTCCTTGTCCAGAACGCGACCGACGACCTCCTTGTCGGCGAAGGGGAGGCACACACCGTCGGGTTCGGCGTCGGCGAAGGCGTGAACCCACTCGTCCATGCAGCCGAAGGCGACCGGCTCGCCCTCGACGGCCGCCGCGATGGCCTCGACGTCCTCCCGGAACCCCTCCAGATCGTCAAGGGGATACGTCACTTCGCCGGCGAAGGTCACCGCCGTCGAGGAGGGCGCGACCCCGTCGCGGTTGCGATCGACGGCGATGACGGGCACGTCGTTGGCCGCGAGCGCGCGGGCGACGCCCAACCCCGTGATGTGGGCGTTACAGACGATCACGGGTGGGCGCTCGAAGGAGTGATCGTCGAGGGCCTCAACGAGCGCGTCGTGGTCGAGAAATCCGCTGGCCATACGTCGCCATAGACGCTTCCGAGCAAAAACCGACCGATACGCGAACTGAGAGAGACCGACACACTCACACCGACGAATGGGAATTAACGTTCCGAATCTATGGTCTATTATTCGACTTTTCTGGATTAAAGATGAAAAGTGAACTGTCGCTCGCGTCGAAAGTGTTAACACCTAGCTTGAATACAGGGGAGTATGCCAACTGAATTCGGGGCACTGTCGCTCGCACCGCCGCTGGTCGCCATCGCGCTGGCGATCATCACTCGGCGGGCGTTGCTGTCGCTGTTCATCGGGGTATGGGCAGGAGGGATCATCTATTCGGGTAGTTTGGGAGTGGTCCAGACGTTCGACTGGATCGTGAGCGCAATCGGCGAGGACGTCTTTCACGCACAGATCATCGTCTTCGTCTCGCTTCTGGGCGCGGGGATCGCACTGATCTGGCGGATCGGCGGGTCGCTCGCGGTCGCGAACTACGCGACCAGCCGACTCGATTCACACAGAAAGGTCGGAATCGCGACGTGGCTTCTGGGGCTGGTCTGGTTTTTCGACGACTACGCCAACACCGCCATCGTCGGTTCCTCGATGAAGGACATCGCCGACGAAACGAACATGTCCCGCGAGAAACTCGCCTACCTGCTGGATTCGACCGCCGCACCGGTCGCGACGTTCGGGATATCGAGTTGGGTTGCCTACCAGATCAGCATGATTCAGACGGGGTATGACGCCGCGGGGATCAGCGACGTCGCGCCCTCGGCGTTTCTCACGTTCGTCCGGAGCGTCCCGTACAACCTCTACTGTCTGTTCGCGATCCTCATGGTCGGCGTGATCGTCATCACCCGACGGGACTTCGGCGAGATGCTCGACGCCGAACACCGCGCCCAGAGCACGGGGAAGGTAAACCGCGACGGTGCCCAGCCCCTCCAGAGCATGAAAGATGACCTCGGCGATGTCGAGGTCGACGATCCGCAGCTCCGGTTTTTCACGCTCCCGATCCTCGCGCTGGTGGCCGTCGTCGCCGTCGGCGTGATCTGGAGCGGCTACTCGCCGGGCGCGTCGGCCATCGACATGGCAGAGAGCGCGGACTTCATGGGCGCGCTCGTCTGGGGTTCCTTTGCGATGGCGGCGACCGCGCTCGTGCTCGCGCTGTCCTACAGTATCCTTTCGCTTGATGAGGCCATGGAGACGGTGCTCGATGGCTTTGGCATCATGCTCCATGCGATCGCGATCCTCGTACTCGCGTGGTCGATCGGCGCGGTCGCCGGGGCGCTCGAAACCGGTACGTACGTGACCGAGATCGCCGCGGGATTCATCACGCCGACGCTGCTGCCGATCGTGATCCTGTTTGCCGCCGGGTTCATCTCGTTTTCGATCGGTACCTCCTGGGGGACGATGGCGCTCGTAACTCCCGTCGCGATCCCGCTCGCGTGGGAGGTTTCGGGGGGTACCCCGGAGATGCTCGCGGTCGCGACCGGTGCGGTCTTCTCGGGGGCGATCTTCGGCGACCACTGCTCGCCCATCTCCGATACGACCGTGCTGTCCTCGACGTTCGCCGGGGCCGACCACATCGATCACGTCCGCACCCAGATCTACTACGCGTTGACCGCCGCGACCGTCGCCACGTTCGTCTACGCCCTCTACGGACTGACGGGCCTGCCTCAGTTGGTCCTCATCCCGGTCGGGATCGGGACGCTGGTGGCGGTCATTTACGGGCTTTCGGAGCTCGACGCCCGCCGGAAGGGGCTGACCGCAAAGCCGTTCGTCAAACGCGAGCGCGAGTCCCTCGCCGACGACTAGGCCCCACCGAAAGGCAGTTGGCCCGCTCGGGGATACCACCGGTATGCTCACGCTCGCGCTCGCCGGCAAGCCAAACGCCGGAAAATCCACCTTCTACAGCGCCGCGACTCGCGCCGAAGTCGATATGGCGAACTACCCCTTCACCACGATCGACCCCAACCGCGGGGTGAGTTACGTCCGCACCGACTGTCCCTGTCTCGCCCGCGAGGAACGCTGTGGAACGGAGAACTGCCACGAGGGAAAACGCTACGTCCCGGTCGAGCTGATCGACGTGGCCGGCCTCGTCCCGGGCGCCCACGAGGGCCGAGGGTTGGGAAACCAGTTTCTCGACGCGCTGACGAACGCCGACGCGATCATCACGGTCGTCGACGCCTCCGGGGCAACCAACGCCGAGGGCGAACCCGTCGACGTCGGCAGCTACGACCCCGTCGAGGAGATCGACTTCATCGAAGAGGAGATGGACCGCTGGCTCGCGGGGATCGTCGCCCGGAACTGGGAGGGCGTCGAGCGCCAGTCGCGCTCGCCGGGGTTCGACATCGACGAGGCGATTTCTGATGTCCTCACGGGCTTTGGCGCGAGCGAGGCCGACGTCGCTGTCGTCCTCCGAGAACTGGAGTATCCCGAGAACCCCCGCGAGTGGACCGACGAGGATCGGAGAGGGCTCGCCCGGCTGGTTCGGGCCCGGACGAAACCCATTCTCGTCGCCGCGAACAAGGCCGACATCGCACCCGCTGAGAACCTCGACCGGCTGCGCGAAGCGGGGGAGAAGGCGGGTCGCCACGTGATACCGACCACGGCGGAGGGCGAACTCGCCCTGCGGAAGGGCGCGGAAGCGGGCCTGATCGCCTACGATCCGGGCGACCCCGACTTCGAGGTCCTCGGCGATCTCAGCGGAGCCCAACAAGAGCGGTTGGCGGAACTCGGCGACACCATGATCGAGTACGGCGGCACCGGCGTCCAGCAGGCCCTCGACAGCGCGGTCTACGACCTGCTCGATCGCTTTACGGCCTACCCCGTCCAGAACGAGACACGCTGGACGGACGGACAGGGCAACGTCCTCCCCGACGCCTTCTTGCTTCCCGCACACTCGACGCCGAAGGACCTCGCCTACGCCGTCCACTCGGACATCGGCGAGGGGTATCTCCATGCCGTCGACGCCCGCTCGAACCGGCGGATCGGGGAGGGCCACGAACTCTCGGAGGGCGACGTGATCAAGATCGTGAGCACGGCGAACTGAGCGAGCAGAACCGTTAGTAGCGTCCGGTCGAACGAGAAGGCATGAGCGAGCGTGCAGACGACGGCAAGAGCACGGACGAGGGGTCGGGCGGTCTCGGCGGAATGCTCCTCATGATCGGCGTTCTCGACCTGCTGTTGCTCGGCCTCGCAGCCTACACGTTCTCGCTGGGCGAGCCGACCGCCGGAACTGGGATCCTCGCGCTCGCGCTTGTGCTCACGGGGATCGACCTGTTCCTCTACCGGCGCGGCTCCTTCTGAGCCAGCATCTACCTACCGAACGACCGGGCGATCCTCGGCGAGTACACGAACACGCCCCGCCAGAACGTTCCCGGCGTTCTCGTCACCGTCGTCGTGATCGGCTTGGGACTCCTGGCGCTCGTGGATGTCACCGGGCTGGTCCGACCGGATCGTGAACTATACCCGCGGTAGGAGCCTCCATCCGGCATGACCGACCGCGTGACCGTCTCGCTCGACGCCGAGTCGCGTGCGGCCCTCGACAGCCTGCTTGCTGAAACCGGAAAGGGCCAAAGCGCCGTGCTCCGCCGGGCGCTGACCTTCTATGCCGCGAACCTCGAAGCCGCCGAGACCGACGTGAGCGCCGACCTCCAGCAGTACCACCGCCTGCTCTCGACCGGCGAGCACGTCCTGCTCGACGTGGACTTCCTCCACTGTTTTCTCGATCACGTCTACCGCGAGGGCGAGCCTGACCCCGAGTTCCGGGCCGCAGCCGACCGGGTCGCGGACTTTCACGCCGCCGAGTACGCAGAGCGTTTTTCCGACCTCGGCGAGGTCCTCGAATGGCTCTCGCTGTGTGGCTTTCTCACCGTCCGCGGGGTCGAGAACGGGACGTATCACGTCGTCTTTCCCTCCGAGCCCACTAAACGGTTCATGCTGCGGTTCATCGAGCGCTCGACGGCCGATCTCCCGTTCGACCTCGTCGTCGAGGAGGGGGTCGCGAAGGCGCTTCTCAGCCACGAACTGGACGAATGAACGGTTCATACGGGTGCTGTCCCGAGTATGCACCGGTCTCAACAAGCTTGATACCTCGTGAGCGGGTTCGTGAGTTCATAGCATGGGTGAGAACGAATGGCACTGAGGGACCGGCTGAAGGCGATCGGTCCGGGGGCGATCGTCGCGGCGGCGTTCGTCGGTCCCGGGACGGTGACGACTGCGAGCGTGATCGGTGCGGAGTACGCGTACGTTCTGGTCTGGACGATCGTCTTCTCGATCGTCGCGACGATCGTGCTCCAGGAGATGAGCGCCCGACTTGGCCTCGTCTCGCGGGCGGGATTGGGCGAGGCGCTTAGAGGCGAGTTCGACAACCCCGTTGCGAAGGGCGCAAGCGTCGTGCTCGTCGTGAGCGCGATCGGGATCGGCACTGCGGCCTTCCAGACCGGGAACATCGTCGGCGGCGCGGCCGGGCTGGCGACGATCACCGGGATCGACGCGAGCGTCTGGGGGCCGCTCATCGGGCTGGTCGCCGCGGCACTGCTCTGGAGCGGGAACTACGAACTGATCGAGCGGACCTTCGTTGTACTGGTGGTCGTCATGGGGCTTGCCTTCGTCGCGAACGCGATCATGGTTCGGCCCGATCTCGGTGCACTGGGTCGCGGGTTCGTCCCCGCCGTCCCCGAGGGATCGGCGTATCTGATCGCCGGGTTGATCGGGACCACGGTAGTCGGCTACAACCTCTTCTTGCACGCGAGCACGGTCCAGGAACGCTGGGACGGACCGGACGACCTCGCGGAATGTCGCACCGACACGATCGCCTCGGTACTCTTCGGCGGCGCGATCACCCTCTCGATAGTCATTACCGCCGCCGCGGTCTTCCCCGCCGGCACCGAGATCGGCGACGTCGGCGAGATGGCGAACCAGCTCGAACCCGTCTTCGGCGGGTTCGCGCTCACCTTCTTTGCGATCGGCCTCTTCGCGGCCGGCTTCACGAGCGCGATGAGCGCGCCGCTGGCGGGTGCGTACGCCACCGCCGGGGCGCTGGGCTGGGACGTCGATCTGACATCCACGCGGTTCAGAGCGATCTGGCTCACCATCCTGGGAACCGGGACGGTGTTCTCGGGGCTGGGCTACGATCCCGTCCAGGTGATCGTCTTCGCACAGGTCGCGAACGGGATCCTCCTGCCCGTGCTGGCGGTGTTCCTCATCTACGCGATGAACAACGACGCGTTGCTCGGCGAGCACACGAACTCCACCCTGCAGAACGCGCTCGGCGGGATCGTAACGCTCGTCGTGATCGGAATCGGGCTGCAGACGCTGTACGACATCGTTGCACTATGATGCATGACACACACATCGGGGTCGACGTCGGCGGCACGTTTACCGACGTGGCGCTGTATACGGACGAGGACCTCACGACGGCGAAAGTACCGAGCACCGAGGACCAGAGCGTCGGCGTGATGGCCGGGATCGAGAAGGCCTGCGAGGAGGCGGGGATCGATCCCGACGAGATTGCGGCCTTCAGCCACGCGATGACCGTCTCGGTCAACGCCCTGCTCGAACGCGACGGGGCGAAAACGGCGCTCGTGACCACCGAGGGCTTTCGGGACGTCCTGGAGATCGGCCGGCAGGCCCGGCCCGATCTCTACGACCTAGACGCCGAGAAACCCGCGGCGCTCGTCCCCCGCAAACGGCGCTACGAGCTCGACGAACGCGCCACTCCCGAGGGGATCGAGCGGGCGATCGACGAGGGTGAGGTCCGCGAGCTCGCACGCGAACTCGACGGGGTCGAGAGCGTCGCGGTCTGTCTGCTGCACGCCTACGCACACGACGACAACGAGCGCCGCGTCGCCGAACTCCTGCGCGAGGCGCTCGACGTTCCCGTCTCGACCTCCAGTGAGGTGCTTGCCGAGTTCCGGGAGTTCGAGCGAAGCTCGACGACGGCGGTCGACGCCTACGTGACCCCCGCGATCAACTCCTACGTCGGGCGGCTCGCCGAACGCGCCGCGGAGGCGGGCGTTCCGGTCCCCCGGATCATGCAGTCGAACGGGGGAACCGCCGAGGCCGACACCGTGCGGGAGCACGCGGTGACGACCGTGCTCTCGGGGCCGGCCGCGGGCGTCGTCGGCGCGGGAGCGACGGTCCCCGAAGAAGGGGGGTTGGTCACCYTCGACATGGGCGGGACGTCGAGCGACGTGAGCCTCGTCCGCGATGGCGAGATCGAGCGCACGACCGACGCGGAGATCGACGGGATTCCCATCGGGACCCCGATGGTCGACGTCAACACCGTGGGAGCCGGCGGCGGCTCGATCGCCTGGGTCGATCCGGGCGGGGCGCTGCGGGTCGGTCCGCGCTCGGCGGGCGCTGAGCCCGGCCCCGCCTGCTACGGCAAGGGCGGCGAACGGGCGACGGTGACCGACGCGAACGTCGTACTGGGATACATCGGCCCGGAGACGGCGCTGGGCGGCGAGATGACCCTCGACGTCGAGGCGGCCCACGACGTCCTCGAGGACCTGGCCGAGGAGGCCGGACTGGAGAACGCCTTGGAGGCCGCACGCGGCGTCTATCGCGTCGCCAACGCGAACATGGCCCGTGCGGTCCGGGCGGTCACCGTCGAGCGGGGCTACGACCCCCGCGGGTTCGGCCTGGTCGCCTTCGGCGGCGCGGGGCCGATGCACGCCGTATCGCTCGCCGAGTCGTTGGACATCGAGCGGGTGGTCGTTCCCCGACCAGCGGGGGTACTCTCGGCGTTCGGCCTGCTCGCCGCCGACGAGAAACACGACGCAGTTAGAACCTACCGTGCCCCCCTGGAGGAGGCCGATTCGGGGGCGGTCGAATCGGTGTATGCGGACCTCGAAGAGCGGGTCCGCGAGGAGACCGCAACCGGCGAACCCGCGATCGAGCGGGCGGCCGACCTGCGGTACGTCGGCCAGAGCTTCGAGATCACCGTCCCCCTGAGCGAGTTCGACCCCGCGGCGCTCGAAGAGCGCTTCCACGCGGCTCATAACCAGGCCTATGGCTATCGAATGGACGAGGCCGTCGAGCTCGTTAACCTCCGGGCGACGGCGACGGTGCCCCGCGAGGCGCCACCGGTAAGCTACGAGGGCGGGGGCGATCCCGTGGTCGGAACGCGCGAGGCGTACTTCCCGGGCGGAGGTCGCCACGAGGCGACGATCTACGACCGAGATCGGCTCGCACCCGGTGAACGGGTCGCGGGGCCCGCAGTGCTCGAACAGGCCGAAAGCACGACCGTCCTGCCCCCCGAGTGGGTCGGGACGGTCGAGACGGACGGAACGCTCACCGCACGGAGGGAGGACTGATGGACGCGATAACACTGGAGATACTCAGAAACCAACTGGAAAGCATTGCCGAGGAGATGGGACAGGTGCTGATCACGGGGGCCTATTCCCCGAACATCAAGGAGCGCCGGGACTGCTCGACCGCCCTGTTCGATTCGGAGGGGCGGATGGTCGCACAGGCCGAGCACATCCCGGTCCACCTGGGTGCGATGCCCGAGGCCGTCGAGACGGTCCGAAAAAAGGACCCACAGCCGGGGGACGTCTACGTGCTGAACGATCCCTTCGAGGGCGGGACGCACCTGCCGGACATCACGATGGTCTCGCCGCTGACGGTGGACGAGGGGATCGTCGGCTACGCCGTCTCCAGAGCCCACCACGCCGACGTCGGCGGGTCGACCCCGGGGAGCATGCCCGCGGGAGCACGCGAGATCTACGAGGAGGGGCTTCGCCTGCCGGCGGTGTGCCTCCAGCGGGCGGGTGAGACCAACGACGACGTCATGGACCTCCTGCTCGCGAACGTCCGGAACGCCGGGGAGCGCCGCGCGGACCTGCGCGCCCAGCTCGCCGCGAACGACCGTGCCGAGGACAGGTTAGGAGACCTCTTTTCCGAACACGGGGAGGGCGTAGTCAGAGAAGGGTTCGACGCCGTGATCGAGTACTCCCGCGAGCGGATCGAAGCGGAGATCGACGAGCTCCCCGACGGGAGCTACGACGCGATCGACGCCCTGGAGGGCGACGGGATCACCGACGGGGACATCCCGATCAAAGCGACGGTCACCGTCGAGGGCGAGGCGATCGACGTGGACTTCGAGGGGAGTTCGAAACAGGTCCCCGGAAACGTCAACGCGCCGCTTTCGGTGGCCAAAAGCGCCGTCTACTTCGTCGTGCGCTGCGTGACCGACCCAGAGATCCCGCCGAACCACGGCTGCTATGCGCCCGTCTCGGTACGGGCCCCCGAGGGATCGCTGTTGAACCCGCGGCCCCCGGCGGCGGTGGTGGGCGGAAACGTCGAGACGAGCCAGCGAGTGACGGATACGGTCTTCCTCGCCCTCGCGAAGGCCGCACCCGACCGCGTGCCCGCACAGGGCCAGGGGACGATGAACAACCTCACGATCGGCGGGCGGGATGGGGAATTCGCCTACTACGAGACGATCGGCGGGGGGTTCGGCGCGCGCGCCGAGAAGGACGGCATGGACGGCGTCCAAGTGGGTATGACGAACACGCTCAACACGCCCGTCGAGTCCCTCGAAACCGAGTACCCGATGCGCGTCGAGGAGTACGCACTCAGAGCCGACAGCGGCGGACGCGGGCGGTATCGCGGTGGAGTGGGTCTCGTGCGCTCGGTGCGCCTCGCGGAGCCCGCGACCGTCTCGTTGCTCACCGAACGGCGCCGATACGGCCCCCGCGGGGTCGCGGGCGGCGAGGACGGGCGGCCGGGCGAGAACCTGATTTCGGGGGAGCCGGTCCCGGCGAAGACGACGCGGGACGTCCCCGCCGGGGCGCTGATCACCGTGAAAACGCCTGGTGGCGGCGGTCACGGCGATCCCGACGATCGGGACCGCGAACTCGAAGAAAACGACCGCGAGAACGGGGTGGCCCAATGAGCGAGTGGCGCCGGCTGGGTGTCGTGGTCCCCTCCTCGAACACCGCCGTCGAGCGCGAGTTTCCGAGGTACGTACCCGAGGACGTCTCGGTTCACGCCAGCCGAATGCCCTTGGAATCGGTCACCGCGGCGGCGCTCGACTCGATGAGCGACCGCGCCGTCGAGTGTGCCGAACTCCTCTCGCATGCCGACGTGGACGCGGTCGCCTACGCCTGTACGACCGGGAGCCTGCTGCACGGCCCCGGGTTCGACGCGGAGTTAGAAAAAGCGCTCTCGGCGGCGATCGACGGGCCGGCGGTCGCCACGGCCCTGTCGGTCGACAGGGCCTTAGAGGAACTCGGCGCGAAGCGAATCGCCGTGCGCACACCGTACAACGAGGAGCTGAACGCCCGCGAACGGGCGTATCTCGAAGCGGCGGGGTACGAAGTCGTCTCGATCGCGGGGCTGGGAATCGAGGACAACACCGCGATCGGTGCGCTCGCACCCGACGACGTAACCGAACAGGTCGCCTCCGTCGATCCCGACGTGGACGCCGTCTTCGTCTCGTGTACGAACTACCCCACGCTGTCGGCGGTCGGGCCGCTGGAGAGCGATCTGGGGATACCGGTGGTGACGAGCAACGGGGCGACCGTGTGGGACCTCGGCCGGGCCGCGGGCGTGGGTATCGAGGGACCGGGACGCCTGTTTCACTAGGTCGGCGGTCGGTTCGGCCGCCCGGCCGTCCACCGCCGGCGTCGGCAGGGGGCGTTTCACTCGCTGGGATTGTAGAACACCTTGATGGTGTGTCACGACTAGACTGTTTCATGAGCGATCCGGATCCGAGGGGACCGCAAACGCCATCACGGACCCGGTTCTGGATGCTGATAGTCATCGCCTCGAGAGGCATGTTCCTCGGCGTGCTCGATACGACGATGATGAACGTTGCCGGGCCCGCGATCGGCCGAGCCCCGAACACGACCGTCAGCGCGACCGAACGATGACTGCCCCCGAGATTCTACCGCTGGTGTTCGTGATGATCGCGGGCCCACAGATCCTCTCCCCGATCTTCCTCGCGACGACCGAGAACTGGCGGCGGAACTCCGCCGCGTACGTCGCCGGTGCGGCGTTCTCGATTACCCTCGTGGTCACTGTCGCATACGCGTTCGGTGGTGGAACCGTCGGCTCGGGCGGATCGAACACGACGCTCAACGTGATCGTCCTCGTTGCGCTCGTGCTTGCGATGGTGAACACGTATCTGACCAGACACGAGTCGGAGCCACCGAAGTGGATGGGAAAACTCGGGACCGCGACGCCACGGTTCTCGTTCAGGCTCGGCTTTCTCCTCTTGGGATTTTTCCCGACCAACATCCTCACCTCGGTCGCCGTCGGGACCTATCTCGCGGCGAACGACGCCCCGTGGACGGACGCCCTTCCGTTCATCTCGCTCACGCTTCTGGTGCTGGCCCTCCCAGCGCTTATCCTGGTTGCGTTTGGCGAGCGTGCAGAGACCTTCCTACCGAAGGCTCGGGACTGGATGGACACGAACTCCTGGGTCGTCAACGAAGTCGTAATCGTCTTCTTCATCGGGATGGCCCTCAACAACCTTCTGGGTTGAAAGCGGCCTGCTCGCACTCGGAGTGGGGTTCTGACTACGTCCAACGACGGGATCGGGCGGTCACGGCTACAGCTGTTCACCGAACGGTCGGGACCGACGGCTGCGTCCTTGCTGGCCGCCCAGTCCGTCGGTCCCCTGCCCGGTACGAAACGTAGGGGAGTTTGGCTTGATCCACCACCGCAAAGAGTATCGCTGATGGCATCATACTAACTATTAATCATGGAGATTAGCTGGAAGGCTGTACTGATCGGCTTCGCCGTGACCATGGCGCTCGGCCTCATCAGTGGTCTGATCTACGTGGGCTCGGACGCCACGATCGTGGTACTGTACTGGGGAACGGTCGGCGTGCTCGGTGGCCTCGCGGCCGGATACGTCGTTGGCGGCACGAGTGGTTCTGGCGCGTTCCACGGCGGTCTCGCGACCGTCTTCGGGTCGGTCGTCGTGTTGGTCAGCGCGGCGTTCACGACCCTGCTGTTTGGGGGGATCGTTCCGACGTTCGGTGTGCTCGTCTTCGGCGCACTCGTACTCGCGTTCTACGCCATCCCCGGTATGCTGGGTGGCGCGGTGGGGTCGTGGGTAAAGGGCCGCCGGGCCGCTCCGGAGACGAGGCGCACGCGGGCCTGAGAACCCTCACTCCGACCATCGTGTACGAACAGACGGTTACCGGAACGACGAGGGAAACGAGGGGGATACTGACAGGGAGGACCAGACGGACATGAGTACGCGGTCGGAGCGTTCGAGAACGTTCCTCCGGATCGTCGCCATCGGAGCCGGAGGCCTCTCGTTACTGATCGTTCTGCCGTTTCTCAGTTGGATACTGGTCGCCGTGATACTCGCGTACGTCCTCCGTCCGATAGACGATCGGCTTTCGAGGCGGCTTGGTCCGGGGCTCTCGGCCGGTCTTTCGATACTCGGTGGTCTCTTTCTCGTCGTTCTCCCGGTCCTCGTCGTCCTCGGTGTCGCAGCGAATCAGGCACGCCAGCTAGCGGCCACGTTCGATCCGGGAGACGTCGCCCGGCTCGACGTCGTGATCGCGGAGCATCTCGGCGTGCAGGTCGATATGGCGACCGTACACGACGCGTTCAGCGGTGCAATCAAAACGGGAGCACGAGGGCTCGTCGGGAACCTCTTCAGTATCATCGGTGGGCTCCCCGAACTCTTCCTCGGGTTCACGGTCCTGTTTTTCGTGTTGTTCTACCTGCTCAAAGACGGCGAGTCCGCCGTCGAATGGCTCCGAGCGGTGGTACCGATCGAACCCGACGTTCGAGAGGAACTGTTCGAGGAGACCGGGTTGTTGCTGCACAACTCGCTCGTCGGTACCGCCGTCGTTGCAGGAGCACAGGCGGTGTTGCTCGGGGTCGCGTTCCTCGTTCTCGGTCTGGGGAACGTCGTGTTCTGGATCGTCACGACGTTCATCGCAGCGATGGTTCCGCTCCTCGGAGCGTCGATCGTCTGGATCCCCGCATCGATCTATCTGTTCGTCGTCGGTCGCCCCGTTCCCGCCGTTGCGTTATTCGTTTTCGGAGCGATCGCGATCAGTACGGTCGATAACATCCTCCGCCCGATGGTGATGCGTCGTGGGGCACAACTCAGTCCCGTTCTCACGATCATCGGCATTTTCGGTGGGATAGCGGTCTTCGGGTTCGTGGGGCTCTTCATCGGGCCGGTCGTTCTCGGACTGACGAAACTCCTCATCGAGCTACTCGTGCGGGAGTACCCCGCGTTGACACCAGTCGAAGGGAGATGAGACGACCGGATCACGCCGGTAGAAAACGACTGTCGGCGAGAACCGGAGAGAGTGCGTACGACCGTCGAAGCCCCCGAATTCGGGTGGGCATTGCTCCCCGCCGTCGCGACTGGGCGGTGTGAACGTCGGGTCACCACCGAGGCCGAATCGCGTTCGTCGTCACGGCGATCCACGACGGCGTCGGGGGAGCTATCGAGTTCAGTCGAACTGCTCTGCGGTGTCGATCCCGCAGACGACGCCCGAGCCTGCAAGAGCATCGCTGTCGCCGCTGCTCGCGACGAACAGCGCCTCAGCCTGGCGCTCGTGGGCGCGACGGGCGGCGGTTTCGAGGGCGTCATCGAAATCGTAGGGTTCGAACAGCGACTCCCACTCCTCCGGGTCGATCGCGTAGGCGCGTCGGTCCTCGACGGTGACGTACTCTCCCTGTTCGAACTCGGAGTGGCGACCCCGCAGGTCGGCGTCGAGCAGTTCGAGCGCGTCGGCCAGTTCTCCTTCATCGACGCCGGAGTCCTCGGCGGTCCGGGCGACGATGTCGGTCTCGATCGCCGTCGTACGTGCGGTGTCGTCGGTCATGGTTCGACGTTCGCGGACGACCGACGTAAAAACCGGGGCCGGCTACAGCGGCCGAAACCACACGGCAGCAAGGAGGAGCGCGAGAAAGACGTACGCCCCGCGGACGAGCAGCATGGTCGCGACCTCCGGATCGGCCCGCCGGGAGATGGCCGCGACGACGCCAAAGGCAAGGACGGCAAGCGTCGTCTCGGGCGGAAACACCCGCAGGAGGGCGAAGCCGACCACCAGCGCCAGCGCGAGGACCATCAGCCCGTAAGCGGCGCTCCGGGCGCGTGCGGGACCGAGCGCGACGGCCACGGTCCGTTTCTCGATCGAGCGGTCGTACTCGTAATCCTGCCCGTCGTCGATGACTTTCACACCCGAGAGCAAGACCAGAAAGACCAGCGAGAAGGCCAGCGCGATCGGTTCGAGGGTACCGACTTGGACGTAAAAGCCGCCGAGGATGGCCAGCGCGATCCCCGCCGGGTAGCCCGTGGTCGTCGTTATCGGGTTCGTATCCAGCTGTGGAGCGTGATGATAGGCGATGAGCCACGTCGGCAGCGTGAGGAGTGCGGCCCACGCGTCGACGGGGTACCACAGCGCCGCGAGACAGACGAAAAACAGGGCCGAGGCCCCGGCAAGCGCGCGCTTACAGCCCGGTTCGGAGAGCGGGTGGTCCGAGTCCTCGCCCCGGAGGTAGAAGTCGACGTAGCCGTCCTTGAGGTGGGCGGTGTAGACCGCGGCGAAGATCGCCGTCATGTGCACGGCCCCGAGCGCAAGCGAGAACTCCCCGGCGAGCATGCTCCCGAACCACGAGGCGGCGATCGGCGGCAGCATGAACACGGGGTGGACCTGCGAGAGAAGCGCCGCGAGATCCCCACCGACACCCTCCCCGTGGCGTGCGAAGACCATACCGAGGTGTTCGGCCGGGAGTTACATAGTTGTGGGTCACGTCCCCGCCGAGACCGTCTCGCGGTACTCGATCTCGACGGCGACGGCCGTCCCCGTCCGTTCCTCGATCCGCGCAGCGAGGGCCGTCGGGAGGTCCGGGTAGGCCACGTCTGCTGGGCGGCTCAGTACGACCGAGATCCGTCGGTCGCCCGACGAGAGGTCGCCGTCTGCAAAGCGTGTCTGGACGTCGACGAGTTCGACCCGGTCGTAGGCGTCCTGGGCGAGGACCTCCTCGACCCCGCGGTTGACCTCGTTCTCGAAGGCGATCTCGCCGGCGATGACGGCCCCCGATCCGGCCAGAAGACAGAGGAGGACGGTAAGCAGGACCAGTGGGGGACCGAACGCGGGCAGCGTGCGCTTTCGGAGCGGCCGGTCGGTCCAGTCGGCGGGGCGATATCCGAGCCACCAGAGGACGGCGATGGCCGCGAGGGTGACGAGTGCGGCGTTGACGATCAGGAGGACGAACGCCCCGAGTGCGACCGACGGGATCCCCCAGGCGATGCCGACGCCGACGGCGGCCGCCGCCGGAATCAGCGCCGCCGCGATCATGACGCCGACGATCGAGATCGGGAAGGCCGTCGCCAGCCCGAACGCCGCGGCCCCGCCCGCACCGGCCCCGACGACGACCGTCAGCATGCCGGGCGAGATCCGGTGGGTGACCTGCGTCACGGTAGTGACGTTCAGGGTCGCGGGCACGATCGAGGTGGTGCGGACGAGCCAGCCAAACGCCGCCGCCCCCAGGATCGCGACGACCAGCCCCGCCACGAGCGCCCGAAAGCCCCGCGCGATCATCTCCCGATCGTTGAGGACGGTCCCGGTGCTCGCGGTCAGAGCCGCACCGACCTGCGGGGCGATCACCATCGCGCCGACGACGATCGCCGGCGAATCGAGCAGCAGGCCGGCGGTCGCGACGATCGCGCTGATCAGCGTCATCCCGTAGTAGGTGCGGGAGTCGGGCGTCATGCCGTCGGCCCGCGTGCGGATCTCGGCGCGGTCGATGCTGTCGTCCTCGTCGGCAAAGCGCTCCTCGAGTTCGGCGAAGTTCGCCGTCGTCACCGTCTCGGCGCTCGTGATGACGGTGTAGTCCTCGCCGAGACCGGCCTCGCGTAGCTCGTCCATGACGGCCTCGACGGCGGGCGTCGGCAGCGGGAACTCGACGAGGACCGCCTCGCCGCCGTTGCTGGCGTCGCTGGTCACCACGTAGTCGATCCCCCGGTCGTCGAGCGCGTCGAGCCAGTCCTCGCGGTGGGCCTCGGAGACGAGCACCCGAACCAGTCGCATACACGCCCTGCAGATGCCACCTATATAATACCCGTCAGGATCGACGCCGCGAGGCTCTATTTCAACCGTAAGGGGAGTTTCGTGAACAAACGACGACTGTTAGCGGGCGGCGATTCGAGTGCCAGAACTGGTAGCCGTCGGAGGGAATCTTTTTGCCACGGAGGTGCTATTGTCGTGAACGAACATGACGAACCTTGTCACGCAGGTCGGGGAGATAGCCGAGGAGATGCCCGCCCGGACGGCGATCGGCTACGAGGGCCGGGAGACCTCCTACGAGGAGTTCTGGGCGCAGGTCGGCGGGTTCGCCGCGGCCCTCGACGAGCGCGGGATCGGCCCGGACGACCGGGTGGCGGTCTACCTGCCGAACCTCCCGCAGTTCCTCGTGGCCTTCCACGGCACCCTCAGGGCGGGTGGCGTGGTCGTCCCGATGAACCCCCAGTACAAAGCCCGCGAGATCGGTCATCTGCTCGCCGACAGCGGGGCAAAGGCGGTCGTCGCCCTCGGGGACCTCGTCCCGTTCGTCGAGGAAGTACGGGAGGAAACGGAGCTACAGGAGGTCATCTCGGTGGGCGAGGCCGAGGTCGGAAACGCGACCCCCTTCGAGGCATTCCTCGCCGACGGGGAGCTCGACATCGTCGAGCGGGACGACGACGACGACGCGGTCCAACCCTACACGTCGGGGACGACGGGCCGGCCCAAGGGCGTCCAGCTGACCCACGAGAACCTCGCGACGAACGCCGAGGCCTCGGTGTCGGTCGTCCCCGGCGGGATCCGCGCCGACGACGAGATGCTCGGGGTCCTCCCCTTGTTCCACATCTACGGGATGACGGTGACGATGAACGCGACGCTCTTTGCCGGCGGCGCGTACTACCCCCGACCGTCGTGAGACGCGGGGGAGGCGACCTCCCTCATCGAGGACGAAGAACTCACCCTGATGCACGGCGTGCCCGCGATGTACAACGACGTCATCAACCAGCCCGACGCCGCGGAGTTCGACCTCTCCTCGCTCCGTCTTGCGGGCGTCGGCGGCGCGGGCATCCCCATCGAGGTGCTGCGACGGTTCGAGGAACTGTACGACGTGACCGTCTGTGAGGGCTACGGGCTGACCGAGACCTCGCCGGTGACCCATTTCAACGACCCCAACGACCGCCGAGTCGGCTCGATCGGCAAGAGCCTCCCGGGGATCGACGCGCGGATCGTCACCGAGGACTTCGAGGACGTTTCGCCCGTCGAGCGCGGCCCCGTCGACGAAGAGGCGGTCGATCTGAACGAGATCACGGGCGAGCTGGTCATCGCGGGTCCGAACGTGATGAAGGGCTATTACGGTCTGCCCGAGGCCAACGAGGCGGCGTTCACCGAAGAGGGTGGGCGGCGATGGTTCCACACCGGCGACGTGGGATATTACGATTCCGAGGGGTTCTACTACGTCGTGGATCGCGAAAAGCACATGATCGTCACGGCGGGCTACAACGTCTACCCGCGCGAGGTCGAAGAGCTCCTGTTCGAGCACGCGGCCGTGGCGGACGCCGCCGTCGTCGGCATCCCCGACGACCGTCGCGGCGAGACGATCAAGGCATACGTCGTCCCGAGGCCCGACGCCGACGTGAGCGAGGAAGACATCAAGGAGTACTGTCTCTCCAACCTCGCCGAATACAAACACCCCCGCGAGGTCGAGTTCGTCGAGGAACTGCCCCGGACGACCACCGGAAAGGTCCAGAAGTTCAAACTCGAAGAGCGGGAAGTCGGAGCCGAGTGAGTCAGGGCAGCGCGAGCAGTGTTTCGAGGTCCGGCTCCGTGGTGAGGACGTATTCCGCGTCCTCGCGCTCGACGTGACCGGCGCGTTCGAGGTGGTCCAAGTGTGCGAACGCCTCGCCCGGCCCGTGCATAACGTGGATCCCCTCCAGATCGCCGAACAGCTCGGCGCTGACCGTCCAGGCGTCCGCGGGACCGTCTTCGAGTACCCCGAGGACACGCTCGGTCCGCTCGCGGTGATGGGACACGATGTAGCGCGCGCGCTCGGCCGGCTCGTCGATGACGTCGCGGTGGCCCGGCCAGACCCGCTCGAAGTCGCGTTCGATCAGGGTCCGAAGGGAGTCGACGTATCGTTCCAGGGGAGCGTCGATCCGGACGTCAGCCCCGCCGACGTTCGGGGTGTAGACCGGCAGAACTGCATCGCCGACGAAGGCTTCGGGACCGTCGCCCTCGAATGCGAAACAGCAGAGCCCGGCGGCGTGGCCGGGCGTATGCAGCGTTTCGAGGGCCATCTCGCCGGTCTCGATCCGGTCGCCCTCGGAGATTCGCGTGACGTCCGCGGGCTGGCCCATGATCTCCTGATGGCTGTCGAGGAAGGCAAGCAGCTCCTCGCGCTCGGCGTCGGGCATCCCCCACTGGTTGAACAGCTCCCGGCGGCGCTCGTCCAACTCGGCGAGCGCCTCGGCGCGCTGTTCGATCAGCGGGGCGTCGGCGGCGTGGGCGTAGACCGTCGCGCCGCTTTCGCGCTGGATCTTCCCCGCTAACCCGGCGTGGTCGGGGTGAAAGTGCGTGAGGATTACCTGATCGATGTCCGAAAAGTCGATCCCACGCTCGGCGAGCTCCTCACGGAGCTGTTCGCGGGTGCGGTCGGTCGCGATCCCCGTATCCAGCAGGGTGACGGGCTCGCCCTCCAGGAGATAGGCGTTGTTCTTGCCCTCGAACTCCTCGTTGCCGAGCGCGATGGCGTGCATACCGGAGCGAGGAGCGCACGGCTATTAAACGGGAGCGGTTCCCCGCCAAGAGAGTTAACGAATTTCAGAGAGTTGCCAAAACTATTTTACAGTGGAATGAGAGTATCCGACATGGCATTCACGCTGTCGGGCGAACACCGGGCGATCCGCGATGCGGTACGGGAGTTCGGGGAGGAGGAGATCGCACCCGTCGCACGCGAACACGACGAACGAAAGGAGTATCCCGCCGATCTGATCGAGGAGGCGGCCCGATACGATCTGGTCGCGCCGAACATCCCCGAAGAGTACGGCGGGCCGGGGATGGACATCCTTTCGAGTGCGATCGTCACCGAGGAGCTCTGGCGGGCCGATCCGGGGATCGGGAGCGCGATCGGCTCTCGAGGGTTCGGCTCGAACATGATCCTCGAGTTCGGCGACGAGTGGATGAAATCCGAGTGGCTCACCGCGATCGCGAGCGGTGAGTCGGCGTGTGCGAGCGCGATCTCCGAGCCCGCCCACGGGTCGAACGTCGCGGGCATGGAGACGCGCGCGGAACGGGACGGCGACGAGTGGGTCATCGACGGCAACAAGATGTGGATCACCAACGGAACCGTCGCCGACGTCGCGGTCGTGATGGCGAAAACCGATCCCGACGCCGGCAAACGGGGGATTACGGCGTTTCTCGTCCCCACAGACACCGAGGGCTTTCGCGCCGAGAAGATCGACAACAAGCTCGGGATCCGTGCCTCTGACCTCGCCGAACTGCTCCTCGACGACGTGCACGTTCCCGAGGAGAACGTCATCGGCGAGGTCAACGAGGGCTTTTACCAGCTCATGAACTTCTTCGGGTCCGGGCGGGTCAGCGTCGCCGCACAGGCCGTGGGTGCGGCCCAGGGCGCACTCGACGCCGCCCTCGAGTACGCGGGCGAGCGCGAGCAGTTCGACCGGAAGATCGCGGAGTTCCAGGCGATCGAGCACAAACTCGCGGAGATGGCCACGAACGTCGAGGCCGCCCGCTCGCTGACCTATCGGGCTGCAAGCGAGGTCACGGACGGCGATCAGCGCACGGCGATGAAGTTCGCGAGCATGGCAAAGCTCTTTGCGAGCGAGCACGCCGTCGACGTGGCTGACGAGTCGATCCAGGTCCACGGCGGGGCGGGCTACGTCACCGATCACGCCGCAGAACGCTACTACCGGGACGCTCGGATCACCAAGATCTACGAAGGGACCAGCGAGATCCAGAAGAACATCATCGCCGACGGGCTACTGTAACCGAAAGCGACAGTACCCGAGCAACGAAACCCCACGATCATGTCGGAACGCCCCCCGGACTGGGAGTTCAAGGAACGCGATATCGTCATTCTCAGGGAGCTCTCGGCGAACCCACAGATCTCCTCGCGACAGCTCACCGAGGTCCTAGCGAACGACCACGACATCGACGTCTCGCACGTAACCGTCAGCGAATCGATCCGGAAGATGCGCCAACAGGGCGTCTTCCGCGAGACGATCGTCCCGAACGAGGAGTACTTCATCTTCGGCCTGTTCGAGTTCCGGTTCAACCCCGAGAACTTCGCCGAGGGCTGGCGCGACGCCATGGAGTACATCCGCGAGGACCGACACACGCTCTTTTATTTTCTTTCGGACGGCGAGTACCAGTGGAAGTCGGTGATGATGTTTCCCGACCGGCGCTCGGAATCGCAGTGGATCCACGAGTTCTACAAGGCCCACGGCGGGGTCATCGACAACATCCGGAACTCGGTCATCCACAACGTCCTCAAGTTCCGTACCGATCCCGAACTCCTGAACGACCTCTCGGAAACGGGCGAGTAGCCCGCTCGACCGGCGACGAGACCCACAAAGACGGCCACCGTCTCGCCGCCCTGGCTTCCCGTCCCACTTCGGATTGATTGAATTCCAAATTTAGGTAGTAATATTTATTTCGTAGAAGTTAGAATAAGAATTCCAATGAGTTCCTCCCTGCCCATCGAGGGCGGAAACGGTGTCATCGTGTTCGTCGGGGGTGTTTACGTCCTCCTCGCCATCGGGTTGACGTACGTTCAGGTCGCCTCGAACGTGTCGTTCCGGGCGACGCCGATGGAGATCGTCCTGCTGGCCGGTCCGGGAGTGGTGCTGGTCTACGGTGGGTATCGGCTGACGGAGGCGGACGTCCATCCCGACTTTTACCCGACGATCACGCGCTGGTGTCTCGGCGGGTGTGGCCTGATGATCGGCCTGCTCGTGCTCTATCACGTCCAGCCCGGCACCAGCGTCTCCACGTCGAACCCGATCGGCGCCGTTCTCGTGGCGCTCAGTAGCGTTGCCGGCTACGAGGCAGGGCTGCACAACGCGCGGGCAAAGGAGCTCAGCCGAACGCGCGACCGACTCGATACGACCGTCGAGCGCCTCCGGACCTCCAACGAGCGCCTCGAACGGTTCGCCTACGCGGCCTCCCACGATCTCCAAGAGCCCCTCCGGATGGTGTCGAGCTATCTGCGGTTACTCGAACGCCGCTGTGGCAGTGATCTGAACGAGGAGGGCCGCGAGTGTCTGGAGATCGCCGTCGACGGCTCCGACCGGATGATCGCGATGGTCGACGGGTTGCTCAGGTACTCACGGGTGACGACCGGCGACGACTCCTTCGAACCGGTCGAGTTGGCGGACACGCTGGCGGACGCCCGGGCGGATCTCCGCGTGCTGATCCACGAACGTGGCGCGGAGATCACCGCCGGAACCCTGCCCGTCGTCATGGGGACACCGGGCCAGCTCGAACAGGTGTTCCAGAACCTGCTGTCGAACGCGATCCACTACGCCGGGGAGGGGCCGGCGCGGGTCCACGTCTCGGCCGCGCGGACCGGCGGGTGGTGGACCGTCACCGTCAGCGACGACGGGACGGGGATCGAGCCCGAGTACGCCGACGCGATCTTCGAGTTGTTCGAGCGCGCGACGACCGACGAGGAACACGCCGGTTCGGGGATCGGGCTCGCGCTCTGTGAGCGGATCGTCGAGCGCCACGGCGGCGAGATCTGGGTCGAGTCCGCGCCCGGCGAGGGGGCCGCCTTCTCGTTTACGCTGCCGGCCGTCGACGGGGGCGAGGAGAATGCGTGAGGGACGGCGGCTCGAACCGGTGGACATCCTGCTCGTCGAGGACAACCCCGGCGACGTCAAACTCACACAAGAGGCGTTCAAGGAGGGACAGATCGCGAACACGCTTCACGTCGTCACCGACGGCGTCGAGGCGCTCGATTTCCTCTTTCAGCGAAACGACCACGCCGACGCGCCCCGTCCCGACTTCGTCCTGCTCGATCTGAACCTCCCGCGCAAGAACGGCGACGAGGTGCTCGAAGAACTCCGGTCCGATCCGGACTGCAGGGACGTTCCGGTCATCGTCCTCACCGGGTCGAGCGCACAGGAAGACGTCGTTCGGTCCTACGAACTCGCCGCGAACGCCTATCTGACGAAACCGGTCGATCCGGGCGAGTTCATCAAGACGATCCTCGCGACCGAGCGCTACTGGCTGTCGGTCGTCCGACTGCCGACCGATTCCGAACTCGAGTGACGACCGCGAACGGGTTTGGAGGAGCGGGGCGGTCGTTCAGACCTCTGGGGTCTCCTCGACGCGCGGGACCCCGCCGGCAGTGATCGTCTCCCCGATGACGTAGGAGGAGGCGGGGCTCGCAAGAAACTGGGCGATATCGGCGATCTCCTCGGAGAGACCGATCCGGCGCTCGACCGACGCGCGGTCGATCTCGTCGGCCGAAACGCCCATCTGGGACTCGACGCCCGGCGTCGCGACGAACCCCGGCGCGATGCAGTTGACTCTGACGTCGTCGCCAGCCCATTCCGCCGAGAGGGTCGTCGTGAGGTTGATGATCCCCGCTTTCGCCGCACCGTAGTGGCTCATATACGGCGAGCCCCGTTGGCCCGCTACCGACGCGAGGTTGATCACCGTCCCGCCGGCCTGTTTGAGATGCTCGCCGGCCGCCTGCGTGCAGTGGTAGGTACCGGTGAGGTTGATATCGACGATAGTCTCCCAGCCGTTCTCGCTGATGTCGTCGAATCCGGCCATGAAACTCGCGCCCGCGTTGTTGACGAGGCAGTCGAGTCCGCCGAACTCCTCGACAGTCGCTTCGACCAGCGCCTCGACGGCGTCCCTGTCGGTCACGTCGCACTCGACGGCCAGCGCCTCGCCGCCCGCGTCCTCGATCCCCTCGGCAACCGGGTCGACGTTTCCCTGTTCGCGCGAGCAGACGACGACGCTTGCCCCACCCTCGGCGAAACGCTCGGCGATCGCCCGACCGATCCCGCTCGATGCCCCCGTCACGATCGCGACCTGCCCGTCGACCTCGAACCGCCCGCTCATCGTCCCGCCTCGCAGTGAGATGTGGTTACCATTGGTAGTACAATAACTGTGTTTCCATCCATCGTTAATAAGAATTCGTCCCGTGAGCGATTACCCTTCGTAGCGCGTGATCGCCTCGATCTCCCGTGGGTCCATGTCGTTGAGGGCCTCGCGGGCGATCACGCGCTTGTGGACCTCGTCGGCCCCGTCGACCAGTCGGAACTGCCGGACGTTCTCGTAGAAGTCGGCGATCGGGAGGTCCTTGCCGATGCCGTTTGCACCACACAGTTGGAGACAGTCGTCGATCACGTCCTGGACCGTGTTCGCCGCAAAGACCTTCGCCATCGAGACGGGGATCCGGGCCTCGCCGCCCGAATCGATCTCGCGGGCAGCGTGGCGCACCATCGTCCGGGCGGCGTGCAGGTTCGTCTCCGCTTCGGCGATCGTAAAGCGAACCGACTGTTTCTCGCCGAGCGATTCCCCGAAGGCCTCGCGCTCGCTGACGTAGGCCTTCGTCACGTCGAGTGCGCGTTCGGCCATTCCCGAATAGCGCATGCAGTGGGTGAGACGCGCGGGGCCGAGGCGCTGTTGGGCGTGGGAAAAGCCCTCGTTGCGCTCGCCGAGCAGGTTCTCCTCGGGGATCCGAACCCCGTCGTAGCGGATTTCGGCGTGACTCATCCCCGTGACTTCGCCACCCACATGGGGGATGTCACGGACGATTTCGACCCCCTCGGTGTCGCTCGGGACGAGAAAGAGCGAACAGCCGGCGTAGGGATGGGCCTCCGGGTCCGTGCGCGCCATCACGATCAGCACGTCGGCCTCCGATCCCTGCGTCGTCCACCACTTGTGCCCGTCGAGGATCCACTCGTCACCCTCCTTTTCCGCCTCGGTTTCGAGCATCTTCGGGTCCGACCCGCCCCCCTGGATCGGCTCAGTCATCGAGAATCCTGAACGAGCTTCCCCGGCAACGAGCGGTTCCAACCATTCGCCTTTCTGTTCGTCGGTTCCGAACAGTTCGAGGGTGTGCATGTTGCCCTCGTCCGGGGCGTCGACCCTGAGGGCGGCCGGTCCCAGCAGGCTCCGGCCGGCGGCCTCGAAGACGGGTAACATATCGCGGTAGCTCAGGCCCTGTCCCCCGTACTCCTCGGGGAGGTGCGGGGCATACAGTTCGCGCTCGCGGGCGGCCTCGCGCAGCGTTTCGAGTTGCTCCTCCGAAGCCGGGCCGCTCCCCAGAACCTCCCGTTCGACGGGGATCACTTCTTCCTCGAGAAACTCGCGGGTCCGGCTGGCGAACTCGCGTGCGCGCCGTGTGTCGTCGTACTCCATACGGGTGTATCGGAGATACACTGTAAAAGGATTCCCCCAAGCGAGTGTCGGTTGGTAATCCCGTCCCATAGCTATTCATACGACGGGGGAATACTGACCCCATGACCGATGCGAACGAGACGTACTTCGAGCGCCTCGTCGACGAGGAGGCGCTTGCCGACTATCTCGAAGGCGAACTCGGCCCCGTCGAGGAGTACTCGGTCTCCCACCATCAGGAGGGACACTCCAACGAGACGCTGTTCGTGACGTGGGGCGAAGGAGAGTTAGTAATCCGTCGCCCGCCGCCGGGCGAGACCGCCGACACCGCCCACGACGTGCTCCGGGAGTACCGGGTGATGGACGCGCTGCAGGGGACTGACGTCCCGCTTCCCGACACCCTGCTCGCCTGCAAGGACCACGACGTGATCGGCAGTGACTTCTACGTGATGAGTCGGGTCGACGGCGACGTTCTCAGGGAGCACGAACCCGAGCGGTTCGCCGATCACAGGGAAGAGATCGGCGGTGAACTCGTCGATTCGCTCGTCGCTATCCACGAAGTCGACCCGGAGGAGGTGGGGTTGGGCGAGTTCGGCCGACCCGCGGGCTACACCGATCGGCAGGTCGAACGGTGGGGCACACAGATCGAGTGGGCCACCGAGGTCACGAGCGAGGAACGGGAGGTCCGGACGCTCAAGGAGGTCGGCGACTGGTTGGAAGCGAACAAACCGAACTCGCACCCACACACGCTGGTCCACGGCGATTACAAGCTCGATAACGTGCTGTTCGCGCCCGGGACGCCGCCGGATCTGGTAGCGGTCCTCGACTGGGAGATGAGTACGCTGGGGGACCCGCTCGCGGATCTGGGTTGGATGCTCTCCTACTGGCGCGACCCGAAGGACCCCGAGCCGGCGATCCCCGAGCTCACCGCCCGGTTCATGGAGCGGGAGGGCTATTCCACCCGCGAGGAGTTGGTCGACCGATACGAGTCACGAACTGGATTCGAGTTCGAGCACGAGCAGTTCTACCGCGCGCTCGCTGTGTACAAACTCGCCGCGCTCGGCGAGATGTTCTTCCGGCGGTATCTGGAGGGGAACTCCGACGACCCGATGTATCCGAAGATGCGTGAGCGCGTCCCGGCGCTGGCGACACGAGCCGAACGGATCATCGAGGGCGAGGAGCCGCTGTAATTCCCGCGAGGTCTTCCCCATCTCGCCATCGCTGCCTCGAACACGACTGTCGCTGCGCGGCTTCGAACGCCCGCGGAGAACTGAAACGAGCGAGGGCGAGCCGTCACCCGAATCGGTTCTACATATTCACCCGGCGAGAACAGCCCCCTGCGTTTTTGCCGCTACTCGTGGATTACAACACAGTTATGAGTTCTCACGCAGGGGCTGAAGGCGTTCACGCAGTAGTGCTCGCCGCGGGGCTCGGCAGTCGGCTCCAGCCGCTTACCGACGGCACGCCGAAGACGCTGCTGGCCGTCAACGGCCATCCCATTCTCGGACACATCCTCGATTCGCTCGCTGACGCCGGCTACGAACGAGTGACCGTCGTCACCGGCTACGAGGCCGAACAGGTCCGCTCGTTCTGCCAGCGCGACGACCGGCTCGACTTCGAGTTCGTCCACAACGAGACGTTTCAGCAGACGAACAACAGCTACTCGCTGTGGCTGGCGCGCGAACGGCTCCGGGAGGGGTTCGTGCTCGTCAACTCCGATACGCTGTTTCCGACCGCCTGCCTCGACAGGCTCCGCGAGCGCGAGGGGTCGGCGCTGGTCGTCGACAGGGTCACCGACCTGACCGACGAGAGCATGAAAGTCGCCGTCGAGGACGGACGGGTCCGCGCGATCGGCAAGGGGATCGACCGCGCCGACGGCGAATTCATCGGGCTCTGTAAGTTCGAGCCCGACGAGGCGTCGGCGCTGATCCGCTGTCTCGATAACCTCGTCGAGCGCGGCCTGACGAACGAGTGGTACGAGACCGCCTTTGACCGGCTGGCGACCGACCGGTCGATCGGCGTCGTCGAAGTCCACGAGGAGTGGATCGAGATCGACGACCGCGAGGACCTCCGGACCGGCCAGCAGCTCTGGGGAGAGGCCTGAGTGGGCGTTCCGGGACTCTCGATCCTCGCCCACCGCCTCGTCCATCCTCTCCCGCGCGACGAGTCGCTGTGGGTCTTCGGAACGCGCGGCGGCGAGGCCTTCGAGGGCAACACCAAGTACCTCTTTTTGGCCCTGCAGGAGGAGGAATCGATCCGGCCGGTCTGGCTCTCGAAGCGCGCGGCGACCGTCCACGAGCTTCGCGAAAACGGGTTCGAGGCCTACCGCACGGACTCGCTCCGGGGACGACTGACGATGCTCCGGGCGGGCGTGGTCTTCGTCACCGGTACGATGACCGACATGGCGCTGTGGCCGACCGGCGGGGCGAGGGTCGTCCAGCTCTGGCACGGCGTCCCGCTGAAGCGTATCGCCGCGGACGCGCCGAGCTTCGAGGAGTTCTCGATCCGAGAGCGTCTCGGCCTTTCGTACACCTACCGGCAGTTCGACGCGTTGACCCTGACGGCGGCCGGGCTGGCCGACGCGTTTCGCTCGGCGTTCCGGATCGATTCCGATCTGCCGGTTACGGGCTACCCGCGAAACGACGCCCTGTTTCGCGAGATCCCCGGCGAGGACGTCGGCCAGCCCGAAAGCGCCCGTGGGATCCACGAGGACATCGACGCGGAGCGGCTGCTCGTCTACCTGCCGACCTACCGCGAGGACGGGTCCGACCCCGGAGAACACGTCGACTTCGAGCGCCTGGACCGGTTCCTCGCCGAGCGTGACGCGGCGTTGGTCGTGAAACTTCACCCCTTCAGCGACCCCGACTTCGATCCCGACCGCTTCGACCGCATCCGTCTCCTCCCGGCGGGCTCCGATATCTATCCCTTGCTCCGGGAAACCGACGCGCTCGTAACCGACTATTCGTCCGTTTACTTCGACTTCCTCCTGCTCGATCGCCCGGTCGCCTTCTACGCCTACGACCGCGAGCGCTACGAGCACCGTCCGGGATTTTATCACGCGTACGAACAGCTCACCCCCGGCCCCGTCGCCGAGACGTTCGACGGGCTGCTCGACGCGCTCGATCTCGTTCTCGACTCGCCCGAGGCACACGCCGACGAGCGCGAGCGCGTTCGGGCGTGGGCGTTCGATCACCATGACGATCGCTCCGCCGAGCGGGTCCGGGAGTACGTTCGGGTGCGGTTCGGGGTGTGACGGCGGTCCGGTCGACCGGCGAAAGCGTATGGATTGATACTCGTTCGTACGGCAATTAATCACATGAGTGAGAGCTACACCGGCGCGGATTGCTTCGTCGACGCGCTCGAACAGTACGGCGTCTCGTACGTCTTCGGTAACCCCGGCACGACCGAACTCCCAGTCTTGAAATCGCTTGCGGCAAGCGATATCGAGTACATTCTGGGACTGCACGAGGACATCGCGGTCGGGATGGCCGGCGGCTACGCGAGTACCCGGCGCTATCACGCCCATAGCGATCCCGACGTGTGCCCGGTTGGCGTGGCGAACCTGCATCTCGCGCCGGGGCTCGCTCACGGGCTCGGGAACCTCTACGCCGCGAAGGTCGCCGGCGCGCCGGTGGTCGTCACGGCGGGCAACCACAGCACCGACTTCCGCCACGAGGAGCCGATCCTCTCGGGCGATCTCGTGAGCCTCGCCGAGGAGTTCACCAAGTGGAGTGCCGAGGTGCTGGACGTGGCTGCGCTGCCAGCGATGATCCGGCGGGCGTTCCGGACGGCGCTGACCCCGCCGACCGGCCCGGTCTTTCTCGGCCTCCCGCTCGATACCATGCTGGCCGAGACGGACGCGGAGCCCGAACGGCTGGGCGAAATCCCGACCGCCGGTGGGGGAGACCCCACCCAACTCGCGCGAGCCGCGGAGCTGCTCACGGCGGCCGAGGCCCCGACCATGATCGTGGGCGATCAAATCGCTCGCGCGGGGAGCGACGCGGTCGACGCCGCTGTGACACTGGCCGAAACGGCGGGTCTACGGGTTCACGGCGAGATCCTCTCGTGTGAGGTGAACTTCCCGACGACGCACGACCAGTGGGTATCGTACATCCCACCCGACGAGGGCCTCGCGGCGCGGGTGATGGGGGCGGACACGCTCGTCTTCGCGGGCTGTTCGACCAACACGACGCTGACCCGCCACGAGAACCCCCTCATCGATTCCGAAACGACCTGCATCCATCTCGGGCCGGACGCGTGGGAACTCGGGAAACACCAGCCCGCCGACGCCGCCGTCCTGGGCGATCCCGGCGAGGTCATGCGTGCGCTCGCGGAGCGAATCGACCTCGAAGCGGGGGTACGAAAGGAGCGACTCGACCGGGTAGAAGAGACGAAAGCCGGGCTCGCCGACACGCTCGACTCGATCGGACGGGGTACGGAGGACGATCCGCGGGCGTCGAAGGCCGAACTGGCCGAGGCGCTCATCGAGAGCGCCCCGGACGCCTACATCGTCGACGAGGGCGTCACCGCGAAGTACGCACTGCTCACCCGCTGGCCGCTTGCGGCGGAGGGAATGATCTCGAACAAAGGCGGCGGGCTGGGCTACGGCCTTCCTGCGTCGGTCGGCGCGGCCATCGCCGAAAGCGAACACGAGGGGTCGAGGACCGTCCTCGGGTTCGTCGGCGACGGTTCGTACCTCTACTATCCCCACACGCTCTACTCGGCGGCACGCCACGACGTCGATCTAACAGTCGTAATCGCCGACAACCGCAACTACCGCATCCTGAAGGACAACACGATCGGGCTCTTCGGCGGCGAGGACGCCGATCACGACTACGTGGGAATGGACTTCGAGCCGCCGGTGGATCTCGTGACGAACGCACAGAGCCACGGCGCGGACGCCGAATTAGTCGAAACACCCGAGGGGATCGCTCCCGCGGTCGGGCGGGCGGTCGAAAGCGAGGGGCCGACCGTGCTCGACGTGCTGGTTCGGGACTGAGCCGCCGCGCCGACCGCCGCCCTCAATCGGAACGGTGTTGGCGTTCCGAGACCTCGCTGTCCCCGTCGGGGCCCATGATGGCGTTGCTGCGCAGGTCGGCCTCGATCTCCTCGAGCGACCGGCCCATCGTCTCGGGGACGCGCGTGTAGATGAACACGAACGCGAGCAGACAGAAGACCCCGAGAATCCAAAAGGAATAGCCCTCGCCGATCCGGTCGATCAGCGGGAGGAAGGTCAGGCCAACGAGGAAGTTCGCCCCCCAGTTGAAGACGCTCGCAACCCCCTCTGCGGTCCCGCGGATCCGAAGCGGGTAGATCTCGGAGATCAGCAGCCAGAACACGGGCCCGAGGCTGATCGCGTAGAAGGCGACGTAGAGGAACATACTCCCCAGCGTCACGTAGCCGACGATCCCCGACAGACCGGGCAGGAAGAACCCGAGTCCCAGAATACCGAGCATAACGGTCATCCCCGCAGTGCCCACGAGCAACAGGGGTCGCCGACCGACGCGATCGACCAACAGGACGGCGACGACCGTCAGCGCCACGTTGACGACCCCGACGCCGATGGTTCCGGCCAGCGAGGCGATGTCGCCGAAGCCGATGTTGCTGAGGATCGTCGGCGCGTAGTAGATGATCGTGTTGATTCCGCTGAACTGCTGGATGATCGCCAGTCCGACGCCGACGATCAGCGCCGGGCGGACCCACGGTTCGAGCAGGTCCGAGAGGCCCCCCTCCTCCTCGATCTCGCTGACTTCGCGGATGCCCTCGATCTCCTCGTCGACCGCGTCGGTCTCGCGGATGCGCGAGAGCACGCTTCGGGCCTCCTCGACCCGTTCGTTCTCGACGAGCCAGCGCGGGCTCTCGGGGAGGAAGTACGTCCCGATCGCAAGCACCGCAGCGGGCACCGCGCCGAACCAGAGCATCCAGCGCCAGCCGATGATCCCGAGGAACTCCGGTGCGAAGAGGTAGTTGACGCCGTAGGCCAGCAGGATGCCGATGGTGATCATCAGCTGCTGGAGGAAGCCGAGCGCTCCCCGGACGTCCGATGGGGCCGTCTCGGCGATGTACAGCGGGCCGACGATCGAGGCGACGCCGACGGCGACACCCTCGACGACCCGCCAGACGATCAGCCAGCCGAGCGTCGGCGAGAGGGCCATCCCGAACGAGCCCACGAAGAACACGACCGCGCCCGCGAGCGTCAGCCGGCGGCGGCCGAATCGATCCGCCAACTTCCCGCCGGTGGCCGCCCCGATCATCGCCCCCACGAGCACGCTGCTGGTCACGAGCCCCTGCATGAACGGCGAGAGGGTAAAGGACTGGTCGATGTAGAGCAACGCCCCGGAGATGACGCCGACGTCGAATCCGAACAACAGCCCGTTGAGTGCGGCGATGGCAGCGATAACGTAGACGAACTGGCTGTGGTCGCTGTCGGCGTCAAGCAGGCGGTTGGCTACGTCCATCGCACACTCCGACTCGTGTCCCCGCCATCGATTCGTCGTCCCGTTCGAACGGCCCCGCGGCGCCGATACGCCGGATCGGATCCCACCATTCTCACGAACGTTACTCGGATTCGGATAAACGCCCGTCGATGGCGATAGATCCAACGGAGTTATAACTCGGGTGTCACTGCGACCCGATCGTCAGCGCACCGCCCGCGTCGCCTCGCGCATGATCGACAGCGCCGCCTCCAACTCGTCGGTGCCGGTCGCATACGAGAGTCGGGCGTAGCCCGCCCCACCCTCGCCGAAGGCCTCGCCGGGGACGACCACCACGCCCCGGTCGATCACTTCCTCGACCCAGCCCTCGGGCACCTTCGGCATCGCATAGAAGGCACCCTTCGGGGTCGGCGTTTCGAGACCCATGTCGGTCAGCCCGTCGAGAACGAGGTCCCGGCGCTGTTCGAAGGTCTCGACCATCTCCTCGACGGGCTCTTGGGGACCCGAGAGGGCGGCCTCGGCGGCGTACTGGGCCGGCGCGCTCGCACACGCCTGGGCGTACTGATGCACCCGCAGCATGCGCTCGATCCGCCGGTTCGAGCCGGTGATCCAGCCGAGTCGCCAGCCGGTCATCGAATACGTCTTCGAGCAGGCGCTGACGACGACGACGTTGTCCGACTCGGCGAACTCCATGGGCGAGCGGTGAACGCCGTCGAAGACGATGTGTTCGTAGACCTCATCGCTGATGCACAGGACGTCGTGTTCGTCTGCGATCCGGGCGAACTCGCGCATGTCCGCCTCGCTTTGGACCGCCCCCGTTGGGTTAGCGGGGCTGTTGACGATGAACGCCGCAGTCTCGTCGGTGATCGCGTTCTCGACCGTTTCGGGCGAGAGCGTGAGGTCCTCGCGGAGTTCGAGGGGGTTCGGAACTCCGTCTGCGATCCGGGTCAGGGCGTCGTAGGAAACGAACCCCGGGTCCGGAAAGAGCACCTCTTGGCCGGGGTCGACGTGGGCTTCGATGGCCAGATGCAGCGCCTCGCTGCCTCCGGACGTCGCGATCACGTCCCCGGGGTCGATGGACTGGGAGTACTCCCGGTCGTACTTCGCGGCGATCGCCTCGCGTAGCTCTCTGGTCCCTTTGTTGGAGGTATAAGCGTCGACCGCGCCCGATTCGATGGCCTCGATTGCGGCCTCGCGGGCGTGGGTCGGCGTCGGAAAGTCGGGCTGGCCGAGCCCGAGGTTGATCGCCTCCTCGCCCGCTGCCTCGAACACCTCGCGGATCCCGCTGATCGAGACCGACTCGACACGTCGTGAGAACTCCGTCATGGGTTGGTGCGCGGCCCGCCCGCGCATAACGTTTGCTACCTATCCGCGAAACTCCTCGCGGAGGTCCTCGACGTGGCCCGAAAGCACCGACAGCGCCGCGTCGGCGTCCATGTATCCCTGTTCGTACTCCGAAAGCACGTACCCGGCGTCGTCGAGGAACTCCTCGACGTTTTCTTCGAGGTCTGCCATACTCCTTCCTACGTTCTCGAAGGGGATGAAGCTAATCCGAGGTGCCGGCCGGCGTCGCGGTTTCGGTCCCCGTCGAGTGGCCCCTGTCAGGGCCGAGATACCGCGCCCAGACCGCAAGCAGGCTCGGCAGGACGAACACGCTCGCGAGGAAGGCGTACACGATCGTCAACCCCGTGATGAGGCCGAACTGCTGGAGGGGCGGGAGGATGGCGAAGACGAGCACGCCGAAGCCGCCGACGGTGGTCGCAGCACTCCCCAGAAGCGCCCCGCCGGTCCCGCGGACGCTGCGGTCGAGCGCCTCGAAGAGGCCGTAATCGCGCTCGCGTTCGAGCAAGAATCGCTCGGTCATGTGGATGTTGTACGCCACACCGAGCCCGATCGTGAGGCTGGTGATCGTCCCGGTCATGACGTTGAAGGGAATCTCCAGGAGGTACATCGTCCCGAGGATCCACGCCACCGAGAGGACGATCGGCACCAGCGTCACGGCCCCGAGGACCGCGCTGCCGTGGGTCCACCGATAGGCGAGCATGAGGAAAGCAAAGACCGCCACGAGGGTGACGAGCATGCTCTCGACAACGGTTCGAAGGAGTTCCTGCTCGACGATCCCGAAGACGATCAGCTGGCTGGTTGCGGTCGCCTCCAGCCCGTCGCCGTCGAGGATCGTAGCGACTGCACGCGTCTCCTCGCTCGCCCGATCGGTGTCGGCGCTGCCCTCGATCGAGATCACGAGCCGGAACGACTCGTACTCGCCGGAATCGGTCCGATAGACGACCTCCTGGGCGGCGTTCTCGTCGGCCGCGAACAGCGCATCGTAGACTTCCTCGATATTTTCGTCGGGCACGCCGTCGCCGGTGGTGTCCGCGGCGGCGAACGTCTCGTTGAACTCCTCGTCCTCCTCGGCGACCGACTCCATGACCGACAGCGGACTCGTGAGATCGGCCTCGCCACTCGAGAGCACTACCGCCGAGTCGCTTTCGGCGGCCCGCGATTCGGCCTCGGCAAGACGGGAGAGCGCGTCATCGCGGGTGATATCGCCTTCGACGAGCACCTCGGTTTGGGTGTCCTCGCGCAGGAAGTTCTCGTTGACGTATTCGAGGTTCGCCTTCGAGTCGTACTGGCCCACGGCCAGCGGCTCGGGCAGGTCCTGCATCCAGTCGGCCGGATCGTCCGCGATGAAATCCTCTTGTGAGAAGGAGGTGTCGATGCCCGCCGCCCCGTAGGCCGCCCCCGCCGTAAGCACGAGCACGAGGACGATCACCGCCCAGGGAGCTCGGCGTGCGGCCCGCCCACCCAGCGCGAGGAAGTCACTCGCCGGACCCCCACCGGTCCCGAAGGCCCGCCGCCGCCTGTCGTAGCCCCGTGATTCGAGGGCGGCGTCGAGTTCGACCTTCGACGCGGGGATCAGCAGGCCGAAAACGAGAAGCGCCGAGACGATGCCGACGGCACTGACGATCCCGAACTCCCGGATCGGGCCAACGGGGCTGACGAGGTTTGAGAGGAAGCCGATCACCGCGGTCGCCGTGACCCAGATCAGCGCCAGTCCGAGCCCCGAGAGGGTGATGGCCATCGCGCGGCGCGAGCCCTCGGCGCTCTCTTCGCGCCGCTCGCGGTGGCGCATGAACACGTGGATGGCGTAGTCGATCGACAGCCCCACGAGCAACACCGGCACGGCGATCATGATCTGATTGAACGCGATCCCGATCCAGCCCATGAAGCCGAACGTCCACAGCAACACGACGAGGATGCCCACGCCACCGAGGACGATGTCGAGGGGATCCCGGTAGGCGATCGCAAGCACGCAGACGACGAACCCCAACGCCAGCGGGAGGACGATACCCAGACTATCCGTCAGCGAGCGCTCGATCTCGTCGGAGATGATACCCGAACCGAAGACGAACGCCGAGTCGAAGCGTTCCTCGACGATCCCGTCCATCGCGAGTTGCGAGTCGATCAACGAGGGTGGTGCTTCGCCCTCGATGGCCGCCCCGTCCCCGGCGGTCTGGGTGACGTAGATCGCGCGGGCGTCGGCGCTCGTCGATCCTGGCTCGTAGTCGGTCGGCAGGAACGCGAAGACCTCCCGGGGGGCGTCCTCCGAGAGTACCGATTCGAGTACCTTGTCGATCTCCGACTGGTTCATCGACTGGAGTTGAGCGATCCGCTCGTCCCGATCGGGGTCGATCTCCGCGATCGCCTCGGAGTCGTCTTCGAGCGCCGCGGCGTCGTCCTCCAGTTCGGCGGCGTCGGTTTCGAGTGCCTCCCCCTCGGCGTCGAGTTCCTCGCTTCGGGACTCGAGTGCCGCGCGGTCGTCCGCAAGGGCGTCACCGCGTTCCCCGAGGCGTTGCTGGCGCTCCTCTAATCGGCTGGCGTCGGTTTCAAAGGCCTCGCCGCGCTCAGCCAGATCGGCGCCCGCCGGGGCGAGCACCTCGCCCTCGATGGCGTCGTAGGCGGCCTCGATCTCCGCGGCGGGTTCGGCGCTTCGGTCCTCGTACTCCGCCTGCGTGATCTCGCCTGCCTGGAATCGTGCGTCGAGTGCGTTCAGTTCGGCCTGTGCGCCGGCCACGTCGTCGATCAGGGGTGCGAAAGCGGCGTACTCCCCGTCGGGAAGGCGCTCTCGGGCCGCGGCGTCGAGGTCCGCGATGCCCGTTTCGTACTCGGTCTCGGTGATCTCGCTGTCGTCGTAGGCGTCCCGTAGATCGCCGGTCTCGTTGAGCGTCTCGGCCATGAACGCGCCGCGGGCCTCGAGGTCGGTTCGGTCGGCTTCGAGTCGCGCTTGGCGCTCCTCTAGTTCGGCGGCGTCGGCTTCGAGTTCGCCGGCGTCTTCCTCGAGAGCCTCGCCGCGTGCTTCGAGGGCCTCGCCCTCGGATGCCAGTTCCTCGCCCTGAGCTTCGAGTCGCTGGCGTCGCTCGTCGAGGGCCTCGCCGCGCGCGTCGAGGGCCTCGGACCGCGTTTCCAGTTCGTCGGCACGTTCCCCGCGGATCGCGGCGGTGGCGACGACGTCAGCCAGATCACCGAACGGCTCGTCGGCGAGCGTTCCGTTTATCGTCTCGTTCTCGCGAAACGCCGCCTGCAGTTCGAGGCTCGCGATCAGCGATTCCTTCGAGAGGGCGTTTTCCTCGCGAACGATCAACTGGGCCGTCGTGGTGTTCTCCTCGGCACCGTAGTGCTCGTCGATGTAGGCCTGTTTGTCGGCCTCCACACTGTCGGTCTGGAACTGGTCGAGCGACGAGGACTGAGCGAGTCCGCCGACGCCGCTCCCGATCAGGAGCGTGAAGACCAGGAAGACGGCGACGACGAGTCGACTGCGTCCCGTGACGAGATCGATCAGGCGGTCTGCCGCGCGCACGCGCTCACCTCGCTACGGGATTCCTGCCACATCTGTGTCTATACGATCCTACAGACAGGACACGTATAACTATTTCGAGAGTACATCGAACCGACTCATAAGTACGTAGAGTCGATGAGATGCCCGTATCGGAAGAGTTACTGATACATTCCGAGGGGTTTGGCCTGCGTGCTCTCGTCCTCGCCGGCCTGTCGCATCCGCTCTGCGAGCTGTTCGCGCTGCTCGCGGATCTGTTCGGCCTGTTCGACGAGCTGGTCCACCTCGGCTTCGATCTCGGTGATCGGACCGATCCCGCCCTGAATCAGCGCGCGTGCAGCCTCGGGATCGGGGAACTGCGGATCGGTCTCGACGACCAGCCCCACGCTGTCGGAGTCCGTTTCGACCGCCCGATTGAGCAACGCGCCGGTCGGACCGCTGATGAAGCCCGTCTCGCGCGGGGGGACGATCCCCGCCCGGTCGAGGTGTGTACTCGCCTCGCCGGTCGCGACACCATACACCTCCGGGGAGCCGTCCTTCTCGGTCGGAAAGCCGCTGAGGTAGATCGGCGTCACCGCACGTTCCTCGAACCAGCCCGAGACGCAGGCGGCGAACTCGGGCGCGCCCGATCCCGAGACCGGCACCTCGCTCTGGAGGGCGAGCAGGTCCCGCTCGGGGTCGGCATAGAGCCTGACGGGTGCCTTGAGTTCGTCGTCGTCCTCGTGATACACCCCGATCCGCGGGAGCCCCTCGCAGTGGACGTTCGCGTAGTGGGTCATCGAGAACTGCTCGATCAGGTGATCGACCGCGATCTTGCCGACCAGTCCCACACCCGGTAGCCCCTCGACGAGGAACGGCTCGTCGAGCGAGATCGACTCCTCGCGTACGTCGATGCGTGCCATGCCTGAGCGACGCGGGCCATCTCAATAAAGGGACTGGCGGTCGTCGGTTCGGGCGGGCCGACAGGTCAGAGCGGGCGAATTAGCACGCGTGACTGTTCCTCCTTCGAGCGGGTCGTTGACCGGATGAATCCATCAGAACGGCTATACTCGGTGGTCGTGGATCCGGAGACGAATCAGGATATGGCGACGAATCAACTCGAACACACGGTCGCTGGAATCACGCTCGGCGGGCGCCTCCACGGTGCGAGCGTCTGGGTCGTACTGGCGCTGCGGGTGATCGCGGGAATCGCGTTCGTCCAGAACGGGCTCGGGAAGGTCCTCGGCGGGTTCGACGCACAGGGGTACCTGCTTGGCGCAGGAGCCAGCCCCATCAGCGGCTTTCTCGCATGGATCGCCGCGACCCCTCCGGCGCTCGAAGCGGTGAACGTGCTCGTCGCGTGGGGTGAGCTCTTCATTGGGCTTGGGCTGCTCGTGGGTTTTCTCACCCGACTGGCGGCGTTCTCGGGCGTGTTCATGATGGTGCTGTTCTACCTCGGGAACTGGTCGATCGCGACCGAGGGAACTCTCGTCACTGAGCCCCTGTTGTACCTGCTGGTCTTCCTCGCGCTGGCGGCGTTCGGGGCCGGACGCATCCTCGGGGTGGACCGGATCGTCGAGAACTACGAGGTCGGTGACCAAACGCTCATCGAGCGCCACCCCCACCTCGGAACGTTCCTCGGATAGGGCCTCGGACGACTGCCCCCTCGATTCGCAGCCGAGCGCTGACAGCGGTCGAACCCGGTGCTCACCCGACGAACCGCGCACGTAAATCACGCCGCAGCCAGTAGGCGAGCCCACCGGTGACGGAGGCGATGACGGCACAGCCCACCCCGTAGACGATGGCTACGGCGAAAAACGGGTTGAGACCCCACGCCAGCAGCGCGAGGTCCCCCGACGCGAGTGCGAGGCGAACCCCGATCCCGAAACCGAAGACGATGGCGAAGGCGAGTCCGGCGAATCCGCCGGACCCCGCGCCGTGAAACAAGGCGGCCGCGAGGTCGGGACTGCTCGCCCCGACGACGAGTCCCGCTACCCCGCCGCCGAGCACCCACCCGGACGGGCCGAACGACATCGCCGCGAGGGCGCCGATCACCGACCCGACGAGCGCGCCCACACCCGCGTTCCACCCGACCATTGTTGATCCGATTTCAGGACCGTTCGATAAGTAGTTACTGCCGGTACGAAGCGGTAGGGCCGCTCGTCGGGCCCCGTTGGCCGGACTTGATCGACGACGCCACGCCGTCGCTGTCGGACCGACGTTCGTCCGACCGTCATGAACTCGATCGTCTCGACGGCGGATCCGTTAGTGGTGTACCAAGTATGACATTCATCTACAGGGATGGTGAACAAGAGAGTGTAGAAATGACACTACACATAGTATTACAGACTATTTACATATTATTCAATAGTAGAATGTATAGAATCAAACTAGAATGAACACGGTAACGGTTCCATCGGGGCTCTCCCTCGATACGGTGTTCGGGGTATTGAGCGATCGCCGCAAGCGATACGTACTGTACGCGCTGCGCGGGGCGGAGGGGAACGTGTTGACGGTCGAGCAGTTGACGAGGCGAGTCCGTAAACTGGAGGGGGGGAATCGACGAGGGCGCCCCAAAGCGGATCGCTGAGGACCTCCGAAATCGACACATACCTGAGCTAGTCGCGACGAACGCGGTCGAATACGACGAGCGAAGCGAGACCGCCCGGTATCACAGCGTCCCGTCGCTCGAAGAATGGGTCGAACACGCCGAGTTCAAGGAGGCAAAAGCCCCCGAAGGATAGCGAAACCCACAAGCGAGCCACCGGGCTAGCGGGAAGCGATGGAGGTCCTTTCGCGGTACGAACCGCTCGTCGACGACTTCGAGGCCTTTCTCGCCGCCTGCGAGCGGTCGCTGCCCTCGGTCGTCCGCGTGAACACGATCAAGGCCGGCGTCGAACGGACGAAACGCGCCCTCGAGGCGGAGGACGTCGGCTACCGGGATCGCGACTGGAACCCGACCGTCCTCGAACTCGACACCAACAAGCCGGGCAACACGTGGCCCTATTTCCACGGTTGGATCCACGGTCAGGAGGAGGTCTCCTCGCTGCCGGCGACGGTACTCTCGCCCGACCCCGGCGAGCGGGTACTCGATGCGTGTGCCGCACCAGGGGGCAAAACTGCCCAGATCGCCGCATTGATGGACGACACCGGACTGGTCGTGGCTAACGACAACAACCTCGGGCGCCTGTCGGCGCTTCGCTTCAACGCCGAGCGACTCGGGCTGACGAACGTTGCCGTCACCCGCCAGGACGCCCGGAACTTCTCGCTGAAGCCCGTCGGGCTCGACGCCTTCGATCGCGTGCTCGTCGACGCCCCCTGCTCGTGTGAGGGGATCATCCGCAAGCGCCCCGACACCCTCGACGAGTGGAGCCTCTCGCACGTCGAGGGCGTTTCCGGCGTCCAGAAAGGGATCCTCAAACGGGCGATCCAGGCGACTCGCGAGGGCGGTGTCGTCGTCTACTCGACGTGTACGTTCGCCCCCGAGGAGAACGAGGCCGTGTTGGATCACGCCCTCGAAGAGGAGGACTGCCGGGTCGTCGAGTTCGAGACCCCCCTCGACTCCCGGCCGGGAGTCACCGAGTGGCAGGGAGAAAGGTACCACGAATCGGTCGCGAAAGCACGACGATACTACCCGCATCACAACGACACTGGTGGCTTTTTCTGTGCGAAACTGGAGGTGACGGGATGAGCAATTCGGGCCAGCGCTTCGACCGGCTCCCCGAAACCGACGAGGAGCGCGACCTCGACGGGCGAGCCACCCGCGAGGAAGTCGTCGAGTGGTGGGACGAGCGCTTCGGGATCGGCTCCGAGAAGTTCGCAGAGCACACCTTCTGGGAGAAAGGCGCGGGCAAGATCTGGATCTTCCATGACGAGGTCCCCTCGCCCACCGAGATCGAAGGGCTGGGGATGAAGTTCCTCAGGACCCGCCAGGAGCACTGGAAGCCGACGACCAACGCCGTCCAGCGCTTCGGTCGGGGCGCGACGCGAAACGTGATCGACCTCGACCCCGAGCAAGCGATGGCGTTCGTCCGCGGCGAGGATCAGGAGATCGAGTGGGACGGCGACTGGGGCTATCTGATCGCCGCCCACGAGATCGCCGGCGAGCGAGAACCGCTCGGTGTGGGGCTGTATCTCCACGGCGAGTTGCGCTCGGTAGTACCGAAGGGGCGGCGGCGCGAGGACTGAGCACCCGTCTTCGGGACGCCAACTCCGGACGGAGGCGATCCCGGCCAGTGGATTCTTATCATCAAAGTCGCATACGAGGACATGGCCATCGATCAGTGGAACGCAGAGACGACACCGGTGCAGACGGCGATTCTGGCGATGGTCACATGGGCCGTCGTGACGATGGTCCTGTCATACGTGTTCGGGCGGTCGTTGCTCGTGTCTAATCTGATGGCGTGTCTCGGTGCGGTCACCTTCGGCGTCGTGATCTACGTCGTCGAATCGGGACAGTTCGAATAGGAAAAGCCGTCTCGCTGGCCGCTATCCACACGTTTTAGCCGCGGTCGGATCAACCCCCGATAGTGCGCTGGGAGTACCGCAACACCGTCTTGGCCCTGTGTACGGCGGCGTTCTTCGCGACGATGGTCGCCCGCCTCGTCATCAGCCCCGTCGTCCCGCTGATCGTCGAGGAGTTCGGAACCTCCTCGGGAACCATCGGGCTGGCGCTATCGGGGATGTGGGCGGCCTACGCCCTCTCGCAGTTCCCCTCCGGCATCCTCGCGGACCGCTACGGCGAGCGGCGGGTGATCCTCACCGCCGTTTTCGTGACCGCCGCCGCGAGCGCCGCACTGGCGCTGTCGCCTTCGATGGCCGCCTTCGGCCTCTTCGCCGTCCTCCTCGGTGCGGGCGCGGGACTCCACTACGTGGTCGCGACGACGCTTCTGACCCGCATCTTCTCGAACACGGGCCGGGCGATCGGGCTCCACGTCACCGGCAGCCCGATCGCGGGCCTCTCGGCACCCGTGTTGGCGGCGGCGGTCGGTGCGCGCTACGGGTGGCGGGTCGCGCTCGTGTTGGGGACCGTCGCGGCGGTCCCCGTCGGGTTGGTGTTCGCCTGGCGGGTCCGCGAGACCGAGCCACAACACCCCGAGCGCCCGCTGCGCGAACAGTTCGAACCCCGGACGCTTGTCGAACTGCTCTCACGACCCGCGATCGCCTATACCACCGTTCTCGCGGTGATCGCGGCCTTTACGTGGCAGGCGACTGCCTCGTTTCTCCCCACCTTCCTGATCGCGCGCCACGGCTACTCGACGGCATTGGCCGGACTTCTCTTCTCGCTGTACTTCGTCGCCCACGGGGTGTTCGCCCCCACGATCGGCTCGCTCTCGGATCGTTTCGGTCGGGACCCGACGCTGGCGGCGACGCTCGCGGTCGGGATCCTCGCCTACCCCCTGCTCGTCGTCGGCCCCTCGCTGTCGGTCGTCGTCGCTGGGGTCGTCCTCGCGGGAATCGCCATGAGCTGGAGCGCCCCCCTACAGGACCGCTACATCGTCCGGCTCTCGGAGGGCGAGACGAACCGGGGGTTCGGACTCGTCCGGACCGTTTACATGCTGCTGGGGGCGCTCGGAAGCGTCGTTACCGGGACGCTCGCGGATCTGGCGGGCTGGGGCGTCGCTTACGGCGCGCTCGGGGTGCTGTTGGCGCTCGCGGTCGGGAGCCTCGCGGTCGTCCGGCTCCGGGGGCTCGCGCTCTGAAGCACTGAAAGGAAAAACTTCCCGAATCCACTGGGGTGGGGAGGGGGGGGATCAGCAGGACCGGGAAGTAATACATACTCCACACCTCTGAATAAAAACTCTTTCGGTTACAGCAGGTCGCCTACTCCTCGGCCGACCGGAGCCGACCGCCGGAGAGGCCGTCCCACTCGACGCGGTAGCCCAGTCGCGAGAGGACGGCGCTGGTCTCGGTGATCCCCGCCTTCGCGAGGACGCTTTCGGCCTCCGAGAGCGACTGACCGGTTTCGAGGCGCTCCGCGAGCCTCCCGAGGACGGCCGGTCGGACGAGGGTCCGTCCCACCAGTTCGTGCTCGGGAAAGTCGATGTCTGCAAGGGCGTCCTCGCTGACGCCGTGGCGGGCCGCGAGCGCGGCGATCGAAAGGGCGTCCGCCTCGGGCGAGAGCGCCTCAGGGAGGGAGGCGGCGCTCGCGGCGACGAGGCGCTCCTCGTAGCGGCGTAGTGCGTCACGGACGTCCTTGATCCGCACGGTCCCCGAGTAGGGGATGACGCGGTGATCGCGTGCCTCGATAGCCTCCCCGACGCCCAGCGATTCGTCGACCGCGACGAGCAACTCGACGTCCTCGACGCGATCCAGCTGGTCAAGCTTCTTTGCGACGTACTCGGGGGTCCAAAACCCCATGATTTCGAAGTGGACCCGGAACTCCGCGTGGGCGTAGTCGAACGCGAAGTCGGGGATCATCACGCTCGCACCGACTTCCAATGGTTCGGGCTCACGCTGGAGGTCCCAGTCGAGGTCGAGCGCCGAAAACCGGGTCGCGAACTCGCGCTCGACCGCGCTGTCGTAGCTCACCTCGACGACGGGCTCCGAATCGGGCGATCGCAGGGGATCGGCGTCGGAGAGTTCGAGGGTTCGTTCGGTGCCGTGGTCGTCGATCGTCGCCGTCAGCTCCCACTCGCCTGCCTCGACCACGGCCCGGAGCAGACGGGCAAAGCGGGTGCCGTACCGACGGGTCGCCCGGAACAGGGCGTCGGGACCGGTGACGAGGAGCTCTCGCCCCGAGCCCGTTTTCCGGACCTCGTAGAGCAACCCCAGGCGCTTTGTCGCCGAGACGAGCCGGCGGGGGTCGTCGCTTCGGATCCGTATCTCGCGGGCGTCGAACAGCGCGGTCTGGGCCAGCGAGAGGTCGTACTGGGCGAGCAGGGCGTCGGGATCGTACCGGTCGTCGAGCGCGACGAGCACCTGGCGTTCCTCCCGGTCGGCGTACAGCGCCCGGTCGAGCCGGTCCGGGGCGATTCCGAGGCTGTCGGCCGCCCGCGAGAGCGCCCGCTCGCGGTCGTCGTCGTTCGCGACCAGCAGTGCCTCGCCGGCCTCGAAGGCCGCTCGGCGGGCGCGTGCGGGGGAGACGGCCGCCCGTGTCTCGAAGGTCGCCTCGCGTTCGAGGAGTTTCGCGAGCCCCCGGACGAGCTTGAAGTCGTACTCGCCTTCGAGGTCAGCGAGCGCGCCGTCGAGTTCCGACCGGGGATCGCCGACGTGGTCCTCGAAAGTGCCGAGGACTTTCGCGGCCAGCGGGCGGTGTTCACGCCCGGCGAACTGGAGGTGGTAGCCCCCGCCCGCACGCGAGACGCGAAGCAGGTCCTTGGTCAGCACTGCCGACAGGTAGGGACCCGGGGGTGAAAAACGCGCCCAAACACCGGCGATAGCAGGCGCGCTCGGGCAAGCCGGCCGGCGATCCGGCCGCGACGCCAACGGTCGGGTACCGATGATCGTCGACAAATGCCGACTGTGCGAGTTCTACGTCGTCGTCGAAAGCCCGGCCGACCACCACCGCCTCATACAGGCCCACGAGCGACGCGAACACGGTGAGATCGGACCGGACCGACTGGACCGCCACCCCGACACCTGATCAGCGCCGCCGGGCCGCGACGTTCTCCTCCGCGGTGTCCTCGCTGACGAGTTCGTACAACAGCGCTCGCTTTCCCTCGCCGGGGCGTAAGATCCGGCCCAGCCGCTGGGTGAACTCCCGCTCGGAGCCGCTGCCCGAGAGCACCACGGCGACGCTGGCGTCGGGGACGTCAACGCCCTCGTCGAGGACGTTCGAGGCGACGACTCTGGAGTACGTCCCCTCGCGGAACCGGTCGAGGACCTCGCGGCGCTCTTTGGTCCCCGTACGGTGAGTGATCGCCGGGATGAGAAACCGTTCGGAGAGCCGGTAGACCAGGTCGTTGTGGGCGGTGAAGACGATGATTCGCTCGCCGTGGTGGCGCTCGAGGATCGCGCCCAACTGTTCGACCTTCCGCTCGGCGTTCGAGACGATCTCGCGAGCGTGCTGTTTCGCGAGCAGCGCTTCCCTCGCCCGGGGGTCCGACCCCGAACGTTTGACGAGTTCCTGATAGTCGCTGCCCCGGCGCATCTCGATGCCCGATTCGCGTAGATAGGAGACGAACGTCTCCTGGTTTCGCTCGTACTCCTCGCGCTCTCGTTCGGTGAGCGACACCTCGATCCGTTTGACGTCGTAGGGTGCGAGGTGCTCGCCGGCCAGTTCCTCGGCGCTCGTCCGGTAGACGACCGGCCCGACGAGGTCCTCGATGAGCTCGTGGGCGCCGTCGGGGCGCTCGAAGGTCGCGGTCAGTCCCAACCGAGCGGGCGCGGCCAGCAGGCGGGCGATCTCGCGATAGCCCTCGCCGCCGAGGTGATGCACCTCGTCGAAGACGACGAGGGAAAAGACGTCGCCGACCGAGTCGGCCTTCAGATACGCCGAGTCATAGGTCGAGACGGTGATCGCCTCCATCGACTGGACGCCACCGCCGAACTGCCCCACGGGGATATCGAACTCCGCGCGCAGCTCCTCGCGCCACTGGTTCAGCAGGTCGATCGTGGGCACGACGATCAGCGTCGGACAGGCGAGGGTCTCGATGGCCTTCATCGCGATCACGGTCTTGCCGCTCCCCGTCGGGAGTTCGAGCACACCCCGGTTCCCGTTGTCGTCCCACGCGTCGAGGGCCGCCTGCTGATAGGACCGCAGTTCGTACGCAGAGACGAGCCCGCGGAGGAACGACCGATCGAAGACGAGGTCCGCGTACTCGATGTCGCGCTCGTCGAGTCGTACTCGGAGATCCGCGTAGCGAAACGCGGGCGCTCGGTGGACCAGACTGCGGGGGTCGTATTCGAGGATCGGGTCCGACGGGACCGCCTCCCGCACGGCCTCGCGTTCGCGCTCGGGCCCGCTCGCGCGGATCGTCCCGTCCTCGTAGGTGAGCCGGATCGCCACTAGAGAAGGGTTGTCGGTCGGGGTGTATAACGACCGCGACGATCAGTTGAACAGTCGACAGTTCCACGGCCCGCCCCACCGCGGGAGAATCGTGCGATTCGCCGGGCCGGGATCGCGGTCCTGCTATCGGCCGTCGGTTCGTCCGGATGTAACTTACGACCCGACCTTCCCGACGATACGCAGACACGTTCATGCCCTCATCCGACCAACTCAAAGAGGGGAATACGATGGAAACACGAACGACCGAACGAGGGGAGGAACGGGTGGGGAACAGCGCCAGCGAGACGTGGCGGACGCTTATGGTCGTTGGCGGAGTACTGGCGATACTCGGGATGCTTGCGGTCGTGTTCCCGTTTGTCACGGGGATCGGAATCGAGCTGCTGCTCGGCGGACTGTTAGTCGTCGGCGGGCTCATCCATGCGTGGCACGCGCTCAGCGCGCGGGGTTGGGCCGGCTTCCTCGGCGGCGTGGCCCTCGGCGCGCTCTACGTGATCGCCGGGCTGGTGTTGCTCGTGAACCCTGTCGTCGGGCTGGCGACGCTCACCCTGCTGGTGGGGAGCTTCTTCGTCGTCGACGGGGTCGTTGAGCTCTACATGGGCCTTCGGGTCCGCCCCGAGACGAACTGGGTGGGGCTGGTGGTCAGCGGCGTCCTCTCGCTGGTGCTGGCGTGGCTGATCCTCGCGGGCTGGCCGAGCACGGCCGTCTGGGCGGTCGGGGTCCTGTTCGGGATCAACCTGCTGACGACCGGGCTGGCGATGGCTGCGGTCGCGATGGGCGGGCGCCGGACCGAGCGGGCGGCGGTCGGCTCCGGGACGGCCCGTCCCGAGTGATCCCGTTGGTCCGGTTCTGTAACCCTTAAACCTGCGGGGGCGCACCCTCGATACATGAGCAACGAGGAGCCGGCGGCCCCCGAGGAGGACCGGGAACCGACGGAGCCAGCGGCGGACGAGCCGGCCGAAGCGACTGGAACGGACGGCGTCGACGAGACGTCCGAAGACGAACGCGAGGGCCGAATCGCAGAACTCGAAGCCGAACTCGAGGAGCGCGAGGAACGCATCGAGGAGCTCGAATCGCGCCTGAAGCGCACGCAGGCGGACTTCCAGAACTACAAGAAGCGCGCGAAAAAGCGCCAGGAGCAACTCGAAAAGCGTGCCACCGAGGACCTCGTGACCCGGCTGCTCGACGTTCGGGACAACCTCAAACGAGCCCTCGAGGAGGAAAGCGAGGACGCGGAAAGCCTCAAACAGGGCGTCGAGATGACGCTCTCGGAGTTCGACCGCGTGCTCGAAGACGAGCGCGTCAGCGAGGTCGCACCCGAGCCGGGAGCCGAGGTCGACCCCCAGCGCCACGAGGTAATGATGCGCGTCGAAAGCGACCAGCCAGAGGGCGCGATCGACGAGGTCTACACGCCGGGTTACGAGATGAGCGAGAAGGTGCTTCGCCCGGCACAGGTCACCGTCAGCGACGGTACGGAAGAGTAGTGTTGCGGTTCCGGTTTTTCGGCGAGTTCGAGCGCGCGAATCGCCGGAAATCGGACGCCAGCGGCCCACTGGTATCGATTCACGCAGTCGCGTGATGTAGCAAGGTTTAACCGACCAAGAACGCAACGTCAGGCCAACAATGGCGAGTAACAAGATTCTCGGTATCGATCTCGGGACCACCAACAGCGCCTTTGCGGTCATGGAAGGTGGGGATCCCGAGATCATCGTCAACGGCGAGGGCGACCGGACGACACCGTCGGTCGTCGCCTTCACCGACGACGGCGAACGGCTCGTCGGCAAACCGGCGAAGAACCAGGCGATCCAGAACCCCGACCGGACGATCGCCTCGATCAAACGCCACATGGGCGAGGACGATTATACCGTCGAGGTCGAGGGCGAAGAGTACACGCCCGAACAGCTCTCGGCGATGATCCTCCAGAAGATTAAACGCGACGCCGAGGAGTACCTCGGCGACGACGTCGAGAAGGCCGTCATCACGGTGCCAGCGTACTTCAACGACAAGCAGCGCCAGGCGACGAAGGACGCCGGCGAGATCGCCGGCTTCGAGGTCGAGCGCATCGTCAACGAGCCGACCGCCGCCTCGATGGCCTACGGGCTCGACGACGATTCGGACCAGACCGTTCTCGTCTACGACCTCGGTGGGGGAACCTTCGACGTCTCCATTCTCGATCTCGGAGGTGGGGTTTACGAGGTCGTCGCGACCAACGGGGACAACGATCTGGGTGGCGACGACTGGGACCACGCGATCATCGACCACCTCGCCAAGGAGTTCGAGAACGACCACGGGATCGACCTCCGCGAGGACCGCCAGGCCCTCCAGCGCCTGAAGGACGCCGCCGAGGAGGCCAAGATCGAGCTGAGTAGCCGGAAGGAGACCGACATCAACCTGCCCTTCATCACGGCGACCGATTCGGGCCCGGTCCACCTCGAAACGTCGCTGACCCGCGCGACCTTCGAGTCGCTGACCGCCGATCTGATCGAGCGGACCGTCGCCCCAACCGAGCAGGCCCTCTCCGATGCGGGCTACGACGCGAGCGAGATCGACGAGGTCATCCTCGTCGGTGGCTCGACCCGGATGCCCCAGGTCCAGGAGAAAGTCGAGGAGGTCATCGACCAGGAGCCCAAAAAGAACGTCAACCCCGACGAGGCCGTCGCGCTGGGCGCGGCGATCCAAGGCGGCGTCCTCGGCGGCGAGGTCGACGACATCGTGTTGCTCGACGTGACGCCCCTGTCGCTCGGGATCGAGGTCAAGGGCGGCCTGTTCGAACGGCTCATCGAGAAGAACACCACCATCCCGACCGAGGAGTCGAAGGTCTTCACCACCGCGGCGGACAACCAGACCTCCGTGCAGGTCCGGGTGTTCCAGGGCGAGCGCGAGATGGCAGAGGACAACGAGCTCCTGGGGGAGTTCATGCTGACGGGAATCCCGCCGGCGCCCGCGGGCACCCCCCAGATCGAGGTCGGCTTCAACATCGACGAGAACGGCATCGTCAACGTCGAGGCCGAGGACCAGGGCTCGGGCAACAAAGAGGAGATCACCATCGAGGGCGGCGCGGGCCTCTCGGACGAGGAGATCGACCGCATGCAAGACGAGGCCGAACAGCACGCAGAGGAGGACAAGGAACGGCGCGAGCGCATCGAGGCGCGCAACGACGCCGAGAGTGCCGTTCAGCGCGCGCGGAGTCTGCTGGAGGAGAACGAGGAGGACCTCGACGAGGAGCTGATCGAGGAGATCGAAGCCGAGGTTGACGAAGTCGAGGCCGTACTGGAGGACGAGGAGGCCGACACCGAGGAGATCAAATCGGCGACCGAGGACCTGAGCAAGGCGCTTCAGGAGATCGGCAAGCAGATGTACCAGGACGCCGAGGGCGCAGCGGGTGCCGGTGGCGCCGATGCGGCCGGTGCGGGTGCCGGTCCCGGCGGCATGGGTGACATGGGCGGCGCTGGCGGGGCCGGTGCCGGTGGTGCGGGCGGTCAGGAAGGCGAGTACGTCGACGCGGACTTTGAGGACGTAGACGAAGACGACTCGTAGAGTCGTCTCGTCTGCCAATCAGAAGCCTGCGGCTTCTGATGACGTAGACGAGGACGAGGACAGTCAGTCCTCGTCCGCACACGAGAGCAGATCTCTCGTGAACGTAGACGAGGACGGCGACGACCAGTGAGACCGCCCGACTGAACTGAGTGGGTCCGGTCGACAACGAACGAGCCTTTTCAGGCGGATCGCGCCCGCCAGCCGTTGACGCCGAGGGGAAGGAGGACACCGACTCCGATCAGGACCGTCCACGCGAGCACGTCGCTATCGCTGGTTTGTCCTGTCGCGTACCACAGCACGACCGCGAGAACGACGAACGCGACCGTAACCTGCGTGTCGGTCGAGACCATAGCGTATCGACTGCCGATCCGAGTGAGTGTTTTCTGGTGATGATAGACGAATATACCCGAGGAAGCGATGATCAGACGGTTTCGAGCGCGCTCTCGATCGGTTCGTCGCCCTCGATCAGCTCGAAGGTCTTCCCGTGGGTGTTCTCGACATCGAGTGCGGCGACGAGCGTCCGGGCGACGTCGGCGCGGGTGATCTTCCCGCGCTCGACCCGGCGAGCGGCCTCGACCTTCCCGGTTGCGGGCTCGTCGGTCAGCTCGCCCGGTCGGACGATCGTGTAGGCCAGCTCGCTTCCTTCGAGGTGCTCGTCCGCGGCGAGTTTCGCCTCGAGATACGGCTGTAGCGCTTCGGGACTCTCCTCGGGACGATCGGCATTGATCGAACTGAGCATGACGAACCGATCCGTGCCCTGCTCTTCAGCCGCGTCGATGAGCCGGACCGCGCCGTCGCGATCGACACCTTTGACGTCCTCGCCGCTCGATCCGGCCGCGAAGATCACCGCGTCACACCCCTCGACGGCGTGGGAGACGTCCTCAGTCAGATCCGCGACGATCACGTCGACGCCGTAGTTCTCCTCCATCTCGGGGACCTGTGACTCCGTCCGGACCATCGCGTGTGCGGTGTGCTCGCTGTCGGCGAGCAGGTCCGTGATATGCTGTCCGACCCCGCCGTGCGAACCAGCGATGAGTACGTCCATCGCTCCAAGGAAGGGGCGACAGCACCAAAAGCGCGTGGCCGGAACTCGATGATGGGGTCAGGCCGACTCGTGGAGTTTCTCGCCACGATGCAGGCGGGTCGCGATCGTAAACGTCTGCTCGCGCTCGCGGCGAGTGGGGGTGTGGGCGGCGAGGTAGCGGGCGGTGGCGATCAGGTGGAGGCGTTTCTCGCCGGTGCGCTCGGCCTGCTCGAAGGCGGCCTCGACGTTCTGGAGCGTGTGGAAGTTCGCGTCCTCGCGGAGCAACGCCCCGCCGAGCGTGCGGGTTAGTTCCTCGGGATCGCCGCCCGAATCGAGGTAGTCCGCGACGAACCGTCCGGCCCTGTTGACCTCGCCCTCCTCGTCGAACGTCTCGAGCAGGTCCCCGAGGAGGGTTTCGGGGTCCGTTTCGACCTCCCGCGGTTCGGGGATCGGTGTCGGCGGCGTGTTGAGAAATCGGTCGAGATACACGTTGATCGCGCCGTCGTAGACCGCCTTATAACACTCTTCGCCGCCCGTCCGTCGGGCCAGCCCGCAGACCGCGTTCGCGTAGGTGTAGGTGTGATGGACCGTGTTCCAGTCGCGGACCTCGTTGCCCGTCCCGAACTGCGCGATCCGAACCCCGGCGGCCACGCCGACGCGGTCGGCAAGGTCCGCCGCACTCGCGCCGGCTTCGATCGCCTCGTCCAGTGTCGCGACGATCTCCCGGGGGTCCTCGGAGAGCAGCGTTTCGTCGAACCGTTCGGTCGGCGTCCACTCCTCGCGTTCGCCGGCCCCGATGCGCGCCGGGAGGCGCTCGAAGGATTCCGAAAGCAACGCGGCGAGATCGACCGGCTGGCGCCACGAGGAGCGTTCCTCGCTTCGCTCGGCGCTCGCCAACTGGGGGACGAGCGCCGGCAACAGGTCGTCGGCACGCTCCCAGCCGACGTGATTCAGCGTTTCTACGGCCTTGTTGAGGAAGTCCACCGTGTGTCCGGTGTCGAGATACCGGTGGTCGGTGGCCGCCCCCACCAGCATCGAGACGACCCGCTCGTTCGGAAGGTGGGCGATCGCGGTTCCGAGGACCCGCTCTGCACCCTGTCGGTCCCGGACCTCGATGCAGTCGCGAAACCAGCGCTCGAGGCGCTCGGGGTCGTGGTCGTCCCCCGAAAGGGGGTCCTGAACGAATCGGGGTGGGTGGCCCGACGCGTCGTTTGCGACGCTGACCGCGCCGGTGTAGAGCGCGCGGCGGCGGTCCTCGGGTTCGAGCGCCGGAAGGAGGTTGGCCATCGCGCCCATCGTCGTGAGCCCGCGCCCCCAGCCGTCGTCCCGGTAGCGCGCGCCGAACGTCGCGATACGTTCGAGGGGGAGTTCATAGTTGATATCGGCGTCGTCGAGCCCGATGACGGATTTCGCGAGCACCAATCGCAGGTCGTTCTCCAACCCGTCCTCCAACCGACCGAGCCAGCGCTCTCTCGGAGGATCGTCGCGCTTCGGGTGCGGGTCGACCCAGATCTCCTCGCCACGAACCTCGGTCGGGAAGGTCGGCAGGTCGTCGGCGAAGGGGTCGAACGTGCTGCCACAGCCGAGTTCGAACCGGGCGTGGTGCCAGTGGCAGGTGAGGACGCCGTCGTCGACGGTGCCCTGTGCCAGCGGAAATCCCATGTGCGGACAGCGGTTGTCGACGGCGTAGAACTCCCCTTCGTGGCGAAACAGGGCGATCGCTTGGCCGCGCGTCGTGACGAGAGCCTGGTCCTCGCCGTCGAGATCGGCTGTGGTCGCGACCTGTACGAAATCCTCGTCAGTTGTTGCCATGAGACAGGCTACGCGAGAGGGCGACTAAACGGTTCGCCGGATCGACGTCAGACGAACGACAGGGGCAGCATCAAGAGTACGCCACAGCAGAGTCCGGCGAGGAGTTCCGGAGTCCCGTTTCGCGGTAGCTCCCGTCCGATCGAGCGGGCCTCGGGGACGAGTTCGGAGGCGACGAGGTAGATCATCGCACCCGCGGCGAAGCCGAAACCGACGGCGAGAAACTCGCGGGCTGTCTGGACGAACAGGTAGGCTAGCGCCGCGCCGACGGGCTGAGGCAGGCTCGAAAACACCGCCCACCAGACTATCCGCCAGCGCGGGACGCCCAAGCCCTGTAACGGGATGGCGACGGCGATCCCCTCGGGGACGTTCTGGATCGCGATCGCCCCGGTGATAAAGACCGCGAGCACCGGCACCGTGACCCCGAGCGCCTCGACTCCCTCGCCGAGCGGGAGGTCCGCAAACGAGACGCCGATGGCGACGCCCTCCGGAAAGCTGTGGACGGTGAGCACGCCGAGGATGAGCACGAGCTTCTTGAAGCTCGCCTCCTCGTACCGCCGGGGGTGGATCTCGGTTCCCGAGAGCACGCGATCGCTCACGACGACCAGCGCGACCCCGACGGCGAGCCCGACCGCGAGGACCGTCGGCCCGCCCGCCGCGAGGCCCTCGCTCACCAGTCCGAAAACCGAAGCGGAAAGCATGATTCCGGAGGCGAACCCCCAGAGGCCGACGTTGAGTCGGTCGTTCACATCGTCGACGAAGAAGAAAGGGAGCGCCCCGAGGCCGGTGGCAAGCGCGGTCGCGAGGCCCGCGAGAACGACCACGGTCAGCTCCCCGAGCACCATAGGGGTCGTTGTCGAGCCGCCGTAGTAAGTAGAGGGGTCCGAGAGCGGTCCGTTCAAGTACGACAATCGAGTAAGGGGTGACAACTGATGAGCGAGGATTTCTACGACGTCCTCGGCGTGAGTCGAGACGCCGACGAGGACGAGATCAACAAGGCGTTCCGGAAGAAGGCCGCGAAGTACCACCCGGACGTCAGCGACGAACCGGACGCAGAGGAGAAGTTCAAACAGGCGAAGAAGGCCAAAGAGGTCCTCTCGGACGAACAGAAACGCTCCGCGTACGACCAGATGGGCCACGACCGCTTCGAACAGGCCGAAAAGCGCGGCGGGTTCGACGGTGGAGCCGGCGGTGCAGGTGGTTTCGGCGGGGCGGGCGGGTTCGGGGGGGCCGGCGGAGCCGGCGGCGGGCTGGGCGACATCTTCGAACAGTTCTTCGGCGGCGGGAGCGGGAGCGGCGGCCGCCGGCAGGGCGCGGACCTCCAAACGCGTCTCTCGGTCACGCTCGAAGAGGTCTACGATGGCGTCGAAAAGGAGATGACGATCAACCGCCCCGAGAACTGTCCGACCTGTGACGGCGCGGGCGGGGAGAACCCCGAGACCTGTCCCGAGTGCAACGGCCGTGGGCAGGTCACACAGGTCCAACAGACCCCCTTCGGGCGGATGCAACAGACCCAGGCCTGTCCGAACTGCCGGGGCGACGGTCAGATCTACGAGGAGACCTGCGGGGAGTGTCGCGGCGAGGGACAGGTCACCCGCGAGACCACCCTCTCGGTCGAGATCCCCGAGGGCATTCGCGACGGCCAGACGCTCCGGATGGAACGCGAGGGCGCGCCTGGCGAGCGGGGCGGTCCCAACGGCGACCTGCTGATCGAGATCCGGGTCGAAGACCACCCCGACTTCGAACGCGACGGCGACGATCTGAAGTATCGAAAACCCATCTCGTTCCCGGAGGCGGTCTTCGGGGCCACGATCGAGGTGCCGACCATGGAGGGCACCGTCGAAATGGACGTCCCGGGCGGCACCCAGAGCGGCGAGCGATTTCGACTCCAGGGTAAGGGGATGCCCCGACTTCGCCGTCGCGGTCAGGGCGATCTGTACGTCTCGATCCAGATCGTCACGCCCGAGGAACTGAACGCCGAGCAGCGAGAAGCCCTCGAAGCGTTCGCGGCGGCCGGCGGCGAGGAGATAGAAGTCGAGCAGGGCTTCTTCGAGAAGATCAAGAGCTCGCTGTAGCCGGATCGAGCACGTATTTGAGTGGCGAACACGAGACATCGGTATGGACACCGTCGGGGAGATCGTGGCTCGGGAGCGACGCACCCGCGAGCCGGCGTTGCGCGCGCAGACGGGCGTCAATCTGCGATACGATTACTACCAGTTCTGTACGACCGCCCACAAGGCGGGGAACTTCTTCAGCCACCGTGGGGTGCGAGCCGGCTCGCTCGTCGGCGTCGTCCGTGAGGAAAGCGGCGCGCCGTTGCTCTCGCTGTTCGGGGCGGCGCTGCTTGGCGCGCGGGTGTGCTTTGATCCACCCCACGACCTCGGTGCCCGATTGCTGGTCGCACCAGGAGAGGAGATAGAAACGTACGACCTCCCGTCCGGGGCGAGCCGGCTCGCATACGCCGGCGAGGCGAGGCCGGGGGTCGAGGCCTTCGGCGAGAGCGTCTGGAGCGAGAACCCCGCCTGTCCCGTCCCGCCAGAAATCGGCCCCGACACCGCGCTACTCGAAGTCGAGGACGAAACCCACACGCACGGCGAGTTGCTCGCCGCAGCGCGACGGGTCGTCGATCGGTTCGGGATCGAACCCGGAACGGAAGTGGCGATCCGCGCGCCGCTTTCGCGCCCCGGAGTGGTCGTCGCGGGCGTGCTCGCGCCGCTTCTGGCGGGCGGTGTCGTCCTCTTTCCCGGGCCCGACGAGACGGGAGATCTCGCGGTGGGTGAGGGATCCGAACCCGACGCGATCCGGCCCGAACAGGTCCTGTAACCTCTCCGCTTTCCGTTGGTTTGGGGAAACTGTTTTACCATTGAACGGACTGGCTATACGGTATGGCAAATAGTCGCATGCTGAAGGGGTGGCGCCGCTACCGGTCGGTGCCGATCATCTATCGGATCGGCGCGGCGTTCGTACTCGGCTCGCTGGCCGGTCTCACGATCGGGGAACCGATGTTGGCGCTCCAGCCACTCGGCGATCTGTTCGTGCGACTGTTGAGCATGATCGTCGTCCCGATCGTGATCTTCACGCTGTTGATGGGTGTTCGCCACCTCACGCCCTCCTCGCTGGGACGGGTCGGCGGGCAAGTCGTCGGGCTGTATGTCGTCACCTCGGCGATCGCCGTGGGGATCGGGCTGGCGGTCGCGAACGCCATCAACCCCGGTCAGGGGCTGACGTTGGTCGAAGCCGAGATCGACACACAACAGACGCCGAGTTTCACCGAAGTGTTCCTCGGGATCGTCCCCGAGAACCCGATCAACGCGATGGCGAGCGGCGACATTCTCGCCGTACTGTTCTTCGTTCTCGTCTTCGGGCTCGCGCTCGCGATGCTCCAGGAGGAAAGCGAGAATGCCCGCGTCCAGAACGGCGTCGAGACGTTCTTCGACGTGGCGGAGGCGGGTTCTGAGGCCCTGTTCAAGATCGTCTGGGGGATCATGGAGTACGGTGTGCTGGGCGTGTTTGTGCTGATGGCTGCCGTCTTCGCCGAGGCCGGTATCAGCGCGCTCTCGACGTTCGCGCTGCTTGCGGCCACGCTCATACTCGGGGTGGCACTTCACATCTCGATCGTGTATCTCGGGGCGATCATCGCCCTGCTCACCCAGCAGTCGCCGATCTCCTTTCTCGCCGGGATCAAGGAGGCGATGGTGACGGCGCTCTCGATCGCTTCCTCGAGCGCGACGCTGCCGATCTCGATGTCGAACGCCGAGGACAACCTCCGGGTCGACGAGGGGATCTACGGCTTCTCCCTGCCACTGGGTGCGACCATCAACATGGACGGCACCGGGATGTACCAGGGGATCGTCGCGGTCTTCGCGGCGAACCTCGTGGGCGTTTCACTCACGCTCACCGAACAGATCACCGTCGTCACCATCGCGGTGCTCGCGAGCATCGGCACCGCGGGCGTGCCGAGCGCCGGCCTGATCCTCCTGACGCTGGTGCTGACCCAGTTGGGTCTTCCCCTCGAAGTCGTGGGCTTCATCGCCGGTATCGACCCGCTACTCGACCGGCTCCGCACCATGACCAACGTCACCGGGGATCTGGCGGTGACGACGCTCGTCGCCCACTGGAACGGCGCGGTCGACTTCGACGACGGCGTCTGGGCCAGCAGCGAATCGGGTCCCGCGGGCGTCCCCGGCGACGACTGATCCCGTCTATCGCGCGTTCTCCAGCCCGTCTAACGCCTCGGGGTTCTCGATGCTGCTCATGTCGCCGAGTTCCTCGCCCGTGTAGCTCGCCTGCACGGCCCGGCGGATGATCTTCCCGCTCTGTGTCTTCGGGAACTCCGAAACGAACAGCACCTCGCGCGGACGAAACGGCTTGCCCAGTTCCTCGCCGACCTGCGCGCGCAGTTCCTCGCGTAGAGCGTCGGTCTCCTCGATCCCGGCCTCCAGAATGACGTAGGTGACGACCGCGGTGCCGGTGGTCTCGTCGGGGACGCCCACCGCGGCGGCCTGGTTGACCGAGGGGTGGTCCATCAGCGCACCTTCGACCTCGGCGGGGCCGACCTTGCGCCCGGCGACGTTGAGCGCGTCGTCGGCCCGGCCGTGAAGGAACCAAAAGCCCTCGGCATCCTTCTGTGCCCAGTCGCCGTGATCCCACAGCGGCGGGTCGTCGAAGGAGCTCCAGTACTCCGCGAGATAGCGCTCGTCGCCCTCCCAGAGGGATTTCGTCATCGAGGGACACGAGTCGCGCGCGACCAGAAAGCCCCGTTCGTGGGAGTCGGCGACCGATTCCCCTCGGGAGTTCACGATGTCGATGTCCATTCCGAGTCCGGGGCCACCGAGCGTACAGGGTTTCAGCGGCTGATTGGGCATCGGCATCAGGAAACAGCCACAGATCTCCGTGCCGCCGGAGATGTTGATGATCGGGGCCTCGCTCCCGCCGACCTTCTCGTAGAACCACTGCCAGGACTCGGGGTCCCAGGGCTCGCCGGTCGAGCCGAGGATCCGCAGCGACGAGAGGTCGTGGCGCTCGACGTGTGCATCGCCGTGTTTGCGAAGCGCGCGGATCGCCGTCGGCGAGATACCGAACTGCGTGATCGAGTGACGGTCGATCATCTCCCAGAACCGATCGGGTTCGGGGTGGTCGGGCGCGCCCTCGTACATCATTACCGTCCCGCCGAAGGTATGGGTCCCGATCAGCGTCCACGGCCCCATCATCCAACCGATATCGCTAACCCAGAAAAAGCGGTCGGCAGGCTTGAGATCCATCCCGAAGTGGACCTCTTTCGGACATTGGACGCCGACGCCCGCATGGGTGTGGACGATCCCTTTCGGTTTGCCCGTCGTGCCCGACGAATACAGCAACATCGACTCCCCATCCGCGGGCAGGGATTTCGTCTCGTACTCGTCGGACTCGGTTTCGATGGCGTCAGCCCACGTCTCGTCGCGCTCGTTACGGTCGTAGTCGCTTCCGAGTCGTTCGTAGACGATCGTGTGTTCGACGTGGCCCACCTCCTCGATGGCCTCGTCGGCGGAGGCCTTGAGATGGATCTCGCTCCCTCGACGGTAGAACCCATCGCCAGTAAAGAGGACGGAACACTCGGAGTCGTCGATCCGCGTCGCGGTGGCGTCGGTTCCGAACCCGGAGAAGATGGGAACGGCGATCGCGCCGACCTTGAAACAGCCGTAGAGAATGGAGATGACTTCGGGGACCATCGGCATGTAGAGTCCGACCGTATCACCGGTTTCGACCCCCCGTGCTTCGAGGGCGTTCGCGACCTGATTGGCCCGCCGGTACAGGTCGTGGTACGTGATCTGGCGCACCTCGCCGGGTTCGCCCTCCCAGATGCAGGCGATCTTGTTTCGTGTCTCGTTGCCGGGGGCTGCGTGGCGATCGACCGTGTTATGCGCGACGTTGAGCCGCCCGCCGGGATACCAGTCGGTGAACTGCGGGCCTTGGCTGTCGTCACGAACGCGGTCGTAGGGCTCGTAGAAGTCGATGCCCAGGTACTCGACCAGTTCGTCCCAGAACCACTCGATCTCGCCCGTGGTTCGCTCGATGAGTTCGTCGTAGTCGTCGAGATCGTAGCGCTCCATGAACGCCGCGACGTTCGTCTCCGCGGCAAAGGCCTCCGTTGGCCGGTGAACGATCTCCCCACCGTCCGGTGAATCCATACCCGCCAATCCCACAGGAACGACAAAGAGGTTTTGCACGTACGGGGTGGAGCAGGGTCGATGGGTACTGTGGGAACGGCCGCCTCGAATACGGCACCGAACGGACGTCCGTGAGTCGTGGACCCGAGGCGCTCGTATACCGACGAGGGGACAGGGCGAACCGCCGATCGGCCGGGTTCGAGGGCCAACCCGGCGATCACTCGACGAACGCCCGGACCTCGCTTGCCGTCCACGCGTTCAGGACGTCCGCGGGCCCGGCCCAACCCCGTCGGGCGGTGTGAATCCCGTATCGGTCGTTCTCGAACTCAGCGGGGCTGTGTGCGTCGGTGTTGATCACGACGGTCGCGCCCGCCTCGACGGCGACCTTCACCGCCCGGCCCCAGAGGTCGAGGCGGGCGGGGTTCGCGTTGATTTCGAGGGCCACCCCGTTGTCGGCGGCGGCCTCGGCGACCCGCTGGAGGTCCGGATCGAGGCCCGGCCGGCGGGTGAGCAGCCGCCCGGTCGGATGGCCGAGGATATCGGTCTGCGGGTGCTCGATGGCCGCGACGAGCCGGTCGGTCGCGGCTTCGGAGTCCATGTCGAGCCCGCTGTGTGGCGAGGCGACCACGAGATCGAGCTCTTCGAGGACGTCCTCGGCGACGCTCAGACCGCCCTCCGAGTCGATGTTCGCCTCGACGCCCGCGAACACCTCGATCGCCGCGTCTGCGGCCGCCTCGCGGATCGTTGCGGCCTGCTCGCGGAGGTCCTCGTCCGAGAGGCCGACCCCGCCGACCATCCCGGGCCCGGTCGCGTGATCCGAGATGCAGAGGTACTCGTGGCCGAACGTCTCGGCAGAAGCGATCCACTCGTCGATCGACTCGGTCCCGTCCGACCAGTCGGTATGCGTGTGTAGCTCCCCGCGGAGGTCGCCCTCCTCGATCAGGTCGGGGAGGGCGTCCGCGGCGGCGGCGTCGATCTCGCCGGTGTCTTCGCGGAGCTCTGGGGGGATCCACGCGAGATCCAACGCCGCATACATCTCCCCTTCGGTCCTGCCGGCGACCCGCTCGCCAGCACGCTGGCCCTCCTCGTTGGTGTCGCTCACGTCGAACACGCCGTACTCGTTGACTTTCAGGTCGCGATCCAGCGCACGGTTTCGAAACCGGATGTTGTGGGCCTTGCTGCCCGTGAAGTACTGCAATGCGCTGCCGAACTCCTCGGGGACGACGACTCGGAGGTCGACGCGAATCCCGTTTGCGACGACGCTCGCCTTGTTCTCGCCGGATTCGATGACTCGCTCGACCCGTCCCCAGTCGGTAAACGCCACGATGACTCCGTTCAGATCGTCGCTCGCGGCGAGCACGTCGACGTCACCGCTGGTCTCTCGCCACCGACGGATCGACCCGGCGACCTCCGCACGCTCGATCCCGTCGTGGCCGCGGAGGTAGTCGAGCAGGTCGTCGGCCAGCGGGCGGGTATCGCCCAGTAACTCGCGCTCGCTTGCCTTTCGGGCGAACTCCAACCCGCTGAGGATGTTCTGTTCGGTTTTCGGCCCGAACCCCTTGATCTCCTGAATCTCGCCAGCGCTCGCGACTGTTTCGAGATCCGCGAGGTTCTCGACGCCGAGTGCCTCGTAGAGCGTGCCGACCGTCTTCGGCCCGACGCCCTCGACGCTCGTGAGTTCGTCCATCGCCACCGGGAGCTTCGCGCGCTCTCCTTCTAGCTCCTCGATCGCGCCGGTGTCGACGTACTCGATGACCTTCGAGGAGATGGCGTCGCCAACCCCGTCGATCTCCTCGACCGCGTCCTGGCCCTTGCTCGCCAGGTCTTCGATTGCAGTCGGGTACTCCCGGATGCTCTCTGCGGCCCGGCGATACGTGTTGGGCTTGTATTCGACGTCCTGGGCTTCGAGGAGGTCGGCGTACTCCTCGAAGAGGGCGGCGATCTCGGCGTTGCGGCTCATGGCCCGTCTTGGATCTATCGCCTGTTAGGTGTACTGTCCTCGTCGAGCCCCAGCGCCTGGCGCATGAAGCGCGACCAGCGTTTCTTGTCGGCGACCTCCTGTGCGCGCGCCTCGGCTTCGAGGTTCGCGGGACCCAGTTGCTGGAGGCCCTCTAGCGCGCGGTCGATCCCGATGATCGATTCGGCGAGGCGTTCGCCCTCTGCCATGCTGATCTCGCCGGCCTCGATCCTATCGAGGCGCTCGATGCGCTCCTTGCGGAGGTTACGCTTTGCCTGCTCGACGCGCTCTTTCTCGCCCTCGGGGACCGTCGTGCGGCGCTTGATCTCGAAGACGAAATCCCGGAGTTCGACGCGTTCGCCCTGAACGGTGATCTCCTCTGGGATCCGTGCGCCGATGGTCGCGCCCTCCTTGCCGATCCGTTCGAGCAGCTGTTTTCGCTCATACTCCTGCACGTCCCGGTGTCGGTGATCGAGGAGCAAAAATCCCGCTCGTCCGATCCCCACCCCTTTTGTCGCCCCCACGCCAATCTCGGGTAATGGCGCAGTGTGATCGGTGTGGCGCACACGAGAACCTCCCCTACCGGTGTGGGCGCTGTGGCGGCGTCTTCTGTGCGAGCCACCGGCTGCCGGAGAACCACGACTGCCCCGGCCTCCAGGAGTGGCGCGACCCCGACGGGGTCTTCGACAGCGGGTTCGACGACGGCGTGAACAACCCCGGGGGACAGGAGAGGACGGTCCGCGACCGGGTGCCGTTCAACACCGGCACCGGCGGACCCCTCGGATACGTCCGCAACAACATGACCTACGTCTTCCTGTTGCTGATGTGGGTGACGTTCTCACTACAGTTCGTCCTCCTCCCGCTGTTCGGATTCGGAACCAACAGCGCCCTCCAGGTCTATCTGTTCGTCCTCGATTCGAACAACATTACTCACGTCTGGACGTGGGTCACCTCCATTTTCGCCCACGGTAGCGTCGGTCACATCGTGATGAACAGCATCGTCCTGTATTTCTTCGGGCCGATCGTCGAGCGGAAGGTCGGCAGCCGAAACTTCGCGGCGCTGTTTCTCGTAAGCGGCGTGATCGCCGGCCTCGCACAGGTCGGAACCGCGCTCGCGCTCGGCTCGTTCAGCGCCGTCGTCGGGGCCAGCGGTGCGATCATGGCCATCCTCGGTGTGCTCACCGTGCTGAACCCCCAGCTTCGGGTCCTGCTGTTTTTCTTCATCCCGATGCCGCTGTGGCTCCTGACGCTGGGCTTCGCCGCCGTCTCGATCGGTGTCGTCGGGTTCGGCGGCGTCGGCGCCGGCGGGATCGCCCATCTGGCCCACCTCGCGGGCCTGTTCGTCGGGCTGGCCTACGGCGAGAAGCTCCGCCGTGAAGGCGAGCGCGCGCCCGACCAACTCCGCTTTGGCGGCGGTCCCGGTGGTCCCGGCGGCCCGGGCGGTCCGGGCGGCCCCGGACGAGGGCGGTTCTGAATGGAGGTCGTCCATCCGAAATTTCGCCCTGATCCCGGACTCTCGCGGGCGGAGATGGAGGCCCTCCAGCGCGAGATCGGCCACGAGGCGGTCTTCGAGGACGACCTGGCCCCCCTGCCCGACTCGCCGCTGGTCGTCGGCGTCGATCAGGCCTTCCCAGACGAGCAGGCCGTCAGCGCGATCGTCGCCATGCGCGACGGCGAGGTGATCGAACGCACCTCCGCAGTAACCGACCTTTCCATACCGTATATCCCCGGCCTGCTCTCCTTCCGGGAGGGCGAATCGATCCTTGCGGCCTTCGAGACCTTGGAGTGCGAGCCGGATCTGGCGCTGTTCGACGGCAGCGGCCGGATTCATTACAGGGAGGCCGGACTGGCGACTCACATGGGCGTCGCGCTCGATCTCCCCAGCGTCGGCGTCGCAAAGAGCCTGCTCTGTGGCCGACTGAGCAACCCGCCCGAGGAGCCCTTCGCGGAGGGCACGCGAGTGCCGATACTGGCGAACGGCCGGGTCGAAGTCGAAGAGGGCAACGTACTGGGCTACGCGGTCCAGACCCGCCAGTACGACGGGGGGTCGCGCTACATCAACCCCCTCTACGTGAGCCCGGGCCACCGCGTCGGCCCCGAGACGGCAGCGGGGCTGGCGGAAGCACACTGTGCGGGCTATAAACTCCCCGAGCCGATCCGGCGGGCCGACGCCTATGCGGGCGAACTGGCGAGCGAAGCGCGTCAGTAGCGATCGGTCGCTCGGTCTCGGGACCGGCGGTTCCTCTCGGGGTCGCTCCCTAGCAGGCGCTCGATCCGGTGGTCGAACTCTTCATCGCTTAGCTCGCCGCGCGCGTAGCGCTGGCGCAACAGGGTTAGCGCGTCGGTATCGAGATCGGGGTCTGCGAAACAGTCGTCTTCAGTCAGGAGCTTCGTCGGCGAGTTGAGGTACGCGTAGACGGCGTACATGAGGTTGCCGAGGCCGAAGGTGAACCACACGGTGGTAAGGGCGATCAGTCCGTGGATCCACGCCGAACCGTACTGGGGGTTTTTCAGTACGACGCGGGTCTCGCCCTCGCGGGCGACCCGCCATCCGTCGGCGTACTCCTCGTCGAGTCGCCGTTGAAACCGCTCGATCCTCATGCTCACGACTGAGTAGGTCGAGGCGGATGAAAAGGGTTCCCCGCGCGGCGAGCATAGTACAACAATTAACACCCCTGCGGTCGACTGTCGGGACATGGAGAAGACCGTTTGTATCACGGGCTGTTCGTCGGGGATCGGTCGCGAGACGGCACGGCAGTTCCTGCAGGAGGAATGGACGGTGTACGCGACCGCCCGTGATACGGGCGATATCGCGGACCTCGCGGAGCTCGGCTGTGAGACGGCCGAACTCGACGTGACCAACGACGTACAGATACAATCGGTCGTCGAGCATATCCTCGCGGAGACCGGCCGGATCGACTGTCTGGTCAACAACGCGGGCTACGGCCAACTGGGTCCCGTCGAGGACATCCCGGTGCGCGACGTCGAAAAGCAGTTCGACACCAACGTCTACGGTCCGCATCGCCTCGTCCGGGAGGTCCTCCCGCACATGCGCGAGCGCGGCGACGGCACGATCGTCAACGTCTCCAGTCTGGCCGGGCGCGTCTCCTTTCCCGGCGGCGGCGTCTACTGCGGGTCGAAAGCCGCCCTCGAATCGATGACCGACGCTCTCAGAGTCGAGGCCGACCGCTTCGGCGTCGACGTCGTGTTGGTCGAACCCGGGCCGGTGGCGTCGAACTTCTCGGACCGTGCGACCGACTCCGCGGACGACATCCCACGCTCGGAGGCCTACAGCGACATCTACAGCGTGATCGACGACACGAGCGCGATCGGCGGGGACGGACCGGGCGCAATCGAGCCCGGCGAGGTCGCAGACTGGATCGTCCACGCCGCGAGCGCGACCCGCCCCAACGCCCGGTATCCCGTCGGGAAGGCCGCCAAACTCGGGTCGCTCGCCCGCCTAGTTCCCGACTCGCTTCGCGACACGGCGTTCAAACTCGCCCTGAAGATCGCCGGATGATGCAGGATCGCGAGGCGCTTGGCGGGACGGCCGCCCGCGACCTCGCACTCGACTGTATCGAGGCCGGAATCGAGGCCGGGGACCCCGAGCGGGCGATCGCCGAGAGCGTCTCGCTCGACGGCGATCGACTGACCATCGGCGAAACGAGCTACGACCTCGCTTCGTACGCCGACGTCGTCGTCTTCGGCGGGGGTAACGCCGGCGGCCGGATGGCGAGCGCGATCGAGGGCGTACTGGGTAAGCGGATTTCGAGAGGGGTCGTCGTCACCGACGCACCTGAAGAGACCGACCGGATCGAGGTGCTGCCGGGCGATCACCCCGTCCCCTCCGAGCGCGGGGTCGAGTCCACCCGCCGGATGCTCGAACTCGCGGACGACGCGGCGGACGATACGCTCGCGCTCGTGCTGGTCTCGGGTGGGGGAAGCGCGCTCATGCCCGCGCCCGCCGAGGGGATCACGCTTTCTGCACTCCAAGAGGTAACCGAAGCGCTGCTCGCGAGCGGGGCGGAGATCGGCGAGATCAACGCCGTCCGCAAGCACTGCTCGGCGTTCAAAGGCGGCGGGTTGGCACGCCGGGCCGCTCCCGGTACCGTGGTCTCGCTGATCGTCAGCGACGTCATCGGTAACGACCTGAGCACGATCGCGAGCGGGCCGACCGCCCCCGACGCGACGACCTTCGAGGAGGCCAAAGAGGTGCTCTCGCGATACGGGATCGACCCACCCGAGGCGATCGCGAGTCGCCTCGAACGCGGGGCAGAGGGGGAGGTAGCGGAGACGCCAGACGCCGAGGATCCCGTCTTCGATCGGGTCGACAATCACGTGATCGCCGACGGCTTCAGCGCCCTCGAAGCGGTCCGCGACCTCGCAAGCGAGCGGGGCTCCGAGCCGCTGATCCTCTCTTCCAGTGTGCGCGGCGAGGCCCGCGAGGCCGCAAAAACCCACGTCGCGATCGCAGAGGAAGTCCAACGAACGGGCAATCCGCTCGCCGCACCCGCAGTGGTCTGTTCGGGCGGCGAGACGACCGTGACGCTGCGTGGCGATGGCACCGGCGGGCCCAACCAGGAGTTCGCGCTTGCTGCGGCGATCGAACTCCGGGGGAGAGAGGGAATCGCGCTGACCGCGGTCGACACCGACGGGATCGACGGCGCGACCGACGCGGCGGGCGCGGTGGTCGATGGCGAGAGCGTCTCGGACCCCGAAACGGCGCGGGCTGCCCTCGCCGAGAACGACGTCTACCCGTATCTCGAAGAACGCGATTCGCTCATCGAGACGGGGGCGACAGGAACGAACGTCAACGACCTGCGGGTACTCGTCATCGCCAATCCCGAGGGGAGTCGTTGAGCCGTTCACAGCCCTCGGCAGTGACGACCACCAGGTCCTCGATCCGGACGCCGAACTCGCCGTCGAGATAGACGCCCGGCTCGACGCTGAAGACCATGCCCGCTTCGAGCGCCCTCGAGTTCCCGTCGACGATGTATGGCGGTTCGTGGACCTCGATGCCGACCCCGTGGCCCGTTCTATGCGTGAACTGCTCGCCGTAGCCCGCGTCTTCGATGACCTCCCTCGCAGCGCGGTCGACCGCTTCCGCGGGGACGCCGGGTGCGATCGCCTCGACGGCCGCCCCCTGAGCCTCACGGACGACGTCGTGAACCGCCTCGAACCCCGTCGGTGGGTCGCCCCCGAAGACGACCGTCCGGGTCTGGTCGCTCGGATAGCCATCGAGTCGGGTCCCGAAATCGAGGACGACGGGATCGCCAGCTTCGATCTCTCGGTCGCCATGGCGGTGGTGCGGGCGCGCGCCGTTCGGTCCGGCGGCGACGATCGTCTCGAAGGAGGGACCCTCGCCGCCCGCATCGGCTAATTGTGACTCGATCTCGCGGGCGAGGTCGCGTTCGGTCATCCCGATCGCGTCCAGCGTCCTGATCTCCTCGCTCACCCGGTCCGTCAACGCGCTGGCCCGTCGAATCGCGTCTATTTCGGCCTCGTCCTTCTTCAGGCGGAGGTCCGCAAGCACCTCGCTTGCCAGCCCGAACTCGGCGTCCGTCACAGCCTGAAGGTCCTGGGTGAAGCGCGCCCACAGCCGGTCGTCGACGAGCAAGCACTCCGGGTCGAGGTGCGAGAGGATCTCCTCGATGTACTCGCGAGGGTCCTCGCCGTCGTCCCAGAGTCGAGTATCAGAGACCCAGGTGTCGGCAAGCTGGTCGTCGTACATCGTCGGCGCGAGGAAGACGGGCTCGCCCTCACGGGGAACGAACAGGAGGAAGTGACGTTCCATCGGCTCGTCGCGAAATCCGGTCAAATATTGGAGGTTCGGTCCCGGAAAGAGCACGAGACACTCCTCGGGAGAAAGCGCCTGTTGGCAGGCGCGGGTCCGGCCCTCGTAGTCGGCGTCCATGGTCGAGGAGTCGGCCGACTGCGTGATAAAGTCAGTCGAGGCAGGCCGCGACGAGTTCGAGCATCCGTTCGCCCCGGACCTCGTCAGCAAACAGCGGTACCCGTTTGACGTCGTGGCCGCGAAACAGCTCCTGAGAGCGGGTCAACGCGCCCTGTTGGACCTTCCAGCGCCGATTACAGAACTCGCAGTTCTCGATATCCGGCGAGACGAAATCGTCGGGGTCGCCGCCGGCGACGTTCGCGAAGTCCTCCATCACGCGGTTGACGACCACCGTGGAAACGGGGATCTCGAACTCCGCTAACCTACTGAGCAGGCGTTTGGACTCGACGACGCTCATCTCCTCGGGCACCATTACGATCCGGAAGTCCGTTTTCGTGGGGTCTCGCAGCGTCGCGCGTAGGTGCTCGATTCGCTCGCGGAGTTCGTCGAGATCCCCCATCCCCCCTTCAGAGGGGTCGTCGCCGAACATCCCCTTCATTCCCTCGACCATCCCCTGCATCCGCTGGCGGAACTGCATCAGCCGCCCGACCATCGAGTCCATCAGTTCGGGGAGTTCGAGCAATCGGAGGGTGTGGCCCGTCGGCGCGGTGTCGATCACGACCCGGTCGAAGCGGTCGTCGTCGAGGTACTGAAGCAGTTGGCGCATCGCCGCCGCCTCGTCCGCTCCGGGCATCGACCCGCCCGACAGCAGGTCGCCCAGCCCGCTCTCCTCGTCGGCGGGCCCCTCGTAACCGACCCCATCGGCACCGCCGAACATCCCTTCGAACCCGCCGAGCGGGTTCTCGCCGCCGAGCATCCCTTCATCCATCGCGTCGTCGGGGTCGATCTCGGCGGCAAAGAGCGGGATGTCGTCTCGAATCTGCGTCGCCTCGCTCGGAATCTCCGTTTCGAGCGTGTCCGAAAGCGAGTGGGCGGGGTCCGTCGAAACCACCAGCGTTCGAGTGCCGTCCCGGGCGCTCGCGAGCGCGGTCGCGGCGGCCATCGTCGTTTTGCCGACGCCGCCTTTCCCCCCGTATAGTACGTACTCCGGAGCGTCGACACCGCTCGGAACGGACACCTCCACGTCTTCGATCTCCTCGACGGGCTCGACGTCCAGTTCGGCCATACCATCCGTTTCGGGGCGATCGCCGTGTACCCGTCGGTCTTCAGGCGAAAAACTCCGCCAGCCTGTCGGCGGCCTCCTGCGCTCGCGGCGTCACCAGCGCGAAGCGCAGCCACTCCGCCCGGGAGTCGCCGAAGGCCTCGCCGGGCATCCCCGCGACGCCGGCCTCGTCGATCAGGCGCTCGACGTTGTTCATGGTCCCCGGGAACCCCTCGAAGCGCGCCAGGACGTAAAAGGCGCCGTCCGGGCGGGTGTACTCGGCTCCCGCGGCGTCGAGCGCGTCGGTGAAGGCGTCAATGCGTTCCGCGAGCATCTCGCGCGTTCCCGCGTAGTAATCGGGATCCGTCTCGCGGAGCGCCTGCAAGACGGCATACTGGGCGGGCCGTGAGCCGGTGACGTTGACGAGCATGTGGCGGGTCCGGGCGGGTTCGGCCAGCGCGGGCGGCAACACGGTATAGCCCACCCGAAAGCCCGTGATCGCCATCGACTTCGAGAAGCTGGCCGTGACCACGCGGTGTGCCGAGTCGATCGATAGCGCGCTCGTAAAGCGTCCCGACTGGTCGAAGTGATCGTAGACCTCGTCGCTTATGAGGATCGCATCCGACTCCTCTGCGATCGCGACGAGTTCTCGTGTCGTTTCCTCGCCGTAGACCGCCCCCGTCGGGTTGTTCGGCGAGTTGACGACGATCGCGGCCGTCTCGGCGCTCGCCCGGTCGCGGACGGCCTCGGGATCGAGCCGGCCGTCCCCGTCGACGGGGACGTAGGTCGCCTCGCCGCCAAGCATCTGCGTCTTGCCGGGGTAGTACGGGTAGACGGGGTCGGTGAGCAACACCTCCTTGCCCGCGTCCCTGTCGAGGGCTTCGGCCATCGCGAGGTAGTTCGCCTCGCCGCCGCCGTTGGTGACGATCACCGACTCGAGAGGGACGTTTCGCCGATCAGCGATCTCCTCGCGTAGCTCGCGCAGGCCGTCGCTAGGCGGGTACTGGAACTCGTCGACGGGACGGTCGGCGTACTCGCGCAGGCCCTCCCGGAGCGCCTCGGGAGGTTCCCAGTCGGGGTTGCCACTGACCATGTCGATGACGTCCCGATCCGCGCGCTCGGCGTACTGCATCACCCGGAAGAACAGCGGTTTCTCGTAGTCCATACGTGCCCTGTCGACCCGGTCGACCTGCCTCTTTCGGGTTCGGACGATCAGTCGTTGACGTGGGCCTGTTCGAACGGTCGTGGGGGCAGTCGTAGCTTGTCGAGATACGGCAGGTGTTTGATGTTGTAGACGATCCGCAACTCGTCGGTGCTCGGCGTGCCGTTACAGGACAGCCGGATGCCCCGATCGAGCATCTCCGCCGGGAGGACGTGATTGACCGGCATCGAGAGCTCGCCGTCGAGGACCGCGACCGCACAGTTCGCACATGCCCCGCCCCGACAGGCGTACGGCCACGCGAACCCGCGGTTCTCGGCGGCCTCCAGCAGCGACTCGTTTGGCTGGACGAGAAACCGGCCGTAATCGGCCCCGTCGAGGCCCGCGTCGGCGGCCTTCTCGAACAGGTCCGCCTCGTCGAGAGTCCACCCGTGGTCGTCGAGCACCTCGTAGTTGAGGTACTCGACCCGCGAGAGCTCCTCGTCTTCCTCGTCTCCGGGGTCAGATCCCTCCTCCTCGATGCCGGTATCGAGCGAGGGGGCCTCGGGTCGCGAGCCGACGGTGAGTTCCTCGTAGGCCTCCCTGACCAACTGGAACTCGCGGGCGGATCCCCCCTGATCCGGGTGGGCCTCGATCACGCGCCGCCTGTAGGCACGGGCCACCTCCTCGTCGTCCGCGTCCGGATCGACCGACAGCACCTCGTACGGGGACACCATGCCCGCCCTAGCGGGTTCGTGCTGATAAATCCCTTCCGAGGTGCCGACAGCCTATTGGCGCGGGTCCCCGTAGCGGGCCCATGAGCGCGAGCGAGGAGGCGATCCGGGAGTACTACGAGTGCGTGGATCGGGAGGCCTACGAGGAGCTGTTCTCGCTGTTCGCCGAGGACGTCGTCTACCACCGCCCCGGCCAGGAGCCCATTGAGGGGATGGCCGACTTCGAGGAGTTCTACCAGGAGATCCGCGCGATCGATCGGGGGACCCACACCGTGATCGACCTCACCGCCGAGGACGACACGATCGCAGTGCAGGGGCGCTTTGCGGGCGTGCTGGAGGGCGGGCAGGTCGAGTTCGGCTTCGCCGACGTCCACCGGTTCGACGACGAGGGGCTCATCACCGAGCGCTGGACCTACACGGACACGGGGCGGGTGTGAGCGACCCCATCGAAACGCGGGTCGGCGAGGCGCTTCGCGAGCGCGAGGCGACGGTGGCGACCGCCGAGTCCTGTACCGGCGGGCTGATCTGCTCACTTTTGACCGACGTCCCCGGATCGAGCGACTACCTCGACCGGGGGTTCGTCACCTACGCCTACGACGCCAAACGCGAGATGCTGGGCGTCTCGCGGGAGGCACTGGACGATCACGGCGCGGTGAGCGACCCCGTCGCCCGCGAGATGGCCCGCGGGGCGCGCGACGTGGCCGACGTCACGTGGGGACTCGCGACGACCGGGGTCGCCGGGCCCACGGGGGGAAGCGAGGAGAATCCGGTAGGGACGGTCTACATCGGCGTCGCCCACGCCGCCCCGTGGGGCTCTGGCGACTCGTATGCAAGCGTCTCCCGATACGAGTTCGACGGCTCGCGGACCGAGATCAAGGGCGAGATCGCTCGCCAAGCCCTCACCGAACTGTACGAGGCGGTCGTCTGACGCAACCGTTATTTGCGTGCCGCGTTTATATCAGATAGATGAACAAACGTGGGCACGTGCTGAACGCGGCGTTGCTTGCGGTCGGGTTGGGGGTGATGGTCCGGCCCGTTCCGGAGGTCGAGACGCTCGCCGTGGTCGCCGAGCTGTTCGTCCCCATCGTGCTTGGCGCGCTCTTTCCGGACGTCGACACCGCGTTCGGAACGCACCGCAAGACGCTGCACAACCTGCCCGTGCTTGCGATCTTTCTGGCCTACCCGATCTACTTCGGGAACCTCCAGTGGGTCTGGGTCGGCGTGCTCAGTCACTACCTGCTGGACGTGCTGGGAAGCAAGCGCGGGATCGCGCTCTTCTATCCCCTCTGGCGCCGCGAGTTCGGCTTTCCCTTCGGGGTGCCCGTCAGGAGCCGGTGGTCGCCCGTCGTGACCCTCGTCGTGACGGGTCTCGAACTCGCGTTCGGGGCGGCCGTGATCCACTGGCTCCCCGCCCCGATGGCCGAGGGCGCCCTGACCCTCTTGGGCGTCCGATAGCGTCCGACACCGGCGTGCGTCGAGGAGGGATCGGTGTTGATATAACACGGTTGATCGTAGTGAGAAGCGTCTCGACAATCGGCGCGAGGACGGGCGACATGACGGTGATGGAAGGATGGTCACAGGTTCAAACCAGCACTTGACGGAAGCCCAGATCCACGACGTGCTGCGTAACGACCGTCGGCGGGCGGTGATCTCGACGCTCGGCGACGCCGACGGGGTGGCACAGATCCGGGACCTCGCCGATCGGATCGCGAGCACCGAAACCGGCACCACGCCCCCGCCACAGAACGCCAGACAGAGCGTCTACGTCTCGTTGCACCAGACCCATCTCCCGAAACTCGACTCGCTTGGCGTCGTCGAGTACGACACCGACACCAACACGGTGTCGCTGCGCGAGGAGGCGAGCGAGGTCGCGGCGTACATGGGTGGTGCGCCGGGATCGACCGTCCACTGGGCGCGGATCTATCTGGCCCTGAGCGTCCTCGGACTGGTCAAGACGGTCGTTGCGCTGCTCGCGATCGAACCACTGACGCGCGCGGCACTCGTGGGGGCGCTGATCATGTTCGTCGTCATGATGGGGCTTGCGGGCTATCACGTCTGGTTACAGCGCGACCGGCCGCTGCGCTGATCCGATCAGTACACTGCCACGTCGTCGAACCGGCCTTCGTACGCGGGGTGGCGCGGATGGGTCGGTTCCATCCCCGAGAGCGCGAGGCGATCGACCTTCTTCCAGGAGTTCTCCCATGCGAGGTGAGCGAACTCGATCCGACACCGGCGGCCGTGGCGCCGTCCCGACCGGTGGAACACCCGGCGGGCCACACCCGAGCGAAGCGCGGTATACAGGTCCGCCGCCGAGTCGATGTCGATCCCGAACTCGGTCCAGACCTCGCCGACGGTTCGAGGGAGGTGAGCGTACGACGAGCCGAAGGCCGGGAGACTGGTTTCACGGGCGATCTCGCGTGCGCGGCGGTTGTGATGCGGGAGGTGTTTCGGGTTGTAGATCTCGACGCCACAGAAACAGTCGGGGTGGCGATTCAGGTCGACGACGTCCAAACTGACCGTCGCGAACTCCGGGTGCGGGACGAGCGCGAGGGCGTCCCGGCGGTCGAGTTCTTCGAGCGTGCCCTCGAGCGTGAGGAAGTCCGGAATCGGCTCCTCGAGATCGAGCGCGAGGACGTGTTTTCGGTCGCGGAAACTCCCCGTGAAGACCTCACGGGCCGGAACGACCAGCAGGTCGTCGTCGCTGAAGCGCGCCGCGCGCTCGCGGATCTCCGGCAGGCGGGTGAAATGGGGCGCGTAGACGAGGACGTCGATTCCACGGTCTTTCGCCCGGCGGGCGACTCCTTCGTCGAGGATCTTCACATGCGGGTCGACACGAGTCGGCATACCGACTGGGTACTCCGGTCGCCGGTTTGCGACTTACGGTTCCAGTACCCTAAAATACATGGTATAAAATAAAGTATTTTATATCAGTAGGCCCTGTCGAACGTCGATGACCGGCTGGGAGTGTGCGATCGACGGCTGTGGCGTGACCTTCGAGTCCGCCGAGGAGCTGATCGCCCACCAGAAGGGCGAACACGCGGGCCACGAGTGTCGGGTCTGCGGGGTCGAGGTTCCCGACGGCTATCCGGCGATCAGACACGCCTTCGGGGAACACACCCGCGCGCAGTACGTCCGGGTCTACGACGCCGACGCGGAGGCGATCCGCGTCCGTGAGGCGGTGCTCCGACGGGTCCAGTCGGCGCTCGACGGGTCGATTTCGGCCGTCAATTCCGAGTGAAGAACGCGAGAGAGCGGGCGCTTTCGTCGCGACGCCGACTCTAGCGTTCTTCGGAGTCGAGCACGCGGATCTGATCGCCGCGCACCGTCACGGGGATCGGAACGGTCGCCTCGTAGAGTTCGACCGTGACCTGGTCTTTACCCTCGTCGATGCGCTGGACTTGGGCCTTCTCGCCCTTGAACGGGCCGGCGATGAGTTCGACGATGTCGCCCTCGGCAATCCCCTCGACGTCCGGTTTCGGACTGAGGAAGTGTTCGACCTCGGTGATCGAACTCTGTCCGGGGACGATCGAGCGCGCGTGGGGGATCTCGTCGAGGACGCGCTCGATGATCGCGTGGTCGTCGGATTCGACCATCACGTAGCTCGTCAGCGAGTCGGGCGCCAGCGCCGCGTGGATCGCGGGCTCCTCACGGTTCATGATCATGTCCGCGACGGTGCGCTCCTGGCTCGCCGTGGTTTTGACGGCGTAGATCGGCATTTCAGAGCCCTCCGGGGAGGAAGCTCATGACGACGAACATGAAAAAGCCGATGAGGCCGACGAGGACGATACCGACGGCGGCGATCAGCGCCACGCGGGAGAACTCCTCCCACGCCGGGGTCGTGGCGAACTTCAGGACGCGGACGTAGGAGTTGAGATCGGTCGGGACGTTCATACTGGCCGACGATAGGACAGCAGGGGTTTTCTATCTATTGATGGGCGCCTGAGCGACAGGTAGAGAACCCTCCGGTGTCGAGTACCGACGATGGGTACGAGGAGACGCGGGGTGGCCCTTCTGGCCCTCGCGCTCGCGGGACTGGTGTTCGCGACCGATGCGGTTGCGGCGAGCAACGTCGCGACCGGCCTCCAGGGCGACGGCCGTGATCTGCAGGTGCCGACGTGGCTCTACCTCGGTACCGGCGGGGCGGCGGTCGGCGCCTCGGGCCTGCTCGCGATGTTCGTCACCGACCGGCGGCTGATCGATCGCCTCCACACCTGGCGGCGGTCGACCGCCCTCGGCGAGGGGCTCGCGGGACCGTTTCGGGGTCTCGCCGGCACGCTCGCGGTCGTCGGCCTCGCGTTCGTGGTCTTCGTCGGACTGACCGGGCCGACGATCGCGAACGCCAACCTCGCCGTGCTCGTCGTCTTCGTCGGCGTGCGCGCGGGACTCGTGATGGTCGCGTACCTGCTCGCGAACCCCTGGCCCGCCCTCAACCCGTGGCGGGCGCTCGCGCGACTCGCGCCGACCGGGTTCGTCGAGTACCCCGACCGCTGGGGCGTCTGGCCCGCGGTCTGTGGCCTGCTCTGTATCCTCTGGGTCGAGGTCGTCGTCCCGATCAACACCGTCCCCGGGACGCTCGCGCTCGCCGTCCTCGCGTACAGCGCCTCCACGCTCACCGGAGCGGTCGTCTTCGGTCCCGACGACTGGTTTCGCTACGGCGACCCGCTTGCGGTGCTCTTTCGGTACTACGGGGCCGTCGCGCCGATCCAGCGAACGGACGAGGGGGTGGAACTAGTCCTGCCGGGCGCGAAACTCCGCGAATCCTCCGTCGTCGACGGGGCGAGCGGCGTGGCGTTCGTCCTCCTGTTGGTCTGGGAACTCACCTACAGCGCCTTCATCGTCGTCCCCGCGGGGATCGCGAGCGTCGAGTTCCTCGTCTCGCTCGGCGTCCCGCCCTCGGTGACCTACGCGGGGCTATTGCTCGCGGGCTACGGCCTTTTTCTGGGGAGTTACTGGTTCGCGACCCGCTTCGGAAAGCGCCTCGCCGAGACGTACGTCACCACGGAGCACCTCGCGGTGTGCTTTGCGCCGCCGCTGTTGGCGATCGCGGCGGGCTATCACCTCGCACACTACTTCACCTTTCTCGTCTCGCTTTCCCCGTCGCTCGCGCTCGTCCTCGCCTCGCCGCTGTCGCCGCCGGTGCCGCCGCTGACGCTCGTTCTGCCCACTTGGTTCGGCCTGCTCGATATCGGGTTCGTTCTGGCGGGCCACCTGCTCGCGATCTGGGCGGCCCACGCGGTCTCGTTTTCGGTGTTTCCGAGCCGACTGCAGGCGATCCGCAGCCAGTACCCCGTTGTGATCGTGATGATCGTCTATACGATGATCAGCCTCTGGTTGATCTCGCTTCCCACCGCCGACCCCGCGTTCGTCGGCTAACGCAACCCGTAAGACCGCGAGGACCCGAGGGCCGACATGGACCGCCGTGACTTCCTCCGGGTCGGTGCCCTCCTCGGAACGATCGGGACTGCGGGCTGTCTCGGTGTCTTCGAGACGCAATCGGCCTGGCGCGACCCCCCGCTCGTCGAGGACCGCCCTGAGGCGGCCTACATCCCCGCCTCGACCGAGGAAATGGGCACCTACGGAGTTACGGAGGTCGGCGAGTACACCGTTTCCTTACTCTATACCTTCCCCCATCGCTTCTGGACGGTCACCGGCACCGAGACCAACATGGTCGACGTCGGCGACGAGGACGCGTTACATCTGATGGCGAGCGTCTGGGAGACCGACTCGGGCATCGTCGTCCCGGCGGACGTCAGGCTGACCGTCGAGGGCGAATCGGCCCCCTACACGGGCCAACTCTGGGCGATGCTCGCCCAGCGGATGGGGTTTCACTACGGCGACAACCTCGCGATCGAGGAGGGCGAGTACACCGCGCGCCTCGATATCAACCCCGCCGGGGCCCGCGGGGTCGGTCGGTTGGAGGGGTTGTTCGAGGAGCCCCGCACTGCCGAGATCGACTTCGAGTACACGAGCGACGACGTCTACGACCTGACGTTCGATCTCGTCGAGGAGAGCCGCCGGGGAAATCGCGGGGAACTCCCCCTGATGGACCACGAGGGGATGGCCCACGGGGGCGACGGCGACCACACCCACGGCGGGATGGCCCGGCCGACGGTCCCGCCGGCCGACTCGTTTCCCGCCGAGGTGCTCGGAACCGGCGAGAGCGGGGACGCGACGTTCGTCGTCGCCAGCGAACCCGCACGGTTCGACGAGCCCACGCTCGTGGTCTCGCCGCGAACGCCCCACAACCGGACCATGCTCCCGCTGATGGCGCTGTCGGCGACCGTCCAGAGGGGGACGGAGACGGTCTTCGAGGGGGCTCTCGAAAGCAGGCTCGATACTGAACTGGGGTTTCACTACGGCGCGCCCGTCGGGATCGACGGGGGCGAGACGATCCGGATCGATATCGAGTCGGTCCCGCAGGTCGCCCGCCACGACGGCTACGAGACGGCCTTCTTCGAGATGCCGCCGGTCGAGATCGAAAACTGACTACTCGACGTAGTCGATGTCCTGTAGCTGACCGGTACTTTGCTCCTGTTGGCCCTCGTCCTCGCGGCCGTAGATCTGCGGGGAGTCGACCCCGGTAACGACGATCATGGTGCGCATCGCGCCGTCGAGTTCCTCGTCGACGGAGGTGCCCCAGATGATGCGGGCGTCGGGATCGATCCGCTCGTAGATCTCCTCGACGACGCCTTCTGCCTCCTCGATACTCATGTCGTTGCCACCGGTGACGTTGACCAGCGCGGAGTTCGCCCCGGAGATGTCGACGTCAAGCAGCGGAGAGCGAAGTGCCGACTTGACCGAGTCCTTCGCCTTCGATTCCGAATCGCTCTCGCCGAGTCCGATCATGGCGACCCCGCCTTTCTCCATGACGGTGCGAACGTCCGCGAAGTCGAGGTTCACTAATCCGGGTTTGGTGATCAGCTCGGTAATGCCCTTGACCGAGCGCATGAGCACCTCGTCTGCGACCTTGAACGCCTGGCGCACCGGCAGTTTACCGACGGCGTCGAGCAGGCGGTCGTTCGGCACGACGATCACGGTGTCGGCGACGTCTCGCAGCCGTTCGAGGCCGGCCTCGGCGTTGGTGCGTCGGACCTCGCCCTCGGCCGTGAACGGCGTCGTGACGATGGCGATGGTGAGCGCGCCCGACTCGCGGGCGGCTTTGGCGACGACGGGGGCCGAACCGGTGCCGGTCCCGCCGCCCAGACCCGCGGTCACGAAGACCATGTCCGAGCCCTGAATCGCGTCGTTGACCTCGTCCTGGCTCTCGAGGGCGGCCTCCTCGCCCACTTGGGGGAGTGACCCCGCGCCCCGGCCGCGCGTTTTCTGTTCGCCAAGCAGGATCTTGGTGTCGGCCTCGATCTCCACGAGGTGCTGGACGTCCGTGTTGGCGGCGACCAGCTTCGCGCCGTGGATGCCCTCCTCTTCCATCCGGTCGACCGTGTTGCCGCCCGCACCGCCACAGCCGACCACCGTTATATTGGTCTGGAGGTCCTCCAGTACGTCCCGAAGCTCCTCGTCGGTCATCTGGCCCGACTGGCTGACCTCGGGGGCGACGCCGTCCTCGGCGTCCTCTCGTGTCGCCGCCTGCTCCGCCTCGTCGCTCTCGACGGCGTCCTGAATGATCGAGTCCATTGTCTTGCGCGCTCGTAATGTACCCATCGTAATGATTGTTCCCGTTTACGTCCGACGAGCGTCCGACTCTCAGGCCCGATAGGACAGCTCTCGGACCCGCTCTGAGGTTACTGCCTCGGGCTCGATGGTCCGGCCGTCGACTTCGACAGCCTCTCCGGAGGCGAGTTTGCCGAACGCCGGCCCCTCGGGCACGCCGAGGGTCGCCGCCTTCTCTGGATCGAAGGCTCGCTCGCGGATCCGGATGTCCTCGGAACCCCGTTCGACCTCGTACTCGCGGTCGAGGAGCGCCACGAAATCGTCGAGGAGCGCCTCCCGATCGTTCGCTCCCGCGAATGCGGCGCGCTCGCCGATCTCGCTACCGTTCTCGGTGGTGTCGAAGGCGACTGTGTGGCGCTCGACCGCCCCGCGAACCGCCTCGGAATCGATCGGGCGGGCCGTTTCGAGCAGCTCGACGGGCAACGGTTCGACCGCGAACGCTTCGCCCTCGCCCTCGCCGAACCGCAACCCCTCCTCGACGGACCCGAGTTCGGATTCGAGCCGTTCTACGAGTTCGAGGTCCCGGTCGCCGACCTCGCGGAGCCACGTCTCGCCCACGACCCGATAGCCCAGTTCCTCGATAACCGATTCAAGTTCGGGCCGGTCGCCGTCGATGACCGCGAGTTCGGCCCCGCTTTGCTCGAAGGCCTGTCGGATCACGTCGGGGTCGAGCGCACCCATCGCCTCCAAACACCAGTCGGCGCCGATATGGCCGACCGCCCACGGCGTTTCCCTCACGACCCGCTCGGGTCGCGGGACGTAATGGCCCCCACCGAAGGCGACGACCTGTCGTTCCTGGTGGGCGCCTCCCTCGAGGTCGAGGACCGACCGGGCGAGCGCGCGGGCGCCCGCGTCGTCCTCCCACTGGGCCTCGTCGCTTCCCAGTTCCGCGAACAGGGAGGGGACCCCCACCGAGGTCGGCCCGTGGTGGGTACACTCCATACCGACCTCGTAGCCATCGGGGGCGTGCTCGCGGAAGTTTTCGAGGAGGCGTTTGTGTGCCGCCGGGGCGGCCGCCGCGAGTTCGCCCTCCTCGCCGCCGAACTCCGCGGGTCCGAAGTTCCCGGTGAAATGAGCCGTCAGCAGTGGCCCCGTCTCGCCCGAATGCCGGGAGGCGAACACCACGAGATCAGGCTCGGAGAAAGCCTCGGCGACGCCCTCCAGTTCGAGGTGCCACGCCTCGAAGGTGCGAAGCTCGAAGCTCGTCGTCTCGGTTTCGAGGGTATGGTAGGTGCTCCCGCCCTCGGAGTCGGGTCGGGCCGGGTCCTCCCGGGCGCGCCAGTCGGCGACGTCCAGCAGGTGCTCACGGATCAGTTCGGAGGCGCAGTCGGCGCGGCTGGCGACGATCGCGATCACTCACGTCGGTAGGGGCCCGGGAGGAAAAAACCGGTCGGGATCAGTCAGCCCCGCCGGGACGGACTTCGCGCGAGCCGACGGCGGATCGGGCGGTTGCTCCCGCCCGGGCGAAGAGGTTCCGGAGCTCCCCGCGGCGGGTCACAAGCAGGTAGCCCCCGAGCAGGAGATAGACGGCGGTATACCCGTACAGGAGATCGAGGCTTAGCGCCTCGGCGACGCCCTCGGGATAGATCCGGATGACGGCGAACTCGATGGCGACCTGCGAGACGAACAGGACCAAGAGGACGAGCGCCTCGCGCACGCTGATCTCGAAGTTCGAGAGGATCGCGAGCGCGAAGAGGCTCTGGGCGGCGGTGATCCAGATCTCGGCGACCTGCTTCTGGTCGAACGGAAGCGCTCCAAGGTGGCCCGCAGCGATGGAGTAAACCACCGCGAGCGTCCCGATCAGGAGCGTCCACTGGTTGAGCTTCGAGGAGATCAACGCGTTGAACCCCGCCGTCGAGCGGGCCTTGTTGACGAGGTAGGCGACGACGATGAGTTCGGGCGATTCACTCGCGAGCGGCGCGATCCACTGGATCATGAAGAACTCCGGGATGCCGTTCTGGATGCCGATGGTCTCAAGACCCATCGCGAAGGGGTGGACGGCGGTGTAAATCATCGCCCCCGAATAGGCAAACAGCGAAAGGACGACCCCGATCCGGGCCGGCTTCGGGAACGACTGGAAGTACGCGGGAACCCCGACCTGTTCTTCGTGTTCCTCGACATCGCCGCGCGCGATGATGAGGATGTACAGCACGTACAGTCCCACGAGGACGGCCGTATCGAAGAGGCCGATCCCGCCGGCGGACCCGCCGCCGGTCAGGCTCGCCATGCTGAACGGGACGACGAAGGCGAAGGCGGTCGCCGCAAAGAGGAACGCGATCTCGACGCTCAGATCCCGGTCGATGGAGACGGCGTTTCGTAGGCGTCCCTCCCGGTGCTCGACGGCAGGATCGCTCGCGGACCCCGCCCGGTAGACGGTAAAGAGCGCGATGGCCGACCAGCCGAGACCGATGAGGATGCGGTTCGCGCCGGTCATGTTCGCGACCGCGAGGTTCGCGGCGTCGGCTCCCCGCTGGGTGCCCTCTAGCGAGCCGGCCTGCCAGGCGTACAGCGCGTCGACGGCGTACTCGGGGGCGACCGCAAGCACCGCAAGCACCGCGATGGCGAAGGCACGAGGGACGTCCTTCTCCGCGGTTTCGGCCCCCCACGCCAGCAGGAACGACGAGCCGAGGACTGCGATCCCGGAGACCGCGACGGTAAGCACCGCCGAGTAGGGGGCACCGGGTTCGACGTGACCGCCGTGGGTGAACCACGTATACACCCACGGAACGGTGAGGACGAACGTCAGGACGACCGCGACGAGCGGGTGGCGAAAACGCTGTAGCATCGTCCTGAGAGGGGCGGGATAGGCACGTATCTCTTTTGTTACTCGGTCGGCCCGCAAACGGAGGTTCGTGGACCGGGTTCGGTCCGGTCCGTTTATCGGGTGGGGCGACGACACTACTCTCGTTATGGACGTCTACGGACTCCTCGGCAACCCCGTCGGCCACTCGCTATCCCCGCCGATGCACGAGGCGGCCTACCGGGAACTCGGAATGGACGCCCGGTACGTCACCTTCGAGCCCGACCCGGAGTCGCTCGAGGCTGCGATCTCCGGGGCGAGCGCGCTCGGGATCAAGGGACTGAACGTGACGATCCCGTTCAAACAGGAGGTGCTCACGCTCGTGGAACTCGACGACCTGGCCGACCGGATCGGTGCGGTCAACACCATCGACCTTACGGGGACGCCGACGGGGTACAACACCGACGCCGCGGGTGCGCGCCGGGCGCTCGAGCGCCACGACGTCGATCTCGACGGCGCGCGTGCGGTGCTGATCGGGGCCGGCGGGGCCGCACGCGCGATCGCGTTCGTCCTCGCCGACGAAGGGGCGACGATTCAGATCGCAAACCGGACCAAAGAGCGCGCAGAGGAACTCGCAACGGCGGTCCCGCAGACGACCGGCCACGGCCTCCCGGACCTGCCGGACCTGCTCGAAAACGCCGATGTGCTCATCAACGCCACCAGCGTCGGGATGGAGACGGACACCTCGCCGGTGCCCGCGGAGTCGCTACACCGCCATCTGACGGTCATGGACGTCGTCTACCGGCCCCTCGAGACCCGGCTGCTCAGGGACGCAAAGCAGACCGGCGCCGAGACGGTCGACGGGGGGTGGATGTTGCTCTATCAGGGCGTCGAAGCACTCGAACGCTGGACGGGACGGGAGGCGCCGGTCGAGGCGATGAACGAAACCCTCCGAGGGGAACTGACCGACGAGGCGGGCGCTTTTAAGTAGGTCGGCACGTATATCCCCCCAATGGCACTGCTGAACAAGCTGAAATCGTTGCTCGGACTCGACGACGGGCAGTCGGGTAGCGATCGGCAGGGCACCGACGACGTCGGCGTCACGGTCGAACGCGACTCCGGCGCCAGCGCCGGCAAACCGGCCGAGGAGTCCCCGCCGTCGACGCCCGCTCCCGGATCCGAGGACGCCGAACCCGAACCGGCAGACGGGAGCAAGTCCGATCCCGAACCCGAGGCCGGGACGGAGCCGGCCGCTGGGACCGACGTCGAGGCCGAGATCGAGTCCCCGTCGCCGGCCACCGGGACGGACGACGTCGAGGAGCATTCGGAGGGCCAGGAGGGCCCGCTCATCGACTCGGAGTCCGAGCCCATGGAGACGGTCGAGTCCGAACCCGTCGACGAAACCGGGACCGAAACCGAGGACGCGGACCGAGACTCCCACACCGGAACCGACGCCGCGGGACCGGAGGCGGCCGAACAGGAGGCCCTCCGGGAGATCAAGGGGATCGGGCCCTCGTATGCGACGAAGCTCTCGGAGGCCGGCGTCGACTCGGTCGCGGACTTAGCTGCGGCCGACGCGGGCGAGCTCTCGTCGGCGACGGGCCTCTCCGAGAAGCGCATTCAGGGTTGGATCGACCGCGCACAGGCGCGCTGAGTGGCGTCGGTCGGACTACTCGATGAGGAACGCGGGTTCCTCGACGCTTTCTGCCTTGCAGTCGGGACACCGAGAAGGGACGTTCAGCGGGTCGTCGAACGCCGAGAACCCACACTCGCGACACGTCGGCGGGGAGACCAGCAGGCGTCCGTCCGTGCCCTCGGTGCTCCGAGAGACGTGCTCGACGTGTGAGAGTGCGCTTTCGGTCGTGATCGCGAACTCGCTTGCGAGCGCGCTGGGGGTCGCAGGCCCCTCGCGCAGGCGGGCGGCGATGCGCTGGCGTGTGGTGGCGCTCGATTCGCGCATACGAATCGGAGACGGCGCGAGCACAAAAACCGTCGGTGTCGTGGTCGGTGGGAGCGCCCGGCACGGGAAAACGACTTAGCGTCGGGGCCTCATGTGCGAGCATGGACGCCATCGTGTTGGCAGGTGGGTACGCGACCCGGTTGTGGCCGATCACGAAACACAGGCCGAAGATGTTCCTCCCGGTCGGCGGGGAGACGGTCATCGATCAGGTGTTTGCGGGACTCGAGGCCGACGAGCGGATCGAGGACGTCTACGTCAGCACCAACGAGCGCTTCGCCGAGGACTTCGAGGAGCACATCGCGGCGAGTCGCTTCGAGAAACCCCGCGTCTCCGTCGAGGACACGAGCGCCGAGGACGAGAAGTTCGGCGTGGTCGGCGCGCTCGCCCAGTTGATCGAACGGGAGGGACTCGCCGAGGACACCCTCGTCATCGCGGGGGACAACCTGATCAGTTTCGACGTCAGCGACTTTATCGACTTCTTCGAACGGAAGGATGCGCCGGTGCTTGCGGCCTACGACGTCGGCTCGTACGAGCGCGCGAGTCAGTACGGGATCGTCGATATCGAGGGCGATCGGGTGGTCGGCTTCCAGGAGAAACCCGACGAACCCGAGAGCACCCTCGCCTCGATCGCCTGTTACGGCTTTCCGGCCCGGACCCTCCCGCAACTGGGCGAGTACCTCGAAGACGGTAACAACCCCGACGAGCCGGGCTGGTTTATCCAGTGGCTCGTCGATCAGGGCGAAGTCTACGCCTTTACCTTCGACGAGGCGTGGTACGACATCGGCACGCCCGAGAGCTATCTCGAGGCCGTCTCGTGGTTTCTCGACGGCGATTCGCACGTCCATCCCGACGCGACCGTCGAGGACTGCGAGATCGGCGAGAACGTCCACATCATGGCCGGCGCGCACCTCGAAGGCGTGACCGCCGTAAACTCGGTGGTCTTCCCCGACGTGACCGCCAGGAACTGTGAACTGCGGGGGACGATCATCGACGAGGGGACCCACGTCGAGGAGATCAACCTCGCGGGCGCGCTCATCGGGGCCCACACCCGGATCAACGGCGAAGAGCAGTGACTACTCGCCAAGCCAGGCGTCGGTGACCTGTAGCTTCCCGCGAGTGCCGTCCCACTCGACGGCGTACTCGAGTTCGATCGGACGATCCATATGCGGGCCGTCGGTCACGAGCGTCTCGAACTCCCCGCCCTCGCCAAGCACGTGGACGCCGTAGCGCTCGTTGAGGGCGATCAACTCCTCGAGGGCTGCCCGGTCGAGACTGCGGCCGAGCCATGACTCGTCGAGGCCGGCCGCGGCGACCTGCACGATCTGTATCTCGAAACCCGCCGCGAGCATTGCCTCGGCGAGCGCGACGGGGTCGCGCTCCCACAGCGGAGTGTACGTCTCCGCGTCCAGCCGTTCTGCCATCGCTTCGATCCGGGTCGTTTGAAACTCGCTTTCGACCGCGCCGGCGATGATCCCGTCGACCCCGACCGCCGTATCGAGGTCCGAAAGGGCGCGTTCGAGCGGTTCGAGTTCCGCGTCACCCTGTGTGCCCGAGTCGACGACGCCGTCGGTCCCGACGGCCGACTCGACCTCGAGGAGGTCGATGCCGATGCTGTCGGCCGCGAGGGCCGCGAGGTCGGTCGCGGGGACGTGATACATATACGAGTCGGCGGCGGGGTGGACGGTGAGCAGTCGCGAGACCGTCCGCCCGGAGTCGAGCGCGCGATACAGCGCCCACGAGGAGTCCTTCCCGCCCGAGAAGAGCGCGATCCAGTTCATACGGAGTGTTCGCCCCGATCGACAAAGGTCAGTCGGTCGCTTCCGCCGGTTCGGGCGCGCCGGCAAAGCGGGCCGCAGCCCGGACCCCGACGAGGCTCACGACGACGCCGGCGACGACGAAGACGGCGAGGCGCTGGAGCGGCGAGAGGACGAACGCCTCGACCGAGACGACCCCCACGTCGACCGGCGGGACGGCGCTGTGGTCGATCACGCCGCTTCGCTGGAGGAAGTACGCCGCGAACCCGCGGACGATCAGCCCCAGTGCGATCACCCCGAACGGGAGATTGAGCGCGGCCGTCGGAAGGGGCTCGTCGTGGATCGCCTCGTCGAGCAACCGGCCGGTACTGGCCGCCAGCGCGGCCATCGCGAGCCAGGGGACGCTATCGAAAACGAACCGCATGGCGGGCTCGAAGACCCCCTCCTGGGATTCGAGCCCCGAGACACCGAGCAGCCCGGCGAACACGCCGATCAGCGCGAGGCCCGCCCCGACGACGTAGGTCACGACCGAGACCTGCCCCGAGTAGAGTGCGTCTCGCACCCCGGCGGGCACCGTCGAAACGTAGACGTCGACGCCGAGCCCCTTATAGAGGAGAAACAGCCCGAAGACGGCCGTCAGCGAGGCGACGGCGACGACCGGCCCCATCGTCGCGAGCAGTATCGGAAAGACGATCAGCGCGAGCCCGAGGGGCACGAGCGTCGTCTGGCGGAGCTCCTCGTCGCCGAGGAACTGCTTGAGCAGGTAGTACGTCGACTCGATGTCGCGGGCCTGGCGGACGACCACCCGGTCGACCGAGTCGACGGACAGGCGGCTCTCGATGACGGGGACAAACCGTTCGTCCTCGGCGCTGTCGGTGACGATGATCGCCGAGTCGACCGCGTGGGCGTCGCGGATCGCCTCGATCTGGGCGGCGATCGACCGGCCCGCGCCGACCGCGTCGGGGCCGCCGGTGACGAGCGCGACCGTCGGCTCCTCCCCGTCCTCTTGGAGGTCGCGGGCCACTCGCAGCGTCTCGAGCAGACAGTTGACGCTCGAATCCTCCGGATCCGCGAGCCCGACGTCGATCACCAGCGACCGCACCGCGTCCCAACCGACGACCGGCGGGGAGGCGTCGGCCGCCCGCGCGATCCCGTCCGACCGGTCGAGACACACCACCAACGTACTCACGGTGTGCGCACACAAACGCCGGCCGGATAAAAACCTACAGGCGAACCTCGATCTCCCGATCCGACTCGCCGAGCACGCTCGCGATCCCCGCGCCGAAGGCGTACGCGACCGAGGCACTCCCGATCGAGAGCCGGGCCATCATCCCCTGATCGGGCTCGAACGCCCGGACCTCGGGGTCGATATCGAGGAGGTCGGCGAGCCGGTCCTCGGCGTCCTCGCGGGTGCCGAGCGCGTCGACCAGCCCCAGTTCGAGGGCCTCCTCGCCGACGTAGACGCGGGCCTCGGTCGCGCGGACCTCCTCCTCGGAGAGCTCGCGGCCCTCGGCGACCCGCTCGACGAACTGGCCGTAGAAATCGTCGATCAGCCCCTGGAGGTAGGCCCGTTCGTGGTCGTCCATCTCCCGGAGGGGGACGCCCGCGTCCTTGAACTCGCCCGCCGCGAAGCGCTCGTAGGACAGCCCCACCCGCTCTGCGAGGGCCGCGGCGTTGACTCGCGAGCCGATCACGCCGATACTTCCCACGAGGGAGGCCTCACGTGCCAGCAACTCGTCACAGCCGCTGGCAATCCAGTAGCCCCCGCTCCCACAGACGTCGGTCGTATAGGCGATCGCCGGTCCCTCGAAGGCGACGATCGCCCGCCTGATGTCGTCGCTCGGGACGACCTCCCCGCCGGGCGTGTTGAGCTTCACCAGGAGTCCCTCGACGTCCCCGTCGTCGGCGGCGGCCTCGATCTGTTCGACGACGTCGTCGGTCGGAGTGGTGTTGGGACCGTTCGGGAGCCGCCCACCCCCTCCGTCCCGCGAGATGGGTCCCTCGACGGCCACCTGTGCGACGTTGTAGGTCGTAAAGGCCTTGCTGGCCAGCCGACTCGCGATCCGCAGCCCGATAAGCGCGGTAGCGATCACGAGCAGGACCCCGATGAGTTCCACGCCCGTTGTCGGCAGTGCGAAAAACAGCACGTAACCGACGGCCGCGGCGAGTAGCGCACCGACCAGTGAAACCGCTAGTCGTCCGATAGCGTCCGAGTTCATGCAGACCTCCGAATCATACCCACTGCTTACGCTCTCGGGCGGTTAACGTTTCGTCTACGGGGCCAGCCTCGCTACTCGTCAGATCGCTCCGTCAACTACCGTTTCGTTAGCGTTGCCTAGTACTAATACCCGGTTCGACGAATCGCACCGGTTCTCATCAGTAGCAGATGCCAGTTCCTATCGTATTCGATCGGCGTTTAAAGAAATCAAGTACTATTAGACGAATTTAGCACGGGTCGAAGGAAGCCACGCACGAAAGCGACGATACCAATGACGACTCCTAGTAGATATCCAGGGTTAGACGCTGCCTCTAGACTGCTGGCAGGTGAGTTGACCACCGCGATAATAGCTAATCCGACGAGATATCCAATTGGAAGGAAAATTGCTATCAAAACCCAGCCATTATTTCTGATGTCATCCACTTCCCGTAATTAGAATGTTATATATATGTATATATATAAATTACGGACAATAACAACCGCAATAGCCGCGGTGGCGGACCGGCGCGGCTCCGTCACGTCGGTTTTTCGAGAAGATTTTTGCGGCGAGCGCACCCGAGCCGGAAAGAGGTCCGTTTCTAGAGCAGGCCGGTCTTCTGGAGCTTCATGAGGTCCTCGGTGTCGAGGGTTTCCCCTTCCTTGAACTTCTGGTAGATCTCCTCGGCTTCCTCTTTGGCTTCCTCGCGCTCTTGCTCGCGGTTGGACTTGCGAGCTTTCTCCTCTTTCTTGTCGAGTTCGCGCAGGCGCTTTTGGACGCGGACGAAGTCCTCGTGGTGCTGGTCTGCAGCCTCCTGGACCTCGACGAAGGCTTCGTGCATCTCGTCGGCCTCGTCCCTGATATCGTCGGCCTCCCGGTAGGCCTCGATCATCTGGTTGTGGTGTTCCTGGGCCTGGTCGGCGAGTTCCGTGACCTGCTGGTGGTGCTGGGAGGCTTCCGAGCGGACCTCTTCGGCTTCTTCGACCATCCCTTCGAGGTCGTCGTTGCCTTCGAGTTTCTCCTGGCGGGTCCGGTACTCCTCGCGTTTGTTCTCGATCTTCTCGATGAGTTCGCGCTCGTCCTCCGTCGAGAGGACCTCGGTCTGTTGTTTGAACTCGAGCTGTTCGATCTCCTCTTCGAGCTCCTCGAGCCCCTTGCCGTCGTCGAGTTCGAGGTCCGATTTCCGACCCTCGACCTCGTCGAACAGCTCGTTGGCCTTCGCGTTGAGCTCGTTTCGCTTCTGTTTGTGCTCTTGGACCTGCTCGTTGAGCTCGTCGCGTTTCTCCCTGTGCTCCTGGGCTTCGTCGACCTTCTCGCGGGTCGCCGCGTTGAGCTCGTCGCGCTTCCCGGCGCGCTTCGAGGCCATCTGGTTGAGGTCGTTCCGGCGGTCCCGGAGCTTGCCGGCGAGTTTGATGAGCTGTCCTTTCGAGTCGCTTTCGAGGTCGGAGTCGCTGACCTCGATGTTCTTGCTTTCGTCTACCATGCGTAGTTAATCCGTTATCCATCCCTCCACCGAAACCCGGCAGTGTACACTCGTCATCGCAACCACCCGTGTATAAGGATGCCCTCTCATTTTTCGAGCGATACTGCCGCCACGTCGGTGGCGTTCTGGTACCCCATACTACCGTCACGATCGGTTTAACTGTTGCGGTCGTGACACCCTGTAAATCGGTACCAAGACGCTCGAAATCGGGGTTTTGGCCCTCGGCGGATCAGTTTCACTTCCAGTCCGCCCGTGGCGCAGGGTAATGGCCCCGCAGCCCGAGTATCGAGTATGTTCGAACGGCTCGCGTGTACTTGCGAGGGGTGCGATCGGCCTCTGACGGTGGACGATCCCGAACTCGAGTTCCGACGGGGCGAGTGTCGCCGTCGGGCGTACGAGTGTGGTTGTGGGACGGTGACGATCACGGTCGCTCGTCGGTAAGTCGAAGCCACTATCCCCCCCGGCGGGCTCCCCCCTGCATGCACGTCGGAGCACACGTCTCGATCGCCGGCGGGGTCGACAACGCCGTCCCGCGACAGCTCGATATCGGGGGCAACTGCGGGCAGATCTTCACCACCTCACCGCAGGTCTGGGCCCAGCCCGAGATCGGCGAGGAGGAAGCGGAGCGCTTTCGCGAGGGAACGGACGAGAGCCTCGACGGGCCGTGGGTGATCCACTCGTCGTACCTCGTGAACCTCTGTACGCCCAAGGAGGACCTGCGCGAGAAATCGGTCGCGAGCATGCAGGCCGAACTCGAGGCGGCCGAACAGTTGGACATCGAGTTCGTCAACGTCCACCTGGGTGCCCACACCGGTGCGGGCGTCGAGGGCGGGCTCGAGAACGCCGCGAGCGCACTCGACGAGTTGGACGTCCCTGACGGGGTGACGATCCTGATCGAGAGCGACGCCGGGTCGGGAACGAAACTCGGCGGGGAGTTCGAACATCTCGCACGCGTGCTCGAAGCCAGCGCGCAGGATCTGGACGTCTGTGTCGACACCGCCCACGCCTTCGCGGCGGGCTATGACCTCTCGACCGCCGCGGGCGTTCGGGAGGCGGTCAGCGAGTTCGACGACGTCGTCGGGCTGGAGCATCTGCGGTGTATCCACCTCAACGATTCGAAACACGCCTGTGGCACCAACAAGGACGAACACGCCCACGTCGGCGAGGGCCTGATCGGAATCGATGGAATGGAGGCGATCATCAACCACCCCGACCTCGAAGACGTACCGCTGGTGCTCGAAACGCCCACCGAGGACGGCAAGAGCTACGAGTGGAACATCGACCGGGTCCGCGAGTTGCGCGGCGAGTAGATGCGCCGGTTCGATGCCGACTACCTCGAGGAGACGCGCCGCGGGATGTGGGAGGAGGTCGGCAAACTGGTGGACCTCGACCTCGGGTCGCGAACGCGGGTCGCGGACGTTGGCTGTGGGACGGGCGAACTCACGCGCGTGCTCGCCCGCGAGAGCCCCGCCGAGGTGGTCGGGATCGACGCCGACCCGGCTCTACTGGACGCCGCCCGCGAACACGGTCCCGTGCTGGCGGGCGACGCGACCCATCTCCCCCTGCGGACGAACGCGGTCGACCTGGTGACCTGTCAGGCCCTGCTGATCAACCTGCCCGAACCCCGGCGAGCCGTCGCGGAGTTCGCGCGGGTCTCCTCGGCGCTGGTCTGTGCGATCGAACCCGACAACGGGGGCGTCGAGGTGAAGTCGACGGTCGGTCGTGAGGTGGACCTCGCACGGCGCGCCCGCGAGCACTACATCGAGGGCGTCGGGACGGACGTCACCCTCGGGGCCGATAGTAGGGACCTGTTCGAAGCGGTCGGGTTGTCCGAGGTTCGGACCCGCCGGTACGACCACGAGAAGGTCATCGAGCCGCCCTACGGCGAGGCGGCCCTCGAGAGCGCGAGGCGAAAGGCGACGGGCGAGGGACTCGAAAGCGATCGCAGGACCATGCTCGGGGGCGATCTCGCGCCCGCAGCGTTCGACGAGTTGCGCGCCGAGTGGCGCGAGATGGGCCGCGAGGTGATCGGGCAGATGCAGGCCGGCGAGTACGAGCGAACGGAACGGGTGCCCTTTTACGTGACCGTCGGACGGGTCGACAGTTAGACCACGTCCCCTCGCACCGTCGCGCCCTCCTGGCGCTCGCGGTAGGCCTGTAGGGTATCGGCGGCCTCGCGGGCCTCGCCCTCGTCCATGCCGAGCATCTCGAGGGCGTTCGGAAGCGTCGGAAGGACGAGTTCGCCCGAGCGCAGTTTCTCGAGGGCCTTCGCGCTTCGTTGCCCGTCGACCCACAGACAGACCCCACGGGGGTCGAGGATCCGCTCGTAGTCGTTTCGCATCATCGCGCCCTGCAGGCGTTGGGTGACGTTGTCCTCGAAACTCGCGTTGCAGACCTCCAGATGGATCGGCTCGTCGTCCCCGAGGAGATGAGCCGCCAGACACCGCTCGGGAGCGGCGTAGCCGTTGTCGTTGGCCCGAACGAACTCGGGGAACGCTTCGGCCCACTCGCCTCTGACCGTCTGTCCGACCCCCTTCACGCCGTATCGCTCCTCGAAGGCCTCGCTTCGGCCCCCGTCGCTTTCGAGGAGGATGTCCTTGGTCAGGTAGACGTCGAGGCGCTCGATGGGGTCGAGTCCCAGCGAGACCTCGCCGTAGACCCAGATCTCCCGTACCGGAACGGGCATCGGCTCGGACTCGACGGTCTCGATCAGTCGTTCGACGCGCTCGACCGCCGCGGAACGGTCCATTGGGTGTCGTTGGCGACCTGCCCGCAAAACCCCCTCGGAGCGAAACCGTCATACGCCGAGGTGGGTTAGAGTCGGGCGATGGAGTGTACGAAGTGCGACCGCGAGGCGGTCATGCACGCGGCGTACTCCGGAGCACACCTCTGTGAAACCCACTTCTGTGAGTCGGTCGATCGGCGGGTCAGAAAGCGGATCCGGGAGGACTCGCTGCTGTCGGACGCGGCGACCCCCGAGGACCCCGAGACGTGGGTGATCGGTCTCTCCGGGGGAAAAGACAGCGTCGTCCTCACACACGTCCTCCACGAGACGTTCGCACAGGACCCCCGCGTGGAGATCGTCGGACTGACGATCCACGAAGGAATCGAGGGCTATCGCGATAAGAGTCTGGACGCCTGTGTCGAACTCGCCGACGAGATAGGAATTCGCCACGAGGTCGTCAGCTACGCCGAGGAGTTCGGCGTGCGCATGGACGACGTCGTAGAGGACGACCCCGAGAACATGGCCGCCTGTGCATACTGTGGCGTGTTCCGCCGGGACGTCCTCTCGCGGTACGCCGAAAGGCTAGACGCCGATAAACTGCTGACGGGCCACAACCTCGACGACGAAGCCCAGACCGCCTTGATGAACTTCTTGGAGGGTGACGTCGCCCAGATCGCCAAACACTTCGACGCCTCGCTGGGCGGGTTCGGGGACGAAACAGGAGGATCGAACGGGCGAAACAACGACGGAACACGGGCGGAAAGCGACGAGTTCGTCCCCCGGGCAAAACCCCTGCGGGACGTCCCCGAGAAGGAGGTCGCGCTCTATGCCCATCTGAAGGACTTGCCGGCTCACATCACCGAGTGTCCCCATTCGAGCGAGGCCTACCGGGGCGAGATCCAACGCTTGCTCTACGATCTGGAGGAGAACCACCCCGGGACGCGCCACTCGATCATGGCCGGCTACGAGGAGTTAGGAGAGATCGTCTCCCACGAGTACGACGACCGGAGTGCCGATCTGCGCGAGTGTGATCGGTGTGGATCGGCGACGACGCGCGAGATCTGCCGGAAGTGCTCGCTGCTTTCGGCGATCGAGGCGGTGTAAGCGAAGCTACAAGCGGCTAGCGTTCCCGGTTGAACCATGCGACAGCGCCCGCTCGGACGCACCGGTTGGACCGTCTCGGAGATCGGCCTCGGCACCTGGCAGGTCGGCTCCGATTGGGGCGACGTCTCCGACGAGGAAGGGCGGCGCGCGATCCACGCCGCCCTCGACGCCGGCGTCGACTTCATCGACACGGCCGACGTCTACGGCGACGGCCGCAGCGAACGGCACATCGCGACTGTCCTCGAGGAACGCGAGGAGGAGCCGGTCGTCGCCACCAAGGCCGGTCGCCGGCTCTCGCCACACGAGGCCGACGGCTACACCGAAGAGAACCTGAGAGAGTTCGTCGACCGGAGCCGGGAGAACCTCGCCGTCGAGACGATCGACCTGCTCCAACTGCACTGCCCGCCCACCGAGGCCTACTACCGACCGGAGACCGTCGACGCGCTCGATACCCTCGTCTCCGAGGGCCGGATCGGCGAGTACGGCGTCAGCGTCGAACGGGTCGAGGAGGGGCTGAAGGCCATCGAGTACCCCGGCGTCCAGACGGTCCAGATCATCTTCAATCCGTTCCGCCAGCGCCCCGCCGAACTGTTCTTCCGCGAGGCTGAGCGCCGCGACATCGGCGTGATCGTGCGCGTGCCCCTGGCCTCGGGCCTGTTGACCGGAACCATCGACGCCGACGACCAGTTCCCCGAGGGCGACCACCGCAACTACAACCGCGAGGGCGAGGCGTTCGACCGCGGCGAGACGTTCGCGGGCGTCCCCCTCGAAGACGGCGTCGAGGCCGTCGAGGAACTCGAACGGGTCGTCCCCGAGGACGCGACCATGGCGCAGTTCGCGCTGCGCTGGATCCTGAGCTTCGACGCCGTCAGCACGGTGATCCCCGGCTCGACGAGCACCGAGCACATCGAACAGAACGTCGCGGCGGCCGACCTCCCGGCGCCCGATGACGCACAACACCGGGCGGTTCGGGACGTCTACGAACGCCACATCGCGCCGGCGGTTCACCACCGCTGGTAGACGATAGACGCACGATCGGAGAGGTCGAAAAGAAAAGGAGGGCGACGGGGTGTGGTCGCCTCAGCGAATGACGTCCAGCCCGTTGTTTTTCTCGCGTTCGTCCCGCCCGCCGTCGCTCTGAGCGCCGGTGTCGACCTGCTGGCCGTTGATCGAGGCACGCGAGCGGTCGGCCTGTTTCTGTGTGCTCGGCCCGAGGATCTGGGCGCTCTGGACGCCCGTCATGATGGCCATCACCCGCACCTTGCCCTTGTACTCCTCCTGAATGCGCGCGCCCCAGATGACGTTCGCGCTGGCCTCGAGGCGCTCGGTGATGTTGTCGGCGATGCCTTCGGCCTCCTTCAGGGTGAGGTCCGGGCCACCGGTGATGTGGACCAGCCCACCCGAAGCGCCACGATAGTCGACGTCCAGAAGCGGGTGGTTCATCGCGTCCCGGACCACCTCGTCGGTCTTGTTCTTGTCCTGGGTCTCGCCGACGAGCATCACCGCGACGCCGCCCTGGTTCATGATCGCGGTCATGTCGGCATAATCGAGGTTGATCAGGGAGGGCTGGGTGATCGTCTCGGCGATCCCCTTGACCGTCTCGGCGATGATCTGGTCCATCACCGAAAAGGCCTTTCCGATCGGGAGGTTCGGGACGTAATCGAGCAGGCGGTTGTTGTCGAGCACGATGATCGAGTCGGCCTCGTTGCGCAACTTCTCGAGGCCTTCCTCGGCTTTTACTGTGCGTGCACGCTCGACGTTAAAGGGCGTCGAGACCATGCCCACGACGATGGCGCCCTGGCTCTTTGCGATCTTCGAGACGACGGGCGCAGCGCCGGTTCCGGTGCCGCCGCCCATACCGGCGGTAACGAACACGAGGTCGGCGTCGCCCAGTACTTCCTCGACGGTGCCCGTAGCCATCTCGGTGGCGCGTTCGCCCATCTCGGGGTCGCCACCGGCACCGAGCCCCTGCGTGAGGGACTTGCCCACGAGGATCTTGGTGTCGGCCTCGATCATCTGGAGGTGCTGTTTGTCGGTGTTGATCGCGACCGTCTCGGCACCCTCGACGCCGATGTTGTAGAGGCGGTTGACGGTGTTGTTGCCGGCACCGCCACAGCCGACGATCACGATACGAGGGTCGCCGAAATCATCGGCCTCGCCGAGTTCGCGCTTTCGTTCCTGCTCTGCCTCGGCGTTATCGAGCGCGTCGCGGACGATGTCCTGCATCGTTACACCTTTGCCCACGTGCGGTCGGAGCCTTGGGTGTCCTGGCTTACACCCCGTTCGTCGAGCATCTCCCGTACCGCGGCGCGAATCGCCTCGCTGCGGTTGGGGAACTGCCCCGTTTCGACCATCCGTTCGACCTCCTCGATCTGTTGTTCGGGAATTCGTAGTGTCACACGTTCCATGGTATCTTCCCCTGTCGTAAGACGAGGACCGTTTGGCGGCCATAGTGTCTTACACTGTAGCCAAACTCGCCCCATCCGTGGCGAGAAGGTGGCTAGCGCGTAAGACACGTCTTACATGGCCGTATCGTGCTCCCGTGAACTATTAAAACTACCGGCCGGTGTACGACTACGGATCGAGGACATCGGCGGCCGGTGTCCGACGGCCGCAGCTCGGACAGAACGCCCAGTCGGTCCGCAGTTCGACTCCACACTCGCATGAAGCGGGGTCAGCGGCCTTCTCGCCACAGTTCGGACAGTAGACGTGATCGGCGTCGACGAGTTCACCACACTGCACACAGTGGACGTCCGGGGGACGCTCGGCCGCATCGGATCCGTGCGTTTGCGGCGTTTGCGCCGACTCTCCATCGGAACGGGGACGGTCGTCCTCGACCGTCACAGTGACGTTTACGCCCGGAGCGGACTGCTCGTCGAGACGGTCCGTGATCCGGGAGTCGATCCGATCGGTGATGAGCGCATCGAGCGAATCCGACGCCGTCGGTTCGGCGGCGGGGGACTCGAGGTACGCGCGAAGCGCTTTGCGCATGACCTCGCTCTTCGAGGCGTCCATGGCCTCGATGCGTGCGACGAGGTCGTCGTCCGCGCGAAACGTGATCTTGCTCATCCAGCTAGGCGTTCATAACCCGTCCGGGTATTTGAACGTTTAGCATCGTGTCGGACGGGTGTCTCCCGCGTCCCTCGTGGCGAGTGTGGGTCGAATAACAACCCTTAAGTCCGAAAACGCACGACGGGTAGGTGTCGCCGCTCTTAGCTCAGCCTGGTAGAGCAGCCGACTGTAGATCGGCTTGTCCCCCGTTCGAATCGGGGAGAGCGGACTCGGATTTTCTCCGCGCCCACCTGCGAGAGCGACCGCCTCGCCAGCGGCGCGCCCGATGACGCCATCCCCGAGCTCGACGGCCGAAATCCCTCATCGGAGAGAACAGTAAATTGATAAGTCGTTTATCTCGTAACTATTATATAATCTCCCAAACATATTGGATAACAAGCACGAAGGCATCGAGGAGGACACCGGCCCTGGTGGCCGGTTCCGCCGTCGAGCCTCACGACCGTATCGGGGTGTGGTCACGGCGCTGTTCTCGTCCTTTCGTGTGCAGACAATCATGAGCTTGAAAACACTCACACACAAGGTCCGCGGCCTCTGCAGCGGCGAGGACCGCGGCGTATCGCCCGTGATCGGCGTCATCCTGATGGTCGCTATCACCGTGATCCTCGCGGCCGTCATCGGGGCGTTCGTCCTCGGCTTAGGTGATGACCTAGGCGAGAATCCGCAAGCAAGTATTAGTACCAGTAATGGGAACGTGACCGTGGATAGTCTCGGTAATGCAGATGGAATCGCGATTACTGATGATTCCAACAGTGTGCAGACAACGATAGAGAGTACAGGAGGGAGTGATACGATCGACGATGGAGATACCAGAGTTTGGGTCTATATTGGAGATACACCTGCGGATGGTGAAAATATGGACGAGTACAATGGTGATGCACAGCTAATGGAATCTGATCTTAGCTAGGATAAAGACACTCTAAGTTTATAATGTACTAATTTCCTGCTACCATCTTTGCATTTGTGGAAGGACGATCATTAGAGACTAATCAGCGAGTTCTTCCGGATCCAGTTCCCCGCTGAGGTAGGCCCGACCGCGCTCGGCCAGCCGGTACTCGCCGCCCTCACGTTCGAGCAGGTCCCGGATCGCGAGCTGTCGGCACCGATCCGCGACGTACTCCTCGCTCTTTTCGAGGCTCGTCGCGATCTCGGCGGGCCGCATGGGACCCTCCACGAGCTGTTCCATGACCCGCTCGTCGGTGTGGGTCATCCAGTCGATCCGCAGGCGCGCCTGCTGTTCGCGAAACCCGCCACGCACGAGCCGCGAGAGGAGTCCGTCGCTCATACCGGGCGTTCGGGCGCGAGCGCCTTAGGCCCGCCGCCCGGGTCGCTTCGGGAGGCTTATCCGCCGGCTTCGCGTCGCCCGGTGACATGGCGACACGGCTTCCCAACGAGGAGTTCGACGCGCGACTCGAAACCGTCCGCAGGCGGATCGCCCGGAGCGAGCACGACGCGGGCGTCTGGTTCGACGCGACCAGCATCGAGTACCTCACCGGCTTCGCGCACGTCCAGACCGAACGCCCCGTCGTCCTCGGCCTCACCGACGAGCGCTGTGAACTGGTCGTGCCCCGACTGGAGGTCGAGCGATGCGAGGACAACCCGCGGATCGACCGGGTCCACAGCTACTTCGACTATCCGGGCGGGCACCCGATGGAGACCGTCGTCGAAATGCTCCGGGAGATGGGCGTCGAGTCGGTGCTGGCGGACGCCGACGGCGCACCGGGCGTCATGGGCTACGAGGGGCCCGCCCTCTCGGCGTCTCTCGGGGTCGAAACCCAGTCGTGGGTCCCGCGGATGCGCTGGGAGAAGTCGTCGGCCGAGATCGATCTGATTCGGGAGTCCGCGAAATGGGCGAACCTCGGCCATCGCTATCTCGCCGAGTGCACCGAACCCGGCGCTCACCCCGCGACGGTGAGCCAGCGCGCCTCGATGGAGGCGTCCAGAGCCATGCTCGATACCCTCGGCGAGCGGTTCGTCGAGCGGGTGCGGGCAAGCGGGCCGGTACAGGCGGGCTACATTAGCGCCCGCGAGACCGCCCTGCCCCACGGCCATACACCCAACCAACGGCTGCGCGAGGGCGACGTCCTGATCACGGGTGCGAGCGCGAACGTCGACGGCTATCGCTCGGAACTCGAACGCACCATGTTCGTCGGCCATTATACGGACGAACAGGCCCACTATTTCGAGGTGATGCTCGAGGCACAAGACATCGCCATCGAGGCGCTCGGGCCGGGTGTCCCGCTCGCGGACGTCGACGAGGCGGTGTGGAGCTACTTCGAGGAGCAGGGACTCACCGACCTCGCCCGGCACCACGTCGGCCACAACATCGGGCTTGGGGCCCACGAACCGCCCTACATCGACCGGGGGTGGGCCGCCCACTGCGAGGCGGAGGCGACGGGCTACGGGGAGTCGGACGCCGTGATGCGACCCGGACACGTCTATACGATCGAACCGGGGATCTACACCGAAACCGAGGGCTATCGTCACTCGGATACGATTGCGATCACCGAGGAGGGCACCGAGTCCCTCACCTACTTCCCGCGGGATCTCGAATCGAACGTGATCCGCTGAGGCGGACGGTCGCGGGCGACGCCCGCAGCCACGACCGGTCTCAGAGCTGTCGTTCGGCCTCGCGCACCCCTTGTGCGATCGATTCGCGCTCGAAGTAGACCGCCTCGACGGTGAAGACCGCGGCCGCGATGGGGCGACGAGCCAGAAGACCGAGGGGAGCTGTGCGTAGAGGTACCACGTCAGCATGACGAAGAAGGCGCCCGATCGACGGCCCCGACCAGCGGCCTCACGTTTGTGCTTGCATCAGCACCCCCTGAACCGACCGAGCGATTCAAGTTCGCTTTCGCCAATCACACGGTAGTGGCAGTCTCGTTCGACCTCTTCGGCACGCTCGTTCGTGCCCCCAAACCCGCCGACCCGGCGCGGGCGATCGCCGCCGAACTCGAATCGCGGGGCGTCGAGGTTCCCGACGACTGGGAGGTGGCCTATCGCACCCCGTGGATCGACGCGCCCGAGGGCGCGGAGGTACCCTTACCGGCCCACGTCGCGCGGGCACTTTCGGCCCGCGGGGTCTCGGTCCCCGAAAACGCGGCCCGACGCGCCGTGATCGCGGCGTTTGACCCCGACGTCGAGCGTCGCGAGGGGGCCGTGGAGGCCATCGCGGCGGCTCGCGAGTACGGTCCCGTCGGCCTGCTCTCGAACTGCAGCGTGCCCGAACTCGTCTCTCGGACCCTGATCCGCGCCGGCCTGCGCGGGGAGTTCGACGCGGTCGTCACGAGCGTGGGCTGTGGCTGGCGCAAACCCGATCCGAAGGCGTTCAAGGCCGTCGCCGCCGAACTCGACGTGCCCGTCGCGGACCTCGTCCACGTCGGGGATTCGCCGGATGCCGACGGCGGAATCGAGGCCTGCGGGGGCCGGGCGATACTGCTCGATCGAGTTGCGCTCCCGGCGGTTCCCGAGCGCCTCGCAGAGCGATGAGCGACGCGCTCGTGGCGCTCGCGCTCGCGGTCGGCCTCGAACTCGCGATGGGAGAGCCACCTACGACGGCCCACCCCGTCGCGTGGTTCGGCCGACTCGTCGGGCGGGCGGATCGGGCGTGGTCCCGTCCCCGCACGGCGGGACTCGCCGTCGCCATCGCGTTGCCCGTGCTGGCGGCGGGGGTGGTCGTCGGGGCAGTCGCGCTCGCGGGCGGCGTCCATCACCTCGTGGGGGCCCTCGCCGCCGGAACCCTCCTGTTCGTCTCGACGAGCCTGCGGATGTTGCTGGACGTGGCGCGGACGGTGATCGCCGAAAGCGAACACGATCCCGTACGAGCGCGCGAGTCGGTTCGCGCGCTCGCCGGACGGGACGCGACGGACCTCTCAGCCGGCGAGATACGGAGCGCCGCCGTCGAGAGCGCCGCGGAGAACCTCGCGGACGGGCTAGTGGCACCCCTCGGCGCGTTCGCGGTTCTCGCCCCGGTCTCGCTGTCGCTCGCGGCGGGTGCGGCGACGTGGGTCAAGGCGGTCAACACGCTCGATTCCATGCTCGGCTATCCCGAGAAGCCCCACGGCACTGCGAGCGCTCGCCTCGACGACGCCGTGATGTGGCTGCCTGCCCGCGCGAGCGCCCTCCTGCTCGCACTGGTCAGCGGGCGCCCGTACGCGCTCGTCCGGGCCGCCGAGTGGGCGCGCGCGCCGCCCTCGCCCAACTCGGGGTGGCCGATGGCGACCCTGTCGAGCGTCCTCGACGTCCGCCTCGAAAAGCCGGGCGTCTACGTCCTGAACTCCTCGCGGGGGCTGCCGACGGTTGCCGAGGCGCGCCGCGGGGTCCGGACCGTCGCGCTCGCGGGCGCGCTTGCGTACCTGCTCGCAGGGGTGTTCGCGTGGTCCTAAACGCGCTCCGGGGGGCGCTCGGGTTTCTGACCCGCCTGCCGGTCGGCCGGGACGAACGCGCGTGGGAGGCGTTTCGCCGGACGCCGACCGCGTTCCCGCTCGCGGGCTATCCCGTGGGGGCACTGCTCGCCGTCCCCCTGCTCGTTCCAGGCCCGTCCCCGACCGTCGCGTTCGCGTTCCTTCTGGGGGTCTACCTCCTCACCGGGATCAACCACGCCGACGGCGTCGCGGATCTGGGCGACGCGGCGGTCGTCCACGGGGGGCCGGAGAAACGACGGGACGCCATGCACGACACCACCACCGGCGTCGGCGCGATCCTCGCGCTGGGAACCGTCCTCGTGGGCCTGGCGCTCGCAGGACTGGCGCTGGCGGCGCTCCCGCTCGCGGTCGCCGCCGGGATCGTCCTTGCGGCCGAGGTCGGCGCGAAGTTCGGGATTGCGCTGCTTTGCTGTCTCGGCGACCCGGCCCACGAGGGGCTGGGCTCGCAGTTCGCCGACCACGCGCCGCGGGCGCTTCTCGGTCCGCTGGCCGCGACCCTTCCAGTAGCGGTCCTCTCGCTACCGGCGTTCGCGAGCGTCTGTGGGGCGGGACTCGCGGCCGTCGTCGTCGGCCGGTGGGCCAACCGCCGACTGGGCGGGGTCAGCGGCGACGTACTGGGCGCGGCGAACGAGATCGGACGGGTCCTCGCGCTGCACGCGGGGGTGATCGCGTGGACGCTCTGGTGATGTGTGGCGGGCGGGGGACCCGACTCGAGATGGGCGAAAAGCCGCTGGTCGAGGTCGGCAGAAAGGCGATGGTCGACCGGGTGATCGGGGCCGTCTCGCCGGTCGTCGGGACCGTCCACGCCGCGCCCTCCCCCCACACCCCCGAGACGCGGGCGCACCTCGCGGGCCGGGTCCCGCTCGTCGGGACGCCCGGCGAGGGCTACGTCGAGGACCTCACGGCGGCGCTCGCGGTGATCGGACGCCCGGTCCTGACGGTCACGGCGGACCTGCCGCTTCTCCGGCCGGCGGACGTACGGGCCGCACTCGACGCCTATGGATCGGGCTCGCTGACGGTGGGCGTACCCGCCGAGCGAAAGCGCGAACTGGGCGTCAGCGTCGATACGAGCTTCGAACACGAGGGTCGCGAGATCGCGCCGACCGGGCTGAACGTGGTCGGGGACCACGGGGAGGCGGTCCGGGTGCTCGACCGGATCGGCCTCGCGGTCAACGTCAACACATGCTCTGATTTGGAAGTCGCTTCGGCTGTCATTTCCGAACGCTTCTAAGCCCGCGCGGTAATGAAGAACGCATGAAGCCGGACGCTATCGAGGGGGCGCGGCGCGTACCACACGGGGGTTGTACCGATCCGGGGATCACCGACTTCAGCGCGAACATCAACCCACGGATCCCATCCGGAATCGCGGGCGTCTACGAAGGGGCGTTGATGCAGTCGAAACGCTACCCGGCCGACGACTACCCCGAATATCGGACTGTCGCCGGCGAGTACGTCGGCTGTCCGCCCGAGGACATCGTCCCCACACCGGGCGGGCTCGCGGGGATCAGACTGGCGCTCGCGACGAGCGTCTCCTGTGATGACTCCGTGCTCGTCCCGGCCCCGAGTTTCGGCGAGTACGCCCGCGAGGTCGAACTTCAGGGAGGTGTCGTCGAGCGTGTCCCCCACGACGAGATCCTCCGGACCGACCCGAGCGACCACGCGATGGCGATCGTCTGTAACCCGAACAACCCGACCGGGACGGTCTACGAGTCCGGCGATCTGCTGGATTTCCTCGCGCGCTGTCGGCACGCCGACACCACCTTGCTCGTCGACGAGGCGTTTCTCGGGTTCACCGACCGGCCCTCGATGGCGGGCCAGCGCGGCGCGATCGTCGCCCGGTCGCTCACCAAACTCTTCGGGCTCCCGGGCCTCCGGGCGGGGTTTCTGGTCGCCTCCGGCGCTCCGGGTGAGCGCCTCAAGAACGCCCGGCGGACCTGGAACCTCTCGACGCCGGCGGTGGCGGTCGGTGCCCACTGCATGGCCCAGCGGGAGTTCGTCACCGAAACCCGAGAGCGCGTCCGAACCGAGCGCGAACGGCTGGTCGCGGCCCTCGACGGCGAGTACGACGTCAGCCCCTCGGAGGCACCGTTCCTCCTGCTCGAAACGGGCGAGCGCGCGGTCGACCGGGTGATCGAGCGCGTCGCACTCGAGGACATGACCGTCCGGGACGCCCGCACGTTTCGGGGCCTCGATTCGCACGTCAGGGTCGCGATCAGGACCCCTGAGGAGAACGACCGGCTGCTCGACGCGCTGCTGGATGTTTGAGACGCGGGTCCGCGAGGGCGTCCTGCAGGTCGAACGCGAGGGGACCCGATGGCTCAGCACCGGCTGGGACGGGGGCCCCTCGGAAGGCGCGGTGGCGTACAACGTCTCGGTGCCCGAGGGGTGGGACGAGACCGACCTCGCGGCGTACGTCGATGCGCGGTGCGAGCGGGCAGGCTTCGAGCGGCCGGGACCGGCGCTTCTGACCGGCGTCGACCTCGAACACGCCCGGAGAGCGCGCTATGGCTCCGTGGAAGCGATCGCCACGGCGGGCGTCTCGAACCCAGCCGGGCTGCCGATGGAGCCCTCCGGCGAGCCGAGCGTGCCCGCCGGGGAGGGCGTCGGCACCGTCAACCTGATCGTCGGAACGACCCGTGCCCTGGCGCCGGGGGCGCTCGCGAACCTCGTTGCCATCACAGCGGAGGCCAAGGCCGCGACCCTCTTAGAGCGGGCGGGCGCCCCGGGGACGACCACCGACGCGGTGATCGCGGCCTGTGACCCCGCCGGTGAGCGCGTCGCGTTCACCGGGAGCGCCACGCCGGTAGGAGCCGCAACCCGCGCCTGCGTGCGGGAAGCAGTGGCCGCAAGCCTCGACTCGCGCTACGCCGACCGGGCACTCCCCACCGTCGCGGAGGCCGAGTACGGTGTCGAGACCACGGAACGCGCCGCGGTCAGTACGATAGGGGACCGAACCGGCGAAGTGGGTTCACGATAAGGGGGTGGGTATGAGCAACACGGCCGAGAACACGCCCGGCAAGGGCAAGACACCCGAAGCCCGCGAGATCGAACCGAGCGCACCCGAGGCGTTCGGACGCGTCCAACTCTGGTGGGGCGACGGCAAGGGCAAGACCACGGCGGCGATGGGGATGGGCTTTCGCGCCGCGGGCCACGGCTTCCGTGTGCATATGCTCCAGTTCATGAAAGGTGGCGCATCGAGCGTCGAGGACGTCCGCGGGGAGTACAACGCGATCCGGGCGATGCCGGGGTTCACCTACGAGAACGCGGGCCACTACGGCTGGCACGGAATGGCCGACGGCAGCGAGGACGCCGATCACGAGGGCGAGGCCGCGGCGGGCTTCGAGCGCGCCCACGAACTGGTCGAGGCCGCGCACGGGGCGGACCTCTCGGCGCCACTCGATCTCGATGGCGAGCCCGAGGCGGGGATGCACATGCTGCTCCTCGACGAGGTCGTCTACGCCGCAAACCGGGGGCTGGTCGATCCCGACGACCTCGTCGAACTGATCGGGAACAAACCCGCGTCGCTCGAACTGGTTCTGACCGGCGGGCACGAGAAGCCCGAGTACCTCTATGAACGCGCCGACCTGATCACCCGCGTCGGAAAGGAGAAACACCAGTTCGAGGCGGGCGGGCGCGCCCGCAAGGGCACCGAGTACTGAATGGCCCGCACTCTCCTGATTGCGGGCACCGCAAGCCACGTCGGCAAGAGCACGGTCGCGGCGGGGTTGTGTCGGCATCTCGCCGACCGGGGGGTGGCCGTCGCGCCGTTCAAGGCCCAGAACATGTCGAACAACGCGCGGGCGGTGCCACGGGCGACCGAGCCCACGGAAGCCGGCGAGATCGGCGTCTCCCAGTACGTCCAGGCGCGGGCCGCCCGCACGGAGGCGACCACCGACATGAACCCCGTGCTCCTCAAGCCGCGTGGCGACGGCGAAAGTCAACTGATTATCGACGGCGAAGCAGTCGAGAACGTCGGTGCGGGCGAGTACTACGAGGCGGGTTGGGAGCGCGCCCGCGAGGCCGCCCGCAAAGCCTACTCACGCCTCGCCGCCGAGTACGACGTGATAATCGCCGAGGGCGCAGGCTCCATCGCGGAGATCAACCTCGCGGATCGGGATCTGGCGAACGTCGAGACGGCTCGTTTCGCGGACGCCGACGTGTTCTTGCTGGTCGATATCGAGCGTGGCGGGGCGTTCGCGAGCCTCTATGGCACCCTCGAACTGATGCCCGAAGACCTGCGCGACCGGGTGGTCGGGGCCGCGATCACGAAGTTCCGGGGCGATCCCTCGCTGCTCGAGTCGGGAATCGTGGAGATCGAAGAGCGCACGGGCGTCCCGATACTGGGCGTACTGCCGTACGACGACCCCGGCCTTCCCCAAGAGGACAGCGTCTCGCTACCCGCAGCGGGCGAGACGGCCCTTTATGGAGACTCCTCGGAAGTGCGCATCGCAGTGCCCCGACTCTCGCGGATCTCCAATTTCACCGACCTCGAACCGCTGGCTCGCGAACCCGGCGTGGGCGTCGCCTACGGGCCGCCCGAGACGGTTCTAGAGGGTGCGGACGCGGTCGTGCTCCCCGGAACGAAAAACACCGTCGACGACCTGCTCGAACTCCGCACGTCGGGCTTCGGCGAACGCCTCCGGACCTTTTCGGGCCCGATCGTCGGGCTCTGTGGGGGCTATCAGATGCTCGGCGAGCGGATCACGAACGCCGCGGTCGAGGGGACCGGCGACGAGGCGACCGTCGAGGGGTTCGGCCTACTGCCCGTCGAGACGCACTTTTCGCGGGAAAAACGCGTCGAACGCGTCGAGCGCGAGATTCGAGGCGTCGGCCCGCTCGCTGGTGCATTGGGGCGGGTGACCGGCTACGAGATACACATGGGCGAGACGGCCCTCACGGGGCCCGCAGACCGCCCCTTCAGGGACGAGGGAGCCGCGACCGAGCAGGTGTTCGGGACCTATCTCCACGGTCTGTTCGAAAACCGGGTCGCACGCGAAGCGTTCCTCGATCGGGTCTTCGAGTACGCCGGTCGTATGCGCCCCGAGTCGCACGCGGAACCGTCGCCATACGAACGCGCTGGGGCCCTCGTGGCCGACCATCTCGCGCTCGACGCGCTCGGAGTGAGCCATGAGAACATGTCGGAACGGGTATGAAGCGAACCACCAGACTGTATGTCAACAGGTGTCACAAATGAAAGCGAAACAACTAAAATACAGCCCCGTGTAGGTGGAGACGAGCCGAGGTAGCCTAGCCCGGCCAAGGCGGCAGATTCGAAATCTGCTGTCCTCACGGACTCGAGAGTTCAAATCTCTCCCTCGGCGCTTCTCAATGTCGCTGTTTTCCGAGCGACGCGTGTCGTCGAACTCCGGCCCCGACGGACGGCGGGAATATTATATATGTTATCTGTTATCCCGTCTTGGAGCTCAAAAAAGCCATAGAGGGACCCATCGAAACCAGTGTCACGTGATTAGAAGCGAGAATATATTTATACGATGAGGATAATGGTTGAATGTATTATGCGCAGGTCGGCGAGGTCCGATAGGGTATGACGGACGACGATCGGGGTGATCGCGGGACGGCGACCGTAGAGGGGCGTCGGGTCTATCGGACGACCCACGACTTCGAGGGGCGTCGTGCCCTGAGCACGACCGTTATCGAGGCCATCGAGGAAACCGTTGACATCGACGGCCCCTCCTCGCGGGTGCTTGCCGACGTCATCGATCCCGATTGTCTCGACGGGTTGTTCAGACCCGTTCGCCACCGGACCGACCGCGACAACGGGGCAGTAGAGTTCCCGCTCGAAGAACACCGGATCACCGTCTACGCGAACGGGGAGATCGAACTCCGGCGGATCGACGGGGAGGACTAGTCGTCGGCGGGCGGCGTCGGCGCTCGGTCGACGAGCAGGCGATCGAGCGCGTCGACCATCGCGACCACGCTCGCGCGCGTGATGTCGGCGTCGCTGCGCGCGACCGTTACGGTGCGATCCCCGCGGGACATCGTGACCTCGACGGTGACCACGGCGTCGGTCCCGCCGGTGATCGCGTCGACGTGATACGAGTCGAGTTGGGCGTCGGCCGCCGAGCCCAGCGCTTCCCGGACAGCCGAGACCGCGGCGTCCACGGGACCGCTTCCGAGGCCGCTTGCGACCCGTTCCTCGTCGTCGACCCGCAGGCGAACGCTCGCGGTCGGGGTGTCGCCGCCGCTGGCGGCGGTCAGATCGAGCAGTTCGACCCGCCGATCGCGCTCGCGCCCGCGGACGTCCTCGGCGATCGCCAGCAGGTCGGCGTCGGTGACGCGCTTGCCCCGATCCGCGAGTTCCTTGACCCGGGGGACGATCTCGGCGAGGGCCTCGTCGCTTACCGCGACGTCGTGCTCGGCGAGCGCGGCGCGTGCCCCCGCCCGGCCGGTGTGCTTTCCGAGGACGAGCCGGCGTTCGCGGCCCACCCGCTCGGGCGCGTAGGGCTCGTACATCCGCTCGTCCTTCAGCGTGCCGTCGGTGTGGATACCGCTCTCGTGTGCGAAGGCGTTCTCGCCGACGACCGCCTTGTTCGGGGGCAGCGGGACGCCCGTATAGCGCGAGACGACGCCCGCCAGATCGTATAACTGGGTAGTGTCGACCGTCTCGACCCCATAGGAGTGATCGAGCGCGATCGCGACCTCCTCGAGGGCGACGTTGCCCGCACGCTCGCCGACGCCGTTGACCGTGGCGTGGACGAGGTCCGCGCCCGCGGCGATGCTCGCGAGCGCGTTGGCCATTCCCAGTCCCAGATCGTCGTGGGTGTGGGTGCTGGTCGGCCCCAGTTCGGCGAGCCGGGAGACGGCCTCGTAGGCGGCTTCGGGGCCCGCGTGGCCGACGGTGTCGGCATAACAGACCCGATCGGCGCCGGCTTCGAGGGCGCTTCCGAGCAGATCGACCAGATACTCGAGGTCGGCCCGCGAGCCGTCCTCGCCGATGACCTCGACCCAGAGGCCGTGATCGCGAGCGTAGTCGACCAGTTCGACCGTCCGTTCGAGGACGCCTTCGCGGGTGGAATCGACCTTGCCCTCGATGTGTCGATCGCTCGCGGGCACGACGAGGTTGATCCCGTCGACGCCACACTCCATCGCGAGGTCGACGTCGCCGCGCACACCGCGGGCGAAGCTCGTGACCGTGGCGTCGAGTCCCAGATCCGTCACCCGCGAGATGGTTCGGCGTTCGCCCTCGCCGGTGCAGGCGCTGCCGGCCTCGATGTAGGGGACGGCGGCCGCATCGAGCGCGCGGGCGATGTCGGCCTTCTGGTCGGGCGACAGCGAGATACCCGGCGCTTGCTCGCCGTCACGAAGCGTCGTATCCAGCAGGTCGACCGAGTCGAGCGATTCGAGCCCGTCGAAAAGTGAGTTACTTTCGGGGGAGAATTTCGCATCCAGCCGGGTCGCCCCGACTTCCTCTATCCTCCGAGTCCGAATGGTGAGGGTTGCTCTCCATTGTACCCCCACTGAGGGCGAGACGGTATATCAAGCTGCTGGTCCCGACAGATACCGCAGCGGGTCACTCCTCGTCGAGTTCGAGTCGGTCACCCTCCCGGATCCCCTCGGCCGCGCCCGCCGGGAGTTCGAGGATCGTATCGGCCCACCCGCGCCCGAGGCCGGTCCAAGCATCGAGGCGTGCGGTGTGTGTGACCTCCCCGTCGACCAGCCAGACCGCGTCGATCGGGAAGGGGACACAGAGCATGTGTAGCGAGCGGGTGACCGGCTTTCCGAACTCGAAGACCAGCGCGTAGTCGTCGGGAATCGACCGCCGGAACATCAGCCCGCGCGCACGGGCGAGAAACGAGTCCGCGAGCTCGACGTGCTCGGCGACGACGATCTCGAGGTCGCGGTGAACGAGGCGCACAGGGGAACTGGGAAAACCGTCGTCATGAGCCTTGTGGCCCGCGGAACCCTTTTGTTCGCGCGTACTAACGAACGGCTGTTTCCATGAGGAGTGTGGCGATACTCGGCGGCGGGATCGGCGGCCTGAGCGCGGCCCACGAACTCGCCGAGCGGGGCGTTTCCGTGACCGTCTACGAGCGAAACGACCGCTTCGGCGGGAAGGCCCGGAGCGTCGCCGGGCCGGATCGGGGTTCGAGGACGCCGTTGCCCGCCGAACACGGCTTTCGGTTCTTCCCGGGGTACTACCGCCACGTCACCGAGACGATGGAACGGATCCCGACGGACGGGTCGGACAGGACGGTCGCCGACGCCCTCGTCCCGACCGAGGGCACGTTGCTCGCGCGCACGGCCGGCGAGGAGACGATCAGTTCGACGCGCACTCCCGAAGGGATCGAGGAGTGGCTCTCGGTCCTGCGACCGAGTTTCGCCACCGAGGAGCTCTCGAACGCGGAGGCGCGCTTTTTCGCCGAGCGCATGCTCGTCCTCCTCACCAGTTGCGAGGCCCGGCTGGACGAACAGTGGGACCGCACCTCGTGGTGGGAGTTCGTCGACGCCGGCAACCGCTCTCGGGCCTACCAGCGGGCCGTCTCGGCGACACAACTGCTGGTCGCCCTGCGCCCCCAGTTGGGTAGCGCCCGCACGGTGGGACGGATCTACCTCCAGCTCATGCGGGGACATCTCGACCCCGAAATCGAGACCGAACGGGTACTCGACGGCCCCACGAGCGAGGTCTGGATCGACCCGTGGGTCAGGTATCTCGACGGGCTGGGCGTCGAGTTGCGGACGAACGCGACGGTTCGGGAACTGCAGTTCGACGGCGAACGGATCTCCGGGCTGGTCGTCGAGGACGGGTCGGGAACCCACATCGAGCGCGCCGACCAGTACGTCCTCGCCGTGTCCGTCGAGGCGGCCCGGAGGCTCGTCTCCGAGGGGATCGGCCGAGCCGCACCCTCGCTGTCGCGACTGGACCGGCTGCGAACGGAGTGGATGAACGGCATCCAGTTCTACCTTCGCGAGGACCGCCCGCTGGTGCGGGGCCACGGCGTCTACACGGACTCGCCGTGGGCGCTGACCTCCGTCTCACAGGCACAGTTCTGGGACCGGGACCTCGCGGCGTACGGCGACGGCCAAGCGGGGGGCGTGCTCTCGGTGATCGCCTCCGACTGGGAGACGCCCGGGATCGTCTACGGCAAGCCCGCCCGGGAGTGTACCCGCGAGGAGATCGCAACGGAGATCTGGGAGCAGCTCAAGGCCCACCTCAACCGCGAGGGCGTTCGTCTCACCGACGAGAACCTCCTCGAGTGGTCCCTCGATCCGGCGATCGTCGAACGCGAGGGCGAACCCGGCGTCGAGAACCGCGAGCCCTTGCTCGTGAACACCGTCGGCTCGTGGCGTTACCGGCCGGCGGCCCGGACCGAGATCGACAACCTGACCGTGGCCGCCGATTACGTCCGCACCGAGAGCGATCTCGCGACCATGGAATCGGCCAACGAGGCCGCCCGGCGGGCGACCAATGTGATCCTCGAACGGGTCGGATCGAACGCGGAGCCGTGTGCGATTTACCCCCTCGAGGAACCGGCGATCTTCGGGCCGTTGAAGGCCCACGACCGGCTCCGGTATCGACTCGGCCTGCCCCATCCCGGCGAGATACACGACGGCATCCGACGGACGATCGGCCGGATCGCTCGCGCGTAGATGGAGCGAACACCCACCGGAACGTCGGTCGGCGTCGACGACCCTTACGAGCACACGGACCGATGCGATCACCTCACCGACGACGGGCGCTGTCGACTCGCCGTCGAGCGCCCCGAGACCGATCCCGAGTTCGCCCGCGAGCGACGCGCCGAGGACTACGCCTGTCTCGTGAGCGAGGCGGGCGTCGGGTGGCGGGACTGTCCGCACTTTCGCTCGCGGGCCAACGAGCGGGAGTGTCGCCGGTGTGGACTCGACGAGCGCCGGATGGCCCACTCGGGCGAGCGCCCCCTCTTGGAGGAACACCACCTCTCGTATCGGGCGGAGGGCGCCGAGCCCTCCCACGAGATCACGGTCGTCCTCTGTCGGTGGTGTCACGCGAAGGTCCACGGGTCGTGGGCGCGCATCGACGACGACGTTTCTCCGAGCGCCGAGGCGCTCGCGGAAGCCGAGGGCAGGCGCAGTCGCGAGCGCGACGAACTCGGGTTTCGTCGCGCGAGCGAGTGCGAACGCGAGGAGCGCTGATCGCTCACCTTTTTGCCCCCCGTCGGCTACCCACAGTATGCGAATCGACGTGGTCGACAACCACGGCCAGTTCACCCACCTCGAAGGGCGCGCGCTGCGCGATCTTGGCATCGAGACCGAGACCATCGACAACGAAACACCCCCCGAGGAGATCGACGCCGACGGGCTCGTCCTCTCGGGGGGCCCGGACATCGAGCGGGCGGGCCGGTGTGGCGAGTATCTCGACCTCGACATCCCCCTCCTGGGGATCTGTCTGGGGATGCAGGTGATCGCCGACGAACTCGGGGGGAGCGTTGGCAGCGGCGAGTACGGCGGGTACGCCGACGTCACCGTCGAGATCGTCGACGACGAGGACCCGCTGATCGGCTCGCTCGCACCCGAAACCCGCGTCTGGGCGAGCCATGGCGACGAGGTCAAAGAACTGCCTGAGGGGTTTTCGCTCACCGGAAAAAGCGACATCTGCGGGATCGAAGCGATGAGTTTCGAGGAGCGAGACCTCTACGGTGTCCAGTGGCATCCCGAAGTCGCTCACACCGAAGAGGGTGAGGCGGTGTTCGAGAACTTCCGGACGATCTGCGAATAGGCGTTCTACTCTTCTCGTTCGGCGAACAGTTCGTCGACGGCCGACTCGGCGGCCAGCACGGCGTCTTCTGCGACGTCGTCGGCCGCGCCGTCCTCGACGTTGAGATAGACGTCGACTTCCAACAGACCGTCCTCGAAGTGCACCGTCACGTCCAGATCATCGACTTCCGAGCGGCGATACCGCGAGAAAACGAACCCCTCGGCGGCTTCTGCGGCCGTCCGGACGACTTCCTCGTCGGTCGGTTCCATCTACGCGCCGCCGGGACCGGGGCTCGGACCGCCTGCCGGGCCCGCCGGACCGCCTGCGCCGCCAAGCATCTGCTGGAGTTCCTGCTGGAGCTCCTCGAACTGCGTCTGGACACGCTCTTCTTGCTTTTTCAGCGTTTCGAGGCGGACTTCGAGGCTGTCGACCTTCTCCGAGAGCTCGTCCTCTGCAGTCTCGCGGTCGGTCTCGATCAGCAACTCGCCGGCCTCGCGGTACATCGTGGTGTCCTCGTCGACGTCCTCTAAGGTTTCGAGGGCGTTCTGCGAGTCGTTGAGGCTCGATTCGGTCTGGTTCTTCTGGGTGGCGACCTGCTGGGCCGTATCCTGAAGGTCCTGCAGCTGTTCGAGTTTCTCCTGTGCTTCCGGCGGTAGGTTACCCTGCATACCTGCTCCGAGGTGGCCCGGACTGAAAAACCCCCGTTTTATGTCTCGACGAGGTCGCCCGCCTGGGCGCTCCGCTCCGCGACATCGAGCAGCGTCAGCCAAGTGTTCGCCGCCGCCCGCAGCGCAACGAGATCCGTCGCCTCGATCCGGATCGAGAGCGTCGCGCCCGACCGCGAGACGTCCGTCCACGAGCGCTCGTCCGCGAGGTCGGCGAGTTCGGGACGGAGCGAGCGCTCGATAAGGCGTGCACGGTGCTGGTCGTTGTACTCTGTGGTGAGAAACGCGTCGTGGGCAGTCACTTGACGCCGACTTCTTTGACGTCGCGGCTGCGCTCTTTGAGGAGCACGCGGTGGCCGCAGTACGGACAGCGGACGCCGCCGTACTCGTCGAGTTCGACGTCGCGCTTGCACCGCGAACACTTGTAGCTCATTCGTCGTCCGACTCGTCGAGCGCCGCGCGGATCGACCGCGAGACGGTGCGCCCGGCGGGCGTCTGAGGGCGGTAGGCGCCGCCGGCGAAGACCTCGCCGGTCGCCTCGTTCTTCCAGATTCCCGTGCCGACGCGGGTGACGTCGTCACCGTCGACGGTGGCGTGTTCCATGTCGTGTTCGATGTCCGCGACCCGGCGGCGGGCGACGCGGCCGTAGCGTGCGCCAAAACGTCCCGCGCTGCCGACACTGCCCGATTTTCTCTTAGCCATAGTGCCAGTAGCTACCCGCAGGGCGCACATAAGCCTGTTGAACCGCGCCCCTCCCCGGGTTCGAAACCACCGGGCACGGATCGCCTGGGGCCGTCTGTAACGCGGCCGAGCCCGAACGATTAAGTCAGATAACGTATATTTCGTAGGTGATGTCAGCTAGGTCCTCGTGGAACGTCAACAACTCGTTCGACGACGATCTGCGAACGGCGACGCTGCTCGGGTTCGCGTCGATCCCGGCGACCGTCGCTCTCAACTGGCAGGGGGATCCGAGCTCAATCGAGGGCGAGGCGCTCTTCCTCGCGTGTGTGCTCGCGGGCTATCTCTATGCGGACCGGTCAATGGGGTCCACTCATGCCGGGGCACAGACCGCGCTTATCGGAACGATCCCGGTCGTCGTCTGGTGGTTGATCGAGCTCATCAGCCAGCCGATCTCGGACTCGTTCGGACTGGCGTTCCTCTTCGTCGCCGGCCCGATCGTCCTGATCGGTGGGGTTCTATTAGTAGTGCTAATGGGAGCCCTGTGTGCAGTCGGCGGCGACCTACTACACCGACTCCTGGATCGCATTCGGGCGGGCGCCGTCAGAAACTGACTGAACCGGCCGGATTTCGACTAACTCACGCCGTAGCCTTCCTCGTCCAACAGTTCGTTCAAATCCTCCCGAACCCGCTCGCCGGTCTCGCGATCGGGGGCCGTCGTCACGACCCGGTTTTCCTGTACGCTGGAGCCGTCGCGCAGAAGCAGCCGGACGTTCCCGTTCGCACCTGCGCGGGTCGCCTTCGCGCGCAGCCCCGAGCGCGAGCCGCTGCCGCCGGCGTCGATCGGTCCCGGGATCACCTTCTTGACGTGGGGGTGGCCCGCGACGTGGTGGATGGCCTTCATTCCTGCGCGCCCCCCGATCAGCGTCGAGTGACTGCCGCCGATCTTCTCCTTCGGCGGGGTTTCGACAACCGCGAGCGCGGGCTCGCCGATCCGGCTGCGGACGGCCTCGACGGGGTCGTCATCCGAGACGCGATAGAAGTCGTAGTGCAACTGGGCGCGGATCTCCCGGAGGACCTCCCGGTCGCCGGCGGCATAGACCTCCTCGGGGCGCTTCCTCCGGATCTCGTCTGCGACCCGACCCGCGAAGTTCCGGCGCTCGACGACCTCGGCGGGGTCGCCCGATTCGGGCACAGTAGTTATGATCGTCTCGCCGAGGACCTCCTCGCCGTCGAGCATCGTCAGCGTCACGCGATCGCGCGCGATCGCACAGACCACGCCATCGGTGTTCGCCGAGCGACAGACCAGACAGTAATCGCCCGGTTTGTCGAGTTCCGAATGACACGCGCGACACCGCATCGCTTTCCCTACCCCGCGGCGGGATAAAACCCGACCGTTTCCGACAGCGATTCGTCCGGGGCCCCCGAGAGCCGAGCATGGACCTCGAACTCCCCCCGATCGGCCTCGGAACGATGGGTATCGACGAACCCGAGACGATCGCCAGCGCGATCGAAATGGGGTACAGACACCTCGACACGGCCCAGATCTACGAGAACGAGGCAGTCGTTGGCGAGGGGATCTCCCGCGCCGACGTGCCCCGCGAGGAACTAACGGTGGCGACGAAAGTCTGGGCCGACAGCCTCGCGCCCGCGGACGTCCGCGAGAGCACGGAAGCGAGCCTCGACCGACTGGGACTCGACGCCGTCGACCTGCTCTACGTCCACCGGCCCATCGAGGCCTACGACCCCGAAACGACGCTGCCGGCGTTCGATTCGCTTCGCGAGGACGGGCTGATCGAACGGATAGGGATGAGCAACTTCACCACCACCCAGCTCGGGGAGGCTCGTGAGATCCTCGACGCACCGATCGCCGCCCACCAGGTCGAGCGCCATCCATTCTACCGCGAGGACGACCTGCTCGAATACGCCCGCGAGGACGGCCACACGCTTGTGGCCTACGCACCGCTCGCCCAGGGCAACGTCTTCGACGACCCCATCCTCGGGGAGATCGCCGCCGAGCGCGGGGTCAGCGAGGCGCAGGTGAGCCTGGCATGGCTCGCGGGGACAGCGGGAGTCGTTTCGATCCCGAAAGCGAGCAGCGAAGAGCACCTGAAGGCGAACCTCGCAGCCGCGGAGATCGAGCTCACGAGCGAGGAGCGCGCGCGGATCGACGGGGTCGAGGGCGAAGGGAAGCTGTTCGAGTAGTAAAGGTAAACGGGTCCTGCGAGTATTTCGGAGGAGTGGACGAGACAGCCGGGCTTCGAGGGCGCGTGTTCGACCTGTCGTGGCCGGTGATGGCAGAACAGGTCCTGCGGACGCTGATGCGGACGGTCGACATCATCGTCGCGGGCTTCTTTTCGCCGGCGGCGGTCGCCCCGGTCGGTCTTGCCGATGTCTATGTGCGCCTGCCGCTGTGACTCGGGCTCGGCGACGGCGCGATCGCGCTGTCGAGTCAGGACACGGGCAGCGGCGCCGAGGCCAACAGGAACCGGGCGTCGCGTGGGCGCTGACGATCGCGGGCTCGCTTCGCGGGGGCAGCGAGACGGTCGCCCCGTTTCTCGCGAAGCTCACCGGGACGGTACTGTTCCTGTTGGAATCTCCTACGTCTTCGGCCTCAGGCTGGAGTACGGCGTCGCCGCCTACGTCGCCATCGTGGCCGATTACGTCTGGCGAAACCTGGTCGTCGGGGCGGTCTACTACCGGCGCAACTGGCTCGAACGGGGAACCCGGCTGATGGCCGACCGCGGCAGTTTCGATGAGGACTAGTTGAGCGCCCAGATCGAGTAGTTCAGAACGGCGGCGAAGGAGACCCACGCGAGATACGGCACGAGCAACGCGGCCGCACGCCGATCCACCCGCGAGAAGGCGACGATGGTCGCGACGATCAGAACCCAGAGGGCGACGATAATTCCCAAGGCGAGCAGGAGCTCCTGTGCGGCGAAGAAGGCCGGCGACCACGCGACGTTGACGACCATCTGCAGGGCGAAAACGCCGAGGGCGAGTTTCACCGCGCGGTTCTCGAATCCCCGCCGGTAGATCAGAAAGGCGGCGAGCCCCATCAGGGTAAAGAGGACCGTCCAGACGATCCCGAAGGCCGCGCCCGGCGGGTAGAACCACGGCTTCTCGAGCGCCTGGAACCACGCGCTGTCGGGGGTCGTAAAGGGGACGCCGAGCGCGCCGATCAAGTTGATCAGGACCGCCGCGGCGATCGCTCCGAGGATCTCGCGGCCGGTGAGCCGGACGCCGCCAATGGAAACGTGGGTCATGGCCGTCAGTAGGATCGCCACGACGATAAACGCTCAGCCCAGATCTCGCGGGTCGCACTTCAGGTATTCGCGGAGCAGAACGGTAGCATACGAGCCGCTCGGGAGCGCAAAGTCGAACGTGAGCGGGTCGCGCTTGACCGAGAGGTCGGTCGTCAGCAGGATCGCTCGCCGGGTGCCGGTCGAGTGGAACTCGCCGGGTAGGTCGAAGTCAGTAGTAGTGACTCCGGCTTCGGCGAGTACCTCGCGTTCGATCGCGCCGGGTTCGCCCTCGCCGAGTTCGGTCTCGGTGCCCACGAGCGGCGCGGTGACGAACGCCCGACCCCGCTCGACGTGGCGATTGACCGTCTCGACACGGTTTTCGGTCACGCGCTGGGTTCGGCTGGTATCCGGCCGGGCAAGCCCCTCGGGGGCGTCGGTATCCGCAAAACAGACGACGTCACCTGCGACCGCACGGTCGAACGGTAGATCGCGTTCGAGGCGCTCGCTCAGGATCCGGTTGAACAGGGAGGATTGAGCGGCGTTGACGAAGAGCCGCTGGAGGTTCGTCGGCGCGGTTTCGAGCGCAGCGCGGAAGTCCGCCTCGCTTTCCGCACCGCCTTCGACCAGCCGGTGGAGCATAGCGCGTTCGAAGCCGAGTTTGCGGGGAAACCGTTCGAGCGCGCCGTCCCAGTCTTCCGTCTCGTCGAGCGGGTCGCTTCCTTCCTCGCCCTCCTTCGAGGCGCGTCGCGCCTCGCGGTCGACGTATCCTCTGGCCGCCTGCGTGTCTTCCGGCTCGGACTCGCGGGGATTGCCGAGGTACTCCATGACCGCCCCGCGCCAGTCCTCACGGGCGATCGCGAGCCCGACCCGGTGGGTAACGGGCCGGCGACTACCGAAACGCTGCTGGCCGAAGTAGTTCGGAACTCCCACTCGTCCCCCGCCGAACTCCCGAAGCGCCGCCGTGATCGCGTCGCAGTTCTCGGGGTCGGCGTCCCGAACCCGGATGCGAAACTCGTTGCCCGCTAAGTCGCCGAACTGCAGGTCCCGACCGGCGCGGCCGACGACCTCGATGTCGGCGCCGCGGACCTCGGGGAGTGCCTCGGGCTCGCCCTTCATCACGCTGAATAGTTGCGTGGTCACGGCGCGTTTGTCCTTCGTCCCGGCCCACGAGACGCGCTCTCGGCTGGCCCCCATCGCATCCGACAGGCGACGGGCGAAGTCGTTGGTATCCCAACCTCGGAGGGTGACCCGGAGCACGAGATGCGGGTAGGCAGCGGGGTCGGCGTTGACGGGCTCGGTCGGAAAGTCCTCGATCTCCCGGACCCGGAAGTCCCCGTCGCGATCGCGGATCCGCCCGCCGATGCCGTCCGACCCGCTGGCGTAGAACTCCATGCCGACCTCGCGCTCGATCGGGTGGGCAGGGAGGTGCTCGTTCATACCGGCTCTCGACCCGGCGGGCGGATAAACCCTCTCAGAGCGCCTCGCAGAAACGGTCGAACGCGCCGCTCTCGGCGTGGACGTGCGTGTAGGTCCCCAGCGTACGATATTCGCTCAGTCCGTCGTGCTCGCCGTCGATGCCCGCGCCGCGCTCGACGTCGAAGGCGAAGCGAGCATCCGAGCCCACCGCGGCGCTGGAGTAGTGAAACTCGTGGCCCCGAAGGGACTCGTCTTTTCGCGCAGAAAGGGTGTCCTCGCGCGCCCGGAGTTCGACGTGGTCGAGCGCCTGATACCGCTCGCACATCTCGATGTCGGCGGGGAGGACGCCGGCCATGTCGTAGCGCTCGCCCTCGACGGTCGTCAGGGACTCGGCGAGCGCCATCAGCCCGCCACACACCCCGAGGACGGCAAGCCCCTCGCTCGCCCGCTCGGCGAGGGTTTCGAGGGCGGGGCTGTCGGCGAGCGCGGCAGCGTGCAGTTCGGGGTAGCCCCCGGGAAGGTAGACGCCGTCACACTCGGGGAGCGCGTCGCCCCGGATGGGCGAGAAGGGGACGACCTCGGCGCGTTCCTGCAGGCGCTCGATGGTCGCGGGATACCGAAAGCAGAAGGCGCCGTCGCGGGCGACCGCGACCCGTGTTCCGGTAGCTGGACGGGGTTCGGCGGGATCGGGTCGCGGCGGTGCGCGTGCGAGGGCCGCGAGCGCATCCGCGTCGAGGTGAGCGGCGGCCTCGTCGAGGATCGAGAGGTCGATCGGGGACTCCCCACCCATGTGGAGCCCGAGGTGGCGCTCGGGGATTTCGAGCCCGTCGAGGGGCGGGATCCGGCCGAAATACGACAGCGAGTCGGGCAGCGCCTCGCGGATCCCCCGCTCGTGGCGCCCGCCGTGGGCCCGCCCGGCGATGATCCCGACCACGTCGATATCGACCCCGGCATGGGCGGCGTATTCTCGAAAGCCGAGTGCGCTCGCTGCGACGCTCTCCATGCCCGCGCTCGCATCGCAGACGAGGACGACGGGCAAGTCGAGCAGCTCGGCGACGCGTGCAGTGCTCGTCTCGCCGTCGTACAGCCCCATCATCCCCTCGACAATACAGATATCGCCCTCGCCGCGGTAGTAGTTCCGGCGCATTCCCGCCTCGCCACAGAGCCACGGGTCGAGCGTGCGCGAGGCGCGTCCGGCGACTGCGGTGTGGTGGCTCGGGTCGATGAAGTCGGGGCCACCTTTTGCCGGTTGGACGGTGTAGCCCGCCGCCGAAAGGGCTCGGATCGCCGTGAGCGTCGCGACGGTCTTGCCGACGCCCGAGGCGGTCCCCGCGATGACGAATCCCTTCATGGCGGGCGTACGCGATCCGGTAGCATCAACGCCACGGGACCCGACGCACTCGCTTCGCGTAGGTTTATACGCGATGGCGGATCCAGAGGGCGCGTGGCCCGCAGAACCCTCCTCGCAAGAGCGCTCGATAACGGTTCGTACGTACTCACAGAGCGGCGCGAACCCGCCGCGGACGGCGACGAGCCGGTGGCGACGGCTCTCTCGCGGCGCGCGGTCTTCGAGTTCGCGGAGTTCGGGGTCCATGACGCAGTCGTCGTTCGCGAGGAGACGGAGACGACCTACGTCGTACTGCCCTTCTCGATACCGACGGCCGATTCCCTATCTCCCACGGGCGGGGCCTGTATCGCGCTCAGACCCGAAGCGGGGCTGAGCGAGGACTACCTCCGGGGCTGGGCCCACGCGATGAAGGGTGCGCTCGGCGACGCGATCGAAGCAGGCCTGCTCGACGAACGAGCCGCGACAGTGTATTTCGAGGGGCGAATCCAGCGGTTCGCCGACGCGACGGAGGTGATTGTCCCGTAGTGGGGCGTGGTTTTTATCCGCCGAGCCGGTAGGGAGCACAGTGACAGCGACCGAGGAGGGGAGTGCGCTCTCGGAGCCGACCAGCGAGGAGGCCTGTGACCGGCTGGCAGGAGCGATCGAACGGGGCGCGCTGGCGACGCTCTTTGGCGAGTGTACCGTCGCGTACGACGGGCGAGCGGCGAGCGAACTGGGCCCGGGAAAGCGCCACGTGATGTGCAAACCCGACGGGACGGTCCTCGTCCACACCGACGAGGGACAGAAGCCGATCAACTGGCAGCCGCCGGGCAGCGACCAGTCCGTCCGGATCGAAGACGGGCGTCTCGTCCTGCATAGTCAGCGCTCGAATCCCGACGAGGAACTCGTGGTGCGGTTCACTAATATCGATCAGCTCGCGGTCTTCGAAACGGGCGAAACGAGTACGAGCCTCTCGGTGACGGGCACCGAGGCGGAGATGAAACAACGCATCCTAGAGGAGCCGGAGCTGATCGAACCCGGCTTCCGGCCGCTCGCGACCGAGCGAACCACCCCGGCGGGGGCGGTCGATATCTTCGGCGAGGACGGGAAGGGACGGGTCGTGATCCTCGAACTGAAGCGCCGGCGGGTCGGCCCGGACGCCGTCGGCCAGCTGAACCGCTACGTCGAGGCACTCGAGCGCGACCTCCATGCCGGCGTCGAGATCAGAGGCGTTCTCGTTGCACCCTCGATCACGGATCGGGTCCGCCGGCTGCTCGCGACCAACGGGTTAGAGTTCGTTGCGCTCGCGCCCTAATCCTCGTTGGCCTCGTGTTTCAGCCGGTCGAGCGTCGTCAGCGCCTCGATGGGCGTCATGTTCGCGACGTCGAGCGCGCGCAGCGCCTCCGTGAGCTCCCCGTCGGCCGACGAAGGGGCGGGACCGCCAGAAGAAGGGTTGTCGTCGGAATCGGGGTTCGGCAGGGTACGGGAACCAACGATCGTTTCGCCGCCGTCGGTCGCGTTCTCCGGGGAACCCTCCGCAACGAGCGCACGCGACCGCTCGACGACACGGTCAGGAACGCCCGCGGCACGGGCGACCTCGATCCCGTAGGAAGCGGTCGCGGCCCCCCGCGAGACGTCGTGGCGGAATGTGACGCCGTCGTCGGTCTGGGTCGCCGCGAAGTGGAGGTTGAAGCCGCCCGCAAGCGCGTCGGCGAGCTCGGTGAGCTCGTGGTGGTGGGTCGCAAAGAGCGTCAATGCGCCCACCTCGCTGTGGACGTACTCGGTGATGGCGCGGGCGATCGCCAGCCCGTCGGCGGTGCTGGTTCCCCGTCCGACCTCGTCAAGCAGGACCAGCGAGCGCTCGCTGGCTCCCCTGAGAATGGTCGCGAGCTCGCTCATCTCGACCATGAAGGTAGAGCGCCCGCCGGCGATGTCGTCGCTCGCGCCGACGCGGGTGAAGACCCGGTCGACGATCCCGATACGGGCCCGGCTCGCGGGCACGAAACTCCCGATCTGTGCGAGGATCGTGATCAGCGCGATCTGGCGCATGTACGTCGATTTCCCGCTCATGTTCGGGCCCGTCAGCACCGCGAGGCGTTCGTCGGGCGTGAGCTCGGCCCCGTTGGGAACGAACGACTCCTGGGTCCGCTCGACGACCGGGTGGCGTCCGCCCTCGATGGCGATCCCCGGCTCCTCGTCGATCTCGGGGCGGGCGTAGCCGTACTTCGCGGCGACCGCCGCAAGCGAGACCAGCACGTCGAGGGTCGCAAGCGTCTCGGCGACCGCTTGTACCCGTTCGGACTCGCCGGCGACTTCTTGGCGTACCTCGACGAACAGCTCGTACTCGAGGTCGTCGGCCCGTTCCTCGGCGGTGATGATCTCGTCCTCTCGCTGTTTGAGCTCGGGCGTATAGAAGCGCTCCGAGTTCTTGAGCGTCTGTCTGCGGGTGTAGTTCTCAGGTACCCTCTCCAGATTGGGGTTCGTGACCTCGATGTAGTAGCCATGCACTTGGTTGAACCCGACCTTCAACGAGTCGACCCCGGTGCGCTCGCGTTCCCGGGCTTCGAGCGAGTCGATCCATTCCTTGCCCTCGCGTTCGGTCTCGCGAAGGCCGTCGAGATCGGCGTCGTAACCCGGCGCGATAACGTCGCCCTCGGTGATCTCGATCGGCGGGCTCTCCGCGATTGCCCGGTCGATCAGCTCCCGCACCCCTTCGAGTTCGTCGAGCCCCTCCCGGAGCTCGTGGAGGGTGTCGCTTTCGACGCCCGCCATCGCCGCACGAATCTCCGGAACCCTGTCGAGGGTGTCCTTCAGCGCGCGCAGGTCGCGGGCGTTCGCCCGCCCGCGCGAAACCCGTGCGATCAGGCGCTCGATGTCATACACGTCGCTCAGCAGGTCGTGGACCGTTTCCCGTGGTCCCACGAGCGTCGTCCACTCGGAGACGGCGTCCAGCCGGGCCTCGATCCGAGCGCGATCGAGCAGGGGCCGGCGCAGCCAGTCGGTGAGCTTCCGTCGGCCGAGCGCGCAGGCGGTCTCGTCGAGAACCCCCAAGATCGTGTGTTCGCTATCGCCGCCGACCGCACGCGGCTCGAACAGTTCGAGGCTCCTGAATGCGACCCGGTCGAGTAGCATGTACTCGCGGGGTTCGTAGCGGGTGAGGTGGTTGAGGTAGTCCAGACGGCCGTCCTGCCCCCCGCGGGCGTATTCGGCATACGAGAGCAACGCGCCACAGGCGCGGATCTCGGCGTCGCTCGCCAGTCGCTTTTCAGGAGTGCCGAAGTACGAATCGAGCAGCTCGCGGGCCCCTTCGAGGGCGAACCTAGAGGGGTCGTACGGCGTGACCATACAATCGCTATCGAACCCGTCGAACCCCTCCAGCCCGGGGCCGACGATCGCCTCCGCGGGGGCGAAGCGGCTGATCTCGTCCCTGATCGTCTCCTCCGATATGGCGCCCGTAGCGACGAAATCGCCCGTCGAAACGTCGAGGAACGCCAGCCCGTACTCCCGTTCGTCCCCACTCTCGTCCTCGGCGAGCGCCGCGACGTAGTTGTTGTCTTCGCTTCTAAGCAGTTCGGCTTCGGTGAGCGTGCCGGGTGTAACGATTCTCGTCACCGCGCGGTCGACCACGCCGCTCGCCTCCTCTGGGTCCTGGACCTGGTCCGCGACCGCGACCCGAAAGCCCGCATCCAGCAGCGTCTCGATGTAGGATTCGGCGCTGTCGATGGGGATCCCCGCCATCGGGTACGTTCCAGTACTGTCCTCGCGTTTGGTCAGCGTGATCTCCAACAGCCGGGCCGAAACCTCGGCGGCCTCACAGAACGTCTCGTAGAAGTCCCCTACCTGAAAGAGCACCAGCGACTCGTCGTAGCGCTCACAGAGGTCACAGTACTGGCGCATCATCGGCGTCAGCTCCCCGTGGCGCTCTTTCATCTTCGCGGGTGCGCCGAGCGCCCGTTCCATAGCAGTGGATGGCCCTCCGCGTGGAAATACCCCTCGGAATCGGACTCTCGTACGGCGATTCGCCTAACCGGATCGAACTCATAGGGAGCCCATGACCGCTTCGCAGAAACCGATCCGCGCGGAGACCGGCGAGGAGCTCGGCGCGCTGGTCGCCGAATACGACGTCGTCCTCGCGGAGTTCTACACCAAGGGCTGTACGCTCTGTCGGTCGATCGAGCCTGTACTCGGAACTGTCGCGCGAGCCACCGACGCCCGCGTCGTCATGCTCAACCCGGAGACGGACCTCTCGCTGGTCGAGACCTACGACATCAGGAGCGTCCCGACGCTGATCCTATTCGAGAACGGTGAGCGGGTAGGACGAGTAGCGAAGGGGTTCCAGGGCGCCGAGGAGATCCTCGGGTTCATCGAAGGAAACACGGGTGATCGATAGGGGCTAAAGCCGGCGGGCCCTCAGTCGACGACGATGCGAGTTATCTCGACCCTGAGCCGTCGGTCCCCCTCGTGGGTCGCAGCCATGGCCGTACTAACTACCCTACTAGCCGTTGAACCGGCTGCCGCGCGCTCGGCGACCGACCTGTTCGTCGAGTCGGGCGGACCACTAGGGTACGCGCTGGTCTTCCTGTTCGCCGCGATCCCGTGGTTCGAGATCTTCCTCGTGATCCCGCTCGGGATCGGCCTCGGGATGAACGTCGTCGGCGTCGCCGTCTTCGCTTTCCTCGGGAACGCCCTGTCGGTCTACGCAGTCATCGCCTTCCACGACCGGGCGCGGGCCTGGTGGATGAGGCGCCGTAAGACGGAGACGGAGCCGCGCGAGCGGGCCAGAGGGCGGGCGCGGGCCATCTGGGACCGCTACGGGCTGGCCGGACTCGCGCTCTCCTCGCCGCTGGTCACGGGAGTGCACCTCGCGGCGCTCATCGCGCTCGCGACCGGATCGAAAAAGCGGGCCGTCGGCGCGTGGCTGACCGCGAGCATCGCCCTCTGGACCGTAGTCCTGACCGCCGCCTCCTACTACGGTTTCGGGTTCGTCGCGGGGCTGTGAGTCAGGCGCCCTCGACGAGCCGTTCTAACTGTTCGGGCGGGACCGCACCGCGGGCAGCATACCCCCCGTAGGCGAACGTCGGCACGCCGGTCACGCCCTGCTCGCGGGCCGCGGTAAAGCGCTCGGCGAGGCGCGCACGAAGGTCTTCGTCCTCGCTGGCGGCGAGGACTTCCTCGGGATCGAGCCCCACGCTCTCGATGACGTCCGAAAGCACCTCGCGATCGCCGATGTCACGGCCTTCTTTCCAGAGTGCGGCGTAGATCGCCCCGTCGAGGTCGGCCCACCGCTCGGGACGGATCTCCTTGACGGTCAGCGAGGCGGCCTGTGCGGGCAGGGAATCGACCTCGGTCGCGATCTCCTGGGCCATCTCGACGCCGTAGCGCTCCTGGAGCCGGCGGACGTTTTCCCTGGCTTGCTCGAAGTACTCCTCGTCCTTCCCATCAGGGACGCCGTGGTCGATCTCCCCGTCGGGGCCGCGTTTCCCGCTTCGGAGGTCGAAGGGCTGCCAGTCGATCTCGACGGGTTCCTCTCGAGTTTCCTGATACCGGGCAAGGGACTGGCGGCCGAGATAACAGAATGGACAGACGTAATCGGCGTAGATCGTGAGCCGCTCGTCGGGGGAGTCGGAATCGGCCATACCGGCGGTTCGGTGTCGAGCCGGTAAAGCGGCCGGGTCGCGGCGACCCGCGATCAGAACAGCGAGAGGTGTCCCGTCACGCGATCGACCCGGTCGTCGGCGGCGGGCCCGACCGCCAGGGCCGTCACCGTCCCGGATTCGAGTTGGGTGTGGCCCGCGTCGCGGATCACCGCGTGGGGGACCCCCTCTCGCTCCGCGCGGTCCGCGAGCTCGAAGATCTCCTGTTCGCCCGACGCCTTCAGCACCACCTTCTTCTGGCCGCTGCCTTTCCACTCCTTCCATGCGCCCGAGTCGGTGTCCTCGTAGGCCGATAGTGCGGCGTGTGCGACCTGTGCGGCCAGCTTTCCCTGTCCCATACCGATGTCCGTGCGCGCGACGATCGCCTGTTTCATACCCCAACTGGCCCGGCGAGGGTTATAGCGGTGGCTACTCGCTATCGAGAAGGTTTACACCCTCTCGTGCGATCGTTCGGGTATGATCCTCTCGGACGCCGATATCCTCCGCCGTCTCGAAGCGGGCGATCTGGTGATCGAGCCACTCGATGACCCCGATCTCCAGATCCAGCCCGCGAGCGTTGACCTACGGCTCGGTCGCGAATTTTTGGAATTTCAGCGCGCGAACATTCCCTGTATCCATCCAGGCAGCGAGCGCGAAGTCTCCGAGTACGTCTCCGAAACCATCATCGACGAGGGCGAGGAGTTCGTGCTTCATCCCGGCGACTTCGTGCTCGGCACCACGAAAGAGCGCGTCGAGATCCCCCCGGACCTCTTGGCGAACGTCGAAGGACGGTCCTCGCTGGGCCGGCTTGCGATCGTGGTCCACGCGACTGCGGGGCTCTGCGATCCGGGGTATCGCGGACAGATCACGCTCGAACTCTCGAACCTGGGCACCGCGCCCGTCGCGCTCACGCCGGGGATGCGCATCTCCCAACTGGTGTTCACCGAGATGAAAAACGCCGCCGAGCGGCCCTACGGCTCGGGCCGGGGCTCGAAATACCAGGACCAGCAGGGCCCCCAAGCGTCGAGAATACAGGGCGATCACGAGTTCGGCGGCGATCAACGGGATGCCGAGCGCACCGAGGACGGACATGATTCGCCGAGCGGATCGACCGGGTCCGGGGGCGAACGACGATGAAGTTCATCGAGGAGGTCGTCGTCGAGGAGTTCCTCCCGACCGTCCGGTCGATGCTCGCCGAGGACTTACGCGAGCGGGGGTTGACCCAGAGCGAGGTCGCGGCGATGTTGGGGATCAGTCAGAGTGCCGTCTCGAAATACGCCCACGGTGAGGTCGCCCGCAACGAGGTAGTTCTCGGGGACGAACGGGTTACGGACCTCGTCTCTCGCGTCGGCGAGGGGCTCTCGACGGGCGATATGAGCCGGGTACAGGCGCTCATCGAGGCCGAAGTACTGATCCGTCGGCTCGAAACCCGCGGGGACCTCCTTGCGACGCTCCACGAGGAGTCGATGCCCGAACTCGCCGATCACGAGGGGGAGTTCCGGATCCACGACCCCGAAAGCGAGCTTCGGACCACCGAGCGCGTGCTCTCGTCGGTGCGCCGCGGGCTCAGAACCCTCGAAAACGCAAGCGGTTTTGCGGGGTTGATCCCCAACGTCGGGTCGAACCTCGTCGAATGCTCCCCTGATGCCGTGACGATCGACGACGTCGCGGGCGTTCCGGGGCGGATCTTCGACGTGAAGGGGCGGGCGACGATCCCCGGCGACCCCGAGTTCGGGGTCAGCGAACACGTCGCGAACGTGCTGCTGACCGCCCGCGAACACGGTAGCGAGGCGAGTGCGGCGCTGAACGTGCGCTACGACCCCTCGCTGTCGGCACTGCTCTCGGAGAACGGCCACACCGTCGTCGAGTTCGAGGGCGAGAAAGACCTCGACGAGGCGATCGCCGCCGCGCTCGATTCGGAACCCGATGCAACCGTCCTCGCTCAGACCGGCGGGTTCGGTATCGAGCCCGTGATCTACGTCCTCGGCGAGGACGCCCCCGCGGTGGCGGAAGCGATCAAACCCCTACTCCGATGAGCGCCGCCGACTTCTACACCCGGTGGGCCGACCTCTACGATCCGCTCTCCCGGCTGATCCCGGGGATCGCCGGTCTCCGGCGGAAAACGGCTGTGGCGCTCGACCTCGAACTCGGGGACGTAGTGGTCGAAATGGGCTGTGGAACGGGTGCGAACCTCGCCTCTCTCAGGGAGGAAGTCGGCCCGGAAGGAACGGTGATCGGCGTGGATGTCTCGGCGGGCGTCCTCGAACGCGCCCGCGAACACGTCACACGCGAGGGCTGGGAGAACGTCCACCTCGTCCGTGGAGACGCAACTGCGCCCCCCGTACAGCGAGCCGACGCCGTCGTCGCCACCTTCGTCATCGGGATGTTCTCCGATCCCGAACGTGTGGTCGAGGGGTGGTGTGAGTTCGTCGGGAGCGGGGGGACGGTTGCACTGCTCAACGCCACGCGGAGCCGCCGGGCGTACGGCCCGCTGGTCAACCTCCTCTTCCGGGCGTTCGTCTACGCCTCGACGCCGGGAAAGCGCCGGTTCGACGACCCCACTGAGGTGCTCGACCGGCGGGTCGCGGCGGGCCACAGGACCGTCGAACGTCGCTGTGAACGGACCGTCCACGACGATGGCGCGTTGGGATTAGTCCGTCTGACTGCCGGCCGCGTCCGCTAAGCCTTCGAACTCGGCGATGCGCTCGCGGAAGCGGTCGGGGATCGGACTCGGTTTCTCGGTTTCGGGGTCGAGGAACACCTGGATCGACTCGGCAGTCGCCACCCGCTCGCCGTCGGCGAGGACCTCGTAAGTCATCGGGAGGCTCGATCGGCCCATCTCGGGGACGTCGATCTCGACCGTGACGGACTGCTCCAGCAGGATCGGGCGCTCGTAGGAGAGTTCCAGCGAAGCGAGCACGCTCGGGACGGCGTCCAGTCCCGTTTCGAGCACCTGTTTGAAGTACTCGGTACGGGCCTGTTCGACGTAGGTCGCATACACGGCGTTGTTCACGTGGCCCATCGCGTCGATGTCCCGAAAGCGGACTTGGACGTCCGAGGAGAAGTTCCCCATTGTGTAGTCCAAAACGGATGGGCGAAATAACTCCCGCGATCCGTCCGGCTGTCCTGTGCGAACCTTCGATTCGCTGATCAGCGACGCCGAAAGGCCTCGACAACGAGAATCGAAGGGATGGCACCGACGAGGTAGCTGCTTACGACGACGGGGTCCGGTTCGAAAACAGCCATCCCGCTCCAGATCAGCGCTGCCGCGACGATGATGACGACGAGCCGTCCGGAAACCCCCATCGCACGGAACCACCGCCCGACGGCCCGAAACCCATCACGAGCCCGTTCACGAGAGCGCCGACGAGCACCCAGCACCACGCTACCGTTCCGGCTTCGACGAGGGCCGCCACAGGGATCAAAAGAACCATCAAGCAGAGAACGGCGTTGAACCACAGGCTCCCCACGTCGGACTCCGAGCCGGTGGTAGATGTCGCCATTGGGACACACTATGGGTGGAGCAACTATAATATTTCTGTAACTATCGACCGGCCAGCGGCTATATCGACTCTCAGCGAACCGGGAAAACAGTGGAACTGCGACGGCGCGATTCCGACGGAACGTCACTCGGCATCAAAGCCCTGGCGGGGATCATCGATCTCTGTGCGGCCGCTGTCGAAAGCGAGAACTATCGCCGCTCAATCGTCGCCCGAGGCTGCCGCGGCGGCCTGCCGGTCGGTCAGTTCGACCGGATCGGCGTCGATTTCGAGTTCGTTGAGGGCGGCCTGGGCGGCGCGCTTGCCCGAGAGCAACATCGCGCCGAACGTCGGGCCCATCCGCGGGAGGCCGTAGGTCGTTGCCGTAGCCATCCCGGTGACGATCAGCCCGTCGTGTGCCAGTCCGGTATGCTCGACGACGGCGTCCTCGCTTTGTCCGACCCACATCGAGTCGTGGCCCGGCGAGTCGTGGCCGGGCGCGCCGTAGGTGTCGTCGTCGGTCTGGTCCATCCCGCCCGCGCTCGCGGCGGCGTCGCCGATGCCCGGGGCGTCGAGCACACCCCGCTCGTGGAGCTTCTTGATCGCCATCGCGTCGTGTCCCGTCGCGTCGATCACCAGGTCCGCCTCGACCGCGATCGGGTCGACGCAGGTGATTTCTCTGGGGAGGGCGTGGACCGGCGTCCAGTTCATGACGATTCCCCCGACTCTGTGATCCTCGCGGATCACGATGTCGGTGAACTCCGTCATGTTCTGCATCTTCGCACCGGCGTCACACGCCGCCTTGATCAGCCCCGAACAGGCCTCGGGCCCGTTTGCGACGTAGAGCCCCTCGGTGTCGCTTGCGGGCTTGTACTCGACATCGAGGTCTTCTAGTACGTCTTGTGCGGGCTGGCGGACGGTGACCTTGTTCATTAGGAAGCCCCCGAGCCAGAACCCACCACCCAGGTAGTTGTTCTTCTCGACGACCATCGTCTTCACGCCCCGTTCGGCGAGTTCCTTCGCGGCCATCAGCCCCGAGGGGCCGCCTCCGACGATGATGACGTCCGAATCCGAGAAGTCCATGAACTCCTCGGTCCACTCCTGGCCGATCGCGCGCGTTACGTCCGCCTCGCCGACGTCGCTGAACCGTTCGTACTGGCTCATACAACTAAGTCATATTACCGAGTAGTTGAAAGACGTTGTGGTAGCTCTCAGGGAGGTGATACGACGTCGGTGACTACTCGACGCTTCGAAGGATGGCGAGCAGTTCCGCACGGTAAGCAACCGGATCGAGATCAATGGGAAGCCCCGAGACGGGGTAGGCCCCGCCCGCGACGCGGAACTCGCCCGAATGGGTCCAGACGCCGAACCACGCCTCGATGCCGGCGTCGACCCCGCCCGCCGCGAACCGGGCGGTGTACTTCGTGAGCCGAACACGGTCCCCCGAATCGGTTCGCACCCGCTGAGTCCGCCCGCGCTCGACGGCCTCGAACCCTCGGGCTTCGAGGTCGGCGACGAACGCCCGCCGGGCGTTCGAGAGTACCATCGGGAAGACGGCCATCGGTCCGATTCCCATCAGCGGCGGGTCGAACGTCAGTCGCGTCGCGAAGAAAAAGCGCCACGGTTGGTCGAGACCCCCGTCGGTCGCGTCTCGAACCGGCCCGCGAAGGTCGGCCCGCTCGTAGAGCGCGGTGTGGCCCTCGACGTCGAGCCCGGACATCGAGAACACCGTCTCGGTGGTTCGCCCGTCGAGGGTCCACTCGTCGAGGAGTTCGGAGGCCACCGTCGGAAAGGGATCGCCGGCCATAGCGGGCGTTCGGAGGCGATCGCATTAGTCGGTGTGTATATGCGTCCCGGACCCGTAACCGGGCCAATGCGCCGCCGGGAGCTACTCGTCTCGACGGTTCTCGCGTGTCTCGCCGGCTGTGTCGGTGGCAAGGACGGTTCCGGTACGCCCGAGGAGCCGAACGAATCGGGCGAACCGGCCGCTCCCGCCGGGGAACCCGACCGGCCGGAGGAAGGCGAACGCGTCGAGATCGTCGAGAGCGGACTGGTCCGACGGGACGTCGGCACCGACGAGGAGACCGTCTCAGTCAGGGGCGCGGTCGTCCCGCGGGCGGACGTGACGGTCAGCTACGTCGAGGTCCGGGCGAGCTTCTACGACATAGAAGGGGAGTTGCTGGATACGACGATCGAGCAGGTCGACATCGACGAGGGCGAGCGCTGGGAGTTCGAGGTCACGTATCCGGGCGTCGGCGACCGGGCCGCCGCAGTCGAGGACTACGAACTCGAGGTCGGCACCGAACTATAGATGAGCGGGGACGACTCGACGGCGACGATGGCCCGTGAGGGCTCGATCACCTTCCTCGGCAACGTCATCGGGAAGGTGTTCGGATTTTTCATGATCGCCGTCATCACCCGGCTGGTGAGCCCGTCGGTGTACGGCCTGTTCATCCTCGCGACCTCGATCATCCTGTTCCTCCAGGCGTTCGGGAACCTCGGGCTTCCGAAGGCGATCGACTACTTCGTCCCCCAGTACCTGAGCGACGGCGACCACGGGAAGGCTCGTGGGGTCATCGTCGTCGTGTTCGCGCTCGCGCTCGCGACCTCCGCGGTCGTCGCCGGACTGATCGTGCTTGGCGCGCGACCCATCGCCGACGCCTTCGGGGAACCCGCACTCGGGGTGGCGCTGCTCGTATTGAGCGTCACGATCCCGTTTCTCGCGATCTACAACGCCCTGCTCGCGAGTTTCAGCGCGATCAAGCGCCTGAAGTTCCGCGTCTACACGCGCGACGTCGTCCGGCCGACGGTTCGCCTCCTCGCCACCGCCGCGCTGTTGCTCGCGGGATACGGCCTGCTCGGGGTGGTCGGGGGCTACCTGATCGGACTGGTCGCCGCGATCCTCGCCGGCGCGTACTTCCTCCGGGAGAACGCCCCCCGTATCGTCAGCGCCGAGACGGCACGTGTCGCCTCCCGACCCCTGCTGTGGTACTCCGTGCCGCTGGCCTTTGCCGGCATCATCTACGTCTTCTTGGGTCAGGTCGACTACTTCGTCATCGGCTACTTCTACGGTTCGGAGGAGGTCGGCATCTACCGCGTGGGCTACGCGCTGGCGGCGAACCTGATGATCTTCTCGAGTTCGCTCGGGCCGATCTTCAAGCCGCTGATCGCAGAGACCAAGGCCGACCGCGCGGCGGTCAGGACGCGCTATCGGACCGCGACCCGCTGGATCGCGGGGTTGACCCTCCCGGTGGCGCTGGTCGTGGTCTTCGGCGCGAGCGCCTACCTCTCGGTCGTCTTCACCCCCCAGTACACGGTCGCGACCGCCGCGGTCGTGATCCTCGCGGTCGGGATCACCATCAGCGCCACCTGCGGGGGTCCCGACGGCGGCCTGCTACAGGGGCTCGGGTACTCGCGACTGGTCCTCTGTAACACCGCCGTCCTGGTGGCCGTCAACGTCGGCGTGAGCGTCCTACTGGTGCCCCGTATCGGCATCACCGGCGCGGCAATCGGGACCGCGAGCGCGCTCACGATAAACGGTCTGTTGGCCGTCGCCGAGGGCTATCGCTTTCACGACGTGCACCCGCTCACTCGGGACCTCGGTAAGGTCTTTCTCGCTGCGGTCCCCGCCGCCGTCGGCGCGAGCGCCGTCGTCACCCTCGTCGAGTCGCCGCTTTTCGTCGCGATCGCACTGCCGGTCGTCGTCCTCTCGCTGTACGTCGGCGCGCTCCATCTGACGAACGCCTTCACGGCCGAGGACGGCGAGATCGCCGCCCGGATCAGTCCTGCACTCCGTCGGGCGATCGCTCTGAGCCGCCGGTAGCATCCCGGATCGCCCGCTCGGCGGCCGCAAGCACCGCTTCGGGGTCGAACCCCGCGGTCAGGTCCTCCAGATCCGCGTCCGACCCGCGAAGCTCGCGGGCGTGGCGGGCGATGTTGGGTACCGCCCGGACGACGTTGTCGATGATTGGGACCGCCGCAACCTGCGCCGAACGCGAGAGAGGGTTGAGATCGATCACGATCTCGGTTTTGCCCATCGTCCCCAGCGCCGCCGCGCGGTCGCCGTCCTCGAGGGGGACGAGCACCACGTCGGCGTCGTAGATTCCGTCCGAATCGACCTTCGCGCGCTCGTGTGAGAGGTCGGGGATCCGCGCGTCGGCCCGTAGGCCCTTGACCTCGCTCGCACCGTGTTCGCGAAGGTGGTCTGCGATCGCCCGCACGCGCTCGGCGGTGCGTCCGAACAGGTTGACTTCGAGGTCCGCACCGACGGCCTCCGCGAGGTCGACGATCTCGCCGGGACACAGTGCGGCGACGTTACCGTTGACCGAGAGCACGGGATGGCGCGCCCGAAGGAGGTGGGCGGCCGCCACGCGGGCGGCGGCGTCGGCGCTCTCGGTGGTGCGTTCGCCGAGCAAGTAGTCGAAGGCCTCGCCCCGTCCCTGCGCGATCAGCCCCTGTTTGCTCGTGATCCCCTGCTCGACGCCCGCCTCGATCCGGTGGCGGGTCACCAGCGAGTCGTGGCGGGGGTGGTCGGCCGGAATGTCGGTCATACGCGTTCTCGACGAAGCAGTCACAAATCGCCTGCGTTGTTCGCCCGCGGCGGCCCCGAGGCACTCGGCGGCGGGGCCGCCCCCTCGAGAACGGTCGCTCCCGCGGCGTGGGTCCGACAGACCGACGGGTCGTAGCCCGCCTCGGAGAGCCCCGTTCCGAGCGCGAAGACGGTCTCGCCGAGCATCGCCATCGAGGCCTCGCCGCCGGCAGCCGAGACGTCCTCGATGGCCCCGCGAACCCGGTCGGTCAGCAGGTCCGCCTCGCGGGCGAACCGGCGGGAGGCGTACATGAACGTCGAAAGGGTCGGCTCCTCCGCGAGGATCGAGAGCGACTCGAGACCCGCGTCGGTCAGTCGGTCGGTGTCGCCCGAGAGCACCGACTCCGTCGAGAGGTCGCCGAAGGTCAGATACTCGATCCGAGTGCTCGCGGGGATCGCGTCGAGGCGATTGTGTGCGGGGCCACCGGGATCGAGCCGGATCGGGACGCCACCGCGGGCCTGCGCGACGACGTCACCAAGGCCGGTCCCCGAGCGGACCTCCGCGGCGTGGGCGATAGTGACGAGTTCGTTCGCAGAGAGTCGTCGGTCGAAGAGTTGATTGGCCGCGAACGCGGTCCCGAGCGCGAGCGCGCCCGAGGTTCCGAATCCCGCGCCCAGCGGGAGGTCGGTCGTCGCCTCGACATGAACGGAAATGGAGAGGGCGTCGAGTACGCGATCGACCGGTTCAACGACGATTTCGGTCCCGTCGAGGGTCGTCCGGGCCCGGGCGGCGGGCGTGGCGCGAACGGTCACGCCGTCGGTGAGCGTCACCCCTGCTCCCCGCGATCCCGCCTTCGAGGGGTCGTCGTCGGGGTGGCTACTGAAGAAACCGGTGACGTGTCCGGGGACGAACGCCGTCACCGCGTCGTCGTCCATGCCGGAAGTTCGCGAGCCCTTCGGTTAAGCCTTATACTCTCTCGCGCATGACGCGGGCGATCCGGTCGCTCGAGGTGCGCCCGATCGAGTGGACGGCTTGTGCGGTCGATTTGCCCGCTTCGGCGGCGACGTCCCACGCCACCCGCTGGACGTGTTCGGCGGGGTTTCGCGACCACCGGCCGGGGTGGACGAGCAGGTACAGGCGTTCACAACCCTCGGATTCGAGGCCCGCGATCAGGTCGTCGGTCGTCGAGATCCGTCCGAAGTCGCCCACGGTCGTCCCCCAGTCGCGCCCCGTATCCGAGACGTACGAGGGTTTGGTGGCGTCGTCGCTGGCGGTCTCGACCGAGAGATACGCTTCTGCCAGCAGGTCGTACTCCTCGATCGTGCGCTCCCCCCGCCACATGTCTAGGTTGTGATAGGGCGAGAGCGGACTCCCGTGGGGACAGATCGTCCGCACGTCGACGTGCTCGCGAAATCGTGCGAGGTTCTGCGTGAAGCGCTCGTGGGCCGCCTCGAAATCCCCGCGGGTCTTGACGTAGTCCTCGTAGTGATAGCCGACTTCGTGGCCCAACTCGGCGACCTCGCTGACGGTTTCGGGACTGAACGTCGAGGTCCGGAAGTAGTAGCTCGTGGGGATCTCGCGGGCGGCCTCGACACGGGCCATCGACCGGGCGGTGCTGACTTTCCGGTCGACGTCGTGGCGGATCACGATATGCGGGTCCTCGTGGTCGGTGTGCCTGACGTACTCCTCGAGCGTGTAGAACGTGTACCCGGCGTCGAGTGCGGCGTCCAGTAGCCGCCCGTAGTGATCGAACGTGAAATCACTGATGTTCATTCGGATTCTATATCTCACAACTACAGCCCCCGATATATATATGTGTTCACTAACTGATGATAACGAGTTCCTACCGGCCCAAACCAACAGACGTCACCGCGTTCCCCGATTCGAAATTAAGCCCACCCTACGGATATGTTAGGACATCTGTACGACGATAACGGCCCCAGTGGTTCCGTATTCGATCCGATTCGGCGGCCTCGAAAGGGGGATGACGACCGCAGGGGGTATCGACGGGCGAATCAGTAATCGAGCCAGTCGTCGCGCATCTCGCTGGTCTCCTCGGTGAGGTAGACCCGGGCCTCGGGATGTTGGTCGGCGTCCTGTACGAGCCCACCATCACGGCGATGGCGTTCGAGACGGTCTTTCGCCGTATCGCGATCGGCACCGTCGATAACGCTGATCGCGTCCAGCAACAGCGGTTCGGGAACGCCCGTCCCGATGCCGCCTTTCGGCGCGTCGGGTTCGGTATCCGTCGAGGCGGTGTCGTCCTCGATAACGGCGACGTACTCGCGGACATCGTCGCTGTCGCCGAGGCGGTCGTGCCAGCGCTGGGGAAAGAGACTGACTCGATCGTCCCCGACCCTGTAGTAGGCCTCGGCGTCGTGCCACCCCTCGCCCGTCGAGAGGGTGTCTTCGATGGACGAGCGAAGCTGTCCCTCTTTGAACGGAAGGCTGTCGTCCTCGGCGACTGCACGGTCGTAGGCGGCGAGCGTCTCGCGATCGAGACCGCGCCCGTCGGACCGGTGGTGGTGTTCGATGATGCGCAGTAGCTCCGAGGACGTGAGGGTCCCGCCGTACTGTCGCGCCTCCGCGAGCGCCTGCTGGTTCGGTTCGGCCATCGCTCGTCTATCGGGGCGAACGGCGAATAAAACCATTGCTGGCGATATGCGAGGTGCCACGGAAGGACGCCTCGTTCCCGCCGGCATCCCCACGCTATCACCGCCTTCGCCCGACGAACGCGATCGCTGACGGTCCGTAGAAACGGCACGGGATCGAAGCTCCCGCGAGCACCCGAGGGACCTTACGGCGAAAGCCGTTGGCGGTCCCTCGGAAACAGAACCGCCTCGCGGATGTTGCCCAGGTCGAGCATCGTCATCACGAGCCGCTCGACGCCGTAGGCCCAGCCGGCGTGCGGCGGCATCCCGTACTTGAACATCTTCGTGTAGTACTCGAACTGTGCGGGGTCGAGCCCCTGCTGTTCGAACCCCTCCACGAGGTGGTCGTAGCGGTGTTCGCGCTGCCCGCCCGAGACCAGTTCCATGCGCGGATGCATCAGGTCGAAGCCCTTCGAGAGCTCGCCGCCCTCGTGGTCCTGGATGTAGAAGGGCTTGATCTCGCTTGGCCAGTCAGTGACGAAGTAGTGCCCGCCGACGTCGTCGCCGAGGGCCTTCTCGCCCTCCGTGGGCAGGTCGTCGCCCCAGACGAGTTGCTCGTCGAGCTCGCCGGTGGCGTTGATGCGCTCGATTGCCTCCTCGTAGGTCAGGCGCGGGAACCCCTCGGCGGGCACCTCGAAGTCGTCGTAGCCGAGCGTCTCCAACTGGGCCTCGCAGTTCTCCGCGACGCCCTCGTACGCGGCCAGGAGGGTGCGCTCGCAGGCGTCCATCGCCTCCTCGTGGTCGATGAATGCGCTCTCGAAGTCGATCATCGTCGCCTCGTTCAGGTGCCGGGGCGTGTTGTGCTCCTCGGCCCGAAATATGGGACCGATCTCGAAGACCCGTTCGAGCCCGGAACCGACCATCAGCTGTTTGAACAGCTGCGGGCTCTGGTTCATGAAGGCCTCCTGTCCGAAGTAGGTGATCGGGAACAGCTCCGTGCCGCCTTCCGTTCCTGTGGCGACGATCTTCGGCGTGTTGATCTCCGTACAGCCGATCTCTCGGAAGCTCTCCCTGACTGCTCGGAGGACCTCCGCGCGGATCTCGAAGATGGCTTTGGTTTCCTCTTTTCGCAGATCCAGCGTCCGGTTGTCGAGTCGCGTCGAGAGTTCGGCATCGACCTTGCCCGAGGGATCGAGCGGGAGTTCGGGTTCGGCCGACGCGATCACGTCGAGTTCCTCGGGCGTGATCTCGACGCCCGTGGGCGCGCGTGGCTCCTCCTCGACCGCGCCGGTCACCGATATCACGCTCTCGCGCGCGAGGTCGAGTCCCGTCTCGACGATCTCGTCGTCCATCTCGTCTTTCTCGAACTTGATCTGGATCTTCCCGGATTTGTCCCGAAGGATGAGAAACGCGATGCCACCCAGATCGCGGACCTCGTGGACCCAGCCCGCGACCGTGGCGGTCTCGCCGGGTTCGGCCTCGGCGGTGTAGGTTCGGTTTTCCATACGGAGCGTTGAGCAAAGCGGGACTTAAGCCCGGCCATTTCGCTCATCCGGTCGGTCGACGGGGAGCCGATTCAGACGTCCCACGTCCAGCGCGCGTCGAGTACGTACCGGTAGACCCCGCTTATGAGGATGGCGATGATGTTCGCGATCAGGTACGCGATCCCAGACCACGTGACGATCCCGTAGAGGACGCCGAGTTGGATCGGGATCGCAGACCCCCGCACCAGGTTGGTCTTGATCAGACCGTGGAGGTACTCGCCCCAGCCCGTGTTCTTGACCGCCCGGAACGTCCAGAAGTTGTTGAGCGCGTACTGGAAGACGATCGTGATCTCGATGGCGATCGCCGCCGCGAGCAGGTAGTGGATGCCGGCGTACTCGACGAACCCGCCCAGTAGCAGCGTCTGGAGGCCCGCGGCCACCGCACCGACGATGGCGAAACGCCGGATTCGAACCGCAAAGCGTCCACCGACTGCCTGTCTGAGCAGTGCCCGAACCATTCGTTATCGATAACCAAGCGCCTCCAGTCGCTTCTCGACGGCCTCGTCTGCCGAGACCTGCGCCGTCTCGTCGCGTTCGAGCGACCGCGCGTGATCCCGAACCAGCGGTCGGAGCCGTTCGATGGCTGCCGCCCCCTCGGCGTCGGGCTCGGTCGCCAGGTCCCGTTGCTGTCTCGGATCCGAGGGGCGGTGATAGAGCTCCGCGGTTTCGGTGTTCGTGTTCTCGATGTAGGTCCACTCGTCGGTCCGGGCGCTCACGAGGAGATCCCCGTCGTCGAGGTCGCGCGGGATCGGCTGTTGGGTAATCTCCTCGCCGCGGACCGTCACCGAGAGCACCGGCTCCTCGGCGGGGCGATCGCCGCTGCGAACAGACTCCACGAGCGAGTCGCCCGCCCACGTCGCCGGCGACGGGACCCCGAGGAGCTCACAGACCGTCGGCGGGACCGCATCGAGCCCGACTGCTCCCTCGATCCGCCGGGCGTCGGAATCGGGCGCGTCGACGAGCAGCGGCACGTGCAGCAGTTCGTCGTATAGTTTGGGGTAGTGTGCGAGGTGGCCGTGGTCTTGGAACTCCTCGCCGTGATCCCCGGCGACGACGACCGCCGTCTCCTCGCGGGCACCGCTTTCCGACAGCGCCTCGAGGACGCGCCCGATGCTCGCGTCGACCTGACGCACCGTCGCCTGATAGAGCGTCCGCAGGTCCGCGAGGGTTCGCTCGCCGACGTCCCTGCCGAGCCCCGCCCGGGCGTGGGCCAGCAGCATCTGCGGGGTACCGAGCGGCGCCGAGGAGACCTCCCGGAAGTGCCGCGGTGCGGGCGCGTAGGGCGTGTGGGGGTCCATGTAGTGGATCCAGAGGAAAAACGGCTCCTCGCGGCCCTCGATGAACGACGTCGCGTGCTTCTCGACGTCGAGCATCCGCGAGGCGTCCATAAAGGGGCGGTCGTCGTCCCCGCCGCGGGCCCGCGAGAGGAGGCGACGAACCGGCGAGCTCGCGAGCTGGAGCCACGCCTCGACGGTCGGATGGGCCGCGAGGTATCGCCCGTAGAGCGACCCGGCGTCGGCGACGAACGACTCGAACTCCCCGAACCCGTCGTCGTACCCCCAGTGGTCGGTGAGAAAGCCGTTCGCGGCGTTGAACCCGCCCGTCTCGAAGCCGGCGTCGGCGAGGACCTCGGCGAGCGTCTCGCTTTCGGTGACGCCGATAGCCCCTGAGTCTGCGAAAACCGGACGGGAGGCCAACAGCCCCGGAAACGAAAACGGCGTCCAGTTACCGGTCGCGAAGGCGTGCTCGAAGACTGTCCCGCGCTCGGCGAGGCGCTCGAGGGATGGCGTCCGGTACTCGTCGCTGTACGGTCCGATCGCGTCCGCACGCAGCGAATCGACCGTGATCAGAACCACGTTACTGCAGTCAGTGTCTGTTGTCATGCCAGAGGACGGCCGGTTTCGACGCTGGGCGGATGTGACCCCGATTCCGCCCGGTGGCGACGACGAGACGTCGTCCGGCATACGTCGAACACACCGACCCGATACGGCGCTATAAACGGGGCGACCTACTCAACGTTGCGATACTCTTTCCTATCGGTGGTTCGTCGCTTTGGCCCGCGCGTCCTGGGCGCCCTCGACGGTCTCCTCGACCGCCTCGCAGCCCGCCTCGTGGAGCAAGTCCCCGACGACGATCACGTCGGCGTACTGAGCCATCGTATTGGCTGACTCGTAGTCGCCGATGCCACCGCCATAAAAGAGGGTCGCCTCCTCTAGGGCCTCGCTTGCGGCCCGCACCTTCTCCGGATCCCCGAAGGTGCCCGAGTACTCGATGTAGACGATGGGCTGGCCGAGCATCTTCTCCGCGACTTCAGCGTATGCAGCCACGTCCTCCGCGGTCTGCTGGCAGTCGGCTTGTGTTAGTTCTGCAACGCTCGCCTCGGGGTTGAGAACGATGTAGGCCTCGGTGAACGTCCGATCCCAGTCGATGTCATCGATCTTGACCCACTCCTTGTGGAACCCGATCGCCCACGAGATATCGCCCGCGTTGAGGACGACCGGCACGAGATAGCCGTCGAGCGCCTTGTCGTCGACGACTACCGCGGGGTTCGACGGCTCCTGATACAGCGGCACGTCGTACTTCGCGCAGGCGTCGATCACCTCTTGCATCTTCTCTTCGGTCATATCGAGGGTGCCACCGATCTCGATGGCGTCGGTTCCGGTTCGACAGACGTCCTCGAAGCTGTCGCCCGGAGCCAGGTCCTTGTCGGGATCGACCTTGACGATGTGATCCCAATCGGTCCACGATTCGCTCATACCGACTCAATTCTAAGGACGTGCTAAAACCCCTTCGGTGGGTTCGGAAGGGAAGCGATAGCGGCCCCGAGTAGCCACAGTTTTCCTCCCGCACTCGAACCCACACCCATGAGCGACGAGTCCGACCGCAACGTCTACGGCACCGAACTCCGTCCCTGTAGCGTCGACCCCGAGACAGGCTTCCTACGGGACGGCCACTGCCGACACCTCCGGCGGGATCCGGGCCGCCACGAGGTCTGTGCGGTACTGACCGAGGCGTTCCTGACCTTCAGCAAAGCGCAGGGAAACGACCTGACGACGCCCCAGCCCGAGTTCGGCTTTCCCGGGCTCGAACCGGGCGATCGCTGGTGTCTCTGTCTGCCCCGCTGGATCGAGGCCCGCGAAGCGGGGCACGCACCCCCGATCGTGCTCGAGGCGACCCACGAGCGTGTTCTCGACGAGATCGATCCCGACACGCTCCGGGAGTACGAGCTCGACCCGCGGGCCGAGGAAACGGGAGACGAGTAGGGACGTCCCTCAGCCCGCTTTCGCCTGCCACTTGCGAACCCGATCGGCGCTGATACCCTCGACCTCGTTTGCGACGGTCTCGGCCTCGGCGTCCTGGAGGTCGCTGACGCTCTCGACACCCGCGGCGGCGAGCTTCTCGGCCGTTTTCGCGCCGACGCCCTCGATCGATTCGAGGTCGGTCCCCGAGTCGTTCTCTCGCTCCTGGTACTCCCGGTAGTTACAGATCGGACAGCCCAGTTCCCAGGGTTCGTCGCCCGAGTGGACGAGCAGCTCGGGCAGGCCGTGTTCCTCACAGCGCTCGTCGGTGATCTCGATGTCGCCGCGTCGCGGAAGCGGCAGCGAGTAGTCACAGTCGGGGTACCGAGTACAGCCCACGAGCCGCGAGCCGTTCCGGAGCTGTTTGATCGCGAGCTCGCCGCCGTCGGCCTCGACGGGTTGGCCGTCCTCGGCGGTTGCGGCGGGGTCCTCGCCGTCACGCGAGGAGGGCGGGATCGACCCCTCCCCACATTCGGGACAGGCCCCGATCACTCGATCCTCCTCCTCGTCGGCCTCGTCAGCCTTACACTGCGGACAGCCGTGGACGAACGTCCCTCGGCCGGCGAGCATCTTCACGTGCCGTAGGTCGTGCTCCTCGCAGGTCGCCTCGAGGATGAGCGGCTTGCCCGTATTGGGCAGCGGAAGCGTGTACTCGCAGTCCGGATAGCCGTCACAGCCCACGAAGTACGACCCGCGGCGGGACCGCCGAACCAAAAGATCGTGACCCGATTCGGGGCACGGTCCCAGGGTCTTATCCGCTTTGAGCGATTTCTGGAGGTGGTCGCCGATCTCCTCGCGCGATTCCATCAGGTCGTCGAACACCCGTTCGAGCATCTCGCGGGACTCGCCGGCCACTTCGTCCAGGTCCTTCTCGCCCGCGGCGATCGCCTGCATGTCGTCTTCCAACTGGGCGGTCATCGCCTCGCTTACCACGCGGTCTGCGTACTCCTCGCCGGCCTCGACGACCGCCGTCGCCAGCTTGGTGGGCCGCGGCGAGTCGTTCTCGATGTACCCCCGGTCGTAGAGCTTCTCGATCGTGTTGTGACGCGTACTTTTCGTTCCGATTCCCATCTCCTCCATCGTCTCGATGAGGCGCGACTGCCCGTATCGACGGGGCGGCTGGGTTTCCTTGTCCTCGATTCGTATCTCGGTCAACGCGAGGGACTCGCCCTCCTCGACGTCGGGGACGACGTTCTCGTTCGTGCTGAAATAGGGGTAGACGGCGTGGTAACCCGGTTCGACGAGGCGTTTGCCGTTCGCCTTCAGGCGGTGCTCGCCCACTTCGAGGACGACCTTGAGGTGCTCCCAGCGCGCCGAATCGGCGACGGTCGCGAAAAAGCGCCGGACGACCAGTTCGTAGACCTCCCACTCCGCATCCGACAGTTCGCCCTTCGTCGGCAGTTCCTCCGTGGGATGGATCGGGGGGTGGTCGGTCGTCTCCTCGTCACCCTCCGTGGGGGTAATTTCCTCGCGTTCGAGCAGGGTTTCTGCGTCCTCGCCGAAGGTCCGGTTCCCGGTGAACGCATCGAGTAGCTCGCGGGGATCGAGGTCCTCGGGATACACCGTGTTGTCGGTCCGGGGATAGGTGATGTAGCCCGCCGTATAGAGGTCCTCGGCGATGCTCATCGCGCGTTTGGCGGAATAACCGATCGAACTCGCCGCACGGATGAACTGGGTGGTGTTGAACGGTGCGGGCGGCGCGTCGGTTCGCGTTCGCCGCGAGACCGACTCGACGCGGGCCTCGCTCGCTTCCCGAAGGGTCTCGTAGACAGCCTCCGCACGCTGCCCGTCCCAGACGCGTTCGGCCTCGTTGCCGTCCTCATCGCGGTAGAAGTACTGGGCGTCGAAGCTCTCCTCCCCTTTCACGAGGTTCGCGAAGATCTCCCAGTAGGCCTCGGGGTCGAACGCCTCGATCTCGCGTTCGCGATCCACGATCAGCTTGAGGGTGGGCGTCTGGACCCTTCCTACTGAAATGAAGTCGTCGCCCAGTTGCCGGGCCGAAAGCGAGAGGAACCTGGTGAGGGCCGCCCCCCAGACCAGATCGATGATCTGGCGGGCCTCGCCCGCCGCCGCCAGGTCGAAGTCGATCTCGTCGGGGTCGTCGAAGGCGCTGTGTACCTCACCGTCGGTGATCGACGAAAAGCGCACCCGGTCGATCTCCGCCCCGTCGTTGACGTCGCGGACGATCTCGTAGGCCTCCTTCCCGATGAGTTCGCCCTCGCGGTCGTAGTCGGTCGCGATCGTTACCCGGTTTGCGTCCCGAGCCAGCAGGCGAACGGTGCGGACGATGTTCTCCTGTGTGGGGGTCTTCTCGACGGCCGCGCCGATCAGTTCGACGGGCTCGACGTCACGCCAGTCCGAGTACTCCGAGGGGAAGTCGACGGCGACGACGTGGCCCGACAGGCCGATACAGCGTTTCCCGCCCCAGCGATAGACGTTGACGCCGTTTTGGCGTTCGACCTCCGCGGACTCGCCACTGAGGATGGCGGCGATCCGGCGGGCGGCGTTGTCCTTCTCGGTGATGATCAGATCCACGGATTACCGGCGCTACGTCGAGGCGGAGCCTAAACGTTTCGCGCGCCGTCAGGACACCCCGACGTCGGGATCGGAACGTTGTTCTCGGACCGACGAGTACGTCTGTGGGATGCGTGGGGGGTACGAGGTACTCGTAGAGATCGTCAGGGAGGTCCGCCGCCAGAACCTCCCGTTTCTGGCCGGGAGCCTCGCGTTTTACGCCTTCGTCTCGCTGTTGCCGCTGTTGTTGCTCGTCCTCGTCGCGGCCTCGCTGCTGGCCGGCGAGACCGTCGCGCGCTACCTGCTCGCGCTGACCCGGCTGTACCTCAGCCCGACCGGTCAGGACCTGCTTGCTGGAGCGATCACGGAGGCGACGGGCTGGGTCGGGAGTTCGATCGTCGGCCTGCTCGTGTTGCTGTGGGCGGCCTTCCGGATGTTCCTCGCCATCGACACCGCCTTCGCACAGCTCTACGAAACCCCCCGAACGAAGACCTCCCTCGGCCAGCGGGTGCGCGACGGGCTGATCGCCTCCTCTGCGATCGTCCTGGTGTTGGTCGCGGCCGTGGCCACCGCCGGGGTCTTTACGCTCCTGCCGGATTTCAGCTACTCCGGGGCCGTCGACTCGCTGTTGCTCGTCTGCGGGTTGCTGGTCGCGTTCCTCCCGTTGTACTACGTCTTTCCGAACGTCGAGGTCACCCTCGTGGAGGTGTTGCCGGGGGCGTTGTTCGCGGCCGTCGGCTGGGCGCTCCTCCAGTGGTTGTTTCAGTTCTACGCCTCGGTGGCGACGCTTGCGGCGGTCTTCGGTGTGATCGGAGGTGCACTGTTGTTCCTGTTGTGGCTGTATTTCGGCGCGTTGATCATCCTCTTTGGCGTCGTCGTCAACGTCGTTCTGGCGGGACGGACCGGTTAGTCCGCCTTCTCGACGGCCCAGTCCAGCGTCACCGTGATCGTCTGGCGCTCGCCACCGAGCATCGGGGACCGTTCCTCGGTCGTGATGTCGTACTCGAGGACCGAGGCCGGGTTAAGTTCGACGGTCTTGTTCCCGACCGAGATGTCCGAGGGTCCCTCCCCCCGGATCTCGCGGGCCAGCGCCTGCAGGTTGTCCGCGACCTCGTCGCGCGAGAGGTCCTCCTCGTAGGAAGTCTTGTCTGACATACGACTCCGAATTGGATCGCAAGCGACATAGTGGTTTACCCGGCTGCGGGTGCCTGCCACCGCGAGAGCGCTCGAAGTCGACCGTCCGAATCGCGCCGGTAAACCAGAACGGGAGTGGAACTCGATCCCGACCCTGTAGAACGGACGATTACACGTAATTCCGCTCGATGGAAGCGACGAGGCCGCACACGCGGCGCGCTGGGGCCTCGAACTCGACCGGCAGTTCGACGCGACCGCCGACGTCGTCCACGTCGTCGAGTGAAGGGATCCCAGCCACGAGAACGGCCGCCGAGTCGGCGGGATCGACCGGATCGAAACGTATTACCGCCCCGCGATCGGTACATGAATCGATGACAACCGACGGCACCACCACGACGCAACTGGAGATCGTAGAACCGATGGGCGAAGCCTGCATGATGGGTGTGCAGTTCGCTTTCGACGTCGCGACCGCGCTCTTTTGAACCCCGTTCGAGGCCTACCCGTCGAGACGCTCGCGTAGCAGTCGGTTGACCTGTCCGGGGTCGGCGCTACCGCCCGTTTTCCCCATCACTTGCCCGACGAGGAAGTTGATCGCGCCGTCGTCGCCCGATTCGAGGTCGGCGACCGCCTCGGGGTTCTCCTCGATCGCCTCCGTGACGGCGGCGGCGACCGCGTCGTCGTCGGTTTTTCCGAGGTCGCGCTTCTGAACGACGGCGTCGGGGTCGGTTCCCGAATCGAGCATCTCCCGGAGAACGATCTCGCGGGCGTTCTTCGCGGTGATCTCCCCTCCGGAAACCAGTTCGACGAGCCGGCGCACCTCGTCCAGTCGGTCCTCGACGTCGGTGACCGCCATGTCGCGGTAGTTAAGTTCTCCCAACAGGTCGTCCGCCACCCACGTCGCCGCCAGATCGGGCTCGAAGTCCCTCGCCAGGTCCTCGTAGAAGTCCGCGACCTGTTTCGTCGAGGTGAGTTTCGAGGCCGCCTCCTCGCCCAGCCCGTACTCCTCTCGAAAGCGCTCGCGCCGGGCGTCGGGCAGTTCGGGGATGTCGATCTTCGACGTCCAGTCCGCCACTCTGAGAACGGGCAGGTCGTACTCCGGGAAGTACCGGTAGTCCTTCTCCTCTTCTTTCGACCGCATCGAGACGGTGATGCCCCGGGACTCGTCCCAGTGGCGCGTCTCCTGTTCGATCTCGCGCCCTCTGCGAACGGCGTTTTTCTGTCTCGTCACCTCGTAAGCCAGCGCTTTCTCCGCGCCCTTGTGACTGGAGATGTTCTTGACCTCGGTCCGGTTGGCTGCCGCGAGCGTCTCCGCGTCGATGAAGCCGTCCTCCTCGACGTCCTCGCCGTCCACCAGCGAGATGTTGGCGTCGACTCGCAGCGAGCCGTCGCGCTGGCTGTCGAAGATCCCCAGATACTCGAGGACCTCCTCGAGTTTGGCGAGAAAGGCCCGCGTCTCCTTGGGGCTCCGAAAGTCGGGCCGGGTGACGATCTCCATCAGCGGGATCCCTGCGCGGTTGTAGTTGACGAGGGTGTGGTCGGCGGTTTCGATGTTTCCCCCTTCGTGCTGGAGGCTGCCCGGGTCCTCCTCGAGGTGGGCGCGCTCGATTCCGATCTCCCGGCGCTCGCCCTCGACGCCGATCTCCAAACGTCCGTCTTGGCAGAGCGGGGCGTCGTACTGGGTGATCTGGAAGTTCTTCGGCAGGTCGGGATAGTAGTAGTTCTTCCGGTGGAATCGAGTCTGCTGGGGGATCTCGGCGTCGATGGCCTTGCCGAGTTTCACCGCTGACTCGACGGCGGCCTCGTTGAGAACGGGGAGTGCTCCCGGCAGCCCGAGACAGGTCGGACAGGTGTGGGTGTTGGGTTCGGCGCCGCCTAGGTCGGTCGAACAGCCACAGAACACCTTCGTCTCGGTTTCGAGTTGGACGTGGACCTCGAGTCCGATCACGACCGCGAGATCGCGCTCGTGGGTCGCCTGCGCAGTCATTGGCCGGGCTTCGATCCGGACCGCATAAAGGCTACCGGGAGACCGATCCCGCCCGAGTAGTTAATTCACGGACACGTGTCTGACGCAGGTTTATGTCCGCCGAGCGAGGTAACGTGTGTATGCCCAACAGAGTCGAGGACCTCGAATCGCGGCTCCGCGAACTCGAAGCCACGGTGCGTGGACTCACCGAAGAGCTCGTCGAGACGAACGAACGGCTCCGCGAACTCGAAGCCACCCACGAGGAAGACGCCGAGATAGAAACCCGCGAGGTCGGAGTCGAAACCGATAGGAGCGAGCGCGAGGAATCGGAAGACGACACGGCCAACGACATCATCGTCGCGTAGTCCGCCGGTCCTTACCATGCACATTCGAGCGCTCGTCCTCGAGAACTTCAAGAGCTTCGGCAGAAAGACACGAATTCCGTTCTACGAGGACTTCACCACCGTCAGCGGCCCCAACGGCTCGGGCAAGTCGAACATCATCGACAGCGTGCTCTTTGCGCTCGGACTGGCCCGTGCCCGCGGGATCCGCGCCGAGAAGCTCACCGACCTGATCTACAACCCCGGTCACGACGGCACGGACTCCCAAGAAGGGCCCCGCGAGGCGAGCGTGGAGGTCGTCCTCGACAACACCGATGGCACGCTCGCGCGCGAGCAGGTCGTCAGCGCCGCCGGCAGCGAGGACATCGGCGACGTCGAGACGATCTCGGTTCGGCGGCGGGTAAAACGCACCGAGGACAACTACTACTCCTATTACTACCTCAACGACCGGTCGGTGAACCTCTCGGACATCCAGGACCTGCTCGCGCAGGCCGGCGTCACCCCCGAGGGCTACAACGTCGTCATGCAGGGCGACGTGACGGGGATCATCAACATGACCGCCGGACAGCGCCGCGAGATCATCGACGAGATCGCGGGCGTCGCGGAGTTCGACGCGAAAAAGGAGTCGGCCTTCGAGGAGCTCGAGACGGTCAAAGACCGGATCGAGGAGGCCGAACTCCGCATCGAGGAGAAAGAAGACCGCCTCGACCAGTTGAAAGACGAACGCGAAACCGCACTGGAGTACAAATCGCTCCGGGAGGAAAAAGAGGAGTTCGAGGGGTATCTGAAGGCCGCCGAGCTGGAGGAAAAGCGCGCGGAACTCGACGCCAAAGAGAGCCGGATCGAACAGAAGCGCGAGAAAGTAGAGGAGCTCCGCCGGGAGCTCGACGAGAAGCAGGGTGCCGTCACGCGCCTCGAAGAGGACTTAGAGGACTTAAACGCCGAGATCGAGCGCAAAGGCGAGGACGAACAGCTCGCGATCAAACGCGAGATCGAGGGAATCAAAGGCGAGATCAGCCGGTTCGAGGACAGGATCGAAAACGCAGAAGAGGCCATCGACGAGGCCGAAAGCGACCGACGGGAGGCGTTCGTCGGGGTCGACAGGAAAGAGGAGACGATCGCCGACCTCGATACGGAGATCCGCGAGACGAAGTTGGAGAAGGCCTCCGTGAAGGCCGACATCCAGGAGAAGGAGGCCGAGCGGGAGGAGATCGAAGCAGCAATCGAGGACGTCGACACGGAGTTCGACGAGCTGAAGGCCGATCTGCGGGAGAAAAAGGCCGCTCTCGAGGCGGCGCGCGACGAGCGAAACGAACACCAGCGCGAGCAGGACCGCCTGCTCGACGAGGCCCGCCGGCGCTCGAACGCGATCGGCGAGAAGGAGAACGAACGCGAGGAGACGCTCGAAGCGGTGCCCGAAATCGAGTCCGAGATCGACGATCTGGAGGACGAGCGCGAACGGGCCGTGAAGAACCGCGAGCAGATCGACGCGGTGGTCGAGGACCTCAAGGAGGAGAAGCGAGAGTTTCAGGGAAAGCTCGACGGGATCGAGGACGACCTTCAAGCCAAACAGCAGGAGTACGCGGAGCTCGAGGCCAAGGCCGGCGAGAGCGGCGACAGCTCGTATGGCCGGGCGGTCTCGACGATCCTCAATGCGGGCATGGACGGCGTCCACGGCACCGTCGGCCAATTAGGAGGCGTCGACTCGCGGTACGCCACCGCCTGCGAGACCGCGGCGGGCGGCCGGCTCGCGAACGTCGTGGTCGACGACGACGGGGTCGGCCAGCGCTGTATCGAACACCTGAAATCGCGCAACGCGGGCCGGGCGACGTTCCTCCCGATGACGGAGATGCGAAACCGCTCGCTCTCCTCGCCGCCGCGTGCGGAGGGCGTGGTCGACTTCGCGTACAACCTCGTCGATTTCGATACTGCGTACGCGGGGATCTTCTCGTACGTGCTCGGCGATACGCTCGTCGTCGAGGACATCGACACCGCACGGGACCTGATGGGCAAGTACCGGCTCGTGACGCTCGACGGGGAGCTGGTCGAGAAAAGCGGCGCGATGACCGGCGGGAGCCGCTCGGGCTCGCGCTACTCGTTTTCGAAATCGGGCAAAGGACAGTTAGAACGGGTCGCCGAGGCGATCACTGACTTACAGGACCGGCGCGAGTCGGTGCGCTCGGAGCTCCGAGGGGCCGAAGAGCGCCTCGAGAGCGCCCGCGATCGGAAAACCGAGGCCACGGAGCAGGTCCGTGAGATCGAAAGCACGATCGAGAAGAAACGCGAGGCGATCGAGGAGCGCGAAGCGAAGGCCGAGCGGTTGGTCGAGGAAGTCGAGGAACTGGAGGACGCCCGCGGGGACGTCGACGAGCGTATGGGCGAGATCGAGGAAAAGATCACGGAGGCAACCGGAGAGATCGAGGAGCTCGAAGGCGACATCGAGGAGCTCGAGGGCGAGCTCGCCGACTCGGAGATTCCCGAACTGACCGCCCAGCTCGACGGGATCGACGACGCGATCGACGAACTGGAGGACGCCCTCGACGAGCACGACGGACGCCTCAACGAACTCCAGCTCGAAAAACAGTACGCGGACAACGCCATCTCGGATCTGGACGAGCAGGCCTCGAACGCAGAGGAGCGTATCGAGAAGCAGGAGAGACGTATCGAGGAGTTCGAGACCGAGATCGAAAAGCAAGAGGAGCGCCTCGAGGGGAAGCGCGAGGCCGTTGAGGAACTCGAAGCCGAACTGACCGAAAAGAAGGAGGAGCGCCGCGAACTTCGCGGAACGCTCGGCGAGGCGGCCGACGAGCGCGACGTGGCCAAGGAGAAGGTCGGCACGACCGAGAGTCGTCTCGAAGGGCTGGAGGCCAGCGCCCGCGGGCTCGAAACCGACATCGCCGACCTAGAGGGGGAGGTCGGCGAGTACGACCCCGAGGAGATCCCCGATCACGACACCGTCGAGTCGCGGATCGCGGAGCTCGGTAGCGAAATGGAGGCCCTCGAACCCGTCAACATGCTCGCGATCGACGAGTACGACCGGGTCGAAGGGGAGCTCGACACCCTCACCGACCGCAAGGACGTGCTCGTCGAGGAGCGCGAGGGGATCACGGAGCGCATCGACTCGTACGAACAGCAAAAGCGCGACACGTTCATGGACGCCTACCGGGCGATCGACGAGCAGTTCCAGGAGATCTTCTCGCGCTTGTCGGCCGGCACCGGGGAGCTCCACCTCGAAGACGAGGACGACCCCTTCGACGGTGGCTTAACGATGAAGGCCCAGCCCGCCGATAAGCCCATCCAGCGCCTCGACGCGATGAGTGGGGGCGAGAAGTCCCTGACGGCGCTGGCCTTTATCTTCGCCATCCAGCGGTACAACCCCGCGCCCTTTTACGCGCTCGACGAGGTCGACGCCTTCCTCGACGCGGCGAACGCCGATCGGGTCGGAGAGCTAGTCGACGAACTCGCGAGCGACGCCCAGTTCGTCGTCGTCTCGCACCGCTCGGCGATGCTCGAACGCTCCGAGCGCGCCATCGGCGTCACCATGCAGGGCAACAACGTCAGCAGCGTCACCGGGATCGACCTCGCGGGAACGACCGAGGACGAGGAGGCAGCGACCGCCGATGACTGAGCCCACGATGCCGGAACCCGACGCGGAGAGCGAACCCGTCGAGTTGCTGGTCCAACTCGCCGAGGAAGGCGAGATCGAGCCGTGGGACATCGATATCGTCGAGGTGACCGACGCGTTCCTCGCGAAACTCGACGCGGCGGACCTGCGCACCTCGGGCCGGGCGCTCTTCTATGCGAGTGTCCTGTTGCGGATGAAAAGCGACGAGCTGCTCTCCGAGGACGACGAGGAGGAGTTCGACGACTGGGAGGCCGAGATGCACATGGGAGAGGACGAGCCGTTTCCCGAGGACCCCATCGGGAACCTCGAACGCGAGATGGAGCGCCGCCTCGATCGTAAACACGCCCGTGGTTCGCCCGAGACGCTCGACGAACTGGTAAGAGAACTGCGCGAGGCCGAGCGCGACTCGTGGTGGAAAGAATCGCGCGAGTACGATACCTCGGGTTCGCCAAAGGGCTTTCAACGGGGCACCCAGACGCTCGATTACCACGCGGCCGACGAGTTCCGCGCCGAGGAGGAACCGACCGCCGAGGAGGTGACCGGGACCGCCCACGGCGAGGACATCGAGGACACCATCACGCAGGTCTACGCCGCACTCGACGAGCAGTACAGCGCCGGGCGCGAGGAGGTGCTCTTCGGCGAGATCCGTTCGGCCGGCGGCACGCGCGTCGAGACGTTCCTCGCATTGCTCTTTCTGGCCCATCGCGGGCAGGTTTCGCTCCATCAGGACGACCTCTTTGGCGACCTCTGGGTGCGAAATCCCGCGGCGACGACCGAGGGAGCCGAAGCGATCGCCGATTGACTGAGGATCGTGTTATCAGTTAGCATTACCCTTATGTGGCACGACGTGGTATGATAGAGTATGTCACCCACAAGAATCCGCGAGCGGCTGACCGAAACCGAAGGCCGGGTCGATCCGGAAGAGTTCGTCTCGGCGCTCGATTACGTCCGCGGAAAGTGATCTGTCGATTTCCGACGTTCCAAGTATCCGTCCGGTCAGAAACCTCTCAAAAACGGTTATTATCCGAGACTTCCATACTAGCAACGGGTAATTCACATGTACCAACACGTTCGAAACGGAGAGGGACGGGGCTGGAGTCCGGTGTTTGTGCGGGTCGCACTCGGGCTCGTTTTTCTGGTCGCCGGGGTCGGCAAGGTCTTCGCAGTCGGCCCGAAGGCGACGGGGATCGCCGGTTTCGCAGGGTTCCTCGCGAGCCTCGGCGTTCCGATGCCCACGCTGTTTGCGTGGCTCGTCGGACTTCTCGAGTTGACGGGCGGGGCACTGTTGCTGCTGGGCCTATTCACGCGCTACGCCGCGGTGTTGCTGGCGATCGACATGCTCGTCGCGACCCTGCTCGTCCACCTGCCCAGCGGCTTCGCCGTCGGCAACGGAGGCTACGAGTACACACTGGTGTTGGCGCTCGTTTCGATCTCGCTGGTCTTCAGCGGCCCCGGGCGTCTCGCGCTGGAGTACGCCGTCTTCGACCGCGAGTTCCTGCCCGGCAACAGCCGTCGCTCCGACTCGGCCGAGGAAGTTCGAGCCTGAGCGGGTTCAGAGATACTCGCCGACCAGCGGCTCGACCCGCTCGCGGGTCTTCTCGGGGATCGCATCGGTGGGCGTGTTGATCGTCCCTTCGAGGGAGGTATGGGCCGCACACTCGTGGTCCTCCGGGAGCGTGCGGATCGCCTCCTCGACGACGGCTTTGATCGCTTTTTGGTTCTGTTCTGCGTTTTCGAGGACCTCCTGGAGGGTGACTTCGCTGTCCTCTTTCCAGACGTCGTAGTCGGTGACGCCGGCGACGGTAGCGTAGGCCATCTCGGCCTCACGGGCGAGTTTCGCCTCGGGAATCGCGGTCATACCAACCAGATCCCAGCCCTGGCTCCGATAGAACTCGCTTTCGGCCTTCGTGGAGTACTGTGGACCCTCGATGCAGACGTAGGTCCCGCCCTTCGAGACGTCGGCGTCGATCGTGCTCCGGGCGGCCTCGGTGAGATGATCGACGAGTTCGGGGCTGTAGGGGTAGGTGAAGGGCTGGTGGACCACGATCCCCTCGCCGTAGAAGGTCATCTCGCGGTGGCGGGTGCGGTCGACGATCTGGTCGGGGATCACGAGCGTCCCCGGTTCGAGTTCCTCTTTGAGCGAGCCGACGGCGTTCGAGGCGACGATATGGGAGACACCGACGGATTTGAGCGCGTAAATGTTCGCCCGGTAGGGGAGGTTCGTCGGCGAGCGCCCGTGGTCCTCGCCGTGGCGTGGCAGGAAGGCGATTTCTGTACCCGTCTCTCCGAACTCGCCGATGGTGACGGGAGCGCTCGGGTCGCCGTAGGGCGTTTCGACGTGTTCCTCGTGGGTGTGTTCGAGCGGTAGTGCCTCGTAGATGCCGCTGCCGCCGATGAAGCCGATCATACCCCGTTTTCCTCGGAGCGGCTACAAAACCGTGCTGGATCGGAACGATCAATCCGCCTACGGTAGTCCATAGCGTATGGCTACTGACGGAATCGACATGGACGGGCGAGTGCTTCGGGCGGTCTCGAACGACGGGGATGGGACAGTAAGCGACGCGACGACGTTCCGGTTCGAGCAGGAGAGGGACCTGATTCAGGCCCGTTACGAAGGCGGAGAGATAAGACGGGGGTTCCTCGTCGGCCGGAGCGACGGCGAGACCCTCGACTTCCGGTATACGCATCTGACGGTTGAGGGTGAGACCGCGACCGGTCGCTCGGTCGATGTGGTCGACCGCCTCCCCGATGGGCGGGTTCGCCTCCACGAGGAGTGGTCATGGGACTCGAAGGAGGGCTCGGGAACGAGCGTACTTGAAGAGATCGACGGGGAGGACGGTGATCCTACCGACCACAAACCACACCCTATGCCGCAACCATCCTCCCGCATGAACGAGGAGCGATTCATGCGCCGAGCGATCGAACTCGCCCGCGAGGCTGCAGAGCGCGGCGACAATCCCTTCGGTTCCGTTCTCGTCCACGACGGCGAGATCGTGATGGAGGACTCCAATAGAGTCGCCACCGAGGACGACATCCGCAGACACCCCGAGTTGACCCTCGCCCGACTCGCCGTGCGCGAGCTCGATCCCGAGATCAGAAGCGAGACGACGATGTACACGAGCACCGAGCCCTGTCCGATGTGTGCCGGCGGAATGGTTTATGCGGGGTTCGATCGGGTGGTGTACGCGACCTCCGGGCCGGAGATCGCCGCGTTCACCGGCCACGACCCGGGTGTTCGAGCGGCGGAAATCCTCGATGGAGTGACCGAGGTCGAGGGGCCATTCTGTCACGAGGCGGCCCTCGCGCTCCACGAGTCGGTGTGGTGAGCGCTGACACCCGTCAAGAAAGCTCATATAGTTCGGGCTGTTTCGGTTCGAAGTAGTGTCCACGGCCCACGAGAGTTCGCTCACCGAGGGCGGGTTGGTCCGCCCGATGGTCCGCCTCGCGTGGCCGATGGTCGTCATCCAACTGCTGCAGGTCGCGTACAACGTCGCCGACACGGCGTTTCTGGGCGCGGTCTCGGAGGACGCCGTCGGCGCGCTGAGCCTCGCCTTCCCGCTGATCTTCTTTCTGATCTCGGTCGGTGGCGGGTTCACCGCCGCCGGCGCGATCCTCGTCGCCCAGTATACGGGGGCCGAAAGCGGCCGGAACGCCGACGTGATCGCGGGCCAGACCCTCGCGTTTGTCACCCTGCTTGCCTGCGTGCTGGCCGTTCTCGGTCACTTCTCGACCGACTGGCTACTCTCGCTGTTCCCCGCGGGCGCCGGCACCCAAGAGCGGATCGTCCCGCTTGCGGCCGATTATATGAGGATATACTTCCTCGGGCTGCCCTTCCTGTTCGGGTTTTTCATCTTCGTCTCGATCATGCGCGGGTACGGCAACACCCGCACGCCAATGCGCGTGATGATCGTCAGCGTCGTGATCAACGTCGCGCTCGACCCCCTGTTGATCTTCGGGCTCGGACCGTTCCCCAGACTGGGAATCGAGGGGGCGGCCATCGCCACCATCACTGCTCGGGCGATCGCAACCGGGCTGGGGCTGTACGTCCTCTTCTATACGAACGCCGGGCCGGACATCCAGCCTCACGATCTCGTTCCACGGTTCGACCACGTCCGCGACATCGTCAGACTGGGAACCCCGAGCGCGATCGAACAGTCCTCCTCCTCGCTCGCGTTCGTCGTCCTGACGGGGATGGTCGTCGCCTTCCCGCCCGAGATCGTCGCCGCCTATGGACTCGGAAACCGGCTGATCTCGCTGGTCTTCCTGCCGGCGATGGGGCTCTCCCAAGCGCTCGATACGGTCGTCGGCCAGAACCTCGGGGCCGACCGGCCCGACCGTGCCGCCCGCGCCTCGAAACTCGCGATGGGGCTGGTTTCGATAGTGATGGCCGGTCTCACCCTCGTTGCCTACCTCTTTCCCGAACCGATCGTGGGCGTGTTCCTCACCGCGGATACGCCCGGCGCGGCCGAAACCATCGCTTACGGCGTCGAGTACCTGCAGATCGCGGCGCTCATGTTCGTCTTCTTGGGCGTATTGCAGGTTCTCCTTGGGACCTTCAGGGGCGCGGGCAACACGAAGACCGCAATGGTCTTCTCGCTGATCACGCTCTGGGCGGTCCGCGTCCCGCTGACGTACTCTCTGGTCTTTGTCGCCGGCTGGGCCGAGACGGGGATCTGGGTCGCGGTCGTGATGGGCGATGTGGTAGGTTGTCTCGTAGCGCTGGCGTGGTGGACGCGGGGAACGTGGAAGGAGAGCTACGTCGAGATCGAGCGCGAGCGCGCTCACGTCGGGGCGAGCGAGGACTGAGTCAGTCCGCGAGTCGCCACTCGTTTGCGCCGCTGCGCTCGATAACCTCGCGGCGTTCCATCTCGACGAGCACCTCGTCGAGGCGGTTGGGCTGGGCGATCTCCATCTCCATGCGTTCGAGATCGTGGAACTCCGAGAGGTAATGGCGGACCGCGTCGGGCGAAAACGTTTCCTCCTCGGCTCTCTCCATGACCCCCGAGATCAGGTCGATCATGTCCTCGATGAAGTTCCACGGGTAGACGATCCAAGCCCACTCCTCCAGGCGTTCGCCGATGAAATCGGGTTCGAACTCGCTGGTCTGGAGGAGTTGGAGGGTCGCGGTGCGGACCTCGCTTGCACCCCGTTCGGTCACGTACTCGTGGGCGCGCTCGATCGACCCGCCCGTATCCGCGATGTCGTCGATGATCAGGACGTCCTTGTCCTGTACCGAGCCCTCGGGCATCGGATAGCGGATCTGGGGCTCGCCGCTCTTCTGGGCCGTCCCCACGTAATGTTCCATTTTCAGGCTCGTCAGATCGTCGAGGCCGAGGAAATCGCAGATACAGCGCCCGGCGAACCAGCCCCCACGCGCCAGCGCGACGATCACGTCGGGTTCGAACGAAGAGCGTTTGACGTCTGTGCTCACCGCCCGGCAGAGTCCGTAAATGTACTCCCAGTTGGTGACCGTACAGTTGAACTCCTCGGGGAGATCGGACATGCTATGGTGCTATCCAGACGCGCTCCCGGTTTAAGTCGTCTGGCTTCTCACGAACGCCCGATCCGTGCGGGGAAGTGGCCGGTAAAGATTTGACCCGGGTTCGACAAACGGTCGGTATGGCGCTGTACGCGATCGACGATCTGGACGACGCGTGGGCGGCGACCCGCGAGTTCTTGACGCCGCTGTCAGTCAGGCGGGTCGCCGTCCTCGCCGTCGTCGTCTTCTTCGTCGGCGGAACCGGGATGAACCCCCTTGGCGGCAGTAGCGGAACCGGAACGGCCCCGGAGGCGGGACCCGGACCGGGAGCGAGCCTCGATGCGATCCAGGAGTTCGTCGCCCAGAACGCGCTCGCGATCGGCCTCATCGGCGGCACGTTGCTCGCGGTGGTTCTCGGGTTCGTGTTCGTCGGCGCGCTCATGGAGTTCGTCTTCGTCCAGTCGCTTCGCACTGACGAGGTCCGCTTTTGGGACTACGCGCGTCGATACCTCGGCAACGGACTGCGGCTGTTTGGCTTCCGGCTCGGATTGGCGTTGCTGACCGTCCTTCCGGTTCTGGCCTTTCTCGGGGTCGGGCTGACGGCGATCGGGGCAGGATCGCTCACCCAGACCGGCGGGGCGGCGCTCGTGCTCATCGGACTGCTCGCGGTCGTCGTGTTCGTACTCGTCTCGCTGGTCGACTCGTTTACCACCGCGTTCGTCGTCCCCGTTATGCTCGTTCGCGATTCGGGCGTGCTCGACGCCTGGCGGGCGTTCTGGCCCACTCTTACGGGCCAGTGGAAGCAGTACCTCGCGTACGCGGTCGCTGCGTTCGTCCTCAACGTCGCCCTCGGCATCGTGCTGTTCGTCGCCGTCGCGGCCGCGGCGCTCGTCCTCCTGATCCCGCTGGGTGTCGTCGTCGCGGGCACCGCGTTGCTCGCCCCCACTGTCGTTGCCCCCGTCGCGATCGCCCTCGGGGTACTGTTCGTCCTCGGGATCGTCGCGGTGGCGCTGGTCGTACAGGTCCCGATCCGGACGTACATGCGATATTACGCGCTGTTGATCCTCGGGGATACCGACGGGACGCTGGATCCGATCCCGGCGATCAGAGCGCGCGTCCGCGGGGACGGACGGGACCCCGAAACGATATAGCGCCACCGACCCGACACCGGCCATGGAACGACGGGTTCACCTGATCGATGCCTTCACCGGCGACCCTCTCGCCGGCAACGCCGCCGGCGTGGTACCCGATGCGGGGGAGTTGAGCGACGAGCAGCGCCAGGCGATCGCACGCGAACTCGCCGTCAGCGAGACGGCCTTCCTGAGCGACTCCGAGCGCGCCGACCGCCGGATCCGGTATTTCACGCCGACCACCGAGGTCGACCTCTGTGGGCACGCGACGATCGCGAGTCACGCCCACCTCTTCGAGGCGGGGACGCTCGACGCCGGGACGCACACCCTCGAAACCAACGTCGGCGTTCTCGATATCGAGGTCCGCTCTGACGGGACCGTCTGGATGGAACAGGACGACCCGCGGATCGAGCGGGTCGATCCCGACTACGAGACGGTCGCCGAGTCGCTCTCGATCGATCGTGCGGCGCTCGAAGACGTCGGTGCGGACCTCCCGCTTGCGGTTTCCTCGACGGGGTTTCCCGTCCTCGTCGTCCCGGTGAACTTCCTCGAACACCTCGGAAACGCCGACCCCGACGACGGGGCGGTCGCCGAGCTCTGTGAGTCCGTCGGCGCGATGGGGATCTATGCATTCACGTTCGATACGCTTACGCCGGCGGCGACGCTTCACGGCCGGATGTTCGCACCGCGTGCGGGGATCGCCGAGGACCCCGTCACCGGGACCGCAAGCGGCGCGGCCGGGGCCTACCTCCGCGAGTTCGATGCGTTCGGTCCCTCCGAATTCCCCGAGGAGATGCACTTCGAGCAGGGCCACTTCGTGGACCGCCCGGGTGAGGTCCGGGTGCGGGTCGGCGGAACGGTCCGCGTCGGCGGGCGCGCCGTCAAAGCGCTCTCGGGGACGCTTTCGGTGCCCGATCGCGGGACCGACGGGATCGTCGAGGCGTAGCGATCCGTCTTCACTCGAATTCGGGTAGTTGATTCCACGAACATTCGTGCGGGTCGCAACCTTCTTTACTCGCCTCGGTGTCGATCCGACCATCAATGGCAGTACGCTGGCTCGCGGAGATCGGCGCGGACGACATCGAAACCGTCGGTGGGAAGGGCGCCTCCCTCGGCGAGTTGACCGGTGCGGGCCTGCCAGTCCCGCCCGCGTTTATCGTCACCGCCGGGACCTACCGCGAGTTCATCGACGACGCCGGTATCGCGGACGAACTCCACGAGGCCGTCGACGTCGACGTCGAGGACTCGAAGGCGCTGGCCGCCGCCCAGAAACGCGCCGGAGAGCTCATCCTCGAGACGCCGTTTCCCGACGAGTTGCGCGAGGAGGTCCTCGCGGCCTACAGGGAGTTCGAAGACGACCCCTTCGTCGCGGTGCGCTCCTCGGCGACCGCCGAGGACCTGCCCGACGCCTCGTTTGCCGGCCAGCAGGAGACGTTTCTGAACGTCACCGAGGCGGACCTCTTAGAGCGCGTCAAGGAGTGTTGGGCCTCGCTGTTCACCCAGCGGGCGATCTACTACCGCAAACAGCAGGGCTTCGACAGCGAGGACGTCAACATCGCGGTCGTCGTCCAGCGGATGGTCGACGCCGAGAAGTCGGGCGTGATGTTCACGAGCCACCCCTCGACGGGCGACCCCCGGATCATCCTCGAGGCCGCGTGGGGACTCGGCGAGGCGGTCGTCTCGGGGTCGGTCTCGCCCGACAACTACGTCGTCGACCGCGAGAGCGGCACGATCGAGGAGGAGACCATCGCCACGAAGAAACTCCAGTGTGTCCGCGACGAGGAGACTGGCGAGACGATCGAGGAGGAAGTGCCCGAAGGAAAGCGAAACGAGCGGGTGCTCAGCGATGAGGAGATCGCCGAACTGATCGAACTGGGCGAGCGCGTCGAGGACCACTACGATACCCCCCAAGACGTCGAGTGGGCCATCGTTGGAGGGGAGGTGTTCATGCTCCAGTCGAGGCCGATCACGACGATCAGCGACGACGCCGGCGAGGAGGTCGAATCCGAGCTGATGAAAGGGATCGCCGACGGCGACGGGGGGACGATGGAGTACGACGAACGCGAGGAGAGCGACGGGGACGGCGAGGAGCTCGTCCACGGACTGGGCTCTAGCCCCGGACGGGCGAGCGGCGCGGCCCGCATCGTCACCAAGCTCGACCAGCTCGATAAGGTAAAAGAGGGCGACATCATCGTCACCGAGATGACGACGCCCGATATGGTGCCCGCGATGAAACGCGCCTCGGGGATCGTCACCGACGAAGGCGGGATGACCTCCCACGCCGCGATCGTTTCGAGGGAACTGGGCGTGCCCGCCGTCGTCGGAACGACCAACGCGACGAAAGTGATCGAGGACGGCCAGCAGATCACCATCGACGGCGAACGGGGCAGCGTCGAGGCCGGTCGAGTCGACACCGGCGAACCCGAGCGCGAACCGATCGAGGAGGCCCGCCCCGAGACACCGGTGAAACCGATGACCGCGACCGAGGTCAAAGTCAACGTCTCGATCCCCGAGGCCGCAGAACGGGCCGCCGCCACCGGTGCGGACGGCGTGGGCCTGTTGCGGATAGAGCACATGATCCTCTCGCTGGGCAAAACCCCCCAGAAGTTCGTCGCCGAGAACGGCGAGAAGGCCTACGTCGACGAGATCGTAAGCGGGATCAGGGGCGTGGCCGACGAGTTCTATCCCCGGCCGGTTCGGGTCCGGACGCTCGACGCCCCGACCGACGAGTTCCGCCAGCTCGAGGGCGGCGAGGACGAACCCCACGAGCACAACCCGATGCTTGGCTATCGCGGGATCCGACGCAGTTTGGATCGGCCCGACGTCTTCGAGTACGAGCTGCGGGCGTTCAAACGCCTCTACGAGATGGGCTACGACAACGTCGAGATCATGTTCCCGCTCGTGAACGACGCCGAGGACGTCCTTGCGGCCCGCCGACTGATGCGGGAGGTGGGAATCGACACCGAGCGCCGGTCGTGGGGCGTGATGGTCGAGACGCCCGCGAGCGCGCTCTCGATCGAAGGGATGGCCGAAGCCGGCATCGACTTCGCCTCGTTTGGCACGAACGACCTCACCCAGTACACCCTCGCTGTGGATCGCAACAACGAGCACGTCGCGGACCGCTTCGACGAGCTCCATCCCGCAGTGTTAGAGCTGATCGCAAGCACCATCGAGACCTGCCGGGAACACGACGTAAATACGAGCATCTGCGGGCAGGCCGGCTCGAAGCCGAAGATGGTCCAGCACCTCGTCAACACGGGCGTGAGCTCGATCAGCGCGAACATCGACGCCGTACGTGACGTCCAACACGAGGCAAAGCGCGTCGAGCAGAAGCTGGTGTTGGACTCGATCCGCTGACGAGAACGGAACCCATAAACGCCCCGCTTGGCCAGAGAGGGTATGCAGCGGGCAGAGAGGGGAACTCCACAGTCGTTCGACCGGGTGCTCTCCTCGATGTGTACTGAGCCCCATCCCGCGGCCCGCCGGGCCGCCGAACGCTTTCTCGCGACGAACCCGGGCGACCCGGCGAGCTACCCCGCGGTCGCCGACCTCGAAACGCAAGCGATCGAGTACCTCGGCGAGATCGCCGGACTCGAAACCCCCGACGGGTACGTCGCGAGCGGGGGGACCGAGGCCAACATTCAGGCGGTGCGTGCGGCGCGGAACCTCGCGCGCGACGGGACCAGCGCCGACGGCGAATCGGTGAACGTCGTCGCCCCCGAGAGTGCCCACTTCAGCTTCCACAAGGCCGCAGGACTTCTCGACGTGGAGTTGCGCCTCGTTCCTACCGAGGACGGGAAGGCGGACCTCACGGCGGTCGAGGCTGCCGTCGACGAGGGGACGGCGCTCGTGGTCGGGATCGCGGGCACTACCGAGTACGGCCGGGTCGATCCGATCGGCGAACTGGCCGAGCTCGCCCGCTCCGTGGGCGCCCGAACCCACATCGACGCGGCGTGGGGTGGCTTTTTGCTCCCCTTTAGCGACCACGAGTGGACCTTCGCGGACGCCCCGATCGACTCGATGACGATCGACCCCCACAAGGTCGGCCGGGCGGCGATCCCCGCCGGCGGGTTTCTCGTCCGGGACCGGGCGCTGCTGGACGCGCTCGCGGTCGAGACGCCGTACCTCGAGTCCGCGAGTCAGGCGAGCCTGACGGGCACGCGAAGCGGCGCAGGTGTCGCGAGCACGGTCGCCGCCTGCGAGGCGCTGTGGCCGGCGGGCTACCGGGAGAACTACGAGCGCGCCCGGGCGAACGCCGAGTGGCTGGCCGGCGAGCTTTCCGAGCGCGGCTTTCCGGTCGTCGAACCCGAACTCCCGATCGTCGCCGCCGACCTCCCGCAGGACCTCTTCGAGACGCTCCGGGAGGCCGGCTGGCGGATCTCCCGGACCGGCCGGGGGGAGCTTCGAGTGGTCTGTATGCCCCACGTCACCCGGGGGACGCTGGGGCGTTTTCTCGCCGACCTCGACAGTTACCGGTAAGCCATTGGCGTCCGAAGGGCCGGGCGTGTACGACATCATCGTCGGCGTAGACACGGACGTAGAGCGCGCGCGGACGCAGGCGGAGGCGGTCGCGGCGCTGCCGGGACGCGGGGAGATCAACGCGATCCTCGTCCACGTCTTCGACAACGAGGACGGCGACATCGAGTCGGTCGAGGCCGTCTCGGAGGCCCGGTCGATCCTCGAGGAGGCGGACGTCGGGGTCACGACCGAGGGGATCGGCGGGGAGACGGCGATGGCGCTTCTCGACACCGCAGAACGGTACGACGCCGACTGCATCTGCGTCGCCGGTCGGAAGCGAAGTCCCGCGGGCAAGGCCATCTTCGGCAGCGTCACCCAGGACGTGATCATGGGCACCCAACGCCCCACGCTGGTCTGTAGTCGCGAGGAGTGACGCCGGCCGGTCGTCGGCAGTCGAAGGGGGAAAACCGGCGGGTTTAGGGGCCGCGGCGAGCCAGAAGGAGACATGAGCCACGACGAGTACCCGACGGACCATCCTGCGGTGGTAACGTGCGGGTTGCCCTACGCCAACGGCGACCTGCACATCGGCCACCTGCGGACGTACGTCAGCGGGGACACCCTCGCGCGCTCGCTGCGACGACTGGGCCAGCAGACGGCGTTCGTCTCCGGGTCGGACATGCACGGCACTCCTGTGGCGGTGAACGCCGAGCGGGAGGGAATCACTCCAGAGGAGTTCGCCCTCGAATACCACGAGGAGTACGCCGAGACGTTCCCCGAGTTCGGCGTCGAGTTCGACAACTACGGCCACACCCACGACGAGACGAACACCGAACTCACCCGGGAGTTCGTCCGCGAGTGGATCGACAACGGGCACGTCTACGAGAAGGAGATCCAGGTCGCGTGGGACCCCGAAGTGGATCAGCCCCTCCCCGATCGATACGTCGAGGGGACCTGTCCCTACTGCGGCGAGAAGGCCCGCGGCGACGAGTGCGACGAGGGCTGTCAACGCCACCTCGAACCCGGCGAGATCGAAGACCCCACCAGCACCCTGACCGGCAACCCGGCCGAGTACCGCACCCGCGAACACGAGTTCCTCCGGCTCTCGGACTTTCAGGAGTACCTGAAGGGCTTTCTCGGTCGCTTGGAAGGCACCGATAACGCCAAGAACCAGCCAAAGGAGTGGGTCGAGGGCGAGCTTCAGGACCTCTGTATCACCCGTGACATGGACTGGGGGATCGAGTACCCCGAGGAGGGCAAGGAGGACCTCGTGCTGTACGTCTGGGTCGACGCGCCCATCGAGTACGTCGCCAGTACGAAACAGTACACCGAGCGAGTGGGTGAGGAGGTCTTCGACTGGGCCGAACCGTGGAAGGAGGGCGACGGGGAGTTGATCCACGTCATCGGACGGGACATCATCCAGCACCACACCGTCTTCTGGCCCTCGATGCTCCGGGGAGCGGACTACAACGAGCCCCGGGCGGTGATGGCGAGTGGCTTCGTCAACCTGGACGGAAAGGCGTTCTCGACCTCGCGAAACCGTGCGATCTGGGCCGACGACTACCTCGCCGAGGGATTCGACCCCGATCTGCTCAGGTACTACCTCGTGACCACCGGCGGGTTCCAGCAGGACGTCGACTTCTCCTGGGAGCGTTTCCAGGAGCGGGTCAACGGCGAGCTCGTGGGCAACTTCGGGAACTTCGTCTACCGGTCGCTGCTCTTCGCCCACCGGAACTTCGAGGGCACGCCCTCGGCCGACGTCAGCGAGGAGGTGCGTACGGAGATCAACGCCGCGATGGAGGCCTTCCGACGGGACCTCAACGAGTACTCGCTGCGGGAGGCCAGTCAGGCTGGGATCCGGCTCTCGCGCTTTGGCAACGAGTACATCCAGCGCAACGAGCCCTGGAAGCTCGTCGACGAGGACCCCGAGGAGGCTGCACGGGTGATCCGCGACTGCGTCCAGTTGGCGAAGGCCGCCGCCGTCCTCCTCGAACCGATCCTTCCACACGCCGCAGAACGCCTCTGGGCACAGTTCGGCGAGGCAGAGTCGGTCCACGACACTCGACTCGAGGACTCTCTCGAGGCCCCACCCACGGAGTTCGGCGAACCCGAGGCGCTGTTCGAGAAGGTCGAGGACGAGCGCGTCACGGAGCTCAACGAGAAGCTCCAAGAACGCGTCGCCGCCGCGAGCGCGGCCGCGAGTTCGGAGGACGAGGACACCGGTGGCGAGACGGATGAGGACACGAGCGGCCTCGAATCGCTCGCCGAGGAGCGAATCGGCTTCGAGGAGTTCCAAGAGCTCGATATCCGCGTCGGCGAAATCGAACTCGCCGAGGGGATCGAGGGGGCGGACGACCTTGCCCGCCTCGAAGTGGATATCGGCGTCGAAACCCGACAGATCGTCGCCGGCATCAAGCGCCTACACGATCTAGAGGAACTGCCCGGAACGCGGGTCGTGATCCTGGCCAATCTGGAGCCCGCCGAGCTGTTCGGCGTCGAGAGCAACGGCATGGTACTCGCAGCGGGCGAGGACGCGGACCTGCTGACGACACTTGGCGACAGCGATCCGGGGACGAAGGTCAGGTGATCGTGGGTCCGGTCGAGTCGTTCGCGTAGTTTTTGCTGGTCGACCATCGTAACGGCGATTCTATCGTAACGTTAGGGGAAGCACACAGCCGTTCGCATACCAGATCGTCCGTTTTCCGAGTTAACCAGACAAATGAAACGATCTCGAAGTAGCCATTGATGTCTTTAGCGTATGTCAAACTCAGGGTGGTAAATACAGAGGCTGTATACAGTATGGCGAGGCGGGGTGGGCAGCCGTGACGAGGTGAACAGTTATTGGCCGGATAGGTATAGCGTGAGCGGCTCGTTTATTGCGCTACGAGGACGACAGCGACACCCGCGAGCAGGAGTCCTGCAATTCTCGTCGTGGTGATTTCGTCTCCGAGCGCGGCCATCCCGATGAACGCTGCGACGACGAAATACATGGCACCGAGAGTCGAAACGACTGTCGTTGAGCCACGTGAGAGACCGACGTACATCGAGACGAAGCCGATTCCGGCGAACAATCCAGCCACGCCAGCGAGCGCCCCGCCTCGTGGCGTGACAACCAGCGAGGCACCTGATACGATAACGAACCCGACTGCAAGGAAAGTTGCGACGAGATACGAGACCGCAGCAGCCGTCCTCGGGTCCATGGATTCTGAGGCAGCGTTCCCCACGACGATCCAGATCCCCCACGAAACCATCGTCAGCGATCCGAATACCACAGCCGAATTTACCTCAGGGACTCCCATCGGTGCGTACGTTCTTCCTATAACGGTAAAAGACTCCGTTTGTAGCAATTCCGATCAAAGCAGAGGGAACAACTGCCAGTGACCGACTTGCGCTATGTATCATACACGGCGCTTGAACACCATCTGCTACTGGTGAGAGTGCCGGCAGCCAGTTCGCATATCTACTACCGGCCAGTTCACCGGATTACGGTCGCAATCGACCCATGCAACATCCTCCGTCCTATAATGATAGCCCTCACACACGACGCTTAGCGATCGGCGACGAATTCGATGAAGCCAGCCCCGGGACGTTCTGGAACACTCGGTTTCCACGTCGACGAACCCGACATACGTGGTCTAGTCCGGAGTGCGTGATCACGCCCGAAAGGCGTTCGGCCAACGAGGACTCACTCGCTGGCGAGCTAACCGTTGGGCTTTTTGCCGGCTTGTCGTCTACTGCCCCTATGAGAAACGCGAAGATCGTCTGTACGCTGGGGCCGGCCTCGGACGACCGGCGCACGATCCGCGAGCTGGCCGACGCGGGGATGTCGGTCGCGCGCTTGAACGCGAGCCACGGGACCGTCGAGGACCGCGCGGAGCTGATCGATCTCGTGAGGGAGATCGACGAGACCACCGACGACCCACTGGCGGTCATGCTCGACACGCAGGGTCCGGAGATCCGCACCGCACCCCTCGAGGAGCCGACCGAACTCGAAACCGGCTCCCGCGTGCGCTTCGTCGAGGGCGAGGACGCCACCCCCCAGCAAGTGGGTCTCTCGAACCCGATCACCGGGGTCGAGCCGGGTGACCGGGTGTTGCTCGACGACGGCCGGATCGAGACGACCGTCGAGGAACTCGAGGGCGATACCGTCATTGCACGCGTCGAGAGCGGCGGGCCGCTCCCGGGTCGCAAGGGGGTCAACGTGCCGGGCGTGGAGCTCGATCTGGAGGTCGTCACCGAAAAGGACCGCCGGGACCTGCAACTCGCCGCCGAAAAGGAGGTTGATTTCGTCGCCGCCTCGTTCGTCCGGGACGCAGAAGACGTCTACGAGGTCGGCGCGACCCTCGAAGAGTTCGGCGACCCGCTCCCTATCGTCTCGAAGATCGAGCGCGCCGGGGCCGTCGAGAACCTCCAGGGGATCGTCGAGGCCTCCTACGGCGTGATGGTCGCCCGGGGCGACCTGGGGGTCGAGTGCCCGATGGAGGACGTCCCGATGATCCAGAAACGCATCATCCGGGCGTGTCGGGACGCGGGCGCGCCCGTCATCACGGCCACGGAGATGCTCGACTCGATGGTCCACTCCCGGCGTCCCACCCGCGCGGAGGCCTCAGACGTGGCAAACGCCGTGCTCGACGGCACCGACGCGGTGATGCTTTCGGGCGAGACCGCCATCGGGGACCACCCCGTCCGCGTGGTCGAGACGATGGGCAGCATCGTCCGGCAGGTCGAGCGAAGCACCGAGTACGACGAACTACGCGAGAGCCGCGTCCCCGCCCCCAGCGACTCCCGGACCGAGGCGCTTGCCCGTGCGGCGCGCTATCTCGCCCGGGACCTCGACGCGAGCGCCGTCGTCGCGGCCAGCGAGTCGGGCTACACCGCCCGGAAGATGGCCAAATACCGGCCGGGCGTACCCGTCATCGCCTCGACGCCCACCGAGCGAGTCCGTCGACAGCTCGCGCTGTCGTGGGGTGTCAGCGCTCAGTACGCGCCCTTCACCGACGAGGGACCGAACGCCGTCATCGACAACGCCGTCAACGCGGCGCTCGATTCGGGCGTCGCAGACAGCGGCGACACAGTGGTGGTGCTCTCGGGGATGATGAGCGAGATCGAGGGCGCGGGCACGACGAACATGCTGAAGGTCCACGTCGCCGCGGAAACCCTCGAAACGGGTACGGGCGTCGTCTCCGGGCGGACCAGCGGGCCCGTCGTCCACACCGAAGACGGCGACCTCGCGGGCGTCGAGCCGGGAGCGATCCTCAGCCTCCCCGCGGGGTTCGACGGGGAGTTCACGGGCGAGCTTTCGAGGGTCGGGGCGATCGTCGATGCGCGCTCCGGGATGACGGGCTACCCCGCGATGATCGCGCGCGAACTGGGCATTCCGATGGTCAGCGGGGCGGACCTGACGGAGGTCCCCGACGGGACGACGGTGACCGTCGACGCCGAGCGGGGCGTGATCTACGAGGGCGAACTCGCGAGCCCGACCGAACGCCGCGAGATCGACGCCCCTGACTGGGCGGGAGGGCGGTGAGATGGCGAGCGACGACGGCGATCGGGAGTGGCAGTACGCCGTCGACGAGGTCGGCGAGGACGCCGACCCGGAAGACGACCGGCGCCGGATCGAACCCGAGTCGGTAACCCCCGAGAACGCGCTGTTCGTACTCGTCGGCGTGCTCCTCGCGATCGGTGCGCTCGCCTACGGGCTTGGACTTATCTGACCCGGAACCATTAATCGGGTCCCGTACTAAGACCGAGTATGGTCGAGATCCTCGGGCAGTCGTTGCCGCTCGTCCTCCTGGTCGCCGGCGTGTTGCTGGCGGTCGCGGAGGCGCTCGCGCCGGGGGCTCATCTGATCGTCCTCGGGGTCGCGCTGGTCGTCGCGGGGCTCGTCGGACTGGCACTCGGACCCTTCATCGGGGGCAGCGCCCTCGCAATCGCGCTGGCGGCGACGGTCCTCCTCGTGGGTGGCGTCTCCCTGTTCGCCTACCGCGAACTCGACATCTACGGCGGGAAGGGAGCCGGGCAGACCAGCGATTCGGACTCGCTCAGGGGACGGACGGGTCGGGTCACCGAACGGGTCACACCGAGCGACGGTGAAGTCAAACTCACCGGCGGGTTCAATCCGTACTACACCGCCCGGTCGATCGACGGCACCATCGAGGTGGGCGAGGAGGTGTTCGTCATCGACCCCGGCGGTGGGAACGTCCTCACGGTCGAATCGATGGGCGTCGTCGAGGACGAGATCGACCGCGAACTCGACCTCGGGCGGGTGACCGACGACGAACGTGAACCCGAATACGACCTCGACGGGTAGCGAACCTGTATTGGTATCTAGGGGAATCCTTTTGGTACCTACATCCTAACATCCACACATGTTCCCCGCGGTACCGCTGCAGGCGACGCTGACGCTGACGTTCGTCGCGTTGTTGTTGTTGTTCTTGGCCATCGTCACCGTCTGGCAGATGGTCGAGATCGTCGACGCGACCGAGAAACGCGCCCTGACGGTCTTCGGTGAGTACCGGAAGCTGCTCGAACCGGGCATCCACTTCATCCCCCCGTTCGTCAGCGCGACCCATCGCTTCGATATGCGAACCCAGACGCTCGATGTACCCCGACAGGAGGCCATCACGCGGGACAACTCGCCCGTGACCGCCGACGCCGTCGTCTACATCAAGGTAATGGACGCCAAGAAGGCGTTTCTGGAGGTCGACGACTACAAGCGGGCGGTCTCGAACCTCGCCCAGACGACCCTTCGAGCGGTGCTCGGCGACATGGAACTCGACGACACGCTCAGCAAGCGCGAGGAGATCAACGCCAAAATTCGAAAGGAACTCGACGAACCCACCGACGAGTGGGGGATCCGGGTGGAGTCGGTCGAAGTCCGGGAGGTGAACCCGAGCCAGGACGTCCAGCGTGCGATGGAACAACAGACCTCCGCCGAGCGCAAACGCCGCGCGATGATCCTCGAAGCACAGGGTGAACGCCGCAGCGCCGTCGAGAAGGCCGAGGGTGACAAGCAGTCGAACATCATCCGCGCACAGGGTGAAAAACAGAGCCAGATCCTCGAAGCACAGGGTGATGCGGTCTCGACGGTGCTGCGAGCGAAGTCCGCCGAGTCGATGGGCGAGCGGGCGGTCATCGAACGCGGGATGGAGACCTTGGAGTCGATCGGCCAGGGCGAGTCGACGACGTTCGTCCTCCCCCAGGAGCTGACCTCGCTGATGGGCCGGTACGGCAAACACCTCACCGGTAGCGACGTGAAACTCGACGAGGGCCAACTCGACAGCCTGGAGTTCGACGAGGAGACCCGACAGATGCTCGGGCTCGACAACATCGACGAGCTGATCGGCCAGATCGACGAGGAGGCCGACCTCGACGTCGAGGAGATGGAGCAGGAGGCCCAGGCGATCAAGGAGGGCGAGGACGTCGACAGCATCCAGGACCCCGACGAGGTGATCAGTGGGATGAGCGACGAGTTCGAGGACGACTCCGACGAGCGCGACCTCGAAACGGAGACGGAGACGAACTGACTGCAACGGGCCGAAGCTGTTATATCTCGGCTCTGCTATGTACCGATAGCATGGTAGAGCCGGGGCCCGAATCGGTCGATCGGGACAAACGGACGACGTTGCGGCGGTTTGCGGCGCTTGGAGCCGCGAGCCCGCTGGCGGCGTTCGTCGGGTCGAACTCCGGGAGCGACGCCCGCTCTGCGATCGCGGGCTACGTCTCCTCGACCCCCGGTGCGCACTTCTCGAAGATCCGTGACGACCTCTCGCTGGGGACGGGCGAAACCCAACACCACCTCCGGCGACTGGTCGATGCGGGTGCGATCGAGAGCCACATGGACGGAGAATACAGGAGGTACTTTCCGGAGGGACGGTTCTCCGCGTTCGAGCGCCGGGCGCTTGGCTACCTCCGTCGGGAGACACCACGCGGGATGGTGCTCGCGCTGCTCGCGAACCCGGCGACGACCGGCAGCGCGATCGCAGAGCGCCTCGACGTCTCGACGGCGACAGTGAGTAACACGGCCGCGGACTTAGAGGAGGCGGGGCTTCTCACCCGGTCGAACGGGTACGCGGTCGAGCGTCCCGAGACGCTCATCTCGCTTCTGGTTCGGTACGCCGACTCGTTCGACGAGCGCACCGTCTCGTTTGCGGATCGGGCCGACGAACTGGTCAGCTACGACCCGTAAACCGACACCGGACGGGAACGCTCGTCCGTGATCGGGGCGGATTCGATGGTGTCTGCGATGATTCCCGAGACGGTTCGTCTGAACCGATCGTCCTGGAGTGCCTCGTAGGCCGCACGCTGCTGAGTGGGGGTCGCGTGGGGGACCATCCGGATCGTGGTGCCGTTTTCGTCGATCTCGACGTGCAGGTGAGCCTGCGGATAGGCACACGCCGCCGGCGCGATCACCTGCCGCAGCGAGCCCCGTTCGATCACCGCCGGGACGTGGTGGTGCCCCGAGAGCACGAGCGGGACGCCCGCCGCGGCCAACCGATCGGCGACGGCGGGGGAATCGTGCATGGTCGAGGTGTTCCACGGCTCGACGGTGGCGAGCGACCCCCTGACCAGCGGGAGGACGTTGTGGTGGGTAACGACGACCGGCACAGCGGCGTCGGAAGCCGCCGCGTCGAGCCAGTCGCGCTGGCGGGTGGAGATCGCCCCCCGATGGGAGTCGTGAAGGGAGCCGTCGGGAAGGGAGGTACTGTCGAGGACGAGGAGGTCGACGCCGCCGACGCGCTCGACGGCCGGGAGCCCGCTCGGTGTGTACCGTTCGTAGAACGTCTCGACCGGGACGGACGAATGGTCGTCGAACGATTTGGGCACGTCGTGATTGCCAGGCGTCGCGAGGAAGGGCGTTTCGAGTGCGGAGACGATCTCGCCGAACCGTTCGAGGTTCCAGGGCTCGCCGTCCTTCGTCAGATCTCCCGCAAAGACCACACAGTCGAGGTCGGCGTTATCGAGCCGTGAGATGGCGGTTTCGAGGCGTCGTTCGGTACAGTGAAGGAGCCTGTCGGTGCCCCGCTCGCGCGTCGAGACGTGGATGTCAGAGAGCACGCCGATCCGGGTCGGCTCGTCGGTTCGGGGCCGGGCGAACCGAGCGAGAACGATTCCCTCGGGGTCGAGGATCGGAGCTCCAGCGGGCGTCCCGGCAGGTGATAAACCGTCTCCCGTCATTGGGAACGATTTCCAGGCACGGGAGAAGAACGCTGCTATGAGGTGTCCGTCACACCCCGGCACCGACAGTACGGGTCGGGCTTCCTCCGGAGGTCTCAGTAGCCGATGGGATGGATCGTTACTGACTGACCATCCACGTCGTCGAGGAGGAGTAGCCCCACTTCTCGACGCTGAGACCGAACTCGCCCGACTGGAGCGTGCTCATGTTCGTCCCGACCTCCTTCGCCGTGAGGTCGAGGTCCTCCGCGATGAGGCGGGACTTGAAGTACGTCTTCGTCTCGACATGCTCGCGGAGGTACGTGAGGATGCGCTGTTGGGTCTCGTTCAGGCTCCCGACGGTCGCGGTGGTGCTCATGATACACCCTACGGACCTATCGACTTTAGCGGATTTGGTACGGCTGATTAACCCGGTGTCGGCTTGCGTTTTCTCCCCGATCGCGCCGGCCCGGGCGGGGCCACCGCCGGTCGGTTGGTACGGCTGGTTAATCCCGAAACAGATGGCCGGCCGCACAGGCGACCGCCTGTGCGAGGGCCGTCTCCCGGTCGAGACGGCCGCCGGTGAACACGCCGATAGCACCCTGTTCGCGGGCGATCCTGTCGGTCCCGAGGTGGTCGTCGAGGACGGGACCGAGTTCCCGGCCCCCGATCATCTCCATCGAGATCGGATCGGGCAGGCGGACCGACGGTCCGGAGCCGATCTCGATGCGCTTGCCGTCGGTGACGGCCGCCCACATGATCAAGAACAGCCCCTCGACGCCGCCGAAGCGATCGTCTTCGGGTGCGTTCGCCGAGCGCTCCCCGTCCGAGAGGTCGGCAACGCCACCCTCCAAACCGACGGCGAAGGCCACGTCGGGCCCGAACGACCGCTGGGCTCGGTTTCTCGCGCCGACGATCGTCTCCGTGCGCCCGACGGGCTGTTCGCTGACTCCGGACTCGACGCGACGGCTCTCGACTCGTGCGGACTCGAACACCCGCTCGACGGCCCCCCGCTTGACCGGATTCTCGCTTCCGACGGCAACGTCCATGCCCCACCCTCGGGCGCAAACGGGTTGCGTGTTCCGTTCCGCTCCCGACCGACGGGACTAATTAAATCATTCGTTACAGACCCCTCAATCCGCCGTATAACCCGGTGTTATACCGGTCCGGATTTCGATACCAAAACACCTAAGTAAGTTTCGGACTTACCACATCTCAACCAGACGATCCGGGATTTTTCAGGTATCCCTGCCCGGCCAGCGCCCGCCCTCTCACAACCAATGAGCGAGAACATCAGAGAACGAACGCGCGAGACCGAGGACGAACAGGAGCGAGAACGCGAGGACTACAGCTGTCCGGAGTGTAGCGGTCAGCTGATCAGCGACGACGAGCACGGCGAAACCGTCTGTGCGGACTGTGGGCTGGTCGTCGCCGAGGACTCGGTCGACCGCGGGCCCGAGTGGCGCGCGTTCGATTCGCGCGAGAAGGACCAGAAATCGCGCGTGGGGGCCCCGACGACCAATACCATGCACGATAAGGGCCTCTCGACGAACATCGACTGGCGCAACAAGGACGCCTACGGCAACTCGCTGGGCAGCCGCCAGCGCCAGAAGATGCAACGGCTTCGCAAGTGGAACGAGCGCTTCCGGACCCGCGACAGCAAGGAACGAAACCTCAAGCAGGCACTCGGCGAGATCGACCGGATGGCGAGCGCGCTCGGTCTGCCCGACAACGTCCGGGAGACCGCGAGCGTGATCTACCGCCGGGCGCTCAACGAGGACCTCCTGCCCGGCCGGTCGATTGAGGGCGTCGCCACCGCGAGCGTCTACGCCGCCGCCCGGCAGGCCGGCGTTCCCCGGAGCCTCGACGAGATCAGCGAGGTCTCCCGGGTCGAGAAGAGCGAGGTCGCACGCACCTACCGGTACGTGGTTCGGGAACTCGGACTGGAGGTCCAGCCCGCAGACCCCGAGAGCTACGTTCCCCGGTTCGCCTCGGGGCTCGAACTGTCGGACGAGGCCGAACACCGCGCCCGCCAACTGCTTCGCAACGCCAAGGAGAAGGGCGTCCACTCGGGCAAGTCGCCCGTCGGCCTCGCGGCCGCGGCGGTCTACGCCGCGGCCCTGTTGACCAACGAGAAGACCACGCAGGCCGCCGTCAGCGAGGTCGCGGACATCTCCGAGGTCACGATCCGAAACCGGTATCACGAGCTGCTGGAAGCAGAGGAGAGCGTCGGTATCGCCTGAGCCGGTCGACCGGCGTAGCCGCGAAGCAACAGTATAACGACCGATCGGTTCCTGGAGGGAGTATGAGCCTCGAGTTCGATTCCTTTACGCTCGCCGCCGCGACGGCCGATCTGAGCGAGGAGCCACGTGCACGCGAGCACGCCGATTGCGTCGAGTTCCGCATGGACCTCGCGACGGAGTCGCTGACCGCGCTGGCCTCCTATACGGGCGAGCTCCCGATCGTCGCGACCAACCGCACCGACCGGGAGGGCGGGGCGGGCGGCGAGGAGAGCGACGAGCGCCGTCTCGACGATCTAGCTCGTGCCGCCGAGTTCGATAGCGTGGGCGCGATCGACATCGAACTCGCCGCGCTCGAATCGGGTGCGGCCGAGACGACCGCGGCCCACGCGCGCGATCACGGGGCGAGCGTGATCGCCTCGGCCCACGACTTCGAGGGGATCCCCGACACCGACGGGATGCGCGAACTCCTCGATCGGGCGACCGAGCACGGCGAGGTCGGCAAACTCGCAGTCAGCGCTACCGATCCGGGTGACGTCCTCGCGTTACTCTCGGTCACCGACGAACTGGCGGGCGAGGGCAAACGCGTGGCGACGATGGCGATGGGCGAGGCGGGCCGACACTCGCGGGCGGTCGCGCCGATCTACGGTTCGCGCATCGGCTACGCGCCGGTCGACCCCGCGAACGCGACCGCACCGGGACAGTACGATCTGGCGACGCTCCGGGAGTTGGTCGAGCGGTTGCGGTAACGCCAGCACTTTTGTCCTCGTCCCCGTAGGCGGTCCCATGTCAGGTGTCTCGCTCGACGCGCTGCTCGAACGGAACGACGCACACGCCGACTCGCTCCCCGAAGACCACTTCGACGCCGTCCAAGACGGCCAGCGACCCGCGGTCGTCTCGGTGTGTTGTTCGGACTCGCGCGTCTCCCAGGAGGGGATGTGGGACGCGACGGAGCCGGGGTGGATCTTCACCCCGAGCAACATCGGCAATCAGGTCCGCGAGCGCCACGACGGCGATCTCGTGGTCGACGGCTCGGTCCTGTACCCGATCGCCCACACGGAGACGGGGACGGCGGCCGTCGTCGGCCACACCGGCTGTGGGGCGATCACGGCGGCCTATCGAGCCGTCCGGGGCGAAGCTGGCGAGGAACCCCCCGGGATCGAACACCGGATCGAACTGCTCGTTCCGATCGTCGAGGAGGCCCTCGAGAAGGGCGTCGTCGCCCCCGATGCCGAGGAGTCGACGGCGATCAACCGGCTCGTCGAGTACAACGTCCGCCGGCAGGTCGAGTTCCTCCGTGAGGCCCCAGAGGTACCTGACGAGCAGCGCGTCTACGGGTTCGTCTACGACTTCCAGCGTGTCTACGGATCGACTCCGGGGAGAACCTACCTCGTGAGCGCCGACGGCGAGACCGACCCCGATCGCCTACGCGAGCTAGTTGGGGAGGACGCCTACGACCACGTCCGGAGCCTGCTCGCGTAGGCCGCCTAGCGGTCCATCGACGCGGGGACGGTGGGGACGACCGGCATCCGCGAGGTGATCAGATACGAGGACTTGCGGGCTGCGCCCTTCGCGTACTGGACGGTGCTTTTGCGGATCGGCGTCCGTCTGCCCTGGATGCGGGTCGCGCCCTCCGAGAGGGCGTCGATCACGGTTTCGCGCGGGACGTCCGCGATCGTCGACGCCCCGTCGGTCTCGATGGTGATCTCGGTGTAGGCCCGCCCGACGTTCGGCAGGTAGTGGGCGTCGCTCGCACCGAGTTTCGGGTACGCGTGGCGTTCGGCGAACGCCCGCGCCCGACGGTTTCGATAGCCGGTAAACAGCATCGAGTTGTACACCTCGATGGCGTCACAGTCCTCGATCCGGCGCTTTCGCACGCCGTGGCGCGAGCGCTGGAAGGGGTGTGGAACCGCCGCGACGCCGCCCAACTCCCGGACCTCCTCGACGGTGTCCTCGAAGGGGTTACCGGCGTCGGGGAGCTCCTCGACCCCGATGGCCAGCAGGTGGCCGTGGGCGGTCGAAACTTCGACCCCCGGGATGCCGATCAGCCCATACCGAGGGGCGAGTTCGGCGGCCCGGATCGAGTGTTCGATCTCGTCGTGGTCGGTGATCACCACGCCGTCGAGCCCGATGTCCGCAGCGTGTTCGAGGATGAGTTCGACCGGCTCGTGGCCGTCGTACGAGCCCTCGGAGTGGACGTGGGGATCGACGGAGATGGTAATGGAAGTGGACATCAGTGTTCACCGCGGGATCAGGACGCCCCGAAGAGCGCGATTACCTATCAATATGTCGGAAACAAAGTTAAATCCTTCTGTCGGGTGTGCGTGTGATAGTCACCCGGGGATGGCGCCCGGACGGGCCACTCAGAGGTAGTTCTGCCGGCGAAAGTAGTCGGCGAGGACGAGCGTGAGGCCGGCCATTCCGAGCATGACGGCGAAGTACCCGCCCGTCCAGCCGAGTTCGGGCATCGTCTCGAAGTTCATCCCGTAGACACCGACGACGAACGTCAGCGGGAGGACGATCGTCGCGACGACCGTGAGGCGTTTCATCACCTCGTTTGTCGACTGGGAGATCGTGTTCAGGTAGATGTCCCGGGCCCCGCCGACCAGATCGCGGTAGGTCTCGGTGAGTTCGACGAGATGGACGAGCCGATCCGAGACGTCCCGGAAGTACTTTTCTGTCTCGGGGCGGACGTGGTCCGGATCGCCGCGCGCGAGCGCGCCGACGGCCTCGCGGGTCGGCCACACGAGCTTTCGAAACACCAGTAGCTCGCGCCGGAGGCTGTTGAGTCGTTCGAGCGTCTCGATGTCGGTCGAGGTCATGACGCTCTCCTCGACGATCTCTATTCGCGACTCGAGCGAATCGAGGGTTTCGAGGTACTCGTCGGTGACCCCGTCGACGATCCGGGAGGCGACGAAGTCCGACCCGCGAGCGAGCACCCGTCCGTCGGACTCAACGGTGCGCCACGCCCGGTCACAGGCGTCGGTCGTGGTAAACGAGAACGTCACCAGCCAGTCGTCCCCGATACAGATCCCGAGCGGGTCGACGGCCAGTTCCTCCCCGAAGGATGTCTCTCCGGCGGCGAGTTCGGCGATCTTCAACAGGACGAACGTGTACTCGGGGTACTCCTCGGTCTTCGGTCGGGCCACCCCCGAGAGGTCCTCGACGGCCAGCGGGTGGATCCCGAAGGTCTCTGCGACCCGGTCGAGGTCCGCGGGGGTGGCGTCGGTCACGCGCACCCAGACCGCCCGCTCGGCCTCGCGGGCGGCGGCGAGCGATTCGGGTCGGGAGCCGTCGGCTGCGAGCGACCGAATCATGTCTTTCCCGATCCGATCGCCGCGAGCGCGATCCCGATCATGACGAGCGTCACTGAGAGCGACCGGCCCGGATACGCCACCGCGATCCCGAGGAGATACCCGGCCAGCCCGCCGGTCGTCAGGCCCAAACCCAGACCCAGCGTCCGATTCATGGACATCCATCGCCGGCCGGGTCCAAAAGCGTTCAGAGGCCGATCGTCCCCTCCAGAAACACGGCGACGATGACGAGCCGACCGACGCTACCGCCAAAGGCCGCGACCGAAAACCGCAGGTAGTCGTCTTCGAGGACCGAAAATGCGTAGACGGAGGCGGTGTCGGGAAAGAAGGGTATCGAAAGCACGAGCGCCATCCCCAGATAGCCGTAGCGTTTGGCCATCCGGATCGAGGCCTTCCGGGACCACTCGTGGAGTCGGAACCGGGAGCTCTCGATCGCCTCCTGGACGGGGTCGGACTCGCGGATCGAGACGCTGATCCAGAGGACGAGAACGCTCCCGGCGGCCTTTCCGAGGCCGCTGACGATCATGATGAGCGCGAGGCGGCCGGATTCCGAGAGACCGAGCCGAAGGGGCGCAAAGAGGACGAGTTCGCTCGGCAGCGGCACGACGGCAAATCCGAGGACGAACGAGTACGCAAAGACGATCGCCAGCCCGGGCCAACCGGTCGCGATCGCGATGAGCGCCTCCGCAAAGGCGATCACCCGATCGAGGGAGAAACCGGAGACGAGAACGAGAGACCAGTCCATACGTGTGTCCTACTCGGGGGAAGGTATCTAAATACCCCGCCGCAAGGACTAAATCGCCCAGCCCGCGAAGTCACAACCCAACGACCCCGTATGAGTCACACGCTCGTCACCGTTGCGCTCCCGAGCCTGAACGAACAACGACGGATCGGTGACTGTCTGGATTCGATTGCGACCTCCATCGAGCACGCACCCGAGGAGTACGCTTTCGAGGTGCTCGTCCTCGATTCGTACAGCGACGACGACACCGTCGAGATCGCCCAAGCTCACCCCGTCGTCGACCTCGTGGACTTCGTCGAACGGGGGATCCTGACCGCGCGCCACCGCGGATTCGAACTCGCCGACGGCGAGGTCTGTGTCGCCGTCGACGCCGACAGCCTCTACCCGCCGGAGTTTCTGACCGAACTGCTCGCGCCCTTCGATCCGGGCGTTTCGCTGACTTATGGCCCCGTCGAGGGGGAAAAACAGGCCAACGTCGACGCCTCGATCCGGCTCGGGCTCCAGTACGGACTGCCACTCGTGGGTCTGGACTGGGTCAGCGGGTCGAACCGCGCGATCCGGACGGAGGACTACTTCGCGGCGGGCGGGTATCGCCTCTCGGCCGACGGCAACGCCCTGTTTCGCGTGATGGTCGAAGAACAGCTCCTCTTTCCCCGGCGGCTCGACGGGCGGTTGGTCTTCGCTCGCGAGGCCGTCTCCTCGCAGAGTGCGCGCACCCTGGAGCAACTGTTCTTCCTCGAGGAGAAAGAAGGCGGCGTGAACTGGAACGTGATCAGTCCCTACGAGTCGATCAGCCGGTATCGCGAGAAGCTCCGGCGCGACTAGTCGCGTGGCGTCTGGAGGTTCTCGCGCTGGTAGGACCCCTCGTAGGTGCCTTCGTGGTCGGCCTCGGCGAACACGAGCTGGGCGATTCGCGCGCCCCGTTCGAGTTCGATGTCGTGATGGACTTCCAGAAGGCCCTCGCCACGGCCCTCGTAGCCGGCGTCCCACACCGCCGTATCGAGCATACAGCCGTTTCGCATGAGCGACGAGCGCGGGTAGACGAAGCCGACGTGGCCCTCGGGGATCTCGATGACCTCGTCGTAGCGCACGACGTAGCCGCCGGGTTCGAGGTAGTACGTCTCGGGGACTTTGCGCTCGAGTTCGGCGCTCGCGACCCGCTGGCGCTTGCCGATCTCGGTGTCGTTTCGCGTGATCCGGCCGGGTTCGAGCGGTTCGAAGATCGCATCGAGCGTGAGGTCGACGCCGTTTGGCTGGATCTGTGCGTGCGTCGTCGGCGTGACGTGTTCGCCGACGAAGGCTCCGTCGCGGTACATGGCGGGGCTACCTCGCCCCCGGATAAACCCCTGACGAACCGGTGGCGTTCGCGCAATAATTGCCCCGCCGCCGGTCGATTTACAACGATTATCGGGTACACAAACACGCGGGATTTATATCCGTGGACGGCCGACCTCCGGGTGATATGGGACAGACGCTAACGGAGAAGATCCTCGAGGACCATCTCCTCGACGGCGAGCTCGAAACCGGCGAGGAGATCGGGATCGAGATCGACCAGGTTCTCACCCAGGACACGACGGGGACGATGGTCTGGCTGCAGTTCGAGGCGCTCGATCTGGACGAGGTCCAGACGGAGATCGCCGCCCAGTACTGTGATCACCAGACATATCAGTTCGACTTCAAGAACACCGACGACCACCGCTTCCTGCGCTCGGCTGCGGGCACGTTCGGCGCGCACTTCTCGCGACCCGGCAACGGGATCTGTCACAACGTCCACAAGGAGAACTACGCCGCACCCGGCAAGACGCTGCTTGGCAGTGACAGCCACACCCCGACGCCCGGCGGGCTCGGCGAACTCGCGATCGGTGCCGGTGGCCTCGACATCGCCGTCGCAATGGGCGGCGGCCCGTACTACATCGAGATGCCCGAGATCGTCAACGTCCGCCTCGAGGGAGAACTCCCCGAGTGGGCGACCGCGAAGGACGTCATCCTCGAGATGCTGCGCCGGCTCTCGGTGAAGGGCGGCGTCGGAAAGGTGCTCGAGTACACCGGCCCGGGCGTCGAGACGCTTTCTGCCCCCGAGCGCACGACGATCACGAACATGGGCACGGAGCTCGGGGCGACCTCCTCGATCTTCCCGACCGACGAGCGCACCGAGGAGTACCTCGAGGCGCTCGGCCGCGGCGACGAATACGTCGAGGTCGGCCCCGACGAGGACGCCGAATACGACGACGAGATCACGGTCGATCTCTCGGAGCTCGAACCGCTCATCGCCCAGCCGTCGATGCCCGACAACATCGTTCCTGTCCGCGAGGTCGCGGGCACCGACGTCGATCAGGTCATCATCGGCTCCTGTACGAACGGCGGCTACGAGGACGTCCTGCCCACGGCGAAGATGCTCGAAGGCCGCGAGGTCGATAAGAAGACGGACATGATCGTCGCGCCCGCCTCGAAGCAAGCCTCGGAAATGCTCGCCCGCGAAGGCTGGACGGCCGAGCTGATGGCCGCCGGCGTCAACTTCTCGGAGTCGACCTGTGGCCCGTGTATCGGCATCGGTCACGTCCCCGGCAGCGATTCGGTCTCGGTGCGGACGTTCAACCGCAACTTCGAGGGTCGCTCGGGTATCGAGGACGACTCGGTCTACCTCTGTTCGCCCGAGGTCGCCACCGCGGCGGCCATCAAAGGCGAGCTCATCGATCCGCGCGATCTGGCCGACGAGCTGGGAGATCTGGAGGACCCCGGCTTCGAGATGCCCGATCAGTACACGGGTTCGAAGGCCGACCTCATCCCGCCGGAGGAGGCCGTCGACGACGATCTGATCAAGGGCCCGAACATCGCGGACGTTCCCCTCAAGGAGCCCCTCGATGCGGAGATCGGCGGCGAGGCCTTGCTCAAGATGGAGGACAACATCACGACAGACCACATCGTGCCCGCCTCCAGCGACATCCTGATGTACCGCTCGAACATCCCGAAGATCTCGGAGTTCACCCTGAGCCGGGTCGACGACACGTTCCCCGAGCGCGCACAGGCCGCAGACGGCGGCGTGCTCGTCGCCGGCGAGAACTACGGACAGGGCTCTTCGAGAGAACACGCCGCGCTCTGTCCGATGTACCTCGGTATCGAGGCCGTCTTCGCCGAGAGCTTCGCCCGGATCCACAAGGCGAACCTCTTCAACTTCGGGATCGTCCCCTACACGATCGACGAGGAGACCTACGAGAAGATCGAGCAGGGCGACGACATCGAGGTCGTCGACGACGTCCAGGACGGTATCGCCTCCGGCAAAAACGAGTTCACCATCCGCGTGAACGACGACTGGGAGGCGACCGCCCGTCTGGACGCCTCCGAGCGCGAGCGCGAGATCGTCACCGCCGGCGGCAAGCTTCCCTACACGAAACAGCAGGCAGAAGAGGGCGATCTGGGCGGCGCGAGCCCGGCTGACGACTGAGCGCACCCGGCCGTTTTCCAGTTTTTTATCGCGACGCGTAGTGTGGGTCCCCGTGGCGGAACACATCGAGCAGCATGCGCTCGAAGCCTTCGCCGTCGGCGGATTCGATCACACGCGTCCGCGGCTCGCCGTCGGTGACGCCGAGTTCGTCGACGAGGCTGTAGCCCCGCGTCGGCCCCTCGCGGTCGTCGACTTCCATGTAGTACGTCTCGGCGCGCTCGACGAGGTCGGGTTCGAGCAGCGCCGCGAGCGTCAGCGAGTCGGGCTGGGTGGTCACGTCCGCGCCGAGCGAGTCGTGCTCGGATTGGGCGTTGAACTCCCTGACGGCCCCCGTGATCGTCAGGAAGAACTCCGCCAGCGGGGTGTCGACCGTCTCAATCTCGGCGAAGACCTCGGCGTCGAACAGCGAATCGCGGAGGGTCAGGCCCCAGTCGACCAGCGTGGTCTCGAAGGCGTCGACGACGATCCGGGCGGCGTCGGGGTCGACCCAGAAGTTGTACTCCGCGGCGGGCGTGATGTTGCCGAGCGTGTTGACCGCCCCACCCATGATCCACACCTCGTCGAGGAGTTCGGGGAGCTCGGGTTCGCGCTGGTAGGCGAGCGCGACGTTCGTCAGCGGGGCGATGCACGCGAGGGTGACCTCCCCCGGATTCTCCCGTGCCGTCCGGACGATCACGTCGACCGCGTGTTCGTCGGCCGACGGAATGCCGGTGTCGGGAAACAACTCGCCGCCCAGCCCGCCCTCACCGTGGACGTACTCGGCGGATTTGTACCCTTTGAGCAGGGGCGAGCGTGCGCCCTCGTAGACGGGGACATCGGCCGCGCCGACCAGATCGAGGGTGTACTTCGCGTTCTCGACCTGGGAGTCGAACGGGACGTTGCCGGCGGGGATCGTCAGACCTTCGAGGGTGACGCGATCGGAGAGCGCGGCGAGGACGATCGCCTGCGTGTCGTCGCCCGCGGTGTCGGTATCGATCAGCAGTCGCCGGGGTTCGGGACTCATGTCGATCGATCCTCCGTCGGATAGAAAAACGCTACCGGTACCGGATCCGGCGTGAGCCGGTCGCCTCGGGTTCGGTCGGATAGGGTCACGTCCCGACCGGAGTCAGGCGACGACCGCCGATCGGAAGAGGAGCGCTACTCGTCGGACTCGTAGTGCTCGCCGGCCTCGGCGGGCATCCGGGTCCGCCCGACGAGGGTGAGAACGACGAGGACGGCCACGTAGGGGATGATCCCGACCAGCGTCGAGGAGACGTCGTAGCCGGCGATCTGCTGGAGCTCGATCTGGAGCGCATCGAGGCCGGCAAACAGGAACGACGCGAGGAAGGCGTTGACCGGGTTGTAGTTACCGATCAGGAAGGCCGTCAACCCGATCCAGCCCCGCCCGTCGACCATCGTATCGCCGCTACCGACGAACTGGCCGGTGTTCAGTGCGAGCCCGGCCCCGCCGATGCCACAGTAGATCCCCGAGAGCAACACGCCCGCATAGCGCACGTGGCGCACGCTGATGCCCGCGGTGTCGAGCGATTTCGGGTCCTCGCCGCTTGCCTCGATCCACATCCCGAAGGGCGTGCGGTTGAGGAGATACCACGAGAACGGAACCGCAAGCACGAGCAACAGGACCGGTGGGGTCACCGTAAAGAGCGAGCCGACGTTTGGCAGCGCCGAGAGGACCGGGATCTCGATCGCCGAGAACGTACCGACGCTCGGGCTGTTGGTCCGGTTCCAGATGACGATGCTCGCGAAGGGCGCGAGCCCGAGGGCGATCAGCCAGACCGCGAGCCCGGCGATGATCTGGTCGGCCTTGAATTCGATGCAGACGATCGCGAACAGCAACGCGACGAACGTACTCGCGAGTACCGCAAGCAAGAATGCGACCCAGATGTTCGGCCCGATCGGTGTCGCCGACAGGCCCCAGAGGCTCGCGACGGCGCCGAACGCGCCGATGATGAGCAGGCCTTCGAGGCCGATGTTGATAACGCCCGATTTCTCCGCGAAGATACCACCCATCGCCGCGAAGGCGATCGGGACCGTCAGCCGGAGCGCAGAGGCGAGATACGACGCGCTGAGGACGCCGGTGACGTCACTGAGGAGCTGTCGACCGCCGTCGACGGCGAACCCGAGCGCCAGCAGGCCAAAGAGGACCACGCCGATGGTAAGACCCTGTCTGCGGGAGACCGTCGGCGCGTTCATTCCGCCTCACCCCCACCGTAGCCGGCACGTTTCCCGAGCATACGGAAGAACTCCGGCATGGCGATAAAGAGGATGATCAGCCCTCTGAGCACCTCGACGAGTTCGTTCGGGACACCAAGCGAGAGGTCGACCGCGACGCTGCCGGTTTTCATCCCGCCGAAGAGCAGGGCCGCGGGGATCACGCCAAGTGGGTTGTTGCCCGCGAGGATCGAGACCGCGATGCCGTCGAACCCGAGCGCCGGGATGCCGGCCTGCCAGCGGTACTGGATCATCGTCACGTAGATCGCGCCCGCGACCCCACCGAGCGCACCCGAAAGCGTCATGCTGGTGACGATGTTGCGTTTCGCGTTCACGCCGCCGTACTCGGCGGCGGTCTCTTGGATTCCGCTCGTGCGAAGCTCGTAGCCGAGCACCGTCCGAGTGTAGAGCAGGTAGATCCCGACGGCGATGAGTAGCGCGCCGAGCAGGGCGTAGATCGAAAAGCGCGCGCCCGAGATCGTCGCCGGGAGACGCGCGAGTTCGGGGATCGAGTGGGTCTGAACCGAGTCGGTTTCGAGGTTGCCGACGTGGTTCTGGACGGCCCAGAAGGCGATGCCCGTGGCGACGAAGTTCAGCATGATCGTGGTGATCACCTCGTGGGCGTCGGCGTACGCCTTCATCACGCCCGGAATCATCCCCCAGAACCCGCCGACGAGCGCACCGACGACGATCCCGACGGGGATCACGACGAGCGCGCCGACGATAGTGGCGGGGACGACGTCGCCGAGCGCGATGACGGTCAGCGCGGCCGCAAGCGCTCCGAGCACCATCTGTCCCTGCGTCCCGATGTTGAACAGCCCTGCGCGGAAGGCAACGGCGACCGACAGCCCGGTAAAGAGAAGCAGCGTCGTCTCCTGGAGGGTGCGCCCGAGTGCCGTCAGCGACCCGAACGCACCGTTGATCATCGTCCCGTACATCTCGACGGGGTTGTAACAACCGTAGCCGACACCGGGGATGTAGATGAACGGGTCGGAACAGTCCGCGACGAAGCCCGAGACGAACACCAGAACCGTGCCGACGAGCACGGCAAAAACCAGTGCGGTGAGGCTGGCGAGGATCCGCTGAACGGCAGAGGCGTTGACGAGCCAGTCGAGCGAGGCGTCGGTCCGTTCGCGCCAATCGCTCACACGACCTCCCTCCGTTCGGTTCGTTCCCCCTCGGTATCGAGTCCGGTCGGGCGCTCGCCGGCCATCAGGAGACCGAGGTCCTCTTCAGTGACTGCATCGGAGTCGACGACCGCCATCACTTCGCCGTCGTGCATCACCGCGAGGCGGTCTGCGAGCCGTCGGACCTCATCGAGCTTCGAGGAGACGAGCAAGAGTGCCTTCCCGTCGGCTCTGAGGTCGAGCAGGCGGTTGTGGATGAACTCGATGCTCCCGATGTCGACGCCGCGAGTCGGCTGGGAGGCTACGACCAGCGAGGGATCGCGCTCGAACTCCCGGCCGACGATGAACTTCTGTTGGTTCCCGCCGGACAGCGAGTGTGCAAGAGCGCTCGTGTCGGGCGGGCGGACGTCGTACTCGCTGATCACGTTGTCGACGTACTCCTCGGTTTTTCCCCAGTCGATCCGCCAGCCATCGGAGAACCTAGGGAGCCGTTGACAGCCCAACAGCCCGTTTCGCCGGAGGTCGTACTCCATGACGAGGCTTCGCTTCTGGCGGTCCTCTGAGACGTAGGCCATCCCCGCCCCGATCCGATCGCGGCGCGGGCTGTCGGTAATCTCCCGGCCGTCGAACGTGAGCGATCCCGACTCGGCTGGGCGCAGCCCGGTGATCGCCTCGACGAGTTCCGTCTGCCCGTTGCCGTCGACGCCGGCGATACCGAAGACCTCGCCGGCGTGGACGGTAAAGCCCGCGCCGTCGACAGCCGTAACCCCGCGGTCGTCCTCGACGACGAGGTCAGCGAGTTCGAGCACCGGTTGTCCGCGCTCTGCGGGTGGTTTGTCTATCTCGAGGATCACGTCCCGGCCGACCATCATACTCGCCAACTCCTCGCGTGTCGCGGTTTCGGCGGGGATCGTTCCGACCAGCTCGCCGTCTCGAAGGACGCTGATCTCGTCTGCGGCCTCCAGTGCCTCCCCGAGCTTGTGCGTGATGAAGACGATCGTCTTCCCTTCGGCGATCAGTTCGTCGAGAACGTCGAACAGCGCGTCGATCTCCTGGGGGGCGAGCACTGCCGTCGGCTCGTCGAGGATCAACACGTCCGCGCCACGGTAGAGCGTTTTGAGGATCTCGACGCGCTGTTGTTCGCCGACGCTGATCTCCTCGATGTGCTCGGTCGGGTCGACGTCGAAGCCGTACCGGTCGGCGAGGGTCCGCGTCTCCTCGATCGCGCGGTCGGTGTCGGTCGCCAGCCCACCCCACTTTTTCGGCTCGTCACCGAGGACGACGTTCTCGGCGACGGTCATCGTATCGACGAGCATGAAGTGCTGGTGGATCATGCCGATGCCGGCGGCCATCGCCTCGCTCGGCCCGTCGAACTCGTGGGCCTCGCCGTCGATCCATACCGTACCTTCGGTGGGTTCGTACAGCCCGTAGAGGACGTTCATCAGCGTCGTCTTGCCGGCCCCGTTCTCCCCGATCAACGCGTGGATCGTCCCGCGTTCGACACGGAAATTGACGTCGTCGTTGGCGACCACGCCCGGAAAGCGCTTGGTGATGCCATCGAGGTGGACTGCAGGCGTCTCGCCCGGCGGTGTCTCGGGTTCAGAGCCCATCGCGCGTAGTAGGCACGTCGATCTCGCCGTCGATGATCGCTTGCCGGGACTCCGCGAGTGCGTCGGTGATCTCCGTGGGCAGTTCACCCTCGAAGTCCTGGCCGATAACCGCACCGACGCCCTCCTCTTCGAGCCCGAGGTCGTTGACCTGTCCGCCCTCGAAGGAGTCCTCGACGATCGATTGGATCGACTCGAAGACGGCGGTGTCGACGCGTTTGATCATGCTCGCGACGATCACGTCACTGAACGCCTCGGCGCTCACCGACTGGTCGTCGTCGACGCCGATGGCGAAACGACCGCTCGACTGAGCGGCTTCGAAGACGCCACCACCGGTCCCGCCGGCGGCGTGATAGACGATATCCGCGCCGTCGTTGTACATCCCGCTTGCGATCTCCTGGCCCGTCGTCGGGTCGGTCCAACTCCCGGCGTACGCCGAGGGCGTCTGGATCGCCTCGTCGGCGTACTGTGCGCCGGCGACGTAGCCCGCCTCGAAGCGCTCGATCAGCGAGGTCTCCTCGCCACCGACGAAGCCGACGATCGATTCGGTTGGATTGGTCTCGCCCCCACCGTGGGCGTACTCCGTCCCGGTCAACAGCCCCGCGAGGTGACCGACCTGGAACGATCCCTCCTGTTCGCGAAAGACGTAGCTCGCGACGTTCTCGGCCTCGACGACCGCGTCGACGAGGACGAACTGCGTGTCGGAAAACTCCGTGGCGTTGTTCTGGAGGTCGGCCTCGTGGTCGAACCCGATACAGACCACGACGTCGATGGCGTCGTTGCCGGCGAACTGCCGTTGCATGTCGTTCATGTCCGCTGGCGAACCGGGTTCTGCACTCTGGTACTCGATGCCAAGCTCCTCTTGGGCCCGCTCGATCCCCTGGTTGGCCATGTCGTTGAACGACTCGTCGCCGAGCCCGCCCGTCGAGTAGACGATCCCAACGGTGACGTCCGAATCGCCAGCCCCCCCATCGCCGCCCCCGCCGCCGTTGCCCTCATCGTTGATGAGACAGCCGGCAGTCAGTACCGGAACTCCAGCCGCTGTGGACGTGAGAAACGTTCTGCGTCGCATTGTGTGTGAGAGGCAACTCCCGGGGTTTATAGCTTTGGAGACTGGATTCGTCCAGTTTTCGGCATGAAGACGACAGACCCAGTGGTTATACTCTCCGAAACCGTATCGACGGTCGTGACTGCGGTGACACCCACGTCCGTTCGGACGGCCACGCGAGCGGACCTGCTCGCGATCTACCATATCGAGAAGGCGTCGTTCCCACAGCCGTGGCCGTTCTCGGCGTTCGAGAGGTTTCTCGGCGAGCCCGGTTTCCTCGTCGCCTGGGACGACGAGGGGGGTGTCGTCGGCTACGTCGTCGCCGACAGCGTCCCGAACGGCGGCCGGGCGATCGGGCACGTCAAGGACATCGCGGTGGCTCCCGACCACCGCGGCGAGGGGATCGGCCGACAGTTGCTCTCACAGGCGCTATCAATCCTCGGCGACAACGGCGTCGGCTGGGTCAAACTCGAAGTTCGCGACGGTAACGAACCGGCGCTCTCGCTCTACCGGGAGTTCGGGTTCGAACTCCGCCGGCGGATCCCGCGGTACTACGCCGACGGCGAGACCGCCCTCGTGATGGTGCGGCCGATCGAGGCGTAAGGTCGTTAGGCGTTGCGTTCGTACGGAGCCTATGGGCTATGCCTGTCCGATCTGTGAGATCCCCCAGCAGGACGAGAAGCATCTGGCGAACCACCTCGCCTTCGCCGCCATGCTCGGGCGCGAGGACCACGAGGGGTGGCTCGACGAACACGTCCCCGACTGGGAGGGGATGGGCCCCGAGAGCCTCGGCGAACGGGTCGCGACGTTCGCACCCGAGGAGGAGTTCGAGACGACCTTCGAGGACACCACGACGGGACACGGCGGTTCGGGTCGGCTCGAGGACGCGGTCCCGCGCCAGCACGGCCGCCAAGCGATGGGCGGGGAGGCAAGCGACGTCCTCGCGGAGGCACAAGCGATGACCCGCGAGATGTACGAATCCGAGGAGGAATAAGGCCCGCCGGGAAACCAAGGGTATGAGCGAAACCGACGGCTGGCTGGCGCCCGAAGAGCCCGAGGAGGCCCGTACGCTCTACGAGTCGGTCGGTCCGAGCGCACAGGTCGTGACCCGCGAGGTCGCTAAAGCGATGGGGTTCGACCGCGAGGAGTACCGCGAACGCGTCACCGGCGAGGTCGTCGAAACAGCCCGCGACGCGCTCTTTGCCTCGTTGCTCGAAGTACACGACGGCTCGCGCGAGGACTTCGAGGGGTGGCGCGAGGGCTTTTCGGGCGAGGTGTCGGTGATGGGTAGCGAGAACGTCGACCGGGTGGTGTGGCACGCCTTCGACGGCGAGGGGGTCGCGGCGACCTATCAGAACGAACCCGAGGCGGCGCGAGGGACGCTGCGTAGACAGGCGTTTGGCAGGCTCTACCGGCCGCTGTTCGACGGGGACGGCCGGTAACCGGGACGCTTTATCGGACGGGGGTCCAGGGAGGGATCATGAACGACGACTGGACGGTGCTCGAATCGGTCGCGGAGTACGAAACCGGCTGGTACACCGGCGGGTACGACCTCGTCGAACAGCCCGACGGCACGACCAAGAAGTACTACTGGGCCGAGCTCCCGCCCGCGACCGTGGTGGTGGCCTCGACCGGCGAGGAGGTCGTCTTCGTCGAGCAGTACCGCCCCGCCATCGGCCAAACCCACCTCGAACTGCCCGCGGGGATCGTTGAGGACGGCGAGTCCTTCGGCGAGGCCGGCGCGCGCGAACTGCGAGAGGAGACGGGCTTTGCGGCCGCGGGCGTCTCGGTCCTCCAGCGGATGTGGGTCGCGACGGGCGCATTGCGCCACGAGCGGGGGGTCGTCTTCGCCGAAGGGCTCACCCCCGTCGAGCGGGAACTCGACGACAACGAGTTCATCTCGGTGCGGTCGGTGCCGATCGAGAGGGCGCTCGAACGCGCCCGCGAGGAGCCGACCAACGACGCGACCCTTGAGGGGCTGTTGCTCGCCCGCGAGGAGGGGCTGCTCTAGGGATTTATCCGCGACGGGTCGCTACCGACCCCATGAGCGATCGAGACGACGAGATCAGTCCCGAAGAGCTCGACACGCTGCTAGAGGCCGACGAAGAGGTACGGATCGTCGACATCCGTTCGCCGGCCGCTTTCGACCGGGGAGCGATTCCCGGTAGCGAGAACGTCCCGTTTCGGACGCTCCCCCAAGAGATCGAACGGTTCGCGGGCGACGAGCGGGTCGTCACCGTCTGTCCGCACGGCAAGGCGAGCCTGCAGGCGGTCCGGATCATCGACTCCTACGAGGGAGCCACCGGAACGGTCCGGAGCCTCGCGGGCGGGCTGGAGGCGTGGAGCCGGGAGTACGAACTGGAGGACGGGAAGGAACGTGAGAAAACCGGGGCCGACGCGCCCTTTTAGGCGCTATCAGAGGGATCGATCAGGCGACCGAGTACCCCTTATCGCGGAGGAAGTCCTCGACGCGACCGGAGTGGTTGCCCTGGAGCTCGATGGAGCCGTCCTCGACGGTGCCCCCGCAGGCGAACTTCGACTTGAGGTCCGACGAGAGACTGCTCAGGTCGACGTCGCGGGGGTCGAGTCCTTCGATGATCGTTACCTCTTTTCCGTAGCGGCGCTCGTCGATGCGGATGTTGACCTGCTGGGACTCCTTGGCGACGTCCTCGCAGACGCAGAGTTCCTGGGGCAGTCCACACGTCGAGCAGACTTCCGACATTACAGTCGAACGTACGAAATCGACCTATTAAACGTTGTCGGGGGCGACGAACGGACCCGGATCATTCCGGCGGCTGCACGCCGTCGGCGGGGTCGGACCACACCTTACAGGCGGGACAGACGACCCCCTCGTCGCGCCACCACCGGTCCGTCGGCTCGCCACAGCACTCGCAGACGACGCCCTCGGGCGACCAGCCGTAGACCGATCCGAGCGGATCGGCCGCCGTTTCGGGGGACTCGTTCACGCCGATACGATAGAACAGCACACACAAGTACCACCCGAAACTACGGTCGGTATGGTCACTCCGATCCAGGACGCGATCGATCTCGTGGGGTACTTCAGCGACGTCGCGCTTGGCGATCCGATCAACGTCGTCCTCATGCTGTTCGGCTTCCTGTTCGTCGTCGTTCCCTCGGTGGCGTTCGGCGTGCTCGCCGCCGGCGGGATCCTCGATTCTATCCTTCCCGATACGCTCGGTCGATCGCCGCCCCAGCAAGGGAGATAGCCGCCTCGATGTCGGGGCCCAGCGGCGATCCGACGACAAAACCGTCGGTGTACGCCGATATCTCGCGCACCCGCCGCTCGACTGTCCCGGGCGTGCCCGCGATACAGAACGCGTCGATCATTTCCTCGGAGACGAGCGAGAACGCCTCGGAGAACGCCCCTGCGCCGATGTGTTCGCCGATCTCGCCCGCCAGTTCCCCGTCGAGGTCGTGGCGCTCCAGAACCGGCGGGGCCGCCCCGGCAGCGATGAAGGCGACCGGGGGCCGGGCCGCCTCGCGCGCCGCGTCGCCGTCCTCGGCGACGCTGAGGCTCGCGAAGGCCGCGAAATCGAACGGGCCCCGCGATTCGGGCCGCTCTGCGAGTCCTTGCTCAACGCGCTCTGCCGCCCACGCGAAGTCGTCGGGATGGGCGGCGTTCAGAAGGACGCCGTCGGCGTGTTTCGCGCTCATACGTATCATATGGGGGCCCTGTGCGCCGACGTAGACCGGGATCGATCCGACCTCGTAGTTCAGCCCCGCGTCGATCGCGGTGAAGGTCCCCTCGTGGTTGACCCGTTCGCCCGCCCAGAGGTCCTGTGCCACTTTGAACGATTCGAGCACGCGCCGGAGCGGTCGGTCCCGTTCGTAGCCGAGATTAGACAGCGTCGAGGCGTCGCCCGCGCCGATCCCGAAGACCGCCCGCCCGTCGCTCAGTTCGTCGAGCGTCGCCACCCGCGAGGCCAGGGCCACGGGGTGGGTCTCGTAGGGGTTCGCGACGCCGGGACCCACCCGGAGGGAGTCGGTTCGGCGAGCGATCTCCGAAAGGGCGGCGAACGGGTCGCGGTTGTTGTAGTGACAGCTCACGAAGGCGGTGTCGAAACCGGCCTCCTCGGCGAGCGCACCACAGGCGCCGATCCGCGCGGCCGGGTGTTCAGGTGTGAGTTCGATCCCCACCACGTTCCGGTTCGCACTCGTGGGACCTCCCCCGGAGTGTTCCTCCGGTGTCGTTTCGTTCGCTCGCTTACGCTCGGTCATACGACCACCCCCGGAGCGCCTGACGGACGTAATCGCTCTCTATCTCGCGAAAGTGCTCGTCGCTTCCATCCATCTCCCCGAACTCGAAGTCCTCGACGACGACAGCGGGCACGCCACCGGCCCCCTCGCCGGCGACGAGGTTCGCCGCCGCGGCGAGTTCGTCGATCACGTTCTCCACTGTGACCCCGAGCTCCCGGCCATCCCTGTCGTTCTCGCCGCGCCAATCGCGGCTCGCGGGGGTTCCCGCCCAGCCGATGGCGACCCCGCGCTGGCCATGGCGAAACGGTCGCCCGCAGGTGTCGGTGACGATCACGGGGACCGAGAGGGCCTCCGAGAGGCGAGCGGCGCTCTCGGAGGGCCGTTCGGGCAGGAGGAGTATCTCGCCGTCGCCCGTGTTCGAGCGGTCGATCCCGGCGTTGACACAGACGTGGCCGAAGCGCGTCTCGGTGAGCAAGAACGGGGCCTCCGTGATGAGTTCGGTGCTCTCCTCCAACACTGCTTGTGCGAACCGGGGGTCTTTCTCCTCATCGGTGAGCTCCCCGAGTCGAGCGGCGATCTCGCGGGCGCGCGGGCCGGCCGGGAACTCGTCGAGGGAAGCGATCCGACCCTCGGCCTTCGAGACGACGGTGCTCGCGAGACAGAGGATCGAATCCGAGGATAGATCGACCCGCTCGGCAACGAGCGAGGCGAGGTCGTCGCCGGGACGGATCTCCGGGAGTCCGGGGACGGGCGTGAGTCGCATACCGGGACTCAGCAGGGGCGGGTCAAAAGGTCGCCGACACCGGCGAGGTTGGGGAGGGCCGAAGCGGGGCAGAGGGAGCCGTTCAGACGTTGGCGAGTTCGGAGGCGGTGACGACTTGGAGGTCGCGCGATTCGATCTCGTCCAGCAGCGTCTCGAAGTCCGCCTCGGAGATGTCGTTCAGGTCGCTCGTGGTGTCGCCCACCCCGTGAACGAGGGTGACGACGGCCTGGTTGTACTCGGCCGCCAGATCGAGCAGATCGGAGACCTCGTCGAGGGCGTAGCCGTTGACCCGCGAGACCATGTGGCCGTCGGTCGGCGGGGCGATGTTGGGCTGGCCGCCGTGGATGTACGAGTGATCGAACACCTCACGGACGGCCTCGAGCGAGTCGGCGTCCATTCGGTTGTACGGCGCGAAGTAGTGGTTCGCGCCGTCCTCGTCGATCCGGTTGGCGATGTAGTCGCGTGCGTCCTCGAGATACCCCACCCGCTCGTCGTGGGACTCCATCTCCGGCAGCGCCGTGTGCGGATGGGAAGCGATGTCCCAGCCGGCGCTTCGCATCTCGCGACACTGATCGACGGTCAGGCGGTCGGGCTGGTTGATCGAGTCGGGAATGACCGCCGCGACGCCGGGCCAACCGCGCTCTTCGAGCATCGGCATGGCGGTCGTATACTGGTTCTGGACCCCGTCGTCGAACGTGAGGACGACGTAGCCCTGATCGCCGCGCTCGGTCGCACGCAGGTCGTCGACCAGGAACCGAGTGGTGGGGTTGGTGTCGCTGTGGGGTTGGACGTAGATGCGAAGCTCGCGGACGTTCCCGAGGTTCGGTTCGCCGCGCTTGCCCGTCCAGCCGGCCTCCATGCGGAACCAGCCGGTGAACTCGCTGGGGATCGACCGGGCGCTCGTCAGCTGGTCGCTCCGACCGGGCGCGCGCGCCTCGAGGACGACGCGGGCGGGCGTGGGCGATTCGATCTTGATCGCGACCGAGAGATCCTTGCCCTCGACGTCGAGGCCGTCGGGAAACACGCGGTAGGCACCGATCGACTCGGTCGTATCGGCCTCGACGAGCATCGACCCGTCGCCGACGAGCGCCTCGTCGCTCGCCTCGACGGTCGTGTGATCGTAGAGCGGGTTCCACTCGATCTCCTCGAAGTCGTCGATCGATTCGCCGTCGGCGATCGCGGGTGCCGTGACGTCCGCGTCGGGGGAGTCAGTCCCGTCGTCGCCGGTCGGGTCGTTCGTATCCCCGTCCGGGTCGTCGGTGTCGCCGTCGTCCTCGCGCGAACCGATACAGCCAGCGAGGGCGGCACTGCCCATACCCACGCCGACGGTCGTGAGGAACGTTCTGCGGTGTTGCTTGGTCATGTTCTCAGCAGTATGATATGTTCCATAAGTGTATAAATCTATATGTTTTCATCAAGATAGATAATCGGCCGGACGATAGCTACAAACGCTCGCCCGGCAAAGCGCCGGGCATGAGGACGGAGCGCGCGACGGTCGTCCTCCGCCATCGGGGGCGGGTCCTGCTCCGGCGATGGGCAGGAACGCCGGGCTGGGAACTCCCCTGGAGTGCGGTCGGGGACGATCCGGCCGCGGCGGCCTCGCGGGCGGTCGAGTCGACGGGAGTCGAAGGCCCGGTGACGATCCGCGAGGGAGCGCCCGTCGAGATCGACGACCGGACGGTGTACCCGTTTCTGGTCGCGTGTGAGTCGCCCGAAACCGACGACGGCGAGTGGGTCCACGCAACCGAGATCCGCCGCCGCGAGACGCCGGCCGGATCGTGGCGGGCCTACAGCGCCGTCGCCCCCACCGTCGAGAGCGTCCGTGGGGATCGCACCCAGGGGTCGGCGGCCGTCTCCGTGCGGGCGCTGGAGGTGCTTCGCGACCGAGCGGGCGAGGGGGCCGACTGGCCGGCGCTCGTCGAGCAGGCGAACGCCCTACTCGAAGCGCGCCCGAGCATGGCCGCCGTCATGAACCGGATCAACCGGGCGATGGCCGAGGCCGCGGGGACGGCCGACGCCGTGGCGCTCGAACGGGCCACCCGAGCGGGCATCGACCGGGCGCTCGCCGCCGACGGGCGGGCAGCCGAGAACGCCACAAAGCGCGTCGAGGGGACGGTCCTGACCCTTTCGCGATCGGGCACGGTCCGCGGGGCGTTCTCGGCGGGCGATCCCGATCGTGTGATCGTCCTCGAATCCCGCCCGGACCGGGAAGGGATCGACGTGGCCGAGGATCTCGCCGAAGACGCGGACGTGACCGTGACCCTCGACGCGGCAATCGCCCACGTCATGGCGGACGTCGACGCGGTGCTCGTGGGCGCCGATACCGTCCTCGCCGACGGAAGCGTCGTCAACAAGGTCGGCACCCGGACGGCGGCGGTCGTGGCTGCCCGCGAGGGCGTGCCGGTCTACGCCGTCGCGGCGGTCGATAAGATCAGCCCGGCGACCGAGCCAGTACTGGAATCGATCGACTCCGAGGCGATCACCGACCGCGAGGCCGTTGCCGTCGAGTGTCCGCTGTTCGACCGCACGCCGCCGGACCTCATCACGGGTCTGATCACCGAGGAAGGACTGCTCAACGCGACCGCCATCGGCGAGCGGGCGGCCGACCACGAGCGCCGGGCGCGGTGGAAAGAGCCAAACCCCTCCGAGGGGTAGTGGTGCCGACGGCAGTGACGAGGGTTACCCCCACCGAGCCCCGTGTGACGAGGTGTTTTCCCGAGCCGTCATTCGACGCGACGCCAGGGCGTTCTCGGAAGATTCAACCCCCCGGTAGGTCAAGCCGTCCCATGCACGTAGAACGACTCGGCATCCACGACTCGGTGAGCGCCGTCTTCCCGCCCGAACGACTGTGCGAGGCCCTCGCGGACCTGCATCCGGAGGTCGTCGTCGTGGACGACGCGGCGGCCATCTCGGCGTGTGATGCCGTTGTCACGTTCGCTCACGAGGAAGCCTTCCTCGATCTGGAGTGGATCCACTCGATCCAGGCGGGCTACGACCGCTTTCCCCTCCCGGAGCTCGAGGACCGCGGGATCGTCCTCACCAACAGCACAGGGATCCACGGCGACAGCGTCGGCGAGACCGTACTCGGGTACATGCTCGGCGTCTCGCGTCGTCTCCAGCAGTACGCCCGCCAGCAGGAACGCCGCGAGTGGGACAAGCCCGACTGGGACGTCCCGTTCACTCTCGCGGGCGAATCGGTCTGCGTGGTCGGCCTCGGAACGCTCGGGCGGGGGATCGCCGACCGGGCCGACGCGATCGGCATGACGGTCACGGGGGTCAGACGCAGCGAGGAGCCCGTCGAGGGTGTCGATCGGGTCTACGCGAGCGAGGACCTCCACGAGGCGATTTCGGGGGTGCGCTTCGTCGCGCTTGCGACCCCGCTCAACGAGCACACCCGGGGGTTGATCGGCGAGGCCGAACTGGCGGCGATGGACGAGGAGAGTTACCTAATCAACGTCGCCCGCGGCGGGGTCGTCGATCAGGACGCGCTCGTGGCGGCCCTCGAAGACGGGGAGATCCGGGGGGCGGCGCTCGACGTCTTCGAGACCGAACCCCTCCCCGAAGAGTCGCCGCTGTGGGGGTTCGAGGAGGTGACCGTCACGCCCCACGTCGCGGCCTTCACGCGCGAGTACTACGAGGGCGTCGCCGGGATCGTCCGAACGAACCTCGAGCGGATCGCGGCGGATGGAACCTTCGAAAACAGGGTCGTCTGAACGTCACCGGGCGGCGAGTCCCCACGCCTCGTCGACGAGTCGCTTACTCGCGAGGATTTCTGCGTCCCCGAGCACCCGAATGAGGAAGGCCGCCTCGTCGCGTTCGACCTGCAGGTCGAGCGTCAGCACGTCGGCGCTGAACGTCGTCTCGGTCGGCTCCGGGTCCCCGCCCCGAGAGGTCACACCGTAGTCCTCGTAACCGATCCACGTCGAGGCCTCGATCGTGCCGTCCGCGTCGTAGACGTCGACATCGAGGCCGTCCTCGGTCTCGCTCTCTTCGACGTGGAGAGTGTAGGTTTTCAGTGCCATGCGAAACCCTGACCGCAGCGTTCCGAAGGGAGTTGAGCTTGCGTTCGCAAGCTTATCGAACGAATTGGAGGAGGTCGTCGCGGTGCTGTTCGCGCAGGTGCGTCTCGAGGGCCTCGCGTAGGGGGTCGATCTGCCCGCGTTTCGCCGAGATGGGGGCCACGACGTCGCGCCACTGCTGCCACGGCCCCGGCAAGCCGAGGCGATCACAGAGGGCGTCGAGGCGCTCGTCCCGGTCGTCGACCTTGTCCATCTTGTTGACCGCGACGACCGTCGGAATTTCGACCTCCCGGAGGAAGTGAAACATCTCGACGTCGTGGGGGACCTCCCCGCGCTCGCTGTGGCGGTCGATGATGTCGATGACGGCCTTGCCGTCGACGACGAGCACGCCGACGAGGATCTCCGCGCTGTGTTCCTCGATGTACTGGACGATATCGGTCTTGATCGCCTCGCGAGTCCCCTCCTCGACGCCCTCCATGAACCCGAACCCCGGCAGATCAGTGAAGGTGAAGTCCGCGCCCGCCCAGTCGTAGTGGTTCGGCGAGCGGGTAACGCCGGGTTTCTTTCCCGTCGTGAACGTGTGGCCGGTGAACTCGCGCATCAGCGTCGATTTGCCGACGTTCGACCGGCCGACGAACGCGATCTCGCTTCCTCGGTCGGGTCGCCCCTCGAACATGGTTCGTCTACCCGGCGGCGCGGTATATACTGTCGGCTCCCCTTCCGAGGGTTATTTGCGTCCGCCTGCTGAACCCGTGGTGTGCGTCTGGTACAGGTCACGATCCCGGCCGGCAAGCGAGAGACGGTGTTGGGGACGCTCGACGACGAGGGGATCGACTACGTGGTGACCGACGAGACGAGCGGTCGGGAGTACACCGGCGTGGTCTACTTCCCGCTGCCCGACAACGCCGTCGAGCCGATCCTCGACGAGCTACAGGAGCTGGGCCTCGAAGAACAGTCCTACACCGTCGTCGTCGACGCCCAGACGGTCGTCTCCCGGCAGTTCGACGAGCTGGAGGAACGCTACTCAACCGACGACACCGACGAGGAGCGCATCTCCAGACAGGAGCTGCACACCGAGGCCGAGAACATGACCCCGACGTTCCCGGTCTACGTGGCGATGACGCTGATCAGCGCGATCGTCGCGACCGCCGGACTGTTGCTCGACTCGCCGGCGGTGGTTGTCGGTTCGATGGTGATCGCGCCCCTGATCGGCCCGGCGCTGGCCGCAAGCGTCGGCACCGTCACCGACGACGACGAGATGTTCTGGGGCGGGCTCAAATACCAGGCGTTCGGGCTCGGCCTCGCGATCGCGGGTGCGGCGGTGTTCGCGTGGCTGCTCAAGACGGCGAACATCGTTCCGCCGGGGATCGAACTCTCCTCGATCGGCGAGATCAGCGAGCGGTTCACCCCCGACCTGCTCCTGTTGGCCGTCGCGCTCGGAGCCGGTGTCGCGGGCGTGCTCGCGCTCTCGACGGGCATCTCGGTCGCGCTCGTGGGCGTGATGATCGCCGCGGCGCTGATCCCGCCCGCCGCCGCCGCGGGCATCGCCATCGCGTGGGGGCTGGTCATGGAGACGGTCGGGGCGACCGTGCTCGTGTTGGTCAACGCCGTCTCGGTCAACCTCGCGGGCGTGGCGACGCTGTGGTACACCGGCTATCGGCCCCGCAACTGGTTCGAGACCGACGACGCCCACCGCAAGATGCTTCGCAACGTCGCGGCCTTCGCGGCGGTCGTCCTCGTGCTCTCGGTCTTTCTGGGGGGCGTCACCTACTCGACCTACCAGACCTCCGTGGCCCAACAGGAGATCAGAAACAGCGCCCAAGAGACCCTCGAAGAGGCCCAGTACGAACAGTTCACGCTGTTGGAACTCCAGTCCTCGACCGGCCAGGGTGTCACCTATGATCAGGGATCGATCGTGGGGATCAACCAGGGAATCACGCAGGTGACGGTCACTGTCGGGTACGAGAACGACCCCGACCGGGCGGCGCTGGCGGACGTGCTCGCACAGCGGATCAACGAGACCGTCCAGCAGGACGTGACCGTCGAAGTCCGGTTCATCGAGGTCGAGCGCCGGCAAGTAGGATGACGCCCCCGGGTCGAACCACCCCACCGTGTTCCGACCGCACCGGACGCGAAAATCCGTCGTCCGAGGGATCTCAATTCCTTTCCGCGCGGGTATTGTAGGTCGCTCATGGACAGGCTGGCGTTGACCGACACGCTGCGGGGACGAACCGGCGAGAGCCGGATCGCACTCTGGCTGTTTCTCGACGCGAACCGGTGGCTGATCGGGGGGCTGCTCTCGGTTCTCACCTTCGCAGTGCTGGTCGCGTTCGGGGCGGCGGCGCCGCCACTGGGCGAGATGATGGGGAATGCGGATCCGGTCGAGACCGCCTTCCAGGCGCTGATCGGTTCGCTCATCACCGGCGTCACGCTCGTCGTCTCGATCAACCAACTGGTTCTCTCCCAAGAGATCGGCCAACTGGGCGATCACCACCAGTGGATGGACGAGGCCATGGAGTTCCGACAGGAGGTCGAACTGCTGTTCGGCTCGATCGGCCCGCCCGATCCCGCACAGTTCCTTCAGGCGCTCGTCCAGACGAGCGCCGACCGGGCCGAGGCGCTCCGAGAGGCGGTCGCCGACAACGACGACGAGGAGCTTCGCGCCCGGACCGACCGGCTCGTCGGGAACGTCGTGGAGAACTCCGAGGAGATCTACGAGCAGCTAGAGACGGCGGAGTTCGGGGAGTTCAGCGTGCTTCGCTCGGGGTTGAACTACAACTACTCCTGGAAGATCTACGCGGTGCGACGACTCCGGGACGAACACGCCGACAGCCTCGAAGAGGAGGACTTCGAAGCGTTCGAGGACCTGGTCGAGATACTGACGCTGTTCGGCCCGGCGCTCGAACACTTCAAGTCACTGTACTTCCAGTGGGAGCTCGTCAACCTCACGCGGTCGATCCTCTACGCCGCGATCCCGGCGCTGATCGTGTCGCTCGGGACGGTGCTCTACCTGGATCCGGGATCGTTTCCGGGTGCGACGGGCGGCATCGACGACGTGGTCTGGGTCGTAAGCGCCAGCACGGCGCTCGGGCTCGTGCCCTTTTTCGTACTGGCCGCCTACGTGGTTCGGATCGCGACCGTCTCGAAGCGGACCGGCGCGCTGGGGCCGTTCATCCTCCGAAGTTCGGAGCGAACGACCGCCATCGACTGGGAGCAGTGAGCCGCCGGTTGCGTCGTTCACGGAGCCCGACTGGTCGGGCGGGCTCGCCGGCGAGACGGTTGCCGCTGCCGGGCACAACCTTTTTCTCCCGTCCGGAGTAGGGGCGGTGTGCGCCAGGTTCGGATTCTCGTCGACGAGGACGATCGTGAGACGATCGTGGACGTCCTCGAGGACAAGGACGTCGATTACGTCATCAGCGGCGAGAACGCTACGGGAGATTCCGTCCTGATCGAGTTCCCCCTGCCGACCGACGCGGTCGGGGACGTGCTCGGATCGCTCGACGAGGCGGGCTACGAGGACACGTATACGGTGATCAGTCAGGTCGAGAGCGCCCGGACGCCCAACGCCGAGACGCTGATGGAGCGGTACGCCGGCGACTTCGACCCGCTCACGACACGGGAACTGCGCTCGAAAGCCAGCGACATGAGCAACGACACCAAGTCCTTCCTCGCGCTGATGTTGCTTTCGGCGTGGATCGCGACCGCGGGGCTGCTGAGCGATTCGCCGGCGATCGTCGTCGGCGCGATGGTGATCGCCCCCATCGTCGGGCCCGCGCTCACCGCCAGCGTCGGCGGGGTGGTGGGCGATCGCGAGATGCTCGCGGCGAGCATCCGGCTGCAGGCGATGGGACTCGTGGCGGCGATCGCCGGGGCGACGGCGCTCGCGGCCGTCATCCGCTGGGGGATGTTCGCCCAACCGGACCTCGCGCTGGGCTCGATCGAGCTCATCGGGGTGCGGACGGCCCCGACCCTGTTGGCGTTGATCGCCGGGACGGCGGCGGGGGCGGCCGCCGCCTTCGGGCTCACGACGAAGGGACCGATGTCGCTGATCGGCGTGATGATCGCCGCCGCGCTGATCCCGACCGCCGCCGCGACCGGCATCGCCATCGCGTGGCGTGACCCGGTGATCGCCGCGGGTACGGCCCTGTTGCTCGTGATCACCCTCGTAGCCATCAACCTCGCGGGCGCGGTCGTCCTGTTCGGACTCGGCTATCGCCCCGATCGCTCCCTCTTGGGCGGGTCGTGGAGATCGGCGAAGACCCTCCTCGCGATCGCCCTGCTCGTTTCCGTGATCGGCCTGACGGGCGTCGCGACCGCCGAGCAGATCAGCCACGAGCGAACGGTAAACCAGGTCGTCCACGCGGAACTCACAGAGCACGAGAACGTAACGGCCGTCGCCGTCCGCAACGAGTACGGCGACCTCTCCGCGCTCACCGGCCCCGAAACGGTGACCGTCGTCGCGAGCTACACCGGCGGGGGCGACCCGCCGAGCGACCTCGCGGCCGACATCGAGGAGCGCCTCGACGAGCGAAGCGATCGCCCGGCCTCGGTGCGGGTTCGCTTCCAGGAGTACCAGACGGCTCAGGACTCGAACGGCAGTTCCGGTTCGTAGCCGATGGCCTCGATCGCACCGTCGAGGAGTTCCGCGACGCCCTCCCCGTCCTCGACGCTCAGATAGAAATCGGCCTCGATCTCGCGCGAGCGATCGGCCTTGCTACAGACGGTAAAGACGGGCACGTCGAACGTCGTGGTGATCTCCTCGCGGAGCGCGAGTTGGTCTTCGACCGGGTAGCCACACGCCCCGCTCGCGTCGACGAACACCAGAACGCAGTCGGCCAAATGTGTTAGAGCGCTGACCGCCTGGGACTCGATCTCGTTTCGCTCCGCCGGCGGTCGGTCGAGCACGCCGGGGGTATCGACCAACTGATAGCGGATGTGATCGCGCGTGAGGTGGCCGACGCCGATCCCCTTCGTGGTGAAGGGATAGGTGGCCGTCTCGTGGCGGGCGTTCGTGACGTCGTTGACGAACGTGGATTTACCGACGTTCGGGTAGCCCGCGACGACGATCGCCGGTTCGTCGGGATGGATCTCGGGCAGCGTCTTCAGCTGATCGCGGGCCTCTCCGATCCGCAACAGGTCGTCCTCGACCTCCTCGAGGACGCTCGCGAGCCGCGCGAACGCCTGCTTTCTGTGTTTTCGCGCGAGGTCGGCGTCGGTTCTGAGACGGCCCTGGTACTCCTGGCCGATCTCCCGGGTCTTGCGGCTCGCCCAGCCGATCTCCGAGAGGCTCTTGCGGAGTTCGTCGACCTCGACGAGCGCGTCGGCCAGTTCGTAGTAGAACGGGTCGACCGTATCGAAGTCGGGCCAGGACGTGACGACGTTTTCTAAGTTATCAGAGAGGATGTTGGACGCCGTCTGGAGCATCGACTGCTGGGCCTCCGCGCCGCTTTTCGCCCGCCCCGACCGGGCCGCCCGCGAGAACGCCTTGTCGATGAGTTCCTCCGATCTCGGCGTCGTCGGAAGGTCCTCGAAAATCATACCCCGCGTTACGGCGGCGCGCTATAAAAGGCCGTGCTTTGGTCGAGCGGCGGGCTTTTCTCGGTTCATCACCAACTGACGGTCATGACGGATTGGCGCGCGGTCGGGTACGGATTCGTGGTGACGTTGCTCGTGGGCGCGGTCGGGCTCGCGGTCCCCGGGCTGGGCCAACTCACGGCGGGGCTGCTCGGCGGGTTCGTCGCGGGCTACGTCGCCGGCGGCGGCCTGCTCGGTGGGTTCTGGCACGGGCTGCTTGGCAGGGAGTCTCGGCGGGCTGATCGTCGGGGTGCTGTTGTGGGGTGCGATCGCGCTCGTCGGGCTGGCGGGCGGGCCGGTCGGCGGGGCCGCGGGGGCGCTGGCCGGGTTCAGCGTCTTCGCCGTCGTCGTCCTGATCGCGCTCGTAATGGCCGCCGAAAGCGCGGTCGCCGGGGCGATCGGCGCGGTCCTGAACGACTAACTGTACGCGGTCCCTCCCGGAGGTATGGGAGAGATCGATCCCGAGGCGTTGCTGCCCAACGAGCACGTTCGAAACGCCGTCCGCGAGGGCGAGGTGACACAGCTCAGCCGCGGGGCGACGACCCGCTACGCCGAGACGGGCGATACCTTCGAGCTGGACGGCGAGGCTTTCGAAATCGTCGCCGTCGAGGAACGCACCCTCGGGGAGCTGACCGACGCGGACGCCAGACGCGAGGGATCGGCGGACCTCGAAGCGTACAGAGAACGGATGGTCGCGGTCCATCCGGGCGACTTCGAATGGGACGAGGAGAGCGCGATCGTCAGCTACCGCTTCGAGCGCCGCTAACGTCGCTCCTCTAACTCTTCGCGCAGGTCGCCGAGATCCAGCCCGTTCATCGAGAGCACCACCAGCAGGTGATAGACGAGGTCCGCGGACTCGGCTGCGAGTTCGTCGGTCGCGTCGTCTTTCGCGGCGAGGATCACCTCGGTGGCCTCCTCGCCGAGCTTTTCGAGTGCCCTGTTCTGGCCCTTTTCGTGGGTGAACAGCGAGGTCGTGTATGACCCTTCGGGCAGGGTCTCCTTTCGGTCCTCGATGACCGCAAAGAGTTCGTCGAGGACGTCGGGATCGCTCACAGCCCCTCCCCCACCAGGTCGCCCATCTCGCGGATGTCGGTGAGTTCCTCGAACTGCGCCGCGTCCTGGCGGCCCTGCTCGAAGACCTCGGAGGCCACCGCGATGGGCGCGTTCGTCCGGGCCGCGAGCGCGAGCGAGTCGCTCGGGCGGGCATCGACGACGACCGAATCGCGGGGGCCAGCGACGTGTAGATCCGCGATGTAGGTCCCCTCCTCGCTGATCTCGCCGATCTCGACGCGCTCGATGCGTCCCCCGAGTTCCTCCATGACGTCGAGCAGGAGGTCGTGGGTCAGCGGGCGGCCGATGTCGTAGGCGTCCATTCCGTGGGCGATGCTGTTTGCCTCCTCGAAGCCGATGAAGATCGGCACGACGTCGGCTTCGTCGTCGACTGTGAGGACGACCACGGGGACCGGTCCGTCTGGCGTGCCAGCGACACGCACGGCGTCGATACTGGCGTTCATACCTCCTCGACGGGACCGACGACTAAAGGCCTACTGTGTACCGGCCGGCCCGTCGAAGAACGCGAGGCGGTGGATCCGGGCGTCGTCGGTGAGTTCCGGGTGAAAGGCGGTGGCGACGATCGGTCCCTGCCGCACCGCGACCGGTCGGCCTGCGACGCGGGCGAGCACCGCACAGTTCCCGGGGTTCGTTATCGCGGGTGCGCGGATGAACGCCGCCGGGAACGGCTCGTCGAGTCCCGTCACGTCGAGGGCGGTCTCGAAGCTGTCGTGCTGGCGGCCAAAGGCGTTTCGCTCGACGTCAACGTCGAGCACGCCGAGGGTTTCGACGCGACCTGTGGCTCGCCCGAAGACGATCAGCCCCGCACAGGTCGCGAGCACCGGCTTGTCGTGCTCGACGTGGCTGTGGATCTCGGTGTCGATCCCCTCATCGTGAACCAGCCGGGAGATCGTCGTCGATTCGCCGCCGGGGACGAGCAAGAGATCACACTCAGGGAGAACGCCCCGCGAGCGGATCTCGCGGACCGCGACCGAACGGCCGTGGTTCCTCGCCGCTCGTTCGATCGCGTGGGCGTGCTCGGAGACGTCGCCCTGAACCGCCAGAACGCCGGCGGTGAGCGTCATCGGCTGTCGAAACGGACCGCTCTCACGTTAGACGAGGACGTTGAGGAACTGAATGAAGACCCCGAACAGCACGCAAACGGCCATGACTGTCTTGGGATCGAACGTGACCGCGTTGCGGTCCTCGGAGTCGAAATACCGGACGAGCCCGGCACTCGACATCAGCCCGCCGCTGTTCTGTCCGCTGCTCATAAGTGAGGTCGGGAAGCCTCGCAACCTAAACCTTTCGACCGAAGCACGTCGGAGGAAACGCTTATCCGCACCGAGTGGGTAGCCTTCGGTGAACGATGGCTGTAACCCTGAAAGACTTTTACGCAGACTGGTGTGGACCATGCAAGACCCAGGACCCGATCCTCGAGGAGTTAGAGGAGGACTGGGACGGCCGCTTCCACGTCGAGAAGGTCAACGTCGACGAGGACCAGGAGACTGCAAACGAATATCAGGTCCGCTCGCTCCCGACGCTGATCGTCGAGAACGACGACGGCGTCGTCGAGCGTTTTGTGGGGGTCACCCAGCGTAACGACATCGAAACCGCCCTCGAAGAAGCGGGCGCCTGAACGGCCCGCTCGGACCGTTTTTCGGACTCACTCGAAGCGAACGCCCACGTCGTGGAGGTCGGTATGGGTCGCGAGGTTGATCAGCAACGGCGTCAGCGACTCGACCTCGGGGGCGTTCGCGAGCGGGCCCACCGAGAGCGCACGCAGCCCCTCGATCTCCCCGGCGAGCTGCCGGACGACGTCGAGGGCGTCCTCGTCGTCGCCAACCAGCAGGGTGTCCTCCTCGAGGTCGCGCTCGAGGTCCGCGAGTTTACCCGCAGAAAGGCTGTGAAAGGCGCCGACGACGGGCACGTCGTCGGGGGCTGTCTCGGCGACCATCGCCGTGACGCTCCCCGCCGACGGACGGTTGTAGTGAAGGCCCGCCTCGTCGCGTTCCATTCCGACCGCGGGACTGACGAGCGTGGTCGAAGGATCGAGTCGGTCGGCGATCGACTCGACAGTGTCACGGATGTGATACGGCGGCACCGCCAGCACGACGACGTCCGCCCGGTCGGCCGCCATCGCGTTCTCGAAGCCCTTGATCGTCGTCTCGACTCCCCGATTACTGAGTTCGGCCCCGTATTCGTCGGCTTTCGTCCGCGCTCTCTCGGGGTCCCGCGAGCCGATCAGGACCTCGTGATCGGTATCGCGGGCAAAGCGCAGCGCCAGCCCCGCCCCGATGTCGCCCGTGCCGCCACAGAGTGCGATTCGCATACGGGCAGTGACGAGGGACGCGGCCTAAAGGTTCCGAGAGTCGGGGAGAACGGAGTCGGCCACAAACTATACCAGCGTGTGTCGGGACGAACGGACGTGAGTAGTGTCGAGACAGTCAACGTCCTGATCGACCCGCCCGACGGTCAGAAGAAGCCGGGACGGGTTTTCCTCGAACGCGGCGTTTTCCTACTCGCGCCGACGCGCCACGGCCCGCTCGCGCGGACCCTCGGTGCGTGGGCCAATGGGTTGTTCGCGCATCTCCCCGAGGAGATCGGGCTGTACGATCCGTTCGCGGTGACCCGCGAGGAGGCAAGGGCCGATCCCGGGACGGTGCGGGTGCGCTACGGCGACGTCGAGGCGATGGCACCGGTCGTTCGTCCGACGGGCTTCTCGCTTCACCTCCGCGTCGCCCGGCGCGAGGACGCGGTTCGACTCGAGTTTCGCTCGAACGAGGAACGGCGCGAACTCGTGACCCTCGCGCGGGCGATCCGCGACCGTGCGCGCGAGGCCGGACGGGACGTCGGGCGGTTCGACCCCGGCGGGCGGACGCGCCCGGTGTCGCTGGCCGAGTGATCACTCCAGCAGCGCCGGCAGGTCGTTGACCGACGCCAGGACCGCAGCCGCGCCCTCTCGCTCGTATTTCTCCCTGCCGCGCTCGCCGGTCAACCCGCCCGTGAGGACGCCGACGCCGTGGTACTCCCTCGCCGAATCGGCCTCGGCGGCGTTTCGGGCCGTCCGCACGTCGTCGAGCGTGTCGCCGACGAAGACGACCGACGACGCGTCGAAGCGCTCGGCGAGGGTCACGAGCGCCCGGGGGTGGGGTTTGCCCTCCTCCCAGTCGTCCATCGTAAAGCGGTGGTCCTTGGGAACCGCGAGACCCACCCTCGAAAGGGCGATCTCGGCCTCGGCGGCAGGTCGGCCGGTCAGAACGCCCACCCCATAGCGGTCGCCGAGGCACTCCCTCGTACTCGCATCGAGCAACACGGGCTCGTCGTTGATGAACCCCGGGTGGTCGGTCGGGACCCCCGGCGGGGTTTCGCCTTCGAGGTCGCCGTAGAGATCGGCCCCGAGGTAGAGCCACTGGAACACCTCGCGGAGGCGTTCGCGGTCCCAGCGCCCGCGGACGCGCTCCGTGGCGTCCGGCGAGAGGGCCGCCTCGACGACCGCTTGCGCCGCTTCGAGACCACCCCCCTGGGCTGCGATCCGGTCGGTGAACGCCTCGATCGAGTCGGCGTAGCCTTCCTGGCGGGCGAGGACGTAGAGCGCGGCAGCGTAGGTCAGCTCCCAGTCGTTGTTGAACCCGCCGGCGTCCTTGAACGCCTGTATCCCCTCCTTTTCGATGGTGTCGTCGTAGACCCGTTCGACGGACTCGACGATCGCCCGGCGATACGAGCCCGCAACGTCGACGAGCACCCCGTCGATGTCGAGGACGACGCAGTCCGCGTGCATACCCGAACGTACGAGTGAGGGGGTATGTGGCTATTGTTTCGCTCGGCGTGAGTGGACTGACAGCAGTATCGATTCCGTCTCTCCGTAGTAGGGAACCGGAGTCCCGCCGATGCCGAGGACTCACGCCAGCGTATACGTATCGAACCGGCGGACGACGTACCGATACGCGACGGGCGGAACGACGGCCCCGAGCGAAACGGCGACGACACCGCCGACGAGACGGAGCGTCGCAGGGGCTAGCTCGACGGGCGAGACGAGAAGCGTAGACCAGAACGCGATGGCGTTCGAGACGAGGGTCGCACCACCCGGAACCAGGGCGACCGCAGCACCGACAAAGCCCATCGCCACCACGAGCGTGTAGTAGACGAACGCCCGCTTGCTCGGAACCACGACGCGTCGGTTGTGGGTGATCCGGACCGTACCGAACCGGGGAAAGACGGTTCCGATCGCCACCGCAACGATCGGCCCGGTAACGCTGAGAAGGGCGCTCACAGCGGTCAACAGCACCCAGACGGTCGGTTCGAGCGGACTCAACGCGCCGGCGATCGCGGTCAGCGCAACGAGCACCGGGAGGCCCACGGCCGTCACGGAAAGGACGTGACCCCCGACGAACTGGGAGCCACGAACCGTCGAGGTCAGCGTCAACGGGAGCATCGGTCCCTCGTCCCCCAACGGGTTGAGCGCCGCCGCACCGATCGCCCACGTCCCGTAGAGCGCCACCAGGACGGGCAGCGATCCCGGGACCTGTCCCGATGTGACTGCTCCCCGAAGCGGAACGAACAGGAACAACAGGGGATACGCCACGTAGACGAGCCGGAACGGGGTGCGAGCGGTCCGCGACCAGATAGTCGCGGTCACGGTTCGCGTCGGCCCCGATGCGATCCGCGAGAGGAACGCAGCGTTCGACCCCGACGGGGCGCGCTTTCGGACGGTGGGCCGTGGCCCGTCCGTATACCAGAGCCCGGTCGCCGCACGGACGTCCAGCGCGACGAGCAGCGGAACGCCGACGGCGAACAGGGCGGTCGCACCCGCGATCCGTATCGGGGAGGGATCGACGCCGGGAATGCCGAGGACGAGCAGGTCGCCGAACCACGCCATCGGGGCGTCCTGCAGGAGGACGAACAGCCGTCCCAGAAGCCGGCCAAAGGCCTGCGAGGAGACGGCGGCGAAGTAGACGAGGAACCCGACGACCGCGAGGACCGAGCGGTATCGCGTGAGCAGTTCCGAGCGGGCGAACAGGGTTTTCAACACCAGCCCGACGAGGTGGCCGACAAGCAGCGCCGTCGCGAGCAGTGCGAACAGCGCGCTGACGACGCTCAGGAACGCCGCCGGCGCCCGAAGGCCGACCGACAGCGCCGCACTCACCGCGAGGAGCGGAACCGCGACGACCGAAACCAGACGGGCGAACTCGGCCAGCACGAGCCCGCCGACGACGTCGGAAGCGGGAACGGTCGTCAACAGCCCCGCCTCGTTGTCGATCCGCCCGGTCTTGCCGACGGCCCGTTGGGCGATCAGGACCGTCGAAACGAGCCATACGAGCGCGAGCGACCCGCGAACGACGCCGAGAACGGGAACGGCGTCGATGATCGAGCCGGCGAAGCGATACGCCACGTACGAGCCCCCGATCGTCGGCCCCCCGACGAACAGCAGCGCGAAGAGGGCGACCCCGAGCAGTTGGATCGGGCTCGTGCTGATGGCCCGACGGCTCCGTAGACACTCGATACGGGCGATTCGGGCGCTCGTACGTGGCGTCGGCCAGTTCATCGACTCACCGATACCCCACCAGACGACTGGGATCCGATCCCACGGTCGGCTCCCGGGTCGCGATAGCTTCGATCACCGATCCACCCACGGACACCGCCGATAATCATGCACAGTACATTCCTATCGAAAATAAAAACGTTATCGTTCGGGCGGTCGGATCCAATCGGGTATGGACCGACGCGGTCCACGGTCGCCGGATTATCCCGCATGGTCGGTGTGACCAGGGGTTCATCCATCGTCGCCCAGGGTTATCCCTCCGATCCCGGCCACGTCGTGACGAACAGCGTCTCGCCGGGCAGGGTTCGCCGCGAGACGGGAACTACAGGACCGTCCCCGCCGAGCGTGGTAAAGAGACAGTCGGCGCCGACCCGGCGGGCCAAATCCCGGATCGGACGATGGAGCTCCGGCGGGCAGTTGAGCGCGTAGATCGCCTCCGCGTCGGCGAAGTTCCCCAGGTCGGGGTCGGTGACGTCATCGAGGACGAAGGCGACGCCATCGGGTACCTCACGGGAATAGATGTCGAGCGCCGTAACTCGACACCCGCGGGCGACGAGCGCGCGAGCCACGTCGGTCCGACGGCCGATACCGACCTCGACGAGCGAATCGTATCCCGCGAGTTCGTCGGCAAGCGCCTCGCAGGTGTCGAGTTTCATGGCCGTGATATTTATGATTCGGTACGTCATACCCCTTTTCATGCATGTCGACATCGTGCCGATCGGGGAGCTCTCGGGGGCGGTCAAACGGGAAGCCTCCGCGGGGCTGCGAGCGGTGTATGACTGTGACGTGACCGTCCACGACGAACAGTCCGTTCCCGCCGGCGCGTACGACGCGAAGCGAAACCAACACCGCGCCGAGGAGTTCATCGAACTCGCCGGCCGGGTCGGAAGCGGCGAGAAGAACATCGCCATCACCGCCAAGGACCTCTTTTACCGGCGGCGAAACTACGTCTTCGGGCTGGCCTATCTCGACGGTAACGGCAGCGTGATCTCGACCTACCGCCTGCAGACCTCGAGCGACGGCGGCTTTTCCGAGAAGAGCGCAAGCGAGATCTTCGGCGACAGAGTGCGCAAGGAGGTCGTCCACGAGATCGGCCACACGATGGGGCTCGAACACTGCGACAACAACCGCTGTGTGATGAACTTCTCGCCGACGGTTCGGGAGGTCGACATCAAAGAGCAGAACCTCTGTGGGACCTGCCAGCGCTCGGTTCTCTAACGCACCGTCCAGCCCCCGTCGACGCCGAGACACGCCCCCGTAACGTAGCTCGCGGCCTCGCTCGCGAGGAAGACGACCGGCGCGGCGATCTCTTCGGGTTCGGCGAACCGCTCTAATGGCGTGCGCGAGAGCAGCGACTCGCGGAGTCCCTCGTTTTCCATCGCCTCTTTGGTCAACTCGGTCGCCACGTAACCGGGCGCGACGGCGTTGACCCTCGTCTCCGGGGCCCAATCGAGCGCCATGCTCTTGGTGAGGCCAACTAGCCCGTGTTTCGAGGCGACGTAGGGGTGCTGGCGGGGCAGTCCCACGAGCCCGCCGACGCTGGCGACGTTGACGACCGACTCCACCGAGCCCTCGCCGGCGACTGTCGCACACAGGAAGGCACCGCGAAGGTTCACGTCGAGGGTGCGGTCGTACCCGTCCATCTCGATCGTCTCGGGTTTGCCGAGGGCGTCCTCGGGGTTGATCCCGGCGTTGTTCACGAGCACGTCGGGGGGTCCGATCTCCTCGCCGACCCGCTCAAACAGCGTCCGGACATCGTCCTCGTCGGTGACGTCGGTGGGGTGGAGCAGGGAGTCACCGCCACGCTGTTCGATCTCGCCGACAACGGTTTCGAGCGAGTCTGCCGACCGGGCAGCAGGCACCACGTCCGCACCGGCCTCCGCGAGCGCGAGTGCGATCGCCCGGCCGATCCCGCGGCTCGCACCCGTGACGACCGCCGTGTTCCCCGTACAGTCGAACGCGTCGAGAACGGACATACCGGGCGTGTGGCGGGCGGGGGCTTAAGCGCTCGGTCGGGTCAGCGAACGACGGTAACGGGAACCGGCGACCGCCGGACGACGAGTTCGGCGACGTTCCCGATCAAAAGCCGCGAGGAGAGGTCCCGACCGTGGCCCCCGATGACGACGACGTCGAACCCCTCTGCCCGCTCGACGATGGCCCGCGATGGATTGCCGACCGCGACGGCGGTTTCGACCGGGGTGGTGTGGTCGGCGGCCACCTCGCGGGCGCGATCGAAGACGGACTGGGCATGATTTCTCGCCGCCTGCGAGACGTCCTCGGAAAGCGAGATTCCCGCTGCCTCGCCCATGAACCAGCTCGGCACGCCGACAACCGTCAGAACCGTTATTTCGGCGTCCGGATAGGCCTCGACGGCGAATTCGAGCGCTTTTACGGATAGCTCAGAGCCGTCCATCGGGACGAGGATGCGGGCGGTCATACCGGATCTACGCGCCGCGAGTCGATAACCGTGGCCGATCCCGAGGACCGCGAGGCGCTCAGCGCGAGAGGGCGAACCCGGCCGTCATGAGCGAGGTCGTGATCCCGAACAGACCGAGGAGCGCCAACTGAATAAGGGTCCGAGGGCTCCCTTCGATGAACGGGATCGCGGCGAGCGCGCCGAGGCCGATGACTGCGAACACGACCGCGAGGATCGGGTCGTACGTTTCGTCGTAGCGTTCGTCGAGGGCCACGGAGAGTCGGACCCACCGGTTTCCCTCGGGGGAGTCGTCGACCTCCGTGAGCCGGCGTTCGATCCCCTCGTCTGTGCGAACCGCATGGAACAGCCGCCGGTAGCCGACCAGCATGGCGCCGAACATCGCGCCGAGGAACGACCCGGCGAGGAGGTTCTGGCGCCCACCGAGCGCGAGGACCGCGAGCCCGACAGTGAGCGTCGGGGCGAGAAAGAGCGCGAGATACTCTCGGAGGTCGACGAATGGCGCTCGCGTCTCTCCGCTGTCCGCCGATTGCACTGTCGTTCGTGATCTACTCGCCCGTTTTATATGAAATTTATGTAGAGAATCCGCGATCAGCTACGGCGCGTAGTAGTACTCGCCCTGTTTTTTCTGCTGGCGGTCGAGCTGGCTGTCGGGCTTGTTGATGCGCGGGCGACCCGTACGCTCGTCCCGGCGGAAGGTCACATCGAGGTTCGCGAGGAACTCGTTCATCCCCTCGCGCATCCCCTGTGGCTGGCTCGCGTGGCCGTGGTGGGCGGGTTCGCCGTCGAAGACCAGCAGGCGGTCCGCGAGCAGGTCCATCATGTAGATGTCGTGGTCGATCACCATGACGGTCGCGTCCTGCGTCTCGGCGTACCGGCGGATCGCGCGGGTCGCGAGCACCCGCTGTTCGACGTCGAGATGTGCGGAAGGCTCGTCGAGCAGGAACAGGTCGGCGTCCTTTGAGAGACACGCCGCGATGGCGACGCGCTGGCGCTCCCCGCCCGAGAGGTCGACGAGGTTCTGCTCCATGATCCGCGAGAGCTGGAGGGGTTTTGCGATCTCGGTGTTCCAATGGGAGGAGCCGAAGTCGTCGGTGATCGACGAGAGGAAGACGTCGACGCGCATCGGCTGGTCGATCTCGATGTACTGGGGCTTGTACGCGACCTCCAGATCGGTCTCGAACTCGCCCTCGTCGGGCGCGAGCTTTCCGGCGACGAGCTTCGCGAAGGTGGATTTCCCGATCCCGTTCGGACCGACGATCCCCAACACTTCCTCCTCGCGGATCGTGCCGCGTTCGACCGCAAGCGAGAAGGCGTCCTCGCCGTAGGACTTCTCCATTGCGGGGTATTCGACCAGCGAGTCCGCCCGGCTCACCGTCCGGGGAGCGTGCTGCTCGAAGCCGATGGCTTCGGGGCGGATTCGCATGTTTTCGTTGTCGAGATAGCCCGCGAGGTACTCGTTGATACCATTACGAACGGATTTCGGCGAGGTGATCACACCGTAGGCACCGGGCTCACCGTAGGCGACGTGGAGGTTGTCACAGAGCAGGTCGAGGATCGCCAGATCGTGTTCGACCACGAGCATGGATCGGTCGCCCTCTTCTGCGAGTTCGCGGACGATGCGAGCGACGGTGACGCGCTGGCCGATGTCGAGGTAGGGCGTGATCTCGTCGAGGAAGTAGAAGTCGGCGTCCCGCGCCAGACAGGCGGCGATGGCCACCCGCTGGAGCTCCCCGCCCGAAAGCTCGTCGATCCCCTGATCCATGACGGGGGAAATCGAGAGCCGTTCGACGAGTTCGTCGAGCGCACCGCGCTCGTCGGTGTGTTCGAGCAGCTCGCGGGTGTTGCCGTCGAACTGCTTGGGGATCTGATCGACGTACTGGGGTTTGCGTGCCACGCTGACCTCGCCGTCGCGCACCTCGCGGATGTAGTCCTGGAGTTCGGTGCCCCGATAGGCGTCGAGGACGGCGTCCCAGCCCGGGGGCTCCTCGTGCTGGCCGAGGTTCGGCGTGAGCTCGCCGGCGAGGATCTTCACCGCGGTGGACTTCCCGATCCCGTTGGGACCCAAAATCCCGGTGACCTGGCCCTCGATGGGGATCGGCAGGCCGTAGAGTGAAAAGGCGTTCTCGCCGTAGCGGTGAACGGGCTCGTCCTGCAGTTCCTGGGGCAGGTTGATGATCTCGATGGCGTCGAAGGGACACTTCTCGACGCAGATCCCGCAGGTCTCGCCCAAACAGATCTCCTCGGAGATGCGGATCTGGTCGGGACTGCCCTCCTCTGTGTCCTCGCCTCGTTGGGTGATGCACTCCTTTCCCGTCCGGTTTGGCGGACAGTAGTTCGCACACTCGTAGCTACAGCGATCCGGCTGACACCTGTCGAGGTCGACGACGGCGATGCTGTCGTCGGCCATCTCAGACCGATGCCCCGGTGGTCAGCAGGATGCCCCAGGTGACGAACCAGAGACAGAAGCTCATAAAGACGACGAACACCCTGTCCTTGCCCGAGAACTCCTCGACGATTCCCGTCATCTTGAGCAGCGGGAACTGGATTACGATGAGCGCGCCCAGCACGGCGAGCGCGATGGGATCGCCGGCGTCGCTCGCGAGCGCGGAGGAGGCGATCCCCGCGCCGATCCCCGCGAGCGAGGCGACCGCGGTGACCGACACCGCCCGGACGTGGGCTGCGCGCTGTTCGACCGCTTCGGTTGCCATGGGCGAGGATCGGCCGCCGGGACTCAAAAGCCGTTCGCTTATCCCCGCCCAGACGGTGTGAGACGGATGCTCAACCTTTATACTCGTGGCGCGTTTCGATTCGTAGTGATGACTGGCTCAGAGACGGAGACCGTCGAGGATCTCCCCCCGAGCGCGAAACTCGTTTTCAAAGTGCTCGAATACAACGGCTCGCTCACGCAAAAACAGATCGTCAACGAATCGATGCTCTCGGCACGCACGGTACGGTACGCGCTCGAACGCCTCGAAAACATCGACATCGTCGAGGAGGACATCTACTTCGCCGACGCCCGACAGAACCTCTACACCCTCGACGAGCAGGCGGTCGTCGCCGACGGCGGCCCCGACGAGGCCTGCTGTGCGGAGTAGTCGGCCCCGTCGGTAGTCCGACTCCGCTCGGGACGTTCGTTGATCTGCGCGTGAAACGCCTCGAAACCCGGACGCCCAAGCGATTACGCTCCGGCGACCGTGATCTGCTGGCTGCGGTCGATCGCCCGCTCTAACTCCTCTGCGATGGCGCTGCCCCGCGAGACCTGGATGTCGCCGCCGCGACCCACCGTGGCCGTAAAGAGGTACTCCCCACCTGCCTGGACCTCGACGGTCTGGCCCGTCTGGGCGCCGTCGACGGTGAGGCGGATGTGCCGGGAAGTGATGTCGGGGGTGACGACCTGTCCGCGCTCGGTCCCCGTCGACCCGTCTGACCCGCCGGGGTTGGGGTTCTCGTCGTGGGTCCGGACGTCGATGTCGATCCCCAGTCGATTCTCGACGTCGGTGATCCGCCCGCCGCCCTTGCCGATCACGGAGGAGATGTCGTCGTCGTCGACGTAGACGACCGCCTTGTTCGAGCCCTGAAGCTCGACGTCGACGTAGCCACGGGCGATCGAGCGGATCTCGCGTTCGATCTCCTGGCGGGCGATCCGGTCGACGCCGCCCTCGCTTTCCTCGGTTTCGTCGAGCGGGACGGTGACGACCTGGCGGTTGAACGTGTAGATCTCGTAGGCCGGCGTGCCCGTCTCGAAGTCCTCGATAACGATAACGGGACGGGCGAGGTCCTCTTCGGTGAGCCCTGCTGGTACCTTCACCTCGGTGGTGACGTCGTAGACCGTGTGGACCTCCCCGGCCTCGATATATACTACTGTATCGACGACCTGTGGGATCATCCCCAGCTCGACCCTGCCCACCAGCCGCTGGAGGGCGTCGATCGCGCGGGTCGCGTGGACGACCCCGATCATGCCGACGCCCGCCAGCCGCATGTCCGCGAAGACCTCGAAGTCGTCGGTCTTCCTGACCTCGTCGTAGATGGTGTAGTCAGGCCGGACCATAAGTAAGGAATCGGCGGTTTTGGCCATCGACCCACCCAGTGCGGTGTACTGGGTGATCTCGGGGCCGACCTGCAGGTCCCGTGGTTTCTCCATCGTCTTCACCGAGTAGCCCGAGTCGTTGAGGAACTCGGCGACCGCCTGCGCGAACGTCGATTTCCCCGCGCCGGGCGAGCCCGAGATCAGGATGCCGCGCTGGCGTTCGAGCATCCGATCGCGCAGCTCGTCGGCCGAGTCGTAGTCGTCGAGGTCGGTCTTGACCAGCGGGCGAACCGCCGTGATCTCGATCGCGTCCGCGAAGGGCGGGCGGGCGATGGCGATCCGGTAGTCCCGGAACTGGACGATCTTCATGCCCGGTTCCGAGAGCTCGATGAAGCCCTCGCTCGATTGTTTCGCGCCGTTTTCGATCTCGCGGGCGATCTCCTCGATCTCGGCTTCGGTCTGGACCTCCTCGCGGACGCGCTCGAAGCGCATCTCCCCGACGTCGCCGCGTTTGGCCATCGGCGCCACCCCGGCCTTGAGGTGGACGCTCATCGTCGTCTCGTCGAAGAACTCCTCGACGTCGAGGGTGCCGACGTCCTCGACCTCGGGGGAGATGTACTCCACGTCGAGCCCTTTGGCCTCTGCGACCTCGCTCTGGACGATGTCGCTCGTGACGAACGTCGCCTCCTGCTCGGCAGCCAGATCCCGAATGAGGGCGTCGATCTCGCCTTCCGCCGCTTGCCCCTTCTCGATCGCGTCGGGTCTTCGGCCGACGTATTCGAGTTCGATCTCGCCGGCGTCCGCGAGTTCGGCGAGCGTTTTGAGCTCTTCTAAACCACTCCACCCGCTGTCGATGCCCTCGTTGGCCTGGTGTTCGAGCTCGCCGACGACCGCCTCCGGGATCAGGACGGTCGCGTCCGCAAAGTCGCCGTCGCGGACCCGCCTGGAGACGCGCCCGTCGATGACGACGCTGGTGTCCGGAAGAACCTTCATACCGTCCATAGTAGCCGGGACGTTGATAAGGGTATTTCATCCGGAGGGCGGCCGGAAGCGATACGTATTCGAGATCCGATACGTCGTGTATGTCGACGACCCGACCCGTCCACGTCGCCGAGCGCCCGCGGGTGTGGCTCGGCGTGTTCCTGCTCGCGACGGCGGCGATCGGCCTGCTAATCATACGGACTTCCGGACCGCTCGTCTACGCGCCGCTGAGCGGGGCAGCGGTGACTCTGTGCGGATTTCTCGCGGCCAAAGCCAATCAGGCCTTCTTCGGCGAGCGGACCGAGCACGTCGCGACGCGCCAGCGTCTCTGGGCCGGCGTCCTCCTCGGGATCACGGCGGTCGTCGCGGCGTTCGAAGTGGTGGACGGTGAGTCGGTGCTGTACGGAGCCTTCCTCGGGTTGTTCGTCGCGCTGCCGATCACGACCGCTTGCCTCCTCGCTGCGAAAGTCAATCAGGTGATGGTTTCTCCGGGCCGGCGGAACGTGTAAGTGATTTCCTCGCTTTCGGCCGAGATCGTGCCGCCTACGTGGTCGAATTCGAGGGTCTCGATCACGCCGTCGAACTCGTGAAGCGGCATACTGCCCGCGACCCGACCGTCCGCGTGGATCTCGATCGTCGCATCACCGATCGTGCAGTGGGCCATGTCGCTTTCGACGTGGGTCATCCCGTCGACACAGAAGCGATCGAGTTCCGAGACGATCGCCTCCCAGTCGGCGATGTCGACGGTGCGACTGTGCTCGTCCATGCTTCCCGTAGGCCGCCCACCCCGATAGCGTTTCGTGGCCACTTATGCACCCGGCGGTCGGCGGGCGTGCATGGACGACGTGACCGAACTGACCCGCGACCTCGTCGCGATCCCGAGCCACGAGGACGAGACGCGGGCGGGCGAGTTCATCGAGGCATGGCTGTGCGAGGAGACCGACGGCGAGGTAACCCGCGACGAGGCCGGCAACGTCTTCGCCCGGAAAGGATCCCGGGAGGGGGCGTCGCTCGCGCTCGTGGGTCACCACGACGTGGTACCGCCCGCCGGAACACAGATCGAAGACGGCGAGTACGTCCTCGAGGAGCGCGACGGGCGCCTCTACGGTCGGGGCACCGCGGACATGAAAGGCGCCGTGGCGGCGGCGATGTGTGCGTTTCGGGACAGCGAGGTGTCGGGTAGCTCGGACCGGTCGGGCGGCTCCCGAGCGCGAGACAGCGCCCCAGCGGGCGAACTCGTCTTCGCGAGTTTCGTCGGCGAGGAGTCAGGCGGCGTCGGCGCGCGCTTCGCCATCGAGGCGGGCTTCGTACCCGACTACGCCGTCGTCTGTGAGGGTTCGACGAACTACTCGAAACCGGGGGTAACCGACGTGGTCGTCGCCCACAAGGGTCGCCGTGGTAGCACGATCACCGCCCGCGGGGCGGCGAGCCACGCGAGCGAGCCCGAGGCCGGCGAGAACGCGATCTACCGGGCCTGCGAGGCCGTCGACCTCGTTCGGGGACTCGACGCGCCGACGGCGACGGTCCTCGAGAACCGGCTCTCGGGCTCGGTCGCGGTCACCGAGATCGACGGCGGGTCGGCGATGAACGTAATCCCGGATCACTGTACGGTAACGGTCGACGAACGCACCGTGCCCGGCGAGCGCACGTCGCTCGAGCGGACGGGCGAGATCGGCGGCGTCGAGTGGGCGGTCGATCAGGACCTCCCGCCGATGGCCTGTTCGGACGAGGGGTTCGCACGGGCGGCGCTCGAAGCCGCCCGCGAAACCCAAGAGGGAGCCCCCGAACTGGTCTCGAAGCCCCACGCGACGGATGCGGGCTGGCTCGCGGAAGCCGGGACCGTCTGTGTGGTCTGTGGGGCCTCCGAGCCGGGCGAAGCCCACACCGACGACGAGAGCGTCTCGCTTTCGGTACTGGAGCGGTGTTACCGGCTGTACCGGGCGCTCGCGTCGAAACAGGTCGGATGAAAACCACTTTCGCGGCGAGAGGGACAGGACTTTGGAGGTCGGCGCGCAACGAGGGGTGACGTGAGTCGCTCACAGTCCCCCGGACCACCGAAACCGAGATCCCAGACGGACACCGAAACCGGCGAGAACACCGACTGGAAACGGCCACAGCAGATCCTGCTGGTGGCCGGGATCGGCCTGTTCGTGATCGGGCTGATCGCGACCCTCGGGCTGCCGTCGCTCGGCGTGGGCCCGTTTGGCACCGACAGCCCCGGCGACGGCTCGCCTCCCGGCCTCTCGGACAACGGCTCGGACACGGGGGACGGCGGCGGAAACGACACTGCCGACGACGGAGCGAGCGATAGCAACGCCGACGACAGCAGCGACGGGGACGACGACAGCGGCGGCGATGCCGGTTCGTCCGACAGCGGTGACGCCACCGAGGAGCAAACAGACGGGAACGACGGCTCGAACGACGACGACGACGGGCAGGACTCGTCCGACGAGAGCGCGAACGACGACGGAAACGCCGACAACACCGGCGATGAGTCGGGTGGTCTCCCGGTCTTCGGAGGCGGTAGCGATGACTCCGGCGGGGACGACAGCGACGACTCGAACGCCGACGAGTCCACGGACGATACCGGCGACGAGAACGCCGACGGCGCGCAGGACGAGTCCGATGACGCTGGGAACGACGGGGGAGATGCCGGCGGAGACGACGGGGCCCAGGACGACAACGAAAGCAGCGAAGACGAACAGACCGACGAATCCACGGACGAGAGTGCCGGCGACGGGAGTGCGGATGATGGAACCGACTCGGCGGACGACTCCAGTTCGGACGGCAGCGAGTCCGACGAGAGCCAGAACGCCGACGACACTAACAACGACACTGAAGCGCCAGCAGGCGACGATAACGGCTCGAGCGAGCCGGAGAGCGGCGAGTCGGCGCCGGACTCGGCCGAGAACGGCGATCAGTCCGACGGCGGGACGGCCGGCGACGAATCCGGTGAGAACGGGACGGCCACCGACCAACCCGGCGGAAACGAATCCAACGAAGCTTCCCCGGAGGCCGATTCGGGAAATGAACCCGGCGGCGTGAGCGACGGCCAAAACGGTGAGGGCGGCGACGACGGAACCAATGGCGAAACGAACCAGACCGAAGAGGGCGACACCCAGCCCACCGGTGACGGGGGCCAACCCGAGGCCGGTTCGGGAAATGAAAGCAACGGTCAGGGTGGGAACGCGGACCAGACCAGCGGGACCGATGGCGGTGAGACGGGAAATGAGACCGGTGGGGCGAGCGATAACCAGACCGACACTACTGGGGCTGGTTCGGGAAATGAATCCGGCGGCGTGAGCGACAGCCAAACCGACACCGACGGCATAGACGGATCCGACACGAACGGAACGGTCACCAACGACACCACGGCAAACGACACGGAGCCGGCCGAGCCGAACGAAACGACCGGGAACAACAGCGAGAACGCGACCGGGACCGACAACGGGTCCGCGGACGGGAACGACACCGACGGCGGCTTGCTGGAGGTCGTCGGCTGATCCGCACCACGCTCGCCGCGACCATCGGGTTCATGTCGAGGCGTTTCGAATCGTAGGTATGGCGCAGTCGACGACGGAAAACGATACCTACGAGCGGTTCGTCGAGAAGGTCAGACGCATCGAGAACCTGGGGGCCGGAGCGGGCGTCCTCCAGTGGGACCAAGAGGTGAAGATGCCCGACGAGGGGATCGAAGCCCGCTCCCAGCAGCTCTCGACCCTCTCGGCGGTGATCCACGAGGAGTTCACCGACGAAGAGATGGGGACGTACCTCGACGAGCTCGAATCGACCGATCTCGACGGGAAAGAAGAATCGGTCGTGCGGGAGATCCGCCGCCAGTACGAGCGAAAGACCCGCGTCCCGACCGAACTGGTCGAGGAGATCTCCCGGACGACCTCCGAAGCGCTCCCGAAGTGGAAGGAGGCGAAAGCCGAGGACGACTTCTCGGTCTTCGCGCCGATCCTCGAGGAGCTGATCGAGCTGAAAAAGGAGTACGCGGAGCACATCGATCCCGATGCCGACCCCTACGCGGTGCTCTTTGCGGACTACGAACCCTACATCGAACTGGAGACGGCGGAGGAGATGCTGACTCGACTGCGCGAGGAGCTCGTTCCGCTGATCGATTCGGTCGCCGACTCCGAGGCCGACCTCGCGGTCGACGCCTTCGCCGGCGAGTTCGACCCCGAAACCCAGGAGGAACTGGCACGCGACGCGCTCGATACGCTGGGGTATGACTGGGATCGCGGACGCCTCGACACCGCACCACACCCCTTCTCGACGGGCACCCAGTTCGACGCCCGGGTCACCACGCGTTTCGACGAGACGGACCTGCTGGGCGGGCTGACGAGCACGATCCACGAGTTCGGCCACGCGACCTATACCTTAGGACTGCCCGACGAGCACTACGGCACCCCATTGGGCGATTCCCGGGATCTCACCGTCCACGAGTCCCAGTCCCGGCTCTGGGAGAACCACGTCGGGCGCTCACGGGCGTTCTGGGAACTGTTCCTCCCGCAGGTCGAAGAGCGCTTTCCCGATGTCGACGCGGGTACCGAGGAGGCCTACGAGGCAGCCAATCAGGTCTACGATGACAACCTCATTCGCGTCGAGGCCGACGAGCTGACCTATCACATGCATATCGTCCTGCGCTTCGAGATCGAGCGCGAGCTCATCGAGGGCGACCTCTCGGTCGAGGAGATCCCAGAAACCTGGAACGAGAAGATGGAGGAGTACCTCGGCGTCAAGCCGGAGACCGATGCCGAAGGGTGCTTACAGGACATCCACTGGTCGCACGGTTCCTTCGGGTATTTCCCGACGTACTCGCTCGGAAGCGTGCTCGCCGCCCAGCTGTACGCGAACGCCGACGAGGACATCGAGGACCTCGACGGGAAGATTCGAGCGGGGGAGTTCGACCCGCTTCGCGACTGGCTCGTCGAGAACGTCCACCGCCACGGCGCGCGCTACACCACGCCCGAGTTGATCGAACGGGCCACCGGCGAGTCGTTCACCGCCGATCACTTCCTCGAGTACGTGACGGAGAAGTACGGCGAACTGTACGGTATTTAGGAAGCACTCGCCTGCAGAGGCGTTACCCGGCCGGCGCCACGATGGATCGACATGGTGGATATCGGCAACCCTTTCGGCGTCGATCTGGCGACCACGGTCTTCGGTGCGGGATTGTCCCTCCTGCTCTCGGCGGCGGTCATGGAGTACGGCTACCGGGTTCCCGAGTACAATAGCACGGAACTGCTCGGGCTCGCGGGAATCGGGCTCGCCGCGGCCGGCTTCCTGCTGGGGATCGTCATGGTCCTTCGAGGGCTTCGCTGATCCGGTCGGCGACGGCCCGTCGGACGGACCCGGAGGGATATATAATTATAAACAATTGGTCGGGAGGAAGAAGCGATGATTCCCGACAGCGAACTGCGGCCGATCCCAACGCCGTGGGGACACTTCGGAATGTTCGGGCTCGATGCTGCGGACAAGGAGTTCATCGACGAGACGATCGGGGAGTTGCTCAAGGAACCAGTCTGATCCGATCGGTCGGACAATCGGCACGTCGATGACCTGTCCGACACGGGTGGGAGTCATTCGACGGCGATGAGGTAGATCGCGAGCGCGGCGAAGGCGATCCCCAGCAGTTTCCGGGCGGTAAGCGGTTCCCCGAGGACGGTGACGCCGAGCAGCGAACTCGTCACGACGAACATCCCGAAGACGGGAACGACGACGCTGACGGGACCGACCGACAGCGCGTAGTAGTACGCGAGCAACCCCACGGTGAGCGTGATCCCGGCGGCGTACATGTAGATCGCCTCGCCCGAAAGGAGGTACGGCGCGACGCGCTCGCCCCGATAGACGACGACGCCCGCTGCGCCCAGCGCGAACGTCGAGGCCGCGACCAGCGTCACGACCGCGCTGGGGACCGTCCGGGTCGAGAGGTTCACCAGCGGCGGGAAGACGGTGTACGCGAGCAACGCCAGAAGCGTCCAGCCGACGTAGTTCACACGGGGCGGTCGTGGGCGGCCGACAGAAGCGTTGTGGATCCGGCGATCGGTACCGTACTCAGAGCCGCTCGGCCACCCACGCCGAGACTGCCCGGATCTCCTCGGGGTGGGTACCGTGGCCCACTGGGTAGACCTCGAGGCGCACGGCCGCGCCCGCTTCCTCCAGCAGTTCAGCGGCGCGCTCGGCGCGCTCGGCGGGGATGATCTGATCCGCCTCGCCGGCACCGAGGAACACCGGCTTATCGCGGGCGTTGCCCGCGCTGTCCTCGTGTGAGGCGGCGAGATAACCGTTCAGCGCGACGATCCAGTCGTAGTTCTCGGGGCGCTCTGTGAGTGCCGCGAGGCTCGCGATCGCACCCTGGCTGAAGCCCAGCAGGCCGACCCGCTCGGGATCGAGGTCGTACTCCCCGACAGCCCACTCGACGAACCCGTGGAGGAGGTCGAGGCTGCGGCGGAACTCCTCGGGGTGGGGCTGGCTCGCGTGGAGGCCGCCCGCCGAGAGGTCGAGTTCGTACCACGTGTACCCGCCCTGCAGCGGGTCGGGCGCGCGAACGCTGAGGACGTGCAGTTGGTCGGGCAGACGCTCGGCGATGGGCAGGAGATCCCGTTCGTTCGTCCCCCGGCCGTGGATCAACACGACCGCCGGGGCGGGACCGTCGGCCGGGGTATCGGGTGCGCTGCTGACGTGTTCGAGCGGGGCGTCGGCCATGCCCGCCCTACGGACGCCCGACGTAAACTCGCTGTCGTTTCCGGCCCGAAACGTTATGTACTGTCGTGGTATAACGTACCATGTATGGCCACCGCACCCGACGGCGACGACATGTTCGACCAGTTCCTGTCCGAGCGTGGACACGAGACGGAACCGGCAGGGTGGGACACCGACTATAACAAAAAGCAGTGTCCCGACTGCGGCGGCCTTCACGATCAGTCCGCCTCGGACTGTACGGTCTGTGGGTGGGCACCACGCTAGGGACCGAAACCGTTTATTGCTCGCGACGAATGTTCCGAACGAATGCCAGAGTGTCAGAACTGTGGCTCGTTCGTGACCGAGGCGTACGCTCGCGTGTTCACGCCGACGGACATCGAGGAGCCACGCGTCTGTCCGGACTGTGAGGACCTGATCCGTGACGGTGCGGACGTGCGGAAAGCGCGTTCCTCGCGGGGTGGCTGAGCGAATCCACGGGGCTTATCAGGTATAGGCCCGTGAGTTCGTGCAATGGCTGAGACACAGGTCACCCGACTGTTCGGTGGACCCGGCAGCGGGAAGACGACCGCCCTACTCGACCGCGTCGAGGGGCTCCTTGAACGCGACGAGGTCGCCGTCAACGACGTATTGGTCGTCTCCTATACGCGGGCCGCCGCCGCCGAGATCCGCGAACGACTGGCCGAACGCCTCGACATCTCCCCACGGAGCCTGCAGGGCAACGTCTGTACGATGCACGCGAAGGCCTACGAACTGCTCGACCTCTCGCGTGCGGACGTCGTCGGCGAGAAACAGAAAAAGGCGTTCTGTGAGGACTACGGCCTGGAGTTCGAAGACGAGTACAGCGGCGCCGGCCGCCGGACCGCGCGCTCAACGACGCTCGGCAACAAGATCATCGCGACGAGCCAGTGGCTCCAGCGCACCAACAGGGAAGTCGGCGACTGGTACGACGTGCCCTTCCAGTGGAACGACGAGGAGGTCCGTCTGCCCCCCGAGATCGACGAGAACTCGCTGTCGGGCAACAAGTACACTCCGACGTGGCCCTCGGATGACGACCGGATCGACATCCCCGAGGCGATCCGGGCGTGGCGCGCGTTCAAGGGCGAGGAGGGGCTGGTCGGCTTCGCCGATATGCTCGAACGGGTCGAACAGCGCTCGCTGGTTCCGAACGTCGACTTCCTGGTCATCGACGAGTTCCAGGACATCACCACGCTGCAGTACGCCGTCTACGAGGAGTGGAAACCCCACATGGAGGGTGTGTTGATCGCCGGCGACGACGACCAGGTCGTCTACGCCTGGCAGGGTGCGGACCCGAACCTCCTCTTGGACGCCGAGGTCGACGACGACAACGTCCTACCGAACTCCTATCGGCTCCCCTCGCGGATCCTCGACGTCGTCAACCGCGAGGTCCGACACATCGAAAAGCGCCAGGAGAAGGACCTGAACCCCCGCAAGGAGGGCGGCAAGGTCGAGGCCGTCGAGAGCCCCTCGATGCTCGATCTGGTGCGAAACGTGCGCGCAACGGTCGCCGAAACCCCCGACGAGACGGTGATGGTGCTCTTTCGGGCGCGCTATCAGATGTTCCAGTTCCTCGATGAGTTCATCTCCGAGGGGATGCCCTTCCGGGTGCTGACCGACCAGCGGATGTGGACCGACCGCCTCCAGCAGTTCATCGCCGCCGTCGAGAAGATCGACGCGGGCGAGGAGATCAACGGGTTGGAGGCCCGGCGCCTCGCGGACATGCTCGCCGATTCCGCGTTCAGCACGAACGACCGGGACGACCTCTTCGACGAGATCGACGAGCGAAAGGAGGCCGCGGGCGTCGACAACGTCGCGGAGATCACGATCGGGCCCGAGACCATCCGCGAGTACGCGCCCTTCGTCCCCGACCCGGTCTCGGCCGCGGACATGTCCCGGAAGATCACCAGTTTCCAGCGAAAGAGCGTCAAGTCTTACTTCGCGACGGGGACCTACGAGGGTGCGGACCCAGAGCGCGTGCGCGTCGGGACGATCCACTCCGCGAAGGGCCGCGAGGCCGACCACGTCTTCGTCGCGACCGATCTCACTGAAAAGGTCGTCGAACAGATGGCCGCGACGATCGAACAGGAAGCGGTGCCCATCGAGGAGGAGTTTACCCGGACGACCAGCCCGGTGCCGATGCTGACCGACAACGAACGGCGCGTGTTCTACGTCGGGATGAGCCGCGCACGGGAGCGACTCGTCCTGATGGAGAACCTCGTCAACGGCGCGCCGACGCTGCCACTCGACGTGTTGCTCTGTAACGAACCCCGCGAGGAGCCCATCGAGGAGCTGATCGCCGAGGCCAACGCCCCCGAGGCCGAAGTCCACTAGATGGACTACGAGGCGCTCGAGGCCGAACTCGACTCGCGGGATGCAGCGGCATTCGTCCACGTCGGCGACCGCTTTGACGACGACCTCAGGTACCTCACACGTTTTTCGGGCCCCGACCGCGAGTACGCCTTCGTCTACGACGGTGAGGACGGCGAGGCGGTCCTCTGTGCGCCCCGACTGTTCGAAGCGCAGGCTCGACGGGAGTTCTCCGGGACCGTCGTGAGCGCCGCCGAACAGGACGCGACGACCGCGGGACAGCGCGCCGCAGAACTCGTCTCGGGAACGGTCCTGGTCCCCCGATCGATCCCCCACGCCGCCGCCGTCTGGCTCGAAGAGGGGGGTTGTGACATCGAATCGAGCGCCATCGTGAGCCGAATGCGTGCACGGAAGACCGAGGGTGAAATCGACCGGATCCGGGCGGTACAGGGGTCTGCCCGGGTCGGGATGGCCCGCGCGGAGACGGTGCTGGCCTCGGCGGGGATCAATGGGGAAGCCCTCGAATGGGAAGGCGAGGCGCTTACGACCGAGCGCCTGCGCCGTGAGGCCGACGCCGCGATGGCACGCGAGGGCGTCGCGCCGGCTGGAAACACCGTGATCGGCGCGGGAGAGAGCTGTGCGGACCTGCACTTTACCGGCGACGTCCCGATAGAGGCGGGCGAGACCGTCCTGCTGGACCTCTCGCCGCGCGGACCGGCGGGCTACTACGGCGACCTCTCGCGGACCTTCGTCGTCGATCCGGAGGGGGGGTGGGAGCGCCGGGCGTACGTCGCCGTCGAACGCGCCCGGGAGGCCGCCCTCGACGCCCTCTCGGAGGGTGCGGGAACGCTCGCGACCGCGGTCCACGAGGAGACCGCCGCGGAGATCGCCGCCTACGGCTTCCGGCCCGACGGATCGCCCGGATTCACCCACGGGACGGGCCACGGCGTCGGGATGAGCCTGCATGAGGCCCCGTCGCTGCGCACGGACACCGAGTTGGCGGCAGGAACGGTGCTGACGGTCGAACCGGGCGTCTACGACCCCCGAGAGGGGGGTGTGCGGATCGAGGACCTCGTCGTCGTCCGCGAGGAAGGGATCGAGATCCCCGTCGAGTACCCCCGGTCGCTCGTCCCGCAGGTCAGGTCGTTCGGCCCGTGACCGTTTCGATCGCGAGTTCGTAGACCGTCGGTTCGATCGACTCGATCGACTCGTCGAACACTCTGAGAGGGGTAAACAGCGCGTTGATCGTCGCGTCGTCGAGGTCCCGTTCGGCGGGCCGGATCGGCCCCCGGAGCACGATACTCCAGGAGTCGTCGGGCGGTGCAGTATCGTAGACGACGAACGCCGCCCGTGCGGTCGATTCGAGGGACGCGGCCTTCTCGCTGCCTTCGTGGACGGCCAGCCGGAAGTAGACCCGCTCGCCCTCGCGGTGGAACGCCACCGGGATCGCGTAGGCGTCGTCGCCGACGGCGAGCGCGAGCACGCCCGTCTCCGCGCCCGCGAGACGCTCGTCGACCGCCCCCTCGTCCATCCCCCGCGTGTAGGTATACTCGACGTCCCCCATCCCCGGGCGCTCGCTCATAGGGGTCGTACGCCGAGCCGGCGAATAGCTCTTGTGTCCCTCGGGACCGTCAGTCCCCGCGCCGGAAGGGAAGCCGGCCGAGAACCCACTCGCGCGGGCTACCGACCCGACGGGCGACGTACTCGGGCAACAGGAGCATCGCGGCGGCGACGAGCAGGAATCCGGCACCGAAAACCGGCCGACCGTTCGTCAGAAACTCGATACCGATGATACCGAGCGGGATCGCGAAGATCAGCCCCGAGCCCAGCTGGATCATGCTTAGGATACCGGGGAGTTTCATGCCTCGGACTGATCGCCGGCGGCCCAAAACCCTGCCGGCCCCTCGTGGGCCAGTCGGTCCGCCGGAATCACTCCGAGCGGTCGCGCTCTTCGTCCTCCTCGGGCGTTTTGGCGACCGTTCCGACGGCGGCTCCGGCGAGGTCCGCGGGGAGGTCCATCGGCGTCGTGAGCTTTTGAGGGAGCAGTACCATCGCCACTGCGACGACAACCAGCCCGCCGCCTAGAACCGTCTGCCCATCGAGAAGCCGGTTCAGCCCGAACACGCCGACTGGAAGGGCAAAGACGAGCGAGGCCGCCAACCCGATCATATCCAGAATCCCCAGGTTCGCCATCGGGCGTCCGTAAACGCCCGGTGGATATAACGTATCTGGCCGTCCGGGCAGACGCCGACGGCTTCCCGACGGAACCCTTTCGTGTCGATCCCTCCAAGTCGGGGTATGTTCACCGGGATCGTCGAGGCGACGGGCGAGGTCCTCGCGAGGACCGAGACCGACGACGGACTCCGACTGCGGATCGGCTGTCCGTTCGCGAGCGAACTCGAGGGCGGCCAGAGCGTGAGCGTCAACGGGGCCTGTCTGACCGTCGAGGACCACGACGAGGCGGGGTTCTCGGTCTTCCTCGCCGCCGAAACCGTCTCGCGGACCTATCTGGGCGAGCTGCGGGAGGGCGAACGGGTCAACCTCGAACGCGCGATGCCCGCAGACGGCCGGTTCGACGGCCACGTCGTCCAGGGCCACGTCGACGGCGTGGGCGAAGTGGTGGGGATCGAGGCGGTCGGCGAGGACTGGCGCTTTACCTTTTCGTTGCCGGACGACCTCGCGAACTACGTCGTCGAGAAAGGGTCGATTACAGTCGACGGCATCAGCCTCACCGTCGCCTCCCTCTCGGCGGGGGAGTTCACGGTCGCGATCATCCCGACCACGTACGGGGAGACGACGCTTTCGGGAAAGGAAGTCGGCGATCCGGTGCATCTCGAAGCGGACGTGATCGCCAAGTACGTCGAGCGGGTCACCGACCCGTATCGGGATCGAACTCGGTGAGTTCGGGCATCGGGTCGCCATCACCGTCGCGGATCCCGGCGTCGGCGTACGCGCGCCGGTAGGCCGAGAGCTTCCGATAGAGGAAATAGGCGACGAGTCCGTCGTAGACGAGGATGAAGCCGATCAGCGCGACGGGGGGCGTGATCCAACTCGCGGCCGCGACGAGTAGGCCCGGGACGATCCCCGAGAGCGTGTTGTACAGCCCGTGGAAGAAGGCGGCGATCAACACCCCCTTGATGACGATCGGGCCGGCGTTCTCGCGGTTGAACTTCGCAAGCCCGAGGTAGTAGCCTGCGATCGCCGAATAGAGCACGTGCCCCGGTCCCGCCAGCGCGCGGGTCGCAGCGGTCCCGCCGGCGGCGCCGACGACTTCGATCCCGGCGAGACCGGCCTCCAGGCCCCGCGTGATGTAGATCGCGTTCTCGATGGTCGCGAATCCCAGTCCGGCGGCCGCGCCGTAGACCGCCCCGTCGATGACGGCGTTGAATCGCGGATCGCGGTAGGCAAACAGACGCACTGCGAGCAGTTTGACCGTCTCCTCGACGGGGCCGACCACGAGGAAGAAAAACAGCGGCAGCCCGATCAGCGCCGGCAGCGAACTGAACGCCGGCTGGAGAAACGAGTTGACGATCGCGGCGAACATCGCAAACAGCACCGCCAGCAGGAAGGTCGCCACCAACAGCGAGAGGGGCTCGCCCGTCGTCACGTCGCTGCGCCAGATGTAGGCCGCGATCGCGAAGGCGGGCACCACCGAGAGAACCACCAGAACGCCGACCACGGGATCCGAGACCGCACCCAGTCCCCCGAGGACGAACTGCGCGATCAGGAAAACCAGCGCCAAAAGCACGACAAACGCCTTCGTTCCCGCGACGCCGACGCGATAGAGCCCCGCCGCGAGCTTATCGACCGCCGACCGACGCTCCCACGTCGAGACGTCGTACAGGTCGCGTTTTCCGCGCGTCTCGCGATCGACCGGGTCCCGTTGCATACGCCACCTACAGAATCGTCCTTCCTAATTCTTCGGACCCGGGACCGATCGACCGGTAGGTCGTGAGCGCTCTACGGACCGCGGCATCGCCCCAGCGACCCGTCGAAACCGAGCCGCCCGCCGACGACTAGTCAGAGTAAAACGGGCCGCGACCCGATGGAGCGATATGCACTTCGATCAGCGCACCCAGCAGGCGCTCCGCGAGGCCGGACTCGAGCGCGAGGCGATCGTCGCGGCCTCCGACCGGGTCGCCGAACTCGTCGCGGCCGACGCCGACGATCTGGTGGGATTTTTCGAGGCCCACGGGACCGTCTACTCCGATATGGACCTCGCCCACAGCCGCGAGGAGTTTCCGGAACACGCCGTCGAGTACTGCGATCTGTTCACCCACGGCGCGGACATCCGGGGGTATCTGCGATTCGACTCGTGGGGCGTGCCCGTCGAGGGTGGGCGGGTGCTGGACGAGGGCCTCGTCGAACTCTCCTTGGGACCGACCGTCGACGCCCGGGTGAAGTTCGCCGCCTCGCGCGACGCCCTATGAGGGTCGCGATCCGGGGGATCTACACGACCGCGCTCACCCGGCTGTTCTCCGAAGCGGGCCACGAGGTCGTCCAGGCGACCGCCCCGATCGAAGAGCGATTCGAGCGCGAGTTTTCCGACGGCCCCGCCGACCTCGCCTGCGAGACGAGTCGCGACCGACAGGGCGTCTCGTTGTCGGGGGTTCCGGAGGCAGTCGAGGAGGCAAAAAGGCTGCTCGCGGTCGGTCGCGACGCGTTCATCTGGGAGGACCCCACCCCGTTGGGTGCGGTTTTCGAGGGACGGGTCGAGGGGACCCGTGGAGGCGGGGCGGTCGTCTCGCTTCCCGAGGGACGGGGCTACCTGCCCTTCGACGACGCCGAGGGCTACGTCGAGGCGGGCGACGAACTGCGCGTGCAGGTCACGGAACTCGCTGCGCCGTGGGACGAGGACGATCCCCGACTGACGACGACGATACGCGCGCGGACCCCCGGCGGGCTGGCGGCGCTCGAAAAGGGCCAGTCGGGGATCGACGCGCCCGACGCCGAGACGGCGGGGCTGGTCGACCTGCTCTCGGTCGAGATCCCTGAGGAGTGGGGCGTCTCGCTCGGACGGCGCGCCCGCGGGGCGAGCCTCGACGACCTGAACGAGGCTCTCTCGCGGGTGACAACCCTCGCCGAGGAGTACGGGGACGGCGGGGCGAACCCGTACGCGAGCGCGTGGTGCTGGTTCGGCCGCGAGAGCCGGTTCTCGCTCGATGGGGTTCGGAGGGAAATCACGGCGACGATGGCGGGCCACCACCGGATCAAGGCCGGCTCGAATCGGGCGAGCGACGCCGTCGACTTCGCGGAGGCGCTCTGTGAACCCACGGCGTTCCCCTTCGACGCGGTCGCGAGCCAGTTCGGGCCCCGGGCGGGCGACGAACTCGCCATCGAACACGGGAAACCCGGCGGGCGGGTGATCACGCTGGGACGCGGCGAGGTGATCGAGTACGACCCCGAGGGCTCGATCACGCTGCGCCGCGAGATGACCCCTGGGGGGAGCTACGACGCGCTGGGCACGTCTCGCGAGTCCGGCGATGTCGCGATCACCACCCTGAAGGAGGGGCGGTGGTGGTATCCGACGGTCTACCGGGACGATGACGGCGAATCGAAGGGAACCTACGTCAACGTGTGTACGCCCGTCGAACTCTTTCCGACGAGTGCGAGATACGTCGACCTCCACGTCGACGTGATCAAACACCCCGACGGGCGTGTCGAGCGCGTCGACGACGACGAGCTAGCCGAGGCGGTCGGTGCGGGCCTCGTGGGCGAGGAACTGGCCGAGAAGGCCCGCGGGGTCGCGGCGGCGATCGAGCGCGCGCTGGATTAGGCGTCGGGGACGTCGGCGTCTTTGTCCTCGACGTCGCGTTTCATCGATTCGCGCCGGGATTTCGCGTCCCGGCCCGTCGCTTCGAGCAGAAAGCTGTTTTTGGCGTCGACCGCGTCGGCGGCGGCGTCGGCGTTGCCCTCGGCGATGACGTCTTCTGCGGGGCGCTCCTCGAAGTGGACCGCGAGCTTGTCCTTCTTGCCGCTGTAGGCGACCGCGCCGGCGACGATCCGCTCGAAGACGGGGTTGTCGGGCTCCTCGACCACGAAGAGGTCGCTGCCGTTGTGCTCCTCGGAGTCGGTAATGGAGCCGAAGTACTCCTCGATGGTCCCCTCCATGTCGGGGATCCGCTCTTCGAGGTGCTCGCCGCGTCGCATCTTGTATTCGCGCATTGGGCCCCGTTCGACAGCGCCGGATTTACGGGTTTCGTCTCAGCGCTCGCCCTCGGCCAGATAGCCCCGGTGACACTCCGGACAGATGTCGCCCGCCCGCAGCGAGTCGCGCTCGTCGAGCGATGCGGCCTCGCAGTGGGGACAGTACAGTCCACCGCCGACGTTGGGTGGCGCCGACCGGCCCGGCGACTGCGACGAACCGGCGTCGACGAAGGTCGGTTCCGCCCCGCCCTCGACGTCCGATTCGCCGGCCGAATCGATGATCTCCGCGCCCTGATCGGCCTGTGGGGTCAGCCCGCCGCCGAAGTCGATGTCGGTCGGCCCGTCGGGAGTCGTCGCGTCGAAGCCCTCGTCCTCGCCGTCGGCTTCGGGCCACGCGCCCGGGTCGCGCCCCTCGTCGGTTCCGGGCCCGTCCTCGATGATCTCCGTGTCCTCGCGGTCGGGGTCGGCCTCGACGACCGGGTCCCGTCGGCGGGTCGTTTCCGAGTTCGCGGGGTTGGCCGTCGAGTCGGCCGGGTCGCTCGTCTCGCGGGGCTCGATACCCGGTCCCGAGGGGTCGGCGATCTCGCCGGGCTCGCCGGGCTCGTCGGGCTCGTCGGGTTCGTCGGACTCGGCTGGCGACGGGCGGGCCCGGGCTGGCCCCGGTTGGACGGTCCCGGATCGGGGACCCGAGAGCTGGGTGACCTCCGTGTTCTCGCTGATCGTCCGCGCCGTACCACAGTGGACGCAGCGTTCGAGTTCGACGACGCTGATGACCACCTCGTTGCCGCGTTCCTCGCGGTCGCGCTCGATCTCGCTTTCCCCGTACTCGTGACCGAGGAGTGAACAGCGGAGACTCATGGCTGTACCTACCCCGACAGGACCAAAAGAGTACTGCTCGCGGGGAATCGGCGGCCGGTCGGGTCGGCCCACAGTATAAATCCCTCGCCGTCGGAGTGGGAGTATGGGCGCAAAGCGGGCGTACCGGAATCGCACCGACAGCGAGGTTGCCGTTCTCGACGCACTTATCGAGCGACCCGAAGGCGGAATGACGGTGCTGGAACTGCGGACCCGCGCCGACGTGACCATCGACGAACTCGAGACCGCACTCGCCGATCTGAAGCGCGCGGACCTGATCACCGTCGAGAAGAACGGCGATCGCACCGTCATCCTGCCCGACGAGTCGGTCGTTCCCGACCCCGAGAGCGAGGAGCCGTCGTTTTTCGAACGACTTCGGGAGCGACTGCCGTTCTAAGCGCCACGCTTTACCGGCGCGACCCCCGATCAGCGGTATGAACACGGAGCGGAGCCGAGGATGACCGTCCTCGAGACCTTCCACGCGAACCACGGCGCGACCTTCGAAGAGCGCGGCGGACGGCGGCTAGCGCGCCACTACGGCCGCCCCGAGCGCACCCATCTGGCGGTCAGAAACGGCGTAGGGATCACCGAGATGGCCTACGGCGTCTTGGTAATCACCGGCGACGATCGGGTGGAGTACGTCGACAACGTCGTCTCGAACCGCGTGCCCGACGACGACGGCGAGGGCGCGTACGCCCTGCTGTGTGATCCGCAGGGCCGGATCGAACTCGACATCTACGTCTACAACGCCGGCGAGCGCCTCCTGCTTTTCGTCCCGCCCGGCCGTGCGCGAGGACTGGCCGAGGAGTGGCGCGAGAAGGTGTTCATCCAGGACGTCGAGATCGAGGTCGCCAGCGACGATCTGGCGGTGCTCGGCGTTCACGGACCGAAAGCCACCGAAAAGGTCGCGAGCGTGCTCAACAAGATCGGCGTTCCGGAGGGCGAACTGGTCTTCGACCGCGGGACGATCAACGACATCGGCGTGACCGTCATCGCGAGCGACGACCCGACCGGCGAGGACGGCTACGAGATCGTCTGTAGCGCCGCCGAGAGCGAGGCGGTGATGGACGCACTGATCAACTACGGGACCGGGGCGATCCCCTTCGGTTCCCGGACGTGGGAAACGCTGACGCTCGAGGCAGGCACGCCCCTCTTTTCGAGCGAACTCGAAGGCCGGGTACCGAACGTACTGGGGCTTCGAAACGCCGTGGACTTCGAAAAAGGCTGTTTCGTCGGTCAGGAGGTCATCAGTCGCGTCGAAAACAGGGGCCAGCCGAGCCAACGGCTCGTCGGTCTGCGGTGTTCCGAACTACCGGCGGCAGGCACGGCGGTCCTCGGGGACGACGAGACGGTCGGGGAGATCACCCGCGCGGTACAGAGCCCGTCGCTCTCCGAGCCCATCGCGCTCGCGCTCGTGGAGTTCGGGTTGGAGAGCGAGGACGTAACGGTCGGGGACGAGTCGGTGCCCGCAACCGTCACGGAACTGCCGTTCGTCGAGGGAAGCGGGCGCTCGGCGCGGGTGCCGTTCTACTAGGACCGCGAGAGAAGCGCCTTCAACTGGGCGCGCGAGAACAGTGAGGTGGGACGGTCCATATGGACGCCGATCTCGCCCGAGAGCGCGCCCAGTCCCGCGTTCTGGATCGGCTTCGGGAGCGAGTACGCCCGCCGGAGTACGCCACCGAGGCGGATCTCGCGGGCGAGGTCCGACCGCCATGTTTTCTCGTAGCGTTGGAGGGTCTTCGGGTTCTCGGGATCGACGGTGTCTGCGGCGTGGTCGGCGGCGGTCATGCCATACAGGATCCCCCCGCCGGTGAAGGGCTTTGTCTGGGCGGCCGCGTCCCCGAGGAGGAATCCCCGGTCGCTCGTGATCCGCTCGGGTGGGCCGATGGGGATCATCCCCGAGCAGACGTTCTCGGTCTCGACGCCGTAGCCGGCGGTGAACTCCTCGAACAGCCCGCGGACCTCGCGTCCGGGCGGGGCGGCCAGCCCGTACTCCACCCCGGCCTCGCCCCGCGGGATGCGCCACGCGAAAAAACGCGGGACGGTGAGGTGGACGTCGACCCGGTCGCCGTGGTCCGGCGTCGGATCGAACCCGAGGACGCCGTGGAGCAGTTCGTCGGGTTCCTCGATATCGAGATCGCGACGGGTACGGGAGACGGGCCCGTCACAGCCCGCGACCATCCGCGCGCGAAACTGCGCGCTCCCCTCGGGCGTGCTGGCCGAGACGAGGACGTGATCCGGTTCCTCCGAAACGTCCGTGACGGTGTGGTGCTCCCGGAGGTCGGCGCCGGCCTCGCGGGCGGCCGCCGCGAGGTGCTCGTCGAGGCCGACCCGGTCGATCACGTTCGAGATCGGGTCGTCGGTGTAAAAGGGGTGGGCCTCGCTTTCGGGCCCCCCAACATGAAAGCGCGCGCCCGTGATCTCGTTCTGGAGGAGGTCCTCGCGGGCGCCCTCGGTCGTGTACTCCCAGACGTCGGTGCTGACGTGTCCCGAACAGGCAAGCGGCTCGCCGACCGATCCCTGCTCCAGGGCGAGCACGTCGTAGCCCCCCTCGGCGGCGCGGTGGGCAAAACGCGAACCGGCGGGGCCGGCCCCGACCACGACGAAGTCGTACATCGGTCGAGTCTACCGGACCGTCGATTAAATACCTTCCCGGTTTCGCGGCGGAAACGAACGCGACCCGACGGCCTGCCGAGCGACTTGCCTACCGGGACCCTCAGACGACCGTCAACCCACGTGGAGCCTGGCGCTCGAATTCCGGGGTCCACTCGACCGGGAGTCGGTCCCACGAGTCGCCCGCGTCGCGCGATCGAAAGAGACCGCGGTTGGTCGCGGCGTAGAACTCCTCCCCGTGGGTCGCGAGGGTCGCCCGGAGGACCCCTTCCCCCATCGGAAGTCCACGGCCTGCGAGGCGGTCCCATCGTCTACCCCGGCGGCGGTAGACGTACGACTCGGCCGAGCCGACCGAGTGTGCCGAGCGCGCCCCGCTCGCACAGGAGACGAGGACGGTATCGGGGTCGGTCGGGTCGGGCCGGACGCTCCAGCAGTAGCGATGGTCAAGCCCCTCCTGTGGGTGGGTCCAGGACTCACCCCCGTCGTGGCTCTCGGCGTAGCCGTCGCCCGCCGCGGAGTAGACGCTCCCGGACTCGTCTGGATGGGTCGCAAGCGAGTGGTTGTCCCGGCGCGATCCGGGGGGACGCTCGCGCCACGTTTCCCCACCGTCGTCGCTGATCAGCAGCGCGCCGAGTTCGATCCCGACGTAGATCCGACGAGGGTCGTGGGGATCGATCTCGATCCATCGGACGTGGTGGGTGTCGGGTCTGGGCGGAAAGTACCACTCGGGCTCGGAAGGCAGGTCGACGATTCCCTCCATGTGTTCCCAGCTATCGCCCGCGTCCCGCGAACGGTAGACCGCGCTCGGCTCGGTACCGACCCAGACCTCCGCAGGATCGTGGGGGCTGACAGTCGCACTCATGACCCGATCGGAGCCGATCGAGCGGCCTACCCGTTCGAAGGACTCCCCGCCGTCCGCGCTGCGAAGGAGGCCGTCCTCGGCGGTGCCGACGAACACGCGTTCGTCGGCCTCAGGCGAGACGGCGAGACACTGGAGGTCCCGCCCTCCCAGTCGGTGTGTGAGGGCCCAGTCCCCGGATCCCGCTCGTGCGACGATCAGGGTGTTTCGCATGGCCGTGTAGACGGTGTTCATACGCGAGCTACGGGATGCAACCGGAAGAAGGTCGGGTCAGTCGTCGTCCGCGATGGCGGGCTTTCGCTCCTCCGAACGGGGCCCCTCGATATCGACCGCGGGAAGCAGGTCCCTGAGATACCGGCCCGTGTGGGAGGCCTCGACCTCGGCGACCGCCTCGGGGGTCCCCTCGGCGACGACCTCGCCGCCGTTCTCGCCGCCCTCCGGTCCGAGGTCGATTATGTGATCGGCGTTTTTCACCAGGTCGAGTTCGTGCTCGACGACGACCACCGAGTTCCCGCTGTCGACCAAGCGCTGGAGGACGCTGATGAGTTTGCGTTCGTCCTCGCTGTGGAGTCCGGTCGTCGGTTCGTCGAGCAGATAGAGCGTATCGCCGGTGTTGCGCTTGCCGAGTTCTTCGGCGAGCTTGATTCGCTGGGCTTCCCCGCCCGAGAGCGTGGTCGAGGGTTGGCCCAGTCGCATGTAGTCCAGTCCGACGTCCGAGAGGAGTTGGAGGCGACTCGTGAGCCGAGTGTCGTGGTCGAAGAAGTCCAGGGCCTCCTCGACGCTCATCTGAAGGACGTCCGCGATGGTCTCGCCCTTGTATTCGACATCGAGCGTCGCGTCGTTGTATCGCGATCCCTCACACGCCTCGCAGGGCACGTAGACGTCCGAGAGGAAGTTCATCTCGATCTTGACCGTCCCCTGCCCGCCACACTCCTCACAGCGCCCGCCCTTGACGTTAAAGGAGAAGCGCCCCTTCTCGTAGCCCCGCTGTTTGGCGAGGGACGTCTCCGCGAACAGCTCGCGGACGTAGTCGAAGACGCCGGTGTAGGTCGCCGGGTTGGATCGGGGGGTGCGCCCGATGGGCGATTGGTCGATCAGCCTGACCTTCTCGATGTTCTCGATACCCCGCACGTCGTCGTGCTCGCCGGGGTCCACACTCGTATTGTCGTTCATCCGGCGGGCAAGCGCCTTGTAGAGGATTTCGTACATCAGGGTGGACTTGCCCGACCCCGAGACGCCCGTGATCGCGGTAAAAGCCCCGACGGGGATCCCGACGTCGAGGTCCTTCAGGTTGTGCTGGCGGGCCCCCTCGATCGTCAGCGTCGAGTCGAATCCCCTCCGTTCCTCGGGCACCGGAATCGCCTTGCGCCCCGAGAGGTAGTCGCCGGTAACCGAGTCCTCGGAGTTACAGATCGCCTCGAAATCGCCCTGGGCGACGACCTCGCCACCGCGCTTGCCGGGGCCGGGCCCCATGTCGACGATGGTGTCGGCCCGTCGCATCGTCGCCTCGTCGTGCTCGACAACGATCAGGGTGTTGCCCAGATCGCGCAACCCTTCGAGGGTGTCGAGCAGGCGGTCGTTGTCGCGCTGGTGCAGGCCGATGGAGGGCTCGTCGAGGACGTAGAGAACGCCCACGAGCCCGCTGCCGACCTGCGTCGCGAGGCGGATGCGCTGGCTCTCCCCACCGGAAAGCGTCGCCGCCTCCCGATCCAGCGTGAGGTACTCCAGTCCCACTTCCTCCATGAAGCCCAGACGGGCGCGGATCTCCTTGAGGATCTCTTCTGCGATGGTCAACTGGCGTTCGGTGAGGTTCGCCTCCATCCCCTCGAAGTGCGAAAGGGCGTCCCCGATGCTCATGCGGTTGACCTCGGTGATCGAGGTGCCGTCGACGAGCACGTGTCGGGACTGCTCTTTCAGACGGGTGCCCTCGCAGGCGGGACACTCGGTGACGGCCATGTACTTCTCGATGTGCTCGCGCGTCGAGTCCGAGTCCGTCTCGACGTGACGGCGCTCGAGGTTCGGGATCACGCCCTCGAAGCGCTTTTCCTTGCGTCGGGTACCGTTTCGCGTCGAGCGCTCGAAGACGACCTGCCGGTCGGTGCCGTAGAGGAACTGCCGGCGCTCGTCCTCCGAGAGCTCCTCGAAGGGCGTCGAGGGGCTGACACCGAAGTGATCGGCCACGGAGTCGATCCGCGTCCGGTAGTACGAGCGCTTGTAGCTCCACGGTTCGAAGACGTTCTTCAGGGACTTCGAGGGGTCCCGAACCACGAGATCAGCGTCGACCTCCTTGGTCTTACCCAGTCCCTCACATTCCGGGCAGGCTCCGTAGGGACTGTTAAAGGAGAAGGAGCGGGTCTCGATGGCCGAAAACTGGAAGTCGCTGTTGGGGTTGCCGAGTTCCTCGGAGAACTCGATCACCACGCGCTCGTCGCCCTCGCCGCCGAGCGAGCCCGTCGAACGGGAGTTCGACCCCAGGTCCATCCCCTCGGGCGGGTCCGGGACGATGAGTTTGAGGGCGCCGTCGGCCTCCTCGAGTGCGGTCTCGACGCTGTCGGCGATCCGGGGGCGCGCTTCCGGCGAGATCTCGATCCGGTCGACGATCACATCGATCGTGTGGTCGTAGTTCTTGTCGAGATCGGGCGTCTCGACGGTGAGATCGTAGCTCTCACCGTCGACTTCGACCCTCGAATAGCCCTCCGAGACGAGTTCGTCGAACAGGTCCTCGAAGGCCCCCTTCTGGTCGCGGGCGACCGGCGCGGCGATCATCGCCCGGGTGCCCGCCGGCAGCGAGAGGATCGATCGGACCATGTCCTGTGCGCTCTGTTCGCCGACCTCCTCGCCGGTGATGGGATCGTACTGCGTGCCCACCCGCGCGTAGAGCAGTCGGAGGTAGTCGTGGAGTTCGGTGACGGTGCCGACGGTCGAGCGGGGGTTGTTCGCGGCGTTCTTCTGATCGATACTGATCGCTGGCGAGAGCCCCTCGACGCCCTCGACCTGCGGTTTATCCATCTGTCCGAGGAAGTTCCGGGCGTAGGCCGACAGGGATTCGATGTAGCGTCGTTGGCCCTCGGCGTAGATCGTCTCGAAGGCCAGCGAGGACTTCCCCGACCCTGACAGCCCGGTGACGACCGTGAACTCCTCCCGGGGGATCGACACGTCGAGGTCCTTGAGGTTGTGTTCCTCCGCGCCTCGGACCTCGATGAAATCCCGACTCATTGGGTGTTTCGTATGGGTGCGAGGGGGGTATAGCCATCGGTTTCAGAGGCAAGCACTGGGAAACGATGGCACATACCGGCGACGAACGAAGACGAGAAATACGAACGCAGGGGGAAAACACGATCCATGTCCCGTAGCGGGACCGATTGTATATCGCCGTATAGGATTTATTCGAGATGGGCAAGGCGTTCGAACGAACCGTCGCGAACGGCGTCGACGAGCGCGAACTCGTCGACGTCGGGAACCTGACCGGGATATTTGCGCTCGAAATACCCGAAGAGGTTGCGGACGTCGCGTCCCAGGAACTCCACCGCGTTCTCGTGTTCGCGCGACACCGCCTGTGGCCAATCGAAGATCGTGATCCCGTCCTCCGCGACGAAGACGTTGTACTGGCTCATATCGGCGTGAACGTAGCCCCGTTCGTAGGCTCGTGTGAGTTCCCGGAGGATCATCTCGAGAATGGGGCGGACCTGCTGGGATTCGAGTTTCGTCCGCGAGAGTTCGACCCCGTCGATCTTCTCCATGACCAGGGCATGGCGGTTCTGATCCTCCGGGCGCGGGACCGAGACATCCGGATAGAGCGCCTCCAACGTCTCGTACTCACGTTCTGCGGCCTTGCGAGCGGTGTAGAACCACGAGAGGTGCTCCTTTTCGGCAGTGTAATCGCGCTCGCGGCGGACTTCTCTGAAATTCGTATAGCCCTCGCGGTGGAACTTCAGCGCCATCGGGCGGTAGGATTGGACCTCGAAGACGTCACTCTCCTTGCCGACACCCAGCGGAACCCCGAACCCCTCGATGGTGTTACGCTCGGCGAAGGTCCGCAACGCGAGGGCATCGTAGCCGTCCATTCGGAGACGGACCCCCTCGTACTGGATGGTCTTTCGTTCGACGAGCTCGCGGTCCAGACAGCGCTCCAGCCGGAAGTCGACCTCCTCGGGTGTGAGACGCGAGAACTGGGGAAGCTTCTCGCGGTTCACCCATTCGCTAAAGCGCATCCCGTGTTCGACCCCCGAGAGGAGGTGAAAGTCCTCGGGCGCGAGGTCCTGCATGACGCTCGCGACGTTTTGTACCATTGGCTCCGGTAGGGGCGACGCGCCTAAAAGTCCCGCGAGGAACGGGTATAAATTTCATGTGACGATATGAAACCCCGCTCGGCGGAACCACCGTCGGTAGCTTGATTGTGCCCCTCCCGGTGGATGGGACATGGCAGGAAACCTCCCGCGGGTGGGACTCGGTACCTACTCGGAGACGAACCGCGAGCAGTGGGTCGAGTGCGTCAAGACGGCCCTCGAAGCCGGCTATCGGCACATCGATACCGCACAGGTCTACGGAAACGAGGAGTACGTCGGTGAGGGGATCGCCCGCTCGGACGTCCCCCGCGAGGAGGTGTTTCTCGCGACCAAGACGGTCCACGTCGACGTGCCCGGCCCCACGCAGACGGAGATCGTCGAGTCGGTCGAGGAGAGTCTCGAAAAGCTCCGGACGGAGTACGTCGATCTGTTGTACGTCCACTGGCCCGCAGGGTGTTACGAGCCGGAGACCACCTTCGGCGCGTTCGACGACTTCCACAGGGAGGGGCTGGTCCGCAACGTCGGCGTCTCGAACTTCGAGCCCGAAACCCTCGAGGAGGCCCGTGAAATGAGCGAGGCACCGATCTTCGCGAACCAGGTCGAGTGTCACCCGTTCTGTCAGCAGGCGGAACTCCGCGAGTACGCCGTCGAACACGACCACTGGCTCGTCGCGTACTGCCCGCTAGCACGCGGCGAAGTCTTCGACGACCCCGTACTCGGCGAGATCGCAGAGGACCACGGGACGACCGAGGCACAGGTTTCGCTTGCGTGGTTGCTCTCGAAGGAGAACGTGGCAGTCGTCCCGCGCTCGACGGGCGAGAGACACATCCGTGAGAACCTCGCGGCCCGCGACCTCGATCTGAACGACGAGGAGATCGAGCGGATCGACGGAATCGAGCGCGAACACCGGCTCATCGACCGCGACTACGCGCCGTGGAACTGATCCCGGTACGGTGAAACGACCGCGAACCGACCGGGAGGTATGAGCGATTCACAGCCGGTCTTCGCGGCACTGTACGACCCCGTGACCCGACTCGCGGAACGACGCTTCGGCCCGGAACGCGAATGGCTCACCGAGGGGCTCTCGGGGCGAGTCCTCGATCTGGGGTGTGGGACCGGCGCGACCTTCCCGTACCTCTGTGACCGGGACCTCGATCTCCACGCCGTCGAACCGGACCCCCACATGCGAAAACGGGCGAGACGCCGGGCCACCGACGTCGGGTGTTCGGTCGAGATCCACACAGGAACGGCCGAGTCGGTGCCGTATCCGGACGGGTCGTTCGACGCGGTGGTCGTCTCGCTGGTGTTGTGTTCGGTCTCGGACGTCGAGGAGAGCGTCGAGGAGATCGCACGCGTGCTCGCGCCCGGCGGGGAGTGTCGCTTCCTCGAGCACGTCCGGGCGGACGGTCGGCAGGCGAGGATACAGGAGGCGTTGACACCCTGCTGGCGACGTGTGGCGGGAGGCTGTCACCTCGACCGCGAAACCCCCGCGGCGTTCGTCTCGAACCCCGATCTCCGAGTCGAGACGCTCCAGCGCGTTCCCATCGGTTTCCCGCCGGTCGCACCGATCCTGCGGGGGCGAGTCGTTCGCGAGTAATCGGAATACCCTTCTACGCTCGTCGTGTCCGTACACGGAACGGATATCGTCATGACGACCGATGAAACGGCAGCACTCGACGCGTTGGAGCGACTCGGACTCTCGAACTACGAGGCGAAAGTGTTCATCGCCCTCCAGACGCTCGGGACGGGAACCGCACGCGACGTCTATCGCGTCTCCGAGATCCCCCGATCGCAGGTGTACGGTGCCGCTGAAAACCTCGCCGAACGCGGGCTGGTCGAGGTCCAGCACTCGACGCCGATGCAGTATCGACCGGTGAGCCTGGCGGAGGCCGAGGAACTGCTCGAAGAGCGCTTCGAGCGCGAGCGCACGCAGGCGTTCGAGTACCTCGAATCCGTCCGCGAATGCCACGAACCCGGCCCCGAGGAGCGCGAGGACATCTGGTCGGTCAGCGGCGCCGAGCAGGTGAGCGACCGGATCGAACACCTCGTCAGGGGGGCCGAACGTCGCGTCGTCTTCGGTGCGCGGGCGACTGAACTGGTACGCGACTCGCTTTACGAGACGCTCACCGAGACTGCCGACGACGGGATCGAGGTGGTGATCGTCAGCGAGGACCCCGCGGTCAGATCGCTGTTTACCGACGCACCCATCGAGGTTCACGCACCGCCCGAGAACCTCCGAAACGAGCGGGCCGCTCGGATGCTCGTGGTCGACGACCGGGCGGTGTTACTGAGCGTCCGGGGCGATAGCGACGAGCAGGAGGCGGCCTTCTGGAGCGAATCGAGCGGCTTTGCGACCGTGCTCGTCGAGATCCTCACGGGGTGGCTCACGACCGCCGTCGCCGAGTAAGCGACGCGGCGGACCGGCGAAACGACGCGGGACCGAAGGGCTTAACCGTGATTCGGGGGTAGATCCTCCACTCGCTGGGAAACGGGCACCAGCAGGCACCTGCTACCGTCGGGTCGCAGGCAGGAATGTGGTCCGCGCGACCGGGCGCGGACTGAACCACCCAACGCCCGTGGTGATACCCAATGGCACGAAGCTTCTATTCACACATCCGAGACGCATGGAAGAACCCCAAGGAGGGGGCACTGGGCGAACTCCAGTGGCAGCGAAAACAGGAGTGGCGCGAACAGGGCGCAATCGAGCGCATCGAGCGACCCACACGCCTCGACCGCGCGCGGGATCTGGGCTATAAGGCTAAACAGGGCGTCGTCCTCGCACGCGTCAGCATTCGCAAGGGCACAGCCCGCAAGCAGCGCCACAAGGCCGGACGGCGCTCGAAACGCCAGGGCGTCACCCGCGTGACGCGCAACAAGAACCTTCAACGGGTGGCCGAGGAACGGGCGACCCGGACGTACCGCAACCTGCGAGTGCTGAACTCCTACGGCGTCGGCCAGGACGGCTCGCAGAAGTGGTTCGAGGTGATCCTCGTCGATCCCGAGCACCCCGCGATCGAAAACGACGACGATCTGGGCTGGATCTGCGGTGACAGCCAGGAGAACCGCGCGCTGCGCGGGCTGACCAGCGCCGGTCAGCAAAACCGCGGGCTCGGGACGAAAGGCAAGGGCACCGAACACACCCGTCCGAGCCGCAACAGCTAGATCGACTGGTCCGTTTTTGCCGCGCGCTTAATAGCCACGACGCCCGAGTGAGCGTATGGCGGACCTCTCGCTCGGCCCCACGCAGCTGGATCGCTACTCCAGACACATCATCATGGACGAGATCGGCCCCGAGGGCCAGGCGAAGCTGCTCGATTCGCGCGTGCTCGTGATCGGCGCTGGCGGGCTCGGCGCGCCGATCATCCAGTATCTGGCCGCCGCCGGAATCGGGACCCTCGGCATCGCCGACGACGACGTCGTCGAGCGCTCGAACCTCCAACGCCAGATCGTCCACGGCGACGCGGACGTCGGCGAGCCGAAAGTCGAATCGGCCAAACGGTACGTCGAGCGGCTCAACCCCGACATCACCGTCGAAACCCACGAGGTACGAGTAGAACCCGAGAACGTCGAGGAACTGATCGCGAAGTACGACGTCGTGGTCGACGGCTCCGATAATTTCAGAACCAGATACCTCGTCAACGACGCCTGTACCCTCTCGGAAACGCCGTTTTCCCACGGTGCGATCTACAAGTTCGAGGGCCAGGCGATCACGTTTCCTGCAGGGGAGGGCGAGGATCGAGGACCCTGCTACCGGTGTCTGTTCCCCGAGGCACCCCCCGAGGACGCGGTCGCGGACTGTGCGAGCACGGGCGTGCTTGGCGTCCTTCCGGGTACCGTCGGTTGCATCCAGGCGACGGAGGCGATGAAGCTCGTCCTCGGGTTCGGGGAGGTACTCGACGGGCGGTTGGTAGCCTACGACGCCGCCGACATGAGCTTCGAGGAGGTTCCCGTGCGGAGGAACCCCGACTGTCCGATCTGTGGTGAGGACCCGATCGAGTCCATCGAGAACGTCGAGTACGCCGCCGAGGGCTGTCGAGTGAGCGCCGACGCCGACTGACTCAGACGAACTGGTCGGGGTCGTACGCCGTCGTCAATACCTCGAAGGGCGCACCGGCGTTGGCCTCGTCGTCGTTGACCTCGTCGGCGTTGAATCGGAAGGCAAGATCAAGGCGCTCGGCGATCGCGTTCAGGTTGTCGGTCTCGTCGAGCCCGCGGAAGGTCGCCTGATCGTGGAGGAACAGGGCACCGCCCCGGTCGACGAACGCCGCGAGCGCGTCGAGTTCCTCGGGGTCGAACGCCCGCGGCGGTGTCGTGACCACGAGGCCGTCGGCGTCCGCGAGCGTCGACCGGTCGACGGCGTCGGCCGACCCGAGTTCGTAGCCCTCGCGTCCGGCGAGGTCTCGAAACCGCCCGAACGCGTCCAGACTCCAGTACTGATCGTGGGTGGCGTCCCAGCGGACCCGCGTTCCGTCAACGAGGGCGTCCCACAGCGCAAGCAGCGCCCGGCCGTTCGAGTCGGCGTAAGTCGCGTGACCGCCCTGTCGGGCGGGATCGGCGACGAGCATCGATCCGATCCCGGCGACGCGGCCGTCGATCGAAACCAGCGGAATCGACCCGTCGTACCGTACGGGTTCGCTCCGGCCTGCGGTACGGTTGTAGGCGGTCGGTTCGGCCCACGCCGCCACGACCGAGTCGTCGGTCAGCGGGGAGCCGTCGGCGGCCAACTGGCTCGCCGGCGAGTACAGCCGGATCGGGGGGCGGGTAGGGGGGGCGGCGCTCGCGATCCCGGGACCGGAGAGGGCCACTCCGGCGGTCGCGAGGAACGTCCGTCGGTTCATACGTGACCATCCGCGGAACCGGATAAATACTTTCAGGTATTTCTAGTATTGAATTTATATTCTTCCCGATGGTGAGCGCAACCGCTTTGAGCGGGTCGGCGTATGGGGAGGTATGGATCGGCGAGGAAGCGAGTGGCGACTCGTCCACGAGGAGTCCTACCGGGGGCCGATGAACATGGCGCTCGACGAGGTCGCGGCCGCGAGTGCCGCCGCGGGCGGCCCGCGGACCCTGCGGGTCTATCGGTGGGAGCCGAGTACGCTCTCGCTTGGCTATCATCAGGATCCCACGACCGTCGACTGGGAGTTCTGCGAGTGCGAGGGGATCACCGTCACGCGCCGTCCGACCGGCGGCGGCGGGATCTATCACGACTCGTACGGAGATATCTCCTATTCGATCGTCGCGCCCGCCGACGAGCTCCCGGGCGATCTGATGGAGACGTACGAACTGCTCTGTGAGCCGATCTTCGACGCCTTCGACCGGCTGGGCGTCGCGGCAGAGTTCGCAGACGAGCCTCGACCGGAGATCCACCGGCCCGCCTGCTACCTGCGGGAGCTACATCCGGCCCACGACGTGGTGGCGGGCGGGCGGAAACTGAGCGGGAACGCCCAGTACAGGAGGAGGGATGCGGTCATCCAGCACGGCTCGATCACCTTTGAGTCGCGCCCCGAGCGCCACCTGTCGACCTTCTCGAAGCCGGAGACGACTCCGAAGGAGTTCACAGAGCGGGTGACGAGCCTGAAAGAAGAGGGCGTCGGCGAGCGCGAACGGGCCGTCGAGGCACTCGAAGGCGCTCTAAAGGAGTGGGTCGACGCCGAGGACGGGGCGTGGACCGACGACGAGATGGCGGCCGCCCGCGAACGCGCCGACGGAAAGTTCGCGAGCGAAGCCTGGAATCACAACGGCGAGGATCCACTCGCCAGAAGTACCAAGAGCAAGGAGGGGTGACATGGAGGAAGTCGTCCGCGCGAAGGGCCACGAGAACGTCAGCGCAGAGCACGCGAGCACCTTCGAGGTCACGACCGACGACTGGCTCACGCCCGCCGGCGACTGCATCCTCGCCGTCGAGGCCGACCGCGCGCCCGCGGAGTTCGATCCTGAGTTCGTCGCAGCCTGCCGCGAGGAGGGAGCGAGAATCACCGTCAGATTCGAGGCCGACGGCCACGTCGAGGACGTCGTCGGGCAGGGTCATCCCGACCTCGCCTTCGAGAGTGAGCGCAGCATGGTCGGGCGCACCAGCGAGTACGTCGACGAGCGGACCGTCGTCGTCGGCACGGACCAAGCGGCGGCGGGGTTCGATCGCGACCTGGTGGAAGCACTGGCCGCGGGCGCGGAGCTGACGGTGACGCTGCGGGTCGAGCCCGCCGAGTAGACGACGGTTTTTGTACGATGCGGGCCCACAACCGGGTATGGGCGACGAGTCGGAGCCGACGGAAAACATCAGCGGCGGCCCCGGTGGCGGCGGAAGCGAGGCGACGTTCGACCCGGGCGAGGCCGCCACCCGCGCGGAGGCGGTCGTCGACGTGCTGGGCGAGCGCTACTGGCAGAAAACGTACGGTGGCCAGGACGCCTTCGAGTGTCTCGTTCGCACTATTCTGAGCCAGAACACCTCGGACAAAGCGAGCCAGCCGGCCCACGAGTCGCTGATGGAGCGGTATGGCGGCGGTGACCTAGTCGAGGCGCTCGCTGAGGCGCATCGGGACGAGCTCGCCGAGACGATCAGTTCCGCGGGGCTGTACAACCAGAAATCGGACGTGATGATCGCCGCGGCCGAGGAGATCCGCGAGGAGTTCGGCTCGGAGGCCGAGTTCGACGCGTTCGTCCGCGAGAGCGAACCCGAGACGGTGCGCTCGCGCCTGTTGGAGATCAACGGCGTCGGGCCCAAGACGGCCGATTGTGTCCTCCTGTTCTCGGGCGGCCGGGGCGGCGTCTTCCCCGTCGACACCCACGTCCATCGGATCTACCGGCGCATGGGGATTGCGCCCCCCGAGGCCGACCACGAGGCGGTACGGGAGGTTCTGGAGGAACAGGTCCCCGCCGAGAAGTGTGGCTTTGGCCACACCGCGAGCATCCAGTTCGGTCGGGAGTTCTGTTCGGCGCGCAAACCCGCCTGCCTCGACGGGCCGGAGGCCTGTCCGCTGTACGACTGCTGTGAGCGGGTCGGGGTCGACGAAGTGAGCGAGACGGTGGTCGACCCCGCGGAGGCCGATTAGCGCGGCTCCGTCACGGGTTCGACCCAGTCGATCAGAACCGTCGAGAGCCGCTCTCTGGCCTCTTCGTCGGTTATCTCTGGGGGGTTATCGCCTCGCTGGGGACCGTACGCACCGAACTGGGCGTGGTTCATCCCTTCGATCTCGACGACTTCCGTATTGGGCGGGAGGTTCACACGCGAGTCGCGCTCGCGCTCGGCGTCGATCACGCTGTCGGCGGTGCCGAGGACACTCAGACCACTGATCTCCCCGTCGCTCAGGTCGCTCGCACAGTAGGAGGCGAAGAGGACGAGGCCCTCGACCCTCTCGCCGTCGGCGTACTCGCAGGCCATTGCCCCGCCGAGCGAGTGCCCACCGACGTACCAGCGCTCGATGTGGGGGTTCGCCACCATCGCCTCGTCGGCGGCGCCGGTATCGAAGACCGCGAAGTTGAGCGGCATCTCCGGGACGATCACGATTACGTCGCGCTCGGCGACGAGCGGCGCGAGATGCGGGAGGTAGCTCTCGGGGGCGACGCGCGCGCCGGGGTAGAAGATCACCCCGACGGCGTCGTCGGTGACGGGACCGTCCGAGAGGACGTAGCCCGCGTCGGTTTCGCTGACTTCGACGTCGGGCACGAGGCGCTCTGGGTCCTCGTCGGGTGTGTAAGGAGTCTCGGCGTAGACGAGGCCGACGAGCGCCGCGGCGACCAGCAGCATGGCGAGGGTGACTACCGTGGCGCGGGCGAGCCCGCGGATCGAGGTCATACGCCGAGAGCGCGCCCTGAGAGAATAAAGACGGCGTCGGCTCGGGTGGGGCTCAGGCGGATCGGCCTGCGGCGACCACCGCCCCGATCACGAGAAGGAAGGCAACGAGCGCCATGTTCGGGATCGAGAGGCCGAGCAGTTCGTACTGGATCGACGTACAGCCCCCGCCGATAGAGCAGGTCCCCCCGCCGACGCGCTGAATGGCCGAGTGATACGCCGCAACCGTCGCGCCGGGGATCGCGAGCGCGAGCGCAGTCGGGTAAACCCTCGTGTTTCCTTCGAACGCGGCGATCCCCAGTACGGGGACCAGCGGATACATGAAGACCCGCTGGTACCAGCACAGCTCACAGGGGACGAACCCGAGGCCCTCGCTGAAGTAGAGGCTGCCGGCGGTCGCGACCGCTGCGAGGAAGGTTCCGAGGGCGAGCCACTCCCGCGAGCCGAGTCGGGGCATTGGAAGGGGTTTCGCACCCCAGTGTGAGAACGGTTACTGTTCGTCGGTTGTGCAGTTCGACTGTGTGGGTGCGGTGGCCGGCGCGAACGCGGGCGGCACTTCCGCCGCCCGCGTGAGCGGAGCGGGGAAAGGCTGGTACCCTACGCAGCTGGCCGATCGGCCAGCTGCGCACGCTGTCTGGCGGTCTTCGGAAATCTTCGATTTCCGGGACCCAGAAAGGGCGCTCCGCGCCCTTTCTGATGGACATGCAAAGGGCGAGCAGGGCGAGGTTGCGAAGCGACCTCGCTTGCGAACGGGACGCTTCGCGTCCCGTGAAGCTGACCCGCCAGGGTCAGCCGAGGGCGTTCATTTGAAACGGAACGTTTCGAGGTTCTTCGGGGCGAAGGTGCGCATGTTGTAGTTGTGATAGAGCGCGCTCGAGAGGTCCTGCACCGAGCGTTCGTCGCCGTGGACACAGAGTACCTTCTCGGGGCGGGGGTTCATCGTCTTGACGAAGTTCTCCAGTCCCTGGCGGTCGGCGTGGCCCGAGAAGCCGTCGACGGTTTCGACGTCGAGGTTCAGCTTGAGCCGGTTCGAGCGCCCGCGGCTGTCGTTCATCGGGATCTCGTCGCGACCGCTCTGGATCCGCCGGCCCATGGTCCCCTGGGCCTGATAGCCGACGAAGATCATGGTGTTGTCCGGGTCGGGACCGAGGTGTTCGAGCCAGGACATGATCGGGCCGCCGGTGACCATCCCCGACGTCGACAGGATGATACACTGCTCGTCATCGGCGACGCGCTGGCGTTCGTCCTCGCCGCCGTCGATATGGTTGAAGTAATCGGCGAGAAACGGGTTCTGGTCGTCGTGGAAGATCCGATCCCGGACGTCGTCGTTCAGGTACTCGGGGTAGGTGGTGTGGATCGCGGTCGCCTCCCAGATCATCCCGTCGAGATGGATCGGCATCTCGGGGATCTTACCCGTCCGCATCGCCTCCTCCAAAACGAGCATGATCTCCTGTGAACGACCCACCGCGAACGCGGGGATCACGATCTTCCCGCCGCGGTCGTAAGCCTCGCTGATCGTCTCGATGAGCTTTTGCTCGGAGTCGCTCTGGTCGGTCTGGTAGTCGTTTCGGCCCCCGTAGGTGGATTCGAGCACGAGCGTCTCGACTCGGGGGAAGTCGTTGACCGCGCCGTTGAGCAGGCGCGTCTCGTCGTAGTGGATGTCCCCCGAGAACGCGACGTTGTACATCCCGTTGCCGATGTGGAAGTGTGAAACGGCCGAGCCGAGGATGTGACCCGCGTTGTGCATCGTGAGTTTGACGTCGGGCGCGATGTCGGTGACGTCGCCGTACTCGATGGGGATGGTGTGTTTGATCGTCTCCCGGACCATCTCCGAGGCGTAGGGCGGGGTCCGGCCCTCCTTGGCAGCGACGTCAAGGTAATCGAGCTGGAGCAACCCCATCAGGTCACGGGTGGGCTCGGTGGTGTAGATCGGGCCGTCGTAGCCGTACTTGAAGAGGAGTGGAAGGAGCGCCGAGTGGTCGAGGTGGGCGTGAGTCAGGACGACGGCGTCGATCGAGTTCGCGCCCGAACCGAGCGCTTCCGGGACCTGGAGGTACGGAACGTCGTCCGAGCCGGGCTTGTCCCCACAGTCGATCAGGATGCGGGTGTCGGCCGTCGAAAGAACGAAGGCGGCCCGCCCGACCTCGCGACAACAGCCGAGCGTACTGATACGAACCCACTGCTCTTCGGAGAGCTGTTCGCGGTGGATCTGGCGGCCGACCCGTTCGAGGATGTCTCGACGGTCGTCGCGTTCCTGTTTGAGGAAGCTCCGGACGTTCGAGACGGTTGGCGATTCGATCGGCGGCGTACGAACGACCTCGGGCGTCCAGCCGACCTTCTGGGTGATCTCCCGGAGCGTCGATCCGCGCCGGCCGATCACCATCCCCGGTTTCTGGGCCTCGATAACGACCTCGCCGGTGTCGGCGTGGAAGTCCAGATCGGTGACGCCGGCGTCTTCGGGGATGACCGATCGGATCTGCTCGCGGGCCTTCGCCGGCGGCGCGAGGACGTCGGGGTCCGGGCGGACGGTGATACGTTTGCGGAGCTTGCTCGCGAGCTGCCGGACGAGATCGCCCTGCTGGGCGAATTTCTTGGGCTCGCGGGTGTAGACGACCAGCTCCGGTCCCTCGTAGGTCACATCGGAGACGGAGATATCCGCGGGGATCTCGTCTTTGATCGTTTGCAGTGCGTCGTCGAGTTTCTGATCTACCGTGCTCATAGGTGAGACTGAAGTTGCGGGTGCGTCGCCACGCCGGGGAAACGTCGGTGAGCGATCGGCTCGCTCGCAACGATCGATCCGGTCGGACGTGGCATTGGAGACATCGTCGGTGACACGAGACGGCGACACCGTCGGTCGGACGTCAGTACCCGAGTTCGAGGCAACGGGCCGCGAACTGGCGTACCACAGGTACGGCCGGTGGTGTACCAGTGGTGAGACTGGATTTCGGACCCCGGACGGCGCCGAGGAAAACCCGCTTGTCCGACGGTATGACGCCGGGATTATAAAATCCCTTCGGCCGAACACACACTATGCGGCTCTCACCGTCCACCGTCGCCGACCAGTTCGAGTGGATCCACACCCGCCACGAGATCGTCGTCCCGCTGGTAAACGAGGTCCGCGCGGGCCTCGGGGAGGCGTTCGCGACCGAGGTCGATCCGATCTCGACCGAGGGGTACCACGCCGCGATCGACGCGGTCGGGTCCGAGGGCGACCTCGCGGTCAACGTCGCCGCGCTCGTGGCGATCCTCAGGGAACTCGACGTCGAGGGCGACTACCCGGGGTTCGTCGTCGACGAGCTGCTGGGACGGGAACTGGCCGCGATGGTCGCCGGCACCCAGCCCCGCCGTCTGCTCGCGGAGGCAACGTTCCACTACGCGGACGTCCACCACCATACCGACGGGCCCGCGGGTGCGGACGACCTCGACGCGGCGCTGGCCGCGGGCGTCCAGACCCGCCTCCCGGGTTGGGACTGGACCGAAACCGAGAGTCCGTTCGATATCGAGAGGCCGTCAGGTCAGTAATCGTTGAGATCACGAAGAGCGGTAACTTGTTAGTGAACCAGCCGATTCGCTCGCATGATATCGATTCCCGTCCGGAATCCGACTGGTGAGAACACGGCGTCCGCTTCGGGTCGGATCGAAACCCGTTGTTCGAGGACGAAATACGATCGAACCGACCGGTCGCGAACACCTGCCAACTCGTTTTCCAGTTGCGAGTGAACGACCCAGAGACGAACTACAACGCCTCATACACGAACTATTTTCTTCTTCAGAATTATCGACCAGTAGATATATTTCTCGAACCGGCGCCCTCAGAGTGTGCGCCGAACCGACCACAACGCAGCCGACGTATCGCGACGAACCGTCATCCGAACCGGCACCGCAGGGCTTCTGGCGCTGGGCGGAGTCGGCACCGTCTCGGCCCAAGACGACGGGGACGAAGAGGAATCGGAGGCCGACGGATCGGACGAGGGCGCCGAACCGACCGCGGACGTCACGTTCTCGGATCAGACGGTCGCCGACAACGACGACGCCCCGACCGTGACGGTCGACCGTTTGGAGATGAACGAGGGCGGGTATCAGTCGATCCATCAGTACAGCCGCTTTCAGTTCGCCGACGGGGAGGATCCCGACGAGTACGACGTTCCGGTCCCCGATGAACTGGAAAACCCCATCTGCGAGTCACTGATCGGTATCACGGAGTACCTCGAACCCGGCGTCTACGAGGACTTCGAGGTGCCGCTGTTCCGAGAGGACTCGCCGGCCGTAGAGCTCGGGGCGGCTGAGGTGGGACCGCTCGAGGAGAGCCAGGTCATGATCGCCATCCCGCACCACAACACGACCGACGAGGACACGTTCAACTGTCCCGACGACCCCTCGACGCCGGATCTGTTCGAGGACCCCGAAGCGGTCGACGGCGCGTTCCAGAACGGCGACCGCGACGTCGAGGACATCGGCGTCTCGCACGACCTCGCGACGGTGCTCGTCGAGAGCGACGACGAGGAGCAGAAAGAAACCGCCGAGCGGCAGACGGAACTGGTCAGAGAGGGCGTGCTCGTCCCACAGCCGATCGGTCCCGATAGCGAAGAGCAAGAAGAGGCAGACGAAGGGGACGAAGAACAACAGGAAGACGAGGACGAAGAGAACGACGACGAAAAAGAGCAGGAAAGCGACGACGAAAAAGAGGAAGAACGCGAGGACGAGGAGCGAGACGACGAGAGGGACGGGAAAGGAAACGACGACGACGATGACGATGACGACGACGATGACGGTGAGAAGAGCGACGGCGACGACGATGGGAACGACGAAAACGGGGACGACGACCGAAAGGACCGCGACGACGAGGACTCCTCGTAGTCGATAGGAACGAGGAGCCGCCCGGTCGCTCGTGGTCACCCTTTTCGACCCGGGATTCAAATACACGCGAGAGCGTAGCGGCGGGCGATGCGGTCACTCGGAGTCCTCACGGCGGTCGCGGTCCTCGGGAGCGTCGCGCTGACGACAGCGGTGTCGACGCTCGGTCCCGACGCGCCGCGGGCGGTCGTCGCCGCGTACAACATCTGGTTGCTCGCGACCGTCGCGCTGGTCGTCGCGACGGGGATCGTCCTCTGTGTCCGGTTCTTCTCGGCGATCACGGGCGGACATCGGGGCTAGACGGACGGCCGGACGATCAGCGCTCGGCGATCGCCTCGACGGCGGGCATCTCGAGGATCGTAAACAGCGTATAGAGCGCGGCGGTGTGGTCCTCGCCGTCCATATGGGCCTCGTAGCAGGCGTAGGCGGCCTCGCGGTCGAGAAACGGGAGCGCTTCGAGGAGCGCGTCGTTGCGTTCGAGGACCTCCCGACCGAACCCTCGCTCCCGGAGGACGACGCCCCGGTCGCGCCACGGTCCCCGCGAGTAGTACGGCTTGGGCGAGCGTTCGTCCGTGACGTGCTTTCGCCAGAACAGCGAGGCATATCGCTTCGCGTAATCGAGCGGGAACCGACTCGCGGGCCGGACGCCGGTCTCGGAGTGGGGAACTGTTGCGAGGGCGGGCGACAGGGCGCTCAGTGCGGCGTTGACGACGTCGCGCCGGAGGTGATAGCGCACAGGCATCGAGCGCGCGAGGTCGACAAAGCGGTTGTCGAGAAACGGCGTCCATTGAGGGACCATCTGCGTGAGCCCGAAGTAGTGGTAATCGCTGTCGTTCGAAAGCGGGTAGTACGGCCCGAAGAGCGCGAGTTCGTAGAGGGAGGCGTACTCGATCCCGTGAAACGACACCGACCCGTCCGGGCGCTCCTCGAGGTTCGCACGGAGGACCGCCCCGAGTTCCGGCGGGGTCTCAATGAACGGGGGAAGCGATCCGTCGAGCACGTCGAGGTAGTCGTCGACGGACTCGATATCGCGTTCGATCGGCGGCGTGACCGACCCGACCGGACCCAGATCGAGGTCGAAGGCGGGGACCAGCCCGCCCTTGAAAAAGGAGTCGCCGTACAGACCGGTGGCAAGGACGTCACACTCCTCGCGCAGTCGGGCGTCGAACCCATGGAGGTGAGCCTGGTCGAACCGCCCGTTGAAGTTCATGTGCCGGGGGACGTGATCGAGCATCCGCTCTACGTGGTCGTCGAGGCGTTCGAGCAGTCGAAAATCCGCGTCGGCGAGGAAGGCGATCCGTTCGGCGGTACGGGCCTCGCGGCTCATCCAGTCTGCGAGGTGGTAGGCGACGGGAAACTCGCCGGCCGCAAGCAGCAGTCGAGAATCGCTGCCCCCCGAGAGCAGTAGTCCGTACCGCCGGTCGTCGTCGGCCCGTTCGGCGAACACCTGCTGGAGGAGTTCGACGAACCGATCGACGAAGTAGGAAAACGACCGGTCGAGGGGCTCGTACTCGAGGTGCCAGTACCGTTCGGTGTCGAGGTCTCCGGTCGCGAGATCGACCGTCGTGATCGCGCCCGGCGGCAGGGTCGAGACCGCCTCGAAGGGCGTGTCGACGCCCGGAACGCGGTCGAACGCCAGATACGAGTACAGCCCGTGGGTGTCGATCGCGGGATCGACGGCCGGATGGGCGAGGACGGCCTGAATGCTGGTCGAGAAGACGATGCCGTCGTCCGTCTCGGCGTAGTAGACGGGATGGGTACCGAGGCGGTCGGTGACGATCGCCAGCCGATCGTGTTCGCGCTGGTGGACGAACACGCTCGCGGTAGCGTTCATCCCCCGGGCGAAATCGAGGCCGTGTCTGCGATAGAGATGGGCGGCGTACGTCGAGTCCGTATAACAGCCCGCATAGCGGTTCTCGTAGGTGTCCCCCTCGAAGCCGTGGATCTCGCCGAACGTCCAGATCGCGTCGTGGCCGTCGGTCCGAACCGGATCCTCGACCGCCCCGTGAGAGGACTTCGTTACGAGCACCTCGTCGGCGACGGTCGTCTCGACGACCTCGTCTCCGTCCCAACACAGCGTCTCGATCGGGGCCTCCGATCGCCGCTGTCTGCCACCGATCACACCCCACACACCGACCATACGGAGATATAAGAGTGTGGACAGGAATAGTTACCGACACGCTAATCGGGAACGGGGATCGAGTAGTGGTGGCCTATAGGTCGGAGGGGCGTTGCGGAACGCGACCGGCCCCCTCGAATACGTCGGGTTTAAGCGAGTCGTCGGGCACCAACGAAGTATGAGCGACGATCAGGAACTCGGCATCACCGAGTCGAAAGAACACAGCCCCGGCGAGTGGTACGCCGAGGTCGTCCGGAAGGCGAAACTCGCCGATTACGCCCCCATGGGCGGCTTTATCGTCACCCGTCCCCGTGGCTATGCCCTCTGGGAAGCCATTCAGGACCGACTGGACGGCTGGTTCAAGGAGACGGGGGTCCAGAACGCCTACTTCCCGCTTTTCATCCCCGAGAGCTACCTCGAACGCGAAAAGGACGTCGTCGAGGGGTTCGACCCCGAGGTCGCGTGGGTCACCCAGGGCGGCCACGACGAGTTAGAGGAACGCCTCGCCGTGCGCCCGACCAGCGAGTCGATCATCGCACCGTTCCTGAGCCAGTGGGTCCGCAGCCACCGGGACCTCCCTCTCAGAGTCAACCAGTGGTGTTCCGTGGTTCGATGGGAAGCGACGGAAACGAAGCCGTTCTTCCGCACGAAGGAGTTCCTCTGGCAGGAGGGCCACACCGCCCACCGCGACCATGACGACGCCTGGGACGAGACGATGCTTCGATTAGAGCAGTACGAGCAGGTCTATGAGGACGTGCTCGCGATCCCGGTGATGCGTGGGCGCAAACCCGAGCACGACAAGTTCCCCGGTGCCGACACCACCACCACGGTCGAGGCGCTGATGCCCGACGGTAAAAGCGTCCAGGGCGGCACCAGCCATCACCTCGGCCAGTCGTTCGCGGAAGCGTTCGACATCACCTACGTCGACGAGGACGAGGAGGAGACCGTCGCCCACACCACCTCGTGGGGCCTTTCGTGGAGAGCGATCGGCGCGCTGATCATGACTCACTCGGACGATCAGGGGCTCGTCCTCCCGCCCACTGTCGCCCCCGAGCAGGTCGTGATCGTCCCGATCTGGCAGGAGGAGAACCGCGAGGAAGTCTTGGAGTACAGCGAGGGCATCGCCGACGACCTCGAGGAGGCGGGTTTCAGAGTCGAACTCGACGACCGCGACGAGCGAAACCCCGGCTTCAAGTTCAACGAGTGGGAGCTGCTCGGTACCCCGCTTCGACTCGAAATCGGCCCCCACGAGGTCGAAGACGGCGAGGTAACGGCGGTCCATCGCCCCGACAGCGAGAAGTCAGTCGAAGGGCGCGAGGGGATCGTCGAGGCAGTCGAGGGACACCTCGAGACCGTCTACGCGAAGCTGTACGCCGCCGCCGAGGAGAACTTAGCGGAGAACGTTCGCGAGGCCGACAGCCGCGAGGAGATCCTCGGGACGATCGGCCGGTTCGGTGGGTACGTCCGTGCGCCGTGGTGTGGCGAAGAAGCGTGTGAGACCGCCATCAAAGAGGAGATCGCCGCCGAGATCGTGATGGTCCCGATGGAGGACGAGAAACCCGAGGGCGACTGTGCGGTCTGTGGGGAGGAAGCCGAGGAAACGGCTTACTTCGCGAAGTCGTACTGAGAACACTCTCGACGCGCTACTGCTCGGTTTTTCGAGAAGATATTGATAGATTATCGACAAAACTGCCTCCAGCGGTGGACAATCGAAACCCCCATGAGAATCCCGACGAACGTTCGATAGAAAGCCGAGAACCTATCGGAACGTCCCACTCATCGGAGCTCCGCTAAACGGATGTTAATACATCCTGGTTGTTCATGAGTGACATAAGGATCATAATATGGCATTAACAGACCCTTAGTCCTTCAGGAGTACCTTAATAAGGGAGTGATCCCCCTGTGACTGTATGACCAACCACGCTAGCGGGACGACTACCCAGCAGGGGCTCGCGAACCCGACCGACGAGCGATCAAACTGCGGGGTCGGTGTCGTGATGGATCTCGATGGAGGGGCCGATAACGGGGTCGTCGCAGAGGGACTCGAACTGCTCTCGAACCTCGAACATCGGGGGACGACCGGCGCCGAGGAGAACACCGGCGACGGGGCGGGCGTGTTGCTTCAGCGACCCGACGACTTCTTCGAGAGCGTTCTCGACTGTGATCTGCCGGATACCTACGCGGTCGGCTCCCTCTTTCTCCCGCAGGACCAGACGGCACGCGAGGAGCTTCAAGAACTGGTCGAAGGGACGCTCGCCGACAACGATCTGGATGTCTTGGCGTGGCGGGACGTCCCGACCGATAACACCGAGATCGGCCAGACGGCACTCGATTCCGAACCCGATGTCTGGCAGTGTTTTGTAGAACCCCGAGACCTCTCCGAGGAGGAGTTCGACCGCGCGCTCTACGTCGGTCGTCGGGCGCTCGAAAATCGGGTCAAACAGGAGGGAAACGAGGAGTGGAGTCGGTTTTACGTCTGCTCGCTGGACCGAAAGACGGTCGTCTACAAGGGACTGTTGAAGGGTGAGCAGGTTCCGGATTACTACCCCGATCTGACCGACGAGCGGGTAACGTCCACGTTCGTGATGGTCCACGAGCGCTTTTCGACGAACACGCTCGGCGCGTGGCACCTCGCACATCCCTACCGGAACATCATTCACAACGGCGAGATCAACACGATCCAGGGCAACATCAACTGGATGCGCGCCCGCGAGACCGACATCGCACACGAGGAACTCGACACCGAGACGATCAAGCCGATCATCGACGACCTCGAACAGTCCGACACCGCGAGCGTGGACAACGCCCTCGAACTCCTCTTGGAAGGCGGCCGGGACCTCCCCCACGCGCTGCGAATGTTGATTCCCGAGGCGTGGCGTGACGAGGCCAACGACCTCCCCGAGGACCGGAAGGCGTGGTACGACTTTCATGCCAATTTGATCGAGCCGTGGGACGGCCCCGCGCTGGTGGCCGCCACGGACGGCGAGCGGGTCGGTGCGGTGCTCGACAGGAACGGTTTCCGACCGTGTCGCTACGACATTACTACTGATAACACGCTGATCATGGCCAGCGAGGCCGGCGCGGTCGACCGCGATCCCAGCGAGATCGAGGAACGCGGGCGCCTCCAGCCCGGCCAACTGTTCCTCGCCGATCCCGCGGAGGGTCGAGTCATCCCCGATGCCGAGGTCTTCGACGGCCTCGTCGACGAAAAATACGAAGAATGGGTCGACGAGAACCAGGTAAACGTCAACGACCTCGCGGACGATCTGACCAACCAGGGCGCGACCGACGAGCAGCCCCGGCCCGATGATCTGACACTCGCGGAACTCGACGGCGATCTCCGGGGCCTGCAGGCTACCTTCGGGTACACCCACGACGAGTTCGACAACCTGCTCGAACCGATGGCGAAGAAGGGCAAGGACCCGGTCGGGTCGATGGGTGACGACACCCCGCTGTCGGTGCTGTCGGATTTCAACCGTCCGCTGTTTTCGTACTTCAAGCAGCTGTTCGCACAGGTGACCAACCCGCCGCTGGATTACATCCGCGAGGAGCTGGTCACCTCGATGGAGAGCCGGTTGGGCTTCCAGCGCAACCTCCTCGACGAGTCGCCCGAGCACGCCCGCCAACTGGTCGCGGACTCGCCGATCCTCTCGGACCGCCAGACCGCAGAGATCAGAGCCCTCGATCGGGAGGGGCTCTCCTCGAGCGTTGTCGATATCACCTACGACCCCGAGACGGATCTCGAGAGCGCCGTCGAACGAGTGCGTGAGCAGGCCGTCGAGGCGATCGAATCGGGAGCACAGATCCTCGTGCTCTCCGACCGAAACACGGGTCCCGACCGGGTAGCGATCCCGAGCCTGCTGGCGACGGGGGCGGTCCACCACGACCTCGTGCGAAACGGGCTTCGCAATCACACCGGATTGGTCGTCGAGTCGGCCGACCCCCGGACGGTCCACCAGGTCGCGACGCTCGTGGGCTACGGCGCGGGTGCGGTCAACCCTTACCTGGCCTACCGGACCATCGCGGATCTCGTGGCGGGACCGGACGGTGCGAACGAGGAGGCGGCGATCGCGGGATACATCGGCGCGCTCGAGGACGGCCTGCTGAAGGTGATGTCGAAGATGGGGATCTCGACGGTCGAGAGCTACCAGGGCGCCCAGATTTTCGAGGCGGTCGGGCTGGACTCGGAGTTCGTCGCGGAGTATTTCGAGGGGACCGAGGCCCGAACGGAAGGGATCGGCCTCGAGGAGATCGAGGAGGACCTCCGGACTCGCCACACCGTCGGTTTCGGCGAGGACCCCGACATCGAACGGCAGGGCGAGTTCGAGAACCGCTCTGGAGGCATCCACCACCAGTGGAACCCCGAGACGGTGGGCATCCTCCAACAGGCGGTTCGGGCGGGCGATTACGAGCGCTACGGGGAGTTCGCCGAACTCATCAACGATCAGGACGAGGAGCTCCAGACCCTGCGTGGACTGCTGGAGTTCGACTCCGAGGGCAGGGACTCGATCCCCATCGAGGAGGTCGAACCCGTCGAGGAGATCGTCACACGCTTCTCGACGGCGGCGATGAGCCTCGGCTCGCTGAGCCCGGAGGCCCACGAGAACAACTCGATCGCGATGAACCGCATCGGCGGGAAATCGAACACCGGCGAAGGGGGCGAACCGCCCGAACGCTTCGGCACCGAGAAGGCGTGTAACGTAAAACAGGTCGCTTCCGGACGATTCGGCGTCACCAGCGAGTACCTCAGCTCCGCCGAGGAGATCCAGATCAAGATGGCCCAGGGGAGCAAACCCGGCGAGGGCGGCCATCTCCCCGGCGAGAAGGTAAACGAGATGATCGCGCACGTCCGGTACGCCACGCCCGGCGTCGGGTTGATCAGCCCGCCGCCGCTGCACGACATCTACTCGATTGAGGACCTGAAACAGCTGATTCACGACCTGAAGGCCGCAAATCCCGAGGCCGACATCAACGTCAAACTCGTCAGCGAGGCCGGGATCGGCACCATTGCGGCGGGCGTCGCGAAGGCCAACGCTGACGTGGTCCACATCTCGGGTCACTCGGGCGGGACCGGCGCCTCGCCGAGAACCTCGATCAAACACGCGGGCCTCCCGTGGGAACTCGGCCTCGCAGAGGCCAACCAGATGCTTCACGCGACCGGGCTTCGCTCGCGGATCCGCGTCACGGCCGACGGCGGGATGAAAACGGGTAGAGACGTCGCGGTCGCCGCGCTTTTGGGCGCCGAGGAGTACGTCTTCGGGACCGCGTCGCTGGTGACTTCGGGCTGTGTGATGGCCCGCCAGTGTCACAACAACACCTGTCCGGTCGGGGTCGCGACCCAGGCGATGAAGCTGCGCGAGCGCTTCCCCGGCCAGCCCGATCACGTCATCAACTACATGACGTTCATCGCCGAGGAGCTCCGGGAGATCATGGCCGAACTGGGCTTCGAGACCGTCGAGGAAATGATCGGGCAGGTCGAACACCTCAAACAGCGCGAGGACGTCACCCAGCCCAAAGCGAAGAAGCTCGACCTTTCGACCGTTCTCGCCCCGCTTTCGGGCGACGAACACACCAAAACCCGCGAGCAGACCCACGAGATCGACGAACAGCTCGATCACGAGTTGATCGCGGCAGCCGAATCCGCACTCACCGACGAGGAACCGGTCGCGATCGAGACGGAAATCTCGAACGTGGATCGTGCAGTCGGTGCGATGCTCTCGAATCGCGTTTCGAACGAGTACGGCGGCGAGGGGCTGGCCGACGGCACCGTCTCGGTCGGGCTCTCGGGCACTGCGGGCCAGAGCTTCGGAGCCTTCCTCGCGCCGGGGATTTCGATGCATCTGACTGGTACCGCGAACGACTACGTCGGCAAGGGGCTTTCGGGCGGGAAGATTGCGGTCGAGACCCCCGAGAACGCCGGCTACAGCGCCGAGGAGAACATCGCGATCGGCAACGTCGCGCTCTACGGCGCGACCGACGGCGAACTCTACGTCAACGGGCAGGCCGGCGAGCGCTTCGGGGTCCGAAATTCGGGCGTCAAGGCCGTCGTCGAGGGCGTCGGCGATCACGGCTGTGAGTACATGACCGGGGGCGTCGTGGCCGTCCTCGGGGAGACGGGCAAGAACTTCGCCGCCGGCATGAGCGGCGGGGTTGCCTACGTCCTCGACGAGTCCGGCGAGTTCGAGCGACGGGCCAACACCGGCATGGTGACGCTTTCGCGGGAACTGGGCGAGCGCGACGAGCGCATGCTCCGGCGGCTCGTCGAAAACCACGCGACGTACACCGACAGCGAGCGCGCGAGCGAACTCCTCGAGAGCTGGGAGGAGTACGTCGAGTCCTTCGTGAAGGTCATGCCCGACGCCTACCACGAGGTCCTCTCGGAGGGCGCAGAAGACGTCCGGGACACCCCACCCGCCCGCGCCGAGTCGATCGACACGGTCACGACCGGCGGCGTCAGCGCCGACTGATCGCCGTCGATCCCAGTGATCGGAGGGTATAAATCCGCGACCCGGCATGGGTGGTGTATGCCACCACTGAGCGCACTCGACTGGATCGGGCTGGTCGTCCCCTTTGTCGTGTTTTTCCTCATGCTGATCGTTTATTACGTCTGGGAGGGACGGCGCGAACGACGGTTGCGACGGGAGTACGAGGTCGAGAATGTGGAGTGAACTCCCGCTCCAGACGGGCGGGATCGCCGGCGGGGCCGGCGTCTGGGTGCTCGCCACCTTCGGGACCTACCTCCTCGTCCTCATCGGCATCGGGCTGTACGCCTCGCGCCTGACCGACTCGGTGGGCGATTACGTCATCGGCGGCCGGCAGATCGGCCCGGTCGTGACGGGCTTTTCCGAACGCGCCTCCGAGATGAGCGGCTGGCTCACGCTGGGGGTCCCCGGCGACGCCTACAACACAGGGATCATGGCCTTCTACAACGGGCTGGGGATGATCCCCGCCGACCTCTTCGCGTGGGCGGGGATCGCGAAACGACTACGGAAGTACACCGAGATCGTCCGGGCGGTGACGCTGCCGACCTTCTTCGAGACGCGCCTGCAGGACGATTCGGGACTGATCAAGGCCACCTCGGCGGCTGTGTTGTTGATCTTCGAGGGCGGGTACGTCGGCGCACAGATCGTCGCCGCGGGCGTTCTCCTCGAAGTGCTGACCGGTGTCGCCCCCTGGATCGGGATCGTAGTCGGCGGGATCATCGTCGTCGGCTATACGATGCTCGGAGGCTACTTCGCGGTCGCGTGGTCGGATTACTTCCAAGGGGCGATCATCCTCGCGGCCTTCATCGCGCTGCCGGTACTGGCTTTCGGGGCCTACGGTCTCCCCTTCGAGGGGGTCGTCCAGAACGGCGGCGAGGCGATGGTGAGCATCACGGCCGGCGCGACCGGTTGGGCAGCAGTATTTGGAATCATCAGCTACGCCGCGATCGGGCTGGGGATCCCCGGCAACCCCCACGTGATGGTCCGGTTCATGGGCATCGATCGGGTGAAGAACATCCGGCTGGCGGCGGTGGTCGCCCAGCTGTTCATGTTCGTTGCCTACATCGGCGCCGCCTTCGTGGGCCTGTACGCCTTCGCCGTCTTCGGCGGCGGGATCGCCGGCGACGACGTGATGCCCCGGCTCACGCTGGAACTCTTCCCCGGCGTGATCGCGGGGATCGTCCTCGCGGCGGCGCTGGCGGCGATGATGTCGAGCGCCGACTCGCAACTGCTGGTCGCGACCAGCGCCGTCGTCGAGGACGTCTACCACGGCTTTCTCGACCGGGAGGCGACCGAGGCCGATCTCGTGAGATACTCCCGGATCACGACGCTCGCGCTCGGGGCCGCGAGCATCGCGTTTGCCTTCCTCGCCCGGGACACGCCCGTCTACACGCTGGTGCTCGATTACGCCTGGGGTGGACTGGGCGCGGCGATCGGGCCGACGCTGGTCGCGGCGCTGTGGTGGAAAGGCGTCACCGCCGAGGGATCGGTCGCGAGCATGATCGTCGGCGCGACGACGATGATCCTCTGGACCCAGCTCTCGACGGTCCTCGGGGCGCTGGGCGCGATGCCCGCCGAGTCCTCGGCCTTCCTCTACGGGCTGGTCACCGTCTACGGGCTGTTTCCGGCCTTCGTCCTCTCGGTGCTGACGTTGGTCCTCGTCTCGCTGCTCACGAGACCGCCCGAGGGCGTCGACGAGCAGTTCGAGATCTTCGATAAACCTCTCTCGGCGATCACCGCCGAGGGAAGTGCCGGCGCCACGCCGGAGTACGTCACCGACGGCGGGACGCGGGCAAAGGCCGTCACCGAGGCCGACGTCGTCCGCGCGCACGTCCGGGCGTCGGGCTACTGGGACGATGACGGGCGAGACGACTGACCGGCTCGTCGGCGAGCGCCGCGAGCGTGCCGACCTCTCCGTGATCCCGCCGGCGATCGCCCGCGAGGAGGTCGACTCCGGCGGTGCCGTCGGCGCGGTCGCGTATCCCTACCGGATCTACGAGATGTCGGTCACGGTCCCGCGGCGCTTTTTCGGGGGTCGAACCGAGGCATACGTCGTGGGGGTCGACCGCACTCGGCGGCTCGCGGTCCGGGCCGACACCGTCCCCGACCCCGAAACTCGACCCGTCGAGGACGTCCTGGTCGTCCCCGCGGAGCTCTCGCCTTCGGCAGCGGACGAAAAGGCCCGCGAGGCGGTGTTCGGCTGGTGTCTGCGTCGGTTCTCGATGGGCAACGCCCCGGAGATCAGTATCGAAAGCGTCGTCGAGGCCGACAAACTGTTCTGGCTGGCCGAGCGCCCCGACGGCGACGCCATCGTCGACAGCGTTCGGGGATCCGAACAGCCACTCGTCGAGTGACGGAATTCGGATGAAAAATTACTATACAAATCCTGACTGGATACCTCCATGAGAGCGCGTCATATGGTATCATTTCTTCGGCAAGCTTCATGTCTACGAGCGATCTACGGCGGATATAGAGGAGATTTCAACCGATACCAAATGCAGCTCGAAAACATCTACAAATTCAGAAACGTTGGGTTGTTCGCGGTGGTCGCACTCGTCTGGGGTGCGTCGTTTCCCGCGATCAACATCGGTCTCGAGTCGCTTCCGCCCGTCCTGTTTGCGGCGTTTCGCTACGACATCGCGGCGCTGGTGCTGTTCGGGTACGTCGCGTACACGGGGACCGCCTGGCGGCCGACCACATACGACGACTGGCTGTTGATCGCTGTCGGTGGCGTGTTGCTCATCGGTGCGCACTTCGCGTTGCTGTTTACGGGCCAACAGTACGTCACCGGGGGCGTGGCCTCGATCGTTCTGAGCCTGACGCCCGTGATGATGCCCGTGTTCGCGCTGGCACTCCTGCCGAACCAGCGACTCGGCCTCACGGGAGTCCTCGGGTTGGCGCTCGGCCTGCTCGGTGTGGGCATCATCGCTCAACCGAGCCCCGAGGCGCTTGCCGGCGGCCAGCTCTACGGGGTCGGCTTGCTCGTGTTGAGCGCGACGAGCTTCGCGCTCGGGGCGGTGCTCACGGTTCGGATACGGACGACCCTGCCGATGCTCTCGCTGCAGGCGTGGATGATGGGCGTCGGAGCGCTGTCACTGCATCTCACGAGCGCGCTTCACCCCGCCGAGTCGTTCGGGGCTGCCGAGTGGACCGTCGCGGGGGTCGGGGCGGTGCTCTTCCTCGCGGTCTTCGCGAGCGCGATCGGCTATCTGGCCTACTTCGACCTACAAGAACAGGTCGGTCCGATCGAGACCAGCCTCGTCAGCTACGCGACGCCCGTGGTGGCGACCGCAAGTGGCTGGGCGCTCCTGGGCGAGCCCGTGACCGACGCGACGGTGCTCGGATTCGCCGTGATCGCCTTTGGCTTCTGGCTCTGTAAGTGGTCGACGTTCACCTGGAAAGTCACCGGACTGGCCGGTCGGATACGCCACCGCCGGGCGTCTCGCTCTCCCGATCTGGTGGTCGTCGGTACCAGCGTCTACTACCGCGACTGACGGCGCGCTCGGCGCTTTTGCGCTCCGCCTACCGACGTGCCCTGAAGCAGCGCCGCGTCCCCGTAGCGAACGGGATGTCACCGCAGAACAGTACGCTGGCACCGAGGAGACCAGCCAGGGCCCGACCGGGATATCGGGGGTGTCCGTGATCGATTCGGAGGGGACGGTTCGCTACAAGCAGGTGGCCGAGGACCCACTAATAGTGTTTAGGGCGCCAGGAACCGGTATTTCGTCCGCAACGACTTCGCGGACCCCTTCCGAATCGTCGGGTCTATGCGAGCGGTGGCCCACCTCCACCCATGGACACGGCACTTGTTATTGGCGGCACCCGTTTTATCGGCCGCCACACCGTTACGGAACTGCTCGATCACGACTACGAGGTCACGATCTTCAACCGCGGGAACCACGAGAACCCCTTCGCCGAGGAGGAGCGAGTCAATCACGTCGCGGGCGACCGGAACGACCAAACCGCCTTGGAGGCCGCTGCGGTCTCGATCGCCCCCGATCTCGTGATCGACTGTGTGGCCTACCGACCCGAGCAGGTCCGGCGAGCGACCGAGGCGTTCGCCGACGCGCGCTACGTCTACGTTTCGAGTGGCTCCTCGTACGGCGCGGAACACGTCCCGAAACGCGAGGGCGAGACGCCACTCGAACCCTGTAGCGCCGAGCAGGCGAGCGACGACTCGCCCGAAACCTACGGCGCGCGCAAGGCCGAGGGGGACCGAGCGGTGATGGAGGCCGCAGATCGCGGTATCGACGCGATGGCGCTTCGGCCCTGCATCGTCTACGGCCCCCACGACTACACCGAGCGCCTCGACTACTGGATCGACCGGGTACTGACTCACGACCGAGTAGTCGTCCCCGGCGATGGCCAGCACCTCTGGCATCGCGTCTACGTCGAGGACGTCGCGAGCGCGCTGCGGGTCGTCGGCGAATCGGGGGTACCGGGGGAAGCCTACAACGTCGGGGACCGCCGACTGCTCACCCTGCGCGAAACGCTCGAAACGATCGCCGAGGTCGCGGGGACCGCCGTCGACGTCGTCACCGCGGGCGAGCGGGAACTCGCGGCGGGCGGGCTTTCATCCGAGGAGTTTCCGCTCTATCGGGAGTACCCACACGTCATGTCGACGGCGACGCTCACCGACTTGGGCTGGGACTCGACTCCCGTGAAGGAAGCGATGGCACGCACCGTCTCGGAACACGAAGAAAGCGACCGCGACGGAGCGGAACACGACCCCGGTCGTGACGCCGAAGAGCGGGTGCTCGGCGTGCTCGATACGTTCTGAACGGTCGGTCTGTTTCCGCCGGTCCGAGCCGACCGCTGTGAACGACGACCGAAACGCTCGGGTCCATATCAATCAAGAATAGTATTACTATTACTGTGATAATAGTATACGATAGGATATACCCACTTAGTACGTGTGATTTATGAGGGGATACTGTGCGTCTCTAGCCGTCAATGGTAGACACACGCGATGTAAGTAGAGGGAAGGGCGATGAATACGGCAGTTTTATGCCGAATAGGAGATCGTTTCTTAAGCTCACGGGGGCGGTCGGTGGGACGGCCCTCGCCGGGGGCACGGCGGCGGCACAGTCCACCGAGGAGTTCCTCGCGGACGTAGAGTTACCCGCGGAGGACGAAAAGCCACTCGTCCGGTTGGTGAGTACCGGCGGGACGATCGCGAGCACCGAGGCGGCCTCCGAGGGGGCGGGCTACAGCCTCTCCGAGGAAGCCGAAGCGATCGTCGATGCGGTGCCGCTGTTGGACTACTTCGTCGATATCGAGATCGATCGCGTCGCCCAGAAAGGGAGTTCGAGCCTGTTGGTCGAGGACTACGTCGGTGTCGCAAAAGCCGCAAAGCGCGCGGAAGCCGACGGGGCCGACGGCGTCATCGTCACCCACGGCACGGACGCGATCGAGGAGGACGCGTACTTCAACGATCTGGTGTTGGATCTGGACATCCCGGTCGCGTTCGTCGGGGCGATGCGGGCGGCTGACGCCGTCAGCGCCGACGGCCCGTCGAACCTCCTGACGGCCGTCCGCATGATCACGCGCAACGAGTTCCACCTCAGCGAGGAGCCAAGTGGGGTCTACGTCGTGTTGAACGAGACGGTTCATGCCGCCCGCGACGTGACGAAGACCAACACGACGAAAGTCGAGACGTTCGACTCCGGGCCGGCGGGGCCGATCGCCGTCTTCACCGACGACGAATTGCTCCTCTATCGCGAGCCGGGAAGCTACTCGTCGGATCTCTCGGGCTGTGATCTCGATACCGCCGCCGGGATGGTCGTCCCGATCGTCACGACGGGGGCGGGAGCCGACGCCTACCCGATCGAGCAGGCGATCAGCGGTGCGTACGACGTGGACGGGATCACCGTCCAGAGCACGGGTCGTGGCGGGTCGGCTCCCGAGATCAGCGAGGCGAGCCAGGCCGCCGTCGACGCGGGGATCCCGGTGGTTCGGGCGTCCCGCGTTCACTACGGCCCGCTCGGGCCGAGCGACGAGGCCGGATCGGTCGTGATAACGGAGGACCTGCCGGCATGGAAGGCACGGCTGCACCTGATCGTTGCGCTCACCGTGACGACCGATCTCGAAGGGATCCGCGAGACGGTCGAGGAGGGCAAGTACGGAACGCCGGTCGTCGCCCCGTCGACGCTTCACTGATCGCGGTACAGCCGAACGAACGGGACGCCGGCTCCACCAAGAGCAAACGGTTTGGCCGGCGGGCGTCTCCCACCGGTATGTTCGAGAAATCCAGCTGGATCCGCCTCCCGCGGAACGTCCTGATCGGCCACGGCGTGCTCGACCGGGCCGTCGAGGCCATCGACGAACTCCACCTGACCGGCCGCCCACTGATCGTCACCAGCCCGACCCCCAGGAAGATCGCCGGCGAGCGCGTGATCGAGCAGTTCGGGGGCCGAGGCGTCGAACCGGCGGTCATCACGGTCGAGGAGGCGAGTTTCGCGGCCGTTCAGGAAGTGATCGAGGCCGCAAGAAGCGAGGCGGCGGGCTACCTCATCGGGATCGGCGGCGGGAAGGCCATCGACATCGCGAAGATGGCCAGCGACGAGCTCTCGACGGGGTTCGTTTCCATACCTACTGCAGCGAGCCACGACGGGATCGTCTCCGGTCGGGGGTCGGTCCCGGAGGGCGACACCCGTCACTCGGTCGCGGCCGACCCGCCCGTCGCAGTGGTGGCCGATACGACCGTGCTCGCGAACGCGCCCTGGGAACTGACGACGGCGGGCTGTGCGGACATCATCTCGAACTACACCGCCGTCAAGGACTGGCGCCTCGCAAATCGCCTGCAGAACGTCGAGTACTCCGAGTACTCGGCAGCACTGTCGGAGATGACCGCCGAGATGCTCGTGGGCAATGCCGATTCGATCAAGCGGGGACTGGAGGAATCGTCGTGGATCGTCACGAAGGCGCTTGTCTCCTCGGGCGTCGCGATGAGCATTGCGGGTTCCTCGCGACCGGCCTCGGGCGCCGAACACCTCTTCAGTCACCAACTCGACCGGATCGCGCCGGGACGGGCCCTCCACGGCCACCAGGTCGGCGTCGGCTCGATCATGATCGAGTACCTTCATAGTGGTGAGAACGGCCGCTGGAGTGCGATCCGGGACGCCCTTTCGAGCATCGAGGCACCGACGACCGCGGCCGAACTCGGGCTCGACGACGAGGAGGTACTCGAAGCACTGACGAGCGCCCACGAGATCCGTGACCGCTATACGATCCTCGGCAACGGCATGAACGAGCGGGCGGCCCGCGAGGCCGCGACCGTCACCGGCGTGATCTAGCTCCCTTCGGTCGGCAGCCAGCCCTCGTCGGCGTCGACCCTGCCGGCCAGAACGGCGTTGAAGATCGCGCCAAAGAGCAGGATCAGCCCGCCGAGATAGAGCCAGGTGAGCACCAGCAAGACCGCGCCGGCGATCCCGTAGAGCGCGACGCTGTCGGCGGTCGCGGCGTAGACCCTGAAAAAGAGCGCCGAGAGCGTCCAGGCGACCGCCGAGAACGCCGCACCGGGCATCGCTTCGCCGAGCGTGACCGACTGGCCCGGAAAGCGGTAGTACATCGGGAGGAAGGCGAGGAAGAAGGCACCGAGCAGGAGAGGAACGCTGAGGACGGAGACGGCGACGCTGTCGACGCGGAGGACGAGCGCGACGCCGACGGCCCCGATCAGGGAGACGGCGATCAGGACCGTCGCGAAGATCAACAGCGTGTCCGTGCCCTTGCGAAGCCCCGATCGGCGCTTTCGCGTGCCGTAGATCTCGCTGAAGGCCATGTTCACCGCCTGGAACATCGTCACGGTGCTGTAGGCGAAGATGCCGGCCGCGATCAGCCCCGCGCGGGTCCGGGCCCCGCCGTTTCCGGTGACTTCCGCGATCACCGGCTCGATCTCGGTGGCGCGGAGCCCCGACACCGACTCGATCGCGCTGGCGGTCGTCTCGGGGTCGTAGACGATCGAGATCGCGATCGTGACGAGCAACAAAAGCGGGACGAGCGAGTTGAAGGCGTAGTAGCCGAGTCCGGCGGCCGTCACGGTGACGTGTTGTTCCCGACCGACCGCGACCGACGCCTTGAGCGCGCGGGTCCACTCGCGAGAGTACATTCCATCCGATCCACAGCGAGGCGACGGGAAACCCCTTCGAATCGCGGCGGTGGGGCTTATGACACTGGCCACGCAGCAGGCAGTATGGCGGACGATCACGATCACGATCGCAGGCTGGTGTCGGGCTGGGAAGGGCGCTATTTCGAGGACTTCGCGGTGGGCGACGTTTATAAACACCCCTACGGGCGCACCGTCACGGAGACCGACAACGTCTGGTTTACCAACGTGACGATGAACCTCAACCCGATGCACTTCAACGAGGCCTACGCCGCCGAGACCGAGTTCGGCGAGCGCCTCGTCGACGGCACGTTCGTCATCGCCCTTGCAGTGGGAATGAGCGTCATCGACATCTCGATGAACGCGACCGCGAACCTCGGCTACGACACGATCCGCCATCACGCGCCGGTCTTCCACGGCGATACGATCTTCGCCGAAAGCGAGGTCACAGAAAAGCGTGAGAGCGATTCGAGAGATCACGTCGGGATCGTCACGACCGAACTCCGGGCGTACAACGAGGACGACGAGTTGGTGCTCTCCCTAGAGCGCACGCCGATGGTGCTCAAACGCGAGTACGCAGACCCCTCCGCGGCACAGCCGACGGGGTGGCCCGAGGGGGTGGGCACCCAGCCTGCGGAGTTCGATTAGACGTGCTCCTCGAGGAACGCCGCGATCTTCGTGTAGGCCTCGATGCGGTTTTCGAGCTTCGTGAAGCCGTGGCCCTCGTCGTCGAAGATCAGCGTCTCGACGGGGACGTGTTCGGCCGCCGTCTCGGCGATCTGTTCGGCCTCGCCCACCGGTACCCGCGGGTCGTTCTCGCCATGCAAAACGAACAGCGGGGCCGCTATCGAGTCGATGTTGTTGATCGGCGAGACCGATTCGAGGAAGTCGCGGTCGCGTTCAAGGGATCCGTACTCGGCTTCCCGAAGCTCGCGGCGCCAGTCGCCGGTGTTTTCGAGGAACGTCACGAAGTTCGCGATACCGACGATGTCGATCCCCGCGGCCCATAGCTCGGGGTACTCGGTCAGGCTCGCGAGCACCATGAACCCACCATACGAGCCGCCGAGCGCGACGATCCTGTCGGGATCGATCGCTGGCTGCTCGTGCAGCCACTCGACGCCGGCCTTGATGTCGGCGACGCTGTCCATGCGCTTTTCGACGTCGTCGAGGTGGGTGTACTCGCGACCATACCCTGAAGAACCGCGGACGTTGGGCTCGAAGTAGGCGTAACCCCGATCGAGGAAGTACTGTTTGACCGGGCTAAAGGAGGGCCGGCGCTGGCCCTCGGGCCCGCCGTGGATGTCGACGATGGCGGGCGTTCCGCCCGCGGGCGCGTCGGCGGGCAACGAGAAAAAGGCGGGGATCTCGCGGCCAGCGCGGGACTCCGTCCCGCAGGCGGACGGGCGTTGCCCGTCAGCGCTGGAGCTCTCGAAGCGCACGAGTTCCGAGCCTGAAAAGCGCTCGGGGGGAATTCCACCCGTCGCGGCGTCCGTCCAGCGCTCGGTCTCGCCGGTTTCGCACTCGACGACGTAGACGTTCGTGGTGTGGGTGTCGCCGGTCGCGCTGACCGCAAACCGCTCGCCCTCGGGGCCGAAGCTTACTCCGCCGGCGATGCCCTTGGGTAGATCGGGGGTGGGAAGCTCCTCGATCCCGCTTCCAGAGAGCGCGCCGACGGTCAGCTCGGTGTAGCCGTCGACGTTGCGCGAGTAGACCACTCTCTCGCTTTCCTCGTCGAGGGCGACCCCGTCGACGTTCCACTCTCCTCCGCGCTCGATGACCGAGAGATCGCCCGTTTCGGCGTCCAGCCGCGCGAGATAGAGCGTATCGGCGCCTTCGTCGGTGACGAGGTAGATCCCGCCATCGGGACCCCAGCTGGGACTCTGAAACCGGACCCGCCCCTCGTGGGGCGTTAGATGGGTCAGTTCGCCCGAGTCGATATCGAGGACGGAGACATCCTGATCGAAACTGGAGTGCGATTCGGTGACGATCAGGCGCTCGTCGTCAGGGCTCCACCCGCCGATGGTGAGCCAGCCGTCGCCCTCGTGGATCAGTTCCGCCTCCTCACCGCGCTCGTCGCGACCCTGCGTGTAGATATCGAAGACCGCCCCGTCGCGGCGATTCGAGGCGAAAGCGAAGCGCTCGCCGTCGTGTGACCAGCCGCCGAAGCGATGCTTGGCCTCGGGATGGGCGGTCAGCGGGTCGACCGTGCCGTCCGGGCACAACAAGAAGAGCTGCTGGCGCTCGTTGCCGCCCTCGTCCATCCCGAAGAGCACTTCGGTGCGATCGGGCGAGAAGGAGGCGAAGGTGACGCGCTCGTCGTAGAACGTGTGTTGGGCGGGCCACTCGGTCGGAGCGCCGAGCGACCAGACCTGCGGGACGCCCGTCGTGTCCATCAGAAACGAGAGACGATCGCCCTCGGGGCCGAAGGAGGCGCCGTAGGCGTTGCGGACGTTGAGGTAGCGTTCGAACGGGTATGCCATGTGGCGGGCTGTCGCCGTGCTCGTATAGGAGTTCGGGTCGAGGAACCCCGAGGACGGCGCCGCTCTCGGCGCTGGCGGACAGGTTTTTATCGTCCGAATTCGTGTCCGACGTATGAAAACCGCGTTCGTCCACGCCACGCCCGAGGCCGAGACGGCGCTGGCCCGGCGAACGCGATACCTGGCGGGGCTGTTGGCCGAGTGCGGCCACGACGTGTGCGTGCTCTGTGTCCGGTGGTGGGACCGAAAAGACGGCGAGTACGACGAGTACGAACGCGAGGGTGTCCCCTACCTGTCGGCGAGCGACTCGACGCGCTGGTTCGTCCCTCGACTCCCCGGCGCGCTCGGTCGCGTCGATCCGGCGGTCGTCCACGCCGCCGGTTCGGTGCCGCGAGCCGTCCTCGCCGCCCGACTGGTGAACGCGCCGCTCGTCGTCGAGTGGTGCGGGGAGACGTCGCCGCGCCTGCTCGAGCGGGCGCTCTCGGTGGCCGACCGGGTCTGCGTCCCCTCAGAGCACGTCCGAACGGGGGTCCGCGAGCGCGGGGCGGACGCGACGGTCGTCCCGGAGGGGCTCCCGATCGAGGCGATCCGGGCGACCTCGCCGTCGGGATCGGCGGCGCTGGTGTGGTCGGGCCGACTCGACGAACACGCCGGTCTCGAAGGGTTGTTGCTCGCGATCGCCGAGTTCCGACACCGCGAGTGGCGCACGCTCGTGATCGGGACGGGCCCCGACCGGGAGCGCTACGAGCGACTGGCGCGGGACCTCCGGATCGATAACCGGGTGGATTTCGTTGGATCGGTGCCCGTCGCGGAGCGCATCGCCCGGTTCAAGGGCGCTCATGCGGCTGTCCACACGGCAGACCGGTGTCCGTTCGCGCGCGACCTCGCGCTCGCGATGGCCTGTGGCTGTGTCGGGATCGTCCGGTACCGACGCGACTCGGCGGCCCACGAACTGATCACGGGGGTCGAGCGGGGGATCCCCGCGACCGACGACGGCGACCTCGTCGCGGCGATCGAGGCCGCCGCCGAGTTCCCCCACGAGCGCTATCATCCGGGCTTCGAGCGGTTCTCGGACGCGGCGGTGGTCGAGCGGTATCGCGAGGTCTATCGTGACCTCGGGGTTGGTGGGTGATCAGTCGTCGGCCGAACCAGGTGTCGAGGGGCCGCTCAAGTATGCAGCGGCGAGGATCGCCACGGCGATCAGAAAGTCGAGGCCGTGGCTGAGGAGGTGATGGAGGGTCATCGGGACGTAGCTGAAGACGGTGCCCAGTCCGATGGCGGTGCGAAAGACGAGTGCTCCGAGGGCGATCAACACCAGCAGATACCGTGGGGAACGTCGGCGAGCGAAGACGGCCAAGCCGATCAGGAACAGCACCAGCGTTCCCAGCGCCGCGAGCAGGATGACCGCGAGCAGTAGGGGGGTGTGTTCCGCGGCCGGCCACCCCGACTGAGCAACGGCGCCGAGCGCGTTCATGGAGTCGAAGCGAAGTTCGCGTTCGGCGGACAAGTCCGTTGTGCTTACAGACGGTAAGAAGGCCATATACTTCCCCCTGGACCGCCTTGGGCCAACCAGTCCCTGCATGAGTCCGACGAACGAGACACGGCGGCGCGTCCGTGAACACGTCCATACTCAGCCAGGAATTCATTTCAACGCCCTGGTTCGGGACTCGGAGTTCGCCCCCGGCCAGATCCAGTACCACATCCGGCGACTGTTGCAGGCGGAGGAAGTGACGGCCGAACGTCTCTACGGGCGAACCCACTACTACCCGCCCATCCACGACGTCTGGGAACGGCGAACCCTCGCGCTCGCCCGGCGCGAAACCGCCCGCGAGGTGCTCGCCCATCTCCTCGAATGCGAGGGCGCGAAGCCGGCAACGGTCGCAGACTCCCTCGGGATCGCTCGAAGCACCCTCGAATGGCACCTCGACCGACTCTGCGAACAGGGGATCGTCGAGAAGAAGCGCGACGAGCGCAATCGGGTGACGCTTTTGATCTCTCACCCCGACCGCACTGCCCGGCTGCTCGCGGAAACCACCGACTCGCTGCCGGATCGCTTCGCCGACCGGTTCATGCGGCTGGTCGACGAACTCTTCGAGGAGTAGGGTTTCGACGCTCGAACCACAACCGAGAGGGAGACTGGAGCCCAATCGAGCGGTCATGAACCGAGGACGGCGGCCCGGAGCTCGGCGTGAGTCGAGCGTGGCCCCGGTGGGTTCGGATCGCGCTGGTTCTGGCGGTGCTGTGTGCTTCTCACTGGCGTGCCGCTGGCCGGTACCCACGCGTATTTGACGAAACGACGCCCGAAAAGGGCGAGCAGGTCGAAGGATCACTCGGAAAAGTGACCTTCTCGTGTAGCGGCGACGGCGTCCGACTCGCGGAGGTGGCGGTGATTGGCCCCGGCGGCGAGTTCGGAAGCGGCCACACGAGCCAGTAGCGGGTTACGAGCGCGAAAAAACGGGCGGAGTGGTGTGCGTTTACTGGCCGTCGCCGGTCTCGATCGGGGTGCGGATCATGCTGCCCCACTCGGTCCACGAGCCGTCGTAGTTGCGGACGTCCTCGAAGCCAAGCAGCTCGCGCAGCGCGAACCACTCGATCGAGGAGCGCTCGCCGACGCGGCAGTAGGCGATGGTCGACTCCTCGCCGTCGACGCCGGCCTCGGCGTAGATCTCGCGCAGTTCGTCGGCACTCTTGAACGTGCCGTCGTCGTTCAGGATGGTCGCGATGGGGACGTTCGACGCGCCGGGGATGTGGCCCGCACGCTGGGCGGTCTCGTTGAGCCCCTCGGGCGCGATGACCTCGCCGGAGAACTCCTCGGGCGAGCGCACGTCGACCATCGGCAGGCCCTGCTCGATGGCCGTATCGACGTCGTCGCGGTACGCGCGGAGCGACTCGAAGGGGCCGCGGGCGTTGTACTCCTGGGCATCGAACTCGGGTACCTCGTCGGTCAGCGGGTAGTCGTTGTCGACCCAGTAGCCCTTCCCGCCGTCAAGTACCTTCGCGTCCTCGTGGCCGTAGTACTTGGCCTGCCAGTAGGCGAAGAGCGCGAACCAGTTGGGGACCCGACCGCCGCCGTAGAAGACGATCGTGTCCTCTTCGGTGATACCCGCCTCGCCCATCGTCTGCTCGAAGGCGTCCTTCGAGAGGATGTCGCGGGTCTGCTGGTCGGTGAAGTCCTCCTCCCAGTCGAAGAAGATCGCCCCCGGCGCGTGGCCCTCCTCGTAGGCGGTGTACTCCGAGTCCGCCGTGACGGTGGGGTTGTTCACTTCGAGCAGTCGATAGCCCGAATCCTCGCTTTGGAACTCCTCTAAGTGGTCCTCGACCCAATCCGCACTCACGAGCACGTCGTTATCGTAATCGGACATACGCGTGGGCCTACGAGTCCCACCCTATCCATACTTTGGTCAGCGGCCGGATACGTCGCTTCACCACGAAAGACGCAATATTGCCCGCTATCGCTCCCCGTTTGCGGCCTCGACGGTCCGAACCGCGGCGACGTTCTCGGGGACGTCGTGGACCCGGACGATGTCAGCACCTCGCTCGGCAGCGATGGCCGTTCCGGCAACTGTTGCCGCCGTCCGGTTTTCCGGACCTCTGTCGACCCGGTCGAACATCGATTTATGCGAGTGGCCGATCAACACCGGACAACCGAGGGCGTGGAACTCCTCTACCCGCCCGAGGATCTCGAAGCCCTCGCGGGCGCTCTTTGCGAAACCCAACCCGGGATCGACGATGATCTGCTCGCGATCCAGCCCGGCCTTTTCGGCGAGCAGTACCCGCTCTGCGAGGTCGTTGATCACGTCCTCGACCACGTCGTCGTATGCGACCTCCCGATCGGGGTCGACCGGCGCGTCGAGGCTGTGCATCACGATCAGTGGAGCGTCGTACTCGGCGGCGACGAAGCGCATCTCGGGGTCCTCGAGGCCCGAAACGTCGTTGAGGATGTCGGCGCCGGCCTCCATGGCCGCGCGCGCGACCGCGGCCTTGCGGGTGTCGACCGAGATCAGCGCGTCGAGGTCGCTGATTCGCTCGATCACCGGGACGATACGCTCGATCTCCTCCTCGACGGGGACGACGTCCGCCCCCGGCCGTGTGCTCTCGCCGCCGACGTCGATGACGTCCACGTCGTTCTCGACCATCCGTTCCGCCTGCTCGACCGCGTCCTCGACGCGCTCGTACTCGCCGCCGTCGTGGAAGCTGTCGGGCGTGACGTTGAGGATCCCCATTACCGCGGTGCGGTCCTCCCACGGATACCCATAGGAGGTGGGCTCGACGCCGATTCCGAGCGCTTCGCGGACGTTCCGGGCGACCACGGGCAGGCCGTAGGGCTGGCCCTCCAACTTCTCACAGAGGCGTTTGAACTGTGCGAGCGTGCCCATCAACACGACGTCGATGGTCTCCTCGTCCTGGTCGTTGAGCCCCGACTGGGCGCACTCCCCGCCCAGCGAGAGCATCTCCTCCTTCAAGTACTGGGCCTGGCGGCGCTGGACGCGGGTCTTGAGCACGCGGTGGACCGCCTTCCCGCGCATCCGCCAGACGCCCGCCGAGGTGACGTGCGACCCCTCCAGTACCGAACGGGCCTCGCCCAGGTCCCGCACCCGTTTTTCGATCTCCGCGCGCGTCCAGCGCTCGCGGGCCTCCGCGACCGCGAACAGCGACCCCGCGACGAGCACGCAGTCCTCGGGCCCGGCCTCCGAAAGCGCGCGCGAGAGCGCCCCCGAGACCGCCCCGCGGGTTTTCACGTCCTCGACGCCGCGCTCGGCGAAGACGCGCGCGAGCACCTCGCGGTCCTCCGCCCGGTCGAGGTCCGGCTGGGTGCAGACGACGTGATCCGGCGCGGGCAGCGCCGCGGCCATTCCCCTGTGATCCTTCTCGTGCATCGCGCCGACCACAAGGAAGAGGTCGTCGTACTCGAACTCCGCGAGGGTTTCTGCGAGCGCCTCGCAGGCCCCGGGGTTGTGCGCCCCGTCAAGCACCGTGAGGGGTTCCTCGCCCATCACCTCGAAGCGCCCGGGCCAGTGGGCGTTTCTGAGCCCGCGTTCCAGTTCCGTCCCCGAGACGCTCGTCACTCGCCTCGCGAGCGCCGCCGCGATCCCCGCGTTTCGCGCCTGATACGCACCCAAAAGCGGGATCCGGGCCTCGACGTCCCAGCCGGGCCCCGCAAGCGTGACCCGGCTCTCGACGTGGTTCGTCCGTCCGCCGTACGCCACGCGCACGTCGCCCTTGGAGCCGACGGTGAGGACCTCGCCGGCCTGCTCGCGAACGGCCGACAGCGCCTCGCCCTCGGCGGCGGTCACCAGCGGGCCCTCGGCGGGCGCGACGTGGGCCTTATCGCGGGCGATCTCCGCGACGGTGTCGCCGAGGATGCCGGTATGTTCGAGGGTGACGCTGGTGACGGCGCTCGCGACGGGGTCGATCACGCTGGTCGCGTCGTAGCGCCCGCCGATGCCGACCTCCAGGACGGCGACGTCCACGTCCCGGCGGCCGAACTCCCACAGCGCCATTGCGGTCATCACCTCGAAGAAGGTCGGCGCCTCGCCAGCGGCCGCGCGCTCGACGACGTGGGGCTGGACCCGCTCGACGAACGTCGCGAGCGCTCCCTTCGTCATCGGCCGGCCGTCGACCTGCACGCGCTCACGGACGTCGTCGAAGTGCGGCGAGGTGTAGAGCCCGACCGTTAGGCCCGCCTCCCGAAGGATCGACTCGGTCATCTTCGCCGTGCTGCCCTTCCCGTTGGAGCCGGCGATCTGCACGTACTCGACGCCCTCCTGTGGATCGTCGAGAGCGGCCAGGAGATCGGCCGTCGACTCCGTGCCGGGTTTCGGCCGGAAGCGCCGCAGATCGAAGAGGAAGTTCGCGGCGTCGTGAAACTCCATACGGAAGGGTGAAACGGGGCGTGCTTAGGACTGTCGGAGAGCGCTATTCGAACGTTTCACCGGGTCGAACCGTCTCGCGCTCGACGACTTCCGAGCGCTCGGCATACGCCCGCGCGTTCTCGACGTAGTGGTCGGCGGCGAGGGCCGTCCGGTCGTCCTCGTCGAGTTCCTTCACCACGTCGGCGGGCGCGCCGGCGACCAGCGTCCGCGCGGGGACGACGGTCCCCTCGGTGACGGTGCTGTTGGCCGCGACGATCGCCCCCTCGCCGACGGTCGCGTCGTCGAGGACGATCGCGCCCATCCCGACGAGGCTCGCCCGCTCGGTGCGGGCCGCGTGGACGATCGCGTTGTGACCCACCGTCGTCCGGGGGCCGAGGTCCGTTCCCTCGTGGAGGGTGGCGTTGTCCTGGACGTTCGCGCCCTCCCGGAGGGTGATCCGCCCGTGGTCCCCGCGAAGAACCGCGCCGGGCCAGACGCTCGTTTCGGCGTCGAGTACCACGTCCCCGATGACGACCGCGCTCTCGTCGACGTACGCCGAATCGGCGATCTCCGGTGTCGTGCCGTCGAATGACCTGATCATGATCCGAGGTCGAAGGCCGGGCGAATAAACCTTCACGTGTCACGCCGACGCTAAACGACGTTATCGGGTTCGGACGCCTACGGAACGCGATGACACGCGAGGGAACGCGACGGACCAGACCGGAGACCGAAGCGAGTTACGGGATCCCCAGCGACGGGGAGGGGCTGCTCCCCTGGCAGTTCGTCGCCGAGGCGATGGAGGGCGACCGAAACTACTGGGTGTCGACGACGCTGCCCGACGGCCGCCCACACGCGCGGCCAGTCTGGGGGATCTGGCTCGACGGAACCGTTCATTGTGGCGGCGGCGAGCGCACGCGCTGGGCGCGGAACCTCGCTTCGAGTCCCGAACTCGCCGTCCACCGCGAGAGCGGCGAGGCGGTCGTCATCATCGAGGGAACGGCCGAGAGAATCGACGAAAAGAGCGCCGACCCGGAGTTGATCGAGCGCCTCGACGCGGCTTACGAGGCGAAATACGGGATCCGCCACGGGACGCCCTTCTGGGCGGTCCGACCACGGAAAATACTCGCCTGGAACGACTACCCGACCGACGCGACCCGCTGGACGTTCGGGTGAGTCGCGGTTTCGTCCCGGTGGAGAGGGCGGGCCTCAGTCGTGGCGGAACGCCCGGCTCCCGGTGAACACCATCGCCATGTCGTGTTCGTCGGCGGCCGCGATCACGTCCTCGTCGTTCACGGAACCGCCGGGCTGGATCACCGACTCGATGCCGGCCTCGCTGGCTTCCTCGATCCCGTCCGGGAACGGGAAAAAGGCGTCGGAGGCCATCACCGCTCCTTCCGAGTCCTTGCCCTCGGCGTGTTCGGCCGCCTTCATCGCCGCCAATCGGACGGCATCAACCCGACTGACCTGCCCCATGCCGACGCCCACGGTCTCGGTGCCCTTCGCGAAGAGGATCGCGTTCGACTTGACGTGCTTGATGGTGTGCCACGCAAAGAGCAGCGATTCGAACTCAGCACTATCGGGCTCGCGCTCGGTGACGACCTCCAGATCCTCGCGTGCGAGGTGCTGGTCGTCGGCTTCCTGGACGAGTCGCCCGCCCGCGAGGTGCTTCTCGCGCAGTCGGGGCTCGCGCTCCCCGAAGGGGCCGACGTCGAGGACGCGGAGGTTCTCCTTCTCCCGGAGGACCGAAAGCGCTCTTTCAGTATAGTCGGGCGCGACGACGACTTCCTTGAACGAGTCGGTGATCGCGTTTGCAGTACGCTCGTCGCAGGCGCGGTTCAGCGCGACGATCCCTCCAAAGGCGCTCATCGGGTCCGTCGAGAGCGCGTTCTCGTAGGCCTCGCTCACGGTGTCGGCGATGGCACATCCGGCGGGGTTGGTGTGCTTGATTACTGCGGCCGCCGGTTTCTCGAACTCCTTGATCAGACCGAGGGCCGCGTCGGCGTCGTTGTAGTTGTTATAGGAGAGGGCTTTCGCGCCCTCGTTCAGTTGCTCGGCGCCGACGACGGTCGCGGCCTCCTCCGTCTCGTCGGCGTACAGGGCGGCGTCCTGGTGGGGGTTCTCCCCGTAGCGAAGTTCGGTCGACCGGTCCTCGCCCGTAAGCCGCCGGGCCGGGAACCGCTCGTCCGAATCGGCCTCGACGCGAACCCCGTCGTCGTCGACATCGACGGTCCCCTCGGCGACCCAGCGCACCGCACGGGGATACGCGCGGAACTCCGCGTCGTGAAGGACGCGCTCCTTCAGGCTCGCCGCGTCGTCGTCCTCGTAGACCGGAACCGCCTCCTGGGTGACGATCGGCCCCGCATCGACCTCCTCGGTGGCGACGTGTACCGTACAGCCCGTGATCCGGGCGCCCGCTTCGAGGACCTGCTCGTGGGCGTCGGTCCCGGGAAACGACGGGAGCAGGCTCGGATGAACGTTCAGTGTCAGGGGCGCCCCATCCAGGAACTCCCCGGTCAGCACGCGCATGTAGCCGTCGAGACAGACGAGATCGAGGTCGTAGCCATCGAGGGCATCGAGGATTCGGCGTTCGTGCGATTCTCTGGACTCGCCCTCGTCGCGCTCGACGACCTCGGTCGGGATACCCCGATCGGCCGCCGTCTCCAGCACCGGCGCGTCGGCGTGGTTCGAAAGCACGACCGCGAGGTCGGCCCCGCCCGGCGCGCTATCGGCGATGTGCATGAGGTTCCGCCCGCGATTGCTCGCCAGCCCCGCAACCTGTGTCATACGTCGAGGGGCGACCGCGACTCGGAAAATCGTTGCGGTCCGAACGAATGGTGTGTGCACGTTCGCGCAATATAACCGGGCGAAAACGAGAGACGAGGGCGTTTTGTATGCACGGTAGTGGGATAACACCGATACGGTTTTGCGGCGGGCGTCGGTAGCCCGCCGTATGGACGAGGACCACCGTTCAGATCCCCTCTATGCCGTGTCGCCCCTCGACGGCCGGTACGCGACCCGGACGGCGCCACTGGCCCCGTACGCCAGCGAGGCCGCGCTCATGCGTGCCCGGGTGCGCGTCGAGATCGAATACCTGATCGCGCTCGCGGATCTCGACGCGACGCCGGTGGAGATCGATAGAGAGGGACGTAAGAGGCTACGGGAGAGCTACGAGGCGTTCGACCGCGAGGACGCCCGTCTGGTAAAGCGCATCGAGACGGAGGGCTACGGCGAGTACAGCGCGACCAACCACGACGTGAAAGCCGTCGAGTACTTCGTTCGCGAGCGGCTGCCCGAGGGAGTCGGAACGGAGTGGATCCACTTCGGGCTCACGAGTGAGGACGTGAACAACCTCGCCCACCGGCTGCTCCTCAAGCCCGCCGTACGGGACGTGCTGATGCCCGCGCTCCGCGAGGTCCGGGACGCCCTTGTCGAGCTCGCCCGCGAGAATCGGGCGGTTCCGATGCTCGCACGGACCCACGGTCAGCCCGCGACACCGACGACCTTCGGCAAGGAGATGGCCGTCTACGCCGCCCGTCTCGGGCGCGCGCTCGGACGGATCGAGCGGGCCAGCGAGGGGCTGGCGGGCAAACTCGCCGGGGCCTCGGGTACCTACGCGGCCCACGTCGCGGCCTATCCCGAGGTGGACTGGCGGACGTTCTCGAAGGGGTTCGTCGAAGGACTCGACCTCGAACACACATCCCTCGCCACGCAGGTCAACCCGTGTGACGACCTGGCCGAACTGTTCGACGCGCTCAGGGGCGCCAACGACGTCCTGCTCGACCTCGATCGGGACGCCTGGCTCTACGTCTCGGACGGGTATCTCGGCCAACGAACGGTCGAAGGCGAGACGGGCTCCTCGACGATGCCCCACAAGGTCAACCCGATCGACTTCGAGAACAGCGAGGGAAACCTCTCGAAGGCCAATTCTGATTTAACGTTCCTCGCCGACTACGTCACCACCTCGCGGCTCCAGCGCGACCTCTCGGACTCGACGGTGAAACGGAACATCGGCGCGGCGCTCGCCCACTGCCTGATCGGCTACGGGAAATGCGAGACGGGGCTAGGAAAAGTGACGCCCAACGAGGCGGTCATGCGCGAGGAGCTAGAGGAGAACCCGGAGGTGATCGGCGAAGCAGTGCAAACGATTCTCCGACGGGAGGGTCACACCGACGCCTACGAGCGGGTGAAGGCACTGACGCGCGGGCGGCGCACATCTCTCGACGACTTCAAAGAGCTCTTTCGGGAGCTCGACGTCGACGAGCGGACTCGCGAGGAGCTCCTCGCCCTGTCCCCGGCCGGCTACACCGGGCTGGCCGACGAGCTGGTCGACGACCTCAACGGTTAGGAGTCCGCAGAACCCACTCGACGCATGAACGTCGTTTCGACCTCACCCTCGGGAACGGAGATCCTGTGTGCGCTCGGGATCGACCCGGTCGCCGTCTCGCACGCCTGTGACTACCCGCCGCGAGTGAAGGAGCTCCCGTCGATCGATTTCTCCAGAGTGCGCGGCGGGTCGAGCGCCGAACGCCACGACCGCGTTCGGACCGTGAGCGCCGAGGGGACCGTCTACCGCCTCAACGTCGGGACGCTTCGCGACGCCGAGCCCGACCTGATCCTGAGCCAGGAGGTCTGTGGGGTCTGTGCGGTCGATACGACCCTCGTCGACGAGGTCCTCGGTGACTTGGACGGCGATCCCGACGTGGTCGGTCTGCACGCCAACGAGTTGGAGGACCTCTTCTCGTGTATCGAGCGGGTCGGCGAGGCCGTCGGACGCGAGAAACGGGCGGAGGAGCTGAACGCGGCGCTTCGCGATCGATTGGCGGGGATCGAGGCGCGGACCGAGGGGCTGGATCGCCCGCGGGTTGCGGTCCTCGAGTGGCTCGACCCGCCCATCGCCGCCGGCAACTGGGTGCCCGAGCTGGTCGGGATCGCCGGCGGCGAGTACGGGCTCGCCGAGCCCGGCGACCGGACCGTCGAGGTCGAGTGGCCCTCGGTAATCGAGTACGACCCCGAGGTGCTCGTCGCCGCACCCTGTGGATTCGACAGCGAGGCCACCCTCGCCCGAAGCGGGGAGCTGACCGAGCGCGAGGGATGGTCGGGGCTGTCGGCGGTTCGGTCAAAGCGCGCCTACGCGATGGACGGCGCGAGCTACCTCAACCGCTGGAGTCCACGGCTGGTCGAGGCGACCGAGCGCCTCGCGGCCTGCATCCATCCCGAGGAGTTCGGGGACCCCCCACAGGACGTCCCAGCGCTCTCGTAGTGCGGAGCGGGAGAGAGTATATAGCTGTCAGCGGCTATGGATGTGGTATGGAAACTCGAACCATGCAACGGGCGGGGATCGTACTGGTCGCCCTCGCGGTACTCCTGTTGATCGGGCTGTTGCCCGGAATCGCGCTCGTCCCGAACCTGCCGGGGGCGTCGCTGGCGGTCGTTCTGCTCGCGGTCGGGACCCTGTTGATCGGGGTTGCCCGCGAGCGCCGACCCGTGTAGGTCAGCCCGAGAGCGCCTCGGTCAGAATGGTGGCCGCCCGGCGCACCCGCTCGACCCGGACGTACTCGCGCTCGCCGTGGGCGACCGCGCCCGTTTCGTCGGCGAGCACGCCGGGGCCGAAAACGACGGTCGGGGCCTCGCTTGCGAAGTACGACGCCTCCGTCGCGGCGGTAAAGGGACGAACCTCGCCCGCACCCGCCGCCCGCAGCGCCTCGACAATCGGCGAATCCGGGTCGGTTTCGAACGCCTCGAGGAAGGGCGTCTCGCGATCCGTGAACCGGAACTCGGCGTCGAGCCCAGGCACGTGCGAGTCGAGGTGAGCGGCGAGCGCCGCGGCGAACGCTTCGGTCGTCTCGGGCGGGACGCTGCGGCGATCCAGCGTGATCCGGCAGGCGGCTGGCACCTGGTTGGTCGCGGTCCCGCCCTCGATGACGGTGGGGGTGAGTGTCGGCCCGCCGAGCTCGGGATGAGGGTTGGCATCCGCGTCGAACGATTCGAGCGCGACGAGGGCGCGGCCCGCCTCCGAAATCGCGTTCGTTCCCGTCTCAGGTTCGGCGGCGTGGGCGCTTTCGCCACGGACGGTGAGAGTGCCCTGGAACCGGCCTTTCGCGGCGGTACAGACGTCGAGATCGGTGGGCTCGCCGACGATACACCGGTCGAACTCGAGCGAGAGGTGGTGTGCGCCCATCGAGAGCGTCTCCTCGTCGGGCGTGATCGCGAGGGTGAGCGTCCCGTCGGGGTCGCTTTCGAGAAAGGCCGCGAGCATGGCCGAAAGCGGGCCTTTCGCGTCACAGGAGCCGCGTCCGCGGATGGTCTCGCCGTCGCGCTCGAAGGGGACGTGTGGCGAGACGGTGTCGATATGCGTGTTCAACAGGGTGTGTAGAGCCCCGTCGCCCCGGGAGGCGATCACGTTGCCCGCCTCGTCGATCTCGGGCTCGACACCGTGGTCCCGGAGGGTGGTACACAGGAACTCACGCATCGCGGAGACGTTCTCGTCCGAGGGGATCTGCACGGCTCTCTCGAGGAAGGCGATCGGGTCGAAGCTCACGGGGACACCTCGCCTCGACCCTCGAACTCGACGGGCCCGGAGAGGACCGCGGGTCCGTCGTCGGGAACCCGTACGTCGAGGTCGCCACCGGGCGGCGAGACCGACACGCGGTCGCCCTCGACGAGTCCGATCCGTTTTGCTACCGCCGCGATGGCGACCGCACCGGTGCCACACGAGCGGGTCTCGCCCTCGACACCCCGCTCGAACGTGCGCTGGTCGAACCCGCGTTCGCTCGGGCTTGCGAGGTTCACGTTCGCGCCCTCGGGAAAGACCTCGGCGTGACGGATCGGCGGGGCCATCGCCCCGAGGTCAGTCGTCGAAACGTCGTCGACGAAGACGACGGCATGGGGAACGCCCGTGTTCAGCGCCGTCACCTCCCAGCCTTCCACGTCCTCGCGGATCAGGGGCTCCTCGCGTGCTAGCGGGACATCGGCAGGCTCGAAGGAGGGAACGCCCATCTCGATCTCGATCGTGTCCTCGCCAACGCGGGCCCGGCGCTCGCCCGCAGGTGTGTCAATGGCGAACTCGTCGGCTCCGATCCCGCCCGCTCCGCTCGCGGCCTCCGGTCGCTCGCGCGTATCGAGGCGCCGAAGTCGCCTCGCAGCCCACTGTGCCGCACACCGCGCGCCGTTGCCACACATCGCCGCCGTCCCGCCGTCGGGCTGGTACAGCCGCATGCGCACCCGCTCACCCGAAAGCGAGAGGACGAGCACGCCGTCGGCACCGCGGCGGCCGTCGACCTCGATCCCAGTCTCCCGGTCACAGTGCTCGATCGCGAACGCGCCCCAGTCGACGGCCTCGTCGGCCCCACAGATCAAGAAGTCGTTGCCCGTCCCGTGGTACTTCTCGAAGGCTACGACCATGTGACCTCCCGTTCGAGGCGCGTCACGTCCGCGAGGGTCTCGCGGCGGCGGTCGACCCCACTGTTCTCGCCGTCTACCACAACGGTCGCGGGCCGCGGGCGGCTGTTGTACTGGCTCGCCATCTCGTAGCCGTAGGCCCCCGCGTTCCCGACCGCCAGCAGGTCGCCGCGCTCGGGGGCGGGCAGGTCGTACTCGCCGAAGACGTCGCCACTCTCGCAGATCGGGCCGGTCACGGTCGCCTCGACGGTTTCGCGCTCGCCCTCGGCGAGCGACCGGATCCCGTGATGGGCGCCGTAGATGGCGGGGCGTGCCAGCGTCGTCATCCCCGCGTCGACGCCGACGACCAGCTCCTCGCCCGCGGGTTTGACGGTGTTGACTCGGGTAAGTAGGACGCCCGCGTCGGCGACGAGGTAGCGCCCGGGCTCGACGGCGAGGGTGGCCTCGACCTCCCCGAGCGCCTCCCGGGTCGCACGGGCGACCGCCTGTAGATCGAGGGGCTCCTCCCCCTCGCGGTAGGGCACCCCGAACCCGCCGCCGACGTCGACGAACTCCAGGTCGAGGTCGGTTCTTCGAGCTAGCTCGCCCATCCGCGAGACGAGTTCGCGGTGGGCCGCCAGGTCCTCGCCGCTGATCCCGCTGCCCGCGTGGGCGTGGATCCCGACGACGTCGAATCGCTCATCGGCCTTGTCCAGCAGGTCGGGCGCGCGCTCGATGGGCACGCCGAACTTCGCGTTCGCCCCGGTCGAGACCTTCTCGTGGTGGCCCGCGCCGACGCCGGGGTTCACTCGGAGGCAGAGCCGTCCCGAGAACCCGCGCTCGGCGAGCCGATCGATCGTGTCCTCGGCTCCCGCCGTGATCGTCAGTTCCGGGTGGTCGTCGGCGATCGAGACGGCGTAATCGAGGTCCGCCTCGGGCGGGTTGACCGCGGTGTACTGTACGCGCTCGGGGAGACAGCCGGCCGCGAGCGCGCGTTCGACCTCGCCCGCGGAGGCACACTCGATGCCGGCACCGGCGTCCGAAAGCGTCCCCAACACGGTTTTTGCCGTGTTGGCCTTCGCCGCGTACATGACCCGTCCCTCGGGGAAGGCGGCGGCCATGCGGGCGTAGTTCTCGCGGACCCGATCGAGGTCCTGGACGTACAGCGGCGTTCCATGGGTATCCGCCAGCCCCGCCAGTCGGGCGGCGTCCCAGTCGGCGAGCCGCCGTACCGGCGGGTTCATTCCCGAAGCGCCTCCTCGCGGCGCGTCGCGTCGAGGGTCCCGTCCTCGACGTCGAGTGCGACGACTGCGGGCTTGTACGCCCCGCCCTCGAAGAGGTCGTGATCGCCCAGCGAGGACTCGACGTAGCGGGTGAAAGCGCGCCGTTCCGGGGGAAGCTCGCCGTAGAGCACCTCCTCCTCGACGAGGTCGTAGACGGGAATGCGGGGCGTCAGCAGAGTGTTCTCGCCGACGATCGAGTCCTCGCCGACGACGAACCCCGAGGTGACCCGACAGCCGGCTCCAAGGGAAACGCCGTCCTCGACGATCACGGGTGCGTCCTCGACGGGCTCCAGAACCCCGCCGATGAGGGTGTTCGCGCCGAGCTTGACGTTCTCGCCGATCTGGGCACACGAACCGACGGTGTCACAGGAGTCGATGAGGGTGCCACTTCCCACGAAGGCGCCGGCGTTGACGAAACTCGGGCTCATCATGATGCAGTCCGAGCCGACGTAGGCCCCGCGGCGGATCGCCGTTCCGTCGGGCGTGTTTCGAGTTCCCCGCTCGCCGAGATCGGCCGTGTCGCGAAGCGGCAGGACGTCGTGGTAGGTCACGTCGCCGTAGGTCCTCGGATAGGTCTCCCGGAGCCCGAAGTTGAGCAGGATGCCGCGCTTGACCCACTCGTTTGCCTCCCACTCCCCGGAACGTTTCTCGGCGGCTCGGACCTCGCCGGCTTCGAGCGCCGCGAGGAAGGCGTCGAGCGTGTCGAGGTGGTCGGTCGTCGCGGTGTCGGCACCGATATCGTCCCGCCGGTACTGCTCCCACAGGGCCGTGACTTCGGTTTCGAGGCTCATGACTCGCTATCGGGCAGGGTATCGGAAAAGTCGTACCATCCCGGCGAGCGCCCCGCGAGCCACTCGGCGGCGTCGAGTGCCCCAGCAGCGAACACGCCGCGACTCCCCGCGCGATGCGTAAGCCGAAGCTCCTCGTGGTTGCCCGCGAGCAGTACCTCATGCTCCCCGCTGATGTCGCCCGCCCGGCGAGCATGAACGCCGATCTCGCCGGCCTCGCGGGGCGCCTCGCCCTCGCGGCCGTGGACCCGCAGGGAGTCGCCTCTGGTCTCGTCGATCGCGTCGAGCACTCTGTTGGCGGTCCCGCTGGGGGCGTCGCGCTTGCCGTTGTGGTGGGTCTCGGTGAGCTCGACGTCGTACTCCGGCAGGGCGGCGACGGCCTCGCGGACGGCGCTCAAGAGCCCTTGAACCCCGCGGGCGAAGTTCGCCGCCTGCAACACGGGAACTGCCTCGCTCGCCTCGCGCAGCTCCCCGTGCTGGGCCTCGGAGAAGCCGGTGGTGCCGACGACCGCCGGGACGCCCGCCTCGGCACAGTCCCAAACGTACGAAACGCTCGGGTCGGGGAGCGTAAAGTCGATCGCCGCATCGGGTTCGTGTTCTTCGAGCAGCGTTGGGAACTCGCGTGCGGGTTCGATCTCGACCCCGCCGATCTCGCCCGAGGCGCTGTGGCTCACGGCGACGACGTCGTGGCCCGCCTCGCGGGCGGCGTCGATGACCTCGCGGCCCATCCGGCCCGTCGCGCCGGTGACGACCACCCTCATGCTTTGAGTTCGAGTTCGGGCGTCGGTTCGAGATCCGAGAGGAGTCGTTCGAGGTCCTCTCGCACGCCCGCGGAGGCCCGCGAGAGCGGCGACCGAAGGTGCGGTTCACAATGGCCGCGGATCGCCATCGCCTCCTTCACTGGAATCGGGTTCGACTCCGCGAACAGCCCCCGCATCAGCGGGCCGAGTTCGTGATGCAGCGACCGGGCGCGCTCGTAATCCCCTGCGAGTGCCGCCCCGACCATCGCACAGGTGCGTTCGGGCTCGACGTTCGCGACGACGCTGATCGTACCGGTCCCACCCACCGACAGTGTGGGAAGCGTCATGGCGTCGTCACCGGAGAGGACCGAGAAATCGGCCTCGCGTGTCTTCTCGACGACCTCGCTGATCCGCCCGAGGTCGCCGCTTGCGGCCTTGTAGCCGACGATATTCTCGTGCTCCGCGAGCGAGACGGCAGTTTCGACTGCGATGTCCCGGCCCGTGCGTCCGGGGACGTTGTAGATGATCTGGGGCAAGTCGACTGCGTCCGCGATCGTCCGGTAGTGGCGTTCCATTCCCTCAGGCTCGGGGCGATTGTAGTACGGCGAGATCAGTAGCAGGCCATCCGCGCCCGCTTGCGCCGAGCGCTCGGAGAGTTCGAGCGCCTCCTGGGTGTTGTTCGATCCGCTGCCGGCAATCACGGGGACGTCCTCGACCGCGCCGCTTACGGTTTCGACGACTTGGACGTGCTCGTCGTGGGTCAACGTCGCGCTCTCGCCGGTGGAGCCCACCGGGACGAGCCCGTCGACGCCCGCGCGTTCGAGGCGCTGGGCGTCGGCCGCCAGTGAGTCGAAGTCGATGCTGCCGTCGTCGTCGAAGGGCGTCACCATCGCCGGGAAGACGCCGCTGTAGGTGTCGTATGCTGTCATTTCGGTGGTTTCGTGGGTCGATGAGATGGTTAGCGCGCGATCCCGGAGCGGGCCACGGACGGGGTCGCTACCCCCGCCGGAAGCCCCCGTCACGCGCGTTTTTTGAAAAGAGCGCTGGGCGACACGCTGTCGGAACCGGCTCCCGTGCGTGTCGGTCGCGTCATACCCGTATCCGTGCGGTCGGGCCACTTAGCCCTTGCGACCCGAGCGAACGTTGCCGCCCGCCGCCGGTTGATTCCGAAGCGCGATCCATAATCCGAACGAAGCGTTTTATCGTCTCCCCGGCGAGGGTCCGGTATGACGGTCGTCCATCCGAACCAGCGCGTCGCCGTGCTGGTCGACTCACAGAACCTCTATCACTCCGCCCACAGCCTCTACTCGCGGAACATCGACTACTCCGCGCTCCTCGAGGAGGCCGTCGGCGGACGCGAACTCGTCCGTGCCATCGCCTACGTGATCCGTGCGGACTCCCCCGAGGAGGAGAGTTTCTTCGAGGCGCTGATCGACATCGGCTTCGAGACGAAGATCAAGGACATCAAGACCTTCGGGGACGGCTCGAAGAAGGCCGACTGGGACGTCGGGATGAGCCTCGACGCCGTGACGCTCGCCTCCCACGTCGATACCGTCGTGCTGTGTACCGGCGACGGCGATTTCTCTCGGCTCTGTTCGCACCTTCGCCACCAGGGCGTGCGCGTCGAGGTGATGGCGCTCGGTCCCTCGACGGCCGAAGAACTGATCGAGGCGACCGACTCCTTCGTCGATCTGACCGACCGCGAGGAAACGTTCCTGCTCTAAACCGCCCGCCCGTCGCCGGTCGTCCCGACCAGCAGGGAGCCCACCGCGAGCCCCGTCGTCGCGAGGGCCGCGAGTACGATCGGTACCGAGAGACTGAGCATGCCGGTCGCAAACAGGAGCGCCGCGCTGAGGACGAGAAGGGCCCCCCCTGCGATGATCTTGGTCTGATCCGAAGCCATTGGCCCCCAGTATGACGGGGCGCTATATAATTCTCACCAAACACGCCGGATCACACACACCACGGTATCAAGTGACACGCCCGCCGAACGCAGCGTTCTTGTACGGTGCTTGCCACCCTCCTGTCGTGAGCGAACCCGAGGACAGGGGCCGGCTGGTGCGGATCGCCGACTACCAGTTCGGTCCCGACGCGGGCGAGGCGCTGTTTGCGGGCGAGTTGCGTATCGAGCGCTCGAAGTCGGGACGCCCCCGACAGGTCCACGCCCCCGCAGGACGGCTCGTTTCCCTGGGCGGGGACGGTCGCTTCACGCTGGGGCTCGCGGGCGGACGGCGAGTACTCTCGGCGCTTCCCGCGCCCGCGGGCCGGGTCGTCGTCGGCGACGAGTCCGAACCGTTCGTCCGGGAAGGCAAGAACGTCTTCGCGAAGTTCGTCGCCGCGGCGGGCCCGGAGATCCGCCCGGGCGACGAGGTTCCGGTCGTCCACGAGGACGGCGAGTTGCTCGCGGTCGGGCGCGCGGAGCTGTCGGCGGGTGCCATGGACGAGTTCGAGACGGGCATGGCCGTGAAGGTCCGCGAGGGATGCGAGGACTGAACGCCAGCGGCCCGAAAGCATTTGTCGAGCCGGCCGGATCGAACGCCATGTTTCGGCGCGCCGTTCTGTGGAGCGCGGTCGCGGGCATCGGCGCCACGGTCACCGCCGGCTGTCTCGGCCGGAACGACCCGGCATCGGCCCCGTCCGACGGAAGCGAACCCCCGGAGGTCGAACCCTCTCCGGGTCGTGTGGGCTCGCGGCGGAGCCGCTCTCCTCGCGGTTCGCGGACGACGGCGGCACCGACGCCTGTTTCGACGGGGCCGAGCCGTCGCTCGAGGTGGAGAACGAGCGGGACGAGCCGATCGAGGCCGCCGTCGAGATATCGGTCGGTGGGGCCGACGGACCCGTCCTCGCCGAGCGCTACGAACTCGACCCCGGCGAACGCACCGTCGAGCGTCGCGCGCTCCCGGCCCACGGCGAGCGCACGGCGCAGGTGACGATCGACGGCGGCACGGAGAGCGGATCCTGGGAGGAGCCCTCGTGCTATCGCCACGGGATCGGGATCGGTCCCGACGGGATCGGGTTCGGTCTCGTCGAGCCTATGTCCGGGCTGGGTGACACGCAACACGACTGTTACGCTGGCGACGATGCGATCATCAGGATCTACAACGACGGGACCGAACGGACGGTTCGACTGCAGGTGGTGGATCACTGTGCCGGGACGACCGCGGTCGAGACGTTCGGGATGGAGCCGGACGGCGTCGAGAGCGTCCGGGGTGCGATCGTGAACGGGGGCGTCTACGACGTGACGGTAAGCGCCGAGGACGGCGGCGAGGAGACCTTCGAGTTCGCGAACGACTGCGGGGGCCTCTTGGCGAGTATCGACGGGGACGGCGCGGTCGCGATCCGGGAGATGGCGATCGATTGACGGGGCGTTCGGCACGTTTTTCCCTCCGTGTCCCGACTGGCCGGGTATGTTCGGAGGAGGCGGCGGCGGATTCGACCCGCGCAAGATGGAACAGATGATGAAACAGATGGGCATCGAGTCCGAGGACCTCGACGCCACGGAGGTCGTCATCCGCACCCCCGACGAGGAGCTCGTCTTCGCGGATGCCGACGTCACGAAGATCCAGGCCCAGGGCCAGGAGACCTATCAGATCGTCGGCGAACCCGAAACCCGCGAGGCCGGTTCGGGCGCGGACGCGGGCGAGGACGCCGCGATCGAGGACGCCGACATCCCCGCGGACGACGTCGAGATCGTCACGATGCGCACGGGCGCGAGCGAGGACGACGCCCGCGAGGCCCTCCGGGAGGCCGACGGTGATCTAGCGACAGCGGTCGAGAAGCTCGAAGCCGAGCCCAAGTGATCTTACTCACCCACGGCGATCGGGAGTACCTCCGCGAGCCGGGCGAGGAGCTCCAGACCGACCTCGGCGTCGTCGAGATCCCCGACGACGCCCGACCGGGCGACGTTTTAGAGAGTCACCTCGGCGAGGAGTTTCGCGTCCGTCGACTGCGGGGACCGGACCTGTTCAACCACCTCCAGCGCACCGGCGCGCCGATGCTTCCCCGCGATATCGGCCTCGTCCTCGGCGAGACGGGGATCGCCGCCGGCGACCGGGTGCTCGATGCGGGCACCGGGACCGGCGTGCTCGCGACCTACATGGGCCGGGTCGGTGCGGAGGTCATCACGTACGAGCGAAACCCGGAGTTCGCCGAGGTCGCTCGCGAGAACGTGCGACTAGCAGGCGTCACTGATCGTGTCGAGGTTCGGACGGGGGATCTGACAAACGAAGCGGATCCATCGGGGTTCGACGTCCTGACCCTCGACACCGAGGACGCCCCCGACGTGGTCGCGCGGGCCGGCGAACTGCTGGTTCCGGGAGGTTTTCTCGCGGTCTACTCGCCGTTCATCGAAGCCACCCGGGAGGTCGTCGAAACCGCACGCGGGACGCTCTCGGACGTACGGGCCGTCGAGACGATCCAGCGCGAACTCGACGTCGACGAGCGTGGAACGCGCCCGAGTACGGGCCCAGTGGGCCACTCGGGGTATCTGGTGTTCGCGCGCAACGTCTGATTCGGCCGCCGGGCTACCCGTAGACGAGGACCTCGCGCTCGACGGCGTCGATAGTGACCTGATAGCCCTCGAAACCGAAGGAGACGGTGCCGCCGGTTCGGCGTTGGCCGTCGGCTCGCGGGCCGAACAGATCACAGAGCGCCTCGGGGTCGAGGACGTCGTTGAGCGGCCCGATCTCGGCGTGGGGCAACCCCGAGGCTCTCGCGACCGCGTCGATGACGGTGAACGCGAGGTCCTCCCGGTCGTCGTACTCGACTCGATGGATCAGGTCGGGTGGGCTGTTGGCGTTCACGGTGGGGTCCTCCAGGGGCCGGTGCAGTCGTTCGGGATTGATCCAGCTTTCTTTCCTGAGTAAATAACTGTTGTCATTAAAAGGAGTGCTGCCGCTATCGGTCCGGCGAGCGCGCGACCCCCGATCACGGTATCTTTATTCCGTGAGTGCGGTACTACTGGGTATGGTCGAGTGGGACGGTATCCGGCGAATATACCGCGAATCACTCCCCGTACTCGCGGTCAGCCTTCTGGGTGGGATCTTCGCCGGCACCGTCCTCGGCTCCGATCGGATGATCGCCGGGTTCGAGCAGTTCCCCGGGATGTTGCTCCTGTTGCCGGCGTTTCTCGCGACCCGCGGGAATGTCTACGGGGCGCTTGGCGCGCGGATATCGAGCGGGCTCCACCAGGGGCTGATCGACCCCGCGTTCGGGACCGACGAGCGACTGGTCAACGCGGTGGTCGCCTCCTTCGTCAACGGTATCTCGATCTCGGTGTTCATCGGCGTGCTCGCGTGGGCGATCAATCGGGTACTCGGTCGACAATCGGCCGCGCTGATCGAACTGGTCGGAATCACGTTCATCGCGGGCACCCTCACGGCGGTCGTGTTGATCGTCGGGCTGCTCGGGCTGTTGTTCGTGGGCTACGCCCGCGGGATCGATCCGGACAACCTCGTCGGCCCGATCGTTACCACCTTCGGGGACGTCTTCGGCGTCGTGTTCCTCTACGTCGCGATGGTCCTCGTCGGGGCGATAGTATGAGCGCCGACGATCGGATCGACACCTGGAGCGTCCGCTCGATCGTCGTGACGATGATGCCGCTTTTGATCGCGCTGTCGGTCCTCGAGATGGGCTCGGGGTTCGTCCTCGAGACCTTAGAGGAGACGTATCTCGACAACCCCGTGTTGCTCGTCCTCGTCCCGGTGATGATCGGGATGGGTGGGAACCTCGGAAGCGTCCTCAGTTCGCGATTGACCACCCGCTTTCATCTGGGGACCCTCTCGTTTTCCCCCCGGGACGAGGCCCTCCGGACGAACGTCCTCGCCATCCTCGCGCTCGCGGTCACGATCTTCTCGGCGCTTGGGGTCGCCGCGTACGTCCTCGGTCGCCTGCTGGGCGAGCCGATGGGACTGGGGACCCTGCTGACGATCACGCTGTTGAGCGGGATGACGCTCGCGGTGCTCGCAGTCGTCCTCTCGATCGCGGCGGCCTACGCCTCCTATCGGTTCGGGCTGGACCCCGACGACGTGACCATCCCCGTCGTGACCAACGTCTGTGACATCCTCGGCGTGGTGGTGCTCTCGGTCGTCGCGATCGTGGTCCTCGAGGGCGGGACGTCGCTGGCGGCGCTCGTCGGCCTGGGGTGACTCAGGCGCTCGCGAGGGCCCGAAACGTCTCGGCGGAGGTCCGGGTGCCCTTCGCGATCAGCACGTCGCCCCCCTGGAGCTGGGTGTCGGCGTCGGGGACGAGCATCCAGCCCGCCTCGGGGCGGCGCACGGCGAGAACGTTCATGCTGACGTCCGATTCGGGGACCCCGTCGACCAGCGAGGTGTCCTCGATGGCGCTCCCGCTTTCGACGCTCACGCGGACGATGATCTCGTCGCTCTCCTGAACCGCGAGTTCGACGACGGGATGGACGTCGATCTCCCGGAGGATCCCCTCGGAGATCTCGAGGGCCGCATCCGAGATCTCCTCGGTACTAAAGCCCAGATGGAGGAGGCCGCGAAGCGCTACCGGGTCGGGCGCGTCGCCAGCCGCCCGCAGCGTCCACGCCTCGAAGCGCGAGCGCAGCGCGTCGACCTCGACCTCGAGGTTCCGGACCTCCTCTGCGAGTTCGACGGTGTCGAAGAGGATCGACCCGTAGGCCAGATCGACCGCGAGTTCGCTCAGGTTCTTCATCAGGACGATCGAGTCGACCGCCCGATCGAGGTCCTCGATCTCCGAGTCGGCGATCTCCGGCGGGCTGTACTCGACGCCCGTGATCGTCCCGTATACATCCTCGATCCCCGCGTCGGGCCCCCGAAGCAGCGTGACGTCCTCGGCCCGGATCTCGGTGTCGGGGCCGGGATTGAGGATCCACTCGGAGCCCCGCCGGATCGCGATCACGCGCACTCCCGTCTCGGATTCGAGGTTGATGTCCAAGAGCGTGCGCCCGGCGTACGGCGAGTCCTCCTCGACGCTCGCGCGCACGAGCGTCTCGACGGCCTCGGGAAGCGCCGCACGCATCGCACTCGGGAGGCCGACCTCCTCTAAGACCACCTTCGCGATGTCGCCAGCCGCGTCGCTGATCTTCTCCGCACCGCTGACGATCCCCAACACGGGTGCGAGCTTCTCGGCGTCGGCGGGGTTTCGCGCGGCCATCAGCAGGCTCATCCGGGCTCGTAGCTGCAGGACGTCCATGCGCTCTTCGAGCCGAAGGACCTCGGTGGCGATCTCCCCGTTGTTCAACAGCACTGCCGAGTACGACAGGTCGATCAGGTGCTCGGAGGTGTCTTTCATCTCCACGAGCAGGTCCTTGACGCTGACCGGTTCGTACTCGACCGTGGTCGGTGGCGGATCGCCGCGAGGGGGTCCCATGGCCGAGGGTTGATCGGGTGCGTAAAAAGTCCTTGCGCAGCTAGTGGTCGTCCTCGCGCCACTTGTGCTCGCACTCGGTACAGACGAAAAAGCGCGTCTCGCTTTCGTCGGCCGAGCGGATCTGTTGCATATACCAGTACGCCCGGTCGTTATCACACTCGGGACACTGTGCGCTCGTGGTCGGCAGCCCGCTGTTTTCCGCACCCGACTCGATGACCTCGCTTTCCTCCTGGGCGTCGGTGGTCGTATAGGAGGCGCTATCGCCCTTTGGCTGTTCGTGCCCGCAGCCCTTACAGACCCACACCTCGTCTTGGGCCATCATCATCGAACCGCACTCGTCGCAAAATTCCATGCCCTGCCTATCGCATCCAGTCAATTAAGCGCCCCGAATCGCGTCATCCCTCGCCTTCCGACTGGTAGGGCTCGCCGACGGCCTCGCGGGGCAGCGAGTTGTGGAGTTCGGTCTTGAGACCCTCCGCGGAGCGATAGGTGTCGCTGTCCGTCTCGGAGACGAGTTCACCGAGGTTCACCTCGCCGTCGGCCAGCAACACGGTCACCCCGTCGAGTTCGACCGCGGCGTCGTCCCGCGGGATCGGATAGGAGAGAGCCTCCAGTTCGTCGTCGACCCGGCTCAGTTTGACTTCCCGTGTCATGAACCCACATACGTTGGCCGGGGTCTTAGCCCTTCGCCGAACAGTAGGCTGATAGCCACCCCGTCCATAGAACCGGCGTGGCGCTCTTCGAAACCGACCGGCGCATCCTCGCGCTCGCGATGGCCCGGATGGCCGACGGCGTCGGCAACTCCTTTCTGATCATCGTCCTCCCGCTCTATATCGCGAGCGGGATCGTCGAGGGGCGGACCTTCGGGCTCACCGAATCAATGCTCATCGGGATCGTCCTCTCGCTGGTGGGCTTCGTCAGCAGCCTCTCCCAGCCGTTTACGGGCCGTGTCTCCGACAGAACGGGCAGACGGAAGTTCTACATCCTCGTCGGGTTGGGCGGGCTGACGACGGCCAATCTCCTCTACCTCTTCGCGGGCTCGTACCTCTCGTTGATCGCGCTGCGCGCCCTGCAGGGGGTCTCGATCGCCTTCATTATCCCCGCATCGGTCGCGCTGGTCAACGAACTCGCGGGCGCGGGCACCCGTGGGGGGAACATGGGCGTCTACAACACCTTTCGACTCGTCGGCTTCGGCGCGGGGCCGATCGCCGCCGGCGTCCTCGTCAACGCCGGTCCCTACTCGCTGTTCGGCGTTGCCCTGAGTGGGTTCGATGCGACGTTCTACGTCGCCGCCGGGGCGGCCGCGCTGGGTTTGCTGCTCGTCTCCGCACTCGTTCACGACCCGGCGGAGCTCGAACGGGCGGGGGAGGACCTCTCGATCGACGTCTTCGACGGCGACGGTGGGCTTGACCCGGTCTTCACCCTCGGGATCGCCTCGCTCTTTATGGCGATCGGGATCGCGCTGTTTGCGACCCTCCAGCCCGAGATCAACGCCCGCCTCGATCAGGGCTCGACGTGGTTCGGGGTGCAGTTCGCCGCGTTCATCATCTCGCAGGTCTTCCTGCAGGTTCCCATCGGTCGGGCGAGCGACCGCTGGGGGCGAAAGCCGTTCATCCTCGCGGGACTCGTCTTGCTCGTGCCTTCGACGCTCGCACAGGGGCTCGTACTCGACTCGTGGCTCATGTTGGTCGTCCGGCTCACCCAGGGAGTCGCCGGCGCGATGGTCTTTGCACCCGCACTCGCGCTCGCGGGCGATCTGGCGACCGGCGGGGACTCGGGGACGAAACTGTCGGTGTTGACGATGGCCTTCGGTCTGGGGATCGCGCTCGGGCCGCTTTCGGCGGGCTTTCTCGTCAGCCTCGGGTTCGTGGTGCCCTTCGCCGTCGGCGCGACGCTTGCGGTGGTCGGGTTCGTGCTGGTCTACACGCAGGTCGAGGAGACCGTCGGCGCCGAACGCCACGGGGCCGGCTCCGAGCCCGTCCCACAGGACTGAACGGCTAAACCGGGTTGGTCGGCTCCTCGCCCGAAAGCACCGAGAGAACGTCCCGAACCACCGTCTCACGCAGTTCCGCGATCGACTCCTCGGAGTACCACGCGACGTGAGGGGTGAGGACCACGTCCTCCAGACCGAACAGCGCCGACTCTTCTGGGGGCTCCTCGGGCATGACGTCGAGGCCGGCGCCGGCGATCCCGCCGTCCTCGATGGCCGCCGCCAGCGCCGTCGTGTCGACGACCGCTCCACGGGCGGTGTTTACGAGCACCGCGTCATCCCGCATGGTCGCAAAGGCCTCGTCGTCGAGCAGTCCGTGGGTTTCATCGGTCAGGGGTGCGTGGACCGAGACGACCCGTGACCGTTCGAGCAACTCCCCGAACCCGACCTTCTCGACGCCGGCCTCGGCGAGGTCCTCGGCCGAGCGGTAGGGATCGTACGCGAGGTACTCGAAGTCGAATCCCGACGCCTTCGCCGCGAGCCGTTCGGGGATCGACCCGAAGCCGACGAAGCCGACCGTCGCGCCCTGCAGGCGGTTGATGGGCCTGCCGACCGTCCAGTCCCACTCGCCGTCCGTGATCCGGGCGTCGAACCGGGCGGTCTCCCGTACACAGGAGAGGGTCAACGCGAGGGCGTGCTCGGCGACCTCGTCCTGGCAGTAGTCGGGGACGTTCACGACCGGGACGCCGTGGTCGGCGGCGGCCTCGCAGTCGACGGTATCGACGCCGATACCGTACCGGCCGACCACATCGAGGTCCAACTCCTCGAAGACCGTCCGGGTGATCGGCGCGAACTGGACAAGCAGGGCGTCGGCGCCGACTTCGCGGGCGGCCTCGATGACCGCCTCGGGATCGGCGGCGGCTGCACTTTCGATCTCGACGCCGGCCTCCGCGGCGAGTTCGCGCTCGACGTCGAGATCGGGAAAGTCGAAGTCGGTGACCAGAACTGTCGAGTTCATTCGAACTCGGGATCGCGCTTCTCGACGAACGCCGCCATCCCCTCGCGCTGGTCGTCGGTGCCAAAGAGACCGCTCCAGAGGCGTTTTTCGTACTCCAATCCCGACGACTGGGGCCCCTCGTGGACCTGATTGAGCGCCTCCTTCGCGGCGGCGAGCGCAAAGCGGGGTTTCGCAGCGAGTTGGGCGGCCATCTCCTCGACCACCGAGTCGAGTTCCGCCTGGGGGACGACCTCGCCGACCAGTCCGATCTCGGCGGCCGATTCGGCATCGAGCCGTTCGCCAAGAAAGACCATCCGCCGGGCGGCAGCGTCCCCGACCAGCCGGGAGAGACGCTGGGTGCCGCCCCAGCCCGGGACGATCCCGAGGTCGATCTCGGTCTGGCCGAGGACGGCGTTCTCGCTCGCGACTCTGAGATCGCAGGCCAGCGCGAGTTCACAGCCACCGCCGAAGGCATACCCGTTGACCGCGGCGATCACGGGTGCGGAGTGGGTCGCGAGTCGGTCACAGATCCGGTGGCCGAGTTCGGCGTAGGCCATCGCCTCCTCGACGGAGAGCGTTTTCATGTACTCGATGTCCGCGCCGGCGACGAAGGCGTCCTCGCCCGCGCCGGTCAGGACGAGCGTGCGGGCGTCGTCGGTCTCGTCGAGGACGTGATCGAGCGCTTCGAGGGTGTTGACGTTGAGCGCGTTGAGGCTGTCGGGGCGGTCTATGGTGATGGTGGCGACGCCGTTTTCGCGTGTGATGGTGACGTTCTCCGTCATGGGCCCGAGGACGACCCCCGTCGCCCTAAGCGTTGGCCAATCGGAGAACGAACGAATAACGTATCACCTCCCCGTAGCGTCGGGCAATGACACTCTCGGAGGAGGCAACGGAGCGTCTGGCCGACATCGTCTCGCTCCAACCGACGAAGAACGGCGAGCTACAGGAACGGTGGGGGCTCGAAAGCGGTAGCGATGTCCACCAGTACCTCGAAAACGAGCTCTCTGCGTACTACTACCGCGACGAGAACAGCCTCATTCGGGCCACCCCCGACGCCGCAGACCTCGTCGACGTCGACCCGGGCATCGAGGGCGGCGAGGAGGGCACGGTCATCCGCGTGCCCGAGCTACAGGGACAGGTCTTCGAGGTGCTCGCCGGCCCGGAGGAGCGTTCTCAGAGCGTGGTTTCGGTGCTACAGGACCTGCGCGCCGAGTTCGGGATCGATCCTGAGGCGGGGGAGGTACGCGCTGCGCTCCAGAGTCTGAAGCGAAAGGGGATCGTCGAGGTCGAGTACCGGACCGTTCCGACGTTCCGGAAGACGGCCCCCCGAGAGGACGTCACCGTCGAGACCCTCGAGTAGCCCCCGTCGCCCGCGAGCGCGCCCGCTTCCGACGGCGTTCGAGCACCCTCCGCACTCCCCGTCCGGGCCCGCCCTCGACGGGCCAGCCTCTCGTGCGCCACGCGGGCGGTTCGGGCGAGAAGTCGGGACACGACCCCGAGCACTCCGCAGCGGTCTGCTCGCGGCATTTTGCCCCACAGTGGGGCACGAGCGCCTCTCCGTCGATCCGGCCCTCGAAATGTCGGCAGTCCGGGCGCATGGTGTCGATATACGACCGCCAGCCCCGCTCGTAGGCCCGTTCGGCGATTTCGAGGCGTTTTCTCGCTTTCCACTCGGGCGAGGCGTACTCGAAGCGGGCCCCGGAGCGGTCGAACTCGCCCTCTGACGGGCGCTCGACGATGCGGGTCCCCGGGTCCTCGACCGCGAGCCGGCGGGGGTGCCAGCGAACGCTCGCCTCGCCCCCCGAGAAGACGAGGATCCCGGCCTCGACGGGCAGGTCCTCCAGCAGCGCGGGTTCGATCCGCTCGCCCGTCGCGCGGGTGGCGACCCAGACCTCGTCCGCGAGCGCGAGTGCGACGTCCCGCTGTAGCTGATCGGAGAGCGCCCGGGCCGCACCCGCGTCCAGATCCGGTTTGTTCTCGATGGCGATCACGCGCGAGCACCACTCGGGGTACGCGAACCGGCGCCGTATCTCGATGCGATTGGCCCGCTTTCGGACGTCGAGAATCGCCCTCCTATCGGCCTCGTGGATCGACTCCCGTACGTAGCGCCACGGATAGCCCGGGTCGGGCAGCGCCTCCCGATAGTAGACCCACTCAGTGGGGGCGTTCCGGACGACGAAAAGGAGATCCGAATCGAGGCGCTCGTGGCCAAAGCGCGAGCGGCGGTCGAGTCCCTCGGGGTCGACCTCGAGGACGATCGTATCCCAGCGCCGGCTTCGGGTACCGAGTTGGCGCGAAATCACGGCGGCGGCGTCACCGTCGGGCGGCCACTCCCGCTCGGCCCACCGACAGACCCGGAGTTCGAAGCCGAACTCGTGGTCGATCCGCTCGCACGCCATATGCGGGGCTCGGGTCGGACCGGCCTAAGTCGTTCGAATCCGACCCGTTCGTCGCGGTCGGTATCGCGATCCACGCCGTCTGCTCCTATCGGAACTGCAGCCGGGAACACCGCTGCTCTCCAGTGGGGTCCGGAGCGACCGGCTGGGGAGGTCGCCGGGTCAGTAGCCCTCGTCGTCGAGGAACTCGTGGGCGTCCTCGAGGATGTCACGGGGACCGTCCTGAGTAATGGTGTTTATCGCCTGTTCGTAGTCGCGCCACTGGAGGTCGCGGTGTTCGGTCGAGAGTTCGGCGCTGGCCTCGAACGATTCGGCGATGAAGAGGTGGACCGTCTTGTGGATCGTCTGGCCGTTGGCCTGAAAGACGTAGTCGTACTCGTCACGAAAGCCGTCGATCAGCCGGAAGTCCTCGATGCCCGCCTCCTCTTTCACTTCGCGTATCGCGGTCTGTTGGAGTTCCTCCTCGCCCTCAACGCCGCCCTTGGGGAACTCCCAGTCCCCCGGGCGGCTCTTGAGGAGGAGGTACTCGCGCCGTCCACGCGTATCCCGAAAGAGGATCGCGCCGGCGCTCGTCGCATCTACCGTCATTGCTTTCGATAGCCGGTCGGACGTTAAGAGAATATCGGAGTCAGGGCACCCCCGACTTGCGGACGGATGAACGCTTAACTCTCGGGAAACGAACAGTAGGGTATGGACGTCTCCCCCAAACGGATCTATCACACCCTCCGTCAGTTCCAAACGCTCGCCGAGATCGAACGCGAGAGCGTCGAGTTCACCTCGCTGTCGCTCGCCGAGCGGGTCTGGTACTGGCGGCGGGGCTTTCTGAGCCGATCGGCCGTCCTCTATGACTTCGAGAGGTACGGCCACGAGGACTACCTCACCGACTACCAGCGCTACATCAAAACCAGAGGGATCAACGGCCGCTTCGGCTACGCGCTCGACAACAAGCTCATGCTCTATGGCCTTCTGAGCCGCTTTTCGGCGCGCCTGCCCGACCTCTACGGGATCGTCGACGGGGGCACGTTTCGCTCGATCTCGATAGCGGGCGAGCGCGGTCCGACCCGCCCCGCCATCGAGTGGGCCGCGGACCTCGAGGCGGGCGAGACCGCCGTGGTCAAGTGGGTGATCGGCGGCGGCGGCCACAGCGTCCTGTTGCTCACGCGCACCGACGGCGGCTACCGGGTCAACGGCGACCGGATCTCCCGGACCGAACTGCGCGAGCGCTTCGCGGCGATGGACGACTACATCGTCACGGGCTTTTCACAACAGGCCGAGTACGCCGACACGATCTACTCCGAGGCGACCAATACCGTCCGGGCGGTGACGATGTGGGACACCGAACGGGACGAGCCGTTTCTCGCGCGGGCGGTCCACCGGATCGGCACCGACGAGACGAAACCGATGGACAACTGGTCGCAGGGCGCACTGGGCGCGCTGATCGATCCCGGGACGGGCGAACTCGGCGAGGCCGTGACCTACCCGGACGACGGCGAGCGCAGGTGGCGCACGGACCATCCCGACACCGGAACGCGGATCGAGGGCGTCGAGATCCCCGGCTGGGAGTCGATTCGGGAGGGGTTACTCGACGTGGCCGACTCGATCCCCTATCTGCCCTACGTCGGCTGGGATCTGGTGGTGACGGGGCGAGGGGAGTTCGAGATCATCGAGGCGAACAACTACCCCGGCATGAAGTCCCTGCAGGTCCACGGGCCGCTGTGTGCCGACGAGCGCGTCGAGCGGTTCTATCGCGACCACGGCGTGCGCTAATTCGGACCGCTTTTGATGCCTGCCCGCAACAGTAGTCGGTAGAACCCACCATGACCTTCGTCACGAAACTCACGCTCCAGAGCGGGGACCGGGCGGTGCTCGAACGCGTCGTCAGCGAGATCGCCACGGCCGTCGAGCGAAAGGGCGCCGAGATGAAAGGGCCGCATCCGAGCCCGCCCGAAACGCTCCGGGTGCCCCAGCACAAACGAACCACCGGCGGGGAGACCTTCGATTCGTGGTCCTACACCGTCTACACCCGGACCATCGAGATCGTCGGCCACGACGATGTCGCCCGGGGCGTGATGGATCGCTCGCTTCCGGAGGGCGTCCATCTGGGCGTCGAGGTCGAGCAGGTCCGACCGCTCGGATCGAGTTAGGTTAAGTAGCCCCCGGTTCTCGACTGGGGTATGAGCACCGACCACCTGATCGAGCTCCGACGCGACCTGCATCGCCATCCCGAGCCCGCGTGGCGAGAGTTCTACACCACCTGCCGCATCGTCGAGGAGATAGAGCGCATCGGCGTCACCGACCTCTACGTCGGGCGTGAGGCGATCGACGTAGAGGAGCGACTCGCGGTCCCCGACTCGGCCGAACTCGTCGAGTGGTTCAATCGGGCGCGGGAGGCGGGCGCAAAGGAGGACGTCCTCGAACGCCTCGACGGCGGCTACACCGGTTGTGTCGCGGTCGTCGAGCGTGGTGAAGGGCCCACGATCGGCCTGCGGGTCGACATCGACGGGCTGTTGCGCGAGGAATCGCGGGACGACGAGCACGCCCCCGCCGCGGAGGGCTTTCGCTCGGAGAACGAGGGCGCGATGCACGCCTGCGGGCACGACGCCCACGCGACCATCGGGCTCGGGGTACTGGAAGCGATCACGGAGAGTGACTTCCAGGGCACGCTCAAGGTGTTCTTCCAACCCGGCGAGGAGATGATCGCCGGCGGGAAGGCGATGGCCAAAAGCGAGCACCTCGCGGACGTCGAGTACCTGCTCGCGCTGCACATCGGCCTCGATCACCCGACCGGCGAGGTGGTCGCGGGGATCGACGACTTCCTCGCAGTGTCACATCTCCACGCGGAGTTCTCGGGCCAGCCCGCCCACGCCGGTGCCGAACCCGATGCCGGCGAGAACGCCGTCCAGGCGATGGCCGCCGCGATCCAGAACCTGTATTCGATCCCCCGACACCACGACGGCGCAACGCGGGTCAATGCGGGCCAGGTCGGCGGGGGTACCGCCTCGAACATCGTTCCCGAGTCGGCCTATATCGAGGGCGAGGTTCGCGGCCAGACGACCGAACTGATGGAGTACATGCGCGAACGCGCCGATCGCGTCCTCGAAGGTGCCGCCGCGATGCACGGCTGTGAGGTCACCGTCGAGACGCGCGGCGAAGCCCCCAGCGCGAGAAGCGACCAGCAGCTCGTCGACGTCGTCTCCAGCGTCGCGCGCACCCGCCCGGGCGTCGAGCGCGTCCTCGAGCGGGACGCACTCGGCGGCAGCGAGGACGCGACCTATCTGATGCAGGAGGTCCAGAAGAACGGTGGGTACGCCTCCTACGTGGGGATCGGTACGGACCACCCCGGCGGCCACCACACCGCGACGTTCGACGTCGACGAGGAAAGTATCGCCATCGGCATCGACGTGATCAGCCGCTCGATCACCGAAATCGCGGCGACCCGCCCCGAGTAGCTACCAGTCGTCGGTCACCGGGTTTTTCGGCTTCTCGCTACTCAGTACGCGTGCGACATCTCCCGAAACCTCGCGAGCGAGGTCCGCGCGGGCGGACTCGGAGTACCAGCCCGCGTGCGGGCTGAGAAAAAAGCGTGATCTGGTGGGTGAGTCGACGACCGTCAGTCGGCCGCGGCGGGCTGGGCCTCGACCCGTTCCAGAACCGCCGAGAGCCACGCGGGCAGGTCGTCAGGATATCGGGCGGTGATCAGGTTCTCGTCGACCACGCACTCCTCGTCGACGAACGTCGCGCCGGCGTTCTCGATGTCGACTTCGATCGGCCAGAAACCGGTGGCCTTTCGACCCGTCAGGATATCGGCGCTGATCAGCAACTGGGCACCGTGACAGACCGATGCGATCGGTTTGTCGCTCGCGTCGAACTCCCGGACGAGCGTGATCGCCTCCTCGGCCTCGATCCGGAGGTCTTCGGGAGCGTTGCCGCCCGGGACGACCAGTAGGTCGTACTCGTCCTCGCTGGCGTCGGCGATGGCGAGATCGGCGTCCATCTCCTCGCCGATCTTGCCCGTGACGCGTTCGCCGTCGGGCGTGGCGAGTGCAACGTCGATTCCGGCCTCCTGCAGGCGGTAGTACGGGTAGGTGAGTTCGCTGTCCTCGAACCCGTCGGTGGTGACGATGAGTGCGTCCATAGCGCTTCCACGTAGGGACGCCAGCCACGAAACGACCGCCGTGGCAGTGGCACCGTCTTTATGACCCCCGCCGAGTCGCCCGTTCGCATCCCTCACTATCACCCTCGTTCATTTCAAAATAGGTATTTATTCCTTGAGTGCATAGCGATTCCGATGGCAGAGCTGGGTAACGCGGCGCGGTCGTACGCGGAGATTCCCGAGGAGCACCGGCCATCGCTCGGACAGGCGCTGGTCCCGGTCGTCGGGATGGTCGTCTTCCTGTTGGTCGGGTCTGTCGGGTTCGGTCTCGACCCGCACATGCCGCTGTTGTGGGGCTGTGTGCTGATCGGGCTGGTGGGGCGATACTGGCTGGGATATACGTGGGACGACCTCTTCGAGGGGGTCTCGGCGGGGCTTTCGATGGGGATCCAGGCGATCCTCATTCTGTTCGTGATCTACATGCTGATCCCCGTCTGGATCGGCGCCGGGACCATTCCGGGCCTGATCTACTACGGGCTGGGGCTGCTCACGCCCGCGGTGTTTCTGCCGGCGACCGCGTTGATCGCGACCGTCTCGGCCTTTTCGATCGGCTCGTCGTGGACGACGGCCGCGACGCTTGGGGTCGCGCTCATGGGAATCGGACAGGGACTCGGGGTTCCGGCCCCGATGACCGCCGGGGCCGTTCTCACCGGCGCGTACACCGGCGATAAGATCACGCCGCTTTCGGATACGACGAACCTCGCGGCGGCGGTCACCGGGACCGATCTGATGGAGCACGTCGACACCATGCGCGTCGGCACCGGCCTCGCACTGGTGATCGCGCTGGTCGCCTACGCCGTCCTCGGATTGCGGATCTCCGGGTCGATCCCCGCAGGGCAGGTCGAGACGATCCGGACGGGGATCCTCGCGGGCTACGAGATCAGCCCGCTGGTCTTCTTACCCCTCCTGATCACGTTCGGGCTGGCGCTGGCGGGCTATCCGGCACTGCCGGCGCTGGTCGCCGGGGTCTTCGCGGGTGTCGGGACGATGCTGCTCGTCCAGGGGGCGGGCTTCGCCGAGGCCTGGTCGGTCGCCCAGGCGGGTACGGCCCCGGAAACGGGCACGGCGCTGGTCGACGACCTGCTCGCGAGCGACGGGTTGAACGGGTCGGCGTGGACCGTCTCGATCGTCGCCGTCGCCCTCTCGCTCGGCGGGCTGCTCGAACGCACGGGTGTGCTCGCGGCGCTCGCGAACTGGATCGAAGAGGCTATCGACAGCGTCGCGGGACTGACCGTCGCCACGGGCGTCTCGGCGTTCGCGATGAACGGGCTCGCGGGCCAGCAGTACATGAGCATCGTCGTTCCCTCGATGACCTTTCGGGGGGTCTACGAGGAGTTCGGCCTCGAGAGCAAGAACCTCTCGCGGGCCGTCGAGGCCGCCGGCACGACCACGAGCGTGCTGATCCCGTGGAACGCCGGCGGGGCCTTTATGACCGCGACCCTCGGGGTCTCGCCGCTCGCCTACGGGCCGTACTACTTCCTCGGGTTCCTCTCGCCGGCGATCCTCTTCGTGATGGGGCTGACGGGTTGGGGGATCAGCTATCGGAACGACCGGTCGCCCGGGGAGGAGGGCCCGTCGCCGAAACGGGCACCCACCGATGGGGACTGAACCGCCACCGCTGGGGCCGTGTCGGATCCTCGAAAGCGGTGTCGATGGCGAAGCCGCCGGCTGTCCGTGAGCACCGGAGTATGAACGGTCTTTTTCCTACCCCGTTTTCGGAGTGAAACCGTGAGTGTCCCTAGTACTTCGCCTCGGCACCGGTCGTCTCGTAGACCCGATCCATGATCGCGTCGCGCTCGCGTTGCCAGCCCGCGAGCGCCGAGGGTCGGTCGGGGTAGCGCTCGTACTGCTCGAGGAGTTCGTCTGCGTGGCGCTTGGTCTTATAGAAGTCGAGGATCGTCCCCCAGTGGCCGAAGCTCCCGATCGCGGCCTGGAGCTTCAGTTTGAGACCGAAGTCGGTGCTGCCCGAGTACAGCGCCTCCGCGAGGTTCTCGCCGGGCAGGGAGACGAGCAGGCTCGTCAGTTCCGAGACGTCGACTGCGGTCGCCATGACGTTGTAGACGTCGAGTGCGGCGTACCGACCGCCGTAGTGGTCCATCACGCGCTCGTTGTAGTCCCAGAGCGCCGCCTCGCTCACGTCGCCGGACTCCAGTGCCCCGATCGCCTGCTCGCCGGCGTACTCCCCGGCGTAGGCCGCCCCCGCGATCCCGCCGCCGGTGGTGGGGTTGACGTGGCCGGCCGAATCGCCGACGGCCATGAACCCGGGGGCGACCGCCGAATCGTAGGGCCGTCTGGTCGGGAGTGCGGCGCCGAGTTTGTCCTCGACGGTGGCGCCCTCGAACTCCGGGCGGGTCGCCAGGTCGCGCTTGAGGTCCTCGACGAGTTTCATCGGCTGTTCGTTCATCTGGAAGCCGAGCCCGGCGTTGATCTCCGTGCCCGTTCGCGGGAAGTACCAGAGGTAGCCCGCCGCGCGCTGGGTCGGCTTGAACACCAGCGCGTCCTTCCACTCGACTTCCTCCTCGACGTGGACGACCTCGCGGTAGGCAGAACAGAACTGCGAGTAGGTGACGTTGGTGTCGAAGGTCGCCGCAGAGAGGTCGGCCTTGTCCTGAAGGATCGAGAGCGCCCCCGCCCCGTCGATCGTGATCTCGGCCTCGACGGTCAAGGGATCTCCCTTTCGTTTCGCCCGGACGCCCGTGATCCGGCCCTCGTCCTGGCGGACGTCCTGGACGACCGTGTCGTAGGAGAACTCCACGCCGGCCTCCTTTGCTCCCCGGATGATCGCCTTCCCGTACTCGAAACGGTCGATGACGGCCAGTTCGCCCGGCACCGGGATCTCGAGAACGGTGTCGTGTTCGGGCAGTTCGAACCGGCCGTGATCCACCTCGGTGTTGGTCATCGCGGGTTCGAGGGTGGACTTCGGGATCGCCCCGGGGAACTCGTCGGCACCTTTCAGGGCGTCCCCGCAGGCGATGTGTCCGGCCTCCTCCTCGGTCTTTCGTTCGAGCACGAGGACGTCGTAGCCCGCCTCGGCGATCGTCGCCCCCGCATAACAGCCCGCCGTGCCGGCCCCTACTATGGCGACGTCAACCTCGCGTGTACTCATACCCGGAGTGGCCGCGCGACCGGCAAAACGTTTTAGGTCGAATTCGGTCGTTCTGTCGGCGACAGGACGGGAAATAAAACGTTTTGGGCGAGTTGACTGTAGGGGTGGCTATGGCCACCTACACCGTCGAGTTCGTCGGCACGGGGGAGACGATCGAGGTCACTGACAAACAGACCATCCTCTCGCGGTGTCTCGAGGAGGGCATCGCTCAGGAGTACTCGTGTCGGGTCGGGATGTGTCTCGCCTGCACCGCCGAGATCGTCGAAGGCGAGGTGACCCAGCCTGCCGCTCGCGGGCTTAGCGAGGCCGAATCCGAGGCGTTCGCCCTGACCTGTATGGCCCGCCCGCAGTCGGATCTGAAACTCGACCGCGGGAAGTACCCCCCGAGCATCGCGGTCGACGAGCGGGCGAACCACACCGTCAACGGGTCGGGTTCGGGGGTCGTCGCCGACGACGACTAATCGCCGTCCTCGCGCCGACGGATCGCCGCGACCGTGTTCTGGACGTACTTGATCGCCGTCGCGATCGCCATCAGCCCCGCCATGAGTTCTTGCTGGCTCGCGCCGTCGGCGTAGATCCGGTGTTCGAACTGGATCGAGTCGAGGGTCGGGAACTCCGTCGAGGTCCCCTCCTCGTCGAGGAAGGTGTAAAATCCGGGTGTCGCGGCGAACACCGGGCCGATACGCGCGAGCAGTTCGTAGCGCTGGTCGGGGTTTTCGATCACCGCCGCGGTTCGCTCGGTGTCGAAGGCGGCCCGCCCGACGATCCGCAACGGGCCCCACGTGTCCTCCTTGATGACGTTCAGCGGGATGTGCGAGAGGCGACACTGGATACTGAACGCCGCGGCGTTCTCCGTCGTGCGCTCGACGTCCCGAACGACGCGGTCGTCGAGCCACTTCTCGACCTGCTCGGCGGTGACGTGATCGACCATACCCATCCCCTTTGCGGGCCGAGCCTAAAGGCCCGGTCCTGCACCTGCCGGTGTCCGGGTGAAGGCTATGGCACCCGAGCCCCTAGCCGACCCATGACACGGGTCAACCAGCTGTTCGTCGCACGCGAGGATTCGGCTCCGATGGAGTCGAAAGAGTACGTCGAGGCCGTCGAGGGCGGACTGGAGGGGGATCGCTACTGTACGGGCAATGGGTATTACTCGCCCTTCGACGTCTGCGAGGTGACACTGGTCGAGGGCGAGGCGATCGAGGAAATAGGAGACGAGTTCGACATCGACCTCACCGACGGGCGACACCGCCGCAACGTCGTCACCCGCGGGGTCGCGGTCCACGACCTGCTGGGGGCGACCTTTTCAGTGGGTGAGGCGGTCCTGCGGGGGACCCGCCCGCGCCCGCCGTGTGCCCACGTCGAGCGGGTCGCTGGCGAGAAGGGGGTTGCCCGCGCACTGAAGAACGGACGCGGCGGGATCTGTGCGTCGGTCGTCGAACCCGGCCGGATCGAAGTGGGCGACGAAATCGAGGTCATAGAGCCCGACGCCCGGACGATGGGCCGGAAGATCGTCGACAGGCTTGGGTTCTAGTAGCAGACGGAAGACACTTTTTTCGTTTAGATCTATTCGTGACACTTGTGGTATGGGCAGCTAAAGGAAATTCCAGTTAAGCCAACAGGTGTCGATAAATCACCTGTACAAATCCAATCGCTGCTATCAACAGAAACCCGAACGCACTGAGCGCTATCCAGATATTACCGTCGCCACTAAGAAGCATAGCTACCATGCTACCTCCAGCGACAACGGCAGCCGTAGTAACGAGGAGGATGCGCTTGGTTGACTCCGTTGTATCGTTCATATCATGGTGAAGATATATACGATGATGAGTCTTGTCCAGTTCGTACAGCGATGAAATGAATCGGTCTATTCGGAATGCTATTACCGACGACTGTTAGTTCTCGGGAAAGATACTCTCGGGGACGTAGGCGGTGACCGTCCAGTTGGGCGCGTCGACCACCTCGCTGATCTTCAGGTCGACCGCCGCCGAACAGAGGATGTACGCCTCCCCGCGGGTGAGGTCGTGCTCGCGTTCGAGGTGGTCGATCATGTGGCGGATCGCTTTTTTCGTCGCCTCCATCAGGTCGTCGCTGATTCCGGTGGTGCCGTACATCGGCTCGTCCTCGCCGGTGGCGGTAAACGGTCCCGTCGTCTCCAACTGAGGCTGGGCGAAGCCGGCGTCCTTTTTCAGACCGAACCGTGCGGTGACGAACATCGGCGCTTCGATCCCGGTGACACAGACCTCGCCGTCGCCCTGTGCGACGTGGCAATCGCCCGTCGAAAAGAGCGCGCCCTCGACCTCGACGGGGAGATACACGGTCGAACCGGCAGTCATCTGCTTGACATCCATGTTCCCGCCGACGTCGCGGGGCGGAAGGGTGTCGTGCTCGCCCGCCTGGGCGGGGGCGTTACCGATCGTCCCCGGGAACATATCCACCGGAATCTCGATGCCGTTGACGAACTCGGCAGTTTCGCCCGCCAGATCCCAGACGTACAGTCCCGCCTCCTCGAACTCCTCGGGCAGGAGTCCGAGCCCCATCTCGCCGGGCATAAATCCCGTAAAGCCCCAGCCCTTGTGCTCGAAATCGAGCAGTTCGACGACCAGCGCGTCACCCGGTTCCGCACCCTCGACCGCGACGGGGCCTGTCAGCGGATGAACCGGGTCGAAACTCGCGTTCGCCAGGTCCTCGACGCCCGAGTCCGGGCCGACCTGTCCGTCGAGGGCGTCCCGGCACTCGAAGCGGACGACCTCGCCGGGCTCGACCGTCAGGACGGGATCGAGCTCGTTGTCCCAGGCGTTGTGGATGTTCTCCTCTTTGTCGCTCAGTTCGTGGTCGATCTCGTAGTCCGCGGTCGTCATGACAATTGGTATCACGTGTTGTCGGGCGATAAAACCGCGTGTGGCGGCGAGGAAAGTCGGATCTTAGATCCGAACGATCCCGTCGTGGCGTAACGAGAGCGATTCGATATATCACAGAGGATCGGTATTTATGTGGCAAGCTGTGTTGAACCAAGGCATGGAACGGGGTACGACCAGACGGCGATTTCTGCAAACAGTAGGAACAACGGCGACGGGAATCGGGTTAGCCGGGACGACAAACGCCTCGGGGGATTCGATGGGAACGGGCGCGCGGTACGCGGCGTTCAACGTGATCGAGCTGGAAACCGAGCAGGTCCAACAGCCGGGCGACGAGCAGGCCGAGGCCGCCGCCCGGATCGTCCAGGAGGTCCGCCCGGACGTGCTCGTCGTCAACGAACTCACCAACAACCTCCAGGAGGGGGAGTACACTGACACCGCGAACATCGATGCGTTCGTCGAGAACTACCTGAGCGTGCCCCAATGTGAACACCTGGAGGGGATCGACTACCCCCATACGCTCCAGCCGGCGAGCAACACGGGCGTGCTGCCCGACGAGGAGTTCGACTTCAACAAGGACGGACGGGCGGGCGAGCGACCGGGCGACGCCTACGGCTTCGGCGAGTACCCCGGCCACTACGCCTTCGCCGTCGCGAGTCGCCATCCCATCGACGAGGACGGCATCAGGAGCTTCCGGGAGTTCCGCTGGGCGGACATGCCGGACAACTTGCTCCCCGTCGAGGGCGACGGCGTCGACGAGGACGGGCTCTACCTGACCGAGGAGGAGACCGAGGTCTATCGGCTCTCCTCGAAGACCCACATCGACATGCCGATCTGCGTCGCGGGCGAGACGGTCCACGGCCTATTCGCCCATCCGACGCCGCCGACGTTCGACGGGGAGAACAACTTCAACGGCCGGTGGAACCACGACGAGGTCCGTTTCTTCGCGGACTACGTCGCCGGCGAGGGATACATCTACGACGACGGCGGCACCGCGGGCGGACTCGCCGATGACGCCTCGTACGTGCTGCTGGGCGACATGAACGCGGCCCCCGACGGGGACCGTCCCCTCGACCCCGCCGGGAAGTTCCTCTTCGAGAACGAGGACTTCACTACCGATCGCCTCCCGACGAGTCCGGGTGGGGCCCAACGAGGCAATCGGTACGCGACGCGGTTCGGCGGCGACATCGAGGGGGTCGTCGAGCAGATCGATTACGTGCTTCCGTCGCCGGACCTCTCAGTTCGGGATTCGGCGGCGGTCTGGCCGAGCGAGGACTCGGACGAACGGGGCCTCCTCTCGGACGTGCGTACCGCCTCCGACCACCGGCTCGTCTGGGCCGACATCGAGGCCTGACCCGCGAGCGACGGCGGGGCCGGATCAGGCAAGCGGGAGCACCGTCGACAGGACCAGGACGATGAGCAGTCCCATGACCGAGACGAGCGTCGTCAGGACGGTCCAAGTCTTGAGCGTCTCGGCCTGGGTCAGTCCGCAGATCTCCTTGACGAGCCAGAACCCGCTGTCGGGGTACCACGAGAAGATGTTCCCGCCCGCGCCGATGACCATCACGAGATACACCGGATTGACCGAGAGGCTGCCCGCCAGCGGCGCCATGATCCCGGCGGTGGTGAGCATGGCGACGGTCGCCGACCCCTGTGCGATCCGGATCGCCGCCGCGATCAGCCACGCGGTGACCAGGAAGCCGATCCCGATCTCCCGGAGCCCGCCCGCGAGGTAATCGCCGATGCCGGCCGTCGCGAGCATCCCGCCGAAGGCGCCGCCAAGACAGGTGATGGCGGCGATGTGCCCACCGTCACGCAGGGCATCGACGATCTCCTCGGCCCACGTCTCGCGCGGGAGGTCGTCGTAGCGATAGAAGGTGTAGGCCGCGACCAGCGCGGCGGCGGTCAGCGCGAGGCTCGGGGCACCGAGAAGCGTCGTGGTGGCGGCGACGGGCCCCGATTCGAGCCCGAGGAGGTTCGAGGTGACCGTCCCGGACATGACCAACAGCACCGCAACGAAGATCGGCAGGGCCGACTCGAGAAAGCCAGGGAGGTGGTCGGACGATCGCTCTGCGACCTCGTTGAGTTCGTCGACGTCGGTTCCCATCGCCTCCCGGAGCGGGATCTCCATCCGACGGTTGATCCACCGACCGTAGCCGACGCCGGCGACCGCGGCCGTGGGGACGGCGACGGTCAACCCGACGGCGATGGTGAGTCCGAGCCCGACGCCGGGGATCTGGCTCGCGACCGCCAGCGGACCGGGCGTCGGCGGGACGAACACGTGGGTCGTCGCCGCGCCGGCACCGACGACGACGATATACAACGGGTAGTTCTTCCCGATGCGCGCACGCATCGAGCGGGCGAGCGGCGCGAGCAGGTAAAAGACGTTGTCGAAAAAGACGGGGATCGCGAGGAAGGAACTGCTTCCCCACAGCGCGATGTCGGCGTTGTCCCGACCCAACACGTCCGTGAACCCGCGGACGATCCGCTGGGCCGCCCCGCTTTCCATCATCGATTTGCCGATCACCGCGGCCATCAGGATCGGGATCCCGATCCCGGCCATCTCCTCGCCGAAGGCCGTGACGATCTGCTCGGGGATCGCGGAGGGAGCGACCCGCGGGGTCACGAGACCGACGGCGAACGAGGCAACTAGCAGGCCGAACACCGCCGGCAGATCGAGATACGCGAGCAGGAAGATCACGACGGCGATACCGACGAGAAACGCCACCAACGGACTGTGTGGATAGGGCATGTCTCCAGTTCCCAGAACCCCGACCGGGGACTTGAGCATTGTGAAGAAAAGTTATTAATGGAAATGATAGGCGTATATTATGAACAAACGTTAATAATTAGGACAGCTATCCACACATATATCGAGATACGTATCGGTAGTCGGGCCGAACGAACTGCAGTTCGAAAGGACGACAGGGATCCCCGGTCCGCTGGGTCGAGGAGGTTACGCTTGGTCGGATACCGTAGAGAGAAACTCCACGGACCTGATGAGACTACCCCTCATCGAACAGCTCCTCGCCCTCGACCATGTGCGCCTCGACGGTATCGAGGTCGAGCGTGAGGCCGAGTCCCGACTCCTCGGGAACCTCGATGGAACCCTGCTCGATGACGCTCTGCTCGACGAGGTCCTCCCACCAGTCCAACTGGTAGGAGTGGTACTCCACCGCCAGCGAGTTGGGGATCGCACTGGCGACGTGGGCGCTGGCCATCGTTGCCACCGGCGAGGAGACGTTGTGCATCGCGATGGGCATGTAGTAGGTGTCAGCGAGGTCGGCGATCTTGCGGGTCTCCCTCATTCCGCCCACCTTCGGGAGGTCGGGCGCGAGGATGTCGACGGCCTGCTGGTCGACCAGACGGCGCTGGCCGTGCTTGCGATAGACGTTCTCGCCGGCGGCGATCGGCGTCGAGGTGTGTTGGGTGACCTCGCGCTGGACGTCGTGGTTCTCCGGGGGAACGGGGTCCTCGAGCCACCAGATGGGGTACTCCTCCAAGCGTGCGGCCAGCCGTTTCGCGCTCCCGCCGGTAAACGACCAGTGACAGTCGAACGCGACGTCCGCCCGGTCGCCGACACGGTCGGTAACCGCCTCGACGATCTCGACCTTGTGCTCGATTTCTCGATCACTCAGGTGGCGGTTCGCGCGGTCCTTCTCCTTGCCGCTCGGTACGTCCAGATCGAACTTCAGGGCGTCGTAGCCGAGTTCCTCGACGACGCGTTCGGCCTCGGCGGCGTTGGAGTCGGGTTCGCTCTCGTCGCCCGCGTGACAGTCACAGTAGACCCGCACCTCGTCACGGTATTTGCCACCGAGAAGCTGGTAGGCCGGCACGTCGAGGATCTTCCCCGCCAGATCGTGCAGCGCGATCTCGATGCCCGCGACGGCGGTGACGGTCACGCCGGCGATCGATCCCTCGCCGGACATCTTCTGGATCAGGTGTTCGTAGAGTCGGTCGATATCCAGCGGGTTCTCGCCGACCAGAAACGGCGTCATCCGGTCGATCAGTTCGGGAACGCCCGCCCCCCAGTAGGCCTCGCCGGTACCGACGATCCCCGCGTCGGTGTAGATCCGAACGAGAGTCCACGGGAAGTTGCCGTCGATCATCGTCGTCTGGACGTCCGTAATCGAAACGTCACGTCCCCCGCCACGCTTGGCGGCAAGTCCCATCGTATCGGCCGAGAGCTCTCGCATCGTGTACTCCGCGTTGGGGTCGTGTAGTTTCCTGTAGTCTCGAACCATATCCTCACTGGTTCACTCATCGCTAAAACAGTAGGGGGTTCGGAGTTACTACTCGGATCGGAGTGAACCGAGTTCCGGTAACTCTGCGAGGAGATGGCGCGGTTTCAAGGCGTCTGCGATACCCGAACGTGATATGGAACTCGTCGAAGACACGCTGGCGGTCGATCTCGACACCTTCCTCGCCCGCCCGCTGTTCTGTTTTCTCGCGACCGCTTCCTCCGAGGGGCCCCGCGTCTCGCCGCTGTGGTACCTCTGGGAGGAGGGGGCGATTTGGATCGCCGTCAATCCCGAACTGAAGAGCTATCCCGGTCGGATCGAGGAGGACCCGCGGACCGCGCTCGCGGTCGTCGACTTCGACGCTTCTCGGGGATTGGTCCAGCACGTCGGCATGCGCGGCGAAGCGAGCATCGAGGCGTTCGACCCCGAGAAGGCGACCCGGCTGTTCGGTCGGTATCTCGGGCCCGAGGAGCGCTGGGACGGGCGCTTTCACGCCGTCTTCGAGCGGAGCGAGCGCTATCGGTTCGTTCGGTTCGAACCCGAGACCGTCGTCGCGCGCGATCAGTCCTACGCGCCGGTGGGACCGGGGTTATAGCAGGTCGAGCGCTTCGAGATCCGTGACCATCGCCCGTTCGTTCTCCTCGTCCATCAGCCGCAGCGGGCTGCGAAGCGGGCCGGCCTCGAAGCCAACGTGGGGCAGCGCGCTCTTGACGCCGGCCATGTACGAACCGTACTTGATCGCGTCGCGAACCTCGTAGACGTCGCTCTGGAGGTCGCGGGCGCGTTCTTCCTCGCCGTTGTCGTAGGCCTCGAAGAGGTCGACGACGAGGTCGGGATAGATGTTCGCGACGGCGCTGACCATGCCCGAACAGCCGATCTCGAGGCCAGGGAACAGAAGCGAGTCGGATCCTGCAAGGAAGGTGAGTTCGGGGTGGGCGTCGATCGCCTGTGCGAGCCACGGCACGTCCTTGCTCGAGTCCTTCACGCCGGCGAGGTTCTCGATCTCCGCGAGCCCTTCCAACGTTTCGAGCGACAGTGCGTTGCCGGTCTTGCTCGGGATGTGGTAGACGTAGATCGGGAGGTCGACCGCCTCCGCAACGCGCCGGTAGTGGTTGATGGCGGCCTCGCCATCCAGTGGGTAGTAGTAGGGCGTAACGACCACGAGGCCGTCGGCGCCGGCCGACTCGGCGTGTTCGGCGTGTTCGACGGTTTCGTAGGTGCTGGGCGCGCCGACGCCGGCGATCACCGGTACTTCGTCTACCTCCTCGACGACGGCCTCGACGACGCCCTTTCGTTCTTCGTCCGTGAGCAAGGGGAACTCGCCGTTGGTTCCGAGCGGGAAGACGCCGTGGGCGCCGCCGTCGACGACGTAGCGCGCGTGGGCCGCAGTGCGTTCGTAGTCGACCGACTCGTCGTCGTCGAAGACGGTGATCGTCGGCGGGATCACGCCGGACAGCGCCAGTGGGTCGTCCGAACCGGTGTGCATACCGAAGCGTCGCCGGCCAGTCCCTTAATGGGTGACGGTCTCCTCGGCGACGGCCAGTCGACGCGAGTCGGGCGGTCGGACGATCTCCTCGGGCGAGAGGGCGCTCTGATCGGCGAGCGCCGAGAGCCACGTCTCGACGTCGTGTACCCGAAGCTTGAGACGCACCGAACAGGGATGGAGTTCGGGCGAGTCGGGCAACAACGAGCGATCGAGGTCGTACTCCTCGTAGACCGAGCGCCGGTCGGGCCACGGGTTGTCGAACGGCGACAGCGGGAGCGGGAGGTTGCGCCGGCAAAACCCCTCGATCTGGTTGAGGATCGAACTCGTCCGCGGGCGATCGGGCGGGCGGTAGCGAAGCACGTTCGGGTCGAGTTGCTGGATCGCGGCGAGGAAGGTCTCGGTGCTTCGGTACTCGGGCGGGGTCGTGAGGTGCCAGTCGATCAGTTCGCTGTCCGCACAGAGAAACGACTCGGTGAACTGATCGGCCAGATGGATCCGGAAGGACTTCGAGGGGAGGTTCTTGATCCCGAAGACGCTGGGGAGGTCGTAGGCGCGCTGTACGCGCCCGCGACAGCGATCCAGTTCGCGTTCGAGGCGCTCTTCGAGGACGGCGTCGGGGTCGTCGACGTACTCCGCGAGCAGGGTCGGACTCTCGGGCATGAGCCCGAGTTTGCGGTCGGTGAGGAAGTCGATGGCGTCGGGTTCCTCGGCCAGCCCCGAGAGCTTGACCGACTTGCCGAAGGCGCCGACGCGCTTTTTCTGGACGAAGAACTCCTTCAACAGCGAGTCGATCGCCCAGCCGTGGTACATCACGTCGACGTCGGCGAGCTGTTCGATGCCCCGTTGGTGGATGTGGATCGACTCGCCGATCCCGTTGGTGTAACGGACCGTGTCGATGTCGGTGACGAAATACGAGCCATCGACCCCCAGCGTCCGGTGGGTCGCGCCGTACTGGTCGGCGAGTTGCTTCGCGACCCGGATCTCCGCGGAGTCCTCGCCGCCGACGGTATAACAGCACTCGATGTCGGGGATCCCCGCAAGCAGCGTCCGGGAGTCGTAGCCCGCCCCCAAGAGCAGTCCCTTCCGTCCCTGCAGGTCCGCCCGCCGCGACAGAGCCCGTTCGAGACGCGCGGCGAGTTCGCCCGCGTAGTCGAACTCCTGTGGACGGTAGACGAACCGGTCGAGTTGTTCGGTCGATGTCGGCCCGAGGACGCCGTCAAAGGGGATTCGGGAGACCTCCTCGAAGAGGGTGCGGTCGTCGAGGACGACGCTGAGGTGGGTGAGTTCGAGCAGCGAGTCGGGGTCGAACGACAGCTCCGGGCGCGCCCGACAAACCCGCGAGGCGTCGGTGCCGAAGGCGCGCGACCCGCCGGCGTCGGTGTAGAAACACTCCCACGAGCGGATCGGGTCGGTGTAGACCGCCGCCTCGGACCCGTCGTCGATCGCGACGAGGTACGAGCCGTTGAGCGCCGAAAGCGCCGCCCGTCCCTCCTCGCGATAGCGTTCGAGCAGCCAGCGGGCCGGTCTAGCGACGCCGTCGGGCGTGTAGACCTCCCCCCAGATCACACAACAGCCCGTCGGGTCCTCGTGGGCCGAACTCCGGTGTGGATCGCCGAGGTCGGGATCCCGGATTCCGACGGTCAGGGACTCGGTCGAACAGATCCGATCGAACGACGCCTCTTCGCGGACGACGCCGAACGCGTCGGCCCCGCCGAACACCCCGAACAGTTCCTTGTTCATCATTGCGGATCCCCCGGTCACCCGCCGCGCCGTAGGCTTTCGTGGAGCGTGTTTCCCGAAGACAGTTAAGTATTCTAGAAACACGATCCGTCCGACCGACCCGGGCTCGCCCTAGGCGTCCGTGCCTCGCGACGGCGATGTCCCCGGTCGGTCGATGCGGGCTCGGTTACGTATCGACACCTATAAATTCCCATACAATATCAAACTACCGATGTCTTCGGAACGGGACCGACCAGCAACGCTATCCGGCACATCGACGTATGTTCCTCTATGGCACGCGAGATCAGCGCCGAGCGCGTCGAGCGAATGCAGCGTGCGGGCGAGGCGTTCACGCTCGTCGACACCCGGCCCGAGGGGAGCTTCGAGGCGTGGCACATGCCGGGGGTGGTCAATTTCACCTTCGGAAAGGACGAATCGCTCGCAGGGGAGCGAGCGGCGACGTTCGAGCGGCAGGTAGACGGGGATCACCCCATCGTCACGGTCTGTGCGAAGGGGATCTCCTCGCAACACTTCGCGGACGAACTCGCCTCGGCGGGCTACGACGACGTCGCGGTGATCGAGGGCGGGATGGAGGCCTGGAGCGCCGTCTACGACGTCGTCCCGATCACCCTCGACGGGGTGGAGATCCTCCAGATCCAACGGCGCGCGAAGGGCTGTCTCGGTTACGTGGTCTGTGATCCGGAGTCGGGGGAGGCGGCGGTCATCGACGCCACCCGCCACACCGACGAGTTCCGCGAGGCCGCCCGCGAGCGCGATTACGAGATCACCGCCGTCCTCGACACCCACGTCCACGCCGACCACGTCTCGGGTGGGCGCGGGCTCGCTTCCGAACTGGGCGTTCCGTACTACCTCGGTGAGCGCGCACGCGATCGCGGGCTGGCCTACGAGTATACGCCCCTCGGGCGGAACGACGTCCTGGAGATCGGCGAAGTAGAGCTCAAGGCGCTCTTCGCACCCGGCCACACCGGCGAGATGGTGAACTATCTCATCGGACGCGAAGCGCTTCTGAGCTCGGACACCTTGTTCGTCGACGGGACGGGGAGAACGGAGTTGGAGTTCAGCGAGGACGCCGGCGAGCGGGGCGCGCGCATGCAGTACGAGTCGATCCACCGAACGCTGCTGGCCGAGCCCGACTCCATCACCCTGCTTCCGGGCCACGTCACCGTCACCAGCGAGGGCGAGTTCGAGGGCGGGACGCCGGGCGAGGCGATCCGCACGACCGTCGGCGAACTCCGCACCGGCCTCGACGTGCTGGCGCTCGACGAGGCGGCGTTCGTCGAACGCAGTCTGGAGACTCTCCCCGAGAAACCGCCGAACTACGAGCGGGTGATCGACATCAACCGAGGTGTGGAGATGGTCGACGATGAGGAGGTCGTGGAGCTCGAACTCGGGCCGAACAACTGCAGCGCGTAGTCCGAAAACGACGGGTAAATGCCCGCTCGGCCCTAGCCAAAAGCCATGACCGAGCCCGTGGTCGGACAGCTTCGGGATCAGGAAACCCTTGTAGCGCGCGTCGAAAGCGGGGCGGCACCCGACTGGGTCGAGGACCACTGGCGGACCTTTCGCGGCGGGCTGTTGGGTGAACGAAACGGCAGCCCGTTCCCCTGCTTTTTCGGTGCCGAATCCGTCCGCGAGGGCGATCCCCTCTACACGGCGATCCCCTCGCTGACCGACAAGGACGCGCTGTTGGGACTGGGTGAGACGCTCATCGAATACCTCGACGTCTACGAGGACCACAACGACCGGGCGTCACTGGTCACGTTCTTCGAGCCGCCCGAGCGCTCGCTGTCCGAACGCGAGTACCACGAGGCGCTCTGGCATATCCTCCAGTTCCTACACGTCCACGATCCCGCGCCCTGGCCCGACGACATCCCGACCGATCCCGACGACCCCCACTGGGAGTTCTGCTTCGGCGGCGAGCCGATGTTCCCGACCTGTCGGGCGCCGTTCTACGAGGATCGAAAGAGCCGCTACTGCCCCATCGGGCTCGAGATCACCTTCCAGCCGCGCGCGCTGTTCGAGGACCTGAACGTCACCGGCGACACCGCAGCCGGCAAACACGCCCGCGAGGTCATTCAAGAGCGCCTCGTCGAGTACGACGGCGTCTGTCCCCACGCCGACCTGGGCGACTGGGGCGTTGCGGGCGACCGCGAGTGGACGCAGTACCTGTTCTCCGAGGACCCCGAGCAGGCACCCGATACGTGCCCGATCACCATCTCACGGGAGCACCCGAAGGCCGCACCGCCGCGACCGACATCCGTACCGAAACCGGAGGCCGCGGATGACTGACGACGCGCCCGTCCTGCTGCTCGTCGACCTCCAAACGGGGCTGGACGATCCGAAATACGGCGAGCGCAGCACGCCAGACGCCGAGTCGAACGCCGCCCGCCTGCTCGAGGTCTGGCGTGAACACGACTACCCACGCGTCCACATCCGCCACGACTCCACCGAGCCGGACTCCCCGCTTCGGGGCGACGGGCCGGGGTTCGCGTGGAAGCCCGAGACCGAGCCACGGGAGGACGAACCGGTGTTCACCAAACGGGTCAACTCGGGGTTCATCGGCACGGGGCTGGAACCGTGGCTCCGTAAGCAGGACTACGACTCGCTCGTCGTCGTCGGTCTCACTACCGACCACTGCGTCTCCACTACCACGAGAATGGCCGAGAACCTCGGGTTCGACGCCACCGTCGTCGCCGACGCCACGGCGACGTTCGAACGTGACGGTCCCGGCGGCGAGCGCTTCTCCGCCGACGAGATGCACCGGACCGCGCTTGCACACCTCGCCGGCGAGTTCGCGACCATCACCACTACCGACGAGGCTCTCGCCGATCTCGACCGCTGCTGACCGATGTTGACTTTCATATTCTCTAGTACTCACTAAGAAAGTGTTCGACAACTAATGCAGAGAATTATAGTGTATTAGAAGGATGTCATGCCGATTTGCTGTTCATACAACACCCCCATCAATTGCTACGGGGACGATATGATACGGCATGACGGATGGAGAAACGAACGATGCCTAATCTACGACCCGTTGTCCCGAACTCGACCAACCGGCGTGTGTGATCGATTCGAACCCGCGACCGCCACGGGTGATGCCCGTCGGCGGTCCTTTTACCTCCCGTGTGTCTAGCGCTTCTAGCCGGCACTACTCGAGTTCTACGAGCCGGTTGAGCGCGTAGACCGTCCGCAGCATATCCGCCGCGCGACCCCGATCGAAGACGAGTTCGTCGGTTTCCCGAACGAACGTGAGGACGTCCGCCGAGGCGTGTTCGGGTGCAGCACCGAGTCCCGAGTCGTTCTCGGCGACCCACTCCATCACTCGCAGGTCGCTTTTCGAATCGCCCATCACGAGCGCGAACGGGTCGTCGACCCCCAGCACGGAGAGAGCGACCTCGACGCCGACGATCTTGTTGAGTTCCAAGGAGCCGACTTCGGCGGCATCGCCCTCGTAGTAGGCGACGTCGATGCGTTCGAACAACGCTTCGATCTCGTCGGGGGGCTCTCCGGGATCGGGGACCGACTCGGTATCTCCCAGAACCCCGCGGATCTCGGGGTCGCTGTCGGCGTAGAACGCCCGTGCGAGTTCGCTGACTCGTTCGGGGTCAGTGTCGGTCTCCGCGACCTCGGCGACGGCCTCGCCCAGCAGGTCGAGTTCGTAGACGAGCGCCTCGTCGATGATCTCGACTGCGTTCTCGGAGCCGATCTCGAAGTTGGGCTTCATCGTGACGTTGAACTCGTTGCCTTGGAGGTGACAGCCCCGCCGGAGTGTCTCGGGGGCCTCCCGGAGCACGCGCGAGCGCACGTAGTCGAACACCGAGACGATCTCCTCGTCGAGGTCCTCGTACAGCAGGTGCTTGGTATCGGCACCGTGACCCGGCGTGAACACCCCCGTCCCGGCCTCGTAGACGATCGAGAGCTCCCCCGAGTGGACGAACTCGCTGCCGAGCCCCTGGATCATGAACCCCTTGACGTTCTCCAAGGTCTGGCCCGTACAGATCACGATCGGAACGCCCGCCTCGTGGAATTCCGTCAGCAACGAGAGGGTCTCCCGGGGGATCTCGTTGTCCGTGTTACCCGCCGATCGTAGCGTCTCGTCGACGTCGAGCACGAAGACGTTCGCCGCCCGGCCGTACTTCGAGTACAGGTCGAGGGCAGTAAAGGCCTGCTGGCGGGTCGCGTGGGCCGCGATCTCGGCGTAGTCCTCACCCGCGTGAAAGTCGGTTTCGATGGCTGCCTTACGCCGGTCGAGCTCCTCGCTCGCGCGCTCCCAGTGTTCGAGCGCGACCCGCGAGTCGACCGGCGGAAACAGATCGACGAGGTCCTGATAGGCCTTCAGCGTGTCGGCGGGGAACTCCTCGTAGAGGCGATACAGCTGGTCGTAGCGTTCCATACCCCTGCTGGTCAGCCGAGTGCCAAAAGCGTAGGTGGGTATCGTCGGCACGCGTCCCGGGCAGGACTGCTCACCCACCGTATAGATATTTACTCGAAAGAGAATAAATGTTTTGTCCCCTCGAATCCTACCGATTTACATGGACGCACTGGTCGTTCGCGAGGGCGAACACGAACCGAGCGTGATCGACGTGCCCGAGCCCGTACCCGAGGCGGGCGAGGTGCTGGTTCGGACCCTCCGGGTGGGGGTCGACGGCACGGACAGGGAGGTCTTGGAGGGGGGCCACGGTGAGTTCCCCGCAGGCGAGGAGTATCTGGTACTCGGTCACGAGGCCGTCGGCGTCGTCGAGGATTCGAACGGCACCGACTACGAGGAGGGCGACGTCGTGGTGCCGACGGTCAGGCGGCCGCCGAACGGCGAGAACAGGTATTTCGATCGGGGCGAACCCGACATGGCCCCCGAGGGACAGTACCACGAGCGCGGCATCGTCGGCGCACACGGGTTCATGGCCGAGTACTTCACGAGCCCCGCCGAGTACCTCGTCGAGATCCCCGCCGAGCAAGCGCCGCTTGGCTTTCTGATCGAGCCCATCAGCATCACCGAGAAGGCCCTCGAACACGCCATCGCCTCGCGTTCGGCCTTCGAGTGGCACCCCGAGAGCGCCGCCGTCCTGGGTAACGGGAGTCTCGGACTACTGACGCTCGCGATGTTCGTCCACACCCATCCCTTCGAGCGCACCTACTGTGTGGGACGGCGCGATCGCCCGGACCCGACCATCGAGATCATCGAGAATCTGGGGGCGACCTACGTCGATTCACGGGAGACGCCCGTCGACGAACTCCCCGCCGAGTACGAGGGGATGGACCTGGTCTACGAGGCGACGGGTTACGCGAAACACGCCTTCCAGACGATCGAGGCGCTCGCGCCCAACGGCGTTGGCGCTCTCTTGGGAGTGCCCGGTCCCTGGGAGTTCGAGATCGATGGGGGGACGCTTCACGAGGAGCTCGTCCTGCACAACAAGGCACTGGTGGGCAGCGTCAACTCGCACGTGAGTCACTTCGAGGCCGCAAGCGATACCCTTGGGTCGCTTCCCGAGGACTTTCTCGACTCACTCGTGACCGGGATCCACGGACTCGACGACTGGGAGCGGGCCTTCGCGGATGACGATACGACTATAAAAACGGCCGTCGAATTCGCCGCGTATGAAGAACGTTGACGACCTGATCGAGAGCGCCGCCGAGTTAGCCGAGGGCGGCCTCTCGAAGGGCGAGATCGCGGACGAACTGAACGTCTCCCGGGAGACGGCGAGCTGGCTGGTCGAGCGAAGCGGCCGCGCCGAGCCGCCGACCGAGCCCGAACCGCGGGGCAAGCCCGCCGACATCCACGTCGACTGGAGCGCGGTCGGTCGCGACAGCGCCCGCCTCTCGTACGTCTCGCGGGCGATGGCCGACCTGCTTCGAAAGCAGGGCGAGGAGATCGACCTCACAGTCGGGATCGAGAAGGCCGGCGCGCCGCTTGCGACGATGGTCGGGCGGGAACTCGATACGGACCTCTGTACGTACGCGCCGCGCAAACACCAGTGGGAGGAGGGTGACATGGCCGACCTCGGCGGGAGCTTCTCCAGGAATTTCGCGGCGATCCGCGACAGGGAGTGTTACGTGATCGACGACACGATCACGAGCGGCACCACGATGAAAGAGACCATCGCGGCGATCCGCGAGCAGGGCGGCGAACCCGTCGCCTGCGTGGTCCTCGTGGACAAGCAGGGCGTCGAGGAGATCGAGGGCGTACCCGTCTACTCGCTGATACAGGTCATCCCCGTCGGCAGCGACGAGTAGGAAAACCGCTTTCCCCGTTCGCTCCCTAGGACGGGTATGACGTTCCAACCGAACCAGGGGCTCTCCCAGGAAGAGGTCACTCGACGCGTCGACAGCGCCATCGAGGACAACGAAGTAGTGCTGTTCATGAAGGGCAACCGGCTGATGCCCCAGTGTGGGTTCTCCCAGCGCGCGCTCGATCTCATCACCCAGTACCGTGAGGACGTCGAGTGTGTCGACACGCTCGAATCGCTCGACGAGTACCGCGCGGCGCTTTCGGAACACAGCGGCTGGGAAACGACGCCCCAGACGTACGTAAACGGCGAGTTCATCGGTGGGAGCGACGTGCTTGCGGAAATGGACGAGCGCGGCGAACTGAGACCCGCACTCGACAGCGAGTAGGCTGACGCGACCGGGAGCGAAGCGACCTGACTGTGCAGCCACCACCTTTTTGTAGGGAAAGGCCATATATGTCTGGAGCGCTTACTGTAACCTGCACGAGCGCGGTTACGGGTCGACAACCACGCGACGAGATTCATCCACCAACAATGTCAGGGCGCGTATATCAACTTCACTCGACGCTGGAACTGCCCCTCGAGGACGTCACCGAATACTTCGAATCGGATCCGGAACTCCCGGAGCAGATCGAAGACATCGACATCACGAGGCGAAACAACACGCTTATCATCAAATCCGTCGCCCGCGAGGGGGCGGTAAGCAAGTACACGCCGACCGCCCAACTCAAGGCGAGCGTGGCCGAAACCCGGGTCTACGAGGAGGAACCCGAGACGGGCCCGGGCGCACCGCCCGCCTGGGGCGAGGAAGAAGAGGAGATCCCCTCGGAACTCGTCGAGTTCGCCGCGTTCAAGGGCGATCGGGAGACCGTCCTCCAGAACACGGCGCTCCAATTCCCGATGTTCGAGGTACTCTGTGCCATCGCCCAACAGGCCGAGAAGGGCACGCTGACCGCCATCGCCGAGCGCGACGGCGAACTCGAGGCCACCAAGATCGTCGACGGTGAGAAACGCCCCGCGACCGTCGAAGTCGTCGAAGGACCCGGCAAGGAGAGTGCGCCGGCCAACGGGATCAACTGGCGGGACAACAAGTTCATCTCCTGATCGAGCACCCTGTCATCACACCTCATGACAGGCCGTAAACCCTTTGTGCGTCCTAATTAAATCTCATTAGCGAACACCATGCCCGAAGGCTTTCCCGACTACTTGGACGTCGATTACAGCGACGGCGAGGGACAGACCCCCGAGGAGTACCCCACCCTCGATACGAAACTCGAGAAGGCGATCGAGGTCACCCGCCGGGGACTCGAACAGTACGAGAACCCCGCGGTGATGTGGACCGGCGGGAAGGACTCGACGCTTACTCTCTACTTCATCAAAGAGGTCGCAGAGCAGTTCGATCTGGAGGTGCCCCCGGCGGTCTTCATCGACCACTACCAGCACTTCGACGAGATCCACGAGTTCGTCGAGAAATGGGCCGACGAGTGGGACCTGGAGGTCATCTACGCGCGTAACGACGACGTCGGTCAGTACGTCGATTCCCATGGTTTGGAGCCCGGCGACGACATCGATATCGGGGAGCTCAACGAGCAGAACCGCCACCACGTGCGTGATCTCCTCGAGTACGAGGAGGAGACCTTCCCGTTCCTGCTCGACACCTACGTCGGCAACCACCTGCTCAAGACGGTGGCGCTGAACAACGCCCTTGAGGAGTACGACATCGACGGCGTCATCTCGGGCGTGCGCTGGGACGAACAGGAGGCCCGCGCCGACGAGACGTTCTTCAGCCCGCGTCACGACCCCGAGATCTACCCGCCCCACGACCGTATCCAGCCCATCCTGCACTTCGACGAGCGCGCCGTCTGGGACGCCTTCTGGTACGTCGTCGTCCCCGAAACCGTCGAGGGCTACCCCGAGGAGGGCTACGTCCCCGAGGGCTACGACGACCTGCCCGAGGGCATCTCTCAAGAGGACATCCCGATCTCGCCGAAGTACTTCGAGGGCTTCCGGTCGCTCGGCAGCGAGATCAGCACGCAGAAATCCACCGACGACCCGGCCTGGCTCCAGGACGTCGAGAACACCGTCGAGCGCGAGGGTCGCGCCCAAGACAAGGAGGACCTGATGGAGCGCCTGCGCGATCTCGGCTACATGTAGGCGCTCAGACGGCTCGGTTCGACGCCCCACGCGCCGTGGCGGCGTCCGTGTGGACTCCCGATGCCGTTCGTTTCGAGTGCTCGCGAACGACGTACCGTAACAGCCGTCTTCGCGGGTCGCGTGTGTGGGTGAAACGTGCCTTAGTGACGTCCTACACCCGTGAGAGGGGCTTTCAGAGAATATATTTACGGAGCCGGTCCCTACCGCACATATGAGACGATCGACCCGTTCGCGGAGCCTGTCGAACCGATTCAGAGATCCCGAAGTGACGATCGCCGCCGGACTGTTCGCCATCGGCGCCGCGATTTACGCGATCGAGACGCTCTCCCCGACGCTGTTGCTTGACGACGGAAACCCCGCCACGTTGGCCGCGAGCTTCGGCGTTCTCGGTGCGTTCTATCTCGCGGTCCTGTTGCTCTCGGCGGCGACCGGCAACACGGGCCGGTCCGTCGGCCGGGAGTGATGATCGGGCGGCGATTCGATCCGGTTCGAGCACGCTCGAGAAGTACCAACATAGATTACGGCCGGACGCGTCGCTGTCGGTGATGGCCCCTTTTCCGACGTACCTGGATGTCGATTACAGCGACGGCGAGGGACAGACCCCCGAGGAGTACCCCACTCTCGATACGAAACTCGAGAAGGCGATCGAGGTCACCCGACGCGGCCTCGAACAGTACGAGAACCCCGCGGTGATGTGGACCGGCGGGAAGGACTCGACGCTCGTACTCTATTTCGTCCGCGAGGTCGCCCGCGAGTTCGATCTGGAGGTGCCCCCCGTGGTGTTCATCGATCACTTCGAGCACTTCCCCGAAGTCCTCAGGTTCGTCGAGCGGTGGGCCGACGAGTGGGGTCTCGATCTACGCTACGCCCGAAACGAGGAGTTCGTCCGCCTGGGCGATCCCGGCGACGAGATCCCGGTGGAGGCCCTCGGCACGGAGAACGAACGGGAACTGCGCGACCGGCTCGGCCACGAGGGCGAGACCTTCGTCTTTAGCGCCGACAGCTACGAGGGTAACCACCTGTTGAAGACCGTCGCCCTCAACTCGATCATCCGCGAGGAGGGGTTCGACGGCGTGTTCTCGGGCGTGCGCTGGGACGAACAGGCCGCGCGCGCCGACGAGACGTTCTTCAGCCCGCGCCACGACCCCGAGAAGTACCCGCCCCACGACCGGATACACTCGATACTGCAGTTCGACGAGGCTGCCGTCTGGGACGCGATGTGGACCCACGTCGTCCCCGACGCGGTCGAAGGCTATCCCGTCGGCCACGTTCCACAGGACTTCGACGACCTCCCCGTCGGAGTCGAACCCGAGGACCTGCCCGTGAGCCCGAAGTATTTCGAGGGGTTTCGCTCGCTGGGCAGCGAGCGGGGATCGGCGAGAAGCGACGACCGCCCCGCGTGGCTCCAGGACCTCGACGGGACGACCGAACGCGCGGGCCGCTCCCAGGACAAAGAAGACCTGATGGGACGCCTGCGCGATCTCGGCTATATGTAGCCCGGACGAGCGACCGCCAGCCGAACGTTCAAGCCACTTGGCCCCCTAAAACGGCCGAATGCGACTCGACGAGTACATCGAGGGGTTCGAGCGCGACGAGGCCGCAGAGCGCCGCCGGCTCGCCCGCGAGAAGTCCTACGGGATCACGCAGTACCTCGACGAGGTCGAGGACCGCTTTTCGGAGGCGCTCTCGGGCGAGTCGCTCGTGGGCTCGACCGCCCCCTCGATCTTCGTCGGTCACTCGAACTATCCCCGAGTCTCGACGGGGCTGCTCTCGCCGGTCGGCGACGAGGACCGTGCCGCCGAGTACGCCACCGACGGCGCGTGGTACCGCCAGGGGCTCTCGATCGACGACGTGGTCCAACTGCGCACCGGACTGCTCAACGCCAACCGCTTTACCGACGTGCGCTCGGCCGGGGGGAACACGGCCGTCCGGGGATCCGGTACTCCCGCGGTTCACGACGTCTGGGACGGCTTTATCGGCACCCAGCGGGAAGTCGCCATCGCCGATCGGCCCGTCGACGTCGAGATCGGGCTCTCGGACTCACGACTTGACTTCGATCTCCCCGACGACGACACCGCCGCGCCACGCGGGCCGCGTACGGGCGCCGAATCCGCGACGCTGACCGAGAACCCCCACGTTCCGCGGGCCGTCGAGAAGACCTTGGAGGACGACGACTGGCGCGCAGAGGGCGCGATGGCCTATCTGTATCGACGGGGGTTCGACGTCTACGAGATCAACCGCATCCTCTCGGCGGGCGCGCTCGGCGAGGCCGAAACCCGCCGACTGGTCCCCACACGCTGGTCGATCACCGCCGTCGACGACACTGTCGGGAAGTTCCTCCGGGGTTCGATCAGGTCGAATCCGAGCGTCGACGAGACGCGGGTCTTTTCGAGCGAGTACATGGGCAACCGGTATTGGGCGATCCTTTCTCCGGGTAACTGGGAGTTCGAACTCGTCGAGATGAAAGCACCCGGCAGCGTCTGGAACCCCGTCGGGTCGGACGTCTGGATCGCAAGCGACCACGAGGGCTACGAGGGCCGAACCAAGTATGTCGACGGCGGGACCGCCGGTGCCTACTATGCGACCCGACTGGCCGCGCTCGAACACCTCGAGGAGATCGGCCGACAGGCGAAGGTGCTCGTTCTCCGGCACGTCTCCGACGAGTACTGGGCGCCGGTAGGCGTGTGGCAGATCAGAGAGAGCGTCCGGGACGCCCTCGGAGGCGAGAGCGGCGTTGCCGAAACCTTCCACGGGGCGGTTCGCGGGATCGAACCGCACCTCCCGATCTCGACGGGCGATCTCCGGCGGTCCTCCGAGCTGGTCGCTGGCGTGCAGGCCTCGCTCGCGGATTTCTCGACCTGATTCGACGCAATTCGACGAACGCGCTCCGGACGGCCACAAGCGCTATCGGAGTCCGTGTACCGATCTGACCATGCTTCTGTTCGGTCCGACTCCTGGCGGTGTCGAGTTCACCGTAATCCTGTTGACGATCTTCATCTTCCTCGCGCCCGTGGTTCTCGCTATCGTGGCGTTCAAACGGTATGTCGGAACCGATCGTGAGCGTCTCAGCGAACTCGAAGAGCTCCGCGAGCGGGTCGAGGAGTGACGGGCGAACGCTTATTCGCTCGTCACACCTACTCGGGATATGGACGTGCTGGTCGCCGCTGGCTCCTTTTCGCCCGTCGAACTCGGCCTGCTCGCGTTGATCGTCATTACGCTCGTTCTCCCGGTCGTACTGGCGCTGGCGCTCGAACGGTTCGTTTACAAGGGGAGGGTGGCGGATCCGGTCGGGTTCGCGGAACTCGAAAACCGGTTCGACAACGGGAAGATGTGGGCCGAACGGCTCCGCGAGGATCGGGAGGACTAACGGGGACTGCCGCCGGCACCTTCCCGTTTGCCGCCCTGCGGGCCGCGTGGTTTCTCGCCGCCCGATCCCTGCGTGTCGAGGTTCGACATCGCCTCCTCGACCAGTTCGCCGGTTTCGGCGACGATCTCCGCCCACTCGTCGTTGTCGGGCGCGAGCGCGACGAGGCGGGCGATCTTCATGATCGAGACGTGATAGACCCGCTGGAGGCCGGGTTCGATCTCCCAGACGACGACGTTACAGGGAAAGATCGCACCGATCTGCTCTGTTACGTCGAGCGCCTTGTCGGCCATTCGCGGGTTACACGCCCCCAGGACGTAGTACGGATCGCGATCGGAGCCGACCTTTTCGCGAAGCAGTTCGGAGGGGGAGAACTCGACGGGGACACCAAAGCCCGCCGCCGTGAACGCCTCGCGGACGTGTTCGACCGCCTCGTCGTGGCCCATCGTGAGGGTGACGCTTCGTTCGCCGACGTCCTCCGCGGTCAACTGCTCGGGATCGATTGGGAGGCTCATGGTCGATCTATCGGACGACGCCCTCAAAAAAGACCCGCCGGCTACAGCGGCAGGGGAAGCCAGGCGAGCCATCGGAGGACCGCCTCGGGCGAGACGAGCGGCTCGTGGAGGACGAGCCAGTCGAGCAACACGAGCCCGCCGCCGTGGGCGACCGTCGAGGGCAGAATCGAATCGGCGTGGTAGTCGACCGCGCCGAACAACACGTCCGTCGGCCCCGAGAGTGCGAGTTCGATCGGCGGCTTGTGGACGTGGAGCAGCGCGTAGACGACGGGACTGATGAAGACACACTTCGCGCCGAGGTCCCGGACCCCGACACAGAGCAACCCCCTGAAGTACGTCTCGGTGGCGAGCGCGAGGACGAACAGCTGGATCGCGTGAGGGACGAACGCCCCCAGTGCGGGCGTGGTCTCCCACAGCGGGTAGAACTCCCGGACGCTCGGGAGGGTCGAGCCGACGAGGTAGAACGGAAGGACGAACGCCGAGAGCACTAAGGTATCGCGGATCGCCCGGCGGTCGACCCGCCAGCCGACGTTCCGGCCGTGGACGAGCCCGAGCCCGAGAGGGACCAGCAGGTACAGCAGGGTGTCGCGAACGACCCGCCCGGTCAGGGTGGTCGTCGACCAGTTGACCCAGACGAGGAGAACGACGCCACCGACCAGGAGCGACTGGTGAACCCACGAGAGCCGTCCCGGGATCGACATCTACTCGGCGCTCGGAACCGGTCCATCCCCGATCACGTCTCGACAGGCATCGACGAACTCCTGGCGGCTCTCGAAGTAGGTGATATCGGTTCCGTCGAGGAGCTCCTCGACCGACGTGGGCCCCTCGGCGGTGCGGACGACCGTCTCGCCTTCCTTTCGCCGGATTTCGCTCCGCTGGACGGGCCAGTACAGGCGGGAGGCCACGCGCGCGATTGGGGCGCCCTCGACCGGCGTTCGGTCGCCGAGTTCGACGAGCGGGGCCTCCTCCTCTTGGGCTTCGTCTTCGTCGCTCATGGGGCTGGATTCGCGAGGGGCGCGATTCAAGCTTTCGATCGCCGTGAAAGGCTTTTACTGCAGGGCGATCCAACTCCGGGTATGTACGTCCGGGGTGCCAAGAAGCGAGAAGAGGTCTGGCTCCTCGACGAGATCGAGCGACTGGGCCTCGACGAGGCCGCGTTTCGCTCCCGCGAGTACGTCATCGCGCTCGACGAGGAGACGGGCGAGAAGGCCGGGTTCGGTCGGCTCAGACTCTACGACGAGGTCTGTGAGATAACGAGCCTCGGCGTCGCCGAAGCGTGGCGCGGGCAGGGCGTCGGCGCACACGTCACCGAGCGCCTCGTCGATCACGCCGGCGACGAGGGGTTCGAGCGGGTCTACGCGCTCGCGCCGGAACCCGACTACCTGCTGCAGTTCGGATTCGAACCGATCGAGCGCTCGGGGCTTCCCGAACCGCTCGGGGAGCGACTCGACGCCAAACGCGAGCACCGCGAGGAGGTGATCGCGACCGCCCTCGCCACCGAATCGTTCTCGATGCCCGAGCGGCTCCGCGAACGCTTCAAAGCGGCCTCGCCGGCACCGACGGGCGACGAAAGCGAGGAGACGCTTCCCCCCGAGGAGTTCGGGATCGATCCCGACACGGCGACCTACAAGTACGACACGGGCCGTCAGTAGTTCTCGTTGTCGCTGACGAAGCCGCTCTTGAACGCGATCCACGTCAGCACGCTCATAAAGAGGATCGGCGGGAGGATCGCAAAGCCCCAGATCGGGTTGAGTCCCCAGCCGATGACGAGGATCACGTCCGCGATCCCCAGCGCGACGAAGGGCAGTGTGTACTTCGCGGCCCGGAGGCGGTCGCTGCGGTCCTCGGTCGGGATCGGCGACCCGTCGCCCTCGTCGGGCGCGACCGGCGTGTCCATACGCCCGTATGGACCCCGGCGGGGAAAAGCGACACGGAGCGAGTTAAGAGCCTGCGCGAGGTAGGGTCTCGCATGTTCGACCAGGAGGATCTCGAATCGATCCGCGAGGGCAAAGAGCGGTGGGGAGAGGAGACGCGCGGCCCGACCGTCGAGCGCTTCGGGGAGCGAAAGGAGACGTTTACGACCGACACAGCCGGCCACGAGATCCAGCCGCTGTACACGCCCGATGACGTCGCCGATCTGGATTACGAGGAAGATCTCGGGTTCCCCGGCGAGGACCCCTACACCAGGGGTGTGTACTCGACGATGTACCGCGGTCGCCTGTGGACGATGCGCCAGTACGCCGGCATGGGCAGCGCCGTCGAGACCAACGAGCGCTATCACTACCTGATGGATCAGGGCCAGACCGGCCTCTCGATGGCGTTCGATCTACCCACGCAGATGGGCTATGATTCGGACGCCGACATGGCCGCCGGCGAGGTCGGCAAATCCGGCGTGGCGATCGACTCGCTCGACGATATGCGGACCGTCTTCAAGGGTATTCCCCTCGACGAAGTCTCGACGAGCATGACGATCAACGCGCCCGCGAGCGTCCTGCTTGCGATGTACATCGCCGTCGGCGACGAGCAGGGCGTCCCCCGCGAAGAACTGCGAGGGACGATCCAGAACGATCTGCTGAAGGAGTACATCGCCCGCAACACCTACATCTACCCGCCGGGGCCCTCTATGAGAATCATCACCGATATCTTCGAGTTCTGCGCCGAGGAGGTGCCGAACTTCAACACGATCTCGATCTCGGGCTATCACATCCGCGAGGCCGGCGCCTCGGCGGCCCAGGAGCTGGCCTTCACCCTCGGAAACGGCATCGAGTACGTCGAGGCCGCCCTCGATGCCGGTCAGGACGTCGACGAGTTCGCCCCACAGCTCTCCTTTTTCTTCAACGCCCACAACGACATCTTCGAGGAGGTCGCCAAATTCAGGGCGGCCCGCCGGATGTGGGCGAGGATCATGGAAGAACGGTTCGACGCCGACACCGAGGCGGCAAAGCAGCTGAAGTTCCACACCCAGACCGCCGGCTCGATGCTGACCGCCCAGCAGATCGAGAACAACGTGGTGCGGGTCGCCTATCAGGCGCTCGCGGCGGTACTGGGCGGGACCCAGAGTCTACACACCAACGGGAAGGACGAGGCGCTTGCGCTCCCGACCGAGAAATCGGTCCGAACGGCTCTCAGGACCCAACAGATCCTCGCCCACGAGTCGGGCGCCGCCGACACCATCGACCCGCTTGCGGGCAGTTACTACGTCGAGGCATTGACCGACGAGCTGGAGGAGGAGGCCTTCGAACTCATCCGCGAGGTCGACGATAGAGGTGGGATGTTGCAAGCCGTCGAGGACCAGTGGGTCCAACGCCAGATCCAGGACGTCGCCTACGAGCGCCAGGAGGAGATCGAGGACGGTCGTAGAGTGATTGTCGGGGTCAACGAGTACGAAGTCGACGAGGAACCCGAGATGGACATCGAGGAGGTCACCGAGGAGGACCAGCAGCGCCAGATCAGCCGGCTGGAAGGGGTCCGCGAGGAGCGCGACGACGGGGCCGTCACCGAGGCGCTGGCGGCGCTCGAGTCGGCCGCAGCGGGCACGGAGAACGTCATGCCGTACATCCTCGATGCGGTGAAAGCCGAGGCGACGACCGGCGAGATCTGTGACGTGCTTCGAGAGACCTTTGACGAGTATCACCCCGGCAGCGCGCTCTGAGCCGGGCTTTCGGAGGCCGACCGACTGGCCGCATCCCGAACGCCTATCCGTCGCTCGCCCCTGTTTCGGGTATGGACTCACCGACCAGTGACGACGTAGCCAGCGTGAACGGAATGCCGATGCTCGGGCTCGGCACCTGGGAGAACGAGGACGAAGAGGAATGTGCAGAAAGCGTTCGAGCGGCCCTCGAGACGGGCTATCGCCACATCGACACCGCCCAGGCCTACGGCAACGAGGAGAGCGTCGGCGAGGGGATCGCCCGCGCGGGCGTCGACCGCGATGAGGTCTTCCTCGCGACGAAGGTCTGGATTGAGAACCTCGCGCCCGAGGACGTGATCGAGAGCACCGAAGAAAGCCTCGAGAAACTCGGCGTCGACTACGTGGATCTGCTGTACATCCACTGGCCCGCAGGCGAGTACGACCCCGAGGAAACGTTCGACGCGCTCTCGACGCTCGTCGCCGACGGGCTCGTTGAGAACGTCGGCGTCTCGAACTTCGAGCCCGAACAGCTCGACGAGGCCCGCGAGGTAAGCGACGTCGAGATCTTCGCCAACCAGGTCGAGTGTCATCCCCTCCTCCCACAGGAGACGCTCCGGGAGTACGCCGACGAACACGACCTCCCGCTGGTGGCCTACTCGCCGCTCGCGCGCGGGGAGGTCTTCGACGTGCCCGAACTCGAAGAGATCGCCGAGAAACACGACGCCAGCGCCGCGCAGGTTAGCCTCGCGTGGCTCCGCGAGAAGGGAATCACCGCGATCCCGAAGGCCACCGGCGAGGAGCACATCCGCGACAACTGGGAGTCCCTGTCGCTGGAACTCGACGCCGAGGACGTCGAGACCATCGACGGAATCGACCGGGAGGAACGGCAGGTCGATCCGAGCTTCGCGCCCTGGTAGGCTATTTGTTGTTGCCGAAACAGTAAAGTAATTTTATACTAATTGAGCGGTATGGCAGTGCGGTCACACCGCTCCGGAACCGTCGGGGCGATCCGTCTCGATCTGAGGCGGTTACACGAGAGTTGGATGGAACTGTTCTTCCCTCGCCAGCGCGGCGGCGCGCACTCGGTGCTGGGAAAGTGGACGCCGAGCACGGCGGGCGGCCGGGTCGCCTACAACGGCTGGGCCGGCGTCGGCGCGCTCGTCGTGGCGCTGTTGTACCCGCTCGTCCTGGTCGGGTTCGCGCTGCGATACTACACCCGTCGCATCGACCGGGCGGCCGCGAGTCTCGGGCTTCTCGGCGTCGTCGGTCTCTCGGCGGTCGTCTGGGGGGGACTGACGATCGTTGCTCACCTGCAGTTCTCCCGACGAGGCTTTATCGCGGTCGCGGCCGCGGCGGTCGTCGCGACGGTGGCGGCGGGCGCTGCCGTCGGGTTCGCACGCGCGGGCGGACGCGGGACGACCATCGTCTTCGCCTATCCCTCGGCGATGACCGCGCTGTTCTTGCCGCCGGTGGTCGCCGCGCTGTTTTCGGTGACGCTCGGGTCGGTGATCCTCCCGGGGAGTACGGAACTCGCGGTCCGGCTGCTCGACGGGCCGCTCGCGACCGCGGGTGCAAGCGAGTTCCTGCGGGAGAACTACACCCTCGAAGGGGCGGCCTACGTGGGGATGTGGTTCGCGATCGCCGTCCCCGTGGGGTGGGTGTTTGGCTGTGTCGTCACGCTCGCGAACCTGGTTCGTCCCACCCGGTGACGAAACCTAACGGTTATTGTGTCCGAGCGAGGAGGAGCGTAGCACCATGATCATCGACACCGTTCGGACCTATCTCGGCGGGACGGACCAGACCGTCTCGGAGTGTCGACACTGCGGGACGACGGTCGAATCGAAAACGGAGCGCTGTCCCGAGTGTGACCACGAGACGATCGTTCGATACCACGTCGGATAGAACGGCCGCGTCGCGGAACCCTTATTCTCGCCGCGACGAAGGGCCACATATGGAGTTCGACTTCCCCAAGACGGCGGCGGTCTTCGCCGCGCTGATCGCTCTGGGCGTCGTCGGCACGACCCCAATGATGGGTACTAGCACCGTGTTGATGATGGTCCTGCCCTCGATGGTCGTCTTCGGCCTCGTGGTCCTTGCGCTGGGCGTCAAACACGGCGAATACCGCGCGACCAGACGATAACCGGGGGGACGGAGCCTCTAGCTGTGGATGCCCATCGCTTCGATCTGTTCCTGATAGCGGTTCCTGATCGTGACCTCCGTCACCTGCGCGACGTCGGCGACCTCGCGCTGGGTTTTCTTCTCGTTACAGAGTAGGGAGGCAGCGTAGATGGCCGCCGCGGCGTAGCCGGTGGGTGATTTGCCCGAGAGCAATCCCTCTTCGGCGGTGGTTTCGATGATCTCGTTGGCCTTCGACTGTACCTCCTCGGAGAGTTCGAGTTCGGAGCAAAAACGGGGAACGTACTTTTTAGGGTCGACGGGGCGCATTTCGAGGCCGAGTTCCTGGGAGATATACCGATAGGTGCGGCCGATCTCCTTTCGCTCGACCCGCGAGACCTCGCTGATCTCCTCCAACGAGCGGGGAATGCCCTCCTTTCGACAGGCGGCGTAGAGCGCCGCGGTGGCGACGCCCTCGATCGAGCGTCCACGGATGAGATCCTCTTTCAGGGCGCGTCGGTAGATCACGCTCGCGACCTCCCGTACCGATCGAGGCACACCGAGCGCGCTTGCCATCCGGTCGATCTCGGAAAGCGCGAACTGCAGGTTGCGCTCGCCGGCGTCCTTCGTACGAATGCGTTCCTGCCATTTGCGCAGTCGGTGCATCTGGCTTCGTTTCTTCGAGGAGATCGAGCGTCCGTAGGCGTCCTTGTCCTTCCAGTCGATGGTGGTCGTCAACCCCTTATCGTGCATCGTCTGGGTCGTCGGCGCGCCCACCCTGGACTTGCTCTGGCGTTCCTGGTGATTGAACGCCCGCCACTCCGGCCCGGGATCGATGTTGCCCTCCTCGACGACCAGACCACAGTCATCGCAGATGAGTTCGCCCCGATCAGAGCTCTTGACGAGGTTGTCTGAGGCACACTCCGGACAGGTGCGTGTCCCTTCTTCCTCCTGAGTTCCCTCGGATCGCTCCGTCTCGTGTTCGCGCTCCCGCTGGCGGGTGGACCGTGTCATCGCACTTAAATAGTAGTGTAACCAACGCACTTAAACCCTTGGTCCGTTCCGGAACCCAATACGTCCGGTCGAGCCGACCGATTCCGGCGAAGAACGGTCGTATCCACCGTTCTCGGGCCGTTCTGCTGATAGTCGGGGATCAGAACGGCTATATCCCAGAATCAGCGAACGTCAGACAATGCCCTCTCTATCCTGCGATCCGGACGAGGCACTCGAAGAACTGAAAGCCGCGGGAGCGAGCGTTTCGGCCGGAAACACCGCCCACGAACGGTGGCGCGCGGAACTCGGCGAGGCCAACGCGATCGCCTACGACGACACCGTCGTCGTCCAGGGCGCGCGCCCCGCCGACATCGAATCAGTCCTTCGAGGGGGTAGCGGGCGGGTCCACCTGTACTTCGACGGGGGCAGCCGCGGCAACCCCGGTCCGGCAGCGATCGGCTGGGTGCTCGTCTCGAGCGACGGGATCGTCGCGGAGGGCAACGAGCGGATCGGCGAGACGACCAACAACCGCGCGGAGTACGAGGCACTCGCCCGCGGGCTCGAGGTCGCCCGCGAGTACGGTTTCGACGCGGTGGAGGTCCGCGGGGACTCCCAGCTCGTCGTCAAGCAGGTCCGCGGCGAGTGGGACGCGAACGATCCGGGGATGCGAGAGCGCCGGGTTCGCGTCCACGAACTGCTCTCTGCGTTCCCGGAGTGGTCGATAGCCCACGTACCGCGGGAGATAAACGAGCGGGCGGACGAACTCGTAAACGAGGCGTTCGAGGATGGCTGAACTACCCGATGAAACGGTGACGGAGGCGACCCGGCTGACGAAACTCGCACGCGAGGCGGTCGACCCCGACGAGGCGGCGGCCTACCGCGAGCACCGGGCGGACCTGCTCGCCGAACACGGGTTCACCGCGCGCGTCCGCGAGGACGACGCCACGGCGACCCTCGTCTTGCATCCCGACGACTGGGTCGAGGACGGGACGATCCGCCCCGAGCGGGTCGCGGACACCGGGCGGGCGGTCGAGGTGCAGGTCGCCGGCCCCGAGAGCCCCGACGACTGGGATACCGTCGAGGAGCACAACCGCGCGGTCGCACGGCGGGTGCGGGCGAACCAGGGGGCGATCCACGGGGCAAACGCCGACGCCTTCGCCGATTTCATGGGGAATCACTACGCGAAACCCGTCGAAGACGCCACCCCCGAGGAGCGCGCGGAGTTCCTCGCGGAGTACTTCGTCCGCAACGCGTGGCCCAGTGAGGACCAGAAAGAAGCGATAGAGCGGTCGCTGGAACACGTCCAGCGGGTGGGGAAAACGATCCGGCGTTAGTGTTGCGCCTCGATCAGACTGCTTACGTCGTCGGCGCGGTCGTCGCCGGTGATGAGCTTCGAGAAGACCCAGTTCAACTGGCCCAGAACCGTCTCGTAGCCGTCGTCGGTGAGCTCGTACTGGTTGGTCCGCTTGTCGAGTTCACTCTTTGCGACCAGCCCGCGCTCGACCAGGTCGTCGAGGTTCGGGTACAGCCGGCCGTGGTTGACCTCGGTCCCGTAGTAGCTCTCTAGTTCGCGTTTGATAGCCAGCCCGTACATCGGCTCCTCGGCGAGGATGACCAGGATGTTGTGCTGAAACGCGGTCAAATCGTGTGCCGTCTGCTGGGTGCCCGGAACTGCTTGTGCCTCTGACATCAGCGTAGAACATGTCATCCGGCTATTTAACAGTTGTCAACCATTCCGTTTGTTTCCGGAGATATAACTGGATAGTATCGACATATCTGACAAATGAAATATGTTATATATGATATTTATTCGATATTTGTGGAGGGAAAGATTCGGGCGGTGTCGAAAGGACTTTTTCCTCGCCCGGTACAGGTCGAGGTGGAATGACGAACCTCTGGGAAGACCTCGAAACCGGACCGAACCCGCCAGAAGAGATCTACGCGGTCGTCGAGTGTCTCAAGGGCGAGCGGAACAAATACGAGTACGACAAGGACGTCCCCGGAGTGGTCCTGGACCGGGTGCTTCACTCGAACGTCCACTACCCCTCGGACTACGGGTTCATCCCCCAGTCGTACTACGACGACGAGGACCCCTTCGACGTGCTCGTGCTCGTCGAGGACCAGACCTTCCCCGGGTGTATCGTCGAGGCCCGCCCCGTCGCGTTGATGAAGATGGACGACGACGGCGAACAGGACGACAAGGTCATCGCCGTGCCGGTCGAGGACCCCCGATACGACCACATCGAGGACGTCGAGGACCTCACCCAACAGACCAAAGACGAGATCGACGAGTTCTTCTCGACGTATAAGAACCTCGAGGAGGGCAAGGAAGTCGAAACGCTCGGCTGGGAGGACCGTCAGACCGCCTACGACGCGATCGAGCACTCCCAGGAACTCTACGAGGAACAGTTCGGCTGATTCCCGGCGGTAATCACACCCTTGACGCAGGATGTTTTATGATTATGGGTAATTATTTGAGAACGGAGAGCGTCGCTACTCGTATGGGAGCACGCACGCCGGCGGTAGGGATCGCCCACCCCACGGTCGTCCCGACGAACTTCGAACCCGACGACGGGGAGGTAGCCGAACCCGAAGAGACCGCCGGCGATCGGTGATCGGGGCGTGAAACGAAGGTTCTTGTAGGGGACGACAGTACAGGGGAGCATGGGTCTCTTCGATCGGATACGTGGCGGCGAAGACCTGCCTCGTGTCGCGTTTATCGGCATCGACGGCGTTCCACATACGCTTCTCGCGGAGCATCCCGAGGAGTTCCCGAACTTCGCCGCGATCGCCGAGGAGGGCACGGCCAGCGCGATCGAGAGCATCGTTCCCCCCGAGTCGAGCGCCTGCTGGCCCTCGTTGACGACCGGTCAGAATCCCGGCGAGACCGGTGTCTACGGCTTCCAGGACCGTGAGAACGGCTCCTATGATACGTACGTTCCGATGGGACGTGACGTCCAGGCGACCCGTCTCTGGGATCGCGTCACCGAGGACAGCCGGAAGGCAACGGTAATGAACGTTCCCGTCACCTTCCCGCCCCAGCGCACGGTACAGCGCATGGTCTCGGGCTTTCTCTCGCCCGGCCTCGATAAGGCGGCCTATCCCGACGAACTCCGCGAGACGCTCTCGGGACTGGACTACCGGATCGACGTCAACGCGAAACTCGGCCACGACGAGGACAAACGCGAGTTCATCGAGGACGCTCATACGACCCTCGATGCGCGCTACGAGGCGTTTTCGCATTACATCGACGAGGACGACTGGGACCTCTTTTTCGGCGTGTTCATGACGACCGACAGGGTGAATCACTTCCTGTTCGAGGACTACGAGAGAGACGGCGAGTACCACGAGGAGTTCATGGACTTTTACCGGAAGCTCGACGGGTACATCGGCGACCTCCGGGAGAGCCTCGCCGACGACGTCACCCTCGTGATCGCGAGCGACCACGGCTTTACCACGCTCGACTACGAGGTCCACTGCAACCAGTGGCTCGAGGAGGAGGGATGGCTCTCCTTCGAGGACGAGGATCACTCCGAGCTCGGCGATATCTCCTCGGAGGCGCGGGCGTACTCGCTGATCCCCGGACGGTTCTACATCAACCTCGAGGACCGCGAACCGCGCGGAAGCGTTCCCGAGGAGGAGTACGAGGCCGTCCGCGACGAGCTCAAAGCCGACCTCGAGGCGCTCGAAGGCCCCGACGGTCGGAAGGTCTGTGAGCGCGTCGTCGAGAAGGAGGACGCCTTCCGTGGCGACCACGCGGACATCGCGCCCGATCTGGTGGCGATTCCCGCTCACGGTTTCGACCTCAAATCCGGCTTCAAGGGCCACGGTGAGGTCTTCGGGAAGGGGCCGCGAAACGGGATGCACAGCTTCGACAACGCGACGCTCCATATCGACGGCGGGGCGACCATCAGCGACGCCAACCTCTTCGACATCGCGCCGACCATCCTCGACCTGATGGAAGTCGAGTACGACCGCGGAGAGTTCGACGGCGCGAGCCTCGTCTGAACGGTCGACCGGAGGCTTTCTTCATCCCGAGCCCGTAGGCCCGGTATGCTCTATCGCGATCTCGACGGCAGCGAAGCCGAGAGTCCGGAGGACCTCCGCGAACAGTACGAAACGGAGCTCGCCGGCGTGGTCGAGGCGGTCGGCGTTGCGGACGCCGCCGACGAAACGGGAATCGACCGGGAGCGACTCGACGCGCTCGTCGCGGGCGAGTCGCCCGAACTCACCGTCGAGGAGGCCTGTGAGATCCTTGCGCTCGAACCCGAGGAACCCGACGCCGAGATCGTCCGCGCGGAGGTCGAAGACCGCCTGCTTTTGGGGATGACGACCGCCGTCCTCGACGTCGATACCATCGCCGCGAACCTCGATGCGGACCTCTCGGGCAAGGAGGTCCACCAGCGCGTCGAGGGCCGCGCGCCGATGACGCTCGCCGAATACGCCGAGATCCACCACTTCATCGGGGAGCGAAAGCGATAATGCGCGTCGCTATCCTCGGCTGTGGCTACGTCGGGCTCGAACTCGGAAGACAGCTCACCGCCCGCGGTCACGAGGTCCGGGGCGTGCGGCGCTCCGACGGAGGGGTCAGGGCGATCGAGGAGGCCGGTTTCCAGAGTGTCCGCGCCGACGTTACCGACCCCGAGGCGCTCTCCCGGGTGCCCGACGTCGACGCGATCGTCTTCGCCGCGAGCTCTGGCGGGCGCGATGCCGACGCCGCCCGCGAGATCTACGTCCGTGGGCTCGAAACCGCGATCGAGCAGTTTGCCGGGCGCGAACATCCACCCGAGCGGCTCGTCTACACCTCGAGTACCGGCGTCTACGGCGATCACGGCGGCGACTGGGTCGACGAGGCGACCCCCACGGAGCCGACCACCGAGAAGACACGCGTGCTCCGGGAGGCAGAAGAGATCGCGCTCGGCTCGCCCATCGAGGGCACTGTCGTCCGCTTTGCCGGGCTGTACGGGCCCGAGCGCTACCGCCTCGAACGCTACCTCGAGGGGCCGGTCACGGAGGGGTATCTGAACATGCTCCATCGGGACGACGCTGCGGGCGTGATCCGCTACCTTCTGGAGGAGGACCTCGCCCGGGGCGAGGTCGTGCTGGCGGTCGACGACGAGCCGGTCGGTAAGTGGGGCTTTGCCGACTGGCTGGCCGAGCAGTGTGGCCTGCCGGCGCCCCCCAAGGAGACCAAGACCGAGCGCCTCTCGGAGCCGAACCTCTCGGAGCCCGCCCGGCGGCGCATCGAGACGAGCAAGCGCTGTTCGAACGCGAAACTCGGAGAACTGGGCTACGAGTTCTCGTATCCGACCTTCCGGGAGGGGTATCGTGAGGCGGTCACAGCTTATTCGAGCCGGTAGGAGCAGACAGTATATTCGCCTCGCGCCGATAGTCACCCCATGGCGACTGCAGACGGCACCTGGGCCTATCGGGACCGCTTCGGGGAGGAGTTCGGTCGAACCTACTTCCGCCGCTTTGGCGACGGCGTGGTCTCCAGTCTGGGGCTGGGGACCTATCTGGGCGAGCCGACCGACGCGGTCGATGCCGAGTACGAGGCGGCGATCACGGCGGCGCTCGAAAATGGCTGTAACGTACTGGATACCGCGATCAACTACCGCCACCAGCGAAGCGAACGAGTCGTCGGACGGGCGCTCGCGGAGACGGACGTCGAGCGCGAAGCGGTACTGGTCGCGACCAAGGGTGGCTTCCTCCCGTTCGACGGCGAGCGCCCCGCCGACCCCGGCGAGTACGTCCGCGAGGAGTACGTCGAGAGCGGGATCGTTTCCCGCGAGGAACTGGTGCGGGGCAGCCACTGTATCGCCCCCGAGTTCATCGACGATCAGTTCGACCGGTCGCTGTCGAACCTCGGCGTCGAGACGATCGATCTCTATTACGTCCACAACCCCGAAACGCAGCTAGAAGAGCGCTCCCGGGAAGCGGTGTACGACCGGCTCGAGGAGACCTTCACCCGCCTCGAGGAGCGCGTCGCCGCGGGCGACCTGCGCTACTACGGGGTCGCGACCTGGGACGCCTTCCGGGTCCACCCCGAACACGCGAAGTACCTCTCGCTGCCGGAGGTCGCCTCGCGAGCGCGGGCAGCGGCCAAAGGGGCTGGAAACACCGCGACTCACCTCCGGGCGATCCAACTGCCCTTCAACGTCCACATGGCCGACGCGTTCACCGTCGAGGCCCACGACGGGGCAGCGGGACCGGAGAGTGCACTCTGGTTCGCCCAGAACGCCGGGCTGAACGTCGTTGCAAGCGCGAGTCTCGGGCAGGGACAACTCGTCGAGGGGGTTCCCGAGTCGATCGCCGAGCGCTTGGAGGGCGAGTCGCCCGTCCAGAAGGCGATCAACTTCGCGCGAAGCGCGCCGGGGGTGACGAGTGCGCTCGTCGGGACGCGCTCGGTCGAACACGTCCGGACGAACCTCGAGGCCTGCGGGTTCGACCCGATGGGTGCCGACGCGTTCGACCGGGTCTTCGAGTGAGTCCGTCGGGGCGATTACGCGAACCGCGAGAGGTCCACGCCCGCGACCCGACCGGCCTCGCACGCCGAGTCGTAGGGACGACCGACGACGACGTCGCCCGCCGTCGACGTCCCGAGCCCCGGGATCGCCGTGAGTTCGTCCATCGTTGCCTCGTTGACGTCGAGCGGGTACGGAACGCCCGTCACCGATCGGTAGCCGTGATCGACGATCGCGACGTCCATCGCGCTCCCGAGTTCGTGCTCGCCGGGCACCCCGATCAGAAGCGAGTAGGTGCCAAGTTGGCGCCCGAAGGTCCGGCCGTTCTCGTGGTACTCCATGTGAACGTCCTCCAAGACGGTTCCTGCGGGCGCGACCCGCTTGAGCATCGGGTTGTCGATCTCCTCGCGCACCTCGCGCTTGTAGGGTTTGAATTGTCGTTTGTGCTCGCGAGCGATGTCCGCCCCCGTCTCGGCCATCTCCGTGCCCGCAAAGGCCATCACCTGCCGGATGTTGATCCGCCGGACCATCAGCCCCTCGTCGTAGACGTCCTTGAGAAACCGCTTGTTGTGCTCGTAGGTCTCGGGTCGCTCGCCCATCAAGCCGTGGACGAGGTTGATCCCCGGAAGCAGCTTGGGGAGGCGGTCGCCCGCCTCCTCGCCGTGGGACGGCCCCAGTACTCGGTCTCGTGGCAGGGCCGCTCGACCGTCCGAGGCGCGTCGCGCCTCGCTTCCCTCGCCCGGTCGCCACCCCCCCTCCTCATTGACCACTCGAACGGCCTCCAAACATTCCTCGGCGCTCACGAGCAGGTTGTTCTCCTCCTGGACGACGGGGTCAGCACTCTCTAATCCAAATGCTGCCGTGTCGCCGGGCGTGTTGTGCTCGGCGATGATCCTAATCCCCTCGCGCGATTTCTCGGGGTACTCGACGATCGTCACGGGGTTCATGTTGTCCAGATGGAGCGTCCCGAGATCCGGCACCGCCTCGCGGATCCCGCCGTAAAGCTCTCTGAGAGCGTCGGGGTTTGGCGCTTCGCCGTCGCCACCGAACGCGAGGATGTCGGCTTGGCGGCCCAGCCGGAAGTGCCGGGCGCCCCGCTCGGAGAGGTTCGAGACCTCGCTTACGACCGACTCTGCGCTACGGAACGTTGGATTGCCGTACAGCGGCTCGGTACAGAACGAACACCGGTAGGCACAGCCTCTCGACGTTTCCATCTCGCAGATGAGGTAGTCGGGGTGGTTGGGGTGCTGTTCGATCACGAACGCGCCCTTCCGGCTCCAGCGGTCGATCTCGCGGTTGTCGCGCATCCGATCGCCAAAGCCCTCCAGTCCGGAGGCGACCAGATCGTGGGCGGCGGCCTCGACGTCGCCCTTCGCGACGAAGTCGTAATCGAGGTCCTTTCGCTCCATGTCCTGGGCGCCGGCGTTCTCCTCACCGACGCCGAACTTCACGGGCCCGCCCATCAGACTCGTTCCGCGAGCGACCCACGCCAGTTTCTTCACCTCGTCGGGCTCGGCGGGCGTGCCCCCGACGTAGTTTCCGGGGACGGTCATCCCGCCGATGTAGACCATGAGGTCCGCCTCCTCGATGTCGCGCCATTTCGCCTTGTCCTCGCGCAGTTCGTCGATCGTGTGGTAGGTGACGTTTTCGAGGGAGACGCCCGCGTCGACGAGCGCGCCCGCGGTGTACCGGGGGTACGTCGAGATGTAGGGCGGCACGCCGAAGTGCGCCGGCTCGTCGACGTAGCCGTCGACGAGCGTCACCGAGAGTTCGGAGGGGTCGGTCATATCCGTCCTAGCCACCCGAGCGACAAAAGCCGTTACACCCGACGGAACTCGAGTTCGTCCGCCGCGGTGTCGACGATCGCCACCGTCCGGTGCTCGTCGGGGACGGTCGGAAAGTGCGCGCCGGGGTTGATCACAGTCGTCTCGCCGACCGGCCGCTCCTCGCGCTCGTGGTGGTGACCGTAACAGACGTAGTCGTACTCGCCCGACTCGGCGTAGTCTTCGATCTCCGCCTTCGATTCGCCGTGGAGCATTGCGAAACGCTTCCCGCCGAGTTCGAGGGCGGCAAACCGGCCGTGGAGTTCGCCCCCGATCGCCTCGAAGCCCGCCTCGAGACCCGCGACCTCGCCGTCGTTGTTCCCGAGCACGCCGTGAATCGAAAACCCCTCGAAAAAGGGGAGCACGGGCGGGGCAACGAAGTCTCCACAGTGAAGCAGCGTCTCGACACCTGCCTCGCGAAACAGGGCGGTCATGCGCTCTACGGCCGCGACGTTGTCGTGGGTATCGGCAATGATCCCGACTCGCATACCGACCGATCGGCCCGCGGCGACTTATGCCCTACCCACGGCATTGATAATCGCGGCGACCCTACACGCTTGCATGCCCGCGACCCTCGAAGTCGTCTGCACCGACGACGACTGCGAACTCGACATGTTCGAACTCCACTACACCTACGACATGCCCGACGACGTCGGCGTCGGGGACTTCGCGTGTCCGTACTGCGGCGGGGTCGACTGTCTCGAAGCCGTCGAACTATGAGCATGAAGGTCTGGGAGATCGGTAAGTCGGTCGGCAACCACGTTGCAGAAAGTGTCGGGCGGGTCTCGAGTCGCATCCAGGAGTCCCGGCCACTCGCGGCCGACCTCCTCGAGAGCGACGAGGCCTACCTCGCCGTCTTCGACGCACCGGGGGTCTCCAGTGGCGACGTCCAGGTCCGGTTCTCGAACGGCGAGGTGCTCGTCCGACTCGAGCGCTTTCGCGAGTTCCACGACGGGTTCGAGATGCGCCTGCCCGGCCGGGGGCTCTCGCTCGACGGCAGCGTCCGGCTCCCCGAGGGCGCCGCCATCGACGCTGAGGCCGCTACCGCGACGCTGAAGGAAAACGGCACACTCCACGTGCGCATCCCCAAGGGCGAAAGCGACGCCACGACGGTCACGATCGAGGACACCGAATCGATCGACGCCGAACCCGACGGGCGAAGCGACGACACCCCGGTCTAGAGGACCATCCCCTCGACGATCGGGAACTCCTCCTCGCCGGTAAAGCGCGTCGGATCGAACGCCTCGATCCCGGGACCGCCACGCACCTCGCGAGCGATGAGCTCTCCGAGTGCCGGCGCGCGCATGAACCCGTGGCCCTGCCAGCCGGTCGCGACGTACAGGTCCTCGGCGAGCCAGCCGAGTAGGGGATCTCCGTCGGGCGTGGCGGTACACAGCCCCGCCCACGCCCGCGCGACGCTCAGCTCCCTTTCGAATCGCTCGCTCGCCCGTTCGAGCGCCGACGAGACGAACGTCCCGTCGGCCTCGCGGGTCCACTCGTCGGGATCGCTCTCGACATCCTCGGTGCCGTCGCCAACGAGCAGCCCGTCGGGATGGGGGCGGAAATAAAACCCCGCGCTCGCGTCGTAGCCCATCGACGTCTCGACGGTCTCGGCGGTCGTCAGCGCCTGCACCCGGTAGGGCTTCATCGCGATCCGGTGGCCGGCGTTTTCGAGGACCCGTTTCGTGTATGCGCCCGCCGCGACGACCACCGTTTCGAAGCGCTCGCGCCCGCCGTCGGCCCGTATCCCGCCTTCCGCGAGTGCCGCGGGCGTGTCCGTCCTGATCTCGGCACCCGCCGCGCGTGCCGTTGTGGCCATCGCCTCGGCGTAGGTCGACGGGTCCGTCCAGCCCGCGTTCCGGGCGATGGCGGCCACGCCGACGTCCTCGGTCGCGATGGCCGGGGCGAGGGCCGCGAGGGCCGTCCGGTCGAGCAGCCGGGCGTCGATCCCGTGCGAGCGCATCCCGGCGACCTGCTCGCGGATCGCCTCGGCCCGCCGGTCGTCGTCCGCGCGGGCGAACCAGACGTAGGGGGTCTCGTGGAACGCGAAGCCGCGCTCGCCCGAAAACGCTCGAAAGCGCTCGATCGCCCGCCGCCCGATCCGCGCGTCGACGTCCTCGGCATAGGCGTCGTACAGTACGCCCGCCGCCCGGCCCGTACTTCCCGACCCGACCTCGCCGCGCTCGAAAACGGTCACGTCCTCGCCGGCACTCGCGAGGTCGGCCGCGGCCGTGAGTCCGACCGCCCCGCCGCCGATCACCGCGATCCGTTCCATGGGCCCCGTCCGCACGCCGGGTACTTGACTCTCGTCCCGACGGATTACAGGAACGTACCGATCCCGCGGGCGGGATAGCCGACGACCGTGTCCGCGCCCGCCTCCCGCAGGGTCGCGACCTGCTCGGCGACCGCTTCGGGGGTACCGACGAGCGCGAAGTCGCCGCTGGCCGCGAGCAACACCTCGCGGGCGCGGCCGGGTCGCGCTCGCGTCCGTCGGCGCACCCTCGGGCAGCGCGCGGGCGACCGGCCGCCTACGGGCGACGTAGGCACCCAGCGCGTCGAGCACCGCCTCAGGGGCGTCGGTCAACACGGTCGGGGCGTAGACGGCGATCTCCCCCGAGAAGCCCGCGGCCCGGAGCGCCCGGATGTCGTGGGTCGTCGAACGGCCCAGCAGTTCGAACTGGGTCGCGCCGGTCGCCAGCGCGAGGCGCTCGACGCCCTCGGTGCCGACCCACGCCCCCGACGCTCCCTCGACGGCCGCGCCGAGTCGTGGTGCGAGCGCTTTGTTCCGTTCGTCCTCGCTCAGATAGGCACCGTGGCCCGCGACGAGCACCCGGTCGACACCCTCGGGGATCCCGTCGAGCAGCGAGTCGTCGCCAAGCGGGTCGAACCCGTCGGCCCGGACTGGCGTCGTGAGGTAGACCTCCTTTTCGCTTGCGAGCGTTTCGAGCACGTCCGAATCGGGGAGGTGCTCGCGCCCCTCGTAGTCGATCACGACCGTCCCGACGGGGAGATCGAGCCCGCGGGCGGGGTCGCACTCGGCGGGCTTGAGTGCGGCGGCGTCGAGGCCCGTCGCGTCCACCGGCGTTCCGGTCAGCATCGCCTCCTCCGAGACCCCGTTCACGGTCGGAGGGAACCGCGATTCCCCGCGGCCCGCGCGGGTCGTCGTGTCGGCGTCGGTGCGGTCATATCCGCTCGTAGGGAGACTGGGCCGCAAAAGCGTGTCGTTCGCTCTATCCGTAGGATTCGGGATCGAGGCGCTCGGGTGCGCGCCAGTCGGTGACGAGTTCGAGAAACTGGACGACGATCCGTCCGGTTGCCCCCCAGACGGTGTAGCCACCGACGCGGAAGTAGTGGATGACGATCTCGCCGTAGTAGGGGTGCTCGCGGCGTTCGAGTTCGTGGTTCGCGTCGTTGACGAGCCCCGCGATCGGGAGGACGGCGATCTCCGCGACCTCGCGGTCGTTGGGCTCGTAGGTCCGGTCGGGAATCTCGACGACGAAGGGCGTGATCGAGAACTCCGTTACGGTGCGGATGTCGTCAAGTTGGCCGACGTACCCGACCTCCTCCTCGCGAAGGCCGATCTCCTCGTGTCCCTCCCGCAGCGCGGTCGCGTAGATGTCCGCGTCGTACGTTTCGCGTCCGCCACCGGGAAAGCTCATCTGGCCCGGGTGATCCGAGAGGTCCTCGGCCCGTTTGGTAAACAGCACGTGTGGTCCCTCGGCCCGACGGACAACCGGAACGAGCACCGCCGCCTCGCGCTCCTCGCCCGTGACCCGTCGCGGCTCCCGTCCGGCGACCCGACTGAGGTCCATTGGTGGTTCTATCGGCTCGTGGATTATAGCCGTTCTTGCTCGCCTTCACGGACCGCACTCGCGTCGACCGGCGCCCACGCCTCCAGATCGTAGCTCACCTCCCGTGCCAGCTCGGTGTCCTCCTCGGCCGCCAGCGCCGCCAGCACCGCCTCGCCTGCCGCCTCGCGGTCGACCTCGCGGTCGGGAGCCTCGAGGATGTGCGGCAGGTCGCTTGCACCCTCGGGCAGCGTCGGGAACGCGGCGGGTCCCGCAAGCACCAGCCCGTCGTGTTCGACCAGTGCGTACGTCGAAAGCGCCGCCTCGATGCGCCCCTCGGGACCGGCTTCCTCGTCGCGCCGGAAGGCCAGTTCCGAGCGTGCGCGAGCCAGTTCCTCGCGCGTCAGTGCCCCGAAGAGGTCACAGATCCCCGCGAGTTCGTCGTCCGTGAGCATGGGCCGCCTATCGAGCGCCGCGGTGAAGAACCCCCGACACAACGGCTTTGTTCCCCTCGTCCCTGTCCCCGCTATGGACGACACCGCACTCCTGGCCGCGCTCGGCGAGGTCGAACCCGCGAGCGCCGGGCGGATCGCCGCCGTCCTCGGGGCCGAACACGCCGCGGTCGCCGGACGCCTCGAGGACCTCGAGCGCGCGGGGCGGGTCAGACGCGAGGATGGAGAGTGGCGCCTCGCCGAGGATCCGCGCCTCGATTCGAGCGCCGAGCAGATGGCCGATCGCCTCGGGCGCGAGCGCCGGTAGCCCGCTCAGAGCGCGTCGATCGCCCGTCCGCTCGCGTCCAGTACGGCTCCGGGATCGAGATCGGCGTCGGCCCACGCGGGGAGTCGGTCGTCGCCCTCGGCGGGGGAGATCGCCTCGGCGTAGGCGTCGACCTGCGAGCGTTCTGCCGCCCGGTCGTACGCCAGCCCGTTGAACGCGGCGTCGGCGGCGTAGCCCGCGAGAAATCGCTCCGCGACCTCCCGATAGCGTTCGGCGAGCGTCTCGAACTCGGGGTCGATCCCCCGCTCGTCGAGCACGCGAAACAGCGCGCCGGCGACGTGCTCGCTCATCCCCGCCAGGCCCGTCTCGCCGCTGACCGCGCGGTGGTCGTGTTCGTGGACCCCGAGATCGACCTGGACGGTGCCCCCGAATCCGGCGGTCCCGAAGGCCTCCCCGAGCAGGCCGGTTTCGAGCCCCCAGGCGGGTTCGGGGCGGAGCCGGCGGGCGACCGTCGAGGTGAACCCCATTTCGCCGGCCAGTGCGTAACGAAACGCGCCCAGGTATTCGAGGATCGGCTCTGGGTGGCGCACGGCGAGGGCGGCGACCAGCGGCTCGTAGAACAGCCGGAACAGTCGCCCGTAGAGCCGGTCGTTCTCGACGCGGGCGTAGTAGCCCTTCGCGAAGTCGAACTCCTCGAGCGGCGCGAGCAACCGGGGGACCTGCGAGGCGTCGTAGTTCTTCACGTCGGCGTCGTGGAGCGCGACGAACTCCTCGCGGGCGGCCGGCCCCAGCCCGAGCCAGACGTCCCGTCCCTTGCCCGCCGGAGCGTCGATCCCGGCCCCGTCGAGGAGCGCCTCGACGGCCGGTGCGTTACACCACAGCGGGGTCAGCGGAAGGTCGAACCCCGAGAGCCACGCGACGAACGACTCGACGCGGTCGGCGGGCGCGCGGATCGGGACGATCACGCGGGCGGGGTCGACGTCCTCGAGCGCCGAGAGCGTGCGCTCGGGAGCCAGCCCGGCGTACTCGCGGTCGGTCATGGGGACGACGACGGCCGCCCGGTCGACGGGCGCGTCGGGGACGCGACCGGTGAGGTCGTGGACCGTCGCAATCCGCTCTTGGACGTACTCCATCGAGCGACCCTTCGGGCGAGCGGGTAAAAGCGGGCCGTTACGCGATCGCGACGGGGAGGCGACCCGCGAGTCCCAGCACGGTGAACGCGAACAGGAGGACCCCGAGTCCGAGCGCGAGCCCCTGGAAGAGCACGTCGTAGGCGATCCCGTACTCGACGAGCGCCCCGACGAACCAGCTTCCCAGCGCCTGCCCGAACATCATCCCGCCGCTGAAGGTGGCGTACGCGCCCCCGCGGTGTTCGTCGGGAAACGACGACAGCAGGAAGGTATCGGCCGCGGGGAACATGCTGTGGATGACGTAGCCGATCAGCGCACTGAGGACGACGATACCCAGAAGCCCCTCGGTCAGCGTCAACAGGAACACGCCCGCGGCGAACGAGGCGATGACGGCGAGCAGGTACGGTACCGTCGGCAGGCGGTCGACGAGCCGGCCGCTGATCCAGAAGGCGGGCACGCCGGCGGCGAAGGCCACCGTCAGCAGGTTTCTTGCCAGTTCCGGATCGAACCCACGGGCGGTCTCCATGTAGGAGGGATAGAAGTTGAACAGCCCCTGCCAGAGGAAGCTCGTCGCGCCGAAGACCAACACCCCGAGCGCGATGAGGCGCCACTGGGCCCGGATCGCACCGACGAAATCGCGGTCGACGCCGCTGGCGGCGGGGAACTCGGTCCGTCTCGCGATCCGGTAGAGCACGGCGGTCGCGCCGAGTGCCGCGATCCCGACAAGCGCGAAGACGACCCGCCAGGAGACCAGCAGCGAGAGGCTCACCAGCGGTGCGGCGATCACCGCCGCCAGCTGGGTCGCGGTGCCGTGGATCCCAAGCATCCGGCCGACCTGCCCGGCATAGAGTTCGCTGATCAGCGGGTTCGCGGCGACGAAGTAGCCGCTGGTGGCGGTACCGATCAGGAAGGTGCCGACCGCGAGCGTGAGAATCGAGTCCGCGAACGTCGCCAACAGCGACGACCCCGTCAGGGTCGCCCCCGCCAGCAGGACGACCCGGTGACGGGGGACGATGGTCAGCAGGTAGCCGATCGGGATCCGGGGCAGCGCGCTACCGGTCCAGACGAGCGTCACCAGCAGGCCGACGGTGCCCGGGCCCACCGAGAAGGCCGCCTGCAGGGGTTCGACCAGGGGCGCGTAGACGACGCGCACGAGGTTGATGAGAAACGCCATCGAGCACAGCGAGACGAACAGGCGGGTCGGTGCCACTGTCGCTACGGAGACGGGGATGGGGGGCAACCCTTTCGGAACGCGCCGGAGTTGCCGGGGAACCGGTCCCCACAATGGGGACCGACCGGGTAGGTGTTAGATCGATTCCTCGATGATCTCGCCGACCGCGAAGTTCGACTTGACCTCGCTGATCTCGACTTTCACTTGCTCGCCGATCTCGGCACCGGGGACGATGATGACGTACCCGCGCTCGACGCGGGCGATCCCGTCACCCTGCTTGCCGATGTCCTCGATTTCGACGTAGCGGATCTCGCCCTCCTCGACGGGGGGTTGGGGTTCGCTCGAGGGGCGCCGTTTCGTGGAGGTATCGGTCCCCTCGCGTTCGGTCTCGCGGGAGATGAGCGCGACGCGGTAGGTCTCGCCGGGTTCGATCGACCCGGTTTCGACCTCGCTTTCGGGGATCCGGACGACGTACTCGTCGTCGCGTTCGGCGAGTTCGGCGTTGAACAGACACAGGAGTTTATCAGAGATTTGCATGGAGAGATCTCCACGCTAATCGTGGGTGTCGCCCCTATTAGTAGTGTCGGCACCGACGGCGCTTCCATCCGGTCGTTTCGGCCCTTCCGAATCGTAGACCACCGTCGATCCCTCCACGGGCCGATAGTTCTCGCGGACCCCGATGGCCTCCTCGAGTTCGCGGACCGCCCGCTCTTTGAGCGCACGCGCCAGCTCCTCGGCCTCCTCACGCGAGATGTCACGGCCCAGCCCCTCACACTCGTGGGCACGGACCATTCCCTCCCCGTCCACGGCCTCGCCCATCGGCTGGCTGGTCCCGCCGAGCGCGACGCTGAAGGGATACGTCCGACAGATCAGCGGCCGATCCCCGTGGACGGTACAGGCACCGACCCCGGCCTCGTCCTCGGCGTAGAAGGTACAGTCCCCACAGCCGTCGGTTTGCAGCGCCCACTCGAAGGTCTCGCCCTCGCCGTCGTCGAGCCCGTAGGGCATGGGTCGGGCGACGTCGCGCCAGTCTCGCGATCGCTGTGAGCGAGCGTCAGGAGCGGGCTCGTCGCTTCGTGACTCCGTCGCGTCCCGTAGCTCTCGTACCTCGTCGGGGAACACCGTCGCGGTGTGGGGCTCGTCGGCCTCACTCGTACAGCAGGCCCCACACCGGGTACACTCGAAGCCGATCGACTCGATGGCGTCCGCGAGCTCGCCGACCTCGAGGTCGCGGGCGCGTTCGAGTTCCGATTCCAGCGATTCCACGGTGAGTCCTCGTTCCGATGGCCCAAAAGCCCGTCGTCAGGGCCGGGTTCGGGCGCGCTCGCCGTCCCACTCGATGTTACCCTCGGCGGTGAGCTTCTCTAGATGGGCTTCGACGGTCAGCGTCGCGAGGTCCTCGACGCCCGCGAGGTCCTTCTCATAGGCCGCCTCGCGGATCGTTTCGATCCCGTGGTTTCCGGCCTCGATCGCCCGCAGAACTCGGCGTTCGCGCTCCAGACGGTGCTCGATCAGCCAGTCGATCCGTCGCGCCGGCGCGTCGATCACCTCGCCGTGGCCCGGATAGAGGGTTCGCGGGTCGCGGTCGCGAAGCCGTCKGAGCGAGTCGAGATACCGCGTCATGTCGGCGCCGTCGCCGCCGACGAAGGTGCTCCCCTCGGCCATCGCCAGGTCGCCACAGACGATCGCCCCGTCGATCACGAAGGCGACGTGATCGGGGGCGTGCCCGGGGGTCTCGAGGACGGTCAGGCCGGCGAGACGATCGCCCGCCGAGAACGTCGCGTCGGGGGCGACGCCGGTTGCCTCCTCGAAGCGCGCCTCGTGGCCCGACAGAACCCATACCGTCCGCGAGTCGGCGTACTCGGCGATCGCCCCGACGTGGTCCGGGTGGGTGTGGGTCACGGCGACGTGGCTCGCCGACTCGGCGGCGGCGTCGAGGGCGTCGGTGCGGGTCGCGGGGTCGATCAGGAGATCGCCCACCCGGTAGGCGTTGGTCGTCCCGGTCGGCGCGCGCGTGGGCGTCGGGACCGAGAACCGGTCGAGGTCCATACACGGAGTTGGTCGCGCCGGATCGAGAACCTACCGGCGCAGGAAGTAGACCTGTTTTCTCGCGTCCCGGAAGCTATAGCGCGAGGCGACGATGTCGACTTCCTCCAGCCGGTTCAGCGCGTAGCGGACGGTTCGGTCGGGCAACAGCGATTCCTCGGCGAGTCGGCCCTGTGAAAGCGGCGCGTCCGTCTCGAGGACCTTCGCGACGAGTTTGGCACTCGGCGGCAGTTCGACGAGCCGTTCGGTGTACTCCTCCTCCGAAAGAACCGCTTCCGTCCCGCTCAGGCCGTCCGCGCGTGTACTCATGGGCGACTATCGCGCGGGACCCGTGGTAAACATTGGCTATAGTTATATGAAAACAATATAGACACACTAAGGAGTATAATTGTCATATTGAGGAACGGCTTTCGGCCCGTCGGTCCAATCGGGGGTATGGCATCGATCCCCGAGGAGTACGAGGGGCTGTTCGGCCGGAAGACGTTCGCACACGTCGCGACGCTCATGGACGACGGCACCCCGCAGGTGACGCCGGTCTGGGTCGACTACGACGGCGAGTACGTCCTGATCAACACGGTGCGGGGCCGCCAAAAGGAACGCAACCTGACGCGCGATCCGAAGGTCGGCCTCTCGATCCTCGACCCCGAGGACCCCTACACGTACCTCTCGATCCGGGGGGAAGTCGCGGAGGTGACCGAGGACGGCGCCGTCGAGCACATCGACTCGCTGGCCCGCCGGTACATGGACGTCGAGGAGTACCCCTATCACGACGCCGAGGACGAGCCGCGCGTCATCGTCAAGATCCGCCCCGAGCGGGTGGTCACGGGCCAGTGATTCAGTAGGATTTTATCCCCCGACCGAAGTAGTGAAACCGTGAAGGGCAAGGAGTGGTACCAGACGGCCGAGGTCGCCGAGGAGTACGAAGACAAGCGGTTCTCCAGGGGCGGCCGGCTGATCGACCGCCGCGAGAAGGAGGCGGTCAGCTCCGCGCTTGGCGATCTGGAAGGCAAGAAGGTCCTCGAGATCGCCTGTGGGACCGGTCGGTTCACCGCGATGCTCGCCGCCCGCGGTGCGGAGGTCGTCGGCCTCGACATCTCGGACGCGATGCTCTCTCAGGGGCGCGAGAAGGCGCGGGTGGCGGGTCTCTCCGAACGCGTCGAGTTCGTCCGAGGTGACGCCGCCCGCCTACCGTTTCCGGACGGTCACTTCGACGCGGTGCTGGCGATGCGGTTTTTCCACCTCATCCCGAACCCGGATCGGTACCTCCGGGAGATCCGTCGGGTAACCGATGGACGACTCGTCTTCGATACGTTCAACACGCCGAGTACGCGCTCGATCTACAACTGGCTGTTGCCGATGGGATCGCGGCTGTACGCCGACGAGGACGTCCACGCGATGCTCGACCGGACGGGCTATAAACTGGCCGACTCCAGTCACGATTTCCTGTTGCCCTACGGGTTGTACCGGGCGATCCCGCGCGCGCTGGCCGACGGGTTCTACCGGATCGAGTCGGAGCTTCGCGCCACCGAGTTCCTCGGGGAGTTCCCGTCCGTTTCCTACTGGAGCGCTCGTGTCAGCTAGCTATCTATAGTTCGACAGGTGTCGGTCCACCGTATTTTTAGTGTTCGGGCGCGGTATCCGGTGGTATGGAGTTGTCCGTCGTGGTTCCGACATTGAACGGTCGGCGACAGCTCGTGGGCTGTCTCGACGCGCTCCGCGAGCGCCTGCCGGCCGTCGAGACCATCGTCGTCAACGGACCCTCGACGGACGGCACGAGCGGCATGGTCCACGAGCGCCCCGACGTGGACGTACTCGTGGAGATCGCCGACCGGAACATCAACGTCGCGCGAAACGCCGGCCTGGAGGTCGCGAGCGGCGAGGTGGTGGCGCTGCTCGATCAGGACCACCGTATCGAGGACGGCTGGGCGGGGGCGATCGAGGCCGGGATCGCCGGCAACGACATCGACGCCGTCACCGGCCCGACCCACCGGCCGATCCGCGGGGGCCACACCACCGAAGCCCGGGAACGCCGGACCATCGCCGGGCGGGAGGTCACCTACTTCAACGGCGGGAACGTCGCGCTGACCCGGGCGGTCCTCGACGAGTTGGACGGGTTCGACGAGTACCTCGAGACCGGCGGGGCACGCGATCTGGCCCACCGGCTCGCGGGTCAGGGCCGGGCCGTGAGCTGGCAGTCGGCAATGGGCGTCCGCGAGGGGGTCGAAACCGACGGCGGGGACGACACCGACCCACGGATCGTCCACCGGGCCAGCAGCTTCATCGGCAGCGAGGCCAGCCAGCGCTGGGGACTCAAGTACCGGGCGTTGGCCTACCGGCTCGCGAAGAACTACGGTCCGCGACCGACGGTGCTTCGGCGGCTGGTCGGCCATACGGCCGCCGACGGCGTCACCTCCGCACGGAGCGTTCTCCGAGGAAGCGTGCGGCCCACCGCGTGGGTCGGCGGCGGGAGCGCGGTGACGGCAAACACGCTCGTCGGGCTGAAAGACGGCCTGCGGGCACGCGTGAGTGACCGAACGCCGCGGCGAAACCCCCACGGGATCTCCGGGCGACGCGATCGGGCGATCGAACGGTACGACTGGCGATAACCCCGCCGGAGGGGATTGTCACGTCCTATCAGGGATGTAAAGAATAGAAACTATTATATAGAACCGCTAACGACCCCTATCTGAGGAGTACATATGTCACAAGCATCACAGCGGCGCATGGGCGGACAGCCGGTCTTCATTCTCAACGACGACAGCTCCCGGACGCAGGGCAAGGACGCACAGTCCTCGAACATCGCGGCGGGCAAGGCCGTCGCCGAGGCCGTACGCACGACGCTCGGCCCGCGCGGGATGGACAAGATGCTCGTCGACAGTTCGGGCGAGGTCGTCATCACCAACGACGGGGCAACGATCCTGAACGAGATGGACATCGAGCACCCCGCGGCCCAGATGATCGTCGAGGTCGCCCAGACCCAGGAGGACGAGGTCGGCGACGGGACGACGACGGCCGCGGTGCTCGCCGGCGAACTGCTCGCACAGGCCGAGGACCTCTTCGAGGACGACGTCCACCCGACGACGATCGTCGAGGGGTATCACGAGGCCGCCCGCATCGCCCAGGAGGCGATCGAGGAGATCACCGTCGAGGGCGAACTCGATGACGAGCACCTCCGCGCGGTCGCTGAATCCAGCATGACCGGCAAGGGCACCGGCGACATCGGCGCCGAACGGCTCGCGGAGATCGTCGTGGAGACGGTCAAGCAGGTCCGAACCGACGAGGGCATCGCGCGTGACGAGATCCGCGTCCAGCCCCAGGTCGGCGGCTCGTCGAGCGCGACGAAACTCGTCGAGGGCGTCATCGTCGACGAGGAGCCCGCAAACGACAACATGCCCCGCTCGGTCGAGGACGCGACCGTTGCGGTGCTCGACATGGAACTCGGCGTCCGAGAAGCAAGCATCGACGCCGAGTACAACATCACCGATATCGACCAGCTCAACGCCGCCATCGAGGCAGAAGAGGGCGAGCTTCGGGGCTACACCGAGAAACTCTCGGCGGCGGGCGTCGACGTCGCCTTCGTTACCGACGACATCGAGGACCGCGTCGCGAGCGCGCTCGCGGAGGCCGGCATTCTGGCCTTCGAGAACGTCGGCAACAAGGACGCCCGCGCGATCGCGCGAGCGGTCGGCGCGAAACGGATCGGTAGCCTCGAGGACCTCGACAGCGAGGACTTCGGGCACGCCGAATCGACCGCCGTCGAGAAGTACGGCGACGATGAGCTCGCGTTCGTCGAGGGTGGTGCCGAGGCCGAGGCCGTCACGCTGTTCCTCCGTGGGGGCACCGAACACGTCGTCGACGAGCTCGAACGCGCGCTCGACGACGCGCTCGACGTCGTGACCGCCGCGCTCGATTCGGGCGGGATCGTCCCCGGCGCGGGCGCGACCGAGATCGCCATCGCCGAACGAGTCCGCAGCGAGGCCGCCGGCATCTCCGGGCGCAAACAGCTCGCCGTCGAGGCCTTCGCCGACGCCGTCGAAGTCCTGCCCCGGACGCTGGCGCGCAACACCGGCATGGATCCCATCGACGCGCTGGTCGACCTGCGCGCCGAGTACGATTCTAGCGGTCGGGCGGGGATCATCTCGAAGGGTCAGACCGGCGAGGTCGCAGACCCCATCGAGGAGGGCGTCTTCGACCCCGCCGCCGTCAAGCGCGAGGCCGTCGAGAGCGCCACCGAGTCCGCGACGATGATCGTCCGCATCGACGACATCATCGCCGCCGACTGAGCGCACGCACTTTTTTACACTTCGGGTGTCCTCACACGCTTCGCGTGCTTCGGACACCACTCGGTGCAAAAACCTGCACTAAAAAAGCCGCTCGCGCCTGCGCCGCTCACGGGTGCAACGGAGGACCGCTACACCGTCGGCAGCCGCCAGCCCCGACGCAGCGCGAGCAGGCGAAGGACGAGAGCCGCCCCGGCACAGCCGAGCGTCGCGGTTCCGACGGGGATAGCGATCGAGACGGCGATCCAGAAGACCACGCCGCCGACGACGGCGGGCGTCGCATAGAAGTCCTCGCGGAGGACGACCGGGACACGGGTGAGTAAGAGATCACAGAGGCTGCCGCCGCCGACGGCGGTCAGCGTGGCGAGGACGACGATCCCGAAGGGGGTAAGGCCGGCCTCGTAGCCGACCGAGGCGCCGGTCGCGGCGAACGCGGCGAGTCCGACCGCATCGGGAAGCACCACGAGCGGGTGCTCGCGGAGGTCGCCGAACCGTCGGATGAGGACGAGCGCGAGCGCGACGCCGAGGAGCACAACCAGCACGTCGGTCGTCGCGCGGAGCGCGAGGGGGACCCGCCCGACGAGCGTATCGCGGACGATCCCGCCACCGAGCGCGGTTAGAACCCCGAGGACTGCGACCCCGAACAGATCGAGATCGGCCTCCGCGCCCTTGAGCGAGCCGACGATCGCGAAGGCGAGCAGCCCGATCACGTTCATCAGCGCGAAGGCGTCGCTCATGCAGTCGGTGTCGAATCGGCCCCGCGTAATCACCCGTTCGGTACGAACTGACCACCCGAGGCGAGCGCCCGATCACGAATCCACCCCGGTCATCCGCCAGCCGGCGAGGGCGATGGGCGAAAGCCCGGGGACGACCGAGCCCGTGGGCTCTAAACGCACCGGTAGCGGCGATCCGAATGAGCCTTCCATCGCAACGAACACCCTCAACAGCGAACCAGGAGTATCGCGGGTCATGACCAGTCAGGAAGCCCGCGAGAAGGCAGCGGCGATCGAGGCCCAGGAACAGGACCGCCAGCCCGGCCTCGAAAGCGAGATGCAACCGCCCGCGGAGTTCATCCGCGAGGACTACGAGGGCAGCGGCAAACTCGAAGGGAACGTCGCGATCGTCACCGGCGGGGACAGCGGGATCGGTCGCGCGGCCGCGGTGCATTTCGCCCGAGAGGGGGCTGACGTCGCCGTGCTGTACCTCGACGAGGAGGCCGACGCCGAGACGACCGCTGAAATGGTCGAGGACGAGGGCCAAGAGAGCCTGACGATCGCGGGCGACGTCCGCGACAGCGCGTTCTGCCAGGTGGCCGTCGAGGAGGTCGTCGAGGAGCTCGGTGATCTGAACGTCCTGGTGAACAACGCGGCGGTCCAGGTCGTGAAGACCGATCTGACCGACATCACCGACGAGCAGTGGGAGGAAACGTTCGCAACGAACATCCACGGCTACTTCTACATGACCAAGGCGGCGCTGCCCCACCTGCAGGACGGCGATACGATCGTCAACACGACCTCGATAAACGCGTTCAAGGGCAACGACACCCTGGTCGACTACTCGACGACCAAGGGTGCGATCGTCGCCTTTACCCGCTCGCTCTCCCAGCAACTCGCGGGCGAAGGGGTTCGCGTCAATCAGGTCGCACCGGGGCCGATTTGGACGCCGCTCATCCCGGCGACGATCGGCCAGTTCGACCCCGAGGCGGTCGCCGAGTTCGGCCGGGACGTCCCGATGGGCCGGCCGGGCCAGCCGAGCGAACTCGGCCCGGCGTACGTCTATCTGGCCTGCGAGGATTCGTCCTATATGAGCGGCCAGACGCTCCACATAAACGGCGGGTCGATCATCGGCGGGTAAGTGAGTAAGCGAAACGCTTCGCTCAGAACGAGATCGTCACGTCGGAGCCGACGCCAACACCGAAGGCGTCGTCGCCGCGGCCGACGTTGACCGCGAGCTCGACGTTGCCGTGGCTGCCGACGGTGACCAGCCGGTGGCCGGGTTCGACACCCGCGTAGCTCCGCTCTGCGGGGACGGCGGTGCCGTTGACGGCGACCTCATCGCCGAAACGGTCCTCCAGAAGGCTCCCGGGGATGTTGGTGATCGCGTTCCCGAAACGATCGGTGACCAGTACCTCACCGCTCGCCTCCCGGCCCCGGAGGTCGGGTTCGGGGAAGCGAAGCTCCTCGGGGTCGTCGAGCGCCGAGAGCCACCCGAGTCCCTCCAACTCGTCGACGCCGGTTTCGTGGACCGCCGCGACAGCAGGTGCAAAAACGTCCCGGCCGTCGAAGGTGCTCCCCTCGCCGCCGGTGGCGGGGAATTCCCCGTGGTGGGGGTCGATCGCGAACACCTCAGGCTCGCCGAGTTCGCGTGCTGCGGGCATGAGGACGCCGTTGTCCGGTCCCACGAGGGCGCTCTCGCCGGCCCGGACGACGAGCGCCGCCCGGTCGGTTCCGACGCCGGGGTCGATCACCGCGAGGTGGACCGCCGGGGGAAACCACGGCAGGGTTTCACGGAGCCAGAAGGCGGCGGTGCGGGGCTCCTGTCGAGGGAGGTTGTGGGCGACGTCGACCAGTTGGGCGTCGGTGCGCGAGAGCAGGACGCCCTTCATCGCCGCGGGGTACGGCTCACCGAAATCGGAGGCGAGCGTGATCATATCCCGTTGGCGTCGGTCTCGCTGACCCGCTGGATGCGCTCGATGCCGTCGGTCTCGGAGATCACGTCGGTGACGGGTCCGGGAACGAGACTCTCCCAGTCCTCGTCCTCGATCATGCGTTCTCGCACCTCCGTCCCTTCGAGTTCCTCGCGGTTGAACATCGGGGACTGGCGGACCTCGACGCCCGCCTCCTCGAAGAGTTGAATCACGAGGGGGTTGTTCGAGTAGGCGACCTCGAAGTCGGGGCTCATGCTCTGGACGTGACTGACCCAGACGGAGTTGCGATCGAGGTCCTCGATGGGGACGGCGTAGGTCACCAGATCGTACTCGACGAGCGACTTGGTGATCATCATGATGCGCTCGCCGGCGGTAAAGGGATCGTGCCTGGAGTGTGAATCGCCGGCACTGCCGATCCCGAGGACGAGTTCGTCGACCTCGCTCGCGATTCGGTCGACCATGCGGTGGTGACCGTTGTGGTACGGCTGGAACCGACCGATATAGAACCCCCGTGTCATCGTCCTGTCGAACCCGACAGGACGTGCCACCAAAAGCGTAGCGAGTCCGCCCAACGGCAGGGAGAAAGTATATCAGTTGCGCAACCTTCGTTTTCATCAGCGACCAGATTCTATGAGCAACGAGAGAGACACCGAAGATCGCCCCGTAGACGGGGCGAGCGAGTCGTCGGACCACGACCCCGGGCCCGACGACGTCGAGGAGGAGTCCACGCCCGAGGACTCGGGTGGCGGGTTCGGCAGCGACGTCGATGTCGAGTTCGACGCCGAGATCTCCGAGGACGACGACGACTTGCTGGGTGGGTTGCGAGTCGAGTCGACCGAGGACATCAAGGTCCCCGAAAAGCTGGTCGATCAGGTGATCGGCCAAGATCACGCCCAGGAGATCGTCCGCAAGGCCGCCAAACAGCGCCGACACATCCTGATGATCGGCTCGCCCGGGACGGGCAAGTCGATGCTGGCGAAAGCGATGACCCAGCTCCTCCCGAACGAGGACCTCCAGGACGTCCTGATCTACCACAATCCCGACGACGGCAACGAGCCGAAGGTCAGGACAGTGCCCGCCGGAAAGGGCGATCAGATCGTCGACGCCCACAAGGAGGAAGCCCGCAAGCGAAACACGATGCGGACGATCCTCATGTGGCTGATCATCATCGTCATTCTCGGATATTCGCTGTTCATCGGGAACATCCTGCTTGGGATCATCGCCGCCGCGATCATTTACCTCGCGTTCAAGTACGCGAACCGCGGCAGCGACGCGATGATCCCGAACCTCCTGATCAACAACGCCGACCGCACCACCGCGCCCTTCGAGGACGTAACGGGTGCCCACGCCGGCGCACTGCTGGGCGACGTCCGTCACGACCCGTTCCAGTCGGGCGGGATGGAGACGCCGAGTCACGATCGCGTGGAAGCGGGTGGGATCCACAAGTCCCACCGCGGCGTGCTGTTCATCGACGAGATCAACACGCTCGACGTCCGCAGCCAGCAACACCTGATGACCGCGATCCAGGAGGGCGAGTTCTCCATTACTGGCCAGTCCGAGCGCTCCTCGGGTGCGATGGTCCAGACCGAGCCGGTCCCGTGTGACTTCATCATGGTCGCAGCCGGGAACCGCGACGCACTGGAGAACATGCATCCTGCACTGCGGTCGCGGATCAAGGGCTACGGCTACGAGGTGTTCATGGACGACACCATCGAGGACACCCCCGAGATGCGCCGCAAATATGCGAGGTTCGTCGCCCAAGAGGTCGAAAACGACGGGCGGCTGCCCCACTTCACGCGCGAGGCCGTCGAGGAGGTCATCCTCGAGGCCAAGCGCCGGTCGGGGCGCAAGGGTCACCTGACGCTTCTCTTTCGGAGCCTCGGCGGGCTGGTTCGGGTCGCAGGCGACATCGCCCGGGCGGAGGACGCGGAGTTCACCACCCGTGATCACGTCCTGCAGGCGAAGAAACGCTCGCGCTCGATCGAACAGCAACTCGCCGACACGTACATCGAGCGCTACAGCGACTACGACATGACGATGAACGAGGGCGGCGTCGTCGGCCGCGTCAACGGCCTTGCGGTGATGGGCGACGACAGCGGCATCGTCAAGCCGATCATGGCCGAGGTCACCCAGGGCCACGGCGAGGTCATCGCGACCGGGAAGCTCCAGGAGATCGCCCAGGAGTCGGTTCAGAACGTCTCGGCGATCATCAAGAAGTTCACCAACCAGGACATCAACGAACTGGACGTTCACATCCAGTTCCTCCAGAGCTACGAGGGCGTCGAGGGCGACTCGGCGTCGATCTCGATCGCCACAGCAGTGATCAGCGCTTTGGAGGAAATCCCGATCGCCCAGGACGTCGCGATGACCGGCTCGCTGTCGGTCCGGGGCGACGTCCTGCCCGTCGGCGGCGTCACCCACAAGATCGAGGCCGCCGCGAAGGCCGGTATCGATACGGTGATCATTCCCAAATCCAACGAACAGGACGTGATGATCGAGGACGAATACGAAGAACAGGTCGAGGTCGTCCCCGTCAGCCACATCAGCGAGGTGCTCGAGATCGCACTGGTCGGCGAACCCGAAAAGGACGGGCTGGTCGACCGCCTGAAGAACATCACGACCGCGCTCGAACGGGATCGGCAGGTCCCGAGCGGCTCGCCGACGCCGCAGTAGCGTGCCCGAGTGGGCGACGTTCGTCGGACTGTCGGGCGTCGTCACCGGTTTACTTCTCGCGCTGTCGCGAACGTCCCAGTCGACACTCGAAGAGCCCGACCCCGATGTCGAACTCACGAGCGGACTCATGCTGGCGAACGTCGCGCTCTCACAGGGACTCTTTCTGTGTCTGTTGCTCGTGGCCGCTTGGTACACGCAGATACCACTCGAAGCACTCGGTATCGGGACGAGCACGGCGAGGACGACGCTTTCGGTCGGTGTGGGACTCGGGGTCGTCCTCTATCTGGCGTCGGAACTCGGTGGCGCGACGGCCGAGCGACTGGGAGGCGAGTACGACGAGGGGTTGCGCGAACTGCTGGCACCCGGTTCGGCCGGCGGGTGGGTCGTCCTGCTCGGGGTCGTCCTCCCGGTGATCGCCGTCTTCGAGGAGTTCCTGTTTCGGGGCGTGCTGATCGGCGTCGTCTGGGCTGGCTACGGCGTCTCGCCGTGGCTGCTTGCCGTTCCGTCTTCGGTCCTCTTTGCGGCCGGTCACAGCGCACAGGGAATCACGGGTGTCCTCGTTACGGGACTGCTGGGGCTCGCCCTCGCGGTGGCGTTCGTCCTCACGGAGAGCCTTCTAGCCGTGGTCCTCGCCCACTACCTCGTGAACGCCCTCGAATTCGTGATTCACGAAGGGCTCGGCGTCGAGTGGACCTAACCGCCCGCTTCGATCGCTCGGAGTCCGCGGTCGAGACCGCCGGGGAGAACGTCGGGTCCGTCGACGATCCGGTGGCTCGGAATCAGGATCGGAACGGGGTTCGCCTCCAGTGCGGTTCTGACGGCGTTCTCGTCGTCCTCGTCGAACCCCGGCGTTCGTCGGGCGAGGCTCGCCACGTCGGTCGTTTCGCCGTACGGTATCTCGCACACCCGTTCGAGGACCGCCCGGTGGTCGGTCGGGACGGTGAGCGCGATCGGGACGTCCTCGAAGTCATCGGGTTCGCCGTCAATGTAGTCCTCGATCCGATCGAGTAGCGCGTGCTCTCGCGTCGCCTCCTCGGAGGGGGCGTCGGGTATCGAGAGGCTAATCACCCGACCGGAGGCGATCCCGATCTGTACGACCCCCACGTCACCGACCTCGCGGGCGTAGATCCCTGTCTCGCTTTCGTCCATATCCGACACAAGTCGGAGGGAGACTTCAACCCCGGGTCGCAAGTCTTATGTGCAAATCAGTACGTTATCGTACAGTAATGAACACTAGCGAGCCGATCGCGCCGACCGTCGAGTCCATCCTCGCGGCGGCGTGCGAACGCGAAGGGGGCAAAGAGCGCCTCTCGGTCGAGGCCCGATCGTTCCCCGAGGCGGTCGCGGAGGCCGAGAAGGACGGACGAACGCCGGTGATCGCCGAGGTCAAACCGACCAGCCCGACGACCAAGGGCGTCCGCGAGGACGATCCAGTAGAACTGGCCCGGGAGATGGTCGCTGGCGGGGCAACGGCGCTGTCAGTACTCACCGAACCCGAGCATTTCGGGGGATCGCCCGAGACTCTACGGCGGGTTCGTGAGGCGGTGGACGTCCCGGTGCTGCGCAAGGACTTCCTGCTGCGCGGGGAGCAACTCGACGTCGTCGAGGCCGACCTGGTCCTCCTGATCGCCCGGTTCGTCGACGACCTCGCGGGGCTCGTCTCGGCGGCCAAGGAGCGGGGGTTCCAGCCGCTCGTCGAGGTCCACACCGCGGCGGAGCTCGGGGAAGCGATCGAGGCCGGCGCCGACGTCGTCGGGATCAACAACCGGGATCTCGCCCAGCTGGAGGTCGACCTCGCCACCTTCGAATCGGTCGCGAGCGAGGCGCCCGAGGACGTGCTGTTGGTCGCCGAAAGCGGGATCGGCTCGAAAAAGGACGTCCGTCGGATGCGCGAGGCGGGCGCGGACGCGCTGTTGATCGGCACTGCCATCATGGACGGCGACGTACGCGAGAACACGAGGGAGTTCACCACGACATGAGCCAGAGCAAGTTCGGACGCTACGGCGGCCAGTACGTACCCGAGGCGCTGATGCCCGCGATCGAGGAACTGGAGGACGCATATCAGAGGTATATCCTCGAGAACGAGGACGGGTTCATGGACGACTTCCGCACCCGGCTGCGCGATTTCGGGGGGCGGCCCACGCCGCTCCAGCACGCGGAGGCCCTCTCCGCGCGCTACGACCGGGAGGTGTATCTCAAGCGCGAGGACCTCCTTCATGGGGGTGCGCACAAGCTGAACAACGCGCTGGGCCAGGCCCTACTGGCGAAGTACATGGGCAAAGAACGGATCATCGCCGAGACCGGCGCCGGGCAACACGGCACCGCCACCGCGATGGCGTGTGCTCACTTGGGGCTCGACTGTGAGATCTACATGGGCGAGCGCGATATTAACCGCCAGCGACCCAACGTCTTCCGGATGCGCCTCAACGGTGCCGCGGTCAACCCCGTGACGACGGGCCGGGGAACGCTCAAGGAGGCGATCAGCGAGACGATGCGCGACTGGGCTACCTCGGTCGAGGACACCCACTACGTGATCGGCAGCGTGGTCGGCCCGCATCCGTTCCCGCGAATGGTCCGGGACTTTCAGGCGGTGATCAGCGAGGAGGCCCGCGGGCAGGTGATCGAGAAGACCGGGGGACTCCCAGACAGCGTGCTCGCGTGTGCAGGCGGGGGCTCGAACACGATGGGGGCGTTCCACCAGTTCGTCGGCGAGGAGGGGGTGGAACTGTACGCCGTCGAGGCCGGCGGGAGTAGTTTAGAGGTCGACGAGGACGGTGGCGTCGCGCCCAACTCCGCGTCGCTTTCGACTGGCTCGGAGGGAGTCCTCCACGGCGCACGAACCAAACTGCTTCAGGATTCCGACGGTCAGATCATGGAATCCCATTCCGTTTCCTCGGGGCTCGATTACGCCGGGGTGGGTCCGGAACTCGCCTACCTCGTCGACGAGGGTCGGGTCACGCCGGTGAACGTCGACGACGACGGGGCCCTAGAGAGCTTTCATCGCCTCTCACAGCTGGAGGGGATCATCCCCGCACTGGAGACGGCCCACGCCTTCGCCTTCCTCGAAGAGGAGTACGAGACCCTCGGCGAGGTCGTGATCGTCAACGTCTCCGGGCGGGGCGATAAGGACCTCGAATCGGTGATCGAAGAAACCGCGGAACGCGACATCGAGAACGCGCCCGAAATGGACGTGTTCCGGGGTGGACTATGAGCGGGAGTCGCATCGACGAGGCCCTGCGGGGGGAACCGGCGTTCATCCCGTATCTCGCTGCGGGCGACCCGGACGTCGAATCGACCAAAGAGTACGTCCGCGCGCTGGTCCGGGGCGGGGCCGATATCGTCGAACTGGGGCTTCCCTTCTCGGAACCGATCGCCGAGGGCTCGACAATCCAGAACGCGATCGTCCGGTCGCTGGACGGCGGGATGACTCCCGACGCCTACTTCGATCTGGTCGAGGATCTGGACGTGGAGGTGCCGATCGTCTGCATGACCTACTACAACCTGATCTATCGGTATGGTTCGGAGGAAGGGCCCGAGTCGTTCGTGCGCCGGGCCGCGGAGGCCGGGATCGACGGCTTCGTCGTCCCCGACCTGCCCGCCGAGGAATCGGACCCGCTCCGGGAGGCCTGTGATTCCTATGGGTTAGACCTGGTCTTCATCGTCGCGCCGACGACGCGCGGCGACCGCCTGAAACGGATCATGGACCAGGTCTCGGGCTACGTCTACGTCCAAGCGCGCCTCGGGACCACGGGTGCACGGACCGACGTGAGCGAGCAGACCGACATGAGCCTCGGACGGCTAGAAGAGTGGGACGTTCCGAAGGCCGTGGGCTTCGGGATCAGCGAGCGTGAACACGCAGAACGCATCGTCGCGGGCGGGGCCGACGGGATCATCGTTGGGAGCGCGCTCGTCGATATAGTAGCCGAGGGCGATACGGACGACGGAACGGTCGCCGAGCGCCTTGAACGAAAAGCGAGGGAACTGAAGGAAGGCGCACTCGCGGGTGCGGAAAGCCGGCCGCAACCGGAACGTCCATAACCGCTCCATGCCGGAGTGTCTCATACTATGACCGCGGGATTCGACGCACGACTCGACAGGATCGGCACCGACGGGAACTACCTCATCGTCCCGATGGACCACGGGATCACCATGGGCGCGGTGAAGGGCCTAAAGGACATCGAGGGGACGATCGACGCCGTAACTCGGGGCGGGGCCGACTGTGTACTCACCCAGAAGGGGATCGCCCCGCGGGTCCACCCCAACACCAACGGCGCGGGCTACGTCGTCCACGTCAACGGCTCGACCACCATCGGCCCCGACGAGAACGACAAGCGGGTGACCTGCACCATCGAGGAGGCGATCCGCGCGGGCGCGGACGCCGTCTCGTTCCATATCAACGTCGGCTCCGACTACGAGCCGAAACAGATCGAGGGACTCGCGGAGTTGACCGGGGAGGCAGAACGCTTTGGCATCCCCGTACTGGCGATGGCCTACGCGCGCGGGCCAGGGATCGACAGCGCCGACCCCGAGGCGCTGGGCCACGCGGTTCGGCTGGCGGAGGAACTTGGTGCGGACGTCGTCAAGACGGGCTACTCGGGCGACGCCGAGAGCTTCCAGCACGTCGTCGAATCGACCCGACTGCCCGTCGTGATCGCCGGCGGCGCGCGCGGGACCGACCGGGCGACCCTGGAGAAGGTCCGCGGGGCGGTCGACGCCGGCGGCGCGGGCATCTCGATGGGCCGGTCGATCTTCCAGCACGACGACCCCGAGGCGATCACCAGAGCGGTGTCGGCGGTCATCCACGAGGACGCGAGCGCCGAGGAGGCCATCGAGGAGGCGGGGCTCGCGGTCGAAGCCTGAGACGACGACTGCAGGCACAACGCCTAACGCGGGCGGCGGCGAACCGCCGTCCATGCCGCGCGAACTCCGTCCCGGTGGAGAGCCACCGCTCGACGAAGAGTTTCCGAACCTCGCAGTCCTCTCGAAATCGCCCGAGAACGCCGAGGTCGCATCCCGATCGGACCTCGACGGGCTGTTGACGCCCGCGGGGACCCACTACATCCGCAACCACTACCCGACCCCCGAGACCGACGCCGCGGGGTGGGAGATATCGTTAACGGGACTGGTCGACGGAAGCGGGGAGACGGGACCGGACGCCGAGGGCCCCACCGTCGGGTTCGAGGAGCTGCGCGAGGACTATCCTACGGAATCGGTCGTCCACACCATGGAGTGTTCGGGCAACGGGCGGGCCTCCTTCGAACCGGACGCGGAGGGCCATCAGTGGACCGACGGGGCGGTGAGCACCGCCGTCTGGACAGGCACGCCCGTGCGGGCGCTGCTGGAGGAGTACGGGGCGACCGACGAGGGCTGGGTTGCGGTCGTGGGCGGGGACGCCCCCGAGGGCGAGGAGGTCTTCTGTCGGTCCCTGCCGATAGGGAAAGTGAGGGAGGACTGCGTGCTCGCCTACGAGATGAACGGCGGGCCGCTGCCGCCCGATCACGGCCATCCGGTGCGCCTGCTGGTGCCGGGCTGGTTCGGCAACAACAGCGTCAAGTGGGTCGACCGGATCCACGTGGCCGATTCGATGCCCACGGGCGAGGAGTGGGAAGGGTATACCAAATACCAGCAGCTGGAGTACCGTCTGCGCTTCGACGACGATGACGAGCCCGAAGAACTCGACTCGGTCGAGACGACGGACACCGACGAGCAGATGGCGGCCGAGGAGCCACGCCACGCCTACTTCTTCGACCAACTCCCAAAGTCGCTGATCACCGCCCCCACCGACGGCACGAGCCTGTCGGCCGACGAGACCGTCGAGATCCGGGGGCTAGCGTGGGCCGGCGAGACCCCCGTCGAGCGCGTCGGGCTCTCCGTCGACGGCGGCGAGACGTGGACCGACACGGACCTCGGGGAGCCGGCGCTGGGCCGGTACGCCTGGCGGCGCTTCCGGACCGAGTGGTACCCCGAGGCGGGCGAGTACCGCCTGCTCGCGCGGGCGACCGACGCGAAGGGGCGAACCCAGCCGGCGCGGATCGCCGACCCCGACCCCGAGCAGACTGGGATCGCCGGGGACGCCTACCCGTGGAACACCCAGGGCTACGGCAACAACGCCCACGAGCCGCTGGGGGTCTCGGTGCGCGTCGGGCTCGACGGCGTGTGATCTCGACTGCAGGCACAACCGATTTGCCCGACGAACGAGGTCCCGCTAGCATGGGCGACGTACACTTCGACTTCGCCGACGAGACGGTGATCGTTACAGGAGGGTCCTCGGGTATCGGCCGGGCGATCGCGCTCGGGTTCGGAAACGCGGGGGCGACCGTGATCGTCGCGGATCAGCGCGAAGAACCGAAGGACCCCGACGCACAGCTCCCGACCCACGAAGCCATTGAGGAATCGGGAGGGGAAGCCGAGTTCGTCGAGACTGACGTCGCCGACCCCGAGCAGGTGCGCTCGGTGGTCGAGGCTGCACGCGATTATGGCGGCGTGGACGTGATGGCCAACAACGCCGGCGTGTTCGTCGGCGGCTCCTTCGTTGACTACGACTCGAAGGATCTGGATACGGGCTACGAGGTCAACGTCCGAGGAATGTTCGTCGGCACGCAGGCCGCCGCAAGCGACATGATCGAGCGCGGAGTCGAGGGTTCGATCGTCAACACCGCCTCGATCAGTTCGAACCTCGCCCAGCACGGCCAGGTCGCCTACGACACGACCAAGGGCGCACTGCGGATGCTCACACGGGGCGCAGCGCTCGAACTCGCTTCCGAGGGGATCAGGGTCAACGCCACCGCGCCGGGGCAGATCGCCACCGAGTTCACCGAGAACGGCACCGAGAGCACGCAGGAACGCGCCGGCGACGGGGAGTTCTTGAAACCGATCCCAATGGGGCGGGCGGGCTTTCCCGAGGACGTCGCCGACGCCACGCTCTATCTCGCGAGCGACGCCGCCGGCTACACGACCGGCGAGTTGCTCTCGGTCGACGGTGGCTGGCAGATCGCATAGGGACCGTTTTACTCCTCGGATACGCTCGCCCCGTTTGCGTACCCCTCGAAGCAAAAGCCTCCTCGAAAAACCCGGTGCGGCGGAGCCACACCGGTCCCGCTATCGCAGCCGACCCCAAACCGCTATAATTCCAACCGTTCAGCGATCCGCTCCAAGGACTCGACTCCGTGGACCTCGCCGGTCTCGTCGGGGACAGTCACGATCTCGAACGCCGGGAACGTCTCGTGGATCTCCGCGAGGCGCTTTCGGTGCTGGTCGCGCCGAGTGCGACAGCGCGAACAGCCCTCGTCGACGTCCTCTAGGACCTTGTTCACGACGAGCGTCTCGACGGGCATCTCGACCTCGTGCAGGCGCTCGACTAAGCGCTCGGTCTCGGCGATCGCCATGCGCTCGGGGATGAGGACGGCGCGAAACGCCGTGCGCTCGGGGTCCCGAAGCACCTCGCGGGCGCGCTCCATTCGCGCTTTCAGTTCGGCGAGTTCGTCCTCGCCGCCCTCGCGCCCGAAGTAGGCGGCGGGGCCCATCAGCATGCTCCGGGTCGAGGTCGCCATCCGGTGGAGCTGGCCCCGCACGGAGTCGGTGGTTTCGAGCGCGGCGTCGAGCACGTCGGGCAGTTCGAGCAGCCGAAGGGTATGCCCCGTCGGCGCGGTATCGAAGACGATCCGGCCCCAGTCGCCCGAGTCGACGTACTCGGCGAGCACGTCGAGGGCGGCGGCCTCATCACCTCCCGCAGGAATGCCCGAGCCGAACAGGCGCTCGACCTCGTCCTCCGAGAGGCTGATCCCCACGGCCCGGAGATCGCTCGCGATCGCCGAGACGATCGACTGGTAGCGGTCCGCGCGGCTCTCGGGGTCGATCTCGACCGCGAAGAGGTTCTCTCGAACGGCGCTCGGCTCCCCGTCGAGGGCGAGTTCGAACGAGTCCGAAAGCGAGTGGGCCGGGTCCGTCGAGACGACGAGGGTGCGCTCGCCGCGCTTTGCGGATGCCAGCCCGGTCGCGGCGGCCATCGTCGTCTTTCCCACCCCGCCCTTCCCGCCGTAGAGGACGTGTTCTGTCACGCACACGCTACGGGCCCCAGCGCTAAAGCTCCCACCCGGCGCCGAAAAGGTTGGTTTCAAGCCCGCCCCGTACGAGCGACGAGACATGACACGATCCGTCTGGCTGAAGGCCGACGACGCGGTCGGCGACTGGGACGCGCGCAGACGACGAATCACCGCCGGTCTGGAGGCCGGCGTCGACTGGGTGCTCGTCGACGAGGCCGACGTCGAACGGGTGCGCGAACTCGGCAGCGTGAACGTCGCCGCCTTCCGCTCCGGCGGCGACGTCCACGTCATGGACGCCGAGGAACCCGAAACCGACGCCGAGCCGGATGCGGTCGTCGTCGGCAAGAAAGGCGAGGGCGACGGCACCGTGGACCTCCCACAGGACTTCTCGGGCTCGGCGGACCTCTCGGCGCTGCGCCGGGAGGAGGAGGCCGAAACGGGCGCCTATATCAGGATCCTCGACGAGTACTACGAGGCGTTCGCCGAGCAGGCGGCCGATGAGGCCGACTACACCATCGTGATCGGCGAGGACTGGACGATCATTCCCCTCGAAAACCTGATCGCGAGGATCGGCGAGGAGACCGACCTGATCGCCGGCGTGCAGAGTGCGGAGGAGGCCCGCACCGCCTTCGAGACGCTCGAACTGGGTGCCGATGCCGTCCTGCTCGATTCGGACGATCCCGATACGATCCGCGAGACGGTTGCCGTACGCGACAGCGCCGAGCGCGAACAGCTCGATCTGGAGTGGGCGACGGTCACCGAGATCGCCCAGACGGGGAGTGCGGATCGAGTCTGTGTCGACACGGGCAGCCTGATGGAGCACGACGAGGGGATGCTCGTGGGCTCGATGAGCCGAGGCCTGTTTTTCGTCCACGCCGAGACCGCAGAATCGCCATACGTCGCCTCCCGGCCCTTCCGGGTGAACGCCGGGGCGGTCCACGCCTACGTGCGCACGCCAGACGGCGGCACGAAGTACCTCTCGGAGCTCGAAAGCGGCGACGAGGTCCAGCTCGTGAACACGGACGGACAGACCCGCGAGGCGATCGTCGGCCGGGTGAAGATCGAGAGCCGGCCGATGTTCCGCGTCGAGGCCGAAACCGAAAGCGGGGATCGCGTCGCGACGCTGCTCCAGAACGCAGAGACGATCAAGGTCCGCACCCGCGAGGGGCGGAAAGCGATAACGGAGCTCGAAGCGGGCGACGAGGTGTTGTTGTACTACGAGACGGTGGCTCGCCACTTCGGCGAGGCCGTCGAGGAGCGGATCATCGAGAAGTAGCGTCGTCCCCGGCCAGCGGTTCGGTACACCAGTGACAGAACTCCAGATCGAGCTCGTCGACCTCGCGCCCGCAGTTCGGACAGCGCCGACCCGTCTCGTGGCCCGCCGTCCGGTCGGCCTGCCAGTAGGCGTCGGCGGCGCTGAAGGCGATCACGACGAACAGGGCGATTTGGGCCTCGAAGGGCAGGTCGGCCGAGACCGCCATCGCGTCGCCGATCGAGGTGACGCCCTCGACGAGGTCCTCGGGGACGAACAGGACCGCCGAGAGGACGACCATCCAGAACCAAAGCAGGGCTCGCATCCAGGCATGGAGGTAAACGTGGCCGAGACCGGGGAACGCGATCGACAGAAAGGCCGCGAGCCACGGTCGCTTGTGCGAACCCTCGCTCATGGGGCGGACCTCGGACCCAGGGGTACTTAACCGACGCGGTCTCAGCGCCCGAGCACACGCAAGAGGACGCCCAGACCGACCACGAGCAACCCGAGTCCGATCCCGATGCCGGGGATAGGAACGGGAAGCAGGCCGATACCGAGAACGATGCCGACGACGATCACGACCGTCGAGATCCGGACCATGGTCGGTGGTTCCGCGCAACGTCCAAAGGGCTTGGGCCGGCGAGTGCGCCGGCGGCGCTCAGTAGCCGGCTTTCCACGCGAGGGCGCCGGCGACCGTCACCAGCAGCCCGAACAGGAGGCCGGTCCCTGGAAGCGGGACGATCCCGAACAGCACGCCGACGATACCGACCGGAACGAGCACCGCAGAAGCCTTGACCATGCACGACCCATCCGGCGGCAGCCCAAAGGCGTTTGCCCGGCGACTGCAGGATCACCACCGCTAAGTACCACAGCATCATTGCTGGACCCATGAGCGATCTGGGCAAGGTAGACCGCGCCTTTTTCGACGAGCACATCTACCCGAACCTCGGCGCCGATCGGGAGGACGTGCGACTCGCACCACAGCACGGCGTCGATTTCGGGGTGATCGACGCCGGCGAGCAGGTCCTCGCGCTGGCGACCGACCCCGTGTTCGTCATGCCCTCGCTGGGGTTCGACCGGGCGGCGTGGTTCGCGTTTCACATCCTGATGAGCGACGTCGCGGTCTCCGGACTCCGGCCGACGCACCTCTCGATCGACCTGAACCTCCCCGCCGAGATCACCGACGAGCAGTTCGCGACCGTCTGGGAGCGAATGCACGAGGAGGCCGAGGAACTGGGCGTCTCGGTCGTAACCGGCCACACCGGTCGGTATGCGGGCTGTAACTACCCGATGGTCGGCGGCGGCACCGCGCTCGCGGTCGGTGACCCCGACGCGCTGGTGCGCCCGGACGGCGCGCGCGCGGGCGACGCGGTGATCGTCACCAAGGGGCCCGCGATCGAGGCGACCGGGCTTCTCTCGATCCAGTTCGAGGACCTGCTCGACGGGGAGGACCTCGCGGCGGCCAAAGAGCGCTTTTACGACATGAGCCCGGTGCGTGACGCGCTCGTAGCCTCGGCGGCCGGGCCCGTGAGCGCGATGCACGACGCCACCGAGGGCGGGGTCTACGGCGGCCTCCACGAGATAGCCCGGGCCGGCGAGGTGCGCATCGACGTCGAGCGCGAGGCGGTGCCGGTCATGGACGGGGTCGAGGAGACGTGTGCGGCCTTCGACATCGACCCGTGGATCTCGATCAGCGAGGGGACCCTGCTCCTGACCGTCGAGAGCGACGGCGCCGAGGCCGTGCTCTCGGCGCTCGAATCGGAGGACATTCCGGCGGCGGTCGTCGGCGAGGCCTCGGCGGGCGAGGGCGTCTACTTCGACGGCGAGCCCGTCGAGCGCCCCGAACGCGACCCGTTCTGGGCGGCCTTCGAGAAGGGGATGGCAGAGCTGGAGGAGGCGCGATGAGCCGCCAGCCGGCACCCCAGTCCCGGCCCGTGGCGCTCACCGTCGCGGGCAGCGACTCGGGCGGCGGGGCGGGCGTGCAGGCCGACATCAAGACCATGGAGGCCCACGGCGTCTTCGCGACGAGCGCGCTCACTGCGGTGACCGCCCAGAACACCCGTGGGGTCGAGCGCTCGCACGTCCTCCCCACGGCGGAGATCGACGCCCAGATCGACGCGGTGCTCGACGATTTCGAGGTGGGCGCGATCAAGACCGGCATGCTCGCGACGGGCGAGGTGGTCGAACTGGTCGCCGACCGACTCGCGGCCTACGACGGATCCATCGTAATCGACCCGGTGATGGTCGCGACGAGCGGGGATCGTCTGCTCGAACCCGAGGCCGAGGCGGCCTACGAGGCGCTGATCGGGGAGGCCACCGTGGTGACGCCCAACGCCGACGAGGCCGCCGTCCTGACCGGAACCGACCCCGAAGACGCAGACGACGCCCGCGAGGCCGGCGAGGCGCTCGTGGGGATGGGCGCCGAGGCGGCGCTACTCAAGGGCGGGCACCTGCCGACCGAGGACGTACAGGACGTACTGGTGACCGACGCGGGGAGTCGGGTCTTCGAGCACGCGCGGGTCGATACCGAGGCGACCCACGGTTCGGGCTGTACGCTGGGCTCGGCGATCGCCGCCCGCCTCGCACGCGGCGAGGCGCTCGACGGAGCGGTCGCGGGCGCGCTCGATTTCATGGAGCGGGCCGTCAGGTATCCGCTTGCCGTCGGCGAGGGGCCGGGCTCGATCCACCACCTCGCTGCGCTCCGAAACCGCGCGGCACGCGAACCGACGGCCGAGGAAGTACAGGAGATCGTCGAGCGGTTCGTCGCGGCGGACCTCCGAGGACTCGTCCCCGAGGTGGGCCTGAACGTCGTCGGAGCGACCCCCTACGCCGAGGGAGTGAGCGAGACCGCCGCCGTCGAGGGACGGATCACCAAAACGATGTCGGGGATCGCACCCAACAGAGGCGTGCGCTTCGGCGCGTCGAGTCACGTCGCACGCTTCCTGCTGTCGGCCCGCGAGTTCGCGCCCGACCTCCGATACGCGGTGAACTGCCGGTTCGACGAGGACGTGGAAGGGGCACTCGACGCGCTCGACGCCCCGGTCACGGAGTTCGACCGCGCGGCGGAACCCGAGGACGTCAAAGCAAAGGAGGGCAGCACGATGGGCTGGGGTGCCCGCCAAGCCTTCGACGTCGCGGAGACGCCCGCGGCGGTGATCGACCGCGGCGAGGTGGGCAAGGAGGCCATCGTCAAACTGGTCGCGCCCGACCCCGAGACGCTGATCGAGCGGACGCTTACGGTTCACGGAGCGCTCGACGAAACGGTGTGACTGAGAGCCTCAAGGATTTTTTGTCGGAATAACGAGTGGGGATCGTGGAGATACGCTACGAACGACAGTTTCAGTTGGTCGCGGTGGTGCTGCTCGCAGTTCTCGGGCTGATCGCGCTGGGGTTCGCCGGCGTGGTCTCTGAAGCGACTGTTCGCGGAGTCCTCGTTCCGGCCAGCACCGTCGCGGTCGTCGTGTGGCTCGGCGCGTGGCTCTGGAGTCGGTTCGGATAACAGGCGAGTCAGGACTCGATCACACCCAGTACGGGAATCTCGTCGATCCGCTCCTTGGAGAGCGCGCTCCAGTCGATCCCGGTCGGTTTCTCCCCGGCCTCGGTTCGGACCACCCCCTCGGGCGAGACCACGAGGTCCATGGGCACGTCGTGGGCGTCGGGGTCGGGGGCCTCGGGGACCATCTGGATCCCGTGAACGGTCGTCGCCGTCGGTGTCTCGTCGCCCACCAGATCGAACTCCCGGAGGACCGCGAATTCGAGGTCGGAGTAGCCCTCGCCCTTGCCGATGCGGGTTCCCTCGGCGGTGACGGCCACGCTACCCGAGACGATCAGGTCTATTTCGGGTATCCCGTCGGGGCCCACCGGGACGCCGTGTTTGGAGACCCCCGAGACGGTCGTCGCCTCGTCGATGTCGCGCACCTCGGCGGGATCGAGCTCGAGGAAGGGTTTCTCGCTTTTGAGCCGGGGCTGGGCCATATAGAGGGTCTTTCCCTCGCGAAGCGCCTTCCGACGCACGGGGAGCTGTGGCGCGTCGGGATTGGCCTTGATCGTTTCCGCTTGCCGCCACTCGGGCGTTTCGGCCAACCGGTCTGCGGCGTCGTCGGCTCCGGCGAAGTTGGGGATCCGACCGTGGGGCGGGAACGGAAAGCGCGCGATCCCCTCCGATTCGAGCGCGTCCCAGATCCGCTCGCGCAGGTCCTGTTTGTCCATGCGGGCGATAGAGGGATGGGGGCCAAAACGCCGCCGGTCGCCGCCGGAGTTTTTTAGTGCCGGGCCGCGACTGATCGGCGTATGTCCGACGGCTACAGCGCTATCGACATCACCGACGCGGACCGAACCCCCTCGGCCTCGTCGGGGACCGACAACGTGGACCTCGTCTCAGAGCTCGGCTGTACGGAGATGCGCCCGCGGGTCTGGGAACTGGCGCCGGGCGACGCGATGAGCTATCACCGCCAGCGCGAACAGGAGGAGTTCTACTACGTCCTCTCGGGGCCCGCCCGGCTCCGGATCGGTGACGAGCGCCTCGACGTCCCCGAGGGAACCGCGCTCAGGATCCCGCCCGAGACGCCGCGACAGGTGTTCAACGACACCGAACACGATCACCAGTGGCTGATCGTCGGGGCGCCGCCAGCCGAGGACGACGGCGTGGTGCTGGAGGACTGAATGGACCGGCGCTGTCCCGATTGTGGCGTGACGATGGACGCCGGAACGCTCGTCAGTGCGGTCGACCGCGAGGCGGTGAAGCTCCGGACCGAGGAGTCGGCCGGCGGCGTGCTCGGGAAACTGGGGATGCGCGAGACGCTGCCGGTCGAGGCGCGGGCCTGTCCGGAGTGCGGGCTGGTTCGACTCTACGCCGAGTCCGAGTAACACGAACCCGACACGGTTTTGGCCCCCACGGACGTTCCTCGGATATGACAGAGGGCGGAATCGTCGGGGAGTTCCTCGGGCTGAAGGAGGAAACCGACGCCGATCTGCTGGCGATGCAGTGTGGGGACTTCTACGAGTTCTTCGCCGACGACGCCGAACTGGTGGCGGAGGAACTCGACCTCAGGGTGTCGGAGAAGTCCTCCCATGGCTCCTCGTATCCGATGGCCGGGGTTCCCCTCTCGGAGCTCACGCCCTATCTGAAGGCGCTGGTCGAGCGGGGGTATCGGGTAGCTGTCGCGGAGCAGTACGATACCGAAGACGGCCACGCCCGCGAGATCGTCCGGGTGGCGACGCCGGGCACCCTCATCGAGACCGCAGCGGAGGACGCCCGATATCTCGCGGGGATCGTCCGCGTCGCTGAGGACTGCTACGGGCTCGCGTTCGCCGAGGTCACGACCGGGCGCTTTCTGGTCACCCGGATCGAGGGCGAGGACGCCGCCGCCCGCGCGATCACCGAGTGTTACCGCTACGATCCCGTCGAGATCCTGCCGGGGCCCGACCTCCGCGAGGACGAGGCGTTTCTCAGTTCGCTCGCCGAGCGTACCGACGCCGAAGTGACCCGCCACGAGGCAAACGCCTTCGCGCCCGGCGCGGCGACCCACACGACGAGGGAGCAGTTCGGCCGCGAGACGCTATCGAGCCTCGGGCTCGAACCCGAGGGCCCGGCGGTTCGGGCGGCCGGTGCGGTGCTCTCGTACGTCGCCGAGACCGGCCTCGGCGTGCTGCCCTCGATGACGCGGCTCCAACCCTACGGCGCCGACGACTTCGCCTCCTGTGACGTGACCACCCAGCGCAACCTCGAGATCACCGAGACGATGACCGGCGCGGGTCAGTCGCTCTTTGCGACGGTCGATCACACCGTCACGAGTGCGGGCGGACGGCTCCTGAAGGAGTGGCTCGGTCGCCCGCGGCGCTCGCTCGGCGAACTCCGCCGTCGTCAGGAGTGCGTGACAGCACTTTCCGAGCGTGCGCTCGCCCGCGAGGACCTCCGGGAGATCCTCGGGGAGGCCTCCGACCTCGAACGGCTCGCGAGTCGCACGACCCACGGCAGCGCCGACGCGGGCGCTCTGCTGAGAGCGCGCGACAGCCTCGCGCTCGTCCCCGAACTCGCGGACCTGATCGCGGGCGACGACCGGCTCGCGGACTCGCCCCTATCGAAGGTCGTCGAGCGCCCCGATCGCGAGGCGACGGTTGACCTCCGGGAGGCGCTCGACGAGGGGCTGGCCAACGACCCACCCAAGACCCTGCGGGAGGGCGGGCTGATTGAACGAGGCTACGACGCCAACCTCGACGAGCTGGTCGAGCGCCACGAGGAAGCGCTGGAGTGGATCGAGGAACTCGGCCCCCGCGAGAAGGACGCACACGGGTTCGCCCACCTGCAGGTCGACCGCAACAAGACCGACGGCTACTACATCCAGATCGGAAAAAGCGAGGCCGAGGACGTCCCCGATAGCTACCGGCAGGTCAAGACGCTGAAGAACTCGGTGCGCTTCAGCACCGACGCGCTGGAGGAGCGCGAACGCGAGATCCTCCGGCTGGAAGAACAGCGCGGCGAACTCGAGTACGACCTGTTCTGCGAACTCCGCGAGCGGGTAGCAAAGCGCGCGACCCTGCTACAGGACGTCGGGCGCGCGATCGCAGAACTCGACGCCCTGGCGAGTTTCGCGACCCACGCCGTCGAGAACCGCTGGCGTCGCCCCGAACTCGAGGAGTCGCGCGCGCTCGACATCGAGGCGGGGCGCCACCCGGTCGTCGAGCAGAGTACGGAGTTCGTCCCCAACGACCTCTCGCTAACCGACGAGCGGGAGTTTTTGATCGTCACCGGCCCGAATATGAGCGGCAAATCCACGTATATGCGCCAGGTCGCGCTGATCGTTTTGCTGGCCCAGGTCGGCAGCTTCGTCCCCGCCGAGCGCGCGCGGGTCGGGCTGGTCGACGGCATCTATACGCGTGTGGGCGCGCTCGACGAACTCGCACAGGGGCGCTCGACGTTCATGGTCGAGATGAGCGAACTCTCGAACATCCTCCACTCGGCCACGGAGGACTCGCTGGTGATCCTCGACGAGGTGGGTCGGGGCACGGCGACCTACGACGGGATCAGTATCGCGTGGGCGACCACGGAGTACCTCCACAACGAGGTCCGCGCGAAAACGCTCTTTGCGACCCACTACCACGAGCTGACGGCGCTCGCGGAGCACCTCCCGCGTGTCGAGAACGTCCACGTCGCGGTGGACGACAGCGGCGACGGGGTGACGTTCCTGCGGACGATCCGCGAGGGGCCGACCGACCGCTCCTACGGCGTGCACGTCGCCGAACTCGCTGGCGTGCCCGGTCCCGTCGTCTCGCGGTCGGACGAGGTGCTCGAACGCCTGCGCGCGGAGAAGGCGATCGAGGCGAAAGGCGGGGGCGGGGATAGGAAGTCGAGTGGGGAGTCCGGCACCCAGCAGGTGGTCTTCGACGTCGGGTCGGGCGAGATGCGGACCGCCTCCGCCGACGGAGGGAACGATCCCGGACCGGAGCCAGACGGCGAGGACCCGCTCGATCCCGAGACCGAGGCCGTCCTCACGGAGCTCTCGGAACTGGAGCTCGCAAGCCTCTCGCCGGTCGAGTTGATGGGACGGGTTCAGGAGTGGCAGGGGTGGATCGACGAATGAGCCCCGAGAGAACCGAGATCCGCGCGCTCGATCCCGAGACGGTCGATAAGATCGCCGCGGGCGAGGTGGTAGAGAGGCCCGCCTCGGTCGTCAAGGAACTCGTCGAGAACAGCCTCGACGCCGGGGCGACGGGGATCACCGTCGCGGTCGGTTCGGGAGGACGCGATCGGATCCGCGTCGCGGACGACGGGGTTGGCATGAACGAGGGGAGCGTTCGGAAGGCCGTCGAACAACACACCACGAGCAAACTCCGGGACGTTGCGGATCTGGAGCGGGGCGTTTCGACGCTTGGCTTCCGGGGCGAGGCGCTCTATACCATCGGCGCGGTCTCCCGACTGGCGATCACGACCAAACCCCGCGGGTCGGAGACGGGGACGAAACTCGTCCTCGCGGGCGGCGAGGTCGAGTCGGTCGAGCCGGCGGGCTGTCCCGAGGGGACCGCCGTCGAAGTGACCGACCTCTTTTACAACACGCCCGCGCGCAAGAAGTACCTCAAGCGCGAGGCGACCGAGTTCGACCACGTCAACACCGTCGTCACGCGCTACGCGCTTGCCAATCCCGGCGTGCGGTTCGCGCTCGAACACGACGGCCGGGAGGTGTTCTCGACGACGGGCCAGGGAGACCTGCAGGCGACGGTCCTCTCGGTCTACGGTCGGGAGGTCGCCCGCGCGATGGTGCCCATCGAGGGGCTCGCGGCGGGACCCTTGGAGGGGCTCTCGGGCTACGTAAGCGACCCCGAGACGACCCGGTCGAGCCCTGCCTACGTCTCGACGTACGTCAACGGCCGGTATGTGCGCTCGAAACCGATCAGATCGGCCGTCGTCGGGGCGTACGGCACCCAGCTGGCACCCGATCGGTATCCCTTTGCCGTCCTCGACCTCGACGTCTCTCCCGGGACGGTCGACGTAAACGTCCATCCTCGGAAGATGGAGGTCCGTTTCGGGGACGGGGAGGCGATCGAGGCCCAGATCGAGAAAACGGTGAGAGAAACGCTGCTCGATCACGGGCTGATCCGATCGTCGGCCCCCCGCGGGCGCTCGACGCCCGAAGAGACCGAGATCGCCCCGTCGGCGGACGGGACCGACGGAACCGACGGGGCGGCCGGATCGAACGACACCCCCGAACCGGGCTCCGGGGCGGGCGGCGACCGGCCAACGGGCGCAAGTCGGCAGGCGGGCGAGGCCCTCAAGCGATCCAACGATGCTGCCGACGGGGCGAACGATACCCCGCGTTCGGCCGCGTCGTCTCCGCCGGTCGAACGCGAGGAAAGTACAGAAAAACGATTCTCGTCCCTGACCCGACAGGCAACGTTCGGAGAGCCCGACGAACCCAACTACGAGCGCCTGCCCGACCTGCGGGTGCTCGGGCAGATACAGGACACCTACGTGCTCTGTGCGGCCCCAAAGGGACTCCTCGTCGTCGATCAGCACGCCGCCGACGAACGGGTCCACTACGAGCGCCTGCGGGCGGAACTCGCGGGCGAGACGACCACACAGACGCTCGTCGAGCCGGTCGAACTCGAACTCACCGCCCGCGAGGCCGAACTGTTCGACGCCCACGAGGGGGCACTCGCTCGGGTGGGGTTCGCCGCGACCCGGGAGGGCCGAACGGTGCGGATCGGGGCGGTTCCGGCGGCCTTCGACGCGACGCTTTCACCCGAACTCCTGCGGGACGCGCTGTCGGCGTGTCTCTCGGGTGACCCCGGCGAGACCGTCGAGGCCACCGTCGACGAACTGCTCGGGGACCTCGCCTGTTATCCCGCCGTCACGGGCAACACCTCGTTGAGGGAGGGATCGGTCGTCGACCTGCTTGGGGCACTCGACGGATGTGAGAACCCCTACGCCTGCCCGCACGGCCGGCCGACGGTGATCCGGATCGACCGCGAGGAACTCGCCGAGCGTTTCGAGCGCGACTACCCGGGCCACGCGGGACGCCGGGAGCCCTAGGAGAGCGTCTCGCGAACGTAGGCGTCCTCGGCGCGGGCCGACCGGCGCTGGAGACGATCGAGCAGGCGATGCTCGCGGTAGGCCTGGAGCCCCAACAGGGGGACGGCCCCGCCGAACAGTGCCACCGCGACGGGAACGTCGAGCAGCGCCGCACCGGCCGTTCCGAGCGCGCTACCCGCACAGAGGCCGGCCCCGACGTACAGCCGCCGGCGGGTCCGCTCGATCGCCCCTCGTTCGTGCTCGGTGCCGTCGATCGGGAACATGGCCCCTAGTAGGCGCGCGACCGTTAAGAGACCCCGCCAAGCGGAGCGAAAGTGAAACCGCGGGACTCGCTCGGGGTCGCTTCGGGACGGCGGGATGACGGAGATTTTTAGCGTGGCGCGAGAAGGACGGTCATGACCGACCTCGTGACCGTCGGCGAGACGATGTTGCGCCTCTCGCCGCCGGACAACGAACGCCTCGAAACGGCGACCGAACTCGAACTCCGGGCGGCGGGCGCCGAGAGCAACGTCGCGGTCGCGGCCACCCGACTGGGTACCGACGCGGTCTGGACCTCGAAGCTGCCCGACTCGCCGCTCGGTCGGCGGGTCACGAGCGAACTCGAGAGCTACGGGCTCGAAACCGCCCCCGTCTGGAGCGACGAGGGCCGTCAGGGCACCTACTACATCGAGTTCGCGGGCGAGCCCCGTGGAACCGACGTGATCTACGACCGGGCGAACGCGGCGGTGACGAGCGCCCGCGCCGAGGAACTGCCCACCGGGCGCATCAGGGAAAGCGAGTGGTTCTACACCAGCGGGATCACGCCCGCACTCTCCGACACCCTCGAAGAGACCACCGAGACCCTGCTGTGGACGGCCACAGACGCCGGGACCAAGACCGCCTTCGACCTGAACTACCGGAGCAAGCTCTGGTCGCCCGAGGCGGCCCGCGAGACGCTGACCGACCTGTTCGAGCACGTCGACGTGCTCGTGACCGCGGTGCGCGACGCAGAGAACGTACTCGGAGTCGAGGGCAGCGACGAAGCCATCGCGCGCGAACTGGCCCGAACGTGGGAGTTCGAGACGGTCGTGTTGACGCTCGGCGCCGAGGGCGCACTCGCACACCACGACGGGGAGATCACCCGTCAGCCGGCCTTCGAGACCGAGACCCACGATCCGATCGGCACCGGCGACGCCTTCGTCGGGGCCTTCCTCGCAGAGCGGATCGCCGGTGGGGACGTCGCGTCGGCCCTCGAATACGGGGCAGCGACGGCGGCGCTCAAACGGACGATCCCGGGCGACATCGCCATCGTCACGCCCGACGAAGTCGCGGGCGTGATCGACGCGGAGGGAAGCGGGATCTCGCGGTAGGGCGCGAGCGGGACACGAGCGGGCAACGGATAAACCGAACGCGGCCGAAAGGGAGGTATGACACACGTCGCAATCGTCGGGGCGTACGGGAGCGCGGGCGTGGCAGTCGCCGAGTCGCTTGCGGACGCCGAGGAGGACGTCGAACTGACGCTGATCGACGACGGCGACCCCGGCGGCGGCCTCTGTATCCTCAGAGGGTGTATGCCCTCGAAGGCGGTGCTCTCGGCGGGCGCCCACCGGTTTCAGGCTCGCCACGACGACCGCCTCTCGGGGGTTCCGGAGGTCGACCTGTCGAGCGTGGTCGAGACGAAAGACGAGCAGGTGCTCGGCTTTGCGGAACACCGTCGGGCGGCGGTCCACGACCTCGCAGAGCGCGAGGACGTCGAGTTCCTCCACGAGACCGCCCGCTTTACCGGCCCGCACACGCTGGCGGTCGGCGACCGGGAGATCGAGGCCGACTACGTCGTGATAGCGACGGGGTCGACGCTAAACGTCCCCGATCTGCCCGGGATCGAGGAGGTCGATCCCATGGGTAGCGCCGAGGTGCTCGATACGACGGCCTTCCCCGACTCGGGGATCGTCATGGGATTCGGTTACGTCGGGCTCGAGCTCGCACCCTATCTCGCCGAAGCGGCCGGCATGGACCTCACCGTGATCGAACACGACGAGCGCCCGATCGACGAGGCTCCACCCGAGTACGGCGACGCCGTCCTAGAGCTCTATCGCGAGGCGTTCGGGATCGAGGTCCTGACGAACGCGCGCGAGCGCTCGGTCGAGGCGACCGCCGAGGGCGGCGTCCGGATGGAACTCGACTGCGAAGGGGAGCGAGAAACGATCGAGGCCGACCAGCTCTTTACGTTCACGGGTCGAAAGCCGAACCTCGATCGGCTAGGCATCGAGACCACCGAGCTCTCGCCGGAGGCGGGCTGGGTCGAGGAGACGATGCAGGCCCGGGACGACCCTCGTACGTTCGTCGTCGGGGACGTCAACGGCCACGAACCGATCCTTCACGTCGCAAAGGAGCAGGGCGTTCGGGCCGCAGAGAACGTCCTCGCACACAGCGAGGGCCGCGACCTCGAACCCTACGAGAACGTCCACCACCACGTGATCTTCAGCGGGCTGGGCGTCTATCCGTTCGCCCGCGTGGGCCACACCGCCGAGAGCGCCCGGGAGGCGGGCTACGACCCGATCGAGGTGAGCCGGCAGGCGAGTGACGACGGCGTGTTCAAAGTGAAGAACGTCCCCGAGGGGCTCGCGACGCTCGTGGTCGCCCGCGACGGGACCGTACTCGGCTATCAGGGACTGCACCACCACGCCGACTCGATGGCCAAGACGATGCAGATCGTCGTCGAACTCGGCCTCGACGTGCGCGAGCTCCCGGACCGAGCGTATCACCCGACGCTTCCCGAGATCCTCGACGGGCTGTTCCGGGAAGCGAGTGCCGAGGTCCGCGAATAGGGGAAGAGAACGGAAAGCGGTGCGGTGGCCGGTACGAACGTGGGCGGCACTTTCGCCGCCCGCGTTCGTAGGGCGGGGAAAGGCTGGTCCCGGAAGTGCCGTGTAATCGCATGGCACGACTGCAGGCCTGGTGGTCATAAAAAGGGCGAGGGCTGGCTGCCAAGCCAGCCCGAGGGGTTTTCAGCCGAAGTTCTCGACTTTCGCGTCGTCGAGATCGCCGCCCGCCTCTTCGAGGGCTTCTAGGGCCTCGGTGACGAAGTCCTGAAAGCCGTAGACGAAGACCTGCCCCCCGTCGTAGTAGCTCGCGACGTGGTCTTCGAGTTCGTCGGTGACAACCACGGTCACATCCTCGTCTCTGAGCGCGTTCAGACGCTCCTCGTGGACCGGCTCGTCGTCACAGTAGACGATCGTTACCGTGTTACCGTCCGCGAGCGCGCGCTCGCCGATCCCGACCGCGGGGCCGACGCCGGGCCCACCGGCCAGTATCAGCGAGTCGTCCTCGTCTTCGTAGTAGGCACTTCCATATGGGCCCTCGACGGTGACGGTTGCGCCCTCGGCGTCGGCGATCCACGGGCCGAGTTCCCCCTCGGGATCGATCCCGATGGTGATCTCGATGGTCCCGTCCACGTCTGGCGAGGAGAGGGTGTAGAATCGCGAGACGTGCTCGCCGTCGATGGTGGTCGAGAGCTTGAGGAACTGGCCGGGCTGGGCGTCGAACCCGTCGGGCGTTTCGAGATCGACGGCGACGGTGTCGGCACCCACCTCGCGGACGGCGGTGATCGTGGTCCGTGTCGGCTCCATGGAGGGGGTACTCGCCGGCGAGGAAAAGCCCTTGCTCTTGGCGACGGATCCCCGGCTGTAGGTGGTTACGCAAGGCTTTTTGTCCGCGGCGGGACTATCTCGACACCACATGCCTGAGGACCTAAACTGGGCCGTCGGCGGGGAAGCCGGCGACGGGATCGATTCGACGGGGAAGATCTTCGCCCAGGCTCTCTCACGGGCTGGACGGCACGTCTTCACATCCAAGGACTTCGCCTCGCGGATCCGCGGCGGGTACACCGCCTACAAGATCCGCACGTCGGTGGACGAACTCAACAGTGTCGTCGACCGGCTCGACATTCTCGTTGCGCTGACCCAGCGTACCATCGACGAGAACCTCGACGAACTCCACGAGGACAGCGTCGTCATCTACGACGGCGAGCGCTCGTGGGACGCGGAGGTCCCCGACGAACAGATCGACCTCGACGTCCCCCTGAAATCGCTCGCCGAGGACGCCGGCGGGGCGATCATGCAGAACGTCGTCGCGCTCGGGGCGGCCTGCGAGGTCGCGGGCTTCCCGATCGAACACTTAGACAGCGCCCTAGAGAAGCGCTTCGGCGACAAGGGCCAGAAGCTCGTCGACAACAACCAAGAGGCTGCCCGGAAGGGGCGCGATTACGTCCAGGAGAACTACGATCACGACTTCGGCTACAGCCTCGACACCACCGACAACGACTACGTCCTGCTCAACGGCGACGAGGCGATCGGCATGGGTGCGCTCGTCGGTGGCTGTCGTTTTTATGCAGGGTATCCCATCACGCCCGCGACGAACGTAATGGAGTACCTCACCGGTCGGATCGACAACTACGGCGGCACCGTCGTGCAGGCCGAGGACGAACTCTCCGCGATCAACATGGCGCTGGGCGCCGCGCGCGCGGGGGCCCGGTCGATGACCGCGACCTCGGGTCCGGGGATCGACCTGATGACCGAGACGTTCGGGTTGATCGCCACCAGCGAGACCCCGATCGTCATCGCCGACGTGATGCGCTCGGGCCCCTCGACGGGGATGCCGACGAAACAAGAACAGGGCGACCTGAACATGACGCTGTACGGTGGCCACGGCGAGATTCCGCGGTTCGTCCTCGCACCGACTACCATCGCCGAGTGTTTCCACAAGACCATCGAAGCGTTCAACCTCGCCGAGAAGTACCAGACCCCCGTCTACCTCGTTTCTGACCTGGCGATGGCCGTCACCGAGCAGACGTTCTCGCCCGAGGAGTTCGACATGGACGAAGTCGAGATCGACCGCGGTAAGGTCGTCGACGAGGACTCCATCGACCAGTACCTCGACGAACAGGGCCGATTCCAGCCCCACTACGACGCCGCCGACGGCGTCAGTCCCCGGGCGTTCCCCGGCACCGAGCAGGGCGCACACATGACCACCGGCCTCGAACACGACGAACTGGGCCGGCGCACAGAGGACACCGACGAGCGGGTCCAGCAGGTCGACAAACGGAACCGGAAGGTCGAAACCGCCCAGAACGAGGAGGATTGGTCGCCCCGGGAGTTCGGCGACGAAGACGCCGAGAACCTCGTGTTGACGTGGGGTTCGAACGAGGGTGCAATCAGGGAAGCGATGCAGGACCTCGACGTCGACGTGCGGCTCATCTCGGTGCCGTACATGTTCCCGCGGCCGGACCTGACCGAGGCGGTCGAGGCGGCCGAAAAGACCGTGGTCGTCGAGTGTAACGCGACCGGGCAGTTCGCCGACGTCGTCGAGCGCGACACCCTTACACGGGTCGAGCGCATCAACAAGTACAACGGGGTTCGGTTCAACGCGGACGAACTCGCAGAGCGGATCACGGAGACGTTCGCGGCCGAATCGGAGGCGAAAGCATGAGCTCTCAGGCACACTTCACCGACTTCAAGTCGGACAAGCAACCCACGTGGTGTCCCGGCTGTGGCGACTTCGGGACGATGAACGGCATGATGAAGGCGCTCGCGAACACGGGCAACACCCCCGACGACACCTTCATCTGCGCCGGTATCGGCTGCTCGGGCAAGATCGGCACGTACATGCACTCGTATGCGCTCCACGGCGTCCACGGGCGAGCGCTGCCGGTCGGAACGGGAGTGAAGCTCGCCAACCCCGACCTCGAAGTGATGGTCGCGGGTGGGGACGGCGACGGTTACTCCATCGGCGCGGGTCACTTCATCCACGCCGTGCGCCGGAACGTCGACATGACCTACGTCGTCATGGACAACCGGATCTACGGGCTGACGAAAGGCCAGTTCTCGCCGACGAGCCGCGAGGAGTTCGAGACCTCGACCTCACCCGAGGGGACCAAACAGTCGCCGGTTCACCCGCTGGCGCTGGCGATGGCCGCCGGCGGCAGTTTCATCGCCCAGTCCTTCTCCTCGGACGCGATGCGTCACACCGAGATCATCGAGCAGGCCATCGAACACGACGGCTTCTCGCTGGTCAACACCTACAGCCCCTGCGTGACGTTCAACGACGTCGACACCTACGACTTCTTCCGGGATTCGCTGGTCGACCTCGACGAGGAGGACCACGACCCCACCGACTACGATCAGGCACGCCAGAAGATCATGGACTTCGATAACATCTATCAGGGTGTGCTCTATCAGGACGACGACAGCGTCGGCTATGAGAAGCGCCTCGGTATCGAGGAGCCGATGAATGAGATCCCCGAGGGCGCCCCCGAGGGTGCGATGGACCTCGTCCGCGAGTTCTACTAAGTACTCAAGGCGGGTCGGTGGCGGGAAGAGCGCGATCGGCTCGCGCGGGGCGTGTCCGTCGCCCGCCATTCCGTCGTCTCCGTCAGGTCGTGTCCGGGACGTGTCAACGCAAGTATTACCACCCATTTTTATGAGACCGTCGTCTAGCCGGTGGCATGAGCGAATCGTACGACATCGTCGTCGTCGGGGGCGGCACCGCGGGTGCGTTCGCCGCCGCGACGGCCGCTGGCAACGGTCTCTCGACGGTCCTCATCGAGCGTAAATCTCGAGAGGAGGCGGGCCACATCGCCTGCGGGGACGCCATCAAGGGAAAGAGCACGTTCCCGGACGTGATGGATCTGGAGTACCTGCGCGAGGAGTCCTTTACGAACCAGAACATCCGGCGGGCACGCTTCGAGAACCCCCGCGGCGGGGAGATCGACATCGAGTTCGACCAGGCGGGGTCGGTACTGGACCGCAAACGCTACGGCGAGGTCATCCTCGAAGAGGCCGAACGCATCGGCGCGGAGATCCACTACGACACGGTCGTCCAGGACGTCCGTCAGGACGAGGGCCGGATCACGGGCGTCCGGGCGAAACGAAAGGGCGAGGTCCGCGAGTACGACGCCGAGATCACGGTCGACGGGGCGGGGGCGCTCTCGATCCTCCAGGACAAGGCCGACCTCTCTGCGGCGACCTTCGACACCAACGTCACCTACTCGCAGTTCTGTTCTGCCTACCGCGAGATCGTCCACGTCGAAGAAGAAGTCGAGTGGAAGGACGCGATCGTCTTCAAGCCGACCGAGGAACTGGGTTATCTCTGGTACTTCCCGCGATCGGGCACCGAGATCAACGTGGGACTGGGCTTTCAGATGAACAAGCCCCCGATGGAACTCGTCGAGGTCCTCAAACGGGATATGGCGACCCGCCCGGAGTTCGAAGGCGCCACCGTCGAGGACAAACTCGGCGCCGCACTCCCGACCAGACGGCCCTACGATTCGGCGGTCGCCCCCGGGTTCATGGCCGTCGGCGATTCGGCCGGCCACGTCAACCCCACCACCGGTGGCGGGATCCCCGGGGCGGCAAAGGCGGGGTACTGGGCCGCCCAGCAGGCCATCGAGGCCATCGGCGAGGGCGATACGGGCGAGGCGGCACTCTGGGAGTACAATCGAAAGGTGATGACCGACTTCGGCAAGCGCTTTGCCGCGATCGATCTGTACAACATCTGGGGTGGCGCCCACGAGGTCGGGGAGCTCGTCGACGTCGTCTCGTCGATTCCGGGCCAGCAACTCGCCGACGCGATCGGGAAAAGCGGCACCTCCTCGATGGACATCGGGCTAAAGGTGAAGACGCTTATCAAGACGTTCGGTCACTGGGATCTACTGTACGAACTGTATCGCGTCCAGGACCGTGCGGCGACGCTCAGGGACCACTACGACGCCTATCCGAGCACGCCGGTGGCCTTCGAAGGGTGGCGCTCCCAGCGCGATCGCGTCCTCGATGAGGTCTACGAGATCAGCGGCGCACAGCCGAAGTACTAGTAGCGGGTGCCGGGCCACTCCCCGTCCCGCTTCCGCCGGTGGCCCGGACGAGGGCGACCGGATCATACTACACCGCCGAGTGCATAGGGGGCCCATGCGCTTCGATCACGCCGGCATCGCGACCGACGACGCCGAGGGGTTGATGGACGTATTCGAGACCGCCTTCGACGCGTCACTCGTCCACGAAGAGACCTTCGAGGGGATGGACGTGCGATTTCTCGATCTGGGAAACGGCTTTTTCGAACTACTGGAGCCCCGAGACGACGGGCCGATCGGGACGTACCTCGAGCGAAACGGACCGGGAATCCACCACCTCGCACTCGAAACCGACGACGCCGAACGCGCACTCGAGCGTGCCCGCGAGGCCGATATCGACCCCATCGACGAGGAACCACGGCAGGGGGCGTGGGGCCACGACGTGGCCTTCCTGCACCCGAAATCGACGGGCGGCGTACTGATCGAGTTCGTCGAGCACTGATCAGTCGACGTCCTTGAGGACCCGCGCCGGATTCCCGCCGACGAGCGCGCCCGCCGGTACGTCCTCGGTGACGACCGCGCCCGAGGCGATCACCGACCCGTCGCCGACACTTACACCCGAATTGAGCACCGCCCGTCCGCCGATCCAGACGTCGTCCCCGACCGTGACCGGCGCGCCGGATTCGAGACCGGCGGCGCGCTCCTCGGCGTCGAGCGGGTGGGTCGCGGTGTAGACGTGGACGCCCGGCCCGAGCAGGCACCTCGTCCCGAACTCGACCCGGCGGACGTCCAGGATCACGCAGTCGAAGTTCGCGTAGAAGTTCTCGCCGACGTGGACGTTGTAGCCGTAGTCGCAGCGAATGGGCGGCTCGACGGTGGCGTCCTCGACGGAGCCGAACAGCTCCTCCAAGAGCCGCTCGCGCCGGTCGGACTCGGTCGCCGTGGTCCGGTTGTACTTGCGGGTGAGTTCGCGGGCGTGCTGGCGCTCGGCGACGAGTTCGGAGTCGCTCGCGTCGTAGGGCTCACCCCGAAGCATCCGCTCCTTCTCGCTGGTCATGGCTTTTCATCGAGCGCTCGCCCGAATACGAGTTGCTGTTCGAGCTATCGTCGGGCGGCTTTTTCGAGGGAGATTCTGGCAGGGTTCGAGCGAATGCAGTGAACGAGAACCCCTGTGAAAAGGTCCGCGTCTAGAAGTAGTCGATCGACTCGGGCAGTTCGAGCTTCATGCCCTTTCGCTCGCGGATCTCCATGATCGTCTCGCGCTGGAGACTGTCGGACATCACGCGGAAGCCGGCGTTCTCGGTGTTCCACGAGGCGCGACCCTCGGTCGCGCTGCGGATGTCCGAGGAGAAGCCGATCATCTCGTCAACGGGGGCGATCCCCTCGATGACCATCAGATCGCCCTCCTGGTACATGTCGTCGACGCGACCACGGCGACCCTGGATCTCGCCGCTTGCCGAGCCCATGTGTTCGCTGGGAACGTCGATGCGGACGTCCTGGATGGGTTCGAGCAGCGCGACCTGGCCGGCGATGAGCGAGCGGTGGACCGCACGGCGCACCGCGGGGATGACCTGTGCGGGGCCGCGGTGGATGGTGTCCTCGTGGAGTCGAGCGTCGTTCAGGCGCAGCAACGTACCCTGAACGGGCTCGCCCGCAAGCGGCCCCTCGTCGAGGGCCTCTTCGAGACCCTCGATAACGAGCTCCATCGTCTCGTTGAGGTGCTGAATCCCTTTCGTGTCGTCGATGAGGACGTTGGTGCCGAAGATGTGCTCGACGTTCTGGGAGGTGTCCTTGTCCATGCCCGCCTCCTGGAGGGCCTCACGGCGCTCCTGTTCGGGCATGTCCATCGAGACCTCGCCCAGACGGATCTGGTCGACGATGTCCTCCGAGAGGGGTTCGGCGGTGAGGTAGAACCGGTTGTGGCGGTTCGGCGAGATACCTTCGACGGTGTCGGTCGCCCCGCGGATCGCCTCGCGGTAGACGACGATCGGCTCACCGGTGTTGACCGGGATCCCCTGGTTGCGCTCGATGCGCTGGGTGATCACTTCGAGGTGGAGTTCGCCCTGCCCCGAGATGAGGTGCTCGCCGGTGTCCTCGTTGATCGTGATCTGGATCGTGGGGTCCTCCTTCGAGACCTGCCGGAGCGTCTCGATGAGTTTGGGCAGATCGTCCATGCTCTTTGCCTCCACGCTCTTGGTGATGACGGGCTCGGAGATGTGCTCGATCGACTCGAAGGGCGTCATCTCCACGCCGGAGACCGTCGAACCGGCGATGGCGTCGCGAAGCCCGGTGACGGCGGCGATGTTCCCGGCGGGAACGCGCTCGACTTCCTCTCGCTCGCCGCCCATGAACAGGCCGACGTTCTGGATGCGGTTCTTACCCGCAGTTCCCGAAACGTACAGCTCCTGGCCCTTCTCGAGCGTGCCCGAGAACAGCCGCCCGGTGGCGATCTCCCCGGCGTGGGGATCCATCGAGATGTCCGTGACCATGAAGACGACCTCGCCGTCGGGGTCGACCAGCCGCATCCCTTCCGCGAGCTCGCTCTCGTCGTCGCCACGCCAGATTCGCGGTACGCGGCGGGGCTGGGCGTTGAGCGGGTTCGGGAAGTGCTCACAGACCATGTCCAGCACGACGTCCGACAGGGGCGTCCGGTCGTGGAGCTCCTGGCGGTTGTCGTTGCGTTCGAGTTCGATGATGTCGCCGAAGTCGATGCCGGTCGCCTGCATCGAGGGCATCGAGACGCCCCACCGATACAGCGCCGAGCCGAAGGCGACGGTTCCGTCCTCGACCGAGACCGTCCAGTCCTCGTCGATGTCGTCCATGTCATCGGTCATCCCGCGGATCAGTTCGTTGACGTCGCCGATGACCGACATGAGACGCTGTTGCATCTCCTCGGGACCTTCCTGAAGCTCGGAGATGAGCCGGTCGACCTTGTTGATGAACAGCGTCGGCTTGACGCCCTCGCGCAGCGCCTGTCGGACGACTGTTTCGGTCTGGGGCATCGCGCCCTCGACGGCGTCGACGACGACCATCGCACCGTCGACCGCGCGCATCGCGCGCGTGACGTCGCCACCGAAGTCGACGTGGCCCGGTGTGTCGATGAGGTTGATGAGATGGTTGGTGTCCTCGTACTCGTGGGTCATCGAGACGTTCGCCGCGTCGATGGTGATCCCGCGCTCCTGTTCGTCCTCTTCCGTGTCCATCATCAGCCGGGTGGCTTCGCCCTCGTCGGCGATCATGCCCGCACCGGCCAGCAGGTTGTCGGTCAGCGTCGTCTTGCCGTGATCGACGTGTGCGGCGATGGCGATGTTCCGAATGTGATCCGGGTTGTCCATCAACCGTTCACACTCCTGAACGATCTTCTTTCGTCGGCCCATTACCGTCTCCTACCGGCAGCGGGGTGAAAAGGGTAGTGTTTCGCGCGAGCGACTGCGAGCACAAAGCGGGGAGAGAGCCGCGAGCGAACGACGTGAGCGAACGGGAGCGCGTGCTCCACCCGGAGGGTTCCCCGTCGGGATCTATTTCACACGAACCGCTCCGGGCAAACCCCCTCGGAAAAGCCGCCTCGTCGGGGCTACGCCTCGCTGCCCTGCCACGGTCAGTCGAGGGCTGGCCGGGGCAACAGTCATACCCCTCGAACCCGTGGTACTGACAGACATGGACCTTCGAGTGACAGGTTCCGCCTCACCCTCCCCGTTTCTGAGTGCCCGCGACCGCTTCGAGACCGAATACGACCTCTCGCTTCCGGTGCGGGTCCGGATCCGCGAGGACCCCGACGAGCGAACCTGGACCGCCCACCCCGGCGAGTATCACGTGCTCAACATCTCCCGGCAGGCCGCCACGAGCGCGATGGCCCGCGAACTCGCCCTCCACGAGTTCGCCCATATGCTTCGCAACGAGGGGGGCCACCCTTCACATACCCAGTCGACCGAGGAGGCACTCTTCCTCGCGCTCTCGGGGCGCACAGTCGAGCGCCGAAAGCTCGCACACTGCTATCAGATCGCGAACCACATGAAGGACATCTACGCCGACGACATCACCCTGACGCTCGGCCCGACTGACAAGCTCGTTTCCTTTCTCGAATCCGGGCTGGCGACGGCGCTTGCCGACCGTCCTGCCCCCCCGCGACCGGGGTTCGAACGGATCTCCCCGGGTTCGGATCCCGAGATCACGGTCGTCAATGCCGCCTTCGCGCTCGCGCTGGTCGAACGCCACGGCCTCGCGGACGAGGACCACCGCCTCTACGATCTGGCATACGCCGCGGCCCGCGACGCGCCGGGGGTCGGTTTCGAGTCGTTCAAGCGGCGGTTTCGGGACCTCGCGGACGACCCCGACGAGAGCGAGTACCGCAAGACGCTCGTGTCGGCGACCCGCACGTACGCTGTCGGGGATCCCACCGCGGCGGCCGACTAGTCGGTCGTTCGCTCACGGATGGATGCGTTTTAGTGGTTGCGTGACGAACATGTCCCATGTCTGTCCACATGAACACGGTGAATCGTCCAGCAAGGGGTTTATCACGAAGGGCGTCCCAGAACTGCTACTAGAGGTGGGTAGGGATGATGACGTACACAACCATACCGTCGGGGAGCCCCCGCTGGACGCACGGCATCCTCGATAACGACACGGCGAGACCCGCACGGGCGCGATCGATCCTAATACGAGACGGCACGGACGGGCGGGCTGGCGAATGAGCCGCACGGTAAGCGTCGTCCTGCCGGCGTACAACGAGGAGGCGACGATCGAGGAGACCGTCGAGACCACGATCCGGACACTGGAGGGGTTCCTGTCCGCCGAGGACTTCGAGGTCATCGTCGCGGAGGACGGCTGTTCGGACCGGACCCCCGAGATCGCGAGCCGACTCGCCGAAAAGGACCCGCGGGTGCGCCACTTCCATGGCGAGCAGCGCCTCGGGCGCGGCGGGGCGGTCGAACAGGCCTTCCGCGTCTCGGAAGGCGAGGTGCTGGTCTTTTTCGATACGGATCTGGCGACCGACATGCGCCACCTCGAGGAGCTCGTCGAGAGCGTCCGCACCGAGGGCTACGACGTCGCGACCGGTTCACGGTGGATGCCCGATCGGAAGGCCGACCGACCGCTGAAACGCGGCGGTGCGAGCCGCGTGTTCAACGGGCTGGTCCGGCTGGCGTTGCCCTCAGAGCTTCGGGATCACCAGTGTGGATTCAAGGCGTTCGACCGCGAGACGGCCTTTGAGTTGTTCGACGCCGTCGAGGACGACCACTGGTACTGGGACACCGAGGTGCTCGTGCGCGCCCAGAACATGGGCTATCGCGTCAAGGAATTCCCGGTCGAGTGGACCTCCAAGGGCGACTCGACGGTCGACTTCTCGCGCGACGTCCTCGACATGGGCGGCGGGGTCGGGCGGATGTGGTGGGAGTACTCGGTCGACCCCCGCATCACCCAGCGGACGACGATCGCGGGCGGGGTGGTGTTCACCTTGCTTCTGATCGTCTTCGGCGCGCAGTTCTTCGACCCCGCGGAGGTGCTCGCCCGCATGAGCGAGGCCGACCCGCTGTTGATCGCGCTGTCGGCGCTGGTCTACGTGGTCTCGTTGCCCCTGATGGGGGTGCGCTATCGGGACATCCTCGCTGAATTGGGCTTTCACGAGAAGGTCGGGTTCCTGACCGGCGCGATCTTCATCAGTCAGACCGGCAACGTCGTCTTCCCGGCACGGCTGGGCGATCCGATCCGGGCGTACGTCGTCAAGGCCCGCCGGAACGTCCCCTACCCATCGGGATTCGCCTCGCTGGCCATTGAACGGGTGTTTGACCTGTTGATGGTCACGGCGCTCGCGGGAACGGTGTTCCTGGGGCTCGCGGCCACCGGCGCGACGAGCGTCGGGGGGCTCTACACCGACATCGTCGGCAGCAACGTCCCGGGGGGCGGCCGGGCGACGATGATCGCCGCCGCCACGGTCGGGCTGGCCGCGTTCGGGGCGATCGGGATGATCGTTCTGAGCGTGCGGACCGATCGCAACTACGTGCGCGCGGTCGGGAACCGACTGGGGTCGGGCGCCTCAGCGGAGTTCATCACGGAGATCGCAGAGCGATTCGTCGGCGACATCCAGCTCGTTGCGGGCAACCGGCGGGCCTCTGCCCGGATCGCCGCCAGCAGCTTCGCCATCTGGAGCATCGACGTGCTCGCGGCCATCCTCGTCCTGCTCGCGTTCGGGGTCGAGATCTCGCCCGCGGCGCTGCTTTCGGTCGGCTTCTTCGCGGTCAGCGTCGGCAACCTCGCGAAGGTCCTTCCCCTCTCGCCGGGGGGGATCGGGATGTACGAAGGTGCCTTTACGGTGCTGGTCGTCGCACTCACGCCTATCGGTGCGAGCGTCGCGCTGGGTGCGGCGATCGTCGATCACGCGATCAAAAACGGCGTGACGGTGCTTGGCGGTGCGGGCTCGATGCTCGCGCTCAACGTCTCGCTGACGACCGCCGTCGAGGAGAGCCGCGAGGCTCGCGAAGTCGCGACCGAGTCGGATTAAACAACTACTCATATGACACGAACTGATGCGGACACCGTCGGGATCGTCGGCGGCGGCATCGCCGGACTGGCCGCGGCCTATCGACTGCAAAATCGGGGCCACGACGTGCAAGTCTTCGAGGCCAGCGACTCCATCGGTGGGCTGGCCGCGACCTACGAAACCGCGGGCGACCCCATCGAGAAGTTCTATCACCACCTCTCGAAGTCCGAACACACTATCGTCGAGCTCGCCTCGGAACTGGGACTCGGGCCCGATCTAGAGTGGCGCGTCGGAGAGAACGCCTACTACGTCGACGGCGATGTCCACCCGCTGGATACGCCCCTCGAAATCCTCGCGTACCCCCACATGAGTCTCTACGATAAGGTCCGACTGGCCGCACTCACGAAGGAGATCGACCTCCGGGGGCCGATCCCGCGCCTCGACACCTACGAGGACATCGAGGCCTTCGAGGAGGTGCCCGTAAAGGAGTTCCTGCTCGAACACACCACCCGCGGGATCTACGAGAACTTCTTCGAGCCGCTGTTGGACGCGAAGTTCGGCTCCCGAAAGGAGGAGGTCAGCGCGGCGTGGCTGCTCGGTCGGGTGAAGTTCCGCGGCGAACGGGACCTCCGTCGGGGAGAGATCCTCGGGTACTTCGACGGCGGGTTCGCCCGACTGATCGACGCGCTGATCGGGACGATCGGCCGCGAGACCATCACCACCGGCGCGAGCGTGACCGACGTCGAACTCTCGGACGGGCGGGTCGATCGACTGGTCGTCGAGCGCGACGGAAACGAGACACGCCACGAGGTCGATAGCGTGATCGTCGCCGCGATGCCGAACGTCCTGGAGGAACTGACGGGCTACGAGTGTGATATCGAGTTCCAGGGGACGGTCTGTTCGGTGGTGAGCCTCGAGGAGTCGCTCATGGACACCTACTGGCTCAACATCGCCGACGAGGCACCGTTCGGGGCCTTGCTCGAACACACGAACTTCGTGCCCCGATCGCGCTACGGCGGCGAACACCTGCTGTACGCCGCGAGCTACATCCAGAGCCCCGAGGAGGACCTCTGGAAGATGGACGACGCGGAGGTCGAGGAGACGTGGCTCTCGGGTATCGAGTCGCTCTTCCCGGAGTTCGATCGCGAGAACGTCAACTGGATTCGGACGGCCAGAAACCCACGCAGCGCGCCGGTCTACGAGCGGGGCTACCTCGACATGGTCGTGCCCTACGACCTCTCGTCGGCCGTCGGTGAGGGGGTCTACTACGCCGGAATGGCGAGTCGCGCCCAGTATCCCGAGCGCAGTCTCAACGGCGCGATCGAGGCCGGGTACGCGTGTGCGGATCTGATCGAGCGGGCGGATCGTCGCCAGCCCATCGCGGGATACGCGGAATAGATGGCAGACGAGTACGCCCGGAGCGAGCGCGAGGAATCTGGGACGCTCACCGTCGGATCGATCCTCGACGAGGAGCGCTTCTGGCTCGTCGTCGCGGTGCTTGCGGGGAGTCTCGTCGTCGCGGGCTACTTCCTCAGCAAGCCCTATCCCGCCTACGCGACGGCGCTGTTTCCCCACATGGCCGAGGTCCTGATCGAGAACGGCTATCGCAGACCCGAAATGATCCCGCTGTACACCGCCGAGGGCCTCCCGTTTGCGTACCCGCCGCTGATGTTTTACGTCATGGCGGTGCTGATCGACGTCGGGATCGACCCGCTGTTGATCGTCCGCTTGCTACCGGGGGTCGCGTTCGTCCTCCTGTTGGTTCCGTACTTCTATCTGTCCCGGGAGTTCCTCCCGGTCAGACAGGCCGGGATCGCGACCGTCGTCTTCGCGACCGCCCCGCAGATCACGCGTTGGCACATCTCCGGGGGCGGGACGGTCCGGTCCCCGGCCGTGTTGTTCCTCCTGATCGGACTCTACGTCGGCGTGCGCCTGTTCAAGACCGGCGATCGACGCTGGGTCCTCCCTGGCGCGCTCTTGTACGGTCTGACGATGTTGACCCACCCAGTCCAGATGGCGTACTTCGGGATCTCTTATCTGGTCTTGTTCGTCGCCTTCGATCGCTCCGTTCGCGGACTGCTCCACGGAGCGGGCGTCGCCGTCGGCGGTGCGATCGTCGGCGCGCCGTGGTGGCTCTACGTGGTCCGGACCTACGGCGCCGGGACGATCCTCAGTGCCTCGAACACGCACGGTGGGCTGGGAATAACGGAACTGGATGCGGTCCTCGAAGCCGTGGTGCTGTTCAACGACGCCGGGTTCCCCTCGGAGATACTCATCGCGTCGGTGGCGCTGGCCGGTGCCGTCTACGCGCTCACGAAGCACCGGTACGTCCTGCCGGCGTGGTTCGTCGTCACGATCCTCACCATCACGCAGGTACGTTTCGCCTACATCCCCGGCGCGATGCTGATCGGGATGGCGGTCGCCGGCGCGGTCGTCCCGTGGCTCGCCGAGGTCGTTCCGCGTCGCCTCGGGCGAGCCGACGGCGAGACCGTCACGACCGTCGCGCTCGCGGCGCTGATCCTCTCGACGACGTGGTTCGGCGCGCTCTACGTGACCGGCGACCCGCCGTTCGAACAACGGAACTCGCTGGGAGCGTACGTCGACGACGACGACATCGAGGCCATGGAGTGGGCCGCACGCGAGACGCCGCCGGACGCACAGTTCGTCGTCCTCGACAACGCCGCGGAGTGGTTCCCCTTCGTCGCCGACCGAACCAGCCTGACCGTCTGGTGGGGCGCCGAGTGGACCACACAGGAGCGATACGAACGACAGCACGCGCTTCATGACGATCTGGCCGCCTGTAACAATGCGACCTGTGTGAACGAAACTACAGCGGAATACGACATCGACCCCGACTACGTCTACGTCGACAACGACCGGTTCGACGACCGAGGGTCGATGGTCGACCACGAGCGCTACGAACTCGCGTACGCGAACGACGACGTGACGGTCTATCGGGTAACCGACTGACGTCGTCTGCGGATCGACCGTATCGTCGGCGGTGCGGTCGCTGGTCGATTGCGAATTGCGAGGCGTCCGGACTCGTAAACGAGTACGAGAAAGACCCCGAAACGGGAGAAGCGACTTTAGCGGGCGGCTGCGGCGACGCGCTCTTTTTCCTCTTTCTGGTTGATCGCGTACGTCTGGACGTCGTAGTCCGCCGCGCCGATCAACTGCTGTGCGAGCGCCTCGCTTGCGTCCGTCGACGTCTTGAACGAGGCGTTGTACGCACCCTCGGCGAGGAACTTAAGCGACTGGTCGACGCGGCGCTGGGGGCCGACGTCGACGGCCTTGGGGACCGAGATTCCGCCGTATTTCAGGCGGACGGTCTCCTCGCGGGGCCCGGCGTTCTCGACGGCGTGGACGAGCACCTGAACCGGGTTCTCCTCGGTGCGTTCGTGGACCGTCTCGAAGGCGTCACGGACGATGCCGAGTGCCTGCTGTTTCTTGCCGGTGTTCTCCTCGGTCTGCATCAGGCGGTTGATCAGTCGCTCGACGATGCTGATCTCGCTTTTCTGGAACTGCTTGCCGGCGTGACGGCCCATCGTGTGTGCGATGGGCGTCACCGTGATGTAGCGCTTGGTGCTCGGGTCGGCGTACTCGATCTCGCCGGTTTCCCAGCGCCCAAAGAGCAGCGCGTCGGTGTCGACCTCGTCGGAGCCGGCTGGTTGCTCCGGCTCGGGGGCTTCGCTTTCGGACATTATCGCACCGGTTTCTCGGCGTTCCCTCGAACGAGCTCGATCAGGCTGACGCCGTTTACTTTGTCGACTTTGTAGTTCACACCCGAGAGGTCGCCCATCGCACGACCCTTCGCGCCGCCGATCCCTGCAATGGTGACCTCGTCGTGCTCGTCGATGAAGCTGATCGCGCCGTCACCGGGACAGAAGGCGGTGACCTGCTTCCCGTTTTTGATCAGCTGGACCCGAACGCACTTTCGGATCGCCGAGTTGGGCTGTTTGGCCTCGATGCCGACCTTCTCGAGGACGATGCCCCGACCCTGGGGTGCGCCCTCAAGGGGGTCGGATTTCTTCTTGAGACCGCGCTCCCGGCGGGCGTACTCCGAATCGGACCACCGGTGGTTCTGGCGGTCGCGCTTGAGTTTACGCGCCGCGTACTTGCCGTTTCCCATAGTACCGTTTTCTACCCCATCGAGCCACTTAAGACTCGCCTTTTGGGGCGATCCGCTCGACAGATCGGGCCTCGCCGTGTGACCGGTGCGCACAGCACCGCCGATCGACCATCTCCATGGTACTTGATAGCTCATCTCTGCTCGAACGGAGGAGTATTTAGTCTTGGATACGATAGTATAGCACTGTGATGGGTTGTGTAACCGCTCGAACAGGACCCCGGTTACGGTCCTGTTCACTTGGGAGAAGTCCGAAGCCCCGCGATATCGGGGCTTCGGCCGAGAACGCGCGCGCGCATTCGACAGAGGAGGACCGATGGACCTGATTACCATCCTCCTGATCGTTGTGGGCGGAGTGCTCGTGATGACCATGGCGGCCAGCGTCATCGTGATCGGGTTCGACTCCATCAGCAAGGCCCGCACCGAGCTACGCCATCAGATCCGTGAATCCGGCCCGTATCTCGTCGGGCTCGGCGTCGTCTATCTACTCAACAAGCTCGCCCACCACCTGACCACGACGCTGTCCGGGATAATCGGCGTCAACATCACCGACACCTTGGTGGCCATCGAGGGCGGGCTCGTCGGGCAGCTACAGGCGTTGCTCCCCATGCAGGCGGCCGTCTGGTACTTCACGTTCGCCTACGTGTTCGGGTTCGCGTTCGTACTGGTCTTCCCGATCATCGCGTACCTGCTGTTGCCGACCCAGCGACATCTCAAGGAGCTGTTGGTCGCGTATATGATCAACTACGGGGCCGGGACCGTCTTCTACACGCTCTTTATCGCGTACGGTCCCCGGCGAGCGCTCCCGACGGAGGTCGGCCAGCCGATGTTCGAGCAGTTCCCCGAGATCATGACGCTCACGGCGGCGATCAACACGAGTTCGAACGTCTTCCCGTCGCTACACACGTCGATGGCGATCACCGTCCTGCTGTTTGCGTGGTGGACCCGCGAGGAGTACCCCCGCTGGCTCTGGATCAGTGCGGTGTTCGTCCTCAGCATCGTCGTCTCGACGATGTATTTGGGGATCCACTGGCTGATAGACGTCGTCGCCGGCGTGATCCTCGCGGTCGCAAGCGTCTATTTCGCCCGGTGGTTCGTGGCGTGGGCCGACAACCGGAACGTCCCCAACCCACACACCAGTCTGGAAACCGAAACCCAGGACTAATCCGTTTTTCGCGTCCGATCGAGAATTGTCCCGCTGGCGGCCGAAATCCGAAACGAGCAAACGAGCGTCTCCGCCCGACTCAGGTCAACTGGATGTCGTCCAGATCGAAGTGTCGTTTCGCCAGCGTGCGGGCCGTTTCGATGTTCTTCCCGCCGGTCCCGATCGCGACGCCGCGGTCGTCCTCTGCGACCTCCGCGTAGGCCACGAGGGTGTCGTTCTCGCTGATCGTGACGTGATAGACCGCCGCCGGCGAGAGCGCGTTCGCGACGAACGCCTCGGGGGTGTCCGCGTCCTCGACGAGGTCGACGGTCGCATTCAGTCGCTCCTCGAGTCGAGAGACGGTCTTCCCGCCGGGACCGATCGCTTGTCCCATCTCGCCGACGCTCACGACGAACACCAGCCGATCCCCGTCGATCACGCAGTCGATCGCGCTCGCGCCGGTCACGTCCTCGAAGGCGGCGATATACCGACGGGCGTCGTCCGAGAGGGTCCGGGCCATCTAATCCGAACTGGTCGGCGACGAGATCGAACCCATCCGCAGGTCGACGTCGCCGGTCCCGAGCTTGATCGGCTTGCCGACGATGACGTTCTCGATGACGCCGTTCAAGTCGTCGACTTCGCCGTGGATCGCCGCGTCGAGCAGGTGGTTGACGGTAACCTCGTAGGCCGCCCGCGCCAGCACGCTGTCCTTGTTGCCGGAGATGCCGTGGCGACCGATCGACTCGATCGTGCCACGGGTGGTCATGATGTCCGAAACGAGCATCAGGTGTCGGACGTTCACGTCGTCGAGACCCTGCTCTCGCAGAGTGTCCATCGTCTCGTTGATGATGGTCTCACGGGCCGCCTCGACGCCCAGACTGCTATAGATCTCGTGGATGTTGTTACAGGTCGTCCGTGAAGCGTCGACGCCCTCGATCGCGAGGGCGTCGCCGAACTCCGAGCCCTCGGTGTAGAGGACGAACTCCTCGTCCTCACGCTCGTCGGTGTCCTCCTTGCGGACGACGACCCGTGAGACCTCCTCGATCCCCTTGAAGACGATCTCGCGAAGCTCCTCGACGAGCTGGAGGAGGTCGCGATAGCTCGGCTGTTCAGGGCCGAACTGGATGGCCGTCCCCTGCTGGACCGTCGACACTCCCAAGGAGTCCTCGATGATCTCGGCGACCTCCTCGGGTGTGAGCAGGCGCTCGGCGAGGGTGTCCTCGTTCAAGTCGATCTGGACGTTCATGTCCGCGACGTTCGTCGAGACGTCCCCCAGCGCGAGAATGCGGGTGGCCTCGATGTTCCAGACGACCTCGTGGGCTTTCTCGCGGTCGGTCGCGTACTCGTCTTCGAGATACACCGTCATCATCGGCGTGTCGGGGGTCTTGCGGGCGTCGACCAGCTCGATGAGTCTGGGAAGTCCCTGCGTGACGTCGATCTCCGCGACGCCCGCGTAGTGGAACGTGTTCATCGTCATCTGGGTCCCGGGCTCGCCGATCGATTGGGCGCTGACGGTGCCGACGGGGTCAAGCGGGTCCACGCGGGTGTCGAGATACCGGCTCTCGACCCCGCGGGCGATCTCGTCGGCCTGCTCGGTGCTCGCCCCTTGGGCCTCGACGACCTCGTAGACCCGTTCTTTGAGCCGCCGGGGCAGATCGGTGTCCTCGACGACCGCCTCGACGTCGTCGCTGACGTCGTAGTCAGTCATCCGAGCTCACCCCCTCGATGGGGCTGTCCATCCGACGCGCGTCGGCGTGTTCCGAGAGGTTCGTCGTCGGCTCGCGCCGACCGAGGAACGCCCGTTTTTCCTCCTCCGAGGCGAACTCCTCGTCGAGGACGCGACTGGCGATCCCCTCGACGTCGATCGGGTTGTCCTCGTCGGAGGACACCCGCACCGGCGAGGTGCCGTCCTCGCCGAACTCGAACTGGACGATCTTATCGGACGTATCGCGTACCGTACCGTCGTACTGCGTCTCGAGCTCCGAAAGAGCGTTGATAAGCCGGCGCTGGAGATACCCGGACTTCGAGGTCCGGACCGCGGTGTCGACCAGCCCCTCGCGGCCGCCCATCGCGTGGAAGAAGAACTCCCGCGGGGTAAGCCCCGCTCGATAGGAGTTCTCGACGAACCCGTGGGCTTCCGCCGAGAGGTCGCCTTCCTGGTAGTGGCTCAGGGTTCGACCCTCGTAGCCGCGGTTGATCCGCTCGCCGCGCACCGCCTGCTGGCCGACACAGCCGGCCATCTGCGTGAGGTTCAAAAGCGAACCACGCGCGCCGGACTCGGCCATGATCACCGCGGGGTTGTCGTCCGCGAAGTGGTCCTCCGCGATGTCCCCGGCGCTGTCTCTGGCCTTCCCGAGCGTCTGCATGATCTTCATCTCGAGGGTCTCGTCGACGGTGCGACCCGGGAGCGATTCGAGATCGCCGTTCTCGTAGGTCTCGATGAGCTCTTGGACCCGGTCGTAGGCGTTCTGAATGGCTTCGTCGATCTGCTCGCCCGCGGCGTCCGGGATCGACTCGTCGTCGATCCCGATCGAGAAGCCAAAGTGCATGATCGCCCGCATCGCCAGCGAGGCGACCTCGTTGATGAAGACGCGGGCGCGCGTCTCGCTGTGGTCCTTGACGAGCTGGTCGACGATCTCCCCGCCGAACGCGCCGACGCCGTCCTCGTCGACGGTCCCCTCGAGGAGGGTTCCGTCCTCGATGGTGACGGCGTCGCCCGCCGAGGAGGTGAACTCGAGGTCGAACCCGTCCGGGAGCAACTGGGAGAAGATCGTCCGTCCGGTCCAGTACTCGCCGCTCTCGTCTTCGCCGTCGGGTTCCGGCAGTCCGTCGACGCTCGTCCCGCGAAGCAGGTCGAGCGCCTGGGTTTCGTTGAACTGCGGGTTCTCGTGGGTCAGCAAGTAGAGCCCCGAGATGTGGTCCTGAATCGCCCCGATGATGTTCTCGCCGAAACGCGGCGAGAGGATCTGCTCTTGGACGCGCATCAACACGCGGGCCTCGGCGCGAGCCTCCTCGCTCTGCAGTGCGTGGAGGTTCATCTCGTCGCCGTCGAAGTCGGCGTTGTACGGCGGACAGACGACGGTGTTCAGTCGGAACGTCTTATAGGGCATCACGACCACCTCGTGGGCCATGATACTCATCCGGTGCAGCGAGGGCTGGCGGTTGAAGATCACGATGTCCCCGTCGACCAAGTGGCGGTTGACCTCCCACCCGGGCGCGAGACTCTGGATCTCCGCGGCCTCGTCGTCGAGGCCGGCGAGCGCCTCGCAGTTCTTCTCGGTGATCTTGAGGCGACGCCCGTCGGGCCGCCGGACGTAGTTCGCGCCGGGGTGTTCGTTGGGCCCGTTGGCGACGTACCGACGGGCCTGTTCGATGTTTCGCTCGGTGACGACCATCGTCTGGGTCATCTCGTTTGCGACGTGTTTCGGGATGCCGACCTCGTTGAGCGAGAGGGTCGGGTCCGGCGAGATGACGGTTCGGGCCGAGAAGTTCACGCGCTTGCCCGAAAGGGAGTTCCGGAACCGCCCGTCCTTGCCCTTCAGGCGCTGGGAAAGCGTTTTGAGGGGCCGTCCGGAGCGGTGACGGGCCGGGGGCGTCCCCGAAATTTCGTTGTCCATGAACGTGGTGACGTGGTACTGCAACAGCTCCCAGAGGTCCTCGATGATCAGTTGGGGCGCGCCGGCCTCACGGTTCTCCATAAAGCGCTGGTTGATCCGGATGATGTCGACCAGTTTGTGGGTCAGGTCGTCCTCGCTTCGCTGGCCGTTATCGAGCGTGATCGAGGGCCGGGCCGTGACCGGCGGCACGGGCAGCACGGTCAGGATCATCCACTCGGGGCGGGATTTCTCGGGGTTCATCCCGAGCACCTCGATGTCCTCGTCGGGGATGTCCTCGAACCAGTCGCGGATGTCGCTTGGCATCAGCTTGTTGAGGTCCTCCTCGGTCAGGTCGATCCCAAGGGCCTTTTCGATGGCCTCCCGGTCCGCGCGGCGGGGTCGGAACTCCCCCGAGAGGATCTGGTTGATCCGCGAGACGTCGATGTCGGTTTCATCCGCGAGTTCCGGCGGCGTCGTCGCCTCGTCGTCCTCGTCCTCCCCGGGCTGCATCGCCCCCGCGATCTGCTCGGAGTACTCGCTGGTCAGGACCTGCTGGACCTCGTAATAGGTCGTCGGCTTCTCGTGTTGAATGTCGAACTGGACCTCGCCGCAGTGGGGACAGGAATCGGCCTTCCTGGCCTGCCGGATGGCCGCCTTCGTCACGTCGTTCGCGTCGTCACCGAGTTCGCGCGTTCGGACGAGCGACTCGCGGAACTCCTCCTTTTCGTCCTCCGTGAGCAACAGTCGCGAACACTCCCGACAGGTCCCTCTGAGGAGACGGCGGATGAGCTTCGTGAAGCCGACATGGATCACTGGAGCAGCGAGTTCGATGTTGCCGAAGTGGCCGTTGCAGGCCCCCGAGTGCTTCCCGCAGGTCTTACATTCCAGACCGGGATCGATCACGCCCAGTCGGGGGTCCATCAGCCCCATGTCGATGGGGAACCCGTCGTCGTCGTAGGTGTCGGCGGTGATGATCTTCGTCGCGCTCATCTCCCGGTACTCCTCGGGGTCCATCAGCCCGAAGTCGATACGGTCGATCTGTTTGGGTGTCGTTTGTTGTGGCATATGTTGGGGTGTACGGGGCTTCAGACGGCCTCCGACAGTTCGAGTCGCGGTGCGATGCCAAGGGCCTTCATCTCGTCGAGCAGCAGGTTGAAGGCGTAGCTCATCTCGATTTCGTGGATGTCGGTTTCCTCGCCGCAGTTCGGACAGTAGACGCGCTGTTGCTGGACGTTCTCGACGGCGGTCATCCCACAGTTCCCACAGACGTCGATGTACTCCCGGTCCGAGGAGTCGAGCAAGCGCTCTTTGAGCACCATCGCCGCCCCGTGTCCGATGACGGTGTCACGTTCCATCTCACCCACCCGGAGCCCACCCTCGCGAGCGCGGCCCTCGGTTGGCTGGCGGGTCAGCACCTGCACCGGCCCGCGCGAGCGGGCGTGCAGTTTGTTCGAGACCATGTGGTACAGCTTGTGATAGAGGATGGTCCCGACGAAGATCTCGGCCTCGATCTTCTCCCCGGAGACGCCCGAGTACATGACCTCCTTGCCCGAGGACATGAACCCGCGCTCCTCGAGCGAGTCGCGCAGTTCGTCCTCGTCCCGGCCCGAAAACGGCGTCCCGTCGACACGCTGGCCTTCGAGTGCGCCGACCTTCCCGCCCAGCATCTCTAAAACGTGGCCGACCGTCATCCGCGAGGGCAGCGCGTGGGGGTTGATGACCAAGTCGGGGACGACCCCCTCCTGGGTGAAGGGCATGTCCTCTTGGGGTGCGAGGTGGCCAACGACGCCCTTCTGGCCGTGCCGTGAGGCGAACTTATCGCCCAGTTCGGGGATGCGCTCGTCGCGCACCTTCACCTTCGAGAGCTTCGATCCGTCCTCGCCCTCCATCAGGGTGACGGTATCGACGATCCCCGACTCACCGCTTCGCATCGTCACGCTCGTCTCGCGGCGCTTCTGGACGCCCATCCCACCCATGTCGTCGGGCTCCTCCAGGAACTTCGGTGGGGAGGTCTTGCCGAGGAGGACGGAGTTCTCCCCGACGTTCGTCTCGGGGTTGACCAACCCGTCCTCGTCGAGGTGCGTGTAGGCCTCCTCGCCGCGGCCCCCGCGAACCTCGTCGTTCGGGATCTCGAAGCGGTCCTCCTGACCGCCCGGATAGCGGCGTTCTTCGCCCTCGTAGGTCCGGAAGAAGTGCGACCGGGCGAGTCCGCGGTCGACCGAGCCGCCGTTCATCACGAGCGCGTCCTCGATGTTGAACCCCTCGTAGCTCATGACCGCGACGACGAAGTTCTGGGCGGCGGGCCGTTCGTCGAAGCCGATCTGTTCTGTGGTCTGGGTCTTGACCATCGAGAGCTGCGGGTAGTGCAGCAGGTGCTGGCGCGTATCGGGGCGGATCCGGTAGTTGGCGCTCGGGAGACCGAGCGACTGTTTCATCATCCCTGCACCCATCGTGATCCGCGGGCTGGCGTTGTGCTCGGGATACGGGATCATCCCCGCACCGATCCCGAAGATAAGCTGTGGGTCGATTTCGAGGTGGGTGTGGTCCTCGGAGACCTCCTCGCGGTCGACCGCGACGTAGACGTCCTCCTCTTCCTCGGCGTCGATGAACTCGACGTAGCCGTGCTCGACGAGCGTCTCGAACTCGATCTCGCCGCTTTCGAGCGCCTCGACCGCCTCGTCGGTGATCAGGGGTTCGCCGTCCTCGACGACCAACAGTGGCCGTCGGGCCCGACCGGCGTCGGCGTTGATCACGACCTCGCGGGTGCGGTCTTTCACCGAGACATTGACCATCTCGCTGACCTCGCCGCGGCGTCGTGCTTCGCGTACCTGTTCTGCGAGCTGTTCGGGGTCGGGGTGGGTGCCGACCAGACTGCCGTTGACGTAGACTTTCGCGTCTCGTGCCTGTGCCATGATATTAGTCGTCCGCGGGCGTTCGTGTGGTCGAATCGAGGCCCGGGATGCCCTCGACGCCCATCGACGCCAGTTCTCGTTTGAGTCCCTGTTCGTCTTCGATGTTCTGGGTCAGCTCCATCGACTGTGCGAAATTCTTCACCAGTCCACAGTTCGGTCCCTCCGGGGTCTCGGAGGGACAGATCCGACCCCACTGCGTTGCGTGCAGGTCACGCGCCTCGAAGTGGGGCTGGCTCCGCGAGAGCGGGCTGCGCAGCCGCCGGAGGTGACTGAGTACACCCATGAAGTCGGTGCGGTCGACCAGCTGGCTCACACCCGAGCGCCCGCCGACCCAGTTGCCCGTCGCGATGGGGTGTTCGAGTCGCTCGGTCAGCACGTCCGAGCGCACGACCGTGTTGACCGAGAGCTGGCGGTTTCGCATGTTCGCGCGTTCGAGCTGGTACTTCACGTCGCGTGCGAGCTTGTTCAGCGCCGTCCTGAAGAGGTCGGTCATCAGGTCGCCGGACACTTTCAGGCGCTTGTTCGCGTAGTGGTCCTTGTCGTCCGATTCCCGGCGCTGTAAGGCGAGTTCGAAACACGCTTCCGCCATCCGACAGAGGTAAAACGCCTTGTTGATCCGGACGTCCTCGTCGGGAATCCCGTCCTCGTGGAGGTGCGGAAGCAGGTACCGGTCGATGACGTAGTTCGCCCGCTTGAGCTGGTAGTTCTTGCCCTGGCCCGAGGCGACGCGTTTCCCGAGCGTCTCGATGGCCTCCTCTGTCGTCTGGACGTCCGCTTCCTCCAGGTTTTCGAGCATGTACTTGACGATCTCGGGGTCGTCCGAGACCCGATGGACGATCTCCTCGTCGGATTCGAGCCCGAGCGCCCGCACGAGCGTGACGAAGTTGATCGAACCCGACACGGAGGGGAACGAGACCTCGAGCAGGCCGTCGCGGCCGCGCTCACAGAGCACGAGCGCGCGATAGCCACGGCGCTGGGAGAACGTTTTGGCGACCTGGATCTCGTCACCGTACTTGCTGTCGTATTCGGCGAGGATCTTGTTGGGCGCCAGGTCCTCGCTTGTCATCAGCACGCGCTCGGAGCCGTTGACGAGGAAGTACCCGCCGGGATCGGCCGGATCCTCGCCGATATCGATCAGCTCTTCGTCGGTGAAGCCATCGATGTTACACTTCTCGGAGCCGACCATGATCGGCATTCGGCCGACTTTCGTCTCGGTCGTGTCGACGACCCGCTCTTCTTCCTCCTCGCCGCCCTTGACGATCGACATCTCCATGAAGACGGGCGCCGAGTAGGTGATGTTGCGGAGGCGGGCTTCCTGTGGGTAGAGCAGTTCTTCCGAGCCGTCGGCCTCCCGAACGCGGGGCGTAACGACACGAACGTCACCGAGTTCGACGTAGACCGGCTCTTGGCCCTCCTTGTCGCCGATGTCGGTGTCGATCGTCTCCTTCTCGTCGACGACCTGTTGCATCCCCCTGTTCAAGAAGTCGTTGAACGATCGGAAGTGGTGTTCGGCGAGTCGTTCCTTCGAGAAGTACTCCTCGGAGATCGTCCGTCGGTGTGTATGGTCTATCATTCGATCACCAGTCGATAGACGACCGCTCGGTCGGCCGTCCGCGATTCCCGGACGATCTTGACGACGTTCCCGACCTCGGCTTCGTCCGGTAGCGCGGGGTCGGCCCGTTTGATCTTCGGGAGATCTGTGCGCTTGATATCGTACTCCGCGAGCACCGTCTCGAGTTCGTCCTCGTCCATGAGACTGTGCTCGGGTACCAGGGTGTGTTCACTTACGTCCATGTGTGTGGTCTGTCTGCCGGCCGGCTGGCGAGAGAAGCGGCTGTCACGAGATACTACAGGCAGGTAATGGGGGCGGGCAGTTAAGCGTTTCCAAACGGAAGAGAGCGTCCGCTGAGCGACCCGCGGCCGCGGCGGGCGCGACGAGTACCGGTCGCTGCGATCCGGGGCGAATACGACCCGGTACGCGAGCGACGAAAATGAGTGTTTTGGGTAGACGGCACACGGGTCGATCGTTTGGAAAGCCTTAAGTCTGCAAGCCGGAAAGGAGGAGATGCGTTCGCCCGGATGGTGTAGTGGCCCATCATACGACCCTGTCACGGTCGTGACGCGGGTTCAAATCCCGCTCCGGGCGCTTTCTCGAACTCTCATCCCTGAGCGGCCGGCTTGCCGTGTTGTGCGGTTCTGGTTTCGAGAAACGCCGACAGAGGATTCGAAACAGGAAGTGCCGTGAGCGCCAGCGGACGGACCGACTGTGGTTCGAATCGGACTCCGAGCGGGGCCCGGTTTCGCGTCCGCGGGCGGTCGGTTTTCGGGTGCGAGCGAATGCACCGATCAGAAGAAACGTTAGCCATCGGGACGGACGCCCGGCTCGTCGAACCGATACTCCGAGAGCGGAAGGTCCTCGTCCTCCCATGCTCGGATCCCGCCCCGAAGGTGGTGGATCTCCGTATAGCCCATCTCTTGGAGGGTTCCGGTGACCTCCTGGCTCATTCCGTCGCTGCGACAGTACACCGCGATCGGGGTGCCGGCGTCGGGCAGGAGGTCCCGATGCTCGCGGATCGCGTCGTAGGGGACGAACGCGTCGGTCCCTTCGATGTGTCGTTGCTCGGGAGTGTGGACGTCGAGGGTGTAGACCGCCGGGCGGGCAACGACCGTGTGAAACGACTCCGGGCCGTGCTCGATAACGCCGTTCGATGGGGTCGCGTGCCGCTCGGGCTCGTCTTTCATACCGTAAGGGCAGCTCGATTACGGATACCCGTTGTGGCCGAGGGCTCGGGACGGCTCAGCGCGTCACGAGGTGGGTGATCACAACCAGACCGGCCGTCGCAGCCGCGAACAGGAGCCATGAGAACTCGACGGCACCGACGAATGCGAGCCCGCGGAGAGCGACGTAGCAAAAGGCCGCCGAGAGGAGGAGGTTCATGACGACGAGCACGCGCGGGTCGCCCTGTGACCGGGCCATACCGCCCCATCCGACGAGAGGGACTTATCGCTGCCGGCCCGCCTCCCAGTCGATCCACTCCTGTTCCCAGCCGTGCCGTCGCCGGGCGTTGCGCTCGGCGAACTCCCGGTCCTCGCGCTCGGTTCGGTTCCGTTCGGGCCGGCCGGGCTGTTGGCCCTCCAGGAGGAGGGGGCGGAACGCGACCGGACCGTGTCGCTCGCGGACCTCGCCGCCGGCGTCGAGTGCGACCAGCGTCTGTTCGGTCGCGCCCATGGGCATCGCCAATCGCCCGTCGGGCGCGAGTTGGTCGGTCAGCGCTCGGGGCGGGCGGACGGCCGCGGCCTCGACGAGGATCCGGTCGAAGGGGGCGTACTCCGGAAACCCCCGTGAGCCGTCCCGTCGGTCGACGAGCACCCCGCCGTAGCCCGCCTGCTCGAGGTTCCGGCGGGCGGCGTAGACCATGTTGCGGTCGATGTCGATCGCCTGGACGTTCTCGGCGCCGGCGATCTCCGCGAGGACGGCGGCGGTGTAGCCGACCCCGCTGCCGGCGATCAGTATCGAGTGGCTCGCGCGGGCGTCGAGTGCTTCAAGGAGGCGGGCGGCTGTGCTGGGGGCCAGAACGGTCGTGCCGTCGATCTCGGTCGCGCGGTCGGCGTAGGCGACGCGCTCGTCGTTGACGAACGCCTCGCGGGGTACCTCGCGCATGGCGAGTGCGACCCGCTCGGTATCGAGGGCGGCCTTGGCCTCGTGTTCGAGGCTGTCGACCATGTCCTCGCGCAGGACGGCGGGGTCCATACCGACCCTCGGCGACCGAGCACCAAGAGTCACGCGCTCGCGGGCGATACGGTCATGTCGGCTCGGGAACTAATAGTACGCATGGGGGACTCGAACGCCCTGACCAACGCGCTGATCGGCGCGATACTCACGGCGGTCCTCTCGTGGGTCGTGCCGCTGGCCCCGATCGGCGGCGGCGCGGTCGCGGCCTACCTCCAGGGGGCGGACACGGCTGCAGGCGTACGAACCGGCACGCTCTCGGGGGTGATCGCGCTGGTCCCGCTGGGAGTGCTCGGAGCGGCGGTCGTGGGGCTCGTCGGAGTGGTCACCCTCGATCCGACCGGGACGGCCGTCTCGCTTGCGGTGGTCGCGGCTGCCCTGTTCGTGAGCACGCTGTACGTCGTCGGTCTGAGCGCTCTCGGTGGATATCTCGGGACGTACCTGTTCGACGAGTACGGGCGGACGGGACGGTCGATCCGCCCCGAAGAGCGCCCCTGAGGCGGCCCGGTTGCCCGGAGAGGATCACGTCCGGACCGTGACGAACCGGACCGCACCGTGGGTCGTCCGCGCCGCGATCCCGTCGGGGCCCACCCGGGCACGGACGAGTCGCTGCCCGTCGGTGCCGACGGGCGCGACGATCGTTCCCCCATCTCGGACCTGTTCGAGGACGGGCGCGGGGATCTCGGGGACCGCACAGGTGAGGTAGGCGGCGTCGTAAGGGGCGCCCTCGGGCCAGCCCTCGCGACCGTCACCCTGCCTGATACTGATTTCGCCGTAGCCGATCCGCTCCAACGTTCTCCTCGCATTGTCGGCGAGGTCGGGACTGAACTCGACGCTGAAAACGCTCTCGGCGCCGACGACTTCGGCGGTGACGGCGGCGTGATAGCCACAGCCGGTGCCGATCTCCAGGACGCGATCCCCAGATTCGACGTCCAGCAGCTCGGTCATGATCGCGACCATGTGTGGCGCGCTGATCGTCTGGCCGTCGCCGATGGGAAGCGGACGGTCCGCGTAGGCGTCGTTTCGTCGGGGTTCGGGGACGAACACGTGGCGTGGCACCGCCTTCATCGCCGCGACGGTGGCCTCGGAGAGGCCCTCGCAGCGGGCGAGCCGATCCGCGAGCGCCTCGCGTTCGTCCTCGTACATGCCTACCAGACCGACCACGCCGTCGATGAGTCGTCCTCGCCGAACAGGCGTTTGACGTCCTTTGCGTGGACGGTGTCGCCCTCGAAGTCGAGCTTCGACTTGTGGTAGCCAGTCGCGTCGCGCTTGACGTGGATACCCGTGATGACGAACTCCTCGTCGCCCATCTCCTCTCGTTCGCCGACGGTGAACTCGTGATCGCCGGGGACCTGCAGTTTGACGCTGCGGCTCTCCTCGCGCTTCTCGTTGGGGTGGACGGTGAGATTGACCGAGACGTTGTCGACCGCGCGGGTCCAGAGCGTTTCGACCTCGTCGGCGCGGGCGCTCTCTTCCCGGCGCTCCTCGCCGAGTTCGACGCTTGTGATCCGGACGAGCATGATCGCTTCCTCGGTGTCCAGAACGAACTCCTCGCCGACGGCCAACTCCTCGTCCTCGGGGACCTCGGCACTCGCCGAGAAGGACTCGCCGTCCTGTGAGACAATCACGTCGATCTCCGCTTCGTTTTCCTCTTCGATCGTCGTCTTGTGGGTGTGTCCGCAGGCCGTACACCGGACCGTCGCCTGCCCGCCGGGTTTCAGCACCTCGTGGACCGTCTGCTCCTCGGGCGAACACGAGGGACAGACCAGCGCCACCTGACTCGCTGTGTTGCTCATTGAAGGCGAATAGTGTATCGCGCTATAAAAGTCGTCTGTGCTCGGGCTCGTGGGAATTCGATCGCCTCACTGTCTCACGGGCTACGCCCGTTCGACCGTTGGGAGGTCGACGACCTCCCCGCGTTCGCGACTATCATCGCTCACTCGATACGTGGAAGCTCCACTTCCACACCATCCGCAAACACGGTCGGCTCGCGCAGGATCCCGTCCGAATGGATCGGCGCGTCGGTGTCGCCGCCGATGCCCGCGTCGTCCCCGATCGCGATGTGGACCGTTCCCGCGGCCTTCTCATCGAGCAGGACGCTTCCGACCAGCTCCGTGACCGCGACGTTCGTCCCGATTCCGAGTTCGGCGAGGTTGTAGGCGTCCCGACCGACCGCCGCTTCGGCCTCTTCGAGCTCCGCGCGCACGTCGGGGTCGCTCACCGAGGTGACGAAGCCGTCCTCCACTTCGATCTCGATTTCGCCATCGAGCAGCCCGTGGGGGTGCATCGTCCCGTCGACCACGTAGGTTCCGGTCGCGTTCTCGGGGCTGACGAACACCTCGCCTGCCGGGAGGTTCGAGAAGTCGCCCGGCTCGTGGACGATCCCCGTATCCGCGAGCCACTCGCGGCTCCCCGGCTTGAAGGTGATGTCCGTTCCCTGCGGCGAGGTCACGCTGATCTCCGTCGCATCCGCAACCCGTTCGAGCATCCGGTCGCACTCCTGGCGGATGCGCTCGTAGTCGGCGTCGAGCCCGGTGGTGAAGACCTCCTCGGTGATCCCTGGGAGGGTCGCGGCGCGCGTCCCCGCGTCGGTCGCCGCACCGCGCGCGCGGGTGTGGCTCAGGCTCTTGCTGGTCGGGGCGAGCACCACGTCCGCGCCGCTCATCGCCGCGGCGACCGGTTCGGGCGGTTCGGCGCCGTGCTGCGGTCCGGGCGGATATCGCAGGAGGACCGCGTCGTCGGTGATCTCGCGGGCCACCGTATAAAGCGCCTCGCCGACGGGCTCGCGCTCGTCGTCGGTGACGACCGCACACGATTCGTCCCCTTCGAGCGCCATACACTGGCGCACCGCGGTCTCGGCTGCGGGTCGCAGGTCCATACCGGGCGCTCGCCCGGCGGGAGGATAGTCGTGACGATCACCGCAGGAAGTCGAGCACCCACCTGATCAGTTCGGAGCCGACGAGGACGCCGCCCTCGCCCCTTGAGAGGCGGTGGCCGCTCCACAGCGAGACGGTCACGAACCCGGTGACGGCGAGCAGCCAGCCCAGATCGGCGAGCGCGGCGGGATCGACCGCGAGCGGATGGACGAGCCCCGCGATCCCGAGGACGCCCAGCGCGTTGAAGACGTTGCTCCCGAGCAGGTTCCCGACCGATACCCCGACTCGCCCGCGCTGGAGCGCGAGCACGGAGACGGCGAACTCGGGCGTCGAGGTTCCCGCGGCGACCACGGTCGCACCGATGGCCCACTCGGAAACCCCCGCCGCCCGCGCGATATCGACCGCCGCGCCCACCAGCGTGTCGCCACTCACGAGCACGAGCACCAAGCCACTGATCAGGAGAACCGGATCGCGGGCACGAAACGGTTCGCCGTCTTCACCGCCGGTCGGCGGCGCCTCCCCGGCCCGCGCGAGCGCGAACAGGTAGGCCACGAGCGCGAGCACCAGCGCCGCGGCTTCCAACCGCCCGAGATGCAGATCCACGAGAACGAGCGCCGCGAGCGCGCTCGCGCCGAACAGGACGAGCCCGTCGCGGCGGGCGAGCGATCGGGGGACCACGATGGCACCGAACAGCGCGACGAACCCGAGGATCAACGCGAGGTTGAACACGTTCGAGCCGACGACGTTTCCGACCGCGATGTCCCCGGTGCCCGTGAGGGCGGCCCCGACGCTCACGGCGACCTCCGGCAGCGAGGTGCCGACCGCGACGACGGTCAGCCCGATGGCCACCTCCGAGAGGCCCAGCCGGCGCGCGAGTCGCACGGCGCTCCCGACGAACAGGCGTGCGCCCAGCCAGAGGCCGACCACCGACCCGGCGAGCAGCGCGATCGAAACGACGAGATCGGAGACCACTCGCTTATCGTTTCAGGGCTTCGATCGCGACCAAGGATTCGCCCGTCAGCGCCCGGACATACGCTCCGCCCGCGATCGAGACGTGCGAGAAGTCGTCCTCGTCCATTCCATAGAGTTCGATCGCCCGCGAGGTATCGCCCCCGCCCACGACCGAGAAGCAGTCGGTCCGGGCGATGGCCTCCAGCACGCCGACCGTCCCGTCGGCGAAGCGTTCGTCCTCGAAGACGCCGAGCGCCCCCTTGACGAAGACGGCCTCGCTGTCGGCGACGACCGACTCGTACTCTTCGACCGTCCCCGATCCGACGTCGAGGAAGGAGGTCTCCTTCTCGACGCCCTCGACGGCTATCTCCGCCCGGTCGCCCGCCTCGTCCTCGTAGGCGAGATCCACGGGCAGGCGGATCCGATCCCCGTAGGAATCGAGCAACTCCCGGATGGTCTCTTCCTGTTCTGCCCACTGCTCGTCGAAGAAGTCGGTGCCCTCGACGTCGTAACCCACGTCGTAGCCCGCCGCCCTGAGGAAGAGTTCGCCGACGATCCCGCCCATGAGGAACGTATCGACCGTGTCCTCGACGCGCTCCATCACGCCGATGAGGTCGTCGGCCTTCGTCCCGCCCAGCACCATCGCGACGCGGCCGTCGAACTCCCGCTGTTGAATCGCGGAGTTGGCCTCGTACTCGGTCTCCATGACGCGACCCGCGTAGGCGTCCATCACCCGCGGAAACCCGACGATCGAGGCGTGTCCCCGATGAGCGGTCGAGTAGGCGTCGTTGACGTAGGCGTCGAACTCCCCTGAGAGGGTCTCGACGAGCGCGCTTTCGGCGTGTGCTTCGGGCGTGCGGTCGGCGAGCTCCTCGTCGACCATCCGGACGTTTTCGAGCAGGAGGACCTCGCCGCCCCCGAGCCCGTCGATCGCCTCCAGAGAGGCTTCGCCGTAGGTGTCCGGGACGTATCGGACCTCGCGATCGAGGTGCTCCGAGAGGATCTCGGCGTGTTGTTCGAGTGATACGAAGGTGTCCCGGCCGGGGCGACCCTGATGGGCGAGGACGGCGACCGCGTGGCCCGCGTCGGCGAGCTCCCGAAGCGTTTCGGCGTGGCGCGCAAAGCGGCGGTTGTTCCGGACCTCGCCGTCTTCGACCGGGGAGTTGGCGTCGATCCGAACGAGCAGCCGCTGGCTATCGGGGAGATCGTCGAGCGTCTTGAACATGGCTCGTGGGTGGTCGAGCGCGATAATAAAGGTCGGTCCTACGCCGTCGCTTCGGCGGGCGTCTCCTCGTCCTGCGCGACGACGTACTGTGCGAGGTCGAGCATCCGGTTGGCGAAGCCGTACTCGTTGTCGTACCACGTCAGCACCTTGACCTGCCCGCCCTCAACCGCGATGGTCGAATCGAGGTCGACGTAGGACGAAAAGGGGAGCCCGACGATGTCCCGCGAGACGATCTCGTCGTCGGTGTAGCCGAGCACGCCGGCCAGATCGCCGTCCGCGGCCTCACGGAGCGCCTCGTTTACTTCCTCGGCCCCAACGTCGGCCGCGAGGTCGACGACGAGGTCGGTGATCGAGCCCGTCGGAACGGGCACGCGCATGGCCATCCCGTCGAGTTTGCCTTCGAGGTTCGGCAGGACCTCCGTGGTCGACTGGGCCGCGCCCGTCGAGGTTGGGATGATGTTCTCGGCGGCGGCCCGGCCCCGGCGCGTCTTGCCCGAGGGCCCGTCGACGAGGTTCTGGGTGCCCGTGTAGGCGTGGACGGTGGTGAGCAGCCCCGACTCGATGCCGAACTCCTCGTCGAGTACTTTCGCCACCGGCGCGACGCTGTTGGTGGTACAGGAGGCGTTCGAGACGACATCGTCGCCGTCGTATTCGTCGTGGTTGACGCCGTAAACGATCGTTTTGACCGGCGTCTCGCCTTTCGGCGGCGCGCTGATGATGACCTTCTCGGCGCCGGCCTCGAGGTGCTGGGCGGCGTCCTCCCGGGTTCGGAAGATGCCCGTCGCCTCGAAGGCGACGTCGACGTCCAGTTCGTCCCACGGGAGCTGGGTCGGGTCCTTCTCGCTGAACGTCGGGACCTCGGTGCCCTCGTAGACGAGCGAGTCGCCCTCCAGTTCGAGCCCGTCGAGGCGACCCTGGACGGTGTCGTACTTCGCGAGGTAGTGCATGTCCTCGACGTCCATGATGTCGTTGATCCCCACCAGCTCCACCTTGGAGGAGGTCATCGCGGCCCGGAAGACGTTCCGCCCGATCCGCCCGAACCCGTTCAGTCCCACCCGCACCGGTTCGTTTTCGAAGTTATTACTCATATTCGAGTTATTGTTCGCGGTTACTAAGTATCTTGCGCCGATTCGGGATAGGCGATGCATAACCGGCGTTCCAGTGGCTCTGCTCGCCTCATACGACGGTAGGGGCCGAACGGTCTTAGTCACTCCCCAAGGCACTGTTCGCGGCGAGTTACTCGGCACCGAGTTAATTACTTAACTATTAACTCGTAAATATTATTCCCCCCGACGGCCCACAGGGACGTGTATGCTCAAAGTCGGCATCAACGGCTACGGTACTATCGGCAAGCGCGTCGCGGACGCGGTCGCCGCCCAGCCCGATATGGACGTCTGTGGCGTCTCGAAAGCCAGTCCCGATTTCGGTGCCGACGGTGCGGTACGGCGGGGGTACGCGCTCTATTCCGCCCGGGAGGACCGTCTGAGTGCGTTTCGGGACGCGGGCTACGATGTCGCGGGAACCAGCGAGGACCTGATCGAGGAGAGCGACGTCGTCGTCGACGCCACCCCCGGTGGAATCGGTGCGGAGAACCGCCCACGCTACGAGGCCGCCGGGACGCCCGCGATCTTCCAAGGCAAGGAAGCAGACGACCTGGTCGAAACCAGCTTCAACGCGCGAGCGAACTTCGAGGCCGCCGAGGGAGCGGAGTACGTCCGCGTCGTCTCGTGTAACACGACCGGAATCTCGCGGCTGGTCGCGCCCTTGGAGGAGGCCTACGGCGTCGAGAAGGTCCGCGCGACGCTCGTCCGGCGCGGCGGCGATCCCGACCAGACCGGCCGGGGGCCAATCAACGACATCCTTCCGGACCCGATCACGGTCCCCTCCCACCACGGTCCGGACGTCAACACCATCTTTCCCGACCTCTCGATCGACACGATGGGGCTGACGGTGCCGACGACGCTGATGCACATGCACAGTCTGAACATCGAACTCGAGAGCGAGCCGACCTCCGCCGAGGTCCGCGAGCTACTGGCCGAAGAATCGCGCATCTTCGTCGTCGAGGACGACCTAGCGATCGACGGGACGGGCAAACTCCGGGAACTGGCGCGCGACCGGGGTCGGCCGCGCGGGGACCTCTGGGAGAACTGCGTCTGGGGCGAATCGATCAACGTCCAGGACTCCGAGCTCTACCTGTTCCAGGCGATCCACCAGGAGAGCGACGTGATCCCCGAGAACGTCGACGCGATCCGCGCGATGACGGGACTGGCGGACGGAGACGAGAGCATGCAGACGACCGATGAGGCCCTCGGAATCGGACTGCCCGACCCCCGGCGGGCGGCAGTAACCTCGCCGGCACCCTGAGACCCGCAAAACCTTTTGTCACACAGGGACCTACCCGGAGTATGAGACGCGACGACCGCAACGACCCCTTCGACGATATTTTCCGTGAACTCGAGCGGATGATGAACGACGTGATGGGCGGCGGCGTCGAGATCAACGACGCGGGGTTCGGCAGCGACACGCACGTCGATATCTACGAAACCGACGAGGAGATCCGCGTGATCGCGGACCTCCCGGGCGTCGAGAAGGGGGACATCGGGCTGACGTGCGACGGGAAGTCCCTGACCATCAGCGCCGCGAACGACCACCGGGAGTACGACGAGCGGATCGCGCTGCCCGGTCAAGTCGACGAACACTCCGCGCGGGCGACCTACAACAACGGCGTCCTCGAGGTCATGCTCTCGCGCGCGGACGGATCGGCCGCGATCGACGTCGACTGACCCGAGAAAACGGTTAACTCGCCACGAACCCAACGCGCGGTCATGGGCGATCCCGAGCGACCGGAGTACCACGGCGTGTTGATCTACGACGGCGAGTGTCCGTTCTGTTCTGCGGCCGCCTCGGCGCTGCGACGGATCCGGCGGGTCGGGGCGATCCCCTGGTACGACGACCCCGCCCAAGACTTTCTCGCCGCGCAGTTCGAGACGGTACCGTTCGCGCTGGTGTTCGTCGATATCGAGGAGGGGCAGGTCTACGCCGGTCACGCGGCCGCGAGCGAACTCTGTGAACGGGCCGGCCTTCCGGTGCTCGTCGGGGACATCGTCGGCGAGAACTACGAGTCGATCGCCGACGCCATCGGAACGGCCGTCGGACAGGAGCGCGATCCGGACCCCTATCACGACACCTACCCTCTCACAGAGGCAGCAAAGGGCCACTATCCTGCGCTTTCGGCGGACGCCGGGAGCATGCCACTCGTCGCTTCCCGGTGAGTCGCTTTACGAAATCTCAATCAGATTTGTCCAGAGAGAAACCTGCAATAGGTAATACGGAACCAACGGTTAAGTAGACGAAAACCCTGTATCCGACCGGAGGAAATCATGAGTGAGAAAGAACACGGAAGCGGCAGCGTTCAGCCGGGCGACACCAGCCAACGCGTCGGGATGGAGGTCATTCGGGAGCGTGGCGGTGACCCCGAGGAGATCCGCGAGAAACTGATCGACGCGATCGGCGCGGAGTTCTCGACGTACTACTACTACACGAACCTCCGTACGCATCTGGCGGGCAACGAGGACTACAAGGAGATCACCGAGGACGCGCGACTGGAGGACCGCGCGCATTTCGAGCTCGTGATGCCGCGGGTCTACGAACTCGACGGCAAGATCCCCGAGGATATCACTGACTTCATGGACCGTGCGAGCTGCCCGCACGCCGAACTCCCGGCGGATCCGAGCGCGGAGAACATCCTCGAGACGCTGCTCGAGGCCGAGCGCTGTGCGATCCGCACCTGGAGTGAGGTCTGTGACATGACCCAAGGATGTGACCCACGGACCTACGACATGGCCCAACGCATCCTCCAAGAGGAGATGGACCACGAGGCGTGGTTCATCGAGCTACTTAGCATGGAGCGCGACGGCGAGGTCAACCCGGCGGGCCACTTCGTCCGCGGCGAGCCCGGCGAGGCGCCCCTCTCGACGAACAACCGCTTCAACGACAGCGCCTGAGAACGGTTTCGCTCCCCGGTTTTCCGTTTTTCCGTACCCTAGCCGAGTGCTTCGAGTGCTCTGTGGACCCGCTGTGGTCGCGGTTCAGTCACTCTTGTGCGCGCGCGCGGATCAGCGCCGCGAGCCGGTCGTCGAAGTCCGGTTCGTACTTTGTGGCGTCGTCGACGGTCGGACGGGCGTTCGTCTCGGAGACGACGGCCCTGTCCCCGGAGACGAGTAGATCGACACCGAGAAACGGGATCCCGAGGGTTCGGGCGACCCGCTCGGCGAGGTCACGCAGGTCCTCGGGCAGAGTGACACCCGTTGCACGTGCGCCCGCGTGAACGTTGTGTTTCCAGCCCGTTCCCTCGCGTTCGACCGCGCCGACGTACTCCCCTTCGAGGACCATCGCGCGGTAGTCCCGCGCGTCGGGGAGGAACTCCTGGACGAGAAAGGATTTGTCACCGGTCGCGGGGAAGTCGTGGACGAGCCCGAGGTAATCACAGATCCCGAGGAAGGTGTCGAGGTCGCCCGCGAGCGTGATCCCGGTCCCGCGGGTGGTGGAGTTGGGCTTGACGACCACGGGCGGGTCGAAGCGCTCGAAGACGGTTCGGAGCTCCCGGCGGGAGACGGGGTTCGACACCACGACGGTCTCGGGAACCGGAATCCCGGCGCGTATGAGTCGTGCGAGGACTTCGCCCTTGTTTCGCGAGGTGAGGACCGCCTCGCGGTCGTTGACCCACGGCACGTCGAGGAGGGCGTCGACGACGCCGCCCTCCATGAGCCGCGAGGGGTAGACGAGACCGACGTCGAACTCCCCGGGTTCCCACGGCGGCTCCGAGAGAGCGAGAGTACGTCCCTCGGTTCGGAAGTGGCGGACCTCGATCCCCCGGTCGGGCAGCGTCGCCCCGAGGCGCTCGAACGTCTCGGCGCGGGTGGTGACCGCGAGTCGCACCATACCCGTCGCTGGGGGTGGACACCGAAAGACCCCTCGGATGGTTGCCGACGAGGGGTGGCCCGCGACAGAGCCATATACTCCCGTCGGATACGAGAGGACACGATGATGGCGACGACTCACGCGCTGGTCGGGATGGCGCTGGCCCTGCCGGTGGCCTACGCGGTGCCGGAGTTCGCGCCGGTCGCCCTCGGGGCGGGGCTGATCGGCGGGCTGGCACCCGATCTGGATCTGTACGCCGGGCATCGAAAGACGCTGCACTTCCCGGTGTACTACCCGACCGCCGCCGGGATCGCACTCGGCTGGATGGTCGTCTCACCAAGTTTCCTTTCTGTGACACTTGCGACCGCCCTACTGGGGGCGAGCGTTCACTCGGTCATGGACGCCTTCGGCGGGGGACTGGAGATGCGCCCGTGGCGACAGACGGCCGATAGAGCCGTCTACGACCACTACCGCGAGCGATGGATCGCCCCGAAACGGGGGGTTCGCTACGACGGCGCACCCGAGGACCTCCTGCTGGCGGTCGTGGCGGCGACACCGACGGTGGTCCTCCTCGATGGAGTCCCGTCAGAACTGGCCGTCGCTCTCGTCGTGGTCTCGGGGGGCTACGCGCTCGTCAGAAAACGGCTGGTGTGGCTCGCGATGTGGGTCGTGCCTCGATTGCCGGCGGCGATCCGGACGCAGTTACCGAACAGATACTACGAGAGATGAGGTCGAACGGCCGAAATCAGACGACGAGCAGTTCTTCGCCGCGCTCGACGCGAACGGTACACGGCGGCGAAACCTTGTTGTACGCACGCCGGAGGGCCTCCTTTGCGGCGGGAGCGTCCTCGACCTCACACCAGATGGTGAAGACGCGATCGTTCTTCTCGATCCGGGCGGCCGTCCCGACGACCTTCCCGAAGGCCTGGCGCATCCCGTCCGAAACACGGTCGGCCCCGGCACCGGTCGCCTGTTTGTTCTCGCGGATGACGTGGTGGGGGAACTTCCGCAACAGTGCGGCGTAGTTGAACTCGCCCAGTTCCTTGATGAGGTGGCGGTTCATCGCCAGCCGGGAGGCCTCCAGCGCGCCGTTTCGGATCTGGCACTCCTCGTCGAGGTAGAGGCTGATCTGGACGGGCCAGTCCTCGGGGTCGCGGTCCCGATCACCCATCCGGTGCTGTGCGATCTTCGAGCCGGGGATCCCCGTGATGTACTCACGGCGCGTATAGGGCTGCTTGGAGATCTCCCGGTACATCGAGGCAGGTTTGTCTACCATGGATACTCTTGTCGGTTCTCAGGCCGAGGCGACACATAATCCCTTCGAAGCGGCCCGGTCGGGACGGGTTAGCCCACCCCGACCCCGCAGATTGCCGGTCGCCCGTGTGGCTCAGGGGATCCGAGGGGCGCGACTCGCGGGCGAGCGCAGTCCGAGGAGGACCCAGGCGATCCAAACGGCCCCACACCCCGCGAAGGCGCCAGCGACGTTCGCGGCGATATCGATCGTCGAGAAGGTCCGGTAGGGAACGGCGGCGTGGAGCAGCTCGGTTGACACCCCATAGCCGGCGACCCCACAGAAGGCCGAAACGAACGGACGGGGCCGATTGCCGGACTGCAGCGCCACACAGAGGAGGACCGCGAGCGCGCCGTAGCCGAAAAAGTGCAACCACGCATCAGTCCCGACGGGACCGGTCGGCACCGGCAGGCCGGTCAGGACCGCGAGTGCTCCGTTGGGGACGCTCGCACCGAGAAACAGGAGCCCCGCACCGCCCGCAACGGCCGTCCAGCGCGCGACGGGATTGACCACGAACCGCCCGACTCGCTTCGCTATCGACTGTTCGCCGTTCATGTCATATATCAGTAGTTAAATTACTTATATATTCCGACAATTTAGTTATGACGTTCTCGTTACCCTATCGTGGTAGATAGTCGTTACTTTCGAACGCCACACCACCCCTCGTCGGGAGCCGTCAATCGCCGAAACGGCTTCGAGGGGCGCTGTGTAGATAATTCATCTATAGTAGCTCGGAATAAATAACCACCTCATCTTTGGAATCTCTCCCAAACACCTTTTAATTTCTATATTAATTCACAAAGCTTATTATATGACGACATCTCGATACGCCTACCCCTACCCGAAGGACGGTCCGAGTATCTCCCAATCGGTGGCCCATGTGGGTCCGACCGGGTGAGAAAGGGTTGTCGACCAAAAACGAAACATGAAACAAGAACACACACTACGCGAAAAGGGACAAGCGCTGTTCCTTGCCGCCCTGATGGTCCTCTCCGTGTTCGCCATGTCCGCTGCGTTTGCGGGCTCGGCGGCTGCGGCAGCGACCGATGTCAGTCTCACATCGTCGTCTGTTGACGCTGGCGACGGAAGTGCAACGACTGGCATTACTGTAACGGCAGATGAATCCTACACGAACTATGCGTACGCCATTGTAGACCAGAACGGTGACGTGGTTGCGAGCGACGACACCGTCCTTGAAACTGCTGGTAACAGCCACACCTTCTCAGATGTTGCTGTTGATGGCTTAGAGGCAGGCGAGTACTCAGTCGTCGCTGAAGCCAGCGCCGACGCTGCTGCGGCCACGACGGGCCAGAGTGTTGGTGACTTCGGCGACGGCAACGTCGAAGCTGCGTTGACAGTCAACCCTGAAACGCACAGCCTTACTGTGAACGTCAACGAAGGTGACGGCACTACGATCAGCGATGCTGACGTTACCGTTTCCCAGGACGGTACCGAAATCGACTCCGCATCTAGCGACTCGGCCTCGTTTGACTTAGAAGACGGTACCTACACGGTGACCGTCGAGGATGAGAACTTCGTGAACACCCAGCAGGAGATCACGATCGACGGTGCAGACGATACGCGTGAGATCGTTCTGGGTGAATACGGTGTCGATCAGGGAACTGCCTTCCAGGGTAGTGACGTGACCGCTACTGTTGCCGAGGGAGATACGGTTGAACTCCGCTCGGGCGACGCTGACGAGAACTCTTTCGTTAGCCAATTCAACAACGATGACGGTACGGTTACCATCGATACCAGCGATCTCGAAGGTGACTATGTCCTTCGTGTCAACGACGAAGACATAGAAAGCACCGAATTCGAAGTCGCCGAGCAGACGCTCGACGCACAGTGGAGTTCGGACAGCGTCGTCAGAGGCGACAGCGCTGACCTCGAACTCGACTCCAACCGCCAAGGTTACGATATCGAACTGACCTCCGAGGAACTCGATGCGACCGAGATCCAGAGCCTCTTCGGTGACGATGTTACCGTTAGTACCGACGAGGACGGTAACGACGTCGCTCAGGTTGAGGACATCTCCAGCAGCGAATCGCTGACGGCGAACTTCGCTGATGACGCCGATGTCGGTAACGTCAGTATCACGGCTTCGGCCACTGATACGACCGCCGAGGACAACGCGACCATCTCCGTCGAGGAGCAGGGCGATGCCGACATCTCCTTCGATTCCTCGACGTACTCCGAAGAAGCCGGTGACATCGTTGAGTTCACCGTTGAGATGGACAACACCGACAACGGTGTCGTGACCATCGAAGAAGACGGCGGTAACTACTGGGCCGACCTCTACGTCGAACCCGCGGAGGGTGAGGACGAGGTGACGGTTCAGTTCAACACGTATCAGGCTGGACACAGCGACGGTAGCGCGTTCTCCACGGAGAACGACGACGCGAACGTCGATGTCATCGACGAGCGATCTCTAGACGCAGGTGACGATACCTACCGTCTCCTCCCCGGTGACTTCGACATGGGTGTTCACCTGACTGGTGCACAGGACAGCGACAACGTTCCTCAGCTCGGTGACGCTGGGGATTACGAGGGGGACAACCCCGAGCGCGTTGACACTGACTCTCTCGACGAGGTCGGCGTTGCGACCCTCGTCCTGAACGACCGCTCGACGGGTGACGCCACGGTCGGCACCGCACCCGCTGACGTTGATCTCGAGGACGTCGAGACGATCAACAACGAGACGACCGTCGCCGACGAGATCGCCAAAGACGACAAGGCCGTCGTGCAGTTCGACGCCTCGGGTGTCTTCGGCTATCTCAGCGAATGGACGAACGAAAACGGCATTCTTGACCTCAGCTCCCTTGAGGAGGATGAGAACCTGGATGTCGCACTGAACATCAACCAAACCAACCCCGCACAGTACGAGAGCGGTGAACGTCTCACCGGTGAGGACGTCACCATCGTGACTGACGCGGAGAACAACCGCATCTTCGCGGTCCTGGACACCTCGGAGAATAACATTGAGGCCGGAGACGAGTACGACGCGAGTCTCACCATCGACGGTGAGAACTACGTCAGCTCCTACTCCGACAGCGATGACAACGAGGTCTCCGACACGAGCTTCAGCGTGGTCGAGCGCAACATCGAGGTCACCGGTGACTTCGAGGGCGACGACGACGAGGAAGTTCTGCAGGTCGAGAACGGTGAGGAAGCCAACATCACCGGCGAGTCCAACGCCGCACCCGGTACGGACGTGCAGATCCGACTGCGCGCCACCGGTGACAACCCGTTCCTAGAGACCCAGACCGCTGAAGTCGGCGAGGACGGCGACATCGACGCCTCCTTCGACCTCAGCGACTACGATGAAGGCCAGAACTTCACGGTCCGCATGACCGACGACAGCGGTGCTGAGGACGTGCAAGACGAGGTCAACGCGGTCCTCGTCGAGGACGTCGGCCAGCCCCACTCGGTGACGGTCACCGTCGAGGACGCTGACGGCAACGCGGTCTCCGGCGCCGACGTCTCGGTCGCCGACCAGACCGAGACCACCGACGACGACGGTCAAGTGACCTTCGAACTCTGGCACGGCGAGTACGACGTCACCGCCACCCACGATGGTGAGGAGACGACCGGTACCCTGACCATCAACGATGAAGACGACACCACCGACGAGGGCACGCTGGTCCTCGGCGAGGAGAACGAGAACATCAACGACGGTGACGATCAGAACCAGGACGATAACAACAACGACGACCAGAATCAGGACGACAACAACAACGACGATCGGAACAACGACGACAACAACAACGACGATCGGAACAACGACGACAACAACCAGGGCGGTTCCGACGACGGTAGCGACGGCGGGGACAGCTCCAACGACGGAGACGGCTCCGACGACGATGGCGACAGCGAGGATCAGCCCGGCTTCGGCATCGCCGTGGCCCTGATCGCGCTGCTGGCAGCGGCCGGCATCGCCATGCGAAACCGCGCCTGAACACCGACGACCGACCGGATTCCCTGTCCGGTCCCCGCTGACGCACTCCACCTTTTTTCGAGCGCTACCCGGAAAGCGGCGCCGCTATTTCAAATTACGGCGGAGAACCCAACAGACATATTATGTAAGCGACCCACGGGTCGGATATGCTCCCCGACCTGACACCGATAACCGACACCCTCGTCTGGATCGTCATGGGCGGGTTCGTCGCGGGGATCGCAGTCGACCGGCGCGACCGCCCGAGCGCGCGGTCGGTCACGGCCCTCGCATGGGCCGGGTTCGCGCTGTTCTGGCTGTTGATGGTCCCGTTTTTCGTCTTCGAGCACCGCAGCATCGTCGAGGCGGTCCTCGCGGCGGTCGCCGTCCCGGCCTGTGGCTACGTCGCCTACCGACTCCACGGGGGGCGGGATTCGCTGTTGATCCTCTCGCGGGCGGTCGGCGTCATGGGGCTGATCTACCTCCCCTTCGGCGCGATCCCGCTCTTTCACGACACGCTCATCGAGATCGTCGCGAACCAGACCCACGCCGGCCTCCAGTTGCTCGGATCGACGCCCGCCTTCGAGACCGACGAGGCGGGCCTGCGAAACACCTTCGCGTTCACCCTCGATTCGGGCCGGGAGTACTCGACGCGGATCGTCTTCGCCTGTACGGGCATCGGCAGCATGGCCATCTTCGGCGGGCTGATCGCGGCGGTTCGAGCCCCCATCGAGCGCCGCCTCGCCGCGCTCGTGGTCGCGGTCTCGACCATCTGGGTGCTCAACATCGGACGCAACGTCTTCATCGCCTACTCGATCGGCCACCAGCTGTTCGACCAGGCGGCGCTCGCCGGTCCCGTGATGTGGCTGTTCGGGGTCGAGGACCCGATCCGGGTGTCGTTTTTCGTCGCCGACCGGATCCTCTCACAGGGGCTTGCGGTGGTCGCGTTGCTGGCTATCGCGTGGGTCGTCGTGAAGGTGCTTCCCGAACTGTACGTGATCGTCGAGGACCTGGTCTACCTCGTTACCGGCGAGGAGTACGACCTCGCTCGTGGGCGCGGGCGATGACCCGGGACCGGATCAGCCGACGCCGGGTGCTTGGGGCGCTCGGCGTCGGCGGCCTCGGGCTCGGGTCGGCGAAGGCGATCGACAACGTCGTCCTCGGCTACGGCGTGGGCGGCGGGACGAACCTCCGGGAACAGGACCTCGACCCGCTGCTCGCCGAGAACCGCCAGTTCGGGGGTCGGATCGAGGACGGCGGGACGACATACCACGTCGACGAAGACGGGCTGTGGATCGAACGGGACGACGACCGGCGGCGCCATCCCTTCGACGAACGCCCCGGCGACCTCGCGGGGGACGCGCTGGCGCTGTTTCGCGACGCCGCAACACTGGTTGCCGAGACGACCTACGAGTACCACACCATGGCGGAGTTTTTCGAGCGGCTCGGCGAGGCGACCCCACGCCCGCTTGCGACGGCGGCCCTTCGCGGGAGCGTCTCGAACCCGGTTGCGCCCGCGGTCGTCGAACGGTTCTGTGGCGTCTCGCCGGCGAACGGTGCAAAGCTCCTCGAAGGGCTCAAGGAGGGCTTTCGCGAATACGGCCACTACGATATCCCCCGGTACGTCGCGGGCTCCGTCGAGGACAACATCGTCATCGGCAGGGTCGATCTGCGTGCGCCCTTCGAGGGACCGACCGACATCGAGACGCTCATCGAAGACGGCTCGACCGGTCTGTTCTGTTACGAACTGAGCGACCGGGCGATCGAGGCGATCCACTCGGTGGCCGCGACCGACCAGCGCCCGCCGCTTGCGGCTTTCTGGGTGCGCGACCGGCGCCACAAGCACGTCTACAACGGACTGGCGAGCGTGGTGCGCGATGACGGGCGGCTACGCGTGCCCGTGACCTTCCTCGATTACACCCACTCGACGCTGTACGACGACCTGCGGGCGAAGTGGGTCGTGGGCGAGGGACTCGACGCCTACGGGCGCAGACACCGCGCCGACGAGATCTACTGGAGCGTGTGAGCAACCGACGGCTCACGACTACAACTACAACTGCAGCCAACCGGTCGTCATCCCGCTATCGCGCAGGTACCAGCGCTGATAGAGGGTGTCCCCGCGCAGGCAGAGTTCGATCACCGCGTCGAACAGCGGTTCGAGCAGCGCGACCGTCCGGTTCGAGCGCTCGGTCGTGAGGTGGTAGTGGGCCATCCCGTCGACCGAGCGAACGCGATGGGTCAGCAGGTGTAAGAACCGAAAGAGCGATTCGGGGTCGTACTCCGAAACCAGGGGTGTAAGTGAGTCGAAACAGAGCCTGAGTTCCGCCGCCGAGAGCCCGCTGCTTGTCGCCTCGAACTCCGTGATGGCCTCCGAGATCGCGAGTCCGAGCGATCCGAGTCCCTCCTCGACGGACCGTTCGGGGACCGACTCGGGGAACGGAGACGACGAGTCCGAGGAGACGCTGCGGCTGGTCGCCTCGTATCGGACGACCGAACAGCGCGAGGGGTCCTCACAGCCGGCCGACAGACGGGTCGGGTCGGGCCCACAGGGGTCCGCACGGACGAACAGGCGGCGACGCGCCTGCGCGGAGGTCTCGCCGAGGAACTGTCGACAGGCCGCCTCGTGGGCGTCAGGCATCCGCGAACCGACGACGAGGAGGTTCGAACCGTGCTGTTTGAGCGCGTCGAGTTCCTGAACGAGCGCCGTCGTCTCCTCGTATGCCGATCCATCGGCGCCGTGCTCTCGTGGCATCCTCTCGGCGTAGTTTCAATGGATTAAAATATAAACGTTGCGCCTTTTCCTGCATCCGGCGAGCGGAACTGTCGTGATCACCGGACTCGGGCGCTCAAAGCGGGCGTTCGACTGGAAGCGGTTCGCGTCGGCCCGAGGGTTCGTCCGGGTAGCGAGAACCGGGCGGAGGGGAGGATGTCGGAAAACGGTCGATAGACTTTTGTTCGATATCGCTGATATTACACCGTGACGCGATGAGCCGATCGGCTTCGAGTGAACAGTCAGCGGCGATCCGCTTCGAGTACGACGACGGAACGCTCGGCGTCGTCGATACGGTCGAGCGACGGCGGTATTCCCTCTCGCTGGCAGGGTCGAACCGACCGACGCGGACCGATGGGGCGACGTTCCGATTCCCCGTTGACAGCGCCGTCACCGTCGATACGGAGGCGATCGTGCTCCCGACGGGGATCACGGTCTACGTCCGCGACGTCGAGGGTCGGATGCTGGCGGAGACCCGCCACACCGCCCAGCAGTCGTTCCCGGAGGGTAGTTACAGCCTCGAGTTGTGCGCGCCGATGAAGATCTACGTTCGGGTCGAGGGTCCGTTCGAGATCGGTTCGGACGCCGAGCGAACGACGATCAGCCTCCCGGAGCGCACGACGGTGTCGATCGGCGCGCGATCGAAACACGACCGACCGGCGGCGACGGTCACGACGACGGACGACCCCGAGGACGTCATGGCGGCGATCTCGACGTTCGGGTCGGCGCTGAAGACGACCAGTCCCGAGCGGTCGTATCCGACCCTCCGGGGCCACCCTCCGACGCTCGAACGCGGATCGACGCTCTCGATCCCGGACGGCCTCACCCCACCGGAAACGGGGATCACGATCGAGGTACCGGCGACGCTGCGCCACGCGTACGTGGTCGCCCCGCTGGCGTACTACCTCGGTGCGACCGTCGAACCCGGCGACCGCCCGCTGATCCGCACCGACTCGGGGTTCGTCCACCCGATGGGAACCGACGGGACGTTCGAATCGGCCGTCGAACGGACGTTGAAGCAGTCGTTCTTGCTCGATTGTGTGACGCGAACCGAGGGGCTGTACCCGATCGACCTCCACGAGCGTCGGGCGATCGAGCCCCACGTCGATCTCGATTTCGCGACGCTGTACGACCGGCCCATCGGCGATCGGCTGGAGGCGTATCTGTCAGTCCCGTACCCGACGATCGAACCACATCTCCCGGAGTGGAAACTCACCTCCCACGTCGCGCCGTTTCCCGCAAGCATCGAGATGCTGCCGTTTCTGGTCGACGACCTCGCGGTGATCCGGACGCCCGACGTCCGCCGACCCGCACCGACCCGGTCGGAGACGACCGCGATCGAGGGTTTTCTCCGGAATTCGACGCCACAGAACACCCGGAAAGCGACCGCCGCGGCGAGCGCCGCGCCGGAGTCGTACGTCGAACCGAGACGAACCGAATCGCTCGAACACGCCTGGGTCGGCGACGAGACGCCGATGGGTGCGAGCAAGGCGACGCCACAGGCCTACCGCAACCGTCTCGCACGCGAGCAGTCGGGCGGCGATATCTCGATCGCCGTCGTCTGTAACGACCCGCAGATGGACGAGGAGCGCGACCTCGTCGACGACGTTTACGGATCGCGCGAGGAACTGCCCTTCGAGGTGGCCATCCACAGGGACCTCACCCGCGAGGAGCTCTCTACCGTCCTCGAAACCGACGTCGACTTCCTCCACTACGTCGGCCACATCGAACCGGACGGCTTCGAGTGTTCGGACGGGCGACTCGACGCGAGAAGCCTCGAAACCGTCGGGGTCGACGCGTTCTTGCTGAACGGCTGTCGGTCCTACGATCAGGGAATGGCCCTGATCGACGGCGGTGCTATCGGCGGGATCGTCACACTGACCGACGTGATCAACACCGGCGCGGTCACGATCGGGTCGGCGCTGGCGCGCCTGCTTAACAACGGCTTTCCGCTTCGTGCCGCCCTCGAAGTCGCCAAGGACGAGGACGTCGCCGGCGAGCAGTACATTGTCGTCGGGGACGGCGGGATGTCGGTGACACAGGCGGAGGGCGGTGTCGCCCTCCTGTGTACGGTTGAGAAGAGCGGAGACGGGTACGACGTGAAGCTGAAGACATACCCGACGAACGTGGAAGGAATGGGTAGTATCGTGTATCCGACGATCGGCCAAAACAGGGAACACTACATCAACTCCGGCAGCCTGCGGGAGTTCGAGTGCACTACGGACGAACTACAGGATTTCTTTGTGGATTCACGATTGCCGATCCGAGTTGGCGGCGATCTTTACTGGAGCGATCAGGTTTCGATCGAGGACTTCTAATCAGGGCCCTGCGGTAACGTAGGCCCCGCCCGCTGCCGCGTTCCCGGCCTGCGTCAGCAACAGCAGGAGGGTAAACAGGACACCGGTCATTCGTGGGTGGTTCGCCAGGTACGTTTTGAGGTTGTCTTCCGACATCGCAACAGATCCATGGTCTGCAACTGATATGAATTTATTCGAATATTGAAGACACTAAATATAGTCATTTAACTTAAAACAAATAAGTAACAAAAATGTTGCTATTTTAATAAGTAGCCGAATCGATGGGGGGGAGAGCCGTCTCCACCAGCATGTTGAACATAAAGGATGAAATGTCTGTCGGTATTATTTACATATTTTACTTATGTGTTCTTTGAAATCGTATTAGATCTATCAATAGATACTACCGATAGTTCTCACCGATTAAGTAATGTCAGTTAATATACCAACATCAACGAAGGAAAGCGGTCGTTTCGGCGGTCGAATACGAGGACCCCGTCGGGCAACTCAAGGAGCGTGCGAGTGCGGTCGGAGTACGACCGTTCGGAAACCGTCTCGGTGAGTTGGGCGGGTCGTCGCCGACCGGGGACGACGGAGCCGATCGTAAGTCCGTGTTACGGATTCGAGTAGGGTTCGCGATAGACGTCTGTCGCCACTCCCATTGAGGAGTTTTTACTCGCTTTCGCTCGCAGGGACGAGGACGGTTCGGTCTTCACTCGATCGGGTATGGCTCTCAGATCCGAGTCGCGTAAAACGGGGATGCCGCCTCCCGGATTTGAACCGGGGACAGCTCGATCTTCAGTCGAGTGCTCTCCCAGTCTGAGCTAAGGCGGCCCGTCCGAAGCGACGGCGAGCGCCCCAAAAAGGATTTCGAAAGGCACCGGGGCGACCCAGTGTAGCGGGATAGCGGTCAGCACCGTACCAAATCAGTCGCGTTAACGTGGCCGTAAGGCGGTACGCCCGATGGAGGAGAGGGCGTCCCACGACGGGGCGAGACCGTATAACGTCCGGGTCGGTGACGAATTATGGTAGTAATAGTAACCACCGGACGGATCCGACTGTCGTATATGAGGACTCGTGTCCGCTGTCGTGGGGTCGAAACTGTATCTTTCGCCACGGCGGACCGCAGCATTGAATCCCCCTGCCCGTCCAGTGGAAAGTATGGTCGGTCAGCAAGAGGTGGCTGAGCGAATGGTCGGGCTCCGAGGAGCCGTCGGCCACGAGCTGCCGACGACGGGGTCGACGGTTCCCGAACGCGGCGTCGCGTCCGAACAGCACGAGGGTGACGTGTCGATACAGCTCAGTACGCATCCGCTGCTTTCGGGCGAACAGCCCGCCAAAACCGATGACGGGGTCGATATCTGGTTGCTCGGCGAGGTCTACGGGTTCGACGACAGCGCAGTCGGTGGGTCGACGGGCCACACGCCACGACCGAAACGCCGCGACAGCGTCCGGTACTGTGCGGACCTGTACGCCGAACACGGCCGCGCGTTCGTCCGCGGCCTCAACGGCAACTGCGTCGGGATCATCCACGATCCAGAGGCCGGGACCCTCTCGATTTTCACCGACCGTCTCGGCTCGGTCCCGATCTACCACGCGACCCCCGGCGACGGGATCGTCTTCGCGACGGAGATCGAGGCGATCGCGAGCCACCCGGACGTCGAAACGGAGTTCCACAGAGGATACCTCCACGAGTATCTCGTCTATCGCCGGCCGTTCGGCGTCAAGACCCCGCTGGTCGGTATCGAGGAGCTCCAGCCCGCCTCGATCACCACGATAGACCTCGCGGACGGGTCGGTCGACACCGAACAGTACTGGCGACCACGGTATCGACCGTGTGAGATGCCCTTCGGGGCGTTCGTCGACGAGTTTACCGACCGATTCACCCGCCTGATCGACGAGTGGCGCCGCGAGGACTGTCGGTACGGCGTCCTGCTCTCGGGGGGTAGCGATTCGCGGCTCAACCTCGCCGCGCTCGGTCCCGGGATCACCGCCTTCCACATGGCCGGCTGGATGAGCCGGGAGGCCCGCACCGCAGAGCGGGTCGCCATCGAATCCGGAAACGAGTTCGTCTTTCTGCGGCGCAACCACGACTATCAGGAGGAGGCGCTTGTGCGCAACCAGCCGTTCTCGAACTTCAACGGCTGGTTCACACAGGGGTACGCGACCGGTTTCGAGGGGGAGATCCGAGACCGGGTGGACGTCCTGTTGTCCGGGATGTACGCCGATACGCTGTTCAAGGGCCACGCGATCCCCAGCCCGAACTACGACCTCGGTCCGATCGGGAACCTCACGCTGCCCGTCGAGACGAAAATCGAGACGCTCCCCGAGTTCGTCGACTGGCTGTGTGAGATCGCCCCGAGCGACGACAACCTCCCGTTCCCGAACGACCTGCGTGCGACCCTCGAGGAGAACATCTACCGAGAGGACGGCGAGATCGTCCACCACGACGTGCGCTACGACTCGATCGAGGACCTGGTCTACTGTAGCGGCTACTTCCCGCTGACCAACGACGATGACGTCATCTTCCGCAACAGCCTTCGCGAGATGCTGCCCTACCGGACCCCGTTTCTCGACAATCGCCTCGTGGATCTCTCGCTTCGGATGCCGATCCGCTATCGGCTGCGGCGAAACGTCATCGACGCGGCGGTAAAGCGCCTCGACGAGCGACTCGCGTCGATCCCGCACGCCGACGCGGGAATGGGTCTGGGCCACTCGTTTCCCGTCGATTTCACGGGTCGAAAGCTGAAGGCACTCTGGCGAAAACACGTCGCCAACGAGGCCCCGCCACGGCCGTATCTCAGCAACGGCTCGTGGGTCAACGACGCCGAGTTGATCCGCCACGACGACTTCTACTGGCGGGCGATCGAGGCCCACGCCGACGTCATCGAGGGGCTCGACTTCCTCGAGTTCGACGACGTCCGTGCGTGCTACCGGGCTCACCTCGACGGACAGAACAACGTCGTGGAGCTGTACACCCTGCTGACCGTACTCACCATGCCAACCACCCAGCGACTCGCCGGGGTAGAACCCGGCCACCGAACCGCCCGCACAGACTCGAAACCGATCCGACGAGGGTCGCGATGAACGATCGCCTAGACACGCTGTTGATCGGGATCGACTCCGCCTGCGAGCGGGTCCTCGACCCCCTCATCGAATCGGGGGCGCTCCCGAACCTCGCGTCGCTCATCGAGGAGGGCGCAAGCGGCCCGCTCGAATCGCAGATCCCCCCCTGGACCGCGAGCGCGTGGCCCTCGCTGTACACCGGCGTCAACCCCGGTAAGCACGGCGTGTTCGGCTTCCTGCACTACGAGGGCTACGATTGGGACGTCGTCAACGCCACGCACGTCCGCGAGGCGTCGCTGTGGGACCTCCTGACACAGCAGGGGATGACGAGCGTCGTCGTCAATGTCCCCGTCACCGCGCCGCCCCCGGAGATCGACGGCGCGATCGTTCCCGGCTACACCGCCCCCGAAAACCCCCGATGCCACCCCGAGGGCACCCTCGAGGAGATCCGCGAGGCCATCGGCGAGTATCGGGTCTACCCCGACCCCGAACGCGACCAGCCCGGCGAGTACGTCGACCTGATCAGGATGCGCGGGGCGGCCTTTCGCCACCTCGCCGAGGAGCACGACCCGGAGTTCGGGTTCGTCGAGTTCCAGGGGACCGACAGCGTCTTTCACGAACACCCCGGTCGGGAGGACTACGTCGAGGCGATCTACCGCGCGGTTGACGAGGAAGTCGGCGACATCCTCGACTCGTGTGACCCCGAGACCGTAATCGTCGCGAGCGATCACGGGATGGGGCCCTACGAGAAGTACGAACTCCGGGTCAACGAGTTGCTCGACGAGGAGGGCTACGTCGAGACGGCCACCGGCGGGTCGGGAATGCCCGCGTGGCTCCCGATGTTGAACGGGCAGCTCCGGGAGGGCGACGACGCGAAGGCGCCATCGCCGGGGTTGGCGGGCCGGGCGATCGGCGCGGCCGCACAGATCGGAGTCACCCCCCGCGCGCGCGGGCAAGGCACTGCGGGCGGTCGGCCTCGAGGGACTCGTCAAGCGATTCGTCCCCGCCGACGCGCGTCGGGCGGGCACCGAGCAGGTCGACTTCGCCGCCTCGCGGGCGTACATGCGCTCGCGGATCGAACTCGGCCTGCGCATGAACGTCGAGGGCCGCGAACCACGGGGAGTCGTCCCCGAGGACGACTACGAGTCGGTTCGGGCGGAGCTGATCGACCTCCTCGCGGGGATCGAGACCCCCGACGGCGAGGCGATGTTCGAGGAGGTCGCCCCCCGCGAGGAGTTCTTCTGGGGGCCCTACGCCGAGGACGGCGTCGATATCGTGATGATACCCGACGACTTCGAGCAGTTCCTCTCAGCGGATTTCAAGGGCGAGGTCTTCGGCCCGCCGACCGAGCCGTACAACCACAAACTCCACGGGATGATCTCGATCAGCGGCGCGGGCGTCGATACCGACGCGGACCTCTCGGGTGCACACCTCTTCGACGTCGCGCCGACGGTCTGTGGGGCACTCGGGATCCCGAGGAGCGACCGGATGGACGGGAGTGTTCTTTCCGCAGTCGAACCAACCGAAGAATATGAGTACCCCCGACTCGATGGGTCGGTCGAGGAGACCGCCGACGAGGAGATCGAAGACCGCTTATCGGCGCTCGGGTATCTAGAGGGCAACGAATGAGTATCACAGTACGACGTGCGAGCGACGAGGAGTTCGAGGAGTGGAACAGCTACGTCAAACGGGCCGAGGCCGCGGGTCCGTTCCACCAGCGCGAGGGGATCGAGCTACTCGCGGATCATACGGACACGACCCTGCATCCGCTGGTGGCCGCCAAGGGCCAGCAGGCCATCGGGATCCTCCCCGTCTTCGAACAGGAGAAGGGACCGTTCACGATGGTCGTCTCGCCGCCCACCCACACCGAGGTCTACTACCTCGGGGCGGCGCTGCTCGACGCCCACCAGCTCAAACAGCGCAAAGAGGAGCGGCGAAACCGCCGCTTTGCCTACGCGTGTCACGAGTGGATCGAGGAGAACCTCGACCCCGATCTGACGCATATCAGAACCGTCGACCGGTATCAGGACCTCCGGCCGTACAAGGAGAAGGGATACGCTGTCGAGCCGTACTACACCTACGTCACCGACCTGACGCCCAGCGAGGACGACCTCCTAATGGCGCTGTCGAGCGACGCGCGCTCGAACGTCCGCAACACCGACGACGACGCCTACGAGATCGAGGTCGGCGGGCTCACGGAGGCAAAGGAGATCATCGAGCGGGTGCGAGAACGACACGACGATCAGGGGATGAACTACTTCATCGACGACGAGTACATCACCCGACTGCACACGACGTTTCCCGACGGACAGGTCAAACCCTACACCTGCTGGAACGCGGACGGGGAAATGGCCGGCGGGATCGTCGCCATCGAGCACAAAGACACCGTCTATCGCTGGCAGGGCGGGACGAAAGGCGACGCCGAGATCCCCGTCAACGACCTGCTCGACTGGCACGTCATGACCGACGCCAAATCGCGGGGGGTCGAGCGCTACGATCTGGTCGGCGCGAACCAACGGCGCATCTGCCGGTACAAATCGAAGTTCGCGCCCGATCTGGCGACCTATCACGGCGCGCTCAAGCGCTCGCGGCGCGCCGGAGCGGTCAACGCCGCCCGATCGCTGCTGTCCAGGTAGTCCCGGATGGCCCGTACGACCCCTCGACTCGGCCCGCGAGCCGTGTTCGGCCGGGCGAGAAGCGACGGCGTTCGATCGTTTTTCGACGATCACGGCGCTTCGCGCTACGCGTTTTACGGCTACGGGAAGGTCGCCGCACGCGACGGGATCGACGTCCTGCTCGGAGAGCGTCCCGAGGCGACGAACGTCGTCCTCCCGGCGTACCTCCCCTACGGGATCGTCGAACCGTTCCGCGAGGCGGGACTCGAACCGCGCTACTACACCTGCGATCGGTCCCTCCGGCCGGACCTCGACCGCATCGAGGAGTTGCTCGACTCGGGGTCGCTCGCGGTGCTGTTCGTCCAGTACTTCGGCCAGCCACAGCGACGCGAGGACATCGAGGCGATCACGGAGCTGGCTGCGGAGTACGACGCCTACACCATCGACGACAACGCCCATTCGGCGTTGAGTACGCTCGACGGACGGCTGCTCGGGACGTTCGGGGATATCGGCATCACGAGCCTGCACAAGACCCTGCCGATCCCCAACGGCGCAGCGCTCTTTCTCACGAACGACGCCCTCTCGGGGGCCGAATTGACCCGCTCTGCGGTTCGCGAGGGGTACACGAAAGCGGACTACCGATACTGTACGCGCTCGTTGGGCCGGTCGATAAGCGACACACCCGTTCTCAAACGGGCGCTCTCGACGTTTCGTCGGGTGAACGGCCACGAGTCCGACGGGACGAATCAGGTCCACACGGACAGCGAGGCGGATCCCCGCGAGATCTACGAGTCGACCAAGGGGCCGATGTCCCGCCTCGTGTTGCACGTCCTCGATCGAACCGATCCGATCGACGTGATCGCCGCCCGCCGGGCGAACTATCGGATCTGGGACCGCACGATACGCGACCTCGACGGCGTCGAACCGGTCTTCGAGTCGCTCGCCGAGGGTGCCTGCCCGCAGTACTACCCCGCCATCGTCGCGGATCCGGACGACCTCGGCGGGCTGGCGGGGATCGCAAAACCGTGGCCGCCGCTGCCGTACGAACTCCGGGACGAGGCGGCCTTCGAAACCGAGAACTTCCTGGCGTCGCACCTCCATACGCTACCGGTCCATCAGGACCTCGACCTGCGCAACAGGGCAAGTCTCGGCGTCGACGAATAGACGGTCCGTCGGACCGGTTCCGTGGGGGAAAGCGGACCGGACGGCTCCGAACCGCCCTCTCGTCACACTGCTGGTGCTCGTGAGTGGACTCGCGCCGGAACAGTGGGTTCGGGCGGATTCGAACCGCGAGGGCTTCGCTCCGCTTGCCCGCTGGGTTCCAATCGCCCTCGCGTTACGGTGTTGCGACTCGCGGATATGCTCGTCGCAAAACACATGGGTTCGGGCGGATTCGAACCACCGATCTCGGCCTTGTAAAGGCCGCGTCATAACCAACTAGACCACGAACCCTCATCGGAGGGTGTCGCCGCGGGCGAATAACGGTTTCTTTCTCGACCGGAAACGCTTACCCCGATCGGACCGATACCCCGACATGGACACCCGGCGTCTACCGCTGGTTATCACCGCCTTTCTCGTCGTCGCCATCGCTCTGGCCCTCGCCTACCAACTCGGGGCGGTCGGGCTGGTCACCGGCAGCGAGGACTCGGCTACGGTGTCGATCTCCGACGGGAACGAGCGGCTCGCGACGGTCGACGCGGAGGTCGCTGATACGACACCCCAGCGCTACACCGGCCTCTCGGATCACGACTCGCTGGGAAGCGACGAGGGGATGTTGTTCGCCTTCGAACGCGAGAGCACCCGAGGTTTCGTCATGCGCGACATGGCATTTCCCATCGACATGATCTTCGTCGGTGAGGACGGGACGATTACGGCGGTCCACGAAGCGCCCGTAGAGGAGGACCAATCCGACCTGCGGACGTATCGCGGCGAGGCCAAGTGGGTGCTCGAAGTCAACTACGGCTACGCCGCCGAACACGGGATCACGGAGGGCGATCGCGTGAGGATCGACTACTGACGGTTTCGGTTCGTAACAACCCTTTTTAACGTCGATCCCCGAAGTCGTTCAATGGCCGTCCACGACGCAGACGACGACCCGTTCGAGGAACAACGGGCGAAGGTGGACGACTCGATCCGTCGCCTCTTTCGGGAGTACGGGCTCGACAACACCTTCGAGTACGCCGTCGGGATCCTCGCGAGCCTCGTCGCCCGCCTGTTGGATCTGATCCCGCCGCTGATGCTGGGGGTGGCGATCGACGCGATCTTCCTCGGGGAGCGGGCCTTCAGCGTCCGGTTCGTCCCCGACGCGTGGTTGCCGACCACTCAAGAGGGACAGTTCGCGTTGACCATCGGGATCATCGCCGGGTCCTTCCTCCTCGGTGCGGTCTTTCACTGGCTGCGAAACTGGGGGTGGAACGCCGCCGCCCAGAACGTCACCCACGAGATTCGGGTCGACTGCTACGAGCGGATGCAGCGGTTGGGGATGGACTTCTTCTCCGATAAGCAGACCGGCGAGCTGATGAGTATCCTCTCGAACGACGTCAATCAGCTCGAACGCTTTCTCAACGACGGGCTGAACTCCGCCTCCCGACTGTTGGTGATGGTCGTCGCCATCGCGGGGATCCTCGTTACGATCAACCCCCAGCTCGCGCTGGTGGCGCTCGTGCCGGTCCCGCTGATCGCCGCCTTTACCTACGCGTTCATCACGATCATCCGGCCGAAGTACAAGAAGATGCGCTCGACGGTCGGCGCGCTGAACTCCCGACTGGAGAACAACCTCGGGGGGATCCAGGTCATCAAATCGAGCAACACCGAGCGCTACGAGGACGACCGGGTCGACGACGCCTCGATGGAGTACTACGACGCCAACTGGGACGCCATCTGGACCCGGATCAAGTTCTTCCCGACCCTGCAGGCGATCTCGGGCATCGGGTTCGTCCTCACCTTCCTCGTCGGGGGCTACTGGGTGTTCGCGGGACCGCCGGGCCCCTTCTCGGGCACCCTGTCGGTCGGCGACTTCGTGATCTTCATCACCCTGACCCAACAGCTCATCTGGCCGATGGCGCAGTTCGGACAGATCATCAACATGTATCAGCGCGCCGACGCCTCCAGTGCCCGGATCTTCGGGCTGATGGACGAACCCGGCGTGCTCGCCGAGGACGCCGAGGGCGAACTCGTCGTCGAGGAGGGGCGGGTGGAGTACGACGATGTGACCTTCGGCTACGACGACGAAACCATCGTCGAAAGCATTGATTTCACCGTCGAGCCCGGCGAGACCGCGGCACTGGTCGGTCCCACTGGTGCAGGGAAGTCCACTGTACTAAAGCTCCTGCTCAGGATGTACGACGTCGACGAGGGGGCCATCCGCATCGACGGCCAGGACATCCGCGAGGTCTCTCTCAGAAGCCTGCGCCAGTCGGTCGGCTACGTCAGTCAGGACACCTTCCTGTTTTATGGCACCGTCAGGGAGAACATCGCCTACGGCACGTTCACCGCCGACGACGAAGCGATCATCGAGGCGGCGAAGGCGGCCGAGGCCCACGAGTTCATCAGCGACCTGCCGGACGGCTACGACACCATGGTCGGCGAGCGCGGCGTCAAACTCTCGGGAGGACAGCGCCAGCGCGTCTCGATCGCCCGGGCGATCCTGAAAGACCCCGAGATCCTCGTACTCGACGAGGCGACCAGCGACGTCGACACCGAGACCGAGATGCTGATCCAGCGCTCGCTCGACGAGCTCACGGAGGACCGGACCACCTTCGCGATCGCCCACCGGCTCTCGACGATTCGGGACGCGGAACAGATCGTCGTCCTCGAGGACGGCCGGATCGTCGAACACGGTGGGCACGACGAGCTGTTGGAAAACGGCGGGCTGTACGCCCACCTCTGGGGCGTCCAGGCGGGGGAGATCGACGAGCTCCCCCAGGAGTTCATCGAACGGGCCGCGAAACGCCAAGCCCGCACCGAGGCGGGCGACGACTAGCCGTTAGAAGGACTCCTGGTCGTCGCGCTCCTCGTCGACCGCTTCGGATTCCGCCGACCCGCCGCGATCCGAGTATCCCTCGCGGCCGACCGCGTCGTCCCCGACCATGTTCATGATCATCGTCTCTAAGTCCTCCTCGCTCTCGTAGGTCTGGGCGTCGTCCTGGACGGGGTCGAGGACCTCCGCAAGCGTCGTCGGCTCGCCCGAGAGTTCGAGTTCGTCGTCGCCGTGTTCGTCGAGCAACTCGTCGTGTTCGATCGGGTAGTCGAGGCCCTCCATCGTCTCCTCGAACTCGCCGAACTCGACACCCTGCTCTCTGGAATCGTCGTCGCTCATAGCACTCGAACGTCGATGTCCGCACACAAAATCGTTCCTCCTGCACTCTCCGCCGGAACTAACTCGCCGCCTCCCGATCCGACCGCATGCACCTCTCGGACGCCACCTGGACTGACGCGGACAGTGTCGACACCGACCTCGCCCTGCTGCCCGTCGGCAGCACCGAACAGCACGGCCCACACGCCCCGCTTGGGACCGACGTCGAGACCGCAACGGCGGTCGCAGAGGCCGCAAGCGAGGCCTACGACGGCGAGGTAGTCGTCGCGCCAGCGATCCCCGTCGGCATCGCCGAGGAACACCGTCATTTCTCGGGAACGCTGTGGGTCAGTCCCGACACCTTTCGGTCCTACGTCCGCGAGACGGTCGCTAGCCTCGCGTACCACGGCTGGGACCGGGTGGTCGTCGTCAACGGCCACGGCGGGAACGTCCCCGCACTGGGTGAGGTCTGTGCGACGATCTGCCGGCACGACGCCGCCAACGCCGTACCCTATACGTGGTTCGAGGGTGTCGGCGACCAGCGACACGATATGGGCCACGGCGGTCCGCTCGAAACCGCGCTGTTGCGGTGGGTCGAGCCCGATCTGATTCGAGAGGACCGAATCGACGAGGCCAGAGAGGGAGCCGCCGAACGCTGGGGCGAGTGGGTTTCGAGAGTGAACCTCGCGGTCGATTCGGCGGAGTTCACCGAAAACGGCGTCGTCGGCGATCCCGAGGAGGGATCGAAAGAGCGGGGCGAGGAACTGCTCGCGCTTGCAAGCGCGGCGCTAGTCGAGCTCCTAGCAGCGATCGAGGGGCGCGATCTCACGGGGCCCGAGCGGCGCTGAGGCGGCTACTCCTCGGTTTCGTCCGCATCCTCGGTTTCGGTCTCGGCGTCTCCGTCGGCCCCGCCGACGTTCGCCTCCTCCAAATCGCTGCGCAGTTCGGGGACGGTGCTCGCCAGTTCGCCGACCCGTTCTTGGGCCTCCTCGACGGTTTCGATGAGCGCCGCCACCTCGTCGAGTTCCGCTTCGAGCGCGTCGGGGTCCTCGAATGCGTCGGCGCGCTCGCCGACCATGAACCACTTGCGCGCATCACGCAGGCTCTCGGCCGCATCGCCCGTGTCGAGGGCCGATTTCAGCGAGTTGAGCACCCCGAGCGTGTTCTCTGAATCGACCGCCCAGATCGCCTCGGCGCTCGGCAGTTCGCTTCTCGCGGCGGCCATGTTCTCCTCGACGTCGGCGCGGATCTCGCTTGCGGCCTCGCCGAGCAGGTCCTCCTCGTCCAGTGTCGACTGGCTCATGGCGAACGGTTCGACCCGCGTTGGTTTAAGAGTGACCCGCGTACGGGGTGAAACTGGAGTTACTCCCGTTCGACGCTCTCGACGCGCATCCGGGGATATCCCTCTTCGAGTTCCATTCTGGTGTGGACCGTAATTCCCTCGTACTCGACGGTGATCCCGGCGTCCAGCAGCGGTCCCTGGAGTTCGGTGTAGCCGACCGCAGGGTCGATCGCCTCGTCGAGGCGGTCCTCGCGTATCGTTACCGAAGCGTTCGTACAGTACGGTTGGTTCTCGATGGCCTCCTCCATCGCGTGCTCCAAGCCGGGTGCGCTGTCGTGGTCGACCGGCGTGCCGGTGAACTGGTGATAGAGCGTACCGAACTTGATGCCGGCCTCGAAGCAGGCGGTTTCGGCGTCGGTTGGCATGGCGAGGAAAAGGAGAACGCGCAGAAAGGCGCTTTCGGTGTCTGTGTCGGCCTATCACGAAGACCCTATACGCTCTCGGTTCGTTTTTCGGGTATGGACTACAGCGCGAGCCTCGACAGGGCGATGGACGAGGTACCCGACATCAAAGGCAGCAGCGAACGCCTCTCTATTCCCGACGCGCAGGCCCAGAAGGACGGTGCCTTCACCCGCCTGACGAACCTCGGCGAGATCGCAGACCAACTGAACCGGGAGGCCGAACACCTCCACCGGTTCATCCAGCGCGAACTGGGTACCAGCGGCAAGTTCGAGGACGGTCGCGGGCGGTACAACGGCAATTTCAGTGGGTCGGACCTCGACGCCGCGATCTCGAGTTACGTCGAGGAGTACGTCCGCTGTTCGGAGTGTGGGCTGCCCGACACCCGCCTCGTGCGCGAGGACCGCACCCCGATGCTGCGGTGTGACGCCTGTGGGGCCTTCCGCCCGGTCACGAAACGCACCCAGAGCACACAGACCCAACAGCGCGACGCCGTCGAAGAGGGCCAGACCTACGAGGTCAAAATCACCGGCACCGGACGCAAGGGCGATGGCGTCGCCGAACGCGGCAAGTACACCATCTTCGTTCCCGGCGCCGGCGAGGGCGACGTCGTGACGATCTACATCGAGAACATCAGCGGCAACCTCGCGTTCGCGCGCGTCTCCCAGTAGCCCCCCGACTCCAACCGTTCGACCGCCCGTCAGTCGCGCGCGAATCGCACGGTTCTTAGGCGTCGATAGCGACTCCCCACCTGAATGGACGCTCCCGTCTTGTTGACCGGCTCGGAGGGGCGGGTCGGGCGTGCGATCCTCGACCGACTCGCCGCCGAGTACGACTGGCGCCTGCTCGATCGCGAACCGCCGGCCGAGGAGCGTCCGGGCGAGTTCGTCATCGCGGACATCACCGACTACGACGAGGTCCGCGAGGCCATGGAGGGCGTCGGCGCGGTGATCCACCTGGCGGGCGACCCGCGACCCGAGGCGCCGTGGGATAGCGTCCTGCGGAACAACATCGACGGCACTCACACCGTAATGGAGGCCGCAGTCGACGCCGGCGTCGAAAAGTTCGCCTTCGCCTCCTCGAACCACGCCGTCGGAGCCTACGAGACCGAGGCGCGCACCCCCGAGATCTATCGGCCGGACGACGAGTTCCTGCTCGACGGGACCGAACTGCCCCGACCCGGCAACCGCTATGGCGTCTCGAAGGCGACCGGCGAGACGCTGGGGCGATTTTTCCACGACGAACACGACCTGAGCGTCGTCTGCGTGCGGGTCGGCAACCTCACCGAGGGCCACCCGCCTGAGGACTACGAGCGCGGGCAGGCGATGTGGCTGTCCCACCGGGACTGTGCACACCTCTTCGAGTGCTGTCTCGAGGCCGAGTACGACTACGAGATCGTCTACGGGATCAGCGACAACGACCGCAAGTACTACTCCATCGAGCGCGCCCGCGAAGCGCTTGGCTACGATCCGCAGGACAACTCCGCCGAGCACGACGACTGACGGGCGGCGGACGGACTACCCGTCGGGGTCGAACAGCCCCGCGACGTCGCGCTCGCGCGAGCGCCGCCGAGCGGCGTGGTCTGTCAGTCGCCCGTAGACGAGGTCCCGATGGGTCGGTCGGCGCACGTAATCGGTACAGAGCGCGAGAAACGGGTTCGACGTGCCGGTCTCGATCGCCTCCCGAGCGTACTCGCAGGCCCGCTCGACGGCGGCGACGTCCTCACCCCGGCCCGACGCCAACGGCATTGCGGCGAGCAGGCACTCCTCGGCGTCGAGGTCCGCCCCCGAGAGCGCCTCGCCGCGATGGGTGAGACGCGGCGGGCGGGCGCGCTCGATCCACTCGGGGTCGGCCCCGAGGTTGGCGAGCGCCCGCCGGACGGGGCCCAGATCGACGCCACGATGGGTCTCCGAGAGCCCGTCGAGATACTCGCGGGCGCTCCCCCCGAGCCCGGTCGCGCCCGCCCAGTTGCGCGCTCGAGCGTGATGGATCGCGGCAGTGTACTGGATCAACCCGTGGAGCAGACGTTCGTCCTCGCCATCGGGCAGATCGAGCCAGATCGCTTCCCACGCGTCGTGGGCGGCGTGGTAGTGTCCGGCGTTGTAGACGGCGATACCCGCCCGCAGCGAACGCTCTAGCCCGTCCCTCGATTCCCCGATCGGGGGCGTGTCCCGTCCGGTCATATATGAATACCCTGCGAGAGCAAGCGCCACCTATCTCGGTCGAATCGCCCGTGGATCCCGATACAATGAACCGTAGTCAAGATGAGCGACGGATCGTAGCTCGACGCGCGGGCGGGGCGACCGAACGGGGAGGCGAGAGTCATGCTTGAGCTCGCGATCCTGTTTTTCGTCCTCGCGATCGTAGCCGGGGCTCTCGGTGCCGGTGGAATCGCGGGGCTCTCGATGACGATCGCAAAGTGGCTCGTGATCGCGTTTCTGGTGCTGGCGGTCGTCTCGTTCCTCTTGTGAGGAACGATTACTGGACGGTGTAGTAGCCCGATTTGCCGGGGATGTGGTCGGATCCGTGGCAGATACCACATACCCACGTGTCGCCGTTGTACGACCCGACGGTCTTCGCTCCACACCACCCACAGTAGTGCTCTTGCATGTCCTATGGCTAGCGTTACCACGGTAAATGCTTTACTTGAGTTTATTGATACCAATGACGGCGCTGGAATCTGTCCGGGTGAACGGTCCGGACGGTTAGCACAACCGCTCGTCGTGGTGCGCCGAAGAGAAACGTCCTGACGGAGATTTGAACTCCGGTCACAGGCTCCGCAAGCCCGTAGGATGGTCCACTACCCTACCAGGACTCATTCCGACGTATGCCGGTTCCGGTTAAAGGGGTTACGATCCGCCGGCCTTACCGCGACGTGACCGCGGGCACTCACCCGGAAGTAATGTTAAATTTATATATTTATTCCATCTTGTTCTTGTCGTGATCAGTCGTGAGCGGTCCTGAACCGGGACGACGTTCCGCTCCCAACGAGGACGGTCGTGGTGTGACGCGCCGGTCGGTTCTGGCCGCTGTCCCGGTGGCCGCCGCGGCGATCACCCCGGGACTGGACGGGTCGAGAAGTGGTGTGGTCGGAACGACGAGCATGGAGTCGACGTTCGATCCGTCCCGTCACGGGTTCGGTTTTTATAACTGGCGGATCCGCGAGGGTCCGTATCCCGGTACCCCGCCTGATGCCATCGACGATGGGTGGCGCGAATCGTTCGAGCGCGCGTTCGACCGGCGCCTCTCGGAGCTCCCCGCAGGGGTAGTCGGAGCGCTGTCCCGCCACGCCCGCGAGGGGTTGCTCGAGGCGGTCCGAACCGACGGCTACTGCTACGGGATGATCTTCGCCGCCCAGCGGTACTTCGAGCGCCCGGAGACGATCCCTGCCGACTTCGGGACGGCGAGCGAGATCACCCACCCCCACGCGCCCCTCTCGGGCGAGGCGACGCCGGTCCTCGAGGACCTAATCGACTACCAGACCGCACAGTACGTCGATTTCCACGCGTGGCTGGGCCGGTACGCCCTCTTCGACGCCTCGTTGATCGACTACGAGAGCCAGATACCGGACCTGCTCGCGGCGGTCGATGCGTTCGGTACCGCCGCCATCACGCTCTTTACCGAGTCGTCGGTCCGCTCGCATCAGGTACTCGTCTACGACTACGAGCGCTCGCCCGGTCGTCTCGTCCTGTTCGCGTACAACCCGAACTACACCGCAGCGACCTACGAGGAGTACACCTACACCGTCGAAGTCGACACCAGCGGCGCGAGCCCGGTCCCTCGACCGACCGAACACGCGGGTTACGACCAGTTCGTCCACAACGAGTACGACCGCGCGATCCGCACCCGACGAGAGTCCGCCGGCGCCGGCCCGCTCGCGGACGGGAACTCGCTGTACGAGCGCCTGTTCGGGACGACGCTGTTCGTCGACGCCGATCCCGCCGTCCGGACGATCGTCGTCGATCCGGCAGGCCGACGGCTCGACCACACCGCCGGCCCCGAACCGCTTCACTACCGCTACGGGGCACCCGAAGGCACGTACACGATCGTGCTGCGGGGACGCGAGGACGCCGAGTACGCCGTCGGAATCCACGCCGCGAGCCAACACCGAACGTTTCTCGACGAGACCGTCGAGGGATCGCTCGAAGCCGGCGAAACCGACCGCTACGAGGTGCACATCGACGGCTCCGGGGCGACCCTCGAGACCGGAGTCGGAGCCACTGCCCTTCTCGGGGCGCTCGGAACCGGCTACGCGTACCGCACGCGGGGGCCCTCAAACCGAGACCACGATAATGACGTCTGATTGAGTATTTTTTAAGCAGGATCGCGAAAGCGGGCGGTTCGCCGAGATTCTGCAAGCGGAGTGCTTATCCGTTCGTTTCGTCATACTGAAACGTGAGGCATTACTCGGCCGACTTCTCGCGCGGACGCGGTCGAAGCGCGATCTGGGGCGGTTGGTCTGCGGTACGAACATAAATGGCAACGGACCACGCACATCGTAGTTTGACGGAGGGTGTATCGGCGGTAGTAAAGGAATACGGGCTCGCGTTCGTCATGGTCGCGAGCTACTTCGGGTCGGGGTCGGTTTTCATCGCGAGTCAGGCGGGGGTCGCACACGGTTACACCCTGCTGTGGGCGGTCGTCGGCGCGGCGCTGTTGGGTTTTATGGCCCAGGACATGAGCGCCCGCCTCGGGATCCACGGCACCTCGTTGATGGAGTTCATCAGGGAGAAACTCGGGCGTGGAGGGGCGCTTTTCGTCGCGCTGTTCCTCTCGATCGGCTGTGTCGCCTGGACGCTCGGACTCGTCGCGGCGGTCGGCGCCGCGGTCCAGTTCCTCTCCGGGGGGGCTGTCGGCTGGCAGCCCGTCGCGGTGGCGACGACGCTCGTCGCGATCGGGATCGGGATGCTCGATTACGACAAGGTCGAAAGCATCATGATCGCCATGATGCTCTCGCTGATGGCGATCTACGTGATCGTCATGCTGCCAAGCGGCGCCGATCCGGTGACGGTCGCGACCGGGTTCGTGCCCTCGGTTCCCAACGCCGCCGCGCTCACCGTCGCCGCCGGATTGCTCGGAACCACGGCGCTGTGGCCTAACTTCTTTCTCGAATCGATCCTCGTCGAGAGCAAGGGCTGGACCGACGAGTCGGACCTCCCGACGATGCGAAAGGATCTGGCGGTCGGCTACGCGGTCGGCGGGGTGACGACGATCGCGATCCTGATCGTCTCGGCCGCCATCCTGCCCGCGCTCGGCTACACTACCCTCGATACGTTCATCACGCCCGGCGAGGCGCTCGTCGAGGTCTTTGGCGCATGGGCGATGATCCTCTTTATCGCCGGGGCCGCGGCCGCGGCGTTCAACAGCATCATCCCGATCATGTGGACGCCCGCCTACATCATCCCGCAGGCGCTCGGCCACGAACCGACGAAAAACGGGCGGCTGTTCAAGCTCATCTTCATCGGCGGGACCGGGCTCGGCGTGCTCTCGCCGGTCGTCTCGGCGGCGCTTGGCCTCTCGGTCGTCGACATGGTCATCCTGTTTCCGACCTACAACGGCATCTTCGCGCTGCCGCTGGCGGCGGTGTTGCTGTTCTGGGCGGTCAATGACCGCGAGACCATGGGCCAGTACACCAACTCCCTGAAGCTCAACGTGGTCAACGCGACGCTCGTCCTCTTGGCGATCGTTCTCGCGGTCTCCTCTGCGCGGGACTTCGTCGGGATGCTCTTCGGCGGCGGCCTGTAGACCGTCCCGTCCCAGTGCGGGCCTCGCGGTCGATACCGCCAGCGCGGTCCGCGTATCGACCACCAGACTTACCACGCCCGACGGTTTTCGGCCGATAGTGTCGCCCGAACTCGCCGTCCTCCTCGCAGTGATCGCCCTGTTCGCGGGCGTTGGGATCACCGCGATCGGACCCGGCGGCGTCTTCGTGACGGTCGCCCTGTTCGCACTCGCGCCCCTCTCGACCGCGGAGGTCGCGGGCACCGCGAGCGCGACGTTCGTCGCGACCGGCCTGCTGGGCAGCGCCGTCTACTTCCAATCGGGCGAGTTCGCGCAGGGTCACGCCCGCGAGATGGCGATCGTCCTGAGCGCGACGAGCGTCCTCGGGGCGCTCGCGGGTTCGCAGCTCAACCTCGTCCTCCCCGAGCGCGTCTTCGGGTATCTCCTGTCGGTCTTCGTCACCACTATCGGCGCGGTGATCGTCTATCGCGAGCACGTGGGCCTAAAGCCCTCGAACCGGCTCGACAGCGTTCCCGACCGCCAGCGCCGGGTGCTGATCGGCGGGGTCGGCCTCGGGATCGGGATCCTGGGGGGGTTGCTCGGCGTCGGCGGGCCCGTCGTCGCCGTACCGGTGTTGGTGGTACTGGGCGTGCCGATGCTCGTCGCGGTCGCCGTCGCGCAGGTCCAGTCGGTCTTCATCTCGACGTTCGCGACCGCCGGCTACGCGCTCTCGGGGGCGGTGTCGATCCCCGTCGCCGTCCTGATCGGGATCCCCCAACTGGTGGGCGTCCTCGCCGGCTGGAAGGTCGCCCACCTGGTCGATCCCCACCGACTTCGGATCGTACTGGGGGCCGTGCTCGTGACGGTCGGACCGCTGCTCCTTCTCTGAAAATCCCCCGCACTCGCTCGACAGCGGGCGCTTCGCCTCCTTGTGTCCACCAGACCGCCGGTTCGCGGCGCGCGATTCCACGCTGCGTTCGAGTACCAGCCCTTTTCCGCCCTCCTCGAGCGTCGCCGGAAGTGGCGATCGTACACCTACCGGCCATCGCACCGCAACCGACGGCGACCGCACTGCTCCCGAATAGCCCCCGCGCTTTTGCCGTGGGCCGTCGTAGCTACCCGCATGGCCGAGAGGATACTCGTTCCGATCGACGACTCGGACCGGTCGACCGAGGCGGTGGAGTTCGCCTTCGACGAACACCCGGAGGCCGCGTTCGTCGCCCTGCACGTCCACGAACCGGTCTACGGCGAAGGGTTCGCGTGGCGCGAGCGCGAGGATGCGACGGAGGACGACGACGTCGAGGCACTGTTCGAGCGCCTTGAGGGGATCGCGGAGAAACACGGGGTGAGCATCGAGACGGTGACCAGCGAGGGCAAACCCTCCGACGAAATCATCGAGTACGTCGAATCGAATCCGATCGACGCGATCGTCATGGGATCGCACGGCCGGTCGGGGGCCTCGCGGGTCCTCTTGGGCAGCGTCGCCGAGACGGTCACGCGACGCTCGCCCGTGCCGGTGACGGTCGTTCGCTGAGTGGTGACAACCGGAGCGAACCGGGAAGCAACTCGTTACAACCGCGATCCACTGATCGCCCGACATCGGGGCGTTCGAGGGGCAACGACAACGCTTATGCGCGCGCCACGACACCCTTTCGAGAGAGAATGGGCGCGATAGAGGACGTGTACTCGGACCTCGATACCGACGTGTCCCTCGAGGAGTTCGAGGACGCAGTCGAGGCGAAAGTCGAGCAGATGGGCGGGCTCGCGGACGAGGAGACCGCCGCGATGTTGATCGCCCACGAACTGCGCGACGAGGAGGTGACGGGGATCAGTGACATCGAACCGGGGATGGACGAGGTGAAGTTCCTCGCGAAGGTCACCGGCGTCGGCGAACTCCGCACCTTCGAGCGCGACGAGGAGGACGAGGACGGCATGGTGATCAACGTCGAGGCCGCCGATGCGACCGGCTCGGTCAGGCTCGCCTTCTGGGACGAACAGGCCAAAGCCATCGAGAACGAGGGCATGGAACAGGGCACCGTCCTCCGGGTGAAGGGCCGCCCCAAGGAGGGGTACAACGGGCTCGAAGTCAGCGTCACCCAGGCAGAAGAGGACCCCGACGCCGAGGTCGACGTCGATATCCGGGACACCTACCGGATCGAGGACCTCTCGATGGGGCTCTCGGACGTCGATCTCAAGGGCAAGGTGCTCGCGACCGACGGCGTGCGGACCTTCGACCGGGACGACGGCTCCGAAGGGAGAGTGGCGAACCTGACCCTCGGCGACGAAACGGGGAGGATCAGGATCACCCTCTGGGACGAGCGCACCGAGGCCACGGAGGCGTTCTCGGCGGGCGAGTCCGTCGAAATCGTCGACGGCTACGTCCGCGAGCGAAACGGCGAGTTGGAGCTCCACGTCGGCAATCGCGGGGCGATCGAGGGGATAGAAGACGAAATCGAGTACGTCCCGGAGACGACCGCGATCGAGGACTTGGCAATCGAGGACGTCGCGGATATCGGCGGTGTGGTCCGTTCGGCGGACCCGAAACGCACCTTCGACCGGGACGACGGCTCGGAGGGCCAAGTGAGGAACGTACGGATCCAGGACGAAACCGGCGACATCCGGGTCGCGATGTGGGGCGAGAAAGCCGACATCGAGATGGGACCGGGCGATACCGTCCAGTTCGCCGACGTCGAGATCCAGGACGGCTGGCAGGACGACATCGAGGCCTCTGCGGGCTGGCGCGCGACGGTGACGGTCACCGATTCGGGCTCCTCGGCCCCGACGGCCGGTGGGGGCGATTCGGACTCCGCGGAACTCTCGTCGTTCGGCGACGACGGGTCGGCCGCCGGCACTGCGGAGTCGGCAGGAAGCGAGAACGCGTCGGGCTCGGCGGAATCGGTCGACTCCGAGACGGGCCCGTCGGCGGGCGACGGGGACGCAGAGACCGTCGAGTTCACCGGGACGGTCGTCCAGCCGGGCGACCCCGCGAAGCTCGATGACGGCACGGAAACCGTCTCGGTACACACGAGCGAGGAACTCTCGCTGGGCGAGGAGGTCACGGTCCGGGGGCCGATGCGCGAGGGACGGATCGACGCCGAGGACGTCGTTTAGAACCTTTTTTCATTATCGGCCCCGAGTATCGGGTATGTCACAACAGCGCATGGAGCCGGCAAGCGCGACGCTCGCTCACTGGTCGAGCCCCGACGGCGACCCGCCGACGATCGTCGAGGGCGAGGGGTGTTACGTGACCGACAGCGAGGGGACCGAGCACCTCGATTTCATCGCCCAGCTCTACTGTGTGAACGCCGGCCACGGCAACGGGCGCATCAACGCGGCGATCGAAGAGCAGCTCTCGAAGGTGGCGTACGTCTCCTCGGCGAAACACAACGACACGCGCGACCGCCTCGCAGACGAACTCGCCGAGATCGCGCCCGGAGACCTCTCGAACACCTTCTTCTCGGTGTCGGGCAGCGAGGCCAACGAGGCGGCCGTCCAGATCGCCCGCGAGTACACGGGCGCGCCGAAGGTGCTCACGCGCTATCAGTCCTATCACGGCGGGACCTACGGCGCGGGGAGCCTAACTGGCGATCCCTCCACCAGAGCGGCGCTCGAACCCTACGGCGGGACGGCCACTGGAAAGTTCCTGCCGCCGCTGCCGGAGGCGTTCGACGCCGAGGGCGAGGAGCTGGCGGCGAAGGCGGCCGATCACCTGGAGTACGTGATCCGCAACGAGGGCCACGAGACCGTCGGAGCCGTGTTGATGGAGCCGGTCGCCGGCACCAGCGGCGCGTACCCCGCCCCGCCCGGCTACTTCGAGCGGGTGCGCGAGATCTGTGATACGTACGACGTGCTGCTGATCGCCGACGAGGTGATCACCGGCTTCGGGCGCTGTGGCGAGTGGTTCGGGATCCAAACCGAGGGCGTCGAGCCGGACATGCTCACCTTCGCGAAAGGCGTCACGAGCGCGTATGCGCCCCTCGCTGGCGTGCTCGTCGGCCCGGAGATCGCTGCGAGCGTCCGGGAGGGTGGCTACGACCTCGGACAGACCTTCGGGGGCCATCCCCTCTCGTGTGCAGCGGGACTGGGCGCGCTTGAGGTCTACCGGGACGGGCTGCTCGACAACGTCCGCGAGAACGCGGCGTACTTCGAGAGCGAGCTCGGGGAGCTAGAAGCACACGACGCCGTCGCGGACGTCCGCGGCCGGGGCTTTCTGTGGGGGGTCACGTTCAGGGACGGCGACGAGCCGTTCGTCGACCCGTGGGTCGAACCGGACGTGGAGAACCCGGTGGAGGCGGTGCTCGAAGACGCTGCCGACCGGAACGTCATGTTGGGGTCGGGTCGGCCGTCGACCCAGGTCATCTGTGCGCCGCCGCTGTGTGCGGGCCGCGAGGAGATCGACGCGGGCGTCGCCGCCCTCGGGGCGGCGATCGAGCGCGTCTTCGGGTGAGACGACGAAAACGCTTAAGCGTCCCTGCGGATGGTTTGGTGTATGAGCGTCGAGTTGCCGTTCGCGCCGGTTGATACGATCATCCGGCGCAACGCCGGTGGGTTGCGCGTCAGTGCCGAAGCGACGGCGGAACTCGCCGAACTGATCCAACGACGGGGGGCCTCGATCGCAGCGGGAGCGACCGACGCGGCCGACGCCGAGGGCAGGAAGACCCTGATGCCCGCCGATTTCGGCGTCGAGGAGGTGGTCGATCCCGACACCCTCGAACTGCCGATCGCGCCGGTCGACCGGATCGCCAGACTGGACATCGACGACCGCTATCGGGTCTCGATGGACGCACGCATCGCGCTAGCACAGCTCCTGGAAGCCGATGCGGACGACGTCGCCGACGGGGCGGTAACGCTCGCACGCCACGCGGATCGGCGGACGGTGAAAGCCGAGGACATACGGACGTACGTCGAACTGGTCACATGAGACACGGGACACAGGCATGAGATTCGGATACAGCGACACCTGCCTCGAGCACGACACCGGGGGACGCCACCCCGAGACGCCGGACCGGCTCCGAGCGATCAAACGCGGGCTCACCAAGAAACACGGCGTCGAGTACGTCGAGGGCGATCCCGCGTCCGTCTCGGCCATCGAGGCGGTCCACGACCCCGAGTACGTCGCCGAAGTCGAGGAGTTCTGCGCATCGGGCGGGGGCAACTGGGACCCCGACACCGTCGCCGTCGAGGAGACGTGGGACGCCGCACTCCAGAGTGCCGGGCTCGCCCAGTGGGCGGCCGAAACCGCCCTCGCGGGCGAGCAGGGACGGGACACCCCGTTTTCGATCGGCCGGCCGCCGGGCCACCACGCGCTGTCGGACGACGCCATGGGCTTTTGTTTCTTCAACAACGCCGCCGTCGCCGCCCAGGCCGCCCGAGAGGAGGTCGACCGGGTCGCGATCGTCGACTGGGACGTCCACCACGGCAATGGAACCCAGGAGATCTTCGAGGAGCGCTCGGACGTCTTTTATGCCTCGCTGCACGAGGACGGCCTCTATCCGGGGACGGGCGACGCCGAGGAGATCGGTACCGGCGAGGGCGAGGGGACGACCTGTAACGTCTCGCTTCCCGCCGGCACCGACGACGGGGGCTACCTGTACACCGTCGAGGAGGTCCTCGCACCGGTCATCGAGCGCTTCGACCCCGGCCTGCTCGTCATCAGCGCCGGCTTCGACGCCCATCGCCACGACCCAATCTCACGGATGCGCGTCTCGACGGACGGCTTTGGCCACCTCACGATCGCGCTGCGGGAGATCGCCGACGCCGCCGATGCGCCCATCGCGTTCGTTCTGGAAGGTGGGTACGGCCTCGATACCCTCTCGGAGGGGGTCGCGATGGTCCACGAGGTCTTCGACGGTCACACCCCCGTCGAGAACGAGTCGGGGCCCGACGAGGACGTCGAGGAGCTCGTCGCCGAGCTCCGGGAGCATCACGGGCTGGGGTCGTAGTAGCGCGCGAGTTCGACCTCGAACTCGGGGAGGAGTCCGAGCAGGTCCTCGCCGACCAGCAGGTCGTAACCCGACCCGAGTGCGCGCTCGACGTCCGGGCCGAGTGCCACCGAGGACAGCCCGCCCTCCAGACACGCCGCCGCCGAGGTGTACTCCCGGTCGCGCTCGACGACGTAACGCCCCCGTTCGACGAACGGCCCGTAGGCGCCGGTTGGCTCGTACTTTTCGTAGAACGCGGCGGCGTGATCGCCGACGTGGACCGGCGGGCCGACGTGGCGCTCGACGGTCGGCAGCGAATCGATCGCGGGTTCGAACAACAGGAGCGCCCGGTCCTCGGCGAAGGCCGCCGAGCGGACGAGGCCAAATCCCCGCCGGTCGAGTTCGTCGGCGAGGTTCGCGCGGGTCTTTTCGAGCTGGGGGTAGAGCTGGTCGTCGACGATATCGGGCGCCCGAAACCCGAGCGCAAGGGGCGTCGTCCCACGGGAGGCGAGGTGGCTCTTTAGGGCCTCCCGGGAAATCGGTTCGGGGTCGGACGGCTCGAAGCGCTCGGCATCGGGGTCGGCAAGCAACGCGCGGGCGTGGTGCTGGAAACGCGCGAGGTTCGTCTCCGAGAGGACGGCCGCGACGTTTCGCTCGGGATCCGTGGGGTCGACGACGACCAGCGGATCGGCGAACGTCCGAATGCCGTGGCCCTCGGGATCGAGTTCGATCGGCGGGTGCCAATCGGCGACCGCCTCGATCAACGGGCGAACCCCGCCGAACTCGAGGACGAGGAGTTCACAGAGATAGCCCGAAAAGCCCTCCGTCCGGAGGTCGCTCCCGTAGATCCCACGAGCGGTGAGAAACGCCTTGAGGGTACGAACGTCCGCGGCGAGGGCGGGCGTGACCGCGCGTTCGACGTACTCGGTGTGAAACGGGGTGCGATCGACGGCCGAGCGCGCATCCGTAGCGGATTCGACGCGAAAGCAGGGGACGAGATCCACGTCGTAGCCCTCGAACTCTCCCGTGATGTAGGGGTGTTCGGCGTACTCGGCCCGGCCGTCGGGCAGGACCGCACGGCCGATCGCAAGCCCGAGGGACTCGAGGTCCTCGCGTGGCAGGTCGGGGGGAAAGCGCACGAAGAGGTCGATGTCCTGATCGCCGGGCAACCACGTTCCACGAGCGGTCGAGCCGACCCGGACGAGATCGGTTTCGGCGGGACAGTCGGCGGTCGCGGACTCGGCGCGGGCGAGGAGTCGGTCGGCCGCCCGCGAGAGGTGTCGGCGTTCCTCGCGCGAGGGGGTCGTCCGCTCGCGGACCGCGGCGAGAACGGTAGCGAGGACGTCGGTCATGGACGGAGGTTCCGCCGGAACGGGCGAAAGGGTATCGATGGGACGACGGCAAAACGAAAGCCCTATTTGACGAGTGCAGTTAGATGGGAGTGAAGCCGCCGTAGCTCAGTTGGTAGAGCACCTGGTTGTTACCCAGGTTGTCCCAGGTTCGAGTCCTGGCGGCGGCGTGAATTCCTGTAGACAGTTACTCCCCATGGGAATCGGCGAGTTCCCGCGACGGTGGATTCTCCGCGACCGGCACGGGCCACCGACCGAACTGGCGGACACTCGGCGACGCCCGGATCCGCGAACGAACCGACTGTACGGTGGTCGCAGTCGAGCGGGACGGGACCGTCCTCACCGATACCGGTCCGGAGTTCCGTCTGCACTCGGGCGACGAACTGGTCATCGCCGGCACCGACGACGGGACGAACCGATTCGTTCGGCCCTTCCCCTGAGTCGCCGGCGCGACATCCGGCAGAATTTTGGTCGACGATTCAGTACCACCGGGATGAGGGCCCGTATCTCAGTCTGGTTAGAGAGGTCGGCTCATAACCGACTCGTCCTTGGTTCAAATCCGAGCGGGCCCATCGATTCTCCGAGGAGCGGGCGAGCGGATTGATAGTATTCAACTGATATAAACGGTACTGGACCGGCCGGGAACCCCGGACGATCCAACGCGCCTGCTCGCGCCGTCGGCCCCGCCGTCTGCCGGTCGGGGAAAGATACGACCGCCCGAACGGTTGAGGTATATCTATTTCGAGTGATAAGTCAGAGTTATATCAATTGGGGTTGAACGGGTGATGGGGGAAAGACAGATGTCGATCAGTACGCTGCTGGAGACGGTAGCACTGGCTGTGGTTGGGGGTGTAGGGATCTACCTGCTCGTCGCGTTCGCCGTCGGGTTCCTCATCGAGTACCGACGGCGCGACCGGTCGCGATCGGAATCGGACCCGCGGCCCGAGGACGACTACTGGGCGTAGGCGGCGTCGGGTCCGGGTGAGGGCCGGCCCGTCACTCGTGGGTGAACAAGAACAGGCGGCCGTCCTCGTTGGTCACCGTACAGAGATTCATCACCTTTCCCAACGAGAGGCTCGTCTCCGGACGTTTACAGACCACGAGGTAGTCGAAGGACTCCTCGCAGACCGGGCACGCGATCGATGTGGTGTTCTGATAGCTCGCGGTCATCTCGTTTTCCTCGCGCGGCGTCAGGTAGCTCTTCATCTCGTCGATGTTCTCGACGCTGGCCATGAGAGGGAGAGGCAGGTGTGGAATGATAAAGGTACGTTTCAGGCGAGGCGCTCCGACGGAAGAGAACGTCCAAAGGACGGCTCCGGCCCATCACGACGAACGCTCGGTTACTGTGTGGCCGTCCGTTGAGGGGCGATATCGGAGGACGTGACCGCCCACGTGCGAAACCGTGCCCGCCCGACGGATCGCCGCCCCGAGTGCGACAACCTCCGGAACGACAGGTATGCACCCTCACTGGCCGACAGGGTCCGAAATCGCGTGAAGGCGACGCGAACCCGTCGCAATCGAGGGTTCAGGGATTCGATAAAATTCTTGGGCTGCAGCGAAGACTACATTACGGATAGACAATCTTAACAGGCGAGAGCGACAATTCCCCGCCGATGACCAGGTCCAATCACGACTGGTGGCCGAACCAGTTGAACATACAGATCCTCGACCAGAACGCTCGCCCGGTCGACCCGATGGGCGAGGAGTTCGATTACGCCGAGGAGTTCGAAAAACTCGACTTCGACGAGGTGAAGGCGGACATCGAGGACGTACTGACGACGTCCCAGGAGTGGTGGCCGGCGGACTACGGCCACTACGGCCCGTTGATGATTCGAATGGCATGGCACAGCGCCGGGACGTACCGCACCACCGACGGCCGTGGTGGCGCTTCCGGGGGCACACAGCGATTCGCGCCGCTCAACAGTTGGCCCGACAACGCGAACCTCGATAAGGCCCGGCGGCTGCTCTGGCCGGTCAAGCAGAAGTACGGCCGCAGTCTCTCGTGGGCCGACCTGATCGTCCTGACCGGGAACGTCGCGCTCGAATCGATGGGCTTCGAGACCTTTGGCTTCGGCGGCGGGCGCGAGGACGAGTTCGAACCCGACGAGGCCGTCGACTGGGGTCCCGAGGACGAGTGGGAGGCCTCCGACCGCTTCGAGGAGGAGGGCGAACTCGAGGGGAACCTCGCCGCTACCGTCATGGGGCTCATCTACGTGAACCCCGAGGGGCCGGACGGCAATCCGGACCCCGATGCGTCGGCGACGAACATCCGCGAGTCGTTCGGCAAGATGGCGATGGAAGACGAGGAGACGGCCGCACTCATCGCGGGCGGACACACGTTCGGGAAGGTCCACGGTGCCGAGAACCCCGACGAGCACGTCGGCCCCGAGCCCGAAGCGGCCCCCATCGATCAGCAGGGCTTCGGTTGGGAGAGCGACCACGGCTCCGGTAAGGGAAGCGACGCGATCACCAGTGGGATCGAGGGTCCGTGGAACGCCACGCCGACGATGTGGGACACGAGCTACCTCGACAACCTCCTCGACCACGAGTGGGAACCCGAACGGGGTCCCGGCGGCGCGTGGCAGTGGACCACGGCGGACGACTCCCTCGATAACACCGCACCAGGCACCGAGGACCCCGACGAGAAGGAGGACGTGATGATGCTGACGACTGATATCGCGCTGAAGCGCGACCCCGAGTACCGCGAGATCATCGAGCGCTTCCAGGAGAACCCCAAGGAGTTTCAGGACGCGTTCGCGAGGGCGTGGTACAAGCTGATCCACCGTGATATGGGCCCACAGTCCCTGCTTTTGGGCCCGGAAGTTCCAGACGAAGAGATGCTGTGGCAGGACCCCCTCCCCGAGGTCGATCACGAACTCGTCGGCGAGGAGGAGATCGCCGAGCTCAAAGACGAAATCCTCGCATCGGATCTCTCCACCTCCGAGCTCGTCAAGACCGCCTGGGCGTCGGCATCGACCTATCGCTACGGCGACAAGCGGGGCGGGGCGAACGGCGCTCGGATCCGGCTTCGACCCCAACGCGAGTGGGACGTAAACGACCCCGAGCAGCTGATGACCGTTCTGGACACCGTAGAGGAGATCCAAGAGGAGTTCAACGGTTCGCGCTCGGACGACGTGCGTGTCTCGCTTGCGGACCTGATCGTGCTTGGCGGCAACGCGGCCATCGAGCAGGCGGCGGCCGAAGCCGGCTACGACATCGAGGTGCCCTTCGAGCCGGGTCGTGTCGACGCCTCCCAGGAACAGACCGACGTCGACTCCTTCGAGGCACTTGAACCGAGAGCCGACGGGTTCCGTAACTACCTCGGGAGCGAGACCGACGACTCGGCCGAGGAGCTGCTGGTCGACAAGGCCGACCTCCTGAACCTCACCGCGCCGGAGACGACGGCGCTGGTCGGCGGGATGCGCGCGCTGAACGCGAACTACGACGACTCAGACCACGGCGTCTTCACGGACCGACCGGGGACGTTGACCAACGACTTCTTCGAGACCGTCCTCTCCATGGACTACGAGTGGGAGGCGGCCGAGGGATCCGAGTCCGAGGACGTCATGGAACGGGAGGAGCCCGGGGACGCCCACGACGTCTACGAGCTACGCGACCGTGAGACGGGCGACGTCGAATGGACGGGTACCCGCGTCGACCTCGTCTTCGGGTCGAACGCCCGGCTCCGAGCCCTTGCGGACGTTTATGCGTCCGCCGACGGCGAGGAGCAGTTCGTCCAGGACTTCGTGGACGCGTGGCACAAGGTGATGACCCTCGACCGCTTCGACCTCAAGTAATCGCGGCCGAGTCTGCGGGATTCTTTTCGGATCGGTGCGATTTCGAGGGACGAACTCTGTATCGAGAAGTGCTAAAACCGTTGCTTCCTACGCCCGTTTGTCACAGGATCGCATAGCAATCCGGTTTGCCAATCGGACTGCTCAGCAGTCCGATGACGTCGAAAAAAACAGTGAGCGCGACGGGAGTCCCGTGAGCGACAGCGAACGGGACGCAGGAGCGTCCGTGAACGAGCGAGGCGGGAGAACGGGCGCGACGGGATTTGAACCCGCGGCATCTTGGTTCGGAACCAAGGACTCTATCCACTGAGCTACGCGCCCTCACTGTGGGATATCCGCGGAAATCGTTTAACCGTTGTGAAGTACGGTCACTCCTCGCCGGCGACCCTCGGCACTGTGGGATCCTCGATCACGGACTCCTTCCAGGTCCCCCGCAGGAACCACGCCCCCGAGAGTACTGCGCCGACGACGTGGCCCATCGTCATCCCGACCCAGATCCCGGTCGGGCCCCATCCGGCACTAAAGGCAAGCAGGTAGACGGCGGGCACGCGCACGCCCCAGAGGTTGAGCCAGGACAGCGCCATCGCGGTCTTGGTGTTGCCGGCGCCGCGGAAGGCTCCGAGAACGACCTGCATCACCCCGATAAAGGCGAACTCCGCGGCGCGGATCCGCAGGTAGTCGGTCGCGAGCGCGATGGTTTCGGCCGCACCGGGGACGTCCTCGCCGAGGAAGACGGCGTTGATCGGGCGGGCGAAGACCACGGCGACTGCTGCGACCCCGAGCATCACGCCACCGCCCGTCCCGGCCGCGAGCCGGACGGCCCGTTCTGCCCGCTCGGGTTTCTGGGCCCCGAGGTTCTGGCCGACGATCGTCTCGGTGGCCTTCGAGAGTCCGAGTGCGGGCAGGAACACGAGCGAGATCAGCCGATTGCCGAGCCCGTAGGCCGCGACGACCGGCGGGGTAAAGGAAGCCACCATTGCGGTCAGGACCACGAGCGCGAGGGCGTTCGCGGACTGCTCCAAGGAGGTCGGCACGCCCAGACGAACGATCTCGCGGACGTTCGCGGGATCGAGGCGCAGGTGCGAGAGCGAGAGGTCGGGGCCGAACGAGGTCCGAAAGAGGACGTAGAAGGCAAGCGCGCTGGCGACGCCCCGCGAGAAGACGGTCGCCAGCGCCGCGCCCTCGATGCCGTAGCCCGAAAACCCGGTCAGCGAGAACAGCAGCCCCTCGAGCGAGGACAGCGAGAGCCACGCGAACAGGGGGTTGCCGTCGAACCCGAAGATCAGGAACGGGTCGATGGCGACGTTCAGGACGACGCTGACGAACATGAGCCGCATCGGCAGGCGGGTGTTTCCCGACCCGCGCATCAGCGCCTCGAAGACGTAAAAGCCGAACAGGAAGGGCAATCCAAGGAAGAACACCCGCATATAGTCGGCCGCGAGCGGGATCACTCGTTGAGTCGTCTGGGGGTCACTGGGAAGCAACGAGAGGGCCGGCGCGGTGTAGAAGTATCCGATCAGCCCCAAGAGGGTGGCGAGCAGGCCGACGAACGCAAGCGTCTGGCCGGCGAACAGCCCGGCGGATTCGTCGCTTTCGGCGCCGGTGTACTGGGCGACGAGGATGCTGCCGGCGGTGGTGAACCCGGCGGCGATCGCAATGAGCAAGAAGACGAGCGGGAAGGCGAGGCTGATCGCGCCGACGGCGTCGGCCGAAAGCTGGCCGAGCCAGAGGGTGTCGGCGAGGTTGTAGGCGACCTGCAACACCTGAAAGACGACGATCGGCCAGGCGAGGCGGGCCATCGGGCGGATCAGCCCGCCGCTGGTGAGGGTGCTCTCGGAGTCGGCCACTACGTTTCGAAACGAAGGGAAACGCGAAGAATGTACTGAAACCGATCAGGGCGTCTCGTCGGTCTCGATGGAGAACTCCCCGCGCGGGTAGGCGACGCAGGTCAGCGTGTAGCCCTCGTCGAGTTCGTTCTCGTCGAGCATCTGCTGGTTGTCGTGTTCGACGTAGTCCTCAGAGGGGCCATCCGTGATGCGACCGCCACACGAGACACACTGGCCCTGCCGGCAGGCGTAGGGGAGGTCCCAGCCCTGGTCCTCGCCCTGATCGAGGATCGGCTCGTTGTTCGCGAGTTCGATCGTCTCGCCCTGCTTGACGAACTCGACCTCGTAGTACTCGATCTCGTCCTCGGGGATGTCGCCCGGTCCCGCGGCTTGTTCCTCGCCGCCCTCTTCGAGTTCGCCCTCGGCGCCCTCGGCGCCGCCGACGGCCGCGGCGGCCCCGCCACCGCCGCCGATCGCTCGGTTCATCGGTTCGGGGAAGTCCGTCTCGGGGACGGTCGCCGCGCGGCGTTCGAGGACCTCCTCGGCGATGTCCTCGGAGGCGGGTCGTTCGGTGCCCCTCGCGTAGTGGAGCGCGACCGCGGTGAGGGTCAGAAGGGCCCCGATCGATACCGAGAATGCGTCTACCATATGCACGGGGCTACGGAAGGGTGGGTTAAGGGTATTTTGATCCGCCCGAGTCACCCGATACGGCGCACGAGGACGGCGCTTGCGAGGAAACACCCGATCTGTCCGGCGTAGGCCACCCGGTAGCTCGCGAACTCCGCGACGAACCCGGTATAGAGGGGCCCGAAACTGCCGACGCCGAAGAAGACCGCCCGGCTCAGCCCGTAAGTCCCCGCCCAGCGAGTCGGGCGCCAGACGGGCCATCAGATACGCGTTCATTACCGGCCAGAAGCTCATCAACCCGACGGCAAAGAGGACGATCCCCGCGCCCACGGCGAGCGGGTGGCCCGCGAGGACGAACAGCGACAGCCCGGTCGCGCCGATCACGGGGGCGGCCCCGCCGATCCGATGGTGGCCGAATCGGTCGCCCAACTCGCCGATGGTCGGGCTGATCGCCAGCCCGATCAGGAAGATCGCCACGAACGCCCCGGTCGCGGGAACCGGCCCGTAGCCCTTCCCGACGCGCAGGTAGGTCGGAAGGAAGCTGACGGCGGCCTGCCAGACGAACATGTACAGGCAGAACAGCGCCAGCACGCGACGGAGCTGCCGGGAGGCGAACAGCCGTCGAACCGTCCCACGGGCGTCGAGGTCGATCGGTGAAATCACGTAGGGCTCCCCGCGCCAGCGGTGGAGCAGCGCACCGATGACCCCGAGTCCGCCGGCGACCGGGAGGAAGGCGACGCGCCAACTGGCGAGCGAAACCGCGATAGCGGCCAGCCCGCCGGCGAGCGCGCTGCCGAGGCTATAGGAGGCGGCGATGACGCCGAGCGCGCGGCCCCGGCGGTCGGCGAAGGACTCGAAGACCAGCGCCATGTTCGTCGGCTCGTAGAGCCCGACGCCACAGCCGACGACCGCGAGACCGGCGAAGAAGACGGGGACGGTCGGGGCGCTCGCGACGACGAGGAAGCCGACGACCAGCACCGCGGTACTCGCGACGAGCACCGTCTTGCGCGAGAGGAGATCCGAGGACCGACCGCCGGGATACATCGCCAGAGCGCCACAGGACCACATCAGCGTCAGCCCCGCGCCCGCAGCCGAGGACGTGATATCGAACTCCTCGATGATCGCGGGCAGCGCGGGCGAGATCACCAACTGGCCGGCCAACAGCGTCGCGACCCCCAGCGAGAGGACCGAGAGCAGCCGACCGCGGCCGGCGTCGATCGGGGAGGAGGGCGAATCGTTCACGGACGATAGGTGTGATATGAAGGTGTTTCGGCGTTTCGTTCCGGGGAACCGCTATGGGAGTACTCCACGAACCCGAGGCATGGAGATCGAGATCCTGCTGTACGAGGGGTTCGACGAACTCGACGCGATCGGGCCCTACGAGACCTTTCAGACGGCGGCCGAGGCCGGCGGCGACCTCGCCGCCTCGCTGGTGACCCACCACCCCACCGAACGGATCACGGCGAGCCACGGCCTGCGGGTCGAACCCGACGGCGAACTCAGCGAGCCGGACCTGCTGGTGGTTCCCGGCGGCGGGTGGAGCGACCGGAACGACCGCGGGACGTGGGGGGAGTACGAGCGAAACGACATCCCGCCGCTGCTCGCCGAGCGATACGATCGGGGGGCGACCGTCGCCTCGGTCTGTACCGGCGCGATGCTTTCGGAGCGAGCCGGACTGCTCGACGGACGACCTGCGATCACACACGCGAGCGCGCTCGACGACCTCCGGGAGACGGCCGCCGAGGTCGTCGAAAACGTCGAAAATGCCGGCGAGAAACGCATCACCTCCGGTCGCACGAACGAGGCAGTGCCCCGCGTTGTGGACAGCGAGGAACACGGTCCCTCTGGCCCCACGAGCGAGACAGTGCCTCGCGTCGTGGACGACGGCGACCTCCTGACGGCGGGCGGGGTCACCTCGGGGATCGACCTGGCGCTGTGGCTCCTCGAACGAGAACTGAGCGGTGGCCTCGCCGAGGAGGTGGCGACGACCCTGGAGTACGAGCGCGGCGCGGTCTATCGGTCCTGATCGCGCCGGGCGACCTCGTGGCGGCCGAAGCCGTAGCGAAGCCGGTTGGCGAGTCGCCGGGAGAACCGCCCCTCCTCTGGCGCGCGCGAGCCAAAGCGCTCCGAAAGCGCCTGATAGATCAACGGCAGGGCGATCTCCTGTTCGAGGGCCTCCTGGACGGTCCAGGTACCGGTCGAACCGCCGGCGACGTAGTCCTCGACGTCCCCCAGGTCGACCCCCTCCTCACGGAAGGCCTCCTCACAGAGTTCGAGCAGCCACGAGCGGATGACGGCGCCGTTGTTCCAGGTCCGGGCGACGCTCTCCAGATCGAGGTCGTAGCGTCCCTCCGCGAGGAGTTCGAAGCCCTCGCCGTAGGTCTGCATCAGGGCGTACTCGACGCCGTTGTGCACCATCTTCACGTAGTGGCCCGCCCCCGCAGGCCCCATCCGGTCGTGGCCCGCCGGGCCGGTCGCGATGGCGTCGAAGGCAGGAGCGAACTCGTCGTAGGCCCACTGGGGGCCGCCGACCATGAGCGAGAAGCCCGCCTCGGCGCTGGCGGGCCCCCCACTGGTCCCACAGTCGAGGTAGGCGGCGTCGGTCGCGTCGCTTCGCTCAACAGAGCGCTCGAAATGCGAGTTCCCGCCGTCGACGACGATATCGTCCGCTCCGAGGTGAGGGTCGAGTTCGTCGAGCGTGGCGTCGACGGCCTCGCCGGCAGGGACCATCAGCCAGATCCGTTTTTCCTCCCCGAGTCGCTCGGCCAGATCCGCGATCGAGTCGGCGGGGGTCGCACCCGCCTCGCGTGCGCGCTCGACGGCCGCCTCGTCCAGATCGTAGGCGACCACGTCGTGGCCCCCTTCGAGGAATCGGTCCGCGACGATCAGTCCCATCCGTCCGAGTCCGACGACGCCCAGTTGCATGGTGGGTCCTGTCCGTGGCGCGGGCATACGGGTTGCGGTTCCCCGCGCAGCGTGGCCGAACTCTAGAGGGAATTGGGTCCCATTTCAGGGAGTTTTCGGAGACAGTCCGCAAATGCCTCAAGTGAGTACGGCGCCACGGTCCACTCGCATGGTATCATTAGAGCGACGTGAGCTGCTGAAAACGGCGGGAAGCGTGGTGGTCGTCGGAACGGTCGCGGGGTGTATGGGGCAGGAATCCGGGGGCGGTAGCGGCGATAGTGAGGGACAACAGAACGAAACCGGCGGGTCGGGCAACGACAGCATGGAGAACGAATCCGAGGGCGAACAGGGGAGCCAGATGGCGATGGTTCGGGTCGCCCACCTCTCGCCGGACGCTCCGAACGTCGACGTCTACGTCGACGGCGAGGTCGTCCTCGAGGACGTCGCCTACCGCGACGTGAGCGACTACCTCGAACTCCAGCCGGGCACCTACGGGGTGCAGATCACGGCCGCCGGCGATCAGGAGACGGTGGTCTTCGATGAGGACGTGGAGGTACAGACCGGCGCGTTCACGCTCGCAGCGGTCGGCGAGATCGAAGGCGAGAGCCAGCCCTTCGACGTGCTCGTCGTCGAGGACGACCTCTCGGATCCGGGCGAGAACGCCCGCGTAACCGCCCTGCACGCCTCGCCGGACGCCCCGGAAGTCGACCTCGTCGAGGCCGAATCCGGCGATCCGCTCGCGGCGGGACTGGCCTTCGGCGACACCGCGACCTTCGAGGTGCCGGAAGGGTCCTACACCCTCGAAGTCAGGCCCGCGGGCGGGGAGGAGGCCGTCGCCGAGTTCGACGTCGAGGTCGCCGCGGGGACCGTCTACAGCGCCTTCGCCGTTGGGTACGTCGAACCGGCGAACGCGCCCGTCGACGCGCCCTTCGAACTCGAAGTGGTCGAGAACACCCAGTAACGCGGTACGCCCGGTCCTCGCCGTTTCACTCGCTGGAACGGCACGCGGGGTTTTTGCCCGACGGGCGGCTAGGACGGACGTGTCGATCGAGAACGACCTGTGGTACCTCATCGGCAGCGTTCGTGGGGGCGAAAACCGGATCCGGATCATCCGGCTGCTCGAGGAGCGACCCCACAACGCCAACCAACTCGCGGGACGACTCGGCCTGAGTTACAACACCGTCCGGTACCACCTCGACCGGTTGTGCGAGCACGGCATCGTCGAGGCCGGCGGCCAGCGCTACGGGGAGCTGTACCACCTGACCGAGCGCTTCGAGCGCCACCGGGAGGCCTTCGAGGCGGTCACCGAGCGGGCCGGCTGATCGCCGGTCGGTCGCGAAGCTTTATCAGGTCCGGGGCGTTCACTCCGGGTATGAGCGTCGCTGGGCCGGTAGTACGTCGGTAGTTCCCGCTTCGACAACGCAATTCACTTACGCTCACTGGAGAGACTCAGGACATGGACGATAGTTACGACCCCGGCGCGATCGAGCCACGGTGGCGCGAACGCTGGGCCGACGAGGACGTGTATCGCTACGACGGAGACGAAAAGCGCCCCGAGTACGTCATCGACACGCCGCCGCCGTACCCGACGGGCAACCTCCACATCGGCAACGCACTGGGCTGGTGTTACATGGACTTCGCCGCCCGCTTTCAGCGCCTCCAGGGTAAGGACGTGCTGTACCCGCAGGGCTGGGACTGTCATGGCCTCCCCACGGAAGTGAAAGTCGAGGAGAACCAGGGGATTCACCGGACGGATGTCTCCCGCGAGGAGTTCCGCGAACTCTGTGTCGAGCACACGGAATCCCAGATCGACGCGATGAAGGAGACGATGGGGTTGCTCGGCTTTTCCCAGGACTGGGACCACGAGTTCCGCACGATGGATCCCTCCTACTGGGGCAAGACCCAGCGCTCCTTTGTCGAGATGCATTCGAGCGAGTACGTCTATCGGGACGAACACCCGGTCAACTGGTGTCCGCGCTGTGAGACCGCGATCGCGGACGCCGAGGTCGAAAACGAGGACCGCGAGGGCACCCTCTTTTCGATCCGATTTGCGGGCGTCGAGAACGCCCCGATCGAGATTGCGAGCACGCGGCCCGAGCTGCTCGGAGCCTGCGTCGCGATCGCGGTTTCGCCCGACGACGAGCGATACGAGGACCGCGTCGGCGAGTCCTTCGAAGTGCCGCTCTTCGGCCAGGAGGTCGAGCTCATTTCGGATGAAGAGGTCGACTCGGAGTTCGGTACCGGCGCGGTGATGATCTGTACGTTCGGCGATAAACAGGACGTCGACTGGTGGGCCGAGTACGACCTGCCGCTCAGGACCGTGCTGACCGAAGACGGTCGGCTGAACGAGCGTGCCGGCGAGTTCGAGGGGCTGGAGATCGACGAGGCGAAAACGGAGATCGCTGCGGCGCTCGACGAAGCCGGCAACCTGCAGGGCGAAGAGCCCGTCGAGCAGTCGGTCGGCTGTTGCTGGCGGTGTGATACGCCCATCGAGATCCTCTCGAAGGAACAGTGGTTCATCCGGGTCGACGGGGAGGAGATCCTCGAGAACGCCCGAGAGATCGAGTGGATCCCCGAGCACATGTACGCCCGACTGGAGGAGTGGACCGAGGGCATGGAGTGGGACTGGGTGATCAGCCGCCAGCGCGTCTTCGCCACCCCGATTCCCGCCTGGTTCTGTGAGGAGTGTGAGTACGTTCACGTGGCCGACACCGAAGCGCTGCCGGTCAAACCCACCAGCGACGGTCCCGATATCGCGTGTCCGGAGTGTGGCTCGGAGGACTGGCGCGGCGAAACCGACGTGATGGACACGTGGATGGATTCGTCGATCTCGGCGCTGCACGTCGCGGGCTGGCCCGACGAGGAGTTCTCGCCGGTCCAACTGCGCGAGCAGGGCCACGACATCATCCGCACCTGGGCGTTTTACACCATCCTGCGGACCGCTGCCCTCGAAGAGCAGATCCCGTGGGAGCAGGCCCTCATCAACGGCATGGTCTTCGGCGAGGACGGCAACAAGATGTCCAAATCGCGGGGCAACTTCGTCCAGCCTGAGGAAGTGGTCGAGGAACACGGTGCCGACGCCTTTCGCCAGGCGATCGCACTCGGCGGGCAGCCGGGCAGCGACATCCAGTTCCAGTCGAAAGAGGTCACCTCCGCCTCCCGGTTCCTCACGAAGCTCTGGAACATCAGTCGCTTTTCGGACAACCACCTTGACGAGGACACCCCCGATGTCGACGCGCCCGCCTACCGTGACGCCGACCGGTGGATCCTCACCGAACTCGATTCGGTCGCAGAGGAGGTCGAGCGCGACATGGAAGCCTACCGATTCGACGCCGCACTCAGGAAGATCAGGGAGTTCGTCTGGCACGATCTGGCCGACGACTACCTCGAACTGATCAAGGGACGGCTCTACGAGGGACGACCGGGAGAGCGCGACGCCGCCCGCCACGCGCTCTATACGGCGCTGTCGGGCTCGCTCAGGATGCTGTCGCCCTTCTCGCCGTTTTTCACCGAAGAGGTCTACCGGGACCTACCCGGTACCGAGGGGAGCGTCCACACCGCAGAGTGGCCCGACGTCGAGGCCGATTGGGACCACGAGGAAGCGACGGCCGACGGCGAGTTGATCGCCGACGCTGCGAGCACGATCCGCGGGTGGAAGTCCGACTCCGGAATGGCGCTCAACGCCGAGCTCGACCGGGTCGAGCTCTACGCAGCGGACGACATCGAAGGACTCGACACCTACGACCTGAGCGGGGCGGTCAACGCACCGGTCTACATCGAATCGGGCCGGCCCGACGTCGAGCTGGTCCCCGTCGAGATCGAGCCGGATCAGAGCGTCATCGGTCCCGAGTTCCGCGACCGGGCCGGGGCGGTGCTCGGGGCGCTTTCGGAGGCCGACCCCGCCGAAATCAAGGCCCAAAAGCAGACCGGCGAGATCGAACTCGATATCGGTGAGGAGACCGTCGCGCTCTCGCCCGAAGCCGTCTCGGTTCACGAAGAACGGCGCGCCGAAAGCGGCGAGGAGGTCGCGGTGCTCGAAACCGAGCGCGCGACCGTGCTCGTCTTCCCCTGAGCGGCGAAAACGCTCCCGGCCAAGACCGTACCGATCGCCGCGCTTTTCTCCCCGCTGTGCGCTCTCCCGGCATGGACGAACGAACCCACGAACACGCCGAGGTACTGGTTGACTGGAGCGCACGGGTCGAACGGGGCGATGACGTCGTCCTCTCGGTCGCGGAGGGGGCCCACGACCTCGCGGTAGCGGTCGCGGAGAAGCTGGGCGAGCGCGGTGCGAACCCGCTCGTGACCTACGATTCGGACGAGGTGAGCCGGGCGTATCTCCGGGCGCACGACGGCGAGTTCGGGACCGGAGAACACGAACTGGCGATGATGGAGTCGGCGGACGTCTACCTCCGACTGGGTGGTGGGCGTAACACGAGCGCGCTTGCGGACGTCCCCGGCGAGGTCCGCCAGGGGTACGCCACGGCGACGGCGGCGCTCCGCGAGACCCGAATGGACACCGACTGGGTTTCGACCGTACACCCCACGCGAAGCCTCGCCCAGCAGGCCGGCATGGCCTACGAGGAGTATCGGGACTTCGTCTACGACGCGATCTGTCGGGACTGGGAAGCACTGGCCGAGGAGATGGCCGAGATGAAGGAGCTCCTCGATGCGGGAAGCGAGGTACGTATCGAGAAGGGGGGCACCGATCTCACGATGTCTATCGAGGGCCGAACGGCGGTGAACAGCGCCGCCTCGGTCGCCTACGACTCGCACAACCTGCCCTCCGGTGAGGTCTTTACCGCGCCCCACGCCACGGAGGGCGAGGTCTTCTTCGACGTGCCGATGACGATCAACGGAAAGCGCCTGCAGGACGTCTCGCTGGTCTTCGAGGGCGGCGAGGTCGTCGATTTCTCGGCGGGAACCAACGAGGACGAACTCGAAACGATCCTCGACACCGACGCGGGCGCGCGGCGGCTCGGGGAACTGGGCATCGGGATGAACCGCGGGATCGACCGCTTTACCGACAACGTCCTCTTCGACGAGAAGATGGGCGACACCGTTCATCTGGCGGTGGGCCGGGCCTACGACGCCTGCCTACCCGAGGGCGAGTCGGGCAACGACTCGGCGGTCCACGTCGACCTGATCACCGACATGAGCGAGGGCGTCATGGAGATCGACGGCGAAGTCGTCCAGCGAAACGGCGTTTTCCGCTGGGAGGACGGGTTCGAGGTGTAGGTAACCCTCTGTCGTGCAGGTTTGTGTGTCAGTGTAGGTCCAACGGTTCCATAGCCCGTGCGAACCGCCGACGGCGAGCGCGTCGACGACGGCGCCTGGATCCGCCGTATTCGAGGGCGTGGTAGTCGCCGGTGAGGGTTATCCGAGCGCCTCCGCGACCGGGGCGACTCGGACGTGGCGGGCGACATCCTCGGGTAGCGAGACGCGGCCGTCGTCGGTGCTGACGGTCACCATCCCGAAGGGGGCGACCTCCTCCACCGAGAGGGAGACCCCGGGGTTGACGCCGTGTTCCGAGAGGTATTCGAGGACATCGGGGTCGCGGTCGCTGACCTCCCGGACCTCGACGGTCGCGCCGACCTCACACTCGGACAGCACGTCGCCGGCGGGTTCGGCGGGCGGTTCGAGGTCCTCGTTGGGGATCGGCGCGCCGTGGGGGTCGACCGTCGGGTCCTCCAAAACAGCGGCGACACGCTCCTCGAAGGCCTCGCTGATGTGGTGTTCGAGCCGGTCGGCCTCGTCGTGGACCTCGCTCCACGCGAAATCGAGGTGCTCGCTCAGGTAGGCCTCGAGCAGTCGGTGATGCCGGATCACCTCAATGGCGACGCGCTCGCCTTCGGGAGTGAGGACGACCCCCTTGTACTTCTCGCGGTCGAGCAGTCCCCGCGATTCGAGCTTCGAGAGCATGCTCGTGACCGTCGGCGGTGTCACTCCGAGGTGGTCGGCGAGCGCCGAGGTGCGCACGCGCTCGTCGGCGCCCTCCCGCTGGAGCTGGTAGATGGCCTTGAGGTAGTCCTCCATGACGGCGCTGAGCGTCATCGCTCGCATTAGACGCGCCGAAAGCCTAAGTCTACCGCCATCGAATCCGGCGGTTGCGTCGCTATCGGTTCGACGTGTGGTTGAGGGGAGTAAGCCCCCTTCTGTTCGGCCCGGCATTCGGCTGAGCGCCCGCACCCGTGTCCGGGCTACCATGGCGACGCTCTCGCGTCGCGTGGCGCGGGCTTGCACCGGCGAGGGTGGCCGTTCCATCCGTTCTCCCCCGTCGGCGCTCGGTCGGTGACTCCCCGCCCTCTCGGGTCGGGTTCGCGGACCTCATCGCTCGGGGGGAGCGGTATCGTTTCTGTTCCAGTGCCAGCGCTCTCGCACTCCGGGTTTGCACCCGGTCGCCCGCCCGGACGGTGGGGGGACTTTCCTCGTTTGCGTGCCCGCAGGGCACGATACGGTGGCCGGGCTCCCTCTACCGAACGGGCCTAGTCGCGATCGGGTCATAAGTCGTTCGCTCGGCGCGTCAGACGTCCCGTCTCAAACAGAAGGCTTGAAGGCAAATACACCCATCATACGGGATATGTCCGAGGCCCAGACCGTACGCCTCAGCTACGAAGACGGCATTCGGGCCGTCGAACTGGCGCGCGAATCGATCGAGTCCTACGTTCGTCACGGTCAGCGCGAGCAGCCGGGCAGCATGCGCGAGGCGTTCTATCAGCGAACCGGGGCGCTGGTGCGCATCGAATCGACTCGCGGACGGGGCAGCCTGCGGGGGTGTGCCGGCTCGTATCAGTCGAGCGACCAGTTGGGTCACGCCATCGTCGACGCCGCCATCGCTGCCGCCAGTGGCGATTCGTGTGGCTCGGAACTCACCGCCGCCGAACTCGACAGCGTCGCGGTCTCGACGTGTATCGTCCGTGACGTCCTCCTGACCGACGATCCGCTTGCGGACCTCGAACTCGGCGTCCACGGGATCGCGATCGATGCCGGGGACCGGGGCGGGTGGCTCTACCCGACGATCCCCGTCGAGAACGACTGGAGCGCCCGCGAGTACCTCGATCGTACCTGCCGGAAGGCCGGCCTCCCGCCGACGGCCTGGCAGGACGACGACGTGATGGTCGTGCTCTTCGGCGGCGAGGTCTTCCGCGAGCGCGAGCCGAACGGCTCGGTCGAGCACCGCTCGAACCTATAACACGGCCGCCGCGTCCGCACGCAACCGTTCTTCCGCCACGTCGATACCGAACTCCCGGACGATCTCCCCATCCTCGATCAGCGGCTCCAATAGCGCCTCCCCGTCGGCGTCCTCGCGATCGGCGAGCGCGACGTGATGGCCGCCCTCGGACGTCCGGTAGACCTCCTTGACGCCGGGGAGCTTTCCGCGCTTTGCGATCGCCTCGCCCTCGATCTCGACGATATCGAGCGCGAAGTCGACCGGGTCGGCGCTCGTGATCGCGCCGCCGACGCCAAAGCCCGCCGCCACGTCCCGCAGTTCGCGTAAGTCCGCGGGGCCGAGCCCGCCCGAGGCGAAGATGCCCACGTCCTCGTAGCCCCGCGAGTCGAGGTGCCAGCGCAGTTCCTTGAGGATGTGTTCGAAGTCGCCGCGTCGGGAGCCGGTGGTGTCGATGCGCACGCTGTCCAGATCGTCGCCGAGCGCCTCGATCGCGCCGAGTACCTCCTCGATCTCGTCCGAAAAGGTATCACATAGCGCGATCCGGGGCACGTCCTCTGGGACGGCCTCGTCGAACGCGCGGAAGGCCGCCTGCTGGTTGCCTCGGCCGTAACACAGCAACAGGGCGTGGGGCATGGTCCCGCCGGCCTCCCGTCCCAGGACTTCGCCGGCAGCCACGTGCGAGAAGCCATCCAGCCCGGCGATCAGCGCCGCCCGCTCGACGGTGGGTGCGAGCATCGGGTGGAGGTGCCGAGCGCCAAAGGAGAGCACCTGCGAGTCGGGGGCCGCCCGGCGCACGTCGAGGGCGGCCGAGAGGAAGGCGCTGGCCTGCGAGAGAAAGCCCAGAATCGAGGTCTCGAAGCGCGCGAACTCCAGGTACGGCCCCTCGATACGCATGACGGGGCCGCCGTCGAACAGCCGCCCCTCGCGGATGGCGTGGACCGTCAGCTCGCGACCGGCGAGCAGGTTCGCGACGTCTTTGATCCCCCCGAAGGCCTCGAACTCGCCGGTGGGGAACTGATCCGCGGTCACCTCGGCGACGACGCGAGGGTTCTTCCCGGCGTGTTCGAGGGTCGTCTCGGTCCGCAGGAAGTAGGCGTCGGTCGCGGTGCCCTCGCGGATCGCCGCCGGCGAGAGCGTCTCGAATCGGTCGTCCATGCCCCGGATTCGTGGGGCGACCTCGAAAAAACACGTGGTTAGCCTCGTCGGACGAAAAGCGCCCCCGCGGCGAACACGACCAGAAGCGCCACCAGCGGGGCGGTGATCCCGAAGCCGGGCAGGGCCTCAGCGTCCACACCCGACCCCTCCTCGGCACTCGCGTCGGCCCCGGGCGCGCCCTCGTCGGAGCCGGGTCGGGCCTCGGCCGAGATCCCACCGAGCGAATCGACGTCGGGCGCGTGAGTGATCGTGACGGTATCGCCATCGACGGCCACGTGATACGCCCCGTCGTAGCCGCCCTCCTCGATGACGTAGGTGTCGCTCTCGACGCGCTCTGCGCCCCAGTAGGCGAGCAGGTCGTCGAAACCGCCCGCGAAGGTCTCGACGTCTTCGGGCGACTCGTACGTCAGTTTCAAGACGTAGCCCAACTCGTCGCCGTTCTCGTAGGCGACGAGTCGGTCGCCCGCCCAGCCCGCGGCGTACCGGCTCCCGTAGTCGAACATCCCGTACGGGGGCGGTTCGTCGCCCTCGTAGGTGAACCACTCGTCGGCGGGGATCACCGGATCCTGTCCGTTGCTGTCGTACAGCGGATTGACGAACATGGTCGTGATCGCGCCCGCCCCCAACCGGTCGTAGTCGGGCCCGCCCTCGGGGTCGAGGCGCTCCCACTCCTCGGCGGACGAGTCCTCGATACTCACCTCGCGGGGGTCGTCGTTCGGGTAGCGCTCGGGGGAGATCACCTGCTCGGTGCTTCGTGGTGGGTCGTCGTAGGCGGCGTCGACGGCGTTCCAGCCGCCCGCCCCGTGGATCGTCTCGACGAAGGCTGGGCCGGCGTCGTAGGGCAGGTACTCGAGGATCAGGACGCCGATGTTCGCGGGGCGGTTCTGGCCCTCGGCGGGCTCCCCACCGGTATCGCCGGGGATCATACACTCCCACTCGACGCCACAGCGCCGTTCGTACAGCGTCTCGGTGTAGACGGCGTCTCCCTCGATCAACCCGAGTTCGCCGCCCGAGCCGTCCTGCGTACGGGCGTCGTAGTTCGCGAGCCCCCAGCGGTCGTCCTGGTAGGCGTGGACGAGTTCGTGTGCGAGGGTGAGTTCGTTCAGTCGGGGTTCCTCATTGTTCGAGACGACGACGATCTCGCCGGTTGCGGGCTCGTAGAACCCCGCGATGGAGGTGTTTGCGTTCTCGGTCCGGACGGCGGTCGCGTTCTCCTCGTCGCCGACCAGAAACAGCGCCTGGAGGCGCGCGTTCTCGAACGTCGCCTGCTCTCCGGTCACGGTCCCGCCCAGCCCGGCGTACTGGCGCTGGAACTCCTCGCGGGTGACGACGGTCACCGGGGGCCGGTCCTCGAACTCGATCCCTCGAACCGCCTCGATGCGGACCATCGCCCGCGAGACGACCGCCTCGAGTTCGGTCTCGGAGAGGCCGTCCGAGGCGTCGACCGCGAGCTCGTCGTCGGGATTGTACTGTCGCCAGTCGCCCCCCGGTTCCGACCCCGTTTGTGCCTCGGCGGGCACGCTGAGGCCGAACGCGCCCGGAGCGGCGCCGGAGAGGACGAGCAACACGACGAGCGAGAGCACCGCGGGACGACGCATGATTCACCCACGGCTCGCCCGACCAAAAGTCACCCGACGCGGATGTTCTTGTAGCCGGACACCCAACGGCGGGTATGCGATTCGACCCTGATCGGACGGCGCTGGTCGTCGTCGACATGCAAAAGGGCTTCTGTCACGAGGAGGGGAGCCTGTACGCACCCGCGAGCGAAGCCGCGATCAGCTCGGTGAAAGAGGCCATCGAAACCGCACGCGAGGCGGGCGTGCAGGTGGTCTACACCCGGGACGTCCACCCACCGGAACAGTTCGAGGACGCCCACTACTACGACGAGTTCGAGCGCTGGGGCGAACACGTCCTCGAGGGCTCGCGGGAGGCCGAAATCGTCGGGGAACTGGCTCCCGAAGAGGGCGATCACGTCGTCGAGAAACACACCTACGACGCCTTCTACAACACCGAACTGGAGGGATGGCTCCGCGCACGCGGCATCGAGGACCTACTGATCTGTGGTACGCTGGCGAACGTCTGTGTGTTCCACACGGCGGGCAGCGCCGGCCTGCGCGATTTCCGGCCCGTCGTGATCGAGGACGCCTTGGGCTACATCGAGGAGGACCACTTGGAGTACGCCCTCGAACACTCGGCGTGGCTATTCGGGGAGACGATCGGGCGCGACGGGATCGAGTTCGATCCATGAGCGACGGGGATCCCGAGTACGATACGGATTTCCGCGAGAACCCCGAGGACTACGAGATCGGCCGCGGCGAGGAGGGCGTCTTCAAGGTCCAACCGTATAAGAGCGAACTGCTCCCGCTGTGGACGTTCAAGACGCCCGAGGAGGCCGAAGAGTCGGCGGAAGCGATCCTCGGGAAGTACGAGGAGTATCGTGAGAACGACGACTTCCCGGGGATGGACATGGCCCGCAAGTACCTCCGGATGGGCTACACCCGGTCGATGCGCTACGCGCGATATCCCGGCGGGACGAAGTACAAAGACGGCGAGGAGCGAGAACCGGAGGAGTGGGCCGACCCCGAGAAACGCGAGGCGGCGCTTCGTTTCGAGCAGCGTTTAGAGCGCGTTCGCGATGACGAGGCCTATCGGCGGGCGAAGGAGGCCCACCGGAAACGATGAGCAATCGATCGCCGGCGACGAGCGCCCGAGTCATCGAGTTCGAGCGCGGGGCCTACGACGCGATCGTCGAACACGCCCGCGAGGGGGCTCCCGAGGAGGTCTGTGGCGTTCTGGGCGGCGTCGCTGGCGAGACGTGCTCGCGGGTGCGGACGGTCCGTCGGGCGGAAAACGCCGCAGAGAGGCCGAAGACGCGCTACGCGATCGCCCCCGCCGAGGCGATCGAACTGATCGAGGGCGTTGAGGCCGAGGGCGACCTCGTGGGGTTCTATCACTCGCATCCGGCGGGCCCGCCCGAACCGAGCGAGACCGACGCGGCGCGGGCGGCGTGGCCGGGAGCGAGCTACGTGATCGTGGCGCTTGGCGGCGAGCCGTGCGTCGGCGCGTGGCGCTGGACGGACGGGGACGGGTTCGAGGCGGAGACGGTCGGCATGCTCCCGGCGGAGCGATAGCCTCACGGGGCTCGATCCCTGAGGGCACCCATGGTCGAGGAACTCACTCCCGAGGAGGTAAAGGAGAAGGTCGAAGAGGGAGAGGTACGGGTCGTCGACATCCGCTCGCCGGCCGAGTTCGAGCGGGGACACATCCCCGGCGCGATCAACGTCCCGATGACCCGGCTCCCGAGCGAGATCGACCAACACGACTGGGACGGCGAGGTCGTCGTCGCCTGCCCGATCGGCAAGAGTTCGATCCAGGCCGCCAAACTCATCGGGAGCTACGAGGGCGTCGAGAACGCGAACCGGATCGCGAGCATGGAGGGTGGCTACGACGCCTGGGAGTACGACCTCGAGAGCGGCGAGGCCTGAGAACGCTCACTCGCCCCGGAACAGCCGGTAGGCACCCTGTCCGGTGGCGACCGGCCGCGATTCCGCGTCGGGCCCGCTCTCGAGGCGGATCTCGCTGACGCCGACGCTCCCGCCCGAGCGGATGACCTCCGCGGTCGCGGTCAGATCGTCCGTGGCCCGTTCGAGGTAGTTGACGTTCAGGTTGATCGTAGCCACGCCACCCTCGAACGGGTCGTCGAGGGTGGTCCGCAGGGCGAGCCCGCCCGCGGTGTCGATCAGGGTCGCGGCGACCCCGCCGTTGATCTCGGGACGCCCCTCGCTCCCGCCGGGATGGACGTTGGTGAGTTTCTCGTCGTAGGGGATCGACATGACGAGACGGCCCTCCTCGAGCGCGTCGACGCGGGTGCCGAGCCAGGAGAGGTACTCGTGGTGGTCGTCGATGTACGCCTGGAGGAACGAGCCGTCGTCGATGGGGAACTGCGTCATACTCCCACCACAGGAGCCGGCGGCTTGAACTCACCGACCCGGTCGGATCGAGACCTCGATCCGCTCGCCGACCGCGAAGTCGTGGCCCGGGCAGACGAGTTTCGCGCCCAGCGTCTCCCGACCGGCGAACAGCGAGAGCCCCGTAATCGGGTTGCCGTTCGCACGCACCTCGATGGGATCCCACGCGAGGTCGCGTCCCGTGGCGGTTCCGATCCGCTCGCCGAGCAGCGAGAGCGGTCCTGACGCCCCCGCGAGCGCCCCCGCACCCGCGTAGTGGGGCAGGCCGCCGTCTATCGCCGTTTCGCCCGAATCGTCGGCGATGCCTGCAAAGTGCTGACCGGGTGCGGGGTGGGCCGGCGCGTCGAGGACGACGAAGGTCTCGCCGACCGCGTTCACGCGCCCCGTTCCGTCCCAGACGACCGGTTCGACACGCGCGTCGATCTCGATCGGGAGCGATCCCGACGCCCGATACGGGTTCGCGTCGGGCGCGCGAAAGCCCACGTGGAGGTGGTCGTCGACCCACGGCGCGAAAAAGCCCGCCCGAAGCGTACTCCCGAGCGGATCGCCGACTTCGACGTGATCGCCCGCCTCGACGGCGGGGTCGACGTGGAGGATCCGGGCGATTCGATCCCCGCAGTCGATCACGAGCAGGTGGTCGTGCTCGGGCGCGTAGGGTTTCGGCGGCGCACGTACCGTCCGGGTGTCGAGGACCTCGCCGGAAACGGGGCTCGGCGCGCCCTCGGCAGGGTAGAGGTCGATCGCGCGACCCCGGTCGTGGGCGGTGTACGGCGAGTTGTAGAGGCTGAATCGGGGGTAGCGCGCGAGGAGCGCCTCCGAGAGGGTCACGGCCATGACCGGGGGTTCGGGCGCGGGGGTTTAGCCCCGTCGGCTCCAACCCGTCCCATGCGCGTGCTCCGAGGGCGGGCGGCGTCGATCGAGGCCGACCGGCGGGTGATACGGGAACTGCTGGAGGCGGCCGGCGAGGAGCGCGACCCCGGGGTTCGGGTCTGGACGCCACACCGCCAGCTCGCGTTCGGCCGACGGGACACGAACGAGGCCGGGTACGAAAAAGCGCGCCGTGTTGCCGAAGGACGGGGGTTCCCGGCGCTCTCCCGGAACGTCGGTGGGCGGGCGGTCGCCTACACCGGGCGGACGCTCGCGTTCGCCCACGCGATCCCGATCGACGATCCCCGAACGGGACTGGGCGAGCGATACGACGGGGCGACAGCGCGGGTGAAGCGAGCGCTCGCGGACTGCGCGGTCGCGGTCGAGCGTGGGGAGCCCCCCAACAGTTTCTGTCCCGGCGCTCACTCGCTGTCGAGCGACGGAAAGGTCGTCGGGATCGCCCAGCGGATCACCTCGCGGGCGGCGCTCGTCTCGGGGATCGTCGTCGTCACGGATCGCGAGGAGATCGCGGGCGTTCTATCCCCCGTTTACGACGCCCTCTCGATCCCCTTCGACCCCGTTTCAGTAGGAAGCGTCGCGCAGGCGGGCGGGCCGGACGACCCCGAGCGGGTCGCGCGGGCCATCGAGGGAGAACTGGTCGGCGACGACCGAATCGAGGTCGAGCGGATCGACGGGTGAGACGGCCCACACGGGAACGGGCGGCCCCCGGACGGACCCGCGGCACTTACGACCCGTCGACTCACTCTACCGCGTATGCTCATCACGAACGCCACGCTGGCCGACGGCCGGACCGTCGACGTCCGGATCGAGGGCGAGCGGATCGGCGCCGTAAAACCGCAACTCCCGGGCGAACCCGACGTGGACGCGACCGGTAAACTCCTCATGCCCGGCGCGATCGACGCCCACGTCCACTTTCGCGAACCCGGCTTTCCACACAAGGAGACGTGGGAGACGGGGTCGCAAAGCGCCGCCGCGGGCGGGGTCACGACGGTCGTGGACCAGCCCAACACCGACCCGCCGACGGTCGACGGGGCGAGCTTCGACGCGAAGGCCGAACTGGCCCGCGAGTCGTACGTCGACTACGGGATCAACGGCGGCGTCACCGAGGGGTGGGATCCCGACGAACTGTTCTCCCGGCCCGTCTTCGCGCTCGGGGAGGTCTTTCTGGCGGACTCGACCGGCGAGATGGGGATCGGGACGGAGCTGTTCGAGCGGGCGGTCGAGCGCGCTGCCCACGAGGACACGGTCGTGACCGTCCACGCCGAGGACGCGACCCGCTTCGACCGGAGGGCGCTCGAAGCCGCGGGCGACGGAATCGGCCGCGAGGGCGACGCCGACGCCTGGAGCGCCTTCCGGAGCGCCGCGGCCGAGACCGCGGCCGTCGAACTGGCCTGCGAGGTCGGCGCCCGGAGCGACGCCGCGATCCACATCGCCCACACCTCCACGCCCGAGGGGATCGACGCCGCCGTGAGGGCGGGCGCGACCTGCGAAGTCTGTCCCCACCACCTGTTTCTCTCCCGGGACGACCTTGAGGAACTGGGCACCCTCGGCCGAATGAACCCGCCGCTCAGAAGCGAGGAACGGCGGGAAGCGGTATTCGAGCGGGTCCGTGACGGCACTGTCGATATCGTCGCGACGGACCACGCGCCCCACACCCGCGAGGAGAAGGAGGCCGGGATACGGGAAGCGCCGAGCGGGGTGCCCGGCGTCGAGACGATGGTCCCCCTCCTGTTGGCGGCGGCCGAACGCGGCGAGTTCGCCCGCGAGCGCGTGCGCGATCTGGTCGCAACGAACCCCGCGCGGGTCTTCTGTCTGCCCCGGAAGGGGAAAATCGAGGAGGGGATGGATGCGGATTTGGCGCTGTACGATCCCGACCGGATCGAGGCGATCCACGGGGAGTCCCTGCACTCGAAGGCGGACTGGACCCCCTTCGAAGGACACGAGGGGGTCTTCCCGGAACTGACGCTGGTCCGCGGAACGGTCGTCTACGATCACGGTAAAGAGGGTGAAAACGGGGAGTTCGGCCGACCGGCCGGTCGGAACGTCCGGCGGTAGCCGGCCTATTCGAGGTCCTCCCCGCAGTGGGGACAGACGTCGTGGTCGTGGCCGGTCTCCTCGGTACGAAAGCGCTCGCTGGAGCGCCGGACGTCCCGCATCACCTCCGAGATGCGGTCCTCGACGTCGAGTTCCTCGGTGGCAGCCAGATCCGTTCCCTCGACCTCCAGCAGGAATTTGGCGATCTCGGTGACCTCGTACATCAACTCGTCGAGCTCCTCGGCGGTGAAAAAGCCGCTCATCGCGCCGTAGAGGAAGGTCGCGCCGGATTTGGTGACCTTCTCCTCGAAGGCGGCCCGCGCCTGGTTGACCGCCTGCGGGGAGTAGGTGTCGGTCATGAAGGGGACCAGTTCGGGCAGGTTCTCGCCGATCTTGGTCATCTCGACGCCCGTCTCGGTTCGAAAGTCCGCACACAATCGAGCGATGGCCCACTCGCGGGCGGTGACGTAGGTGCGATCGCGCAGGAAGCCGTTGACCCGGTCGTAGGCCGCCCCGTCCATCTTCGTAAAGCGGGCATAGCGGCGGACGTCGTCGGGAACATCCCGACGATCCGACGACCCGGACGGATCGTCGACGTCATCGGGGGCGGCCCGATCGGCGCCCGAGTCGTCTGCCTCGGCGACGTCGGCGGGTCGGATCCGAGCTGCCGGGGACCCCTCCGGTCGGTCGCCGGTTTCGGGGGAGTCCTCGGCCTGGCGTGGCTCGTCGACGGGGTCGGAGGGCGGTCGGTCGGACATGGGGTGGCTTTCGGAGCCGGGGGAAAAAGCGTATCGCCCGGTAGGCTTTTGCGAGGAGCCCGCGAACCGCCGGCCATGAAACTGCTGTTGGGCATCGGCGGGAGCGACGACTCTTGGCACGCGCTCACACAGACCGCAGAGCGCGCCGCCGAGGCGGGGGACTCGCTGACGGTCGCGATCCTCGAGAACCCCGACTCGGAGATGGCTCCCGAGGCCATCGAGGGGAAAGTCGAGGAGACGCTCGACGAATACGACCTCGAGGCCGAGGTGCGCCACGTCGAGGGCGACCCCGGCGCGATGCTCGTCGAGATCGGCGACGGTGAGGGCTACGATCAGATCGTGCTCGGCGGCGGGCAGCGAAGCCCGATGGGGAAGATCCGGGTCGGGCAGGTCGCGGAGTTCGTCGTGTTGAACGCCGAAACCAGCGTCACCCTCGTGAGATAGATGGCCGAGTACGACTACCCCGAGGAGGCCGCCGGCCCGTTCGAGGCACCCCCAATCGAGTTCGAGGACCGGGAGGGGCGCTCGATAGAGATCCGCGTCTACGACGAGGGGCGGGACTTCGATGCGCTGTGTGAGATGTACGATACCTTCGACCCCGCCGACCGGGCACAGGGGATCCCGCCGGCCCGCGAGGAGCGGGTCCGAAGCTGGCTCGACGTGATCCTCGGGGAAGGACAGGACGTCGTCGCGGCCCACGGAGAGCGGGTCGTCGGCCACGCCACCCTCGTCCCCGACGGCGACGTGGCGACCGAACTCGCGATCTTCGTCCACCAGGACTACCAGGGCGCGGGCATCGGTTCGCGGCTCATCCGCGCGCTGCTTGGCTACGGCGCTCGGACAGGCATCGAGAAGGTCTGGCTGACCGTCGAGCGCTGGAACCACCCCGCGGTCACCCTCTACGAGTCGGTGGGCTTCGAGTCCAGTAGCGTCGAGAGCTTCGAACTGGAGATGACGCTCCGTCTCGACTAGGTCGAGAGGACCGGCTGGCTCGCATACAGCAGGACGTACTCGGCGGCGCGCTCTAAGACGTCGCCGGGCCCGTCGGTCGAGGGCTCGCGTGGAATGACGAGGAAGTCCGCATCGACCTCTTCGGCGCAGTCGAGGACGGCGCTGCCGGGGTGGCGGGTTTTCTGGGTCCTCGAAAAGCCATAGGCCGACGAGGAGGTCACCTCGACGCCGGTTCCCGCCGCGGTCTCGCTTGCGGCCTCGGCGAAGGCCTCGGCCTCGCTCGCGACGGCCTCGCGGTCGACGGTGTCGGTCTCGATCCCCCTGACGAGTTCCTCCCCGAGCACGTAGACGACGTGGACGGCGGCGTCGTACTTCTCGGCGATTTCGACGGCATACTCGATCGCGGTGACGGACTCGTCGCTACCATCGACCGGGACGAGGACGGTCTCGACGAACAGTGGCTCGCTCATAGCTATCCCTGCGTTACCCCTCCCCAAAAACCCATCTCCCAACGGGTGGTTTTATTCTCGCGGGGGCAGTAGCTCCGCCATGTTCGATAGCGTCGTCATCGCCACTGACGGCTCCGAGAGCGGCAAGCGGGCGGTCAGCGTGGCGCTGGATTTCGCCGCGCGCTTCGGGGCGACCGTCCACGCGCTGTACGTCGTCGACGCCACGGAGGTCGAGGCCTCCCCCGACGGCCTCCGCGAGGACCTCCGGGTGGCCCTCGAACGCGACGGCGAGAGCGCGCTCGAATCCATCAGCGAAGCGGGCGGCGACGTGATCACGAGCGTCCGCGAGGGCCGCCCCGTCGTGGAGATCTGCGCGTACGCCCGCGAGCACGACGTCGACGTCGTCGCCACCGGTACGCGCGGTCGCCACGGCGAGAACCGCCTCCTGCTCGGCAGCGTCGCCGAGGGTGTCGTCCGGACCTGCCCGGTGCCCGTCCTGACGGTCCGCCAGCTCGAAACCGCGGGCGACGGGGCCACGAACGGAGCGAACGCGGTCTGAAGGGGGTGAAACCGGGGACCCTTTGACCCCGCGTGTGTTCGTCCCCGTATGGACGACGCTCTCATCGACGAGTTGCCCCTCGCACGGAAGTCGGTTCTTCCGGGCGCGGGATTCTTCTACCCCGACGAGTTCGAGGAGGCCGCCGAGGACGCCGCCGCCGAGGAGGCTCTCGCCGGCGTCGAAACCGTCGTGATCGCGGATCCCGACGCCGACGGGCTGGCCTGCGTGGCGATCCTCCGTGCGGTCTACGGCGAGGCCGCGTTACTCCCGACCGGTCCCCACGAGATCGAAGACTCCCTACAGCGGGTCGCCGAGTACGGCGAGGACGGACTCCGATTGTTCGTCTGTGATCTGTGTCCCGATAAGTACGAGTACGTCGGGACGGAGCTCGCGGCCGCACTCGAGACCGCAGGCGAGACCCGCTGGTTCGACCACCACCAGTGGGACGCCGAGGTAGCGAAACGCGTCCGGGAGGCCGGTACGGAGCTCGTCGTCGGCGACTCCGACGAGGAGTGTACCGCCGACGTGGCCGTGCGCGCGCTCGAGGCCGAGGTGCCCCGCCATCTGGTCGAACTGGCCGCCGTGACCCGCGATCACGACCTCTGGCTCCGCGAGGACCCACGAAGCGACGATCTGGCGGACTTCTCGTACTGGAGCGAGCCCGAGGACTACGTGGAGATCGTCGCCGAACACGGTCCGGATCTGCCCGAGGAGGTACTGGAGTTCCTCGCCGAGAAGCGCGTCGAAAAGGAGGCCCTGATCGATCTGGCGGTCAAGCGAAGCGAGACCAAGGAGATCGGTCCGTGGACGGTGGGTGTCACCTACGGGCGCTGTTCGCAAAACGAGGTCGCAGAAGCCATGCGCGAGGCGGGCGCGGACGCCTCGGTGATCGTCAAGCCCGCTGGAAGCGCCTCCATCCGGGGTACAGAAGGGTTTGAGCGGTGTCACGAGGTCGCCGGACAGGTCAACGGCGGCGGGCATCCGAAGGCCGCGGGCTGCAAACCCGACATCTACGAGGACATGCTCGATTACGCCCACCACTGGACGACCCGCGGGGCGGTAACCAAACGAGTGATCCTCGATGCCTTCGGGGCGCTCGCCGAGGAAGAAGAACGGGCGGGAGTCGAGGAGGGCCCCGAAGTGGGGACCGACGAAACCGGATCAGCCCTCGAGGAGTGACGCGCCGGTCCCGACGGCGCGCTCGACGGTCGCGGCGTCGAGTGCCGGATACGGGGTCGGCGGGTCCGGGTCCGTCGGTCGCTCGGCGAGCGCACGTTCGTACCACCGGACGTCGTGCCACTCCCCGTCCTTGTGGCCGACGTCGTGATACGTGCCGACCGGTTCGAACCCCATCGACTCGTGGAAGGCGGTGCTCGCGGGGTTCGGCAGGGAGATTCCCGCGTAGGCGTTGAGAAAGCCCTGTTCGCCCGCCAGCGCGAACAGCGCGCCGTAGAGTGCGCGGGCGATCCCGCGGCGGTGGTAGGCGGGATCGACGTAGACCGAGACGTCGATCGACCAGCGGTAGGCCTCGCGCTCGCGGTGGGACGTGGCGTAAGCGTAGCCGATGACGTCCCCGTCGGTACAGACGAGCCACGGGTGGCGCTCGGTCGTCGTGGCGATGCGGGTGCCGACCTCGGTGGCGGTCGGCGGGCGGGTCTCGAAGGAAACGGCAGACTCCTCGACGAACGGGGCGTAGATCCGGCGGATCGCGGGCGCATCGTCCGCGGTCGCAGGCCGAAGCGTCGGCGTCATACGTCCCGCTCACGGCGGACCGCGAAAAATCCCCCCGCTCAGTCCGAGGGCGCTCAGCGTTCGCCGGCGACCCAGCGATCCGAGAAGGCACTCGAACAGCCACACCGGGCGTAGGCGTGGATCACGTCGCCCTCGGCGTAGATGCCCCCGACCTCCTCGTTTCGCTCCTCGGCGAACGCGAAGACGTATCGTACGTCCTCGGCGTCACAGGCCGGACAGATCCCTCCGGCAAGGTCGGCGTCGATATCGCCCTCCTCGTCCATCGCCTCCTTCGCGAAGGCCATCGCGTCCGTGCCCGCGACCGTCGAGAAGGCGTTGCGCCCGCTCTCGCCGGGGACGACCAGCACGATCCCGTCCTCTGTCTCCTCACCGTAGTCGGCGAGTTTGCCCAAGTCGTCGACGACGCGTTCGTCGAGGTAGATGGCCACGTCCTCGGGGCGCTCGCCCGCGAGGAACTCGGCGAGACGGCTCATCGCTCCTCCAGCTCCCGGGCGATGTTCGCGAGGCTCGCTTTGGGTTTCTCGACGGCCTCGTAGACGACCTCCGTACCGGGCTCGCGAAGCCCGTAGGCGAACTCGGGTTCGATCACGTCCACCAACACCGAGCTTCCGACCGGGCGTTCCGCCGCGTCGAGCCACTCGTCGAGACGGTTCGTCCCCGACCCCTCGCGGGCCATATCGGGGGTGTCGTAGGCCCCGCTGAGGTGCGGGCCGTCGGCGAACCCGCCCTCGACGCGCGCGTGGTAGGTCGTCCCATCGATCACCAGCCGGACGACCTCGCCCTCGGGCAGCGAGTCCTCGCGGAGGTCGACCCGTTTCCGGCGCGCGCCGTGGCGCGCGACCGTCGCCCGCAGCGTCTCGACTGCCGGGTTCTCGCTCGAGATTCGATCCATGAAAAGGGGGTTACTCGTCGTCGGCGTCTTCGTCCTCGCCGTCCTCACCGCCCTCTCCCAGTAGCTCCTCGACGCTCTCGTCGCCGTAGGCTGCGATCTTGGCGTTGATCTGGACGACCTCCTCGCTGATCTCGCGACCCCGAACGGTCACGCGCTTTCGCTCGCCGTCGCGCTGGGGGCGATAGCCCGTCCCGCCGGTCAAAAGCACCTGCTTCAGGTTCGGTCCCGCGACATCGTCCCGGAGCGGACGACCCGCCGTATCGGAGCCGCCGGTGAGTTCGAGCGAGTACCCCGAGAGTCCAACGGCGGTCCCGTCGACCTCCTCGCCGAGGTCCCGACCGAGGAACCGGTTCGCGTCCTGTCCGTCCACGTCGCGCTGGTAGGTCGTCCCCGCCTCGGGATCCGAGACGACGACCTTGAAGTCTGCCATGCGCGAAATCAGACGGGCGCGGGTAAAAAGGGTGTTGAACCGGCCTCGTCCCCAGAGAGAAGGTCTCGCGTATCGACGGGCACAAACCGCCCGGTCCCCGAGGAAGAGCAAATGGACATCGAGTTCCTCGGCGGTGCCGGGGAGATCGGCCGCAGTGCGATCCTCCTCGGTGGCGACGACGGAACGCTGTTGCTCGATTTCGGGATGAGCACCGACAACCCCCCGCGCCTGCCGCTTGATTGTGACCCCGACGCGGTCGTCGTCTCCCACGGTCACCTCGACCACGCCGGGGCGCTGCCCGCGTTACTCTCGGGCGATGCGCGCCCGTCGGTCCACTGGACGGCCCCCACCCGGGAGCTCGCGACGACGCTCGCGCGCGATACGCTGAAACTCCACGGAGGGTCCTACCGGTGTCCGTTCACCCGGACGGACCTCGCGCGGCTCACACAGGTTTCGGAGACCCACGAGTACGGCGAGCCATTCTCGGCCGCCGGTTTCGAGGTCACGCTGTTGGCTGCGGGCCACATCCCAGGGAGCGCACACGTCCTGATCGAAGACGGCGACACCCGTCTGCTCTACAGTGGCGACTTCCATACGGACTCACAGCGGCTAGTGTCGAAAACCACCGCACGCCCCGACGCGGACCTCGTGATCTGTGAGAGTACCTACTCGGACGTGACCCACGAGCCCCGCGACGAGGTCGAGCGGCGGTTCGCCGAAAGCGTGCGAACGACCCTCTGGGAGGGCGGGACGGTCGTCGTTCCGGCGTTCGCGATCGGACGCACCCAGGAGATGCTGCTGATCTGTGCGGAGTACGACATCCCCTGTTACGTCGACGGAATGGGCAAGGAGGTGACGCGGATGCTGCGGCGCCACCCGGAGTTCGTCCGCGATCCCGAGGCCTTCGATCGAGCAGTCTCACACGCGCGGTTCGTCACGGGCCAGGACGGGCAGCGAAAACGGATCGCGAGACAGAACGCGGCGATCGTCACCACCAGCGGGATGCTCTCCGGTGGCCCTGCTATGACGTACATTCCCGAGATCCGGGGAAACCCCACCAACAAGGTCGCGATGACGGGCTATCAGGTCGAGGGCACGCCCGGACGCGAGCTACTGGAGACCGGAAGCGCGGAGATAGATGGGAGAGTAATGCCGGTCGCCGCGCGAATCGAGTCGTATGACTTTTCGGCCCACGCCGACCGCGAGGGGGTACTGGAGTTCCTCGCGGCCTACGAGAACACCCCGATACTGGTGAACCACGGCGACAGATGTGGGGCGTTCGCGGCCGAACTCCGCGAGAAGGGCTACGAGGCCAGCGCACCGGAGCGCGGCGAGACGATCACAGTACCGTCGTCCACGCGAGCACGGCGATGAACAGGCCGATCACGAGCGCCGAGAGGACGTCGAGCGCAAAGCCACTCTCCCCGCGAAGGTCCCGCGTCGTGACGGCGAGCGCGAGCAGTCCGCCGACGGTCACCAGCAACACGAGCCCGACGTAGACGTAGTACTGAAGCGCGGCCATGGTCGCGCTAGCGTGACACTTCCACTAAGCGCTTCCGGAGACGAGAACGCAGGACGGCCTCGTGCGTGGTCGACACCGTAATGCGTCCCCGTCGGCAACTCCGAGCCATGCGAATCGAGCTTCGAGTGTGCAGACACTGTTTCGAGGGCGAGCACGGCAACCCCCAGAAGACGGCCGTCACGCGCGATATGGTCGAGTGTGCAAAACAGGTCAGGGAGTACAAGGACCTCATCGGGCTCGAGGGGCTCTACATCACGATGGTCGAGGAGGGCGACACCGGGGGTGCAGAGGCGCTGTCGGTCATCGTCGCGAGCATCGACGGCAATCGGGTGAACCTCGCGGATACCCAGCTCGTGATGGAGGACGCAGAGGGCAACATGCTCGTTTACCCCGAACCGACCGACATCCTCGAGGTACTGACGCGCAATCTCGATCAGATCGACGGCCAGACGAGAAACGACGTGACGGTCGAACTCTCCGAGGAGGCGACGGATCTGGTCGGCTAGGCCGGCTTGCGAACGCGTGGGGAGGGCCTTTACCCGCGCCGTATATAGGAGGGGTATGGAAAACGACCCTGGCGACGGAGACGACCGAATCGATGGGGAGGACGACTGGAGCGAGGATGGAGTCGACGGGGCCGACGACTTCGAGTGGACGCTCGAGGACCTCCCGCTGTCGGGGGATCTCGAGGCGACGCTCGAACGCATCGAGTTCGTCGGCGACCTGCTCGACGAGGCGATCACGATCCCGGGGACGGACTACCGCATCGGGCTCGATCCCCTGCTGGGGATCATCCCCGTGGGCGGTGACGCCGTCGCGACGGTGATCTCGCTGTACATTATCGGGGAGGCCGCCCGCATCGGCGTCTCGAAATCGACGCTCGCGCTCATGATCGGGCTGGTCCTTACGGACGCCGTCATCGGCTCGATCCCGGTGCTCGGAACGCTGTTCGACGCGGTCTGGAAGGCGAACAAGTGGAACGTCTCGCTGCTCAAACGCGAAATCGACGTGTAGGGACGACCGACAATCGGATCGTCGCCGTCGAACGAGACCGTCACGAGTCGCTACCGCGGGTGAGAACGCTCGGTAAGCGACTAAAGCGTTGGACCGCCCCGACAGTGGACGGCTAGTCGTCGGTGCCGCCGTCCGTCGCGGTCGTGGTGCTTCGGTCCTCCTGGCGGCGCTGGCGCATGTAGCGTGCCCGAAGCACGTTACCGTACATCGAGAGGAACAGCCCGATAAAGAGGACGAGGACGCCGATGTTGACGCCGACGGTCCGGAGCAGACTGCCCTCGCCGAACACCAGCGTCTCGCTGATGGGATAGCCCCCGTAGTCCATGCTCGTGATCAGGATGCTGACGACCCCGATGATCGTCAGCACGCCCATCACGTTGGTCACCCAGCCCCAACTGGGCTTCAGTCGGAGGCGTTCGATACCCGTCGCCGAGCCGGCTTCGGCCTCACCGTGGTACTCGGGGGTGTCCGATTTGGGGAGGAACGCCTTCATCTCGACCGGGTAAAAGGCGGGATGAAAGCCGTGTTCGAAGGTGTGAAACATGATCCCCATCACCATGATCACGCCCAACGACCCGTGGAACGCGACGAAGGCGATGACGACCGACTGGGTGTTGTAGAAGTCGATCAGCATCGTCTTCTGCCAGATGAGGAGTCCGGAGATCATCAACAACAGCAACTCGACGGTGAAGATGGCGATGACACCCTTGCCGACGTAAGAGAGCAGCGGGATCTCGTCGGCCGAGTAGCCAGCGAACTGCCGGGCGTTGGGATGGCGTTCCTCGGCCAGTCCGGCGGCGAACTTCAGGTCCTGAACGAACGCGGCGATGTCGCCGGGGGTTGGCAACACCTCGGTGAGGCTGACCGAGCCCCCGGCCCGAAGGACCATGTAGAACACCCAGAAGGCCGTCAGGAAGATCAGCGCGAACCCGGCGATGCGGTGGACCGCAAGCACGCCGGTGTTCCCGCCCATGAGCTCGACGAGCCACCAGAGTTCGGCGTTGAACGCGACGGCATACCCCGTAAAGAACAACAGGAACACCGTCAACGCGAGCAGCGAGTGAAACACCGTCGTCACGCGGGAGAACTTCCCGTGGTCGAGGTTGGTCACTCCTTTTCACCTCCGTCGGTCGCGACGGCGTCGCTCCGACGGGGCGCGTCGGGTGCGCGCATCCGCGCGCCGAGCCGTCGGAAGGCGATCCAGTGGATGAAGATCATCACGAGGATGAACACGCCCATGAGCACGTCCGCGAGGTGGACGAGCGTGATCAACCAGTCGAGGATCGGCTCCGTGTTACCCTGGATCCACCCCGTTCCGACCCCGCCGCCCTCGACGGTCGGGCGCACGCGCTGGAGCGCCTCGAACTGGATCGCCCGGACGCCGACCAGCCAGACCGACCCGACCGCCAGCGCCAGTGCGAGCACGGCGCTGGTCCAGAAGGCGGTCCGATCGGAGAGCCCGCGGTTCCCGCCGTCGGACTCATCGTGACCGTCGGCCGCGTCGTGATTGGGGGCGTCGTCCCCGCCGATCTCGGGGTCCGTGTCGCTCATCGGTCGAACATCTCCGCGTCGTCGCCGAAGATGATCTCCATGGCGGTGTCGTTGAAGAACGCTCCGCTGTCGCGTTTCTCGAGTTCGTCGGCGATCTCGCCCGACGAGCCCACGAGGATGGCGTCGGTCGCACACTCCTCGGCGCAGGCGGGGCCCTTTCCGACGTCCTGGCGCTCCTCACAGCCCGTACACTTGTCCATGGTACCGCCCGAGCCGACGACCGCGGTCAGCCCCTCGTTCGATTCGGGGAACTGGGGGGCTCCGAACGGACACGCCGAGAGGCAGTACTGACAGCCGATACAGAGGTCGTCGACGACCTCGACGAAGCCGTTGTCCTTCTTTTGAAGGGCGTTGGTCGGACAGACCGACACGCAGGGGGCGTTCTCGCAGTGATAACACTGCATCGGGAGGCTCGTCTCGCCGGGGCTCATCCCCTCCTCGATGGCGCTGACCTGCTGGCTGTTGAACCCGCTCTCGCCCTCGACGCCCTCGAGCATCGTCGTGATGTCGATGCGCTGGTCGTCGACCGGGACGTCCCAGGTACGCTTGCAGGCGACCACGCAGCCGCCACAGTCGATACACGCCTCGACGTCGGGGAAGATCCGCATCCCCTCGCCGGTGCTCATGACGCCCTGTCCGAGTCGCTCTTGGGCCGATTCGTTCGCTGACATTCTAGTCGTCCCCCGTCTGTGGTTGCATGCTCTGATTTCTGACGTCCCACTCGTAGGAGTCGCCGATGCCGGCCTCCTCTTGTGGGTAGTCGATGAACTCCATGTTCAGTTCCTCGATGCGCTGTTCGGTCGCCTTCTCGACCCGGACGAGCCCCGCCTTCGTCTCCTGCATCTGCGTTTCGGCGTCGAACCCGCTGGAGGTGATGAAGTTCGCGCTGTCGCCGATCGCGAGCGGCTTCGACCCGTCGGGGTAGTTGTCGCTCATGTTCTGGCCGTGTGCGACCCCGCCCCAGTGGTACGGCAGGAAGATCTCGTTGCCGCCCTGCGGGCGGTAGGTCACCTTCGCCTTGACTAAGATCGAGCCCTTGTCATTGTCCGCGGAGGTGATGATGACGTGGTCCTCGCCGCCGACCAGATCGAGGTCCTCGGCCATGTCGGGATGGATCTCCGCGTACATGTGGGGCTGGAGGTCGGCGGTGTACTGGTTGTTTCGCGTCTCGGCGCCCCCGCCCTGGTGTTCGACCTGTCGCCCCGAGGTGAGGATGACGTCCATCCCCTGATCGTAGGCACGCTGAGTCGCCTCCTGCTGGGTCGTCGCGTTGTTCTGATCGAGCCGGAAGAAGTTGGTCTGTTGGCCGTTTGCGGGCCACTGTTCGGCCAGATCCGGTCGCGGGCTCTGGATCGGCTCGCGGTGTTTCGGGACCGTGTCGATGAAGTTCCAGACGACCGCCCGTGCCCGGCCACGTCCCGTCGGCGGGTCGGGCTGGGGGTTGTCGTACTGCTCGTAGAACGCCAGATCGTGCTGGTGGCCCCGCTGTTCGTTCAGCGCGGCCGCACAGTCGTAGATCGAGACGTCCTCGCGAAGCGCGTACTCCATCGGGATCGTCATCGAGGAGGCCTCTGCCGGGTCCTCGGGAAGCGTCGTCGTAAAGCCCGGATACTGGGGGACCCCGATGACCTCGCCGTCGAACCACTCGGGCTGGTAGGACTCGCGAAGCATGTCCAGTCCCGCCTCGCCCTCCTGCTCGTAGGTCTCGGCGAGCGGGTACTCCTTGTCGACGCCCGTCGCCTCCCACTCCTCGGGCGTCGGGGCGTCGGCGCCCCAGTTCGCGCGGAAGTCGTGACCGCCCTCGGCCGGAGGGAGGTCGTCGCGCCAGATGATCGGCGTCCCGGGGTGGCCCTCGCCCCAGCAGGGCCACGGCAGCCCCCAGAACTCGCCGCTGACCGGCAGACCCTCGCTGTCGGCCCGCAGCGTCTCGGTGCTGAAGGCGTCGTCGTGGTCCTTCTGGCGCTGGAGGCGTTCGGGACTCTGCTGGTAGCCGACCGTCCGAACGCCGAGGTTGATCTCCCGCAGCGCGTCCTCGTAGGTACTCTTGCCGTTGTAGAGTTCGGGGCCGCTCCCCCAGTCGAAGTGCTCGCCGAACCCGAAGCGGTCGGCCAGTTCCTGCATGATCTGCAGGTCGGGTTTGGAGGCGTGGGCCGGCGAGGAGACGGGTTCGCTCCACTGGACCGAGCGATGGGAGTTGGTCACCGAGCGGTGGTGCTCGTACTGGCTGGCCGCCGGGAGCAACAGGACGTTGTCGGCCTCGGCGTCCGCGAGCGTGCCGGCGACCGCGGGGAAGACGTCGACGACCACCAGCAGGTCCAGCGCCTCCATCGCCTTTTTCATCTTGTCCATCTCGGTGATGGAGTTGGCCGAATGCCCCCAGAAGAAAGCCATCTTCAGCGGGTCGGGCTGATAGAGGTTCGATTCGTGGAGGCGGTCCTCCTGTTGGAGCGCGGCCTCGTACCAGCGGGCGACCGACAGGCCGTCCTGGAGCATCATCGTCCGCGGGTCGACCTGTCGCTGGGAGCCATCATCCCCGGAGCCGTCTCCTCCGGAGCCGCCGCCCTCGGTGCTGCCGTCCCCGCCCGATCCCCCTTGGGCGGCGGGATCGCCCGTCTGGGAGTCGGCCTCGGTCGGGGACTGGGAGTTCGGACCCGCGCCGGTGTCCTCGGCCTGGGAGACGTCCTCGGAGGCGTCGCTCCGTTCGGTTTCCGCCGACTGGAGCTCCCCGGCGGCGGGCGGGCCGCCCCCGCCCGCCGAGAGCTGCTGCCAGATATCGTTGGGCATCAGCGCGAAGCGGTCGTGGAGGTCCCAGAAGTCCGTCGAGCCGCTCGTCCACGGGCTCTGATCCCAGACGTTCGTCCAGTGGACCCACGAGCCGGGCGCCGACACGGAGTAGTAGCCCGGCAGGATGGTGCTGTCGACACCCAGGTCGGTCGCGCCCTGGACGTTGGCGTGTCCGCGCATCACCTGCAGGCCGCCGCCACTGCGGGCGGCGCTGCCCGAGGCCAGCGAGTGCAGCGCGTACGACCGGATGTTCTGGGTGCCGTTGTTGTGCTGGGTGCCGCCCATCGCCCACTCGATCTGGATGTTCGGCTTGTTCTCGATGATCAGATCGCCGAGTTCTTCGAGTTGCTCGACGTCGATCCAGGTGATGTCGGCGACCGTCTCGAGGTCGTACTGATCGAGTTCGGCCTCGGCGTCGGGCCAGCCGTTGACCCGCCCCGAGAGCATCTCGTCGTCGAGTTCGCCCTGCTCTCGGAGGTAGTTCATCAGCCCCATCAGCAGGGCCACGTCGGTACCCGGACGCATCCGGTAGTAGTTATCGGCGTGCGAGGAGGTCTTCGTATACCGGGGGTCGATCGAAACGACGGTCCCGTCCCTCGCTTGGCCCTCGAGGATGTGCTGCATTGCGATCGGGTGGGACTCGGCGGGGTTCTGCCCGCAGATGATGAGGAGATCGAAGTTCCGGTAGTCGTTGATCGTGTTGGTCATCGCCCCGTAACCCCACGTGTTCGAGAGGCCAGTGACCGTCGGGGAGTGACAGATCCGCGCCTGGTGGTCGCAGTTGTTCGTCCCCATGAAGGCCGCCAGCTTGCGGAAGGCATAGGCCTCCTCGTTGGCGTAGTGGGCGCTTCCCATCATCATGACGCTCTCGGGAGTGTACTCCTCGACGACCTCGGCGTACTGCTCCTCGATGATGTCGTAGGCCTCGCTCCACGAGATCGTCTCCCACCCGCCGTCGACCCGGTGCATCGGCCGTTTCAACCGACGATCCGAATGTTCGGTCTCGAGGATCCCCGCGCCCTTCGAACAGAGCGAGCCGTTGTTGATCGGGTTCTCGTGCCACGGCTCCATGCCGACGAAGGAGTCGCCGTCCTTGACGCCGCGAAAGCCACAGCCGACTGCACAGTAGTTACAGATCGTCTTGGTCATCTCGCCGTCCGGAGTGGTGCCTTCCCCCTCGTCCTCGCTCTGGGCGAGCGTCTGGCCAGCCGCGCCGCCGCCGAGCGCGACCGCACCCGCGAGCGCGCTCGCTTTGAGGAAGGACCGACGGTCCAGATCGAGCGAAACCGGCTCCGTGCTCATCCGCTGGACTCCCCCCGCCCCCAGCGGTCCGTTGCCCGATGGATCTGATGGACCGTGATATATCTACTCATGCACTATTCGTATCGAACAAACGCTCATTAACGTTGTGCTTTCAGAGGTAAACCCGGCAAGGGCGTCGGGTTCTTCGGGTCGCAAGGCCTTTCCCCGCCCCTCACTACCCATCGTCAATGAAGACCGGTGCGTTCGTCTGCTCGTGTGCGGACACCTGCGAGGTCGACCTCGAAGCCGCCCGCGAGGGGATCGAGGGGGTCGACGTCGCCGCCAGCTCCGAGCTGCTCTGTGGGGACGGCCTGCCCGCGATGGAGCAAGTCATCGAGGAGTACGACCTCGATCAGCTTCTCGTAACCTGTCCCGAACCGGGAGTCCAGAAGAAATTCGGCGGGGTCGCCGAGGACCACGGCCTCCACCCTGAGGCGGTCTCCTTTATCGACCAGCGTGAGGGCGCCGGCTGGGTCCACGCCGAAGCGGAGGCGACCGACAAGACGGCACGGATGATCAACGCCCGTCGGGCCGGCCTCGAGGAGGAGGCCGTCTCCCGAACGGTCTCGCGGGAGACCGGAGACCGGGTGGCGGTCGTCGGCGACCCGACAGCGGCCGCCACGCTCTCGTCGGACGCGGAGGTGACGCTGATCGCGAACGACGAGGAGCTCGCCGGCGTCGACGGCTTAGAGGACGTCACGATCGAGCGCGGGCGAGTGGTCGGTGTCGCCGGCGAGTTCGGCGCGTTCGAGATCGGGCTCGAAACCCGGGTGACCGACGAGTGCATCTCGTGTATGAAGTGCGTCCACGAGGGTCCGGACGGAATGGTTACGCGCCGCCCGGTCGACATCCATCCCGAGGCACCCGATGGGGAATGGACCGACGTCTGTCCGACCGACGCCATCGAGATGGACGGCGTCTCGAAGGAGCTAGAGGTCGATCAGGTAATCCACCCGGGCGGCGACCCCAAGGCCCGGGGCGGACGGATCGGCTACTATACTGATAGTGGGCCGGCGACGATGGCCGCCGTCGAGAGCCTTCTCGGCGGGATTACGAAACCCGACTTTCTGGACTTCGAGATGGACGTCTGTGCCTCGGGCGAATCGAACCAGGAGGGCTGTCGGGCCTGCTACGACGCCTGCCCGCACGACGCGGTCGCCAAGCCCCGGCCCGACGAGGTCGACATCGACCCGGTCGCCTGTCAGAACTGCGGGGCCTGCACCAGTGCCTGCCCGACCGGCGCGGTGAGCCTGCGCGAACCATCGAACGAGCGGATCGCCCGCGAGGTCGAGGCGCTGCTCGGCACCGGCGCCGATCAGGACGGCTGGTTCTCACGAGCGTCGGGCATCGAGACACCGATCGTGGCCTTCGTCTGTGGCGAGCGTGCCGACGACGCCCTCTCCGAGTACGGCAAACGCGCTGCGTCGGGAGGGCGAATCGAATACCCGCCGATCCTCCCCGTCGGCGTGAACTGTGCGGACACCGTGGGCGAATCACACATCACCCACGCGCTGGCCTGTGGCGCGGCGGGCGTCGCGGTGCTCGGATGCGGATGTGACTGTCGCCACTCCGGGCCCGACCCGAAGGAGGAACTCGTCGAGCGGCTCAATCAGGCAACGGCGGACCTCGGGCTGGGCGAGCGCGTGGGCTTCTTCGCGCCCGAAGCGGGTGAACCCGGAGAGTTCGTCGACTCCCTCTCGGAGTTCGAGGAGTCGCTCTCGCCCTCGCCGGTCCCGGAGGGTGAGCACCGCGCCGACGGCACGCTACTGCACAGCGACCACGACAATCCGGAATTCTACAACCACGGCTGGACCCTCGAGAGCGTGCGGGCGATCCTCGAACACGCCGAGCCCGACCGCGAGGTGATCCGCGGGCTCGAGGACTTCGGCCGGATGGAGGTTTCGGATGCCTGCACCCTGACTCCCACGTGCTCGAACCTCTGTCCGACCGACGCGATTCGCCGGACCGAATGGGGCCTGGAGTTCAACCACGAGAAGTGCGTCAACTGCGGGCTCTGCGAGGAGGGCTGTCCCGAGAGCGCGATCACGATGCGCGACGGGTTGGACCTCTCCTTGCTTCCGGAAAACCGCGCTGCTGCCGCGGGAACGGAGAGCGCGGACGGCGACCCCGCCTGGACCCAGACCTTCGAGGGCGAGATGCTCGAATGTGCCCGGTGTGGCGACCCGTTTACGAGCGAGCGCTCGGCCGCGAAGATCGAGGAGGAGGTCGGCGACCTCGTGGCGGGGCTGGCCCCGAGCGCCGAGGAGAGCGTCTTCGAGTACTGTCCGGACTGTCGGGCATACCTGCTCTACGATCGGGGGAACTGAGATGAGCGACGAGGAGATCTACGCCGCCCGACTCGAACTGGTCGACTTCCTGATCGAGGCGCTGTGGGACACCCCGAACGAGGAGTTCGTCGAAACCCTGCTGTCGGGGGAGATACGAACTCCGGAAGGCGTCGACGACGATCTGGATACGGGCTTCGAGAAACTGCGGGCGTACGTCAAGGAAAACGAGGGCCGGGATGTCGAGACGGTCCGCACGGAACTCAAACGCGAGTACACCCGCGTGTTCGTCGGCCCGCGACCCCCGGTGATGGCCCACGAGAGCTACTACCGCGAGGACATGGACTTCCTGGGGACGGGAAAGGCCGAGGTCGAGGCGAGTTACGGCGCCGCGGGCTGGACTCCCCCCGAGGACTACCCCGAAGAGGGCGACTTCGTCGCCGTCGAGTTGGCCTTTCTCAGACACCTGATCGAGCGCCAGCGCAGGGGCGCCGAGGAGGCCTTTGGATACGAACGGGTCTTCCTCGAGGAGCACACGACCCGCTGGATCGACGACTGTGCGGGCGACATCGTCGAGTACGCCGACAGCGCGTTCTACGAGGCGGTCGGACGCCTCCTCTCGGGCGTCGTCGAGTTCGAGGCCGAACTCGCGGGCCAGATGGCGTAGAAGGCACAACGTTTTTGCGCGAGACACGCGCTCAACGGAGTATGGCGCTCAAGACCGCACTCGAGCACAACCCCGTGCTCACGATCGCGTTCCTGCTGTTCGGCGGGTGGCTCGCGATCACGACGCTGAACGTCGCATCGAGCATGGGGCCCGTGATGGGTGCCGACTGGATCGGTCATTCGGGACCCGGCGGAGTCGTGGGACTGGCCGTAATGGTCGCCCTCGGGGTCCTGTTGATCTATCTCTACGCCGAACTCGCCGAATCGGACCCCGCACCCGATAGCTTCCCGCCCGAACGCTGATGACCGGGACCAGCGAACCGATCGCGATCGAGCCGAGCGAGCGCTTTCTCGAGGCCGCCGGCGAATGGGGCGAGCGCCGGATGCTCGACGAGGAGGCGGCGGTCCGCGCGAAGGCCGAACAGGCGCTCTTGGAGATCGAACACCTCGTGTCGGGTGCCACCGAAGTCGAGTTCGCCGTTGAGGCCGGAGTCGTACGGTACGAACCGAGCGAGGAACTGGCGGCGTTCCTCGACGAACAGGCCGCTCTGGCCGGAATCGACCGGCAGACGGTCCTCGAACTGTACGTGAACCTCTTCTCGCGGGTCTTCCTCGAGGAGTAGGGACAGGGTATAAGCGGGTCGAGCGGCACTGTGGAGATATGACACACGAGATCGAGAAGATCGACCTGCGGACCCGGCCGACGATCGAGGAGGTAGACGGCCACGAGACGTGGTCCCACACCGGCCCCCACGTGATCAACACCGGCGTGGTCGACGGCGAGGTCTCGTTCGACCTCGACCCCGAGGACCGCAAAAACGACTAATCGAGGTCCCAGCCGGCCTTTTCGGCGGCCGTTTCGATAGGAACGAACTCCCAGCCCGCTTGCTGGGCGATCCACTCCTCTCCGTTGCAGCCGAGGACGACCATCCGCTCGGCGAAGAACATCGACATCTCGGTGATCTCGGCGAGGCGCTCGGCCGGCCCCGTCCCGGTGCCGTTGAAGAAGTCGGCGTCCACACCGTGAGAGCGCTGGAAGGCGGTGATGACGTGGGCGTCGACCCCGCCGACGATGCCGATCCAGTCGGCGAAGGTCGCCGTCGCGAGCACGTAGCCCGGATCCGCGAGGCGCTTTGCCGCCTCGTAGGTGAGCGCCATCGTCATCTCGTCGGCCCCGCCGCCGTGGGGCCCCGAGGCCTCGGGGGCGTCCCCGGTCGTATCGTGCTCGCGGGCCGCTTCGCGTGCTGAGGTCCCGCCGGCCCCGCCCCGTTCCTCGGGAAGGCCGACGGGCTTGTCCCGGTTCTCGTGGGGGACGTGGGGTGTCGTCCCCTCGGGACCGGACGACTCGGAAACGGTTCTCAATTCGGGCGCCGGTTCCCCGTCGTCCGCCGACGCGTCCGGGCCGGCGTCGGTCCCGAGCGCCTCGGTCTCGTCCTCGAAGTCGCCCTCGCCGCGCCAGAACCAGTCGCCGCGGTTCGGACGTGGCTCGTCCGCCGATTCGGTCTCGATCTCGTCGAGGTCGATACTGTCGGTCACGCGCCATCGCCCCCGTCGAGAGAAGCCAGCTCCAGTCGTTCGAGCGTCCTCAGGATGGGCCGGCCCCGCTCGTCCCAACCGCGGGCGGCGTAGTAGCGATCGAGCAGCCCCTCGAACTCCTCGGGGTCGATCGACTCGCCGTCCGCGGCGGATTCGGTGAGTGGCGCGGGCACTCGGTCGGCCTCGCGGTCGAGCCCCTCGCGGACGTTAAAGAGGCGGGTCAGCGTCCAGACGCGCTCGCCGAGGGTGGCCAGATCGGCCGGCGAGAGATCGTAGCCCAGTTCCGAGAGCCAGGCCGCCCCGAGGTCGGCAAAGGAATCGCCGACGAAGTCGTCGACGATCAGGCTCCACAGCACCGAGCGGCGGTTCTGCTCGGCGATCACGCGCTCGACGCGCTCGTCGTCGCTCCAGTGAGAGAACGGTTCGTCCTCGATGGGGCGGGCCCGGCGATGACAGCCCCCCCGGTCGCTCGTGGCGTAGGCCAGCGCCATCGACCGGGCACCCCGGGGATCGTAGGCGGGCAGTTCCATCCCCTTGATCGCGGGGACGAAGTCCTCGCCGCCGAACGTCGCCGATGCCCGCTCGACCCCGTCGGCAAGCGCCTCGCCGAGCGGGGTGGTGCGGGTGGCGATCTCCGCTAACAGTTCGCGGGCGGCGTCGCGGTCGCCGAAGGCGAGATCGCGCTCGATCAGCCCCGCCTCGCTGGCGCGGATCGCCCACGCGACCGCACTACCCGCCGAGATCACGTCGATTCCGAATCGGTCGCACTGGGCCCCGAGCGCCGCGACCGCATCGAACTCGTCGATTCCCAACCCGGCGCCCAGCGTCATCTGAGTCGCACCCCGCGGGACACTCTCGCCGTCGGGCGTGGGGACGGTGAACCCCCCCGGGATCGCTCCCTCGCTCTCGCGGCCGGTCGCGGCCCCACGGGCGGCCTCGATACCGATCCCCTCGATCCCATCGAAGCGGTTCTCCTGCCAGCCACGGGTCGCCAGCGCACCGACCGCATCGGCGAAATCGACCGATTCGAGGGTTTCACTGGCGGCCTGCCAGCGCCCCGTCTCGTCGTCTACAAAGCGCTCCTCGTAGATCTCGCGCAGATCCGAGTCCTCCGTGGGGCGCTGGCCGCGGGCGACGACAGCCTTCAGTCGCTTTGCCCCCATCACCGCGCCCGCACCGCCCCGCCCGGCGTGGTGGTCGCCACCGTCCGCGGCGATGGTGGCGTAGCTCACCCGGTTCTCGCCGGCGGGGCCGATACAGGCGACCCGACCGTCGAAGGCGCCGGCGGTCGCGGCGGCGTCGGCACCCCACGCGTCGGTGGGTTCGAGGGTCGCTTCGCCGTCCTCGATCGTCAGGGCCATCGGCTCGTCGGCCCGACCCGTGACGAGCACGCCCAGACAGTCCCCGAGGGCGCCGGCGAGCGCGCCGGCGAACTCGCCGCCGCTGTACGAATCCAGAAACGCCCCCGTCAGCGGGGACTTGGTGATCGCGGCGTAGCGGGGTTCGCCCGGGGTACGGCCCGTGAGCGGTCCGACGATGAACAGCAGGGCGTTGTCGGACCCCATAGGGTCGGTACCGGGGTCGAGTTCCTCGAAGAGGTACCGTGCGCCCAGCCCCTTTCCCCCGACGTACCGGTCGAGCCACCGCTCGGGGATCGGCTCCCGCGAGGCGGTTTCGGCACCCAGATCGACCCGAAGCAGGTGGGAGAGGCGGGCCATGTGTAGGGTCCGTAAGAGCTGAAACGTCCATAAACCCTGTCATGGGGACGCCCGCCCGGGAAAACGTTATTCCTATCCTGATTGTCAGTAGCTATCATGGTAGATGACGGGGACGTAAGCGAGCGGGAACTGGCCGTGCTCCACGAGTGTCAGCTCGCGATCGAGTACCTCCATCGAGCGTACGGGAACCTGCTGGCGTTTCACCACGGGGTCGGCCACGCGATGGATCGCTTCGCAGTCGCCGAACGGGAGTTGCGCGCGCTTGGCTACGACGCGCTGGCCGACGAGTTGCGCGACGAGCACCTGCCGGCGGGAGCCGTCGGCGGGACGTGGACCTACGAACTCGTCGAGGCGTTCCAAAGCGGGATGCTGGCGACGGTCGAGGGCTTCGAGCGCGACGTTCGCGAGGAACTGGCCGACGGTACGTCCCACCTCCACGAGCGCAGACAGCAATCGGACTGGCGCGAGCGCGCCGGCTGGGGGGAAGGAAACCGGAAATGAAACCGGAACGCGGCGAAGCGAAAACAGCGTCGTCAGTCCCAGTCGTCGTCCAGCGTGTCCTCGTCGACGGTATCGTCGCCGCCACGCGATCGGAGCGCGAGCGCGATCAGGACGACCACGAGCACGAACGCGACCGTCACGCCGAGTCCGCGCCCCGAGTCCTCCTCGACCTCGCTGTCGGCGTCCGCGACCTCGTCCGCGAGGTCCGACTCGTCGGCCTCCGCCGGGTCCGCCTCGCTGTCGGCGTCCGCCTCCTCGTCGACGGCGTCCTCGCCCACGACGCTCTCGACGAACGACTCGGCTTCGGCCTCGCCCGCGCTCGCGGTAGTCTCGGCGGTTTCGTCCTCCGAGCGAAGCTGCTTGAGGATCCCCGCGAGGGTCGTCACGGCGGTCAGGATCGTGCTGGCGGTCTTCAGTGCGTCCCCGAGCCCGTCGTCGGTTTGAGTGTCGGTCGTCGAGGAGTCGACGTCGACGCCGTCGGTCGCGTCCGCGGTTTCGTCGGCCGACTGCTGGTCGTCGCCGGTGCTGATCAACGATGGGCGATCGACAGTGATCTCGATGAGTGCCATACCCTACCCACAGCGGTCACGTTCTTAAAGGTGCAGGCGGTCCGACGGGACCGTAACCCTCAGGCCCGTCGGCCACCTCCGGCGGGTATGAGCCACACGCGAGGGGGCGGCGCGACCGATGGGGACGACCCCGCGTTGCCGATCAACGAGCTCTTTCACTCGCTGCAGGGCGAGGGGAAACTTGCCGGGGTGCCCTCGACGTTCGTGCGCACGAGCGGCTGTAACCTCCGGTGTTGGTTCTGTGATTCGTATCACACCTCCTGGGAGCCCGCGGGCGACTGGATGGGTATGGAGGCGATCCTCGAAGGGATCGAGGATCACGGCGCGGACCACGTCGTGCTTACCGGCGGGGAGCCCCTGCTCCACGACGCGAGCAGTGAACTACTGGAACGGCTCGCCGAACGGGGCTATCACACCACCGTCGAGACCAACGGGACGATCGTTCCCGACGCGCCCGTCGACCTCGCGAGCGTCAGTCCGAAACTCGCGAGCAGCACCCCTACCCCGGAGAAGGACCCCAAGGGCGAGGGCGAATGGGAAGAGCGCCACGAGGCGCGCCGGATCGACTACGAGGCGCTCGCGACGATCTGCGAGCGCTACGACCACCAGTTGAAGTTCGTCGTCACGGGTCGGGAGGACATGGGCGAGATCACCGACCTGCTCGCCCGGCTGCGCGAGCGCGTCGGGATCAGGGACGAGGACGTCCTGTTGATGCCCGAAGGGGCGACCCGCGAGCGACTCGACGAGACGCGCAATCGGGTGGCCGAGCTGGCGATGGAGTACGGCTTTCGGTACACGCCCCGACTGCACGTGGACCTGTGGAACGACGCGCCGGGGACGTAACCGGTATTCGCACTCGATACGTCTACTCGCCCATGAGCGAAGCCGTCATCCTCCTCTCGGGGGGCATGGACAGCGCGACCGCCGCCTACGAAGCTAGGGAAACGGGCTACGAGATCGCGGCGTTACACACCTCGTATGGCCAGCGCACGGAAGGAAAGGAGTACGACTGTGCCCACTGGCTCGCGGAGGAACTCGACGCCGCGGACTTCCTGCACATCGAAACCGACCACCTCGCGGCGATCGGCGGGTCCAGTCTCACCGACGAGTCGATGGCGGTCGGGGACGCGAGCGAGGGCGAGGAGATCCCCGACACGTACGTCCCGTTTCGCAACGCGAACCTGCTCTCGATGGCGGTCTCGTACGCCGAGGCCCGCGGCGCGGAGGCGATCTACATCGGTGCGCACTCGGAGGACTTCGCGGGCTATCCCGACTGTCGACCCGCCTTCTTCGAGGCCTTTCAGGGGGTCGTCGATACGGGAACCAAACCCGAAACGGAGATCGGGATCGAGGCACCCTACGTCGAGTATTCGAAGACCGAGATCGCAGAACGCGGCCTCGAACTCGGGGTCCCCTACGAGCACACGTGGAGCTGCTATCGTAACGAAGCGCCGGCCTGCGGGACCTGTGATTCGTGTACCTACCGGCGCGAGGCCTTCGAGCGCGCCGGTAGCGAGGATCCCATCGCCTACGCGGGGGACTGACCTGAGCGGGCGATCCGGTGTTCGAGAAACGCCCGAACGCGATCGACCGTAGCGTCCCACGTGGGATGGCGCTCGAAACGTCGGCGGGCGGCGAGGCTCATCGCGGCGAGCCGGTCGCGATCGCTCGCGAGCGCCTCGACCGTCGTTGTGATCGCCCGTTCGTCGCTTGGATCGATGAGGTGGCCGGTGCGTCCCTCCGTGACGAGGTCGCTGGCCCCGCCCGAGGCGGCTGCGAGCGCGGGCAGCCCGAAGGCCATCCCCTCCAGATAGACCATGCCGAATCCCTCGTGGGTCGAGGGCACGGCCAGGAGGTGGGCCGATCCGAGGCGCGCGGCGAGTTCGCCGTCGTCGAGCCAGCCCGTAAAATCGACGCGGTTGGCGAACCCCCGTTCACGAACGAGGTCGCGGACCTCGGCGGCGTACGCGGGGTCGCCCGCCGTGCCGACGACGGTGAGGTGCCAGTCGCCCCCGACGCGCGCCAGTCCGCGGACCAGCGCATCGAGGCTTTTTCGGGGGAGCAGGTTGCCGACGAAGACGACCTCGAAGGGGTCCCGTCGAGCGCGCGCCGTGATCTCCGCGTCGGTCGGGAGCCCCGCGAACCGGTCGACGCCGGGCCACGCGATGAGCCCCGGCGCGGCGGTCAGTTCGGCGACCGCCGCCCGGGTGTGTCGGCTGTTGCAGACGACGGCATCGACCGTCGAGAGGTACGCGCGTTCGAGTTCGCGCGAGAGGCGACGACGGAGCCCCGAGTGCTCGCTGGCCCGGAGGTGGTGGACGATCGAGACGATCGGGTACTCGCGGTCGATCCGGCGGTTCAGCCCCACCAGCGAGGGGTGACAGAGTTCGTCCTGCAACAGCACGTCGAACGGGCGATCGAGGTCGCGCACGACCCGTCGCGAGAGGTTCTGTGTGAACGCGCGCGCCCTGCTCGTCTCGGGCAGCGAAACCACCTCAACGCGATCCCCGCGTTCCCGGAGTCCCTCGACGAGTCGGCGGTCGTAGCGATAGCCCCCCGATCGGGGTTCGAGGTCGCCGTAGACGACCAGCCCGACGTTCATACCGTTCGCTCGTAGGCCGCCCACGCGACGTCGTCCTCGCGGATCCGCACGCGAAGCGTCTCGACCTCGGGAGCGTCGAGGTCCTCGGCCAGTCGGTCGGCGACGATCCGCGAGAAGTGCTCGACGCTCGGGTTCAGTCCCGAGAACTCGGCCAGGTCGTTCAGGAGTCGATCGCGGTAGCGGTCCTCGATCGCGTCGAGCGCGGCGGTCAGGTCGTCGATGTCGAGTAAGTAGCCGTACTCGTTGAGCCCGGGGCCCTCGCATTCGGCGGCGAGGTCGTAATAATGGGAGTGGACCTCGCCCTCGGGACCGGGATCCGGGACCGTGAGGAAGTGCTGAGCGACGAAATCGCGCGAGACGGTGACGGTGTACATGGACCGTGATTGGGCACGAACGAACAAATAGCCCGGCCCCGCGTCGCGTCTCAGGTGTACAGCAGGCGGTGGAGCTTCGTGCGCTCCTGGGCGCGCAGGCGTGGCAGCGAGGCGACGATGGAGTCGTCCTCGCCGCGCAGCGGGCACGTCGAGACGAGGTCGGCGTTCCGGAGGTCCGTTAGCGCCTCGTAGGCGACGGTCTCGTCCATCGAGAGACGCTCGGTGAGGGCGCTGAACCGGACGTTGTTCTGCCGGCTGACCGCCTCGAGGATCGCGAGTCGGTCCTCGACGCTCGCCGCCTGCGGGGCCTGATAGGTGCTCATAGTGTGCTACTGTGGCTCATGGACCTTAGCCGTTTCGGTTAATTAACTACAGTCCGAATAAGCGTTGCATCGGGTCGGCGGCGCGTGGCGGGGGCTATCGGGCGGCATGTCCGGAGGAGCGGCGTCAGTCGTCGGCGGGCAGGGCGCGTTCGACGCGGGTACCGTTGTGGCGACACTCCTCTAGGGCGTGTTTGGCGGCCATCCCGGCGTCGTGGGCGCTCGCGCCCCGTCCCACGCCGACCTGGAGGTCGACACCGACTTCGCCAGAGACGTGGACGATGGCGTCCTCGTAGGCGCTCGCCGGGAGGTCGGGACAGACGGCGATGACGTTGTCGCCGCCGACGAAAAAGGAAAGCGAGTCGTGTTGGCCGTACATGTACCGCATCAACGCGGCGTACCCCTGTTCGATGGCGATGAACGTCTCGAAGGCGTCGACCCGGTCGGTGTAGGTGCCCGTGACGTCGATCACGTCGAAGTGGGCGACCTGGACGCCCTTGGCGGCGCGTTCGTCCTCGTCGAGGACGTCACCCCCGAGGATCTCGGTGCGCGTTCCGTCCTGTGCGCTGCCGGCGGTCTGAAGCACGCCGGTGGCCTCTGCGAGCGCTTCTTGCGGGGTGGTGCCGGTGCCGATCCCCATGCTGACCGAAACGGGATAGCGATTGGCGATCGACTCCTGAATCAGTTCGTGGTCGGCCCAGTCGAGGCCGTTGGTGACGGCGATCATGTTGTCGAAGCGGGCGAAGAAGACGTACCCCCCCTCGCGCCCGATCTGCTGACAGAGGTCGGCGTACAGCCGCGACTGGAGCGTCTGGAGATCGACCTCCCGGCGTGGTTCCGGGGTGACGGTCCACGGTCCGTAGTTGTCGATCTGGACCAGCGTGATCTGTGTCCTCGTCACGATGCCGGTCGTTGGGCCCGGGTCCTTATTGCGTTTCGGAAACGTCCCACCGACGGCGAACGCACCCGGCCAGTCCCCGCAGGCGCTGGACGAACGGTTCGAGGACGGGGTTCGCGCCGACACAGAGGTACGCCGACACCGGTTCGTAGGCCACACCACGCCACAGGGCAAGCGCTATCGCGGTCGCACGGTGGTTGCCGTCGGCGACGTGCCAGGGCACCGCTCCGCGCCGCGTCGAGAGCACCAGCGGCTCCGTGGTCGGCGGATCCTCCGCGAGGCGCTCGATCAGGGGGACGTCGACGCCCGTCTCGCGGGCCAGTTCCCGGGTGTCCTCGCGGTCGATCCGACGGGCACAGCCCCGGATCGTTCCGTCGGGCGAGAGCGCCCCCCAGCGCAACTCGGCGGGCCCCTCGACGACGTGCAGGCGGTCGAAGCGGGCCCGCGAGAGGACGAGTCGATAGCAGGCGTGGGGGGCGTCCCGCCAGAGGAAGGCCGCAGCACCGGGGTTCGATTCCAAAAGCGCTTCGAACGCCTCGCGGTCGGAGCGGTCCGTCCCGCACTCGCCGCTCGACTCTCGCTCGCGGGCGAGCCACGCACGGATCACCGCCTCGCGGGGGACCCGTTCGACCGTCCCGGGACCCGGGATCATCTCAGTGGAACTTGAGTTCGACCCGCCGGCCGTCGGGATCGCGGACGTACGCCGCCCAGTCGCGGCCGTAGGCGCCGAGGCGCTCGCGGGGTTCGCCCGCTTCCACCTCGACGCCGGCCTCGCGCAGGTCCTCGAGGTACGCCTCGATCGCCCCACGGGAGTCGGTCTCCCCGGAGCGAACCAGCAGACAGACGTGTTCGCCACCCACGTCGATGGGCTCGTCGGTGGGCACGAGGTGCAGGTGGCGCCCGCCGGCGACGCAGGCGACGAAGGGCAACTCGTCGTTCTCGAAGGCCTCGCGGTCCCTGATCGGCAGGCCGAGCAGGTCGTGGTAGAACGCGAGGGCCCGCTCGATGTCCCCGACGCGGATCGCGACGTGGTCGACGTCCGAAACCTCGATCATGCGCTACGGTGGGGACGGACCGACAAAACTCCGGGGGAGCGTTTATGCAGCCGACGGTCGTTCGAGGTGTATATGCCCGGAGCCGCGACGGCGGGGGTGGTGTGAGATGGTGGCCCGAGAGCGCCGGCACCTCCACGAGCACGAGCGGGCGTTCCGGCGGTTCACCGAGAACGCCGACGAGGGGTTCTGGATCAGCGATCCGGATTTTCGAACGATCTCCGTCAACTCGGCGTTCGAGGAGATCTGGGGGCGCCCTCACGAGGTGCTCTGTGGCGATTCCGGAGCGGTGATCGAGGCGATCCACCCCGAGGACCGCGAACGGGTCGAGCAGGGGATCACCCACATGACCGAGACGGGCGAGTTCGACGAGACCTACCGGGTCCAGCGCCCGGACGGGACGGTGCGTTGGGTCCACGACAGGGGGTTTCCCGTTTACGATTCGGCCGGCGAGTTCGTCAACATCGCCGGGATCGCGACCGACGTCACCGAGCGCCGGCGGATCGGCGCCGAACTCCGGCGAAACCGCGCTCGCACCGAGCGGATCGTCGAGACGAGTCCCGTGATGTTGCTGGTGCTTGGCGCGGATCGGATCATCACGTTCGCGAACGAGCGCGCCGAGGAGTTGGCCGGGGTCGAGGACGTCGCCGGCACGCCCTTCGAGCGGTTCCCGTGGGAGTTGTTGGGACCCGACGGGGGAGAAAAGAGCGACGAAAGCGACGGCCCGTGGCCCGAGAATCGAGAGCCGGTATCGTCCGACCGCAAACCGTTCGCCCTCGTCAGAGAACGGGAACGCCCGGTGTATGACCTGCAGTACCCGGCGTGGATCGGGGGGACGTTTCGCTGGCTCGACATCAACGGCGCGCCGCTTTTCGACGACGGCGAGTTCGACGGTGCGGTGTTCGCCGTCGAGGACGTGACCGACAGGAAGCGACGCGAGCGGGCGCTGGCGGCGCTCCACGAGAGCTCCCGAGAGATGATGCGCGCCGACTCTTCGGAGGCGGTCTACGAGGTCGCCGTCGCGGCGGCCGACGACGCGTTGGCGCTCTCGCGGGTCGCGTGCTATCGGCTCGAACCCGAGGGCTACGCGCTCGAACCAGCGGCCCACAGCGCCGCGGCAACCGAGTTCGTCGAGGAGAACGACCGGATCGAATCGGGGCCGATCTGGGAGGCGTTCGTCGAGGGGCGTCTCATCCGCGGGACGGGACACGCGGCGATCCCGCTCGGATCACACGGGGTGTTCGTCCTCCTCAACCCGGCCGCGGAGTCGCTCTCGCCGGTGCGGATCCTCTGTAACAACGCGGAGGCCGCCCTCGACCGGACCGACCGCGAGGGCGTCCTGCAGGCCCAAAGCGAGACGCTCAGGCGGGCCAACGACGAACTCGAACGGCTCAACGTCCTCACCGACCTCGTGCGCGACGTGACGACGGCGCTCGTCCGGGCCGATTCGCGCGAGGAGATCGCCGCCACCGTCTGTGAGCGTCTGGCGGCGAGCGAGCGCTATCGCTTCGCGTGGATCGGCGACGAGACCGGGAGCCCGACGGCGTGGGCCGGCATCACCGAGGCGGCGCTCGCGGGGATCGCCGCCGCGGGATCGGACGCGGAGTGCGAACCGCCCGCGGCCCGCGCGCTTTCGAGCGCCGATGACGATCCCGTCGTCGAGGGCGACCTGCTTTCCGGCGCCGATCCCGACCGGCGCGCCGACGCCCTCTCGAATGGCTATCGGTCGGTGGCGGCGGTCGCGCTCACACACCACGGGCGGACCTACGGCGTGTTGAGCGTCTACGCCGACCGCGAGGGGGCGTTTACGGGTGACGAACGCGAGGTGCTCTCGGAGCTCGGCCGGACGGTCGGCTACGCCATCGACGCGGTCGAGGCGCGGACCGCGCTGACCAGCGACGGGGTCACCGAACTGCGCGTGTCGATCGACGACCCCGGGGCCCTGCCCGTCGAACTGGCCGGCAGCGCCGAACTCGACCATCGGGGGCTCGTCCCGCGTGCGGACGGCTCGATCAGCTGGTTCGTCGCCGTCGAGGCCTCCCTCGACCGGGTCCGCGAGACGGCCGCCGAGGACGACCGCATCGAGAGCCTGCAGGAACTGCTCACCGAGGGGACGACGCTGGTCGAGTGTGCCGTGCGCTCGCCGTGTCTGTTCACCCCGTTCGTCGAGCACGGGGCGACGATCACGGCCGTGACGGTCGAGGGGACGCGAACCGTCATCACCGCCGAGGCGACCGCGGCCGACTCGCGGGCGCTCTCGGCGGCGCTCGAACGCGAGTACGACGCCGAACCGATCGGCAAGCGGACCTTCGACCGGCCGCCCCGAACCCGCGAGGAGCGACGCGGGGAGGCGACGGGAAAGCTGACCGACCGCCAGCGCGAGATCCTCGAAATCGCCCACCACAGCGGCTACTTCGAGACGCCCCGGCGGATCACGGGCGCGGAACTCGCCGAGCGACTGGGCGTCAACCGCTCGACGTTCCACCGCACGCTCCGGGCGGCCGAGCAGGCGACGTTCGAGGCGCTACTGGAGTGAGTGCAACCAGTTGCATTCACCGCCGAGTCAATCCCAACAGGTTGCACCCCACCCTTTCGGGCCTGAGGGGTGTATCGACGAGTGACGTGTCCGTTCGGACACGTGTGTCAGAGGCACTGAAAGCGGGGTATCGGGAGTACCTCGCACGTTCGTCCGCGGTATGCAGGGATCCTCCGGACTCCCGTCCGGGGACGGTCGTTGTCGTCCGTTCTATCGAGTTTCCGTTCCGACCGGTCCGTGGACCGCGACCCGCGGGTCTCAGTCGAGAGACCGGGGTGCAGTGAGGCGACGGACCGCGCCGGCCGGGGGGTCGTCGAACCGGTCGGGGTGGAGTGTGCTCGCGAGCGCTTCGAGCGAATCGACGAGCCGGTGGCTCGGGCGGTTGAGGTACGCCGAGCCGTCGACGAGGACGACCCGCCCCTCGCGGACGGCCGTCAGTTCGGACCATCCCTCCCGGTTCCGGAGGTCACCGAGGTTCGCGAGCGTCTGCTTGAGGTCGAACCCGCAGGGCGCGACCGCGAGCGCCTCGGGGTCGTACTCTACCACGGAGTCCCACTCGACGGGCGTCGAGGCCTCGCCGGCCTCCACCAGCCCGTACTCCGCGCCCGCGATCTCGAACAGTTCGGGCACCCAGTGGCCCCCGATCATGACGGGATCCATCCAGTCGATGTCGAGCACGCGCGGGCGCTCGGCGTCGTCCGGGCTGCGTTTGCGGACCGCCTCGACGCGCGCTCGCAGGTCCGCGAGGAGCTCGCCAGCCCGTTGCTCCCGACCCAACGCGCGCCCGATGCGTTCGATATCGACAAGGACATCCTCCAGACTGTGGGGATCGGTCGTCAGGACCTCACAGTCGAGATCGAGTTCCTCGACGGCCTCCCGGACGAGAACGGTATCGACCGCACAGACCTCACAGACCCCCTGGGTGACGATCAGGTCGGGCTCCGCGCGTTCGAGTTCGTCCATGCGGATCTCGTAGACCCCGCCCGCGCGCTCGGCCGCCAGCACCTGCTCGTCGATGGTCGCGCTGTCGGCACCGGCGTCGACCCGCGAGCGCGTGATCGTCGGAAGCTCGCCGACAGCCGGCGGGTGATCGCAGCTATGGGAGACGCCGACGGGCGTGACCCCGAGCGCACAGACGATCTCCGTGGCCGAGGGCAACAGGGTGAGGACGTTCATACCCCTCGTAGGGGGGTGAGTGACATAGCTTCCGGGACCGATGGGGACTTCGGGGCGGGCCATCGAGCCTAGGCCGATGGGACGGTGGACCTACCGGGCGACGGTCATCACGCTGTGTACGCTCGCGTTCTTCGCGACGATGGTCGCCCGGCTGGTCATCAGCCCGGTCCTCCCGGAGATCGAGGCCGAGTTCGGCGTCTCCTCCGCGATCACCGGCCTCGCGTTGACGGGGATGTGGATGGCCTACTCGCTCTCGCAGTTCCCCTCGGGCGTGCTCGCTGATCGCTACGGCGAGCGGCGGGTGATCCTCGCGGCGGTCGGGCTCACGGCGGTCGCGAGCGGCCTGCTCGCGCTCTCGCCGTCGATCCACGTCTTCGTCCTGTTGACGGTCTGTCTGGGCGGGGTCGCGGGGCTCCACTACAGTGTTGCGACCACACTGTTGACCAAGGAGTTCGAGAACATCGGCTCGGCGATCGGGATCCACAACTCGGGGGCGCCGCTTGCCGGCCTGCTCGCGCCGATCGCCGCCGCGGCGGTCGCCGGCTGGGTGGGCTGGCGCTACTCGATCGCGCTGGGGGCGGTCTGTGCGGCCCCGATTGCCCTCGTCTTCGCGTGGAAAGTGAGAGACACCGAGCCCGCACGCCCGAACCAGCCCATGGGCGAGCGGATCGCGCTCGGGCCCGTCATCGAGCTGTTGACCCGCCCGCAGATCGCCTTCACCGCGCTCGTGGCGATCTGTTTCGAGTTCGTCTGGCAGGCGACCGCCTCGTTTCTGCCGACGTTTCTGGTCGCCCACCACGGCTACTCCATCGGGATGGCGAGCGCGCTGTTCTCGGCCTACTTCGTGATTCACGGGCTGACACAGCCGGCGGTCGGCTCGCTGTCGGATCGCTTCGGTCGGGACCGCACCGCGACCGTGTGTGCCGTCCTCGGGATCGCGGGCTACGGCCTGCTGGTCCTCGGCTCCGGATTGCTCGCGATCGCACTCGCCATCGGACTCGTCGGCACGGCCATGAGCTGGGGGGCGGCGGTCCTGCCACGGTTCATGGACCACCTCTCGCCCGAGGAGCGCGGTGCGGGGTTCGGGCTGGTACGCACGAGCTACATGCTCGTGAGCGCGACCGGCAGCGCGGTCGTGGGCACCGTCGCCGACTTCGCCTCGTGGGGTATCGCCTTCTCGGTGTTTCTCCTCTTGCTCTCGGCCGTCGCCTGCGCGCTGGTGGCGAACCGGACGCTGGATCTCGGGCTATAGAGGGGCAGCCTTATGGGAGGGTCGCTCGACACACGATCATGACTCGACCGCACGGCCCGGAGGTGGACGGATGGAACTGACGCTGACGCTGCTGTTGATCGCGGCGACGCTGTCGTTGGGACTGCTCTCGCCGCTTGCGTTCGCGGCCTTCCTGTTCGTGCGGGGACGAAGCGACGAGGACCGGGCGACGACCGAGAGCTGACCGACGTGAGCGAAGATGACGGACCAACGACCACGAGCCGAACGTGTTCGGGACTGTCGTTTCGGTCTATCGGCCCCTTCGTCGGGACGTGAGCGCAATAGAGACCGCAGGCGAGGCGAGCCAGCACAGAACCACCGTGACCGTCGTCTGTACCGGCCACGTCTACACCGCGGTCGGCGAGCACCGCTTTCCCTACACGTTCGAGGGTACCACCCTGCGCGAGTTGCTCGAAGAACTGTTCGAGGAGTACGACATCGCCGACATGCTGATCGCCGAGACCGAGGCCGACGCGACCGCCCACGGCTGGGCGACACCACCCGAAACCCTTCCGGGCACCTGGAAGAAGAACCCCGAAGGCGAGCAGACCCGCGCGTACGCCCGCGTCACGATCAACGGCCGGTTCAACGAACACTACGAGGGACTCGACACCGAACTCGACGAGGGCGACCGGGTGGGGTTGATCTACCCGTTCATGTTCTGCTGTTAGCGTGGCCCGAGTGCCCGCGCGAGCGCGCTTGGAGGACCGGACAATGACCGAGGCGCGACTCGCGGTCACGCTCCCCGAGGGGGTCTGGATCGCCGACGTCACGACGGCCCACCCCGAGACGACCGTCCGGGTGCTGGCGGCGATGCCCGGCGAAAACGTCGGGTTCGGGCTGGCGCGCGTCGAGGAACCCGGCGTCGACGCGGTCCTCGAGGGGATGGACGCCGCAGCGGACGTCACGTCGCTGTCGGTGCTCCGCCGGGGCGACCGGGGGGCGCTCGTCCAGTTCGAGACGACCCAGCCGCTGCTCGTGCTCTCGGCTCGGGAGTCCGGGATCGCCCTCGAACCGCCCGTCGAGATCCACGAGGGGGTCGCCACCGTCGAGGTCACTGCCTCGCGTGAACGCCTCTCGGAGCTGGGCGAGCAGTTGCGCGCGTTCGGACTCGGCTTCGAGGTCGAGTACGTCCGCGAGGGAAGCGATCGCGAGCGGGTTCTCACCGACCGCCAGCGCGAGGTCCTGCTGATGGCCGTCGAGGCGGGCTACTACGAGACGCCACGGCGGTGTTCGCTGACCGATCTGGCGGCGGCACTCGGCGTCGCGAAGTCGACCGCGAGCGAGACGCTTCACCGGGCGGAAGGGGCGGTAATCGAGCGGTTCGCGGCCGAGCGGTTCGAGGAGACGTCGCTCTGAACCCGGACGTACTTCTCCGCGGCGGGCGAGAAGCCGGTATGGGCGGCACCTACACCCTCCTGATCGCGCTCGACTCCTCGGCGACGATCACCGTCGGCGCGCTCGGCCCGCAGGAGTTCCCGACCGGGAGCTACGCCTACACCGGCAGCGCCTTCGGGCCCGGCGGCTTCTCGCGGGTCAAGCGCCACCGCGAACTCGCCCGCGGCGAGCGCGATACGCGCCACTGGCACGTCGATTACCTGCTCGGGCATCCCGACGCGGGAATCGAGGCGGTCGTCCGCACCCCCGACCGCGACGTCGAGTGTGCGGTCGCCCGCGCGCTTCCGGACGCGGGGATCGCGGGCTTCGGGGCCTCGGACTGCGAGTGTGGGTCCCATCTGGCCTACGGCGACGGGCGCGACGAACTGCTCGGGGCGATCGAGCGCGCACACGACGCCCCCGAGGACACGTAACCCGGTTCGATTTCGGCTATTTCAGACGCAACTGAGGACAGCAGATCCGAGGGCCCGGCCCACACGGAAGGAGGACACGCGGCCACGCTCTCGCGGAGCCCGACCCAGACCCGGTTGCGCTCCTCAAGACGGTCCGTTATCGAGTCGGTCTGTTCGCGATCACGGCGGCGGTGGCGGTTCTCGTGACCGGAGCGACGGGCGAGGCGCTCAGCATCGGGTTGGCGACGAACGTCCCGAAAACGGGGACGGACTACAGCTACGAGCGCGCGTGGGCACGCGTTGCGTGGGAGAATTCGGTGATTAACGGCGTGTTTCGAGGTCGACGAGCGTCTCGGGATCGGCGCTGATCCAGGCGGTGTAGCGCTGGTCGTCGTCGGGGTCCGTTGGGGCGAGCGTCCAGCGATCGAGCGCCCGGCCGTCCTCGTGGGTGATGAGCCGAAGCGAGCCACCGGGGTCGTCCGAGAGCTGTGAGGTGCTCACACACGGAACGAGGGGGCGAACGCATAACAGCCGCCGGCTTGCACACGCCGACGCCCGAACCCGGGCGGCGTCTTGCGGTTCGACCTCACTCGGTCCCGAGGATCGCGTCGGTGTCGGCGTGGTCGGTGAGCAGCGCGCGCATCCGTGCGACCGTCTCGGGACTGCGGGTCCGCCCGCGCCTGACGACGTCCTCCGCGCGCTCGATCGTCGAGAGCGTATCCGAGCGCACGGTCATGATCGGGACGTCCCTCTCCTCTGCCTTGCCGACCACCGCACTCGACGGCTGAAGCCCGCCCGTGAGGACGAGACACTTCACGCCGGAGGCTTCGAGGGCCACCGTCTGGATATCCGAGCGGTCCCCGCCGGTAATCAACGCGGCGTTGCGGGCCCGCCGAAAGTGACGAAGCGCCGAGTCTCCGCCCATCGCCCCGACGAGAAAGCGCTCGACGAACGCGTCGGTGGCGGCACTCGTCAGTAGCTCCGCACCGAGCTCGTCGGCGAGTTCCGAGACGGTGACGCCCGCCAACTCCTGCGTTCGTGGGAGCGCACCGAGGACCGGGACGCCGCGGCCTTCGAGGAAGGGGACGGTGTCCGACTCTAGCGAGGCGAAACTCGCGTCGCCCACGGCGTTGAAGACGACGCCCGCGAGGCGCTCGCCGAGTCGATCTGCCGCTCCGAGGACCGCGTCGGTGTCGCCCGCACTCTGGTAGGGCGAGACCAGGATCACCTCGGCGTCGAGCAGTTCGGCGAGGTCGGGGTCGGTGAGCGAAACGATCCCGCCGACGTCGAGGTCGCTCGCACCCTCGACGAGCATCAGGTCCCGCTCTTCGGAAAGCGCCTCGAAGTTCTCCCTGATCGTCGCACGGAGCTCCTCGGAGTCCTCCCGGCCGCGGATCGCCTCCTCGATGAACGTCGGCGAGTAGACGACGGGTTCGAGTTCGTGCATCTCGGCCTCGATGTCGAGCAGTTCCCGGGCGAGCATCGGGTCCTCGTCGATCGTCTTGCCGACGTTGCTCTGGAGGCGGGTGCCCCGCGGTTTCATGTAGCCCACGCTCAGGCCGTTTTCGGCCGCCAACTGCCCCAACGCGAGCGCGATCGCTGTCTTTCCTGTGCTGTCCTCGGTGCCGGTGATGAGTACGGTTCGGGTCATTGCTCTACGGTGAGGGCGATGTCGATGGCCGTCGCTCCCTCGGGCGTGACGACCAGCGGGTTGATGTCCAGTTCCACGATCTCGGGGAAGTCGGTAACGAGCTGTGAGAGCCGTCCGATCGTCTCGGTTATCGCGGTCTCGTCGACGGGCTCGCGCCCGCGAGCGCCCCGCAGCAGGGGGGCGGCGTCGATCCCGTCGATCATCTCGGTCGCCTCACTCTCGCTGACGGGTGCGATCCTGACGGTGACGTCCTCTAGGGTCTCGACGAAGATCCCGCCGAGGCCGAAGAGGAGGAGCGGGCCGAACTGCGGGTCGCGGTTCGTCCCGACGATCGTCTCGACCCCGCGGTCGAGATCGACCATCTCCTGGATCTGCACACCAAGCAGCGTCGCGTCGGGCTGGTAGTTGCGCGCGCGGGCCACGAGGTCCTCGTAGGCGTCGTAGACCTCGCTCTCCGGAACGCCGACCTTCACCCCGCCGATGTCGGACTTGTGCATGATGTCGGGCGAGACGATCTTCATCACGGCCTCGCCGTCGATCGATTCCGCGACGCGCTCGGCCTCGACGGGATCGGAGACGACCTCTCTCTCCGGAATCGGGATCCCGTAGGCATCCAGTATTCCCATCGCCTCGACACCGATGCGGTTGTCGCCGCGCTCCTCGGCGCGATCGAGCAACTCCCGGACGCGCTCGCGGTCGACGTCGAACGCCGTCGGGGCGTCGTACTCCCTCGCGCTGATCTCGCGATACCGTGCGAGCGAATCGAGGCTGTCGACCGCGCGGGCGGGGTCGAAGTAGTTGGGGATCCCCGCCTCCCGCAGCAGTTCGGCCGCGGGTGCGACGCGCTCGCCGCCCATGAAGCAGGCCGCGACGGGCTTGTCGTACTCCTCGCGCAGCTCGACGGTCCGCTCGGCAAGCACCTCGTAGTCGAGCACCGCGGTGGGCGCCGAGAGGACGAGCGCCATCCCGACGTTCGGGTCGGAAAGCGCCGCCTCGAGCGCGTCCGCGAAGCGCTCGATATCGGCGTCGCCGACGATGTCGACGGGGTTGTAGATGTTCCCTTCGGCCGGGAGCGACTCGCGGAAGCGTTCGAGCGTGTCCTCCGAAAAGGAGGCCATCGAGAGTCGCGAATCGCCGACCGCGTCGGTCGACATTACGCCGGGGCCGCCGGCATTGGTGATGACGGCGACCGACTCTCCCTCGGGCAGCGGTTGGTTCGCGAGCATCTGGGCCGAATCGAAGAGTTCCTGCACCGATTCGGCCCGGAGGACGCCAGCCTGCGCCAGTCCGGCCTCGTAGGCGCGCTCGGAGCCGGCGATGGTCCCCGTATGCGAGGAGGCGGCCTGTGCGCCGGCGTCCGTCCGGCCGGACTTGACCAGCACGACCGGGGTGTCTCGGGTGACCTCACGGGCCGTCTCGATGAACTCCCGGCCCTCCTCGATCCCTTCGAGGTAGCCGATAACGACGTCCGTCCCGTCGTCTTCGTTCCATGCCTCGACGAAATCCGCTTCGTCCAGTACCGCTTTGTTCCCCAGGGAAACGACGTCGTTGAAGCCGATCCCCTGGTCGTTGGCCCAGTCGATGACCGCGGTGATGAACGCGCCCGACTGGCTCATAAACGAGAGGTTTCCCTCCAAGGCGTCGTCGGGGCCGAACGTGGCGTTCAGTCCGACGGAGGTACTCATGATTCCTAAGCTGTTGGGGCCGACGAGGTTCAGGTCGTACTCGCGTGCGACCTCCCGGAGCTCGCGCTCGCGGGTCGCCCCTTCGCTTCCGGTTTCGCCGAAGCCCGCAGTGATGACGACGACGTTCTCCACCCCGACCTCGCCGGCCTCCCGGACGACCTCGATCGCGATCCCGGGCGGGACGACCACCACCGCGAGGTCGGGCTCGCCCGCGTCGGCCAGCGAGTCGACACACTCGACGCCCAATACCGTCCCGTAGTTCGGGTTGACGCCGACGACCTCGCCCGAGAACCCCTCGATCAGGTTCGCGGTGATGGCGCGGCCGACCGATCCCTCGCCGGGGGTGGCCCCGACCACCGCGACCCGCTCGGGAGCGAATAGCCCCGTCAGATCGGCCACCCGCGACTCACCTCCGGTCGGTGCGAACGACGGCGCTCGCACGATACGATAGCCATACGGCGTGGGGTTGGGCGGCCGGCGGTATAACTCGTATGGGGCGGACTGGGCGCTCAGACGTCCTCGGGGAGCCACCCACCCGAGACCTCGACGTTCGCGCCGCTGATGTAGTCGCTGTCGGCCTCGAGGAACGTGAAGACAGCCTGGATCACGTCCTCGAAACTCGCCGGGCGGTCCCGCGGGAGGTCGGCGGGGAACTCGTCGGAGTTCTCAATAACGTAGGGGGAAACGGCGTTGACCGTGATCCCCTCCTCGCTGGTGTCGGCGGCGAGCATTCGGGTGAACATCAGCACGCCCGACTTCGCCATGAAGTAGGGCGCGTTCTTCGGGTTGATCAGCCCCCGCTCGCTCGAGGCGTAGCCGACGTTGACGATCCGCCCCCAGCCCGCCTCGCGCATCGCCGGGAGTGCGCGCTTCGAGCAGAGGTACGTCCCAGTGACGTTGGTCTCCATGACCGTTTGCCACGTCTCGAAGGCCATCTCCTCCCAGTGGATGGGCGCGAACGCGCCGACGTTGTTGACGAGCACGTCGACGGTCCCGAGCGCCGCTTCGACCCCATCGAAGAGCTCGTCGACAGCCCCGGGGTCGGTCACGTCGCCCCTGACGGACGTCGCCTCGACGCCCGTCTCGCGTGCACGCTGTGCGACCTCGCGAGCGTCGTCACCGCTAGTGCGGTAGTGGACGGCGACGTCCGCGCCCCGCTTTGCACAGGCGAGCGCGAGCGACCGTCCGAGCCCCGTCGCGCTGCCGGTGACCAGAACGGTGTGCCCGTCGAGATCGGGTTCGATCATGTCCCCGATTGGGTCGGCGCGCCATAGCCCTTGCCGATACCGACCCACGTTTATAATGAACGGGTGTGTACGGGCCAGCATGGCCATCGAAACGATCGTCTTAGCCATCGGCCAAGAGGACGAGGACAGAGCGAAGCGACTCGCCGAGACCGCGATCGAGGTCGCCGATCCGACCGGGGCCCACGTCGTGCTCTCGCACGTGTTCAGCGACCAGGAGTTCGACGAGGTAATCGACCGTCTCGACTTCGATGCGAGCGAGAACCCCGATCCGAGCGCCGTCGCCGCTCGGCACGTAACGACACGCACGGTCGCCCAGTCGCTTGATGCGACCGACGTCGACTACGAGATCCGCGGGTCGGTCGGCGACCGCGGCGAGGCGATCGTCGAACTGGCGAAGGCGGTCGAGGCCGACCGAATCATCGTCGGGGGCCGTCGGCGCAGCCCCACGGGCAAGGCCGTTTTCGGCAGCACCGCACAGGAAGTGTTGCTGTCTGCGCCCTGTCCGGTCACGTTCGTCCGGGACTGAACTAGGTCCGGTCCTCGTCGTCCTCCCGACCCAGATCGGCGTCCTCCTCGGCCCCGCGGGTGGCGGCCTCGCTCGTCGAGGGCTGGTCCTCGGGGTCGGCCTCCGATTCGGGGTTGAGGTCGGCGGCGGTGTCCTGGACGTCCTCGGCGTCACGGGGCTCGTCGGGAACCGGATCTTGGACGTCCTCGCTCCCGTGGCGGTCGTCGACCTGCTCGTTTTGGACGTCCTGGCGGCCGGGGGTGTCCTCCGTGCCCGGTGGGCGCTCGTTTGCGTTCCGTCCCTCCATCGATCCCTCCGGGTCGTCCTCGCCCGCGGGAACACCCATCTCGTCGCTCGCCCGGTCCGCGTCGCGCTCGGAGACGCCCTCGTCGGTCATCCCGCTCGCGCCGCGCTCGCCGGTGGTCCGCTGGTCAGTGACGTCGCCGGCGTCGTCCATCTCGGCTGCGGTCTCGTCGCCCGAGAGGTCGCCATCGACCGGGTCGTCGCGGCGCTGTTCGGGCGGAAGGTCGTTCCTATCGGTCGATTCGTCCTCGTGGCCGGTTCCGGTACCGGTATCGCCGGGAACTGTTCCGTCCGCCCCGGTTCCCTCGGTCCCGGCCGTCTCGCTCGTGGCGACGTCCTCGACCGGGTCGTCGGCAGCGAGATGGACGGCATCGTCGGTGATCTCGGCGACATGGGAGGCGTCGATCGTCTGGGTACCCTCGGTGTCGCCCCAGCCGAGCGTCGCCTTGATACTGTCGGTCAGACCGGGGTCGGTCTCGACGTGGATCGTCCCGCCCTCGACGGCGTTGACGATCCCGACCTCTTGACCGGTCGAATCGACGACGCTCTTGCCGGTGTCCTCGTCGGTCGGCTGGCTGTGGTCGGTTACCATACAGGTGATAGAACACGAGGCCGGATAAAGTCGGACCCGGAGTGTGCATGGATACTGCATCGAACGTCCCGTTCGGCGAATCTATGTAGTTAAGTGTCGGGCGGGTCGTTTCGTGAAACGACGATGGCACACTACGCCGGCGTGGATCTCGGGGCGACGAACATCCGGGCGGCGGTCGCCGACGGCGAGGCCGAAATCCTCGCGGTCGCCCGCCGGGAGACCCCACAGGGGCCGACCGGGATCGACGTCACCGAGGCCGTCCTGCGCGCGCTCCGGGCGGCCTGCGAGGAGGCGACCGTCGAACCGCACTCGATAGCGGCCGCCGGAATCGGCAGTTTCGGCCCGTTCGACCTCGCGGCTGGCACGATCGAGAACCCCGCGAACCTCCCCGACACCGTCGAGACGATCCCGCTTACCGGTCCCGTCGAGAAACTCATCGACTCCGAGAAAGTCTACCTACACAACGATACCATCGCCGGCGTCATCGGCGAGCGCTTTCACTCCGATCGGAACCCCGACGACATGGTCTATCTCACCATCTCCTCGGGGATCGGCGCCGGGGTCTGTGTCGACGGCAACGTCCTCTCCGGTTGGGACGGCAACGCCGGCGAGGTCGGCCACATGACCATCGATCCCGAGGGGCTCAGAACCTGTGGCTGTGGTCACGACGGCCACTGGGAGGCCTACTGTTCGGGCAACAACATCCCGAAGTACGCCCGCCTGCTCTATCGGGATGCACAGGGCATGGACACCACGCTTCCGATCGCCGACCCCGACTTCTCCGCGGTCGACGTCTTCGAGTACGCCGCCGAGGACGACTTCGCCCGGTACGTGGTCGAGCAAGTCGGCCACTGGAACGCGATGGGCGTCGCGAACATCGTTCACGCGTACGCGCCGCTGGTGGTCTACGTCGGGGGTGCGGTCGCGATCAACAACCCCGAGCTCACCCTCGATCCCATCCGCGAGAAGCTCGAAGAGATGGTGTTCGTCAACATCCCGCAGATCGAGCTGACGACGCTGGGCGACGACGTGGTGCTTCACGGTGCGATCGCGAGCGCGATGACCGGTGGAACGGGCGACCGGGCCCGAATGCGAAGTTGAGGCTTTACGTCAGGGTCGTCACGAGGTACCGGCGACCGATGCGATTGTGAGGTCGAGGGCGATCCAAACCCTTTCGATCCTTCGCGGTCTACGGGCGGTAATGAGCATCGACACCGACGAGCCCGAGGTGGCCGAAACCGAGGAGGCCCTCAGATCGAAAGTCGAGACGTGGCTCGCAAAACAGATGCCGATCATCCAGATGCACGGGGGGACCAGCGCCGTCCGCAAGGCCGACCCCGGCGGGGAGGTGATCGTGGAACTCGGCGGCGGGTGTCGAGGCTGTGAGATCAGCGACGTCACCACGGGCAACATCGAGGCCGAGTTGCTCCAGTGGCCCGAGATCGAGGAACTCACCGTCCGCGCGCCCGACGCCGGCGAGAGTTTCGGGGTCGATCAGCCCGACAGTATCATGGGCATCGACCGGACAGAGGGCGGCCGGGGCTTTTGATCACCGACCGAGCTTGGTGCGGTTGATAGAGACGCTCGTCGGCGTGACGATGATCTGGTCGTCGCCCTTCTGGACGATGTCGCCGTCGACCTCGTGGGCGACCTGTCGGAGTTCGTCGATGATGTGTTCGACCGTGCTGTCGCTCGTTCGCAGTCGGACGATGTCCGCGACGACGATGTCGCCGTCGTAGATGGCGTCCTTGATCGCGATCAGGTCGCGCTGGCCGTCGATCTCCGCGATGTGTACCTGCGTCCCCGCCTCGTCGGGGGCCGCCGCGATATCGCCGACATCGACCTCGACGTAGTCCTCGACGCTTCGCCCTCGGCCCCGGCGTTGGGTGCCCTGTTCGCCGAGGAGCTTGTCCATAAACCCCATAGGCGTGGGTCCGCCCCTGCGCGTATAGTTCTTGCGTCAGACGGCGACGGCACTCAGACGCTGAACGTATAGAGGTCGTCCCCGACGTGGTGGATCGACTCGATCACCTTCCCCGAGTCGCCGATCATGTCCCCGCCGTCGGTCGTCGCCCGGCCGATCGCGAGCACCTTCCCGTGGGACTCCTCGGCGATCGCGACCAGATCGCCCGCCTCGATCCCTTCGTCCGCGTCGACGATCCCCGGACGCATCACGTCCGCACCGTCCGAGACGAACGATATCGCCCCGGCGTCGACGGTGACGACCCCGCGCTCGGGCTCGTGGGCGTTGGCCCCCCGAACGGTGAGAAACGGCTCGTCCTCGTAGTAGAAGGCGTCGGGGTCGCCGTCGACGAGGACGAGATCGTACGGGCTGTCGGCCAGTTCGACGAGTTCGTAGGTGTCTCCCTCGAACGAGACGCCGAGTGCGCTCTCGAGGACGGTTTCGAGGTCGCGCACCTCGTCGTTGCGCAGGTGGTGACGGGATGAGATCTCCATGCCGGGGTTCTCTCGCGGGCCGGCCATAAACCATCCGTTCCGCCCTACGACTGAAGTCCCATCTCGTCGGCCCGCTCGAGCGCGAGGTCGGTCACCTCCTCGAGGCTCAGATCGGATTTGGTCGCGAGCACTCGGGTGAGCATGCCGAGCTGTGTCGCCGCCATCTCCTGGAGGCGCTCGTCGTCGACGTCGTTTGCGAAGTAATAGGCGTCGCGTCCCTCCTCGTGGACGAGCCCGACGTACAGCGAGACGACGTCCTCGTCGGCCAGTCCCTCGATCGCCCGCTCGCGAAGCTCCTCGAAATCCTCCGTCGAGTTCATGAGGACGGATGACGGCGCGGACGGAAAACCCCGGCGACCGACCGGATCTCTCGGACCGGCGCGAAAAGGGCTAAGTGGGCCTCGCCCCTCTACCCGGGTATGTGGGGCCCCCGCAAACAGGGCCAACGGACGGTCACCTGTATCGCCTGTGGAGATGCCGTTCGACGGTCCGACGCCCGCGAGTACGACAAATACGGGGACCGGTGGGACCGGGACGGAAAGGAGTTCGAGCACCTCTGTAAGGACTGTTATCGCGACCTCTGTCACCAGCCGCGGGCGGAGCTAGAGGGACTGCTCGTCGAGATCAACGCGGGAACCCACTCCCAGTCGGAGTTCCTGTCGTGGTACTGTGCGCTCGTCGACGAACGCTACGGCTCACCCTCGGAGCACGAACGCGAACGCTAACACTAACTGCCGGTCGCCCGTAGGCGCGACCATGACCAGTCAGGAGGCCGCGCGATGAGCGACGCCCAGTCGGAGGCGGGCACCGTCGAGGGCCAGGGCCCCGTCGAGATCGACGAGCAACTCGCGCGCCACCTCGAGAACAAGCGCGAGGAGCTCTTCGAGAAGTTCGAGATCCCCGACGCGTTCCCGGCCGAGGTCCTCGAGGAAGCCGAGACCCGCACCGAGGACATCCAAAGCGAGATACAATCGGAGGTCGACGAGCGCCGGGACCTGCGCGATCTCACCACGTGGACGACCGATCCGATCGACGCCCAGGACTTCGACGACGCCATCTCCATCGAGGAGCGCGAGGACGAATACGTGCTGTGGGTCCACATCGCGGACGTCACCCACTATGTCACCCCCGAGACCTCGATGTGGACCTCGGCGGTCGAGCGGGCAAACACCGTCTACCTACCGGCGTACACGGTCCATATGCTGCCGCCGACCCTCGCCGAGACCGTCTGTTCTTTGGTCCCGAACGAGGACCGACTGGCCCACACCGTCGAGATGCACCTCGGAAAGGAGAACTTGGGCTACGAGACGATCGAGATCTACAAGTCCGTCATCGAATCGGACGAGCGGCTGACTTACACACAGGCAGAACAGCGCCTCGAGGAGCCCGACGCGCCGCTTCACGAGGAGTGTTCGCTCGTCTACGAGCTGGCCGACCGGATGCACGAGCAGCGGAAGGAAGACGGGTCGCTCGTCCTCAATCCGGCACGCGATCGCGCCCACACGATCATCGAGGAATGTATGCTCAAGGCCAACAAGGCGGTGACCCACGAACTGATGTGGGGCCGTGGCGTCGAGGCGATGTACCGCGTTCACCCCCAGCCGAGCCCCGAGGAATGGGACAAGGCCCTCCAGGAGATCCAAGAACTCGACGGCGTGTCGATCCCCGGCGAGGCATGGGACGACCCCCGCAAGGCGGTCAACGCCACTTTGGAGGAGGCACCGGAACGCCAACTGGGCAAGATCCAGTGGGCGGTGATGAAGGTGATGCCACGGGCCCAGTACATGAACGATCCCTTCGGCGGACACCACGCGTTGAACTTCGAGATCTATGGCCACTTCACCAGCCCCATTCGACGACTCAGCGACCTGATCAACCACTGGATCGTCCATACCAACGACGTCCCCGAGGATCTCGTCGCGCTCTGTGATCGGGCCTCCGAGCGCCAGAAAGCCGCCGAACGGTGCGAGCGCGAGTACAAGAAGTTCCTCGAGGAGGTCGGACTCGATCCCAACGCAGTCAACAACCGCGGGATCGAGGTCGTCGAGGAGACGTAGCCGAGTCGGTCCACGACCGGTGGCCGACCGATCGCACCCGCCGCTACGGGGATTCGATCGGAGCCGGCGTCGAAAAGTCGCTTTCGGTGTGGACGGAGGAAAAACGGGAAGCGCCAGCGAGGTTCAGTAGCGTCGCTCGTTACCGTTGACCTTCTTTTCGGCCCATTTCTTCGCGTCCCGCGCGATCAGCTTATAGGATTCTACTTTACTCATACACGAGTTAATATGCCGCCGGACGGTAAAAGTCTACCGTCTCGTTGACAGATTGTGAATGGTCGACAGGTATGTACTACTGTTGAAATCACCGACACCGAAATTTGTCGAACGATGGTGAAAAACGGCTCTGAGACACCGTCACACTATTGCGTGTCGCGGTCGGTGTGAGCGTATGGAAGAGGACAGCGAGATCGATCCGGGCCTCGCGGACGAACTGGTGAGCGTCTGTCGAACCGTCGTCGGCGACGAACTGCGTAGTATCACCCACTTCACCGAGGACACCGTCGGGCAGGTGTATCTGCGAAGCGACCTAGAACGGACCGCGGACCTCGTTGGCTTTGCCGAGCACGAGCGCATGGGGTTTCGCTCCCAGTCGGCCTATCGGAACACCCAACTGGGGGATTACGAGGCGACGATTCGGATGTTCGAGCAGGGCTTTCTCACGCGGGTCATCCAGGGCGGCCACGGCGTCTGGGTGACCACCGACTCGATGGATATCAACCGCTTCGAGGAGCTCTCGGCCGCGCTGAAGTCGGTACTGGGTGACGCCGACGCATAGTTCGAAACGGATCCGGCACCGAACACCGGCGGCGGTCGCTCGTTTTCGCTCCGTCGATCCGGCTCTACGAGTCGACACTCCGGCCGATACATCTCAACAGCTAACCGTCGGGTCGACAACGGACTCGATGTATGGACCGCGTCAACCGACTCGTAGACGAACTGACGCTCGCGGAGAAACTGCGGCTCGTCCGCGGGGCCGAGGACCCAGAAGAAACGGCAACGGGCTACGTCCCGGGCGTCGAACGCCTCGACGTCCCGCCGTTCAGGCTCGTGGACGGACCACTCGGCGTGCGCGCGGAGGGGGAGCGCTCGACTGCGTTTCCCGCCTCGCTCTCGCTCGCGGCGACGTTCGACCCCGACCTCGCGCGCGAACAGGGAGCGGCGACGGCCCGCGAGGCCAAAGCCCACGGACAGGACGCCCTGCTCGCACCCGGCATGAACCTGCTCCGGGTGCCGGGCTGTGGGCGGAACTTCGAATACTTCGCCGAGGATTCCCACCTCGCCGCGCGCTTCGCCGGGGAGTTCGTCGCCGGGATCGAGGGCGAAAACGTGGTTGCCACGGCGAAACACTACGTCGCGAACAACCAGGAGACCGATCGGACGGCAGTCAGCGCCGAGGTCGGCGAACGGGCGCTTCGCGAGCTCTACCTGCCGGCGTTCCGAGCGGCCGTCGAGGCCGGCGCCGGCTCGGTGATGACCGCCTACAACCGGGTGAACGGCACGCACATGAGCGACCACCGGCGGCTACTGACCGACGTGCTCAAGGACGAATGGGGGTTCGACGGCTACGTCGTCTCCGACTGGTACGGGGTCGAGAGCACCGTCGGCGCGGCGAACGCCGGCCTCGACATGGAGATGCCCGGCGTCCCGGTGAGCGTGCCCGAGGACGAGGAGATCGACATGAGCTCGATCGACGGGATCCCGGACGGGACGAAGGCCGGGCTGTTCGGCGAGGCGCTCGCCGAGGCCGTCGAGAGCGGGGCCGTCCCCGAGGAGCGCCTCGACGACATGGTTCGACGAATCCTCGGCGTGATGGCCCGGACGGGAGCCCTCGAGGGCGAGCGCGACGACGGGGCGCTCGATACCCCCGAACACCGCGCCCTTGCCGAGCGGGTCGCCGCCCGCGGGACGGTCCTGCTGGAGAACGACGGCGTCCTCCCGCTCGACGACCACGTGGATATCGCCGTGATCGGCCCCAACGTCGACGAGCCGAAACTGGGCGGCGGGGGCTCCTCGGAGACGACGCCGTTTCGCTCGGTCGCCCCGCGAGCGGGCGTCGAAAACCGGGCCGAGGGGACGGTGACCGTCGAGCGGGGGATCGCCGAGATCGAGGACGTCTCGTTGTTCGACCTCCTGCCCTTCGTCGACGGCGGCCACGGCGGGGACGGAACAGACGAAACGGACGAGGTGCGCCCGGAGCCCTCGCTGTCCGACGCGGTCGCGGCCGCGGAGGCGGCCGACGTCGCGGTAGTGTTCGTCCGCGACGCCACGACCGAGGGCCGGGATCGCGAGAGCCTCCGGCTGCCGGGCGAACAGGACGCGCTCGTCGAGGCCGTCGCCGAGGCCAACGACCGCACGGTCGTCGTGATCAACTCGGGCGGGCCCGTCGAGGTGTCCTGGCGCGAGGAGGTCGCGGCGATCCTGGAGGCGTGGTATCCCGGCCAGGCCGACGGGGACGCAGTCGCGTCGGTGCTCTACGGCGATCGGGACTCCGCGGGGCGGCTCCCGGTCACCTTCGGTGCCGAGGACGACTACCCGGCCACCGGCGCGGAGCGGTATCCGGGCGTTGAGAACGAGGCGCGCTACGACGAGGGGGTGTTCGTGGGCTATCGGGCCTTCGACGCCGCCGACACCGATCCCACCTACCCCTTTGGCCACGGCGAGTCCTACGCCGAGTTCCGCTACGGCGAGGCGGAAATCAGGGGTTCGACCGTCGAGGTCGACGTAGAGAACGTCTCGGATCGGGCGGGCCGCGAGGTTATCCAAGCGTACGTCCGGCCCCGGCCGCACCCGGGAAGATCGAGCGGCCCGTTCGGGAGCTCGCCGGGTTCGAGTCGGTCGGGATCGACGCCGGGGAGTCCGAACGGATCGAGGTGGAGCTCGACGAGCGCGCGTTCGCCCGGTACGACCCCGAGGAGGGGTGGACGACCGATTCAGGAACCTACACTGTCGAGGTGGGCCGCTCCTCGCGGGACGTCCGGGCGACGGCGGAGTTCGAGCGGTAGGGTTCTCGGGGGAGGGGGAGCGACAGAGTTAGGGAACCGCTCGCGAAAAACGGGGGAAGGATGACCGACGCGACCGACGTGCGGCGATTCGACCTCGTTAGGAAGGAGGACGAGTCGGGGGTCTCGGGGACGGGCGTCGTCGCGGTCGGGGTCGAGTTCTCGAACGGCTACGTGGAGCTGCAGTGGCTCAACGACGACGGCAACGACGTCGACGCCGAGGAGAACGGTCACGCCTCCTACCCCGGCGGGGTCGAGGACACGATCCGGGTCCACGGCCACGACGGCCGAACCGAGATCCGGTGGCTTGACTGAGAAGGATATCGTGTTATTCCAGCATCAATATCTTCATGATAATTCAATTATAGAGTAATAAACAGACAAAATGAGAAAAAGTGATAGTAGTTGGTTATCGAGGAGAGTAGGCGAGAGCCTTCGGCATGAATGGAAGGAATATCGGGATCTGTACGCCAACAGCAAAGGAGAAGCGTATGAAGAAAGTTTGGTAGAGTTTCTGAGATCGTATTTTGGAGGGTCGTATGATATTAATAACCGAGTGGCTACAATCGATCCTGAGTTGAAATCGTTTGAAGTATTCGATTTTAGACGGGGTGATGACGAACTCGATATCGTAGGTACCTTTACTCAATCCCAACCTAGAGTTATTTTCGAAACAGGAGCACGATCGAAGCTTCAGTGGGTGCCTTACGAGGGAGTAGCCTTTGTTTGCGAAGTTAAGAGCAAACTCACCAAGCCAGCACTAAAAGGCGACCTTGAGAAGCTACGCAAGGTCAGAAAGCTCGATAGCACTATAAATGACCGCTTCGGGACAACGATCACTGGTGAATTCACAATTGATGATCCGCTAAAATGTATAGTTTATGATGATTGCTCAATATCGGAACAAGCGCTGAAAAGATCCTTGCAAGGTAATGTTACTAACTGGCATCTCATCTGGGTAGTTGAGTCAGATCTGCTAATTGTAAACGAGTCGCTTCCAATTTTCCATCAGCTAATGGAATGGTCATCATTTCCTCACTTAGCACCAAATGCAACAACAGTTGACAACGGTATCTTCTGGTTTCTGATTATATTGTCTACATCCATACCGACACCATTGTCGATATCAACAATCGACTCAATCATGCCATTGCTCAGTGATACAAAGATATCCTCATCACCGACTACCTCAATAGAGGAATAGGTATTGTGGACTCGCTGGGAGTCCCGCGAGCGACTGTAAGGAGCGAGGGGGACTTAGCGAGTCCACTGACCGGAGTCGAGCGAAGCGAGACGAAGGGAAGTGGACTCGCTGGGATTTGAACCCAGGGCCTCTTCCTTGCGAAGGAAGCGATCTACCACTGATCTACGAGCCCGCAGTCCATCGTACCCGCCGAAGTTATTTGTGTCTTCTGCTTCTCTCGTCCGCATCAGCGCACGTCGAGAACTCCCGCCCGTCCGGCGAGCAATCCCAGCACCAGTCCCGTAAAGTGAGCGATCAGCGCGACCCCCGGCGCGCCCGTTGCGATCGTCACGAGCGCGGCGAGGACGACGAACAGCGCGAACTGCATCCGCCCGCTCAGCCGGACCCGATCCAGCAGCGTCGTCGAGACGGCGTTGCCCGCCAATACGTACCCCATCAGCGCGAAGATCGCGCCGCTTGCCCCGAGGACACCCTGTGGTGGCCCCGCAAGACTCCCGATCGTGATCTGGGCGATGCCCGCGAGGACGCCGGTAGTAAGGAAAAAGGCGTGAAAGCGAACCCGGGTGGTCCGGCGCTCGACCAACAGCCCGAAGACGAGCAAGGCAAGCGCGTTCGCGAGCAGGTGACCCACGCCACCGTGGGCGTAGACGCTCGTCACCAGCGTCCACGGGCGAACGTCGACGGGCGGTGCGAGCACGAAGAAAAACGCCATCAGACCGACGACACTCACCGCCGTCTGGAGGGCGAAAACGACCCCCATGACCAACAGCGTCTCGACCGTCGGACTGCCGCGGCGACCGCTCATGACGGGAAATAGGACCGAACGGACAAAAGTTGGTACGGTCAGGCGAGCAGTCGCTATCGGAGACTGAAAACGGAAGGAATCCGTGTTCCGCGGTCGGTCAGTCTTCGAGAACGATCTCGATACTGACGTCGTTGGGAACCTGAATGCGCATGAGCTGTCTGAGCGCGCGCTCGTCGGCGTCGAGGTCGATCAGGCGCTTGTGGACACGCATCTCCCAGTGCTCCCACGTCGCAGTGCCTTCACCGTCGGGCGATTTCCGTGCGGGAATCTCGAGCGTTTTCGTCGGGAGCGGGATCGGACCCGACACCGAGACGCCGGTCTTATCGGCGATCTCGCGAACGTCGTCGCAGATGCTGTCGAGGTCGTTCGGACTCGTGCCGGCGAGTCTGACGCGTGCCTGTTGCATCGTTTATTTCTCGTTGACCTCGAGGACCCGACCGGCCGCGATGGTCTGGCCCATGTCACGCACCGCGAAGCTCCCGAGTTCGGGGATCTCCGAGGACGGCTCGATGCTGAGCGGTTTCTGCGGTCGAACGGTGACGACCGCCGCATCCCCGGACTGGATGAAGTCGGGGTTCTCCTCCTCGACCTCGCCGCTTGCGGGGTCGATCTTCTGGTCGATCGCCTCGATCGTACAGGCGACCTGTGCGGTGTGGGCGTGGAAGACCGGCGTGTACCCTGCGGTGATCACCGAGGGGTGCTGCATGACGACGATCTGAGCCTTGAACGTGTCGGCGACCGACGGTGGGTCCTCTGCGGGGCCACAGACGTCGCCGCGGCGGATGTCGTCCTTGCCGATCCCACGGACGTTAAAGCCGACGTTGTCGCCGGGTTCTGCCTTGGGGACTTCCTCGTGGTGCATCTCGACGGTCTTGACCTCGCCGCCGACGTCGCTGGGCTGGAACGAGACGTTCATGCCCGTCTCGAGGATCCCGGTCTCGACGCGGCCGACGGGGACGGTCCCGATGCCCGAGATGGTGTAGACGTCCTGAATGGGCAGTCGCAGCGGCGCGTCCGTCGGGGGCTGCGGTGCTTCGAGGTTGTTGAGCGCCTCGAGCAGGATCTTGCCGTCGTACCAGTCGGTGTTGTCCGAGCGCTCGGCGATGTTGTCGCCCTCGAACGCCGAGATCGGGATGAACTCGGCGTCGTCCGTGTCGAAGCGGACCTGGTTGAGGAGCTGTTTGACCTCCTCGACGACCTCCTTGTAGTCGCCCTCGGAGTAGTCGACGAGGTCCATCTTGTTGACGCCGACGATCAGCTCGTTGATACCGAGCGTGCGGGCCAGGAAGACGTGCTCCTGGGTCTGGGGTGCGACGCCGTCATCAGCGGCGACGACGAGCACGGCGTTGTCAGCCTGGGACGCGCCCGTGATCATGTTCTTGACGAAGTCACGGTGGCCCGGACAGTCGACGATGGTGAAGTAGTACTCGTCGGTGTCGAACTCCTGGTGGGCGATGTCGATGGTGACACCGCGTTCGCGCTCCTCGGCGAGGTTGTCCATGACGTAGGCGAACTCGAAGCCGCCCTTGCCCTTCTCCTCGGCCTCCTCGCGGTGCTGTTCGATGACGTGCTCCGGGACGCTGCCGGTCTCGTACAGCAGTCGCCCGACGAGCGTGCTCTTCCCGTGGTCGACGTGGCCGATGATGGCCAGGTTCTGGTGTGGTTTGTCGCTCATGGATGTCTCACGCGCAGTGGCGCTTATACAGGGGTTTTCGTCAGTTGCTCATAAAACGATTTCGATACGCTACCCGCCCGAAACGCCTGCCCTCGGGCGATTCCTGCCAACGACCCGCACGGGCACGCCTACCGCGGCCGGTAGCCGAGCGCCCGCAGGAGGCCCCGCTTCCAGACCGGCTTTTCGTACCACCGGAGCCGGTCGAGCAGCAACCGGTTTTGCCGGCGCACCGCCTCGGCGTCCTCCCGTCCGCTCCGGTCGGCCCGAGCGCCGACGTTCGTCTCGGAGCGCTCGCGGGTGATCTCGGCGTGTCGTCGGTCGAGGCGCTCCCGTTCGCGCCGGAGCGCCCGTGCCTTCCCGTGAATCGCCTCGGATCCCTCGGGCGTCGCACCGCCGGACCCGGAGGTCCGGCCGGCGATGACCGCGTTGACGACCGCACCGAGCAGGAGGACGAGCCCGCTGAAGTACAGCCACGTCAACAACAGGAGGATCGCGCCGATGACGTCCGACCCGCTCGTCGATCCGCCGCCGGCGTACCCGATGTAGACCTGAAACAGCGCCTGCAACAGCGCCCAGCCGACCGCCGCAACGACGACACCGGGAAGGACCTCTCGAAACGAGAGATCGACATCCGGGAACCGGAAGTACATCGGGTAGAAGACGACCGTCAGCCCGACCACCAATACCAGCGGGTTGAGCAGTCCGATGAAGGAGACCTCCGGGAGGGCCGCGAAGGCCGTCGTCGCGACGACCGCGCCGAGGACCGCCCCGCCGATGGTCAGGAGGACGACGAGCCCGTCGACGAGCTGATCGAGAAACGAGTTGTCCGCGACGGTGTCGTAGATCTCCGAGAAGGCCGTATCGAGCCCGCGGAAGATCTTGAGCGTCCCCCAGAGCAGGGTGACGGCCCCGATGACGCCCGCACCGCCGGCGGAGCTACCGGCCTCGCCCGCGATGTAGCCGTCGAGGAGGGTCTGTGCGCTCGGCGGGAGGTACGACTGGGTGTAGCCGGTGATCTCGTTGGCCAGCGACTGATCGCCGACGACAGCGACGGCCAAAAAGAGCAACGCGAGCAGCGGTATCAGCGAGACGAACGCCTGATAGGCGATGCTGCCGGCCATGAACGTGACGTTCTCCTCGCTGACCTCCCGCGCGACCGCCCGCCCGAACGACGTCGCCTCACCCAGACTCGGACTCATTAGCCGGGGTTGATGTGGAGCGGGCCGATAGTCACCCGGCTTGCGATGGCCGCCCGACGGCCCGACTGGCGATCCGGTCTCTCCGAGCGGTCACCCGAGGCGGCCGACGTCCGAAAGCACCGCCGTCGCGGTCTCGGGTCCGCCCGCGCCGCGCCCGCTGAGGTTCAACCGTCCCGCGTGGGTCGTCTCGATCTGGACGATGTTTCGGGTGCCCGAGACCGCAAGGGTGCCGTTCTCTGGGATCAGGCGCGGCCCAACGCGCACCCCCTCGCGGGTCGCCTCGCCGATCAGCCGCACCGTCTGGCCGTCCTCGGCGGCGAGTTCGAGCGCACTCCCCGGAACGCCCTCGATCCCCTCGACCTCGGCGTCGGCAAGCGTGAACTCGCCGTTGCCCGAGAGGACGTTCGCCATGATCACACACTTGAGCGCGGCGTCGGTCCCCTGGACGTCGAAGGAGGGGTCCGCTTCGGCGACGCCGAGGTCCTGGGCCTCAGCCAGCACGTGCTCGTAGTCGAGGCCCTCGGCGGCCATCCGCGTGAGGATGAAGTTCGCGGTGCCGTTCAACACCCCGCGGGCCGCGGTGATGTGTCCGGGCCCGAAGTCCTCGATGGTCGAGATCGCGGGGATCGCTCCTCCCACTGTGGCCTCGAAGCGGATCTTCCCGGCGCTTTCACGCTCGGCGGCGCGAAGCTCGCCGTAGCGCTCGGCGACGGGTCCCTTGTTCGCGAGCACGACGTGGCGATCCCGTTCGAGCGCCCCGACGACGTGCGAGAAGCCGGGTTCGGCGTCGCCAAGCGTCGTGGGCGTGACCTCGACCAGGGCGTCGTACTCCGCGTCGAGCGCCTCGTCGGGATCGGCCGAACCGACCCGCCCCTCCTCGTCCTTTCGGGCAAGGACCGTCTCGGCGTCCAGACCCGCTGGATTGACGGCGGCGCTTTGCGAATCCGCGATCGCCACCACCGAGTGGTCGTACTCCCCAGCTAGATCGAGCACCGAGCGCCCGACCGCGCCGGCCCCGACGACGGCGAGTCTCACGCTTCGACCTCCCGCTCGAGCTGGGGCTCGATGGCGAGCAGGCCCTTCTCGGCGGCGAGTTCACGAACGCGTGCGAGGGCGTCGGCGACGCCGTTCGCCTGGGCGGCCAGCCGGAGCCGCGCGCTCGGGCGGTCGTCCTCGGGGGCCGACAGCGAGAAATCCAGCACCGAGAGGGTCGCACACTCCTCGAACCATCTGAGGGTGTCCGAGAGGTCCGTCTCGATGAGCGGGCCGACGAGCACGACCGAGACCTCTTCGGCGTAGCGCTCCTCGCCGGCCTGGATGACGTTGATGCCGGCGTCCCTGAGGGCTTCGACGATGCCCGAGAAGCGTTCGGGGGCACACTCCAAGTCGACCTCGACGGGGATCCGTCCGCGCGGGGTGAGGTTGCCCCGCTCGTGGTAGATCGACAGCAGGTTGCCGCCGTTGTCGGCGATCGGAGCCAGTGCGTTCAGCAGTTCGCCCGGCTCGTCGGTGAGTTCGAGCCGGACGGTGTGTGCGCGGGCATCGCTCACCGACGCCCACCTCCTGTGTGGTACATGCCTTCCCTCGCGCGTGGGAGGTTATAAGGATTGAGCCATTCGGATCGGGTGGCGCGCGCCGGACCAACGTTCATGTGACCGGCCGCCCTCCTCCCGGTATGGGAACCGTCGTTGGTGTTCGACTAGCGGACGGCGTCGTGCTCGGGGCGGATAAACGCGCGACCAGCGGGAGTACGGTCAGAAGCGAGAGCGTCGAGAAGCTCTTCGAGTTCGACGGTCCGGAGGCCGGCGCGGTCGCGGCGGGCGAGACCGGCGCGATCCAGACGTTCGGTCGCAAGCTCGATACGGCGGTGCGCCAGCGCGGGACCGAACAGGGTTCGACGATCCGGATCGACCCCCTCTCGCGCCTCGCGAGCGAGCTTGCGAACGAAACCGGCGTCGAGGCTGTCGTCGCCGCCCGCGACGAAGAGGGTGTCGCCCGGCTGCGTGCGATCGACAGCGCGGGCGGCGAACTCGACGACGACGTCCACGCACAGGGCTCGGGCAGACAGTTCGCACTCGGCCAGTTGGAGGGACTGGACCGGGACGGCTCGATCGACGGGGCGGTCGAGGCTCTCGAGTCGGTCTTCGAGCGGATCGCCGAACGGGACACGGAGACGGGCGCCGACTGCGTGGTCTGGACGCTTGCGGACGGCTAGGACGACCCGGCCGACCCCGAGGCGTCGAGGCGCTCGCGGTACTTCGCAAGGCTCGCTTCGAGCGAGCCCTCGGGATCGATCCCGCACTCGGCCGCAAGCGAGAGCAGCGCGTAGTAGACGTCGCCGAACTCCGCGACCAGTTCCGGGGTGGTCTCGACCTCGCGCGTGCCGTAGTCGCTCGCCTCCAACAGCTCCTTTGCGAGTTCGCCCGTCTCGCTTTCTAGATCGAGCATCCGGCGTTCGGGATCCAGTTCGAGGCCGTACTCGTCGTTGAACTCGCTTACGCGGGACATGGATCGTTATTCCTCGTCGGTCGTGATCAAGATGTGCGTAAGGACGTTCGTCAACCCGCGACGGATCCGTTCGACGACGGCCTGATCGGAGACGCCGAGTAGCTCGCCCAACTCCTGGGTTACGATCCCCCGCGGGATGTCGAAGTACCCCGCCTCGAGTGCCGTCAACAGCGTGTCGTACTGCGCGTCGGTCAACCCGTACCGGGTCGTCAGGTCGGAATCGCTGGGCCGGTAGATCCGTTCGACGGCGACCGGGAGGCCCGCCTCGGTACAGTGGGCGTAAAACTCCGAGAGCGCCTCGTGGTCCGGAAAGCGCAGTTCGAACGTCCAGGACTCGCCGACGCCGACCGCGTCAAGGAGGGCCGCCCGCTGGGACTGAAGCTCATCGAAGACGCTGTTGGGCTCTTCGGACCACTCGATCCTGTAGAGGGCGCGGTCCTCGAACGTGTCGAGGCGGGCGATGGAATCGATCAACCGGTGGTCACGGAGGTGCGCTTCGACCGGTTCGGGGTCGTCGGTGTGGATCCAGAGCAGGGGGATGGTCCGGTCGCCCGCCGGGACGACCCGTTCGAGTTGGATGGGAACGTCGGGGAGTTCCGCGAGCAACTCGCTGAGGACGAAATCGCCCTCGATCTGGATCTCGGCGATGACGCTCATCGGTACCGACCCGGTCCGGAGGTGTGGTTCTCAGGTCCCATCGGAGTTCGGAGAGGAATGCCGCTTTCGCACCTCGAGGATCACGACGTCCCAGTCGGGTTCCCCGTCGTTCGTCCCGCATTCCCACCCGCCCTCGACGTCGACGTCGTTCGCGTACGCCTCCTGTACGAGCGCGTTCAACGCCGTGTTGAACTCCTCGTCCGTCGTCACCGCTTCGGTGGGTGTGTTACTTTCGGCCATGAGTGCTCTCTGTCCGCCACCGTGGCCGAACCGGACGACACCGAACGACCTCGAACGCCGGCGGGGATAGCTGTCGTAGCATTCGATTCGTTCTCGTCCCCGCTTGGTCGCTCACCCGTATATGACTATTGAAATAATACTTACATTATCCTGGTATACCATGCTTTTCGTATATAGTTGGTATACCATGTAGGCTCCTTTTAGGCGCTACCGCCGTATATCCGACATCGACGTCAATGAGTGTGATTGCTGAACTCTCAGTGCCGGGGGACGATTTCGGTCTCGGGAGGGTACTCGAGGTCGTCTCGGGCATCTCTATCGAACTCGAAAGCATGGTCCCGATGGGCGAGACCGCCATTCCCTTCCTCTGGGTGCACGACTCCCACCGCGATAGCTTTACCGCCAACCTCGCCAAACAAGAGGTCGTCTCCGAACTCACGGAGATCGACGCCCTCGACGGAAAGACCCTGTACGCCCTCGAATGGGACGGGAAGACGGACGAACTCTTCCGGGGGATCCAGCAACTCGGCGCCCAGGTCCTGAACGCGACCGGAACACCCCGCAAGTGGGAGTTCGAACTGCGCTTTCCGGACCACGAGACGCTCTCGGACTTTCAACGCTACTGTCAACACCACGGGATCACGCTGGACGTCCGCCGGATCTACAACCCCACACGACCCGATAGCGGCCCCTGGTTCGGACTGACCCCGGTACAGCGCGAAACGCTGTTGCTCGCGACCGAACGGGGGTACTACGATATCCCGCGCCAGTGTACGACACTGGCGTTGGCGGAGGAACTCGGGGTGTCGGACCAGGCGGTCACCGAACGCCTTCGGCGGGCGATCGTGACGTTGGTCTCGAATACGGTGCAGTACCCGGCGCGCGAAGAGTAACCCGTCGGGGCCGACGGGCGATAGTACCGCGATAAAAACGCTGTCCGGTGAGGGGGTTCGCGCCGTGGGTGTCGAATCGTGATGTGTCAGAGGCAGGGTACCGGTCCGGTTCCCCCTCACCGCTCCCCCGAATCCCGTACCCGACCTATCAATGCGTACCAACGATCATAGGTTGAGAGGGTGGTATGCCAGGCCAGACTTATACTGGGCGGCGCATTCCATCGTTCTCGGTCGGAATATCTATGGTATACCAAGGGTAGAGCCGGGCAGTCACTCGGGACGACGGAGTACCGCCCCGATCTGAAAGCCCGTCGTGAGGACCCGACACCGAACCCGGTCGCGGGCGGCCGGACGATAGTGGGGATTTAACCGCGTTCCGCGTTCACGTCCCCCATATGGCAGACGACGACACCGAGAAGTTCGCCACTCGCAGCGTCCACGCCGGCCAGGAGCCCGACGAGTCCACAGGGGCGCGTGCGCCACCGATCTACCAGACGACCTCCTACGAGTTCGAGGACACCGACCACGCCGCACGGCTGTTCGCCCTGGAGGAGCCGGGCAACATCTACTCGCGGATCATGAACCCGACCAACGCCATGTTGGAAAAACGGCTGGCCTCGCTGGAGGGCGGGGTCGCGGCGATCGCAACCAGTTCGGGGATGGCCGCCTTCGATCTGGCGACGTTCGTCCTCGCGGAGGCCGGCGACAATATCGTCTCGGCGTCGGCGCTGTACGGCGGGACCTACACCTACCTCACCCACACCGTCGAGAAACGCGGTGTCGAGACGCGCTTCGTCGACACGCTCGATTACGAGGCCTACGAGAACGCGATCGACGAGGAGACGGCGTACGTCCACTGCGAAACCATCGGCAACCCCGCGCTGGTGACGCCCGACATCGAGCGCATTGCGGCCATTGCACACGACCATAACGTCCCGCTGTTCGTCGACAACACGTTCGCAACCCCCTACCTCTGTCGCCCTATCGAACACGGTGCGGATCTCGTCTGGAACTCGACCACGAAATGGCTCCACGGTTCGGGCTCGACGGTCGGGGGCGCCCTGATCGACGGGGGCACATTCGAGTGGGAATCGGGGAACTACCCGGAGATCACCGAGGACAACCCCGCGTATCACGGGCTGAACTTCCGGGAGACGTTCGGCGAGGCCGCGTTCGCCTACGCCGCCCGGGCGCGCGGACTACGGGATCTGGGCAACCAGCAGTCGCCCTTCGACGCGTGGGTCACCCTCCAGAAGCTAGAATCGCTTCCTCTCAGGATGGAAAAGCACTGCGAGAACGCCCAGCTGGTCGCAGAAGCCTTAGAGAGCAATCCGGCGGTCGCGTGGGTGAACTACCCCGGCCTGGAGAGCCACGAGACCCACGGGATGGCGAGCGAGTATCTGGAGGGGGGCTACGGCGGGATGATCACGTTCGGCCTCGAAAACGGCTACGAGGCCGGGCGGGCGGTGTGTAACGGGGTCGAACTCGCGAGCATGCTCGCGAACGTCGGGGACGCAAAGACGCTGATCATCCACCCCGCCTCGACGACCCACCAACAGCTCTCGGCCGAGGAGAAGGCCGCGAGCGGCGTCACCGACGACCTGATCAGGATCTCCGTCGGAATCGAGGACCCCGCGGACATCGTCGCGGACCTCGAACGCGCGATCGAGGAAGCGACCTAAGCGCGCGCGAGGACGTCGAGCTGGTGGGCGATATAGATCAGCTCACCCTCGCGAAGCTGGCGGCGACGCGCCGTGAGCCACTCGTCCAGTTCGTCGTCGGGGACCTCCCCCGCGAGCGCGCCCTCGATCGTCCCGAGGATGTGAGCGAGGAGAACCCGCTCGTCGCGGTCGTAGGGCGGATAGACCACCCAATCGGAGCTTCCGGCGGCGAGAACCGTACCACCCGTCTCGGGAACCGCCGAGAGCAGCCGTCGGCCCGTGCGATGTGATCCCTCCCGGTCCATGTCGCGGTGGTAGGCGTCGACGACCCGGTCGTCCAGCGGATGGGACGGCTCGAAGAACGTCCCGCCGTCGAAGGTGATCGGGAAGTACGCGAGCCCGCCGGGTACGAGTGCGTCGAACAGCGTCGGGAGCGCCTCGTCAAGTCCGACCAGATCGAGAAACGCCTGTGCGACCAGCAGGTCGTACTCGTCCTCCCCCAGCGTCTCGAAGGCGTCGCCCGCGACGAGCGAGACCGCGGTCGGTCCCCGTTGGAGCCGGCCGTCCCGCTCTGCGAACCCCGCCTCGTGGAGGGTTTCGCGGGCGGCGGCGACGTTCTCGGGTCGCTCGTCGATCGCGGTGTACTCGACGGTCTCGGGTAGCACCTCCCACTCGAGCAGCCGGACGATCCCGGTGCCGACGCCCGCGCCGACCTCGACGACATCGAGGGAGCCGTCGGGGATCTCCTCGCGGAGTTCGCGGAGCACGCGGCGATTCAGCGCGCGGCCGTCGATGGCCCGTTTCGCCCGGAGGTACTCCTGAAAGTCGCTCATGGGTAGGTCAACACCGCTCCGATCGCGTCCTCGGGGTGCTCGGACAGCAGCCGGTAGGCTTCGGGGGCGTCCTCGAGGGCGAAGCGGTGGGTGAGCAGCGCCCCGGCGTCGATTCCCGCGAGGCGGTCCCACGCGAGCGCGAGCCGTCTCGACTTGTCCCAGCGTCCCCGCAGATCGGGGGCGATCGTGCTGACCTGCGTGCTCTCGATCGAGATCCGGCTCCGGTGGAATCGCCCGCCGAGATCGAGGGTCACGGGTTTGTTCCCGTACCACGAGCCGACGAGCACGCGCCCGGCGTAGCCCGTCGCCCCGATCGCGGCGTCGAGCGCGTCGGGGTTGCCCGAGAGTTCGATCGAGAGGTCTGCCCCCTCACAGTGTGCCGAGGAGAGGGCCCCGCGGAGATCGGCCTCGGGCGCGAGCGCCTCGTCGGCGCCGAGGTCGCGAGCCCGCTCCCGGCGGAGGGGATGGCGATCGACCGTGTAGAGCGCGTCCAGCGGATAGGCTGCAAGCATCGCCGTCGTGAGCAGTCCCAGCACGCCCTGTCCGAGGACGAGCGCGCGCTCGCCGACGACCGGCGCGGCGTCCATGGCGACGTTCATCGCGGCCTCGACGTTCGGTAGCAGGGTCGCCGCCTCAGAGGGGAGCCCGTCGGGGACGCACTGGAGCTCTCCGGGCGGGACACAGAAGTGACTCGCGTGGGGATGGAAGGCAAAGACCCGCCGGTCGAGCCACTCGTCGTCGACGTCCTCGCCCGTCTCGATCACCCGGCCGACGGCGGCATAGCCATAGGAGATCGGGTAGCTCAGATCGCCCGACAGCGACGGAATCGTCTCGTCCGCCGGGAGGTCGGGAGCCTCACCACGATAGAGCAGCAGTTCCGTCCCGGGGCTGATTCCCGAGCGTTCGGTCTCGACGAGCACCTCGTTCGAGCCGGGGTCGGGGACCGGAAACTCCTCGATGCGGACCGCCTCCGGCGCGCGAAACGACACCCGACGGGCGGTCATCGTCGACCCTCGCGGGCGGCGACGGGCGACGGTGGGCGAACGCGTGACACGCACTCGAATAGGACCGACGTCGTCATTGTTCTTGTGTCGGCTCGGACAGTCGGCCGGAGACGTACAGCCAGTCGCGGACGAACCCGACGATAAAGGGGACGGCGACGAAGACGGCCCCGACGGTCGTGACCGGTGGCGTGACGACCGGCGAGAGGACGAGGGTCAGAAAGGCCATCTGGAGGCCAGCGAGGTAGCGGCGGCTCGCGCGTGGCGGGAGGGCGAAGACGGGACGGTCGCGGCGTCGACGGAGCCAGCGCCCGAACACGAACAGGTAGCGCGCGGCGCTGACCGAGAGGTACCAGACGGGCAGTTGGCCGTACAGGACGGCCAAAAGCGGGGCGATCAGGATCCCGAGCGCGTCGAACTCGGTGTCCAGCCGTGCGCCAAGCGTCGTGACGTGATCGGTCAACCGGGCGAGCGTTCCGTCGACGTAATCCGCGAGCGCGGCCGCACCGTAGAGCAGCGCCGGCAGCCAGACGAGCGACTCGGTGGGCCGGGACAGGAGGAGAAAGCCCGCGAGGAAGGCGATCAACACGCCGCGGGCGAGTGTCAGTTGCGTTCCGGGGCCGAACGAAGCGAGCAACCGCCCCTCCTCCCGGTTCCGGGGGAGAACATACCAGAGCAACGCGAGTTCGTAGGCCAGAACCGGGACGGTAAGCAGGAGCCACCGGCGAGCCAGATCGTCGGCTAGAAGCAGGCGAAGCCCGCCAAAGGAGAGGGCGGTCGCGACCGTCGCGATCGTCGCGACGGCGACCCACCGCAGCCGGAGTTTGCGGAGGGTCCGGTCGACGTAGGCGTCGCTCATGGCGACTCGGGAAGGCAGATCCAGCCGTCCTCGCCGGGGATGATCGCGTAGCCGCTCCCGGCGAGCAGTTCGCGCATCCCGGCCGCGCTCTCCCCACGGTCGTCGGGTTCGCCCGCGTGTCGGGCGTGGGGCTCGACGTAGACGAACGGGCGGTGGGTCGCGAGGACCTCCCGTGCCCCGCGGAGGACCTCGGGGCCGAACCCCTCGACGTCGACCTTGAGGTGGTCCGGCGGCGGGACCCGCCCCGTCGAGACGAGCGCATCGAGCGTCCGGATCGGAACCGTCTCGGTGCCGACGACGTGGGCTCCGAATCGAGCGGCGTTGAACCGGTTGAACGACCCGAGTTCGTGATACGAGGAGCGATAGAAGGGCAGCGAGCCCTCCTCGGCACCGACGCCGAGTTCGAGGGTTCCGATTCGGTCCTCGAACCCGCTCGCGGCCACGTTCGCCCGAAGTGCCCCGGCGATTTCGGGGTTCGGTTCGATCGCCACCGCGGTCGCGTCGGGGTACTCGGCGGCGACCGAAAGCGAGTACACGCCGGTGTTCGCGCCGACGTCCACGACTACGTCGCCGTCGCGACAGCGGTCCAGCAGCGCCGCGAGCAGCCAGTCGTTGCCGTGGCGATGATAGAGTTCGTAGCTGCGAAACGAGCCCTCGCGCACCCGTTTTTCCGTCGCCACCAGTTGGTAGCGGTAGTTCGCGCCCGCGAGTCGGTAGTAGACGGCGTTCGGGAGCGCGGGGAGGACCGACGGGAGACGGTACAGCGCCCGGAAGAGCGCCAAGAGAGCACCACTGATGGTGGTGTTGCGAGGCATCACCACCTCGATAAACGGCCGGTGTCGGCTTTGGTGTTGCCCCGGTCGTCGAATCGTGAACGGCGGGACGTAACCCGAATCGGTTTCGAGACGGTGGGATCGGGCACAGGTTCTTACGCACTCGTTACGTAGCCCGGCACATGAGCTCGGAAGAACTCACCAAGAACCAGGAGCGCTTCGATCACCGCAACGAGGAGCGCTCGGCGTTCCGCTCGGAGAAGGGCCTGACCGAAGAGGTCGTCCGCCTCATCAGCGAGGACAAGGACGAACCCGACTGGATGCTCGATCGCCGCCTTAGAGCGCTCGAACACTACCAGAACATGCCCCTTCCCACCGACTGGCCCGGCCAGCCCGACCTCACCCAGCTCGACGTCGAGGAGATCATCCCCTACATCCGCCCCGACGTCGAAGCCCGCGGGAGCGTCGACTCCTGGGAGGACGTCCCCGAAGACATCAAGGATACCTTCGAGAAACTCGGCATCCCCGAGGCCGAGCGCGAATCGCTCTCCGGGGTGGGCGCCCAGTACGAAAGCGAGGTCGTCTACCAGAACATGCAAGAACAGTGGGAGGAGAAGGGCGTCGTCTTCATGAACATGGACGAGGCCGTCCAGGAACACCCCGACATCGTGAAGGAGTACTTCATGACCCGCTGCGTTCCCCCAAGCGACAACAAGTTCGCCGCCCTCCACGGTGCGGTCTGGTCCGGCGGGAGCTTCGTCTACGTTCCCGAGGACGTCACCGTCGAAATGCCCGTTCAGGCCTACTTCCGCATGAACTCGGAGGGGATGGGCCAGTTCGAACACACCCTCATCGTCGCCGAAAAGGGCAGCGAAGTCCACTACATCGAAGGCTGTAGCGCGCCGAAATACGGCACGCACAACCTGCACTCCGGGGGGGTGGAAGTGTTCGTCGGCGAGGACGCCCACGTCCAATACAGCACCGTGCAGAACTGGTCGAAAAACACCTTCAACCTCAATACGAAACGCGCGCTCGCCGAGAAGGGCGGCCGGATGGAGTGGGTCTCGGGCTCGATGGGCTCGAAAGCCACGATGCTCTATCCCTGCACCATTCTCAAGGGTCGCGGGGCGAGCGCGAACCACATCTCGATTGCGTTTGCGGGCGAGGGCCAGGACATCGACACTGGGGCGAAGGTCTATCACAACGCGCCCAACACCAACTCCACGATCGAATCGAAATCGATCTCGAAAGACGGTGGCCGGACCAATTATAGAGGGTTGGTCCACATCGCCGACGGGGCGCACGATTCGTCGACGAGCGTGGAGTGTGACGCGTTGATGTTCGACAACGAGTCCGTCTCGGACACGATGCCGTACATGGAGATCAACGAGTCGAAGGTCGACGTGGCTCACGAGGCGACGGTGGGGAAGATCGGGGACGAGGACGTCTTCTACCTCCAGTCGCGGGGGCTGGACGACGACGACGCGAAACAGATGATCGTCAGCGGCTTCATCGAGCCCATCACCGAGGAACTCCCGATCGAGTACGCCGTCGAACTGAATCGTCTGATCGAACTCGAAATGGAA